>NZ_CBXV010000018.1 GCF_000820845.2 Pyrinomonas methylaliphatogenes | reverse complement strand
ATACCCATACTGCTGCCGCCCGTCGTCCACCAAGTCCCCTGCTCCATCGTACCCTAACCCAACGACCCGATTCCCAACGTAACTCACACTGAAGGCCCCTGCCCAGCCGCCCCACCCGACACGCCTCACCATGTTCCCCCACACGTCATACTCATAGCTATGCGCATACGGCCCGGTCGGACTCCCCCACTCACCTCGCCCAACGTGCGCTCGCGCCTCCTCCCCACTGTACGCATGCTGCAACCGCCCCACCTGATCGTACTCCCAACTCCGATCCAATCTGTTGTCGTACAGGTTCCGCGCAAACGTCACCCGCCCACTCCGCTCACCAAAATCATCATACCCATACTCCCACCCTAACACCCCAACCACTTCCCATCTGCTCACACGAAGCCTGTTGTCATACGCGACGCTCTGTTGTCGCCCGTTGCCATACGTCACCTGCTTCACCGCCCCAAAGGCTCGATACCTGATCCCCTGCGCATATACGGTCACCCCTGCGTAACCGGCTCCGGTGATGGCCGTCACCTGGCCGGTCTGATCTCTGGTGTAGCCTACCACCACACCCCACGGATTCGTCACCTGCGTCAACTCCCCTGCTAAATCGTACTGGTACGTGAGCCTGTAAGATTGCCCTAACTCATTGAAATACCGCGTCTCCGCCACCAACCGCCCCAACACATCGTACTCGTAATCCACCCGCCCCATCCCGTCCTCCATCCACACCCGATTCCCTCCTTCATCATACCCATACTGCACGTTCGCAGTGGGAGCCACTCCTTGTGGAACGCCATAGTTGATCGCCGTCACCAAGTGCCGCCCGTTGTACTGAAACGTCTGACTCGCTCCACGTGCATCAGTGATCGTGTTCACCGTATCATCCGCATTGTAGCTATAGATCGTCTGCCCTTGTTCAGGAGTGGTCCTTCTCCACAACCGCCCATGCCCATCATACTCGAACGTCCGCACCTGCCCCTCGTGATTGATCTGCACAAGCTGATCACGCCCGTTGTAGCTGTACCAGGCTGTCGCATAGACGCTCCCGTCCCAGTTGAGTTCTTCAACTCTGGTGAGTCTGCCCAACACATCCTTGTAGAGCCGCTTCCTTCGACCTCGTTCATCTCTGCTCGTAATCACTTCACCGCCTGCGCACCCGCAGCCAGTGTAACTTAACTCACGTGTGCTCCCATCAGGATTGATCGTCAGCGTCACCCGCCCCTGCCAATCGTACTCCTGCTTCGTCCACTGCCAATCACCAGCATCGTCGCCAACAGGCTGCCAACTGTCGTTGATCTCCGCCGGATTCGATG
>NZ_CBXV010000015.1 GCF_000820845.2 Pyrinomonas methylaliphatogenes | reverse complement strand
AAGCGCGAACTCGTTTTAATCGGACCAGTGTGGGATTGAAACCAGACCGAGTATGAAATCGGCCTTGTTCGCCCACGCGTTTTAATCGGACCAGTGTGGGATTGAAACAACGCATAAGCAGCTCCTTCGAGCGGCGGCGTAGGCGTTTTAATCGGACCAGTGTGGGATTGAAACTCGCAGTCCGATCTCTGTTTGTGATGGCGTTCGCTGGTTTTAATCGGACCAGTGTGGGATTGAAACGCGGCGAAAGAGGAGCCGCCAGCGGCGAAAGAGGAGCGTTTTAATCGGACCAGTGTGGGATTGAAACAAAATGTTAAGTTGCGGTGTCCCGTGTGTGGACCGCGTTTTAATCGGACCAGTGTGGGATTGAAACGAGAGTTGGACCAGACCGATAATGAGGTGGACCAGAGTTTTAATCGGACCAGTGTGGGATTGAAACGTTAACTGGTTAACGATTTTCTGGACCAGTCAGTCGGGTTTTAATCGGACCAGTGTGGGATTGAAA
>NZ_CBXV010000014.1 GCF_000820845.2 Pyrinomonas methylaliphatogenes | reverse complement strand
CGTTGAGACGGGCGAGGAGGTTTTAATCGGACCAGTGTGGGATTGAAACATCTCGAAGTTAGCCGGTCCGGCCGGTAACTCGCCTGTTTTAATCGGACCAGTGTGGGATTGAAACCTGCTATATAGTCCGCGTATCAACCAGCTCGGCGGGGTTTTAATCGGACCAGTGTGGGATTGAAACGAGGCAAGCGCGGTTGAAGAAAGGGGGGCCTAGCGCGTTTTAATCGGACCAGTGTGGGATTGAAACCTGGTGGGCCAGAAAAGAGACGTGCTGGTCCAGAAACGGTTTTAATCGGACCAGTGTGGGATTGAAACGCCCATCTCGGCGACGATTGGCACAAGCGCGAACTCGTTTTAATCGGACCAGTGTGGGATTGAAACCAGACCGAGTATGAAATCGGCCTTGTTCGCCCACGCGTTTTAATCGGACCAGTGTGGGATTGAAACAACGCATAAGCAGCTCCTTCGAGCGGCGGCGTAGGCGTTTTAATCGGACCAGTGTGGGATTGAAACTCGCAGGAAGGTGCATTCGCGTCCAGTCCTCTTGTTTAATCGGACCAGTGTGGATGAGGATATTGTTGTCTAACGGT
>NZ_CBXV010000013.1 GCF_000820845.2 Pyrinomonas methylaliphatogenes | reverse complement strand
AGTTACGTTGGGAATCGGGTCGTTGGGTTAGGGTACGATGGAGCAGGGGACTTGGTGGACGACGGGCGGCAGCAGTATGGGTATGATGCGGGAGGGCGGCAGGCGTGGGCGCAAGGGAGCGGGTATCGGTTAGAGCAGAGGTACGATGGAGATGGGTTACGAGTGAAGAAGAACGACAATGGGGATGTCGTTTACTACATCCGGTCGAGCGTGTTGGGCGGGCAAGTGGTGGCTGAGATAAGGAACTGGGGATATGGCTGGAGTTGGAGTCGTGGGTATGTCTATTGGCCTGGTGGGGAGTTGCTGGCGATTCAAGCCGGGGGAGTGAAGTGGGTGCACCGGGATCCGGTGGTGAAGAGTCAGCGGTTGACGGACGAGGCGGGGAGTGTGGTGGCGGTGGTGGAGTTGGATCCGTGGGGCGGGGAGACGGACAGAAGTGTGAACCAGAGGCAGCAGCCGTACCTGTACACGACGTATGAGCGGGATGGGGACGGAGTGGATCAGGCGCTGATGAGGAGTTACCACGGGTGGTGGACGAGGTTCAACGAGCCGGATCCATGGGAAGGGAGTTATGACCTGACGGATCCGCAGTCGTTCAACCGGTATGCTTACGTCAGGAATGATCCGGTGAATTACGTCGATCCAGATGGGTTGTTTGCGCTAAACAGGGAATACTTCGAGGCGATGGAGGCGTTATGGGAGTTGTGGCTGTTCGGGATGCAAATGAACCAGCGGTTGCTGCCGCCGTTGGTTGATGGGGCGCCGTTCATTCCGGCAGAGATTGGTTCGTTACAGAACCTGATTGATGTTAGCAGGTTGGGGGATCCACCGCGACCACATTGTGGGGTGAATCCGGTGACTGGCCAGCCTGGTTTCAACCGTGAGCCTATCGGCCAGCCCGGGCACTTGCGCGATCCAAGGGGCGGAGAGGGTCAATGGCAGGCAAGGAGAGCAAGTCGCAACGGGAGGGTAAGGCGACATCTGGGATTAGACATTGCAGGCGAGGAGAACGTATCCCCGATATATGCTAATCGTTCAGGTAGGGTTATCTACTCAGGCATGCGGACTGATCCCGCGGGGAGAGCGTATGGCAACCTCATCATCATTGATCATGGCGATGGAGTACAAACTCGTTATGCTCACAATGCTAGGAACTTGGTTAGAGAAGGAGAGGATGTTACCCAAGGACAGCAAATAGGTGTAGTTGGTGCTACTGGCAACGCGAGAGGTCTACCGTCACATGTGCATTTTGAAGTATGGGTGAACGGTGAGCGTCGTGATCCAGAGCGGTACCTCAATTCTTTCTGTCCTTAGGGGATATTTGAAGCGTTTCTCCGTTTAGGGAGGGAAAAGGTCATGATTAAGGATCTGTTGATAATGTGCCTGTTTTTTACTCAGCAATTGGTATCACAGGAAAGCCGAGCGATCATGAGACAGGGAGCGGCACAGTGCTTAGCAAGCACGAGCAAGGAGAAAATATCGTGGAAACCAGCAACGTACCGAGGATTGGTGGTGGGCAGGTCTAAGCTGGCCGACCTGCTGCGTGTGTTGGGCCAGCCGACCGAAATCGAGAGAGTCTCCGATGGAACTTATGCCGAGGTTTGGTTCAAGTACAGAAGAAGAGGAGATTTTGGTGGGGATCTTGTAGTTGTTCTAGACGAGCAGCATGATGTCATCAAAAGTGTGGTAGAGAAGCCAGAGGGGATAGGGGTGGAGGAAGTGACCAGACGTTTGGGCGATGATTGCGTTATGACGAGGTATGATTTTGATGATTGTTTGGGCGATGGTGAATCCAGTCCGTTATACGAGTCAAAGAGAGGGCCTGTTGAGGTAATAGAGTACCGCGATCGTGGTATTGCGATCTTTTACAACTATGAGAGGGTAGTTGACAGTATCGAGTATGTAAGTGGGCCCATCGGGACTAAGTCTTCGCGGTGCGTGAGGTAGGCTGGTCAGCGGTTTCAAAAGTAAGGTAGGGGTCACAATAGTATTCCGTTACGGAGATTGCGGAGCAAGGGTCAGCAGGCAGGCACGATGGGGCCGATCCGGACATTGCGGCTTTGGAACGATGGGGACGGGTTGCGGGTGAAGAAGAATGACAACGGGGGAGGTGGTCTATTACATCCGGTCGAGCGTGTTGGGCGGGCAAGTGGTGGCTGAGGTGAGGAACTGGGGATATGGCTGGAGTTGGAGCAGGGGGTATGTCTATTGGCCTGGTGGGGAGCTATTGGCGGTGCAGCAGGGCGGGGTGAGATGGGTGCACCGAGATCCAGTGGTGAAGAGGTGAGCGGTTGACGGACGAAGCGGGGAATGTGGTGGCGGTGGTGGAGTTGGATCCGTGGGGCGGAGAGACAGAGAGGAGCGAGAACCCACGGTATCATCCGTATGTGTATGGGGGGTATGAGCGGGATGGGAATTGGAGCGATCAGGCGCTGATGAGGAGTTACCACGGGTGGTGGACGCGGTTCAACGAGCCAGATCCATGGGAAGGGAGCTATGACTTGACGGATCCGCAATCGTTCAACCGGTACAGCTATGTGCAGAACGATCCGGTGAACTTTGTGGATCCTACTGGGTTGTTTGCGCTAAACAGGGAATACTTCGAGGCGATGGAGGCGTTATGGGAGTTATGGATGTTTGGGATGCAGATGGATCAGCGGTTGCTGCCGCCGTTGGTTGATGGGCCGCCGGAGTTGCCAGCAGCTACACTGCCGCAGAATCCAGTCGATGTGAGCAAACTTGGTGAACCGCCACGATGCAGTTTCCCTAGCTTTAGTCAACTTAGTGCCGCGCAGCAGGCGTTACTGAATAGTATCCCTGACGGACTAGGCGCGGCCTTCTATAATGGCTTGTCCGAGGCGCAACGGGCTAGCTTCCTTAACCTTACAGGTGCTCTTGCTGCAGCGGGTATAATCACCAGCGGTTTAATGTTGGCAGAAGTCAAACCGGATCGTTTGCTTTTTGCGGCTGGAACAACAACGAATCTTCGTCGCAGCTTTGAGGCGGCGGTTGCAGCGGGTCGATTCGTCAATTCACCGCCAGCCGAGAGCGAGCATCCTGGGATGAGCGAGTGGGGAGGGCGGCAGCGCCGAGCTTTCTACGCATTGCAGATTGGAGGTGGGCGTGGGGGTGCGTTTGTTGACATTGACATAGGTAATCCACAGATGGGGGTGTTGCCAGCTTTGGTGCATGGGGTTGAGGTGTTCTACAACAAGGTGAGTAAGAGTGTG
>NZ_CBXV010000012.1 GCF_000820845.2 Pyrinomonas methylaliphatogenes | reverse complement strand
GTTAGGCAGGAAGATCACAGGATACTTGTGTTTGTGAGGACATCTTTATTGCTTAGGAGGCGAGGATGCGGGGCAAGGTTGTTTGGGTATTAACTTTGGTGTGGTGTGCGTTTTTTGTTCAGTGTATTGTGGGTGCTGGGAGTAGTGGGAGGAGGGGTGTTAGGTTGAGATTGGTTGCTGAGTACAAGCATGACATTTTATGTGATATATCAAGTGACGGGCGGCTTGTTTTGTTCTATCGGAGCTCATATCCGACGCGCAGCTACCGGATCTACGGTGGTTGGGTCAAGGCCAATCAGCCAGAGGTTTATGATGATGAGTTGCGGGTAGTGGATTTGCGGGATGGGCGTGAGGTAAGTCGAATCAGGGTGGAGTTCTTTCCCGAGAATGAGCAATTCATACCCGGAACGCGGCAGGTTTTCTATGGTGAACCCAAGCCACGTTCTGGTGGAAGAAGGCAATACAGGGTCTGGGATGTTGTTTCCGGTCAGACGCGCATATGCCTTGATGCTCCAGAAGGTAACTTCTCCTCAGTAAGATTCCTTAACCATCAGCACGCGCTTGGCGTCGTGTCGCAGCAGGAAGGTGAATCATTAGGCAGACTGATCCTAGAAGGTTGTACTCGCCAAATCATTGCTGCGGCTGACCCAAGCGATTCTAAGAAAGGAGTTCGTGGTCAACTCGCGCTCTCGCCTGACAGGTGTCATCTGGCTTACACCCTAGATAGCACCTTAAAGGAGGCACTTGTTCGGGACGCAGCTACTTTGAAAGTTATTAAACGAATCGAATCCCCATCAGGATTGTTTTTAGGTGATGCAATTTACACGCCAGATGGCAAGTTCCTTTTGGTTGTCGCCAGCAACACGATCTTTGATAAGCCAGAGACAAAACGCTACCTGCTCTTCTACGACACAACGAACTATGAGGTTGTGCGACGGCTTGATGTTACAAGCTGGAGTCAGCCTGATGTGCGAGATGATCGCGCCGTCAGCTCGAATGTTGTTGGCACAGCTATGGCTGTCTCACCAGACAGCCGGATGTTGGCAGTTGCTTACACGAGCGAAGAGCGTGGGGTTTTTTCGACGATCGAGCAAGCGCATGTTGTGCTTTATGACCTTGCCAGTGGCTCGGAGTTGGCGCGAGCGTCGCATCCGGCGATCAGGCAGCGGCGTGATGATCCGTTTGCCGCGAGGGTGAATCGGATAGCGTTCACGCCAGATGGGAAGTACATGTTGACGAGCACGTATGACACGCGGGTGTGGCGGATTGAGTAGGGTG
>NZ_CBXV010000011.1 GCF_000820845.2 Pyrinomonas methylaliphatogenes | reverse complement strand
GTGCAGGGGCGGTTATTGGCGGTGAGATTTTGCGGGGGGATCGTTTTACTGCGTCGGTCGTCGATGAGGGAGAGAGAGCTTCTTGACCCTTTGTGGATTTTTGTCTAAGTTTACACCTCTTTTGGCGAGAGTTTCTTTCAGCGGATCTAAGCCAGCAAAGTAGCAGTTCGTTATCGCCGCTATGTTTCACAGTTGTGGGGATTGAGGGCAAGTGGGTAGGGGAAGGCGGCGCGTTGTTTGAGAGGGGGGCTAAGCTGCGCGTGGTAGGGTGAGGTGAATTGACATGATATTGCTGGCTGGTGATGTAGGTGCATCGGGATGCTGTGGTGAAGAGGTGAGCGGTTGACGGACGAGGCGGGGAATGTGGTGGCGGTGGTGGAGTTGGATCCGTGGGGCGGGGAGACAGAGAGGAGCGAGAACCCACGGTATCATCCGTATGTGTATGGGGGGTATGAGCGGGATGGGAATTGGAGCGATCAGGCGCAGCGGAGGGTGTATCATGGGTGGTATTCGCGGTTCTATCAACCGGATCCATGGGAAGGTAGTTATGACCTGACGGATCCGCAGTCGTTCAACCGGTATGCTTATGTGCAGAATGATCCGGTAAACTACGTGGATCCGACAGGGATGCTGACGGTGGGTCCGGTCAACGGGGTGCAGCTTGGGGTAGTGACGGTGAGAGCCGATGCTGGGCCTGACTGGACGGCGTTATGGGAGTTATGGATGTTTGGGATGCAGATGGATCAGCGGTTGCTGCCGCCGTTGATTGATGGGCCGCCGGAGTTGCCAGCAGCTACACTGCCGCAGAATCCAGTCGATGTGAGCAAACTTGGTGAACCGCCACTTACTCCCTGTGAGAAGTCATTGGCTGCTACCGCACCCACGACTTTTCATGACGATATTCCTCTGCTCCTAGCTGAAACAAGACGGCAAGGATTAACTGCGGCACAAATTGCCTACGTGCTGGCAACAGCGCAACACGAGACAGATCAAGGGAGAACTCTGACTGAGTATGCCTCTGGTAGAGCTTATGAGGGAAGAAAGGATTTGGGAAACACGCAACCCGGTGACGGGCCACGGTACAAAGGGCGTGGTTATGTTCAGCTGACGGGGCGGAGGAACTACCAATTTTACTCGGATTTACTCGGGGTAGATTTGATAGACAATCCAGAACTCGCAGCTGATCCGCAAATCGCAGCCTTTATTACGATTCATGGAATGATGAATGGAGTTTTCACCGGCATAAAGCTGAGCCGCTATGTCAACGATAGAAGAACAGATTTTGTCAACGCTAGGAGAGTGGTGAATGGTTTGGATCGGGCTCGCCTAATAGCTAGGTATGCGCGGGGATATTTACGCGCCTTGGGTGCTTGTTAGAAAGAAGATCGCTATGCCGAAGCTACAACTATTTGTGATGTCGCTTGGGGTTTGTTTGATTTTGCATGGTTATGATGACTCCGTTATGCTTAAGAAAATAAATGGGTTTGCTGGCTCAAATGCGGCACCACATTCAATCCTGCTATGTTCTTGTATAAGCTGGCGGCAGCATTGTGCATCTCCTTTTACGCAGACGACCATAAAAATCAATCCGGTCTTCGTTCCTATCTTGCCTCTGTTGCGACAGAGAACACATGTTCCGCTCAGGCTGCCTACATACCTTGCGGCAGAAGGTGAAGGACGTCAGCTTTATGCTATCGTTGAACAAGTAACGTTTTCCCGGTATGAAATTCAGCTAGCTTTTACTAAGGACTGTACAGGTGGCAATGCCTGCCGTTATGGGATGATCTCCGGGCATGTAGCTAAGGGAGCGAGGCGAGTGAAAGGGAAGGTCGTGCGGCTAGATCGAGGGATAGTCGGGCGTTTTGTTGATGCCGTGTGCGGTGCTGTTTGCTCAGATTCAACGTTGACCTGGGATCAAGACGGCTATCGATACACGGTGGGTATTAAAGCTGCAGACATGGGAACCTTAATGAAAGTAGCCAACTCAGCGATAAACAATAAGCCTGTCGTGCCGTAATGACTAAGACTCCTTACAGTTATCTCAGACATTTAGATAAGGTTCAACTTGGATCCGACCGTTAGGTTAGTGTCAAGAGCGCTGGAGAGTTGTTGGCATGACATCGAGTGGGGGAAGTGCGTTAAGCGCCCTGTGATCCAGTGGTGAAGAGTCAGCGGTTGACGGACGAGGCGGGGAGTGTGGTGGCGGTGGTGGAGTTGGATCCGTGGGGCGGAGAGACGGACAGAAGTGTGAACCAGAGGCAGCAGCCATATCGGTACACGACGTACGAGCGGGATGGCGACGGAGTGGATCAGGCGCTGATGAGGAGCTACCACGGGTGGTATTCGCGATTCGAGCTGCCCTGCCTGGACTTTCCCAGCGGTCACCAGAGGCACATCAAAAGCACGAATGTGCTGAAGCGGCCTTTTCAGGAAGTAAAGCGGAGGACCAAGGTGGTGGGCGTGTTTCCGAACGAGGAGAGCCTGGCCAACCTGGCTACGGTGGTGATGCTTAGGGCGAGTGAAGATTGGGCGTTCAGGCGTTACATGGACATGGCTCCGCTCTCTCGCCGCGGAAGAGAAACCCACAAAAATCGTGACTTGACTGACTCCCTAGATGTACATCTCCCAGACAGCCTCTTCCACCTCTCCAGTCATGTTGGTTGTACCGCTCAAAGAGCTTGGTCAGAAAGGTCTCTTCTCAGTCTCGGAGCTGCGCCCATTTGTTCAATCTTGCCCGTGCGCCGTGTGATCGAGTATCGTAGCTGTTGTGGTCGCGCGTGGCGGTCGGGTGTTCGTTCAAGGTGGGCGGGCGGTCAGGTGATTAGTCCCCTCCTCATTACAGCACGTGCTCGATGGTCGCCCTCACCCCTTCGTGAATATGCCAACTGGTCTCCTCTGCGGTGAACCTCTTGATCTCTTCTTAGTTCACCCAGACGCTTCGCCCACAAAATAGCCGACACTGCCGAACGAGGTTGGAGACTTGATGTTGCAGAGTGGGTCTAACTTCATGGCTGGACTTTTAGCCGATGCGACTTGCGAGTTCTGCGAAAAATGCCGCAGGCGTGGCGATCCGTAACCCTGTGCGTCGGGCAACGGCTGACGAAAAGTGTTTAGTGTTATGTGTCAATAGCCAGTCGGGTTGGCTGTGGATTGCTGAAACGAGCACTGGCACATCAGCCGGATGGCGAATCAGATGGCGTGCCGCGATGACAGCTTCTTCACTCGGGTAAGGGACCAGCTCAGGGCGCGTCAGTTTAATCAACTTCGCATAGTCGGCGAGCAGCTTGTCTACCTCTCGAGCACCCAGCCGAGCGGTATGCAGCAAGAGATTCTCTTCGACTTCATCGCGCACGACTTCGGCCAACACTAGTTGGCAGATGCGTGCCGCACACAGCGATAAGACGGCGCGATCCAAGCCCCAGCGCGCAACGATCCCACCGATCAACACATTGGAATCGAGAAAAAGCCGCGCGCGCTTTCTCACCTTCTCCTCTTCGCTTGTGATCGATTGGAGTTGCGCCGCAACAATTGCGGATAGCGGCGAGCGAAGACGCGCTCGCGCGCTTGCTGGAGCGTTGCTTGCAGATCAACTTCTGTAATGCCAGCTTGTTCCAGAGTCGCAGCAATAGCATCGCACAGCTTTTGGAATCTCGTCTGTTCCGGCATGAGAATAAGTCCATTACCGATGCGCAAGACAGCAAAGGGCGCGCCTGCTTTTATTCCCAGCGCGTCACGGTACTGTTTAGGGATGGTGACTTGACCTTTCTCCCCGATGTGCGTGGTGGACAGATACTCGACTAGCGACGATGGACTGGACATTAAACTCCTCCCGTGCGTTGGCTCTGGGGTTCTAAGGTATGAATATCTTACCAAATTTCGCGTAAGGGAGGCCAGTGATCTTCACGTAGGGCTAGCAGGCATCGGGGCTAGCTTGGCATCTGGTAGGTGATGGTGCTGGCGGGTGGCAGTGGACGAAGCAGGAGTACGAT
Source organism: Pyrinomonas methylaliphatogenes (assembly GCF_000820845.2). Lineage (GTDB taxonomy): Bacteria > Acidobacteriota > Blastocatellia > Pyrinomonadales > Pyrinomonadaceae > Pyrinomonas > Pyrinomonas methylaliphatogenes. Next base: position 543 of record NZ_CBXV010000011.1, on the reverse strand, counting down.
TGGCAGGGGCGGGTGACGCTGACGATTAATCCTGATGGGAGCACACGTGAGTTAAGTTACACTGGCTGCGGGTGCGCAGGCGGTGAAGTGATTACGAGCAGAGATGAACGAGGTCGAAGGAAGCGGCTCTACAAGGATGTGCTGGGCAGACTCACCAGAGTTGAAGAACTCAACTGGGACGGGAGCGTCTATGCGACAGCCTGGTACAGCTACAACGGGCGTGATCAGCTTGTGCAGATCAATCACGAGGGGCAGGTGCGGACGTTCGAGTATGATGGGCATGGGCGGTTGTGGAGAAGGACCACTCCTGAACAAGGGCAGACGATCTATAGCTACAATGCGGATGATACGGTGAACACGATCACTGATGCACGTGGAGCGAGTCAGACGTTTCAGTACAACGGGCGGCACTTGGTGACGGCGATCAACTATGGCGTTCCACAAGGAGTGGCTCCCACTGCGAACGTGCAGTATGGGTATGATGAAGGAGGGAATCGGGTGTGGATGGAGGACGGGATGGGGCGGGTGGATTACGAGTACGAT
>NZ_CBXV010000010.1 GCF_000820845.2 Pyrinomonas methylaliphatogenes | reverse complement strand
CAGGATTGATCGTCAGCGTCACCCGCCCCTGCCAATCGTACTCCTGCTTCGTCCACTGCCAATCACCAGCATCGTCGCCAACAGGCTGCCAACTGTCGTTGATCTCCGCCGGATTCGATGCCCACACCCGCCGCCCCATCGCGTCGTTCATGTAATGCACCGCTCGCCGCCCACCGCTGCTCCCAGGAAAATCGCTCGCCACGGCACGCACCCGCCCCACACCATCATAGAACGTTGCGCTCATCAACTCCTCGCCCACCTGCCGCACCGTCCGATAGCTCACCACATAATCGCCCGCTGCCGGATAGACCCACCGCACATAGGCCCCTGTGTTCTGATTCGTCTCGCGCACCAACCGCCCAGCCTCATCGTACTCCAACAACTCTACCGCCCCTTTCGGATCACGCCGCGCCGTCACCGACCCAGTGTCGTAATCATACTGCGTGTACGAACTGTACCCATCTGCATCGGTCACTCCCGTCACATACGCCCGCGTATTCCGCCCATTGTTCCCATCCGAAAAGTTGTCTGCATTACGTTTAAGTCTCTTCGTTTGACTCCTCCAAGATAATCCTTTCCAGATCGGCCACCAGTGGCGCAAGTTCCTCCGTCACCGTTTTCCACACGATGTCTTCGTCAACGAACATGTAGTCATGCACGATCTTGTGCCGCATTCCGGTGATCGCTCGCCACGGAATGTGTGCGTGCCGCGCGCGCATCTCCGGTGACACATGACGCGCCGCCTCGCCAATGATTTGTAGAAGATGCGCCAACGCATAGCGCAATGCCTTATCTTGATCGTAGTCAGCGCGCTCGCGGCCTTCTACAAGGTTGCGCGCTTCGCGCGCCATGTCTAGCATGTGGCCGATGTAGATCAGGTCATCCTTCGGCATACTGCACCTCGACTTCGCCAAGCACACGTTCACGCAGACGGCGATTGAGATACTTGGCGCTGACTAGATCGACTCGGCGCCAGCCCAACAAAGCAGCTAATTCCTCCTCGATGCACGACAGCGCAATGAAGCCCGGTTCTTCGCCCGGCTCGAACTCGACTAACACATCAACATCTGAGTCCAAATTGAAATCATCGCGCAAAACCGAACCGAAGAACCCCAGCTTGCGAATATGGTGTCGCCGGCAGAACTCGGCGAGCTTGTCACGATCAACTGAAACGCGAGCTTTCATTGTTCGTCTCCTCACGAGAACGGCAACTTCTGCAGCGGCCAACCGCTTTCGACCATGCGTCATGCCATTATAGCTGCCACGAGAAGCACTAAAAAGGATTCTCGGAAAGATAAAGGAGGTAATATCAAAGTGTGTAAAAGTATTTGAAGGCGGCGTATCCTTTTGGTAACGTCCCAAACTATACGCACAAAGAGAACGACCTAGGCTACCTTGGGTGGTAGCAAACCATCGCTCCGCTAAGGAAGAGGATACTACCATTCAGGATCGCCGAGGAGGCTGTTCATGAATCAGCCTTGCGCCTGCTGAGGGATCTGCTGATGAAAATGGAAGAGAAATGAATAACGGGCCACCGCTACACCTTGGACGTGCGAGAATATTGGACTTGGCGTGAGGCCCAAACACTCGTGATGAAGCAATTGGCGTAGCTCTTACTACCGGAGAGGGGATTTCACACACGAATGTGGACTTGATCTCTCGCGGAACGTTTGTTCCGCATCTAGTACAACTTACCAGCCTACTTTGGCTAGTTGTTCCATCCCGAAAGGAACAACCATCCATAGCAATATGGCCATGGCAAAATACAAGATGTTGAAGATCCTGTCTTCACCTAGTCCAAGATTCCAGTTGAAGAAGGTGTCTCTCGGCTCATGTTTGAACCATCGGAGAAAAACTCTACGCAAAAGGCGAAATAGTCCCAACGACAACAGCGGACACAAAAGAGCGCCAGACAGTGAAGACCGCCCTGCCTCTGTAAAATGAAGAACCAACCCGATTAAGAACAGGAGAAAGCTGATCCCTAGAATGATCCTGAAGCTCTCCTTACGGACGAGCATCTCCATCTTGAAGATGAAGATGAAAATTACGAATCCGCCAATGACAAAATAGAAAGGGTCCATATCGGCTCCGCATCGCGTTTGGGCTTGGAATCACTATGGCGGGATCGTGCCTATCTTAGCTCTTGTAAATCCTGTTCCTTGGGGCAACGGGGTTACAAGAGATCTCCTTACATTGCCCCAGCCAATCGTGGCTATGATGAAATAGCCACCGCTCACTCCTGCACCGATAGGACCGCCAATCACACCAACTCCGCCCATAATAATATCCAAGCCCGATTTCCCTGCTTTGCCATATTCCCCATGCCGTAATGCTTGAACACCTTGGTAGGCACTAATACCTGCACCTAGAGCAAATGCTGATCTACCAAGCAATCTGTAGGCATTTGCCCGAGCGACTGCTGCTGACCGCGAGACATACTGATTGCCTCCCCAACTCATCCGATACCACTTGGCCTCTTCCTTAGTTAACCCTCTCCACATTGTGCCAGATGGATTGACATTCGAATACTCTCCGATGCTAGCTCCTATCCCAGCCACGCTTAGCGCGCCGCTCACAGCTCTGACATCCGAGTCATCAGACGTGAAAGGCGATGATCCACCTGCCTTTTGTAACGATGAGATATTCGTAAAGACATTGACATACGTGTGACTGCCAGCAAACCATGCCCCCATCTCTGCATGACTAAGCACTGCACTTACCGTGATCGAAACACCTTGTATATTGAACCACCCAACTCTCCCATCGGCCAATGCGCGGAAGAACTCCCACCCACCTTGACCAAGATTGGCGTCTGGATTCCACCGCGTCGTCTGCTCAGGCCCAATCACGGCTGCACCAGCTTCGACCATCCTGAGAGCGAGGCCGCAGTCTGATTCAACCCCATCGATGTAACAACTGACGCCGCCCTCCATCATCAACCCAGAGGGATCAACGAAGTTCACCGGATCGTTCTGCACATAAGCATACCGGTTGAACGACTGCGGATCCGTCAGGTCATAACTCCCATCCCATGGATCCGGTTGATAGAACCGCGAATACCACCCATGATACACCCTCCGCTGCGCCTGATCGCTCCAATTCCCATCCCGCTCATACTCCCCATACACATACGGATGATACCGTGGGTTCTCGCTCCTCTCTGTCTCCCCGCCCCACGGATCCAACTCCACCACCGCCACCACATTCCCCGCCTCGTCCGTCAACCGCTGACTCTTCGCCACCGGATCCCGATGCACCCACTTCACTCCCATGTGTTGCACCGCCAGCAACTCCCCATCAGGCCAGCGCACATACCCTCAGGTCCCAATCCACCCACTCTCCAGTTCCTTACCTCTGTTACCCCCCTCACCGCTTCACCATATATTCTCTCTCCAGCTCCAGCACCTTCTACATCATCGAGCACACAATCCCCTCTATTCCCTTCTCGCTCGCCATGCCTCGGGTCCAGCCTCGATTGAAGGAGGCTGCTTGAAGATCCTTTCGTCGTAGGTAACGTTGAACAGATAAGAAGTTCGCACGTCAATCGTCCTATCGAAGTTAACCACTCGCGGCATTTTAATGCCATCCACCTCAATATAATCTGATAATAAAACGGAATTTATAGGAACATCAGGCGCATCTACTCCTCCTGATCTCTTAGCGGCTTGCACGTCAGTCTCCGAAGGGTAAATGCTGATTTTGACCGGCAGGTGTGACTCTCGATCAAGAGCAAAGTCTATTCTCCTTTCGTTGACAAGTGTTTGAATGATATCTACGTCTTGGTGCCCGACATGTCCTCGTGTCATACCGACAACGATAGGCTTGACCCACCGCGTCTCCATTAAGTAGACAAGCTGTGCTCGCAAAAGGAAAAACCGACCATCATTTCTCTCACTCAGTTTTTTAGGGGGACTGCCCTCCTGTGTTTCATAGAATAGACTGTCGTCGAAGTTGAACATCCTGAGGTATAAACCCAAAACGCTTGGACGATCATCATACCAAGCCCACATCTTGCTCGGAAAAACGTAAAACTCCTCGTAATGCAATTGCCCACGTTTGAATAGACTCAACCGATAGGTGGCGCGAGACGAAACCACAAGATTTCTAACTTGATGTAGTCGTGTACGTCCTCCCTTGGCACTAATAGCCTGCTCCCATAATCGCTCTGCTTCTCGTTGTGAACCGCCTTGCACTGCTGCCTTCTCAGTTAAAGTCATCTTCTGTGAGCTGAACAATGGGATAGTTGAAACAAACGCTATGATTAACAACAGCCTTGTGCTCATCGCCCACCTCCGAATATATTGAGGAGAGCATTTCTGAACACCTCCCAAGTGTGACCGAAGAAGCCTCTTAAACCCTGATAAGGGTTGTACTCATCCACGTCAGCCCATGCTCTAAGTGTCTTTGTATTGAAGGTGATTTGCAAACTCATCTCTAAACCACGCGCACCGCTCAAGCTGCGAAAGTCTCGCCACGGCTTACCAATCTCTTTTTCGTGAAGTACACCAAACCGCCCCTCCTTAAACTCACCTGCCGCTTTCAACGCTTCTAACAACACCACACCTGATTGTAAAAGAGTGAACAGATAGCCGCCACTATTTTCTCTTTTCCCTCTTCTCCACTGTTTATTGATCATGTGCTGATCGAGTCCAAACGCTTGAAGATAAGCATCAACGATCTGTTGATACGTCGGGTTTCTTAGTGTCCGCGCTTCAGTTTGATTACCTTGCGTGGTGACAACCTGCACCGTCCCACGAAATATCCCAAACGCCGGATCAAAACCTGTCGCGACGATCGACAGATAACGATATTCACCTTGCTCAGCTTCGTTGGCATACCCTGGCAAGTCCCAGTAGTTGTAGCCGAACGTCTGACGCAGCGAGAAGTCCTCAGCAAAGGCGGCCATCTCGGGACCAAAACCACATCCACTGTAAGCGGCGCTGAAACAGATCTCGGTCCAATGGGGCTGGTCGATGAGTCGCCCGACTGCATCGAGCCCACTCGGATCGGTAAAGTTCACCGGATCATTCCTGACGTAAGCATACCGGTTGAACGATTGCGGATCCGTCAGATCGTAACTCCCTTCCCATGGATCCGGCTGATAGAACCGCGAATACCACCCGTGATACACCCTCCGCTGCGCCTGATCGCTCCAATTCCCATCCCGCTCATACCCCCCATACACATACGGATGATACCGTGGGTTCTCGCTCCTCTCTGTCTCTCCGCCCCACGGATCCAACTCCACCACCGCCACCACGTTCCCCGCCTCGTCCGTCAACCGCTGACTCTTCACCACCGGATCCCGGTGCACCCACTTCACTCCCCCGGCTTGAATCGCCAGCAACTCCCCACCAGGCCAATAGACATACCCACGACTCCAACTCCAGCCATATCCCCAGTTCCTTATCTCAGCCACCACTTGCCCGCCCAACACGCTCGACCGGATGTAGTAAACGACATCCCCATTGTCGTTCTTCTTCACTCGTAACCCATCTCCATCGTACCTCTGCTCTAACCGATACCCGCTCCCTTGCGCCCACGCCTGCCGCCCTCCCGCATCATACCCATACTGCTGCCGCCCGTCGTCCACCAAGTCCCCTGCTCCATCGTACCCTAACCCAACGACCCGATTCCCAACGTAACTCACACTGAAGGCCCCTGCCCAGCCGCCCCACCCAACACGCCTCACCATGTTCCCCCACACGTCATACTCGTAGCTATGCGCATACGGCCCGGTCGGACTCCCCCACTCACCTCGCCCAACGTGCGCTCGCGCCTCCTCCCCACTGTACGCATGCTGCAACCGCCCCACCTGATCGTACTCCCAACTCCGATCCAATCTGTTGTCGTACAGGTTCCGCGCAAACGTCACCCGCCCACTCCGCTCACCAAAATCATCATACCCATACTCCCACCCTAACACCCCAACCACTTCCCATCTGCTCACACGAAGCCTGTTGTCATACGCGACGCTCTGTTGTCGCCCGTTGCCATACGTCACCTGCTTCACCGCCCCAAAGGCTCGATACCTGATCCCCTGCGCATATACAGTCACCCCAGCATAACCGGCTCCGGTGATGGCCGTCACCTGGCCGGTCTGATCTCTGGTGTAGCCTACCACCACACCCCACGGATTCGTCACCTGCGTCAACTCCCCT
>NZ_CBXV010000009.1 GCF_000820845.2 Pyrinomonas methylaliphatogenes | reverse complement strand
ATTTTCTGGACCAGTCAGTCGGGTTTTAATCGGACCAGTGTGGGATTGAAACGTAGGAGACGGGAAGACCCAAAATGATGGCCTCATTGTTTTAATCGGACCAGTGTGGGATTGAAACCTTCGTGAGGAAGGTGCATTCGCGTCCAGTCCTCTTGTTTTAATCGGACCAGTGTGGATGAGGATATTGTTGTCTAACGGTCTAGTTTTAATATGAACTAGCTTCTAGCGGCTCATAATGAGAAACACACTTACTGGCGTCACATCATGCAATACTAAATGAATTATATTTTGCCAAGCAGGTTTGATAGAACGGCATGATTACCCTTCCAAGGACTGAGCCCCTTTTGGACTTCGCCAGATCGATGGAGCTGAAGTCCGATCCTCTTTCCTAAGACAGAGATCCTTGCTCAGTTAAAGCAGATTATCTATCGATCCTCTGTTTCTCCCCAAAACCTCTTTCCTCAGCCATCGGACATCTTCGAGTACGTAGAAATAGGCTGAATCTTTCTCTCGATCGATGATCTCACTCAGCTCGCTTTTGAGCCTTTCCAATTGCGCCTCACTCAGTTCCCCTTCGAACGCGGAATTCTGCACCCAATGCAAATACCGCCGCAGCAGTTGGCACACCCTATTGACACGTCCCTGCTCGACGTCGTAGACAACTACGATATACATAACGCTCTCGATGAATCTCTCGCTAGGTCCTTAAGAGAACGTGTACAGCGCTGATATTCGCCACAAAGCCACACGCATCGCTAGATGAATCTCTCGTTGGATCCTTAAGAGAACGTGTACAACCGGTGGAGGAAATGGCCCGGTGTCTCGGGCCAATTCCTATGAAGAGCAAGCATACAACCTAACATGCAATCCCCACACCTACCGCGCAACTCATCCGATCTTTGAAGAGTGCATGTACAACGTCCGCTCCCGAAGGGATTCGCGCTCATTACATCTTCCGCTCGTAGTTTTACCACCATGCGCGCAGCGCCTGGTAGGGTTCGATTCCGAGCAGATGCCGCACCAGCTTATAGCATTCGAGTCTAATAAAACCACGATAAGAGACGTTTCGTTTCATCCTTCGATGTCGAACCGTCGTTTGCAAGCGCTCTTCGAATTCGCGGACAACCACCTTACGCCCTTTCTCTTTCAAATAGGCAAAGGCAACTTCCTCCATCAAATCATCTTCCGTCACCATCGATCGGTTGAGGAGCTTAAAGATCATCTTATCGACGATGATCGGTTTGAAGATCTCGGCGATATCGAGCGCCAATGAGAACCTACGCGCGCCCGGCTCGTGCAGGAAGCTGATTGTGGGATTGAGCGGCGTTCGATAGATTTGCGAAAGCGCCGCCGCATAGAGGAGCGAATTGGAGAAGCTGATCAACGCGTTGATCATGTTATCAGGTGGCCGTTTGACTCGCTTGAACGGCTCCTCGAGCCTTAAGATTTCAGTGAAAGCGCCGTAGTAGATTTCTCTTATGCGTCCCTCTACACCCATGAGCGCCGCAATTGAGGATGCCGTTTCGATCTTCTCTGACTCTTGTTCCATCATCTCGATCGAATCCTGGATCGCCCGCCCGCGATTGCGGTAGTAGAGCAGATTGCGATGAAGGTTGTGATAGGCCCCGCGCACGATCTCGCGCGCGATTATGAGGCGTTTGGTCGCATCGATGTAGTGCTCAACTTGTCGAACGAGCAGATAACCTGAAACGTTAGTCTCTCGTGGGTAATAGGAACCGCTGTAGAAGCCGTAGTAATTGAACACGTGAAAGGGTATGCCCTTTTGCGCGAGGAAATTGAGCAGCTTCGTATTAAGATCGAGCTCGCCGAAAAGGAAAAGATCGGCAATGTCCTCGATCGGAATCGCTTGCGACTGCCCTTTTAGACTGAGTCGGGGCTCGCTCTCTTGCGCCGCTGATGTGCGCGCAGAAGGGTGTTCGCCAACCTGTCCACCATCGACATCATCGCCAGTAGCAGCTTCTATCCCGCCTTTTGCGCTCAACGTATCGGTTGCCGAACCTTTATCCACACACTCCGAACCGCTGTTTGGCAGATCTTCGTTTACAAGATCCATCTCCGGGCCAGTCTCTGTCGCTAAGCCGTCAGCCACGGCTTCGTTCTCCGCTGGCGATTGATGATCGGCGCGCTCATCATCGGAGCGTTTCGGGGGCAAAGGACCTTCATCTGTCGCTTTTGCAGACGCCTCGACGGGCTCGCTTCCGGGCCGACGCTCGAGGTAGAGCGTATTCCCTTTGCGGCGCAAACGTCCGCTCGTGAAGATATAGTAGGTCCGAGGCATCGGGTTCTCCTTCAGCGAAAGTCGCTGCAATCTATAACGGCAAGGCCTGCCGCTTGTTTCCTAAACGCTTCGCCATTGTGCGTTCATCATCGGCCCAATCGGAGTTTTTTCAATCCTATGCGAGCCGCGCGAGCTCATGCAACGAGAGCAAGTGTGGTCCAGTCGAAGCTTCTTTTCAACCCTATCCCCAACACAGCTCGCAATAGGAGCAAGAGCGGCAAATTGGCATGAAGTCCACCTGAGGCGGTGCAGCAAGATTCTCCACTCGACGGATCTCGCGCAAAGTGTGTTCGATCCGTTTCTCAGCCTCTTCCGTCAATTCGACGTTTTCGCGCCGCCTCTCCCGCGGGAAGCGCAATTCGCCTGTGAGGCCCGTGACGCCGAGCCGTTTTAGGTAGTAGAGATAGTATAGGATCTGCATCTGCGCCGCTTCTTTCATGCGGCGCGAGTATTTAACTTCGAGCACTTTGCCTTGACTTCCCAGCAGATCTATCTTGATCAAGTTATCGATGAGCATTTCATGGCGCGGTTGCTCGCGATACGATCTTTCGTGAAGCAGTCTTCCCAGCGCGACGCGCTCATTCGTCCGCTCCATGCGAAGATCGCGGCTATAGAGCCAAAGCTTTCGCTGACAGACGAGATAATAGTTGACTTTGATTCCATTCGTCTTCAACTCAGCGAACTCTTCATCGGTCATGGGCGATATACCTCACAGGATCTAGTCAAACGATCTGATCCGAAACCCTTTGGTCCTCGTCATCACTATTTATGTCGCAGATCGCGTTGAGCTTTCTATAACCAGACTGCGACAAATACAAGAACCACTCTGTAATTCGACCGTATGAGAGGTCTTCGAGCTGTCTGACCGGCACCGAGATCGTATAAGCTTGGAGCATCGGTTGAAGCAATTTTATAAATGCGAACCTCTTGCGACGCGCGGGGAGATTTTCGAGGCTTTTAAGCTGCTGGCAAACGCTTTCTGATTTGACTTGCAAGAAGCCCTCCAAAGGACCAAAAAGCTTTTCCGAAGCGCAAAGCCTGTCGAGCAAATCTAGAGCTGCATCCAAATTCTTGCTCGACCAGAGTTCACTCGCCACATTCTTGAGGTAATCGGCGGTCTGGTCTGCTACGCAGAACAACGGTACCTTCCAAGCCTCTTCTTGTCCGCGGAAGAGCTTCTTGAAATCCAAATCATCGAACCTCCAAGCGAGCGCCGCGCGAAGAATCTCCTTCGAGGCTTCAGGTGACAACCGTTCTTCAAGTTCACGCACATATTCCTGCTGCACCGTCAAGTACTCTCCCTCTGTAACTTCGGCACGATTCTTCAGCACCTTCAAAGCGGCGTCGGTGAAGATCGAATCGTAAATGTAGCTGTGGAATTCCCTCTGATTCTCGTCCGCATCATCTATCCACCTATACACCCACACATCGGCGCACTGTCGCTTGCCAAAGCGATTAGCGCGCCCGCAAATCTGCAACAACGAGTCCCACGGTGCGAAGTCTCGAACCGCTTCGTCCATGTCCAAATCGACGCCAGCTTCCACGCATTGCGTAGATACGACGCCAATCCACGCTTCCGGCTCGCTTCGGATCAGCTTGCGGATCTCTTTGATTCGGCGTAGTCGCTCGATAGGCACAACGCTTCCTGATAAATGGAATAGCTTTAGGTTTTGAAACTCAGCCTCATCTTCTTTGAGTTTCGCGAGATGAACGAAGAGATCCCGCGCGCTGCGTATCGTGTTAGCGACGATCAACAACTTCTTTCCTTTCCTCTCGCGAAGCCAATCACCAAGCTGGGAAGCATAGTCGCTGAACTTAATCGGCTCCAACTGAAGTCGCAGCCGTGTCCGTTCAAGCTGTTGGAAGTAGCTTTCAGCGTTTTGCACGAGGCTTTTGGCGGCTTTAAGAAAGGGCGGATGGGTTGCGGTCATATATACAATTTCGACGCCGAGCTTTTCACGCATTCTTTGAAGAAGAGTATCGACCGCTGGAATGAGTCGTGCGGGGATCGTCTGCACTTCATCGAGCAGGAGCACCGCTCCAGGCAAGCGGAAGAATCGCCGGATAAAGCCGCGATCGTTCGCGAGGAAAGAATAGAAGAGCTGATCAAAGGTCGTAACGACAAGATCCGCATCCCAATCTTCCAAGGCGAATCGCGCCTTCTCGAAGTTCGCTTCTTCATCACTTTTGCTTTCGGGAAAGCTCAGGCCGTGATGCTGGATCACGGAAACGCCGGTTTCGTCTCTTGGGAAAACTCGACGCGCAACATCCGTCGCCTGCTCGATGATGGAAAGATAGGGCAGCGCGTAAATGACGGGCTGCGATCTTTGCACATCCTCGTGCTTGCGTTGCACGGCGGCGGAGAAGTAAAGGCCCATCAGGGTCTTGCCAAGTCCCGTCGGCAGAGTCAATCTGAAGGCCGACGTGTCTGGTTCCTTAACGGCCCTTTGAATCTCTTCCCAGGCGCGCTTGCGAAGTTCCTGAAATGATATGCTGGCCTGCGGCTGTTCGGACGCGTACTGACAAATCCGTTCGGGATCAAGCGACACGGCCTGTTTTGGTTCTGGCGCTTGGATGACGCAGGCGACATCGGCTTCGGTCAGGGTCGAGACGACGAGCAGGAGGGCGAAATAAAGGTCGACGAGCCAACTCTCGGAAGGATTCGCTTCGTCGGCTTTCTGTCTGAGCAGTTGGCCGAATTTTTGAAAGCATTCGGTGATCTGTTGGGCCGTTATTCCCTCGAACTGCTTGCGGTAATCCGCAAAGCGTAGAGTCAGGTCGAGCGGCTCGCATCGCATCACGAAATCCCAGATGCGCTCGTCTATGTTGCCCCGAGCGACTTTGATCTGATGCTCGATGCTCGCTTCTTCAAAAGCCTCTTCGAGGTTACAGAGCAGCCCGTGGTGGCGGTTGACGGCGTAGGCGCAGGCGAAGGGGAGCAGCCGCGTCGGCCGCGGCTTTTGGCCGAAAACCTGCGAGGCGACGATGAAGGTGAAGACCGAGGAGATCGCCGCGTGATCTTTATCCTTGCCTTTGCCGCCATGGATGTAATCCTGGAATTGGCGCTTCGCCTTTCCGAAATCGTGCGTGCATCCGGCGATGAAAGCCGCTCGGGCAATGTCCTCAGGTCGAATACAAAGTTGCAGGTACGGTCTCAACTCAATAATGAGTTTAGAGGCCCTTTGGGCCACATCCTGCAAATGATCTACCAACAGGATGTCTGGGTGTGACTTCAGTTCGCGCATAGTTCGAAGCATACTATCTGCTGGCAAAGCCGGCGGAGGCGAAAAGCCTTCAGTTTATCCTGCTCATTCGTCCGCACCTTCAGCGGTTTCGCCTCGCGCGATACATAGGCCAGATAGAGATGGCGAAAGGTTCGATCCGAAAAGACTTCATTCGGAACGCGCTCTTCGCGCAAGAGCACTTCAGATTCGGAAAGATCAATCGCTTTCGCCATTGCTTCGTCAAGTGGAAGAACCGAAAGAATATCGGCTTTATCTACCTCAATCTCTTCGGCGACATCTTCGTCTTCCCATTCGACATCGGCCAGAAAACCCATGATCCCCAAGCAGGGCGGATAAACCCATCGTTTCTGCTGAAGACGCCCTTTGAGATTCTCCATCAATGCCTCATTCCGATGCCAGAACACGATCCTGTAGCACGGGCGGCGGACGACCTCTAGATTCTCCTGGAAGGATTCGTCCATCTTGGCCGGATCGAACCTCCCTTTAACGAGGCGCGGAGGAGTCTGGCGCCACTTTTCAGCAAGACGATCCTTCACGATCGGTCGCAACGGACAAACGGCGGTGCGGGTGTCGCTCGCCTTGAAAACTTCGGCTACTTTCTCTCGCGGCACGCCAAGAATAGCGCCGACCATCCCGATGACCGCCGTGCGTGGAGGGAAGCTGTAGGTTAACGCCGAAGTCGTCGTGAACCACTTACGCCAGTGAGCGAACTGGCCCCGTATCGTGAAAAGACAGATCGGCACTTTACCCATAGCGCCTCCTTCGCGCTCACGCTGCCTGGAAAGTCAATGCGTCTCGCTTATCAGCAAGAAGCTCCGCAAGCTTCTCGCTCAACTCTTCCGGCGATAGCCTCAGCCCCGAATCAATCCAGCATTCGATTCGGGCCAGATTCCCAGCACGCCGTTGAACTGTTTCGAGCACGCCGTCTATCTTCACCATGTAGTCTTTCGGCGAGCGGATACGGCGCTCGTCGCCCAAATTGCGCTCCAGCTCAATGCGATCGAGGAAGTAACCGCACTGGACTTCATTCGTGAAGTCAAAGCGCAGGAGAAGGCGCGGATGGTGGAAAGCCTTCGAGCGAGAATGGAGCGATAGCGTCCCACGCCACATCGCTTCCATCAGCAGAGCTACATCTTCTTCGGTAAGGCCCGTCTCCTTTGCCAGGTTCTCGTTGATCACGCCGTAAAAGCCGATGAGCGCGTAGGGGACGATGAATTCGCGGCGGAAGGTCTTTTGTCGAGCGGTCTCTTTGGAAGCGAACCCACCGGTGCCGGCGATTTCCAAGATCTCGGCAGCATGCAGGCTTTGTCCGGGATTAAACTGCACGGCGCCCGTCAGTTGCACCCCGCCGCTTTCGCCTCCCTCGTCGCCTTTAGCCGGTGTTTCGGCCTTCCCCTTCTTGCCCTTCGCGGCTCTCTTTTCCGTAATGGGCACGAGCGCGCCGAACAGGCGAACATCCACGCACGTTTTTATGAGCTGCTCTTTAACCCTTTCCACTTCGCCAGCTTTCGGCAAGCTTCCGAAAATCTCTTCGTAGCGTCGCTCCGCAGTCAAGGCCTTCTCGTCGGCGACGCGAACGAAGATTTCTAGGCCATCGTTCGGATCGCGGTGCTTGTAGCGAAGGATGTAATCTCGAATCGTTCGTTTGAGGCGCACATCGGTGACATCAATACGACCCGTTTCGGGGTCCTGTCTTGGGCGGTTTTCGAACGGATCGCCGTTCGGATTGCAGCGAAACACGTCGTAGAGAAAAAGGATCTCAGACCGATAGGGATAGGTTTTTTCCATGCGCACCTCCTTGAGTTTAAGATTCACCTTCTATTTCCTCTTCGGGAGAAGCTTCCTCGGCCTCTTCGCCTGCCGGCGCTCCGAGCGTCTTACCGACGGCATCCACCGTCGTCCACGAGAGCGCCCAGCCCAGACAGAAGCAAAACCGCGCTTCTTCGTCCGAGAGCTCGCCGCTTTGCGAAGCGAAATCAGCCGCCGCCTGTTGAATCACTTGAATCGCCTGGGTGTTGGCGTCCAACTGGCGAAGCTTGAGCATCAGCTCGGGAAAGATCTTCGCCATGATCTCTCCCCGCGAAACGGTTAGTCCTCGCAGGCGGCTGATGATGGGCATCTCGCCGGCTTTACTCTGCCGCTCGCTTCGTTGCTTTCCTTCAACGCGACCGAAAAGGACTCCCACCAAAAACGCCGCTCGTTTTGCGGGCGAATCCAGAAACAGCCTCGGTCGAAAGAAGTCTTCCCAGAACTGTTCATTCACGCCCTGACCGGTTGGTGTCGGTTGCATTGTCCCATTCGTGCCTCCTTCGAGTAATTCAGAGCAATAAATGAGCGCCCAGATTGTCCAGATGTATCTCGCACGCTCAGCGAGGGCCATCTGCACGGTGCGTTTTTGATCTTTACTGCTGATGGTCTCCTGGTAGGTGGCGCGCAAGAGGCCGTCGGCGTCCTGCCAGAATTCGCACTCGGGCAGAGGCCGATCCGTCAGGATCGCTTCCACAAGATGCATCGGACTGAACTTGAGAGCGCCTTGCGTTTCGTCTCGACCTCTGCGCGGCCACTTCCACGCTCGCCCAACGAATTCAAAGTCAGCCTTCAGCCACTGCGCAAGGGAACTTCCTTCTACGCCGAGAACCTCGTTTCGCAACATCTCGCGCAGCGCCCGAAGCCGCTCTTTCGTTCTGCGCAGGTTGATGGGCAGGATGTCTGAGATCGTATAGAGGAATATGAACTTCTGGCCAGGCTGATAAAAGACCAGAGATGCCGAGCGGAACGGAGGCTTATCTTTGAATCTTTCGTCAATCTCTTCCACGAGTCCTTCAAAGAGATTCGGCAGAGAGTCAACCTCAACATCGCCCGCCCTTTTCGACCTTGCTTTCTTGGGTTTCTCGGCGATGGGGAAGTGATCTTCGGGAACAGCTTTGCCCTTCGTGCTCTCGCGCCACTCCCAGAGGAAACGCACGAACGAGCCTTCCACTTCCGACGCGCCCGGTTCCAAATCGGGCAGGAGGTAGGTGTTTTTGCCGGCGACTTTCGTGCTCAAGTTCTCCTCAAAATAGCTCTCGGCGACATAGAGCCACTTTGCACATTCTTCGCAAACGGGAGCATATTTCCAAAGGTCCACTTCGCGCCCCATCGGGCTGAAGCCGAGTTTTTCGACGGTGAAGAACCGAAAAGGAATAGCCGAGCTGACCTGGCCCTCACTGCCGCAGACAGCGCAACGGCTCGCGCCCTTCTTCGCACGCCGTTCGCCTAAGATTTTTTTGCGAATGAACCCATTGCGAAATTCTTCGCGCTCGCCCGGCATCTTTCCACTTTGCACGGCCACCGCCAAAATGAGTGATTCATTTTGCGTCGCTTCATCGAGCTTCTTCTCCCAATCATCAGGAGAAAGATTTCCCGATTCTTGGAAACTCGTCAGCGCCTCACGGATCTTCCTAAGTCCGGTCCTGATGATTTCCTCGCGGGTCTTCTTAGGGTTTCCCCCTTTTGTCTTTCGGAAATCCAATAACCACGAAGGTCCAATAGCCGTATTGCCGGTTGATAAGGCATGGAGATACTTATACCTTTCTTCGTCCTTGTAATCTTCCAGGCGGACGACCCCAGTCGCCAAATCAATCGCCGCCACTTTCACCTTGGGAGCTTCTTTGCCCTTGATGGCGCTTTTATCCTTGATGGCGCTTTCGCACAAACGATGAAGGACAACCTGTTCCGGAGTCCAGCCGCGCTTTCCGCCTTCATAGCGGGCCAACTCTTTAGCGACTTGAACGAGCGTCGCGATCATAGCTTACCCTCCTGGTTCGATCATGCCGAATCCCTGGCTGTTTTTAATTCCCAGCCCTGCCGTATAAGCGAAGCGGATGAGCTGTTCATCGCCCCACATCTGAAGATACAGGTGCCAAGCGCGCACATCCGTATCGAACACGCGAACGAGCTTTTGCTTTGGGTTCCAGACGCGGAGACCGAACTCTCCGCCGTCCCATTCTCGCTGTTGGAAAGCCTGCCACTTCGTGATGAGATTGCGTTCGAGAGCCTCGACGAACCGGGGCTCGTCGGGGCGAAGGTAAATCGGATGCCGCGAGCGATTAGGATCGCCTATGGAGACAGCGATTGGTGAGATTGTACGGAAGACCAGACCGCTTCCGGGTTCGGGCACCTCTACACGCACGATGTCGAGGACCTCTACGAGCGTATCGAAAAGCTCGAGCTGCCCTCCCTTACGTTCCAGGCCCGCCTGGAATGCTTTCACAAATCGCGGATCAGGGCTGCTGATCTGCCACGCCATCCAGCGAACATCGGTTAGCCCCTGAGGCGAACAATTCCAGTGAGTGAGCATCAGATCCGAATAGACGAAGAGGCGATAAATCCGATTCTGCCAGCGGAAACCGTGCTCATGGAGCCAACGGCTGTAATCGGGGTCTGCCGCTTCTAGGATCGCGTATATTGCCTTCGTCAGGTCGGTACGATAATCCCATGGCAGGGTGATCGGCTCGCGAGTTTCCAGTAATAATTTCAGCCGCATCTTTGCTCCCCTTAAAGCACGTTAATTGGGGTTAGACTTCTTCATACCCTGGGGTTCCGTTTTCCGAAGAGCCAGAGACCGCTCGAGGTGAGCGGCACCATCAGGCTCGTTTTCTTGACGGTTAGCCGGGACGGCCTCCCTTTGGCCTTCCAGCAACGACCGTACTTCAGCGGCATCCAGTCCTCTGAGCTTCAAGCCACTTACCTCGCCGAGTGGTCAAAGACTAGCACTTCGCCCGTTGCGGGCGATTGGTACCACAGTCGCCGAGCCTTGCCGTGGAGGGCGTGGGCGACGGCCAGATACAGCCAGATCGGGGCCTGCCCCGTTAGGACCACTTCGTTCCCCTCGCCGGCAAGTTCCCAGGCGCGGTCCAGGTACTGCGGAAGGTCTTCCAGCCGCGCCGTGCCCTCGTAGAAGTTACTCAAATCCACGATCACGCGGGCGCCGTAGAGTACGCTGTCGGGCGCCGATGCGAGAAGTGCGCGGAGCCTTACCGGGATTGCTCGTGCATCCTTCTCGATGGCATCAGCACTCCGGGCATCAGTACTCATGCCGCAGTGGGCGAGGTCGTTGCGCAACTGTCCCAGCTTGTTCCAGAGATCTGACAGACCGGTGGGGAGCTGGTCGAACCATTCCGGGGGCGGCTCGGCGGTTCCTCCTTGTAAGCGGGCAGCGGCGGCACCGAGCGCATCTTCGGCTTCTTTCCGGTCGCTTCGCCGTAGCCAATCGCCACTCCCCCGGCAAAGGAGCACATACGAGACCACCCACTCCCGGGCCAGGGTGACGGCCTGCACGATGAGCCCTTTCGCCAAGTAGTACTCCACCAGTCGGAGCTGTCTCTCCAAGTTTTCCTGGCTGAGGGTGTCGGGTTCGGCAAAGGCGAGGGGTTCGAGCTCACGCCGAACCTGATCCACCAAGAGGGCAAAGGGCTTAGCCCACTGTTCGAACTCGCCCCGAGTTCCTTCCAGAAGCGGCAAGAGTTCATGGGCCACGCGCAGAACATCCCGGGGGTGGCTCAGATGCAGGGCTTGGGAGAACGTGCGGAGTTTCTGCCCCAGGGTTTTGAGTTTTTCCGGCGTGCCCGTGCCGGTGCGCCGCAGGGTCTGGTGGGCGGCGACCATCTTTTCGGCAATGAGCCCGGCATCCCCGCGCTTGAGCAAGGCTTCGGCTCCGCCGATCCAGTCCAGAAGTTCGAGGAGCGGCGTGAGGTCGAAGACGGGCGCGCGATCTTCAGGCTGGGGTGGCGTGCGGAAAGGCTCTCGGGCTTCGAAGGCGCCGTAGACGATGCGTTCGATGGTCACGTTTTTGGCACGCCGCAGGTAAGCGGCTACGGCGAGTACGACCATCAGGATAGACCGGAAGGCATGGGTGACGTCCAGGAGGACAGTATCGCTTTGCGAGACCGAGGAAACCACTCGATCGAAGATATCCCACAATTCTTGCGGAGAACGGCCTTCTGGAATGTCAATGGATTCGATCGGAATGCCCAGGCCGTGCAGGCGATCTCGAAGCGTGTCTAGGTGAGATTGTTGGGAGCAAGGCGGTTGGTAACGCTGGGCCGTCTCTGTCAGGAAGACTAGGAGCTTTTCGGGCTTGAAGATGTGAGCAATTGCCTCGGGAAAGAGATGGGTCTGGACCGCGTGCTCTCCCTGCTCGTCTCGCCACACGTAGGTGACGGTCTTGTAAGGGCTTGCTCCAAGAAACGTCAAGGCTTTCATGGCTCCCACATCCCAACTACGCGAACTGTCTTGATGCGCCGAGTTTTCTTATCGAACTCCGATGCCTGGACCCATATGTATGATCCAACGGGAAAGGCCTCCGGGTTCGCCACGCCGCCGCATTCCAAAATGTCTCCTTCATAACCCTTGACGAGTAGCCTGACCCGGATGGGTTTTCGAGAATTGTCGACAACCTGCGCCGGGATCCGAGGCGTGCCGGGCGATGCCTCATCGAGTGGTTCAGGCGCGGCCGGTTTCGGCTCCTGGACATCCGGCTCGTGGGTCTCAAGGGCCTCCTGCGTCTGGTCACCACCTCTCCCACAGGCCATAACCGGCCACAGTTTTTGCTCCGATGCCTATCTCCGTCAGGGCCTCTATAAGCCACTCGCGGGCCCTTTCCGCCAGGTGCTTCTCCCGCGAAGCCACCGCAAAGAGAAACTCGCTCCCCGGGCCAATGGTAAGGAAAAAGACAGGCACAGGGTTGTGGTAGTCTGCTGGCGGTGCTACACCTTGGTAGTAGGGAGCATAGTGCGGGTTCATCACGTCGAGCTCCAGGGTCAGATTCGCCGGATTGGCCGGAATGGCGTCAAAGAAGATGACTTTGCCGGCTTGAGACTCGGGAGGACTCTTGCCAAAGATGTCAACAAAAACGGGATCGCTTTCGTTTTTGCCCTCTTTGGTCACGCCCTTGAGCGCGCTGCCCGGAATGATGGGGAAGCCGTAGATCCGGTGCAGGCGAATGCTGGTCTCTAAGACGCTTTCAGCTCCCAGGCCCACGATGACGCGGCTGGCGGCACGGAGGGTGAACTTTTGCACGATGTAGTTCTGCGTCCTCAAGGCGTCTAGCATGCGGTCCCACCGGTTTCTATAAGCTGAAAGCAACTGACAAAGCTCTGGAAAATTGAAAGACCTGGGAATCCGCTGGCGCTTGTCCGAGGCTTCTGCGCGCTTGAGCTCTCCACGTCGTTCCTCCCATTCGGTGAAATGATCCAGCCACAAACCCGGATTGAGGCAGGTTTGAAGGCCGACGGCCTGATGTGCCACTTCCTCCAGCGGTAGGGGAAAATGCCGGGCCATCTTCTCAGACGAACCCGGGTGTTCTGGGCTTCGTGGTTCCCTGCGAGGATGACGAGGTCCTGGCATGTTACTCCTCCTCCGTTGGCAGTTCAGCTTCGGCGAAGCGTTTGAGCCAATTCAGAAAGGCCAATGCCTCCTTCGTTGCCCGCCGGTAGGCGACGCTGTCGTTCGCAAGCACCCACTGAAGCAGGTCCTGATTGCCGGTGCCTGTACCGGGCGCTACCTGCTCAAGAACCCAGTTCGAGAGGTGGGTAAAAAGAAGGTCGTGGGCTTTTGCCTCCACACTGCGTTTGTTCTCTGGCTCATGTCGTTTCGCTTTGGACAAGAGGAACGCCAACGTCTGCCCCAGGCCGTTCGTGAGGACCAGCATCGGGACTTTGCGAGCCAGGGAGCCGTATTTTTTCTTGAAGTCCTGGGGTTGGTTCGTGACCTCCTGAACACAAACCCACGCCCGCTGGGCTCGCTCCTGTTCCAGGGTTTTTTGCAGGGACTTCGCGCTCATGGCTGACCTCCCCTTTGAGCCGCACTGGCTGTCTGAGCTCGGGCTTGTCCTTCTACGAAGCGCACTTTTACGATGCCTCGCCCGACGGTGGCATCGCCGCCCAACTGAAGGCGCTTGCCATCTACAGCTTGCTTTACGAATTCCAGAATCTTCCCAGCTCGGTCATTTGCCTGTTTCCAATCGTCGGGCAACTCCTCGTCTTTCACTCGAGGCTTGCTCGCAAAGAGTGTGGCATACAGGAGCGTTTCGGAGGGCAGATGTTCCTCGGTCCAAAGACCGCCTCGCTCCACGGTCTTTTTGGTGTCGTCAATCCGCACCCGGGCGATGACCTCCGTAGAGAACTGAACGAAGTACTGAAAGTCATTGTCGGGCAGGATGACGAGCCGTTTTTCCAGCGTGTCTCGCCAGTAGGCGTATTCGCTATCGCTGGGCAATGCGTTTTCCTTGAGCCATTTTGCGATGTCCTCCACCCTACTATCCGTTTGCGCCGTAAAGGCAAACTCCTCCAGCACGATCTTTCCATTCGCTACCAGCAAGTTGCCCTGAATCAAAGCTGTGCTATCGTTGGGCGGGCCAGGCGGATCCCAGTCCACTGAGAGTCCTGCCATCATAGCCTCCCGCTTGAAGCGGGCCAGGACGTTCTGGCTCGTGACCCAGGCAAAGACACCCATTAGCGATCGCACCGGAAAGAGCAGGATGCGGGCGTCACCCACCGAAAGGGCCCCGGCGTGATCGGATGCGCGCTGCGTGTCGGGGCCGAAAACGATCTCCACCTTCTGACAGT
The DNA here is from genome assembly GCF_000820845.2 of Pyrinomonas methylaliphatogenes. Classification (GTDB taxonomy): domain Bacteria; phylum Acidobacteriota; class Blastocatellia; order Pyrinomonadales; family Pyrinomonadaceae; genus Pyrinomonas; species Pyrinomonas methylaliphatogenes. Next base: position 41,802 of record NZ_CBXV010000009.1, on the reverse strand, counting down.
TACTATCCGCCACATCCCGCAGGCAGCCTTTGAGCCCGGAAGCCTGGATCATGACATCCCGCAGGCAGCCTTTGAGCCCGGAAGCCTGGATCATGGGATAGCCCGTGGTGCGCTCTCGCTGGATGGGCAGGTCCACGACACCCAGGCTCGTGCCGCTCCCTGCGTGGAGCAGGGTTTCGGTATACAGGAAAAGCATCCCTGCGCAGTCAAACATAGCAACCTCCTTTATGCATAGTTCCACTCGCCGATAACACAGGTACCAAAGCCGATCTGGCCGTAGTCCCCCTCCCCGGAAGGGGTTTCTGTGAAGGGCTGCCCAGCCCAGGAAGCCGTGCCGTCGTGCTCAAAGAAATACACGCTTCCGGCGGGCACAAACCGGCGCATGGGCTTTTGGAAAGCCCCTTTCCGCCGTTGGTCGTCCACATACGCTCCGCCGATCGGCTGGTAGCGGGGGATGATGGCCGAAACCAGCCGCACGGAGCCGTTAAAGAACTGTCCCCAGTTTCCGCCCTGCGGCTGCCAACCATCGGAAAACCACGCAGGGGTCAAGAGCACCACCTTGAAGCGTTCCGGCAAGGGGTTTGGTGGACTCGGGAGCGAGCTCACTGCCGAAGGTTGTATCGTGTAATAGGCCGCACGGGCCTCTCCGCCCAGCTGGAGGAAGCCCGTGTCCCCTCCCAGGTGGCTCGGGGAAATGCCCTCTACCTCTACCCAGAAGGCCACCCCTTCTTTGAGTCGGAGGAATTCGGCCAGATACAAGAACGATTCCCGCACCGTGCGTTGCGCTCGCTCCAGCGCGATCCCGAACCGATGCTCCCGCTCGACGAAGCAGGATTCTTCTAACACCTCCTGAGGAGCATTTCCCGCAAGGTAACGGCGCAGATCTTCCTCGCTGATCCAACCCTGTGCGTCTTCTATATGCTCGGTCGTGCGAAGCCACGGCGTGAACAGGTTATCAGGGAGATTCGACTGCCAGAACGAGTGTTGAGGCTGTTGCAAGGGTTTGAGAAGTATGTAGGAACCCTTTAGGCGCTTCACATCTGCCGGTACCGGAAAGTAGCGCACCCACTGGTCGTTTTTCCGCCGTGCCAGGAAAAGTCCTCGCAAGCGAAGTTGCCCGTAGCCTCCCTGAGGAGTGCCGATCAGGTTATGCAGTTGCTGGGCCGCTGGGATCGTCCCTTGGGCATAGTCTGCCGGGCTGACGCCGCTGGAAAAGAGCACCCGAGCCCGGATGGCCCCCTGGATCGTGAAGGGCGTCGGAGGGAAGAGGCTCCGGGCTCGTATATCCGTGCCCGCCGAGAAGGGCTTCCCATCCCGGAAAAGAAGGACATCATGGGGCTGTATGACCAAAGCGAAGCTCATACTTCTCCTCCCCGGGCAATGAAGCTACATGCCAGAAGCCAGCGGCTCATTTCGCTGAAACCTACAAGAGACCTTTCGGGTTCGCATGGATCAGGCCGAGGCTTTCCCATCGCCTGGGCCCAATCTACGAGCTTCTTCGAGAGATCTTCTGCCTGAGCCTCTTTCTCCTCCCGTGAGAGTTTCTGGCCTGCCTGTCGCTTGAGCAGGCGTTTGAGCTCGGCGCGCTGGGCTTGGGCAGGGAGCTCCTCCAACGCTGCTACCTCCGCATGGACCGTATAGGCCCACTTACCGCTGATTTTGTCTTTCTGTAGGCGCTCTGTCACATCTATCAGAAGCACCACAACGTCTGACGTGCCGTCATAGCTCCATTTCGTGCCCACCGTTATGGTCTCGCCGGAGCGCTTGAGGACTTCCACGGCCAGGGCGTTGCGGCCGTATCGGTGCTTAGCGGTATGCTCGGCACGGCGCACAGCCTGCAACACCATGTCCAACGGCTGGAGATGATGGGCAAAGACCAGCCCGATGGACGCTGTCGCCTCCGGTCCCATGGTGAGAAAGACATCATCTCCCCACTCTACATAACCAGTGACGGGGTTCCCCAGGCACACCTGAAGATCACCATTCTCAAAACGGATATGCCCGCTGAAGGCGGCCCGCAGTTCCCGGGCTACAGCCAGCGCCTCTTCCAGCGGTACCAGGGCCAGCACGTCGTCCCCGCCGGCGTAGATGAGGCGGCCCGGATGGCGTTCTTCTACGATATGGGGCACAAGCTGGAGGGCGAAGCGCCCCAGCGCCTGCGAGATAGAAGCATGCACAGCGGGCGTAATCACACGCTTGCTCGCTGCGAGACCTTGCCAGTTCGGCGCGTTTGCAAGCTGATTACGAACCGACGGATGCCAGGTATCGCCGAACGTGGCCAATCCTTCATGGGTGCCGCTGAGCCAGCGCCCCATGTGGTCGCCGTCCATGTACAAAACGGCATAATACTTGGACGGCCTGGCATCCACCACCTGATAAAGGTTGCGAAGGGCTTCACGAGCCTCTCTAATGTCGTCCTCACGAACCCCCGGCCAGATCTCTTCGAGGTGCTCCCGGGTCCAAGATTCAAGATGGAGCCATTCCCCATCTATTTCCAGTAGTTTTTCTGCTAGTTCCTTTTCCGGTAGTTTTTCTGCCAGTTCTTTTTCCCCGGTAGCCGGACTTGGTATTAGCTTTTCCAGATACGGTACAGCTCCCCGGGCTACGGTCTTCAGGCGAGGATGGGCGATGTCGAGGAAACGCTTCAGAGCTTGACGAACCTCCAGCTTCCCTTCTTTCAAAGCATCGAGCACCCGCTTTTTAAAAGAAACGGCGGCGATTTCGCTAATCGAGGGGAAGCCGCCTCGAAGTCCGAACTCCTGCTCCAGCACCTCTCGCTGAATGAAGCGTTTGACCGTGCAGACGGCACAGAGTCGCTCTTTGCCGTGAGGCTTTATCTCATAGCGATTCTGATTCCGCAGATTTTCGGCTACTCGTGCCCAGAAGTCACGACTATCCAGGTTACTGGAGTGCAAAGCGGCCCGTTGACCGCACTGGGTGCACTTGTCACCCGTTTCCTCTGCCTGCCCGAAATTCCGCAGGTTTTTTCGGGCGTTGAAGGCTCGGTCGGCCAGGTCGTAAAAAAGGCTATACACGGTGCCCCAGTTGGGGTCATATTGACCGCTCTGTTTCACCGTCTCGTAGATCCGCTGGAATTCCCAATCCTGCGGAGGCGCGCAAAGCTTTTCATAAATCGCCTTTCCTTCGTCAGCCTGTCGTAGGCTATCAGACTGGTTAGCCCCCGGCCAGGAGAAGACTACCCAGTACACTTCCAAGAGGCTCTCGATCTGGCTCTGCCATAGCCGGTCAGTCTCCTGGTCAGCCGGAAGAATGCTGGACTTTTTGAGCGCGTCGTAGACTTTTTGCACCAGGCGTTCCCATTCGCTCCGGACGGCCCGTTCAGCCTTTCGGGCCCAACTTTCTGCTTCACTGGCGGGCAGGAGAGCCAGGAAACGATTCGGGAAGGTGGGACGGCTGAGGTCTTCCGGCATGGGCTGACAGGGCAGCCCATAGTCTTTATGCAGCCAACGATCGCACAGGGGCTGTCCTCGAAGCGAAGGGAAGACGATTACATCCGGTCCGAATTCGTTGGCCAGGCTTTCCATGGCCTTCCAGGAGAGGTAGGACAAAATCCAGCTCCCCATCCAGAGGTCCTGAGTGCGCCGGGCCGCCGCAATGAACTCCTGAACCGGGCCGATGGAGAAAACCAGGAACGCCGGATTCGGCAGGGCGTCTGCAATCGCCGCCGAAATCGAGAGATGCTGTTCTAACGGATGATCGGGCTGGCGGGTATCGGCCGGAAGAAGGCGTACCCAGCTTTTAAGGCTCGTTCGCCGGGCAAGCTCCTCATACAAAAGCCGCCAGATGCGGAAGTAGAGGTACTTATCCTTATCACCTTGCGTGGTTAGTTGCTGGACCCAGGGCTGGAGGATGTGCTGACCGGCGGCTGTCTGTACCTCATTGTCCAGGTTCTGAAGGTTGCGAGAGGGTAAGCGCACGGGCTGAGACTGCGCCTCTGCCGCAAGAGGATGGGTCAGTTTGGGCCCGACCTGATCCCCCTGATCCCAGTATGCAGTAGTCCCTCCAGGAAAGTTCACCCGGTCCGCCGCCGAAGCAATGTGGTCGGCTTTCGTCGCTCGCTTTTTTTCAGTCGCTCGCTCTCTTTTTTCATCTTCTGTCGCAGGGTGTCCCAAAGCGATACATTGTAGCTCCTCCGCCAGCTTATCGTGGGGCGTGTGGGGTGCCGACCGTAAGACCAGAGCCTTCCCCGGCGGGTCGTGGAGAAAGGCAATGATTTTGAGGGTCCAGCGGGTTAACATAGTTTGACCTCCAAGCAAGGAGCAATATTCTGGATATCCTGGATGAAGGCATTGATTAGGGAGAGATCGGGAGCATCCACAAAAGCTTCAGGGCCTTGCCGTTTCAACTTTAGTCTCTCCCCATCTTCCAACAGTTTTGCTTCGAAAAGGGTTAGCACTAAAGCATATTTACCATTCATCAAACGAGTTACCCGGATAAAAAGAGGCGAAGCTCGACGATCATGCTCGCGTGCTTCTAAAATCCCGGTGGCTGCCGCACGAGCTCGTTGTTCATTCATTCCTTGCTGCTGGTATTGGTTGTAAAGGGACCGGAAGAAGAACACGATCGGGAGTCCGAATGCCGCCCGTTGAACTGGTTGGATTAAAGGTTTTCCTTGAACAGCATTCTTTACATTTTGGTAATCCGGTGGATGCCGATTGCGAAATCGTTGCATCTGTTGCCCAATCGAATCCAGCGTATCTTTCCAAGATCCAAAGGCCTTTTCCACCACCCATATCTTGCACGCACCTGGGTGGAGCACATCAAAAGCAGATGGTGGGGTAATGTTTGCGCTCGTCCCCGTTATCCTCATTAGGATTTCCCTTAACTGTTTCAGGCCCTGTTGCAACTCTTTTTGAAGTCCCTTAGGCGTGTCAGATTGCACTTCCAGAGGAGGAAATCCAGAGAGCGAGTTAGTAGCCTCGATAATCTTTGTCACTTGGAGACCTCCAGCACCCCTCCGAGATCGAGCTCCGATGCCGCCCAGATGTGTCAACAGCCATAGAGCCGCATAGGCTTTCTCAAAAGCATGATCAGTCTTTGCCCCCGGCCTTAACAGGAGTTTAAGTTCAAAAGACGTCCCCGCCTGAATCGCATATCGCTCGGGTTCGGTACGAGTCCCTCTTGCCGCAAAGAACAAGTAAGCAATACCTGGTTTGCCATAATTGCGCGTTTGGTTGTCCCATTCGGCCAATTGCGAGAACGGCACGGTTCTAAGCGCATAATGGTGGTGAACCTGCACCACCACCGGGGAGGCGCTGTCGGTGCTTCCAAAGACGGCAGATTCTGCTTCGCGCAGGGCATCGAGGCTCCCATCCCCGATCACGCCGCCCAAGAGGGCCCGGAGCCAGAAACGCAGGGCGCCCCGGACGGAAGCGGCCCGCAGTTCCGGCATACCACGGGGATCGGCACCGCCCAGAAATAGAGGGGTCACAGTCTCAAGGTTCAACACCATTTCTTGCATGTATAACCTCCTGAACATGCCACCCTGCACACATCCACCACCGTCCTCCCGTGCCGGAGGAACCCCTCGGCAAAAGAGCCAACCCATCCGTCAGCGCCAAGTGGTCGTAGAGGGATACCCAGGGAATGCGCGTATCGGCCAAGAGGTAGTCCTTCAGGCAGAGCTGCTCGCCAAAATCGTTTTTGAATGCTTCAACGAGATTCTTGAAGGTCATCATAGCCCTCTCAGATAGAAATGATTTCGGCCAAGATGCAGAGAGCCAACAGGGGCAGGCCGTCTTCGATGACTTGACTTCCCCAGCCGTCTGGTCAGGACGTGGAACTTATCAGGCTCCAGAGTCCCGCCCCAGCTCCCGCAGGGCCAGCCGCTCTAGGAGCTCAGGGAAGTTCCTCGTCCCCAGCCAAAACAGCAATTCGTCATTTCGAGACGGATGACACCACCGATGCTCCCAGTTTATCCTCCGATCTATTCACCAACTGGCCCGAGACCCGCCAGGACTATCCCACTAGCACTCAAGGCTTCCTTAGAAGTGCCGGATCTCTGCCTGCTGATCACTGCTACTGACCGTAAGTCCCGCGTACTCGGCCGGTTGACGGGCCATGAACTCAACCACGGCGAACTTGTTCCTAGGGCATATCCTCCTCCGCACAAATACGTATTCATGGCGTAGATCTAAAGCAGCGTTTTACCCGCATCCACGGAGCACTAAATGCGCCCACTACGCTCGATGCGCAGGAGCGCCTCAGGGATAGTCCGATGCGGCCAGAATCTCGTAAATCTTCGCCGTCAACGCTGAGCGGTAGTCCCACTTCAGCCTCTCTCGATCGGCCTCGAAGCGCCGAGAGTTTTTCAGACGGTCGAGGAAGTGCCGCGAGCTTCAGACTCTCTCGATCGACTTCGAAGAGCATTCTCAACCGCATCGCTATCCTCGCGCAATCGAATCACTCTCTCCAAATCGTCGCACGCTCTAACACACCTACCATCCCGAAGCCTTGTGCATTACGTTCGCCAAAGCCAGCTTCGTAGCCGATGCGTAATAGATCCTGAGGCCCTTCGGCGATGAAACGCATCAACCAGCCACGCACCTGTGTGCCGTTGACTGAAAGCAACTTCGACCTCGGCTCGTCGAGCAAAGAGAATTTCACCTCGCCCGCGCTGGATGTGCCATGAAGTGAGGCGAATTTCCGCCGCAAGTTTTCGTTGAGCACTCTTCCGAAATCGGGCTCTTCAGGCGAAAGGAACCTCTTACCGAATCTGCCCGCTTCGTCACGCTCGCCAGTCGAAGCGCAAATTGGAGAGAGCGTCGTAAAGATCATGCGTTCGCCAAACGCCGGTTCGGGCACGACGCAAACGTTCTCGACGCGAAGAGGGTTCTGGCCCAATCTGACGTCCGGCCCCACTAGCAGGCCGAGCGCAACGGCTTCGATCAGTTTGCTCACGGGCGAAGAAACGCTCCAACTCAAAGCCCCCTTGATGCGCAATCCATCGCGCGATGGCTCATACGCTGTCGGCTGAAGCAGCGAGAAGGTGATCAGCTTGTACTTCTTGTTCTCGGCAGAAAAACCGACGTCATGCACGAACTGCGCAACCTGGGGGATTCCCAATCTCAGAGCGTGATAGAGCAGCCCTCGCAACCAATCAGCGTAGGACCAGGGAAGGAATAGCTCTTTGTCTACCGGGATCAGATCTACCTTGATCCGCATCGCTAGGCCCCTTCCTCCCTTGATCGACTCTCCTCCGCAAGGCGAGCGAGAACGACTCGAATTCGTGGTCACATGCTAGCCTTCGCCCCTTGATCATCTCTCTTCAGCAAGGCGAATTCCACACTTTGGACCGCATCATAGACGCTCTCATCGCCTCTCATGATCTGAGCAAAGCCCATCTCTTCCGGATCCACCGAGTCCACGTCTACGCTGCTCATCGCCTCTCATGATCTGAGCAAGAGCCGCGCGCCGCAAATGTAAGGCGATGAAGACTCAAATCATCTGCTACGACTGCGCCCGATCGCGCAAAATAGCAGATCTATGAGTCTCCGGCTTGGACCAGCTAGATCTAAACTCGTGAACCTTCCAGTAACCTCACCTCAAATCCCCCCAATTCAGCCTGCAAAGAGCCGTGAGGCTGTCTTAACTTAGGACCAGCACGGAAGTTATCCCGCTGAAAGCGCCTGACCTACAATCGCTTTACACGGCGGGACGAGTTCTGCTTCGATGATCCGACGACCGTTCGGTGAAGCTCTGATCCAGCGCCGGACCTTTCCCCGCGAAGCTCGTCGTCAAACCGAGATGACAAGGCGAACTGAGGATACGACCAAGCGCTTATCCTGCGCGATGAATGCGCCAACGGCTGATAAGGTGGACCGATCCCAGAATCGCGTCCAATCATCTCCGTTTGCGGCTGAGTTAGCATAGCACAAAACCCGCCGGCCCGGTAGAGTTTTTTTCGGGGCTAGCGAGCCTGCTCCCTCTATCCCGCGAGGCCGCAATCTTCGGAGAGGTTGGCAAGATAGAAGGTGATGGTCTATTCTTTTTCAAACCGGAAATCATACCTCCTTTCCTCGCCACCACGAGTTAAATCATGTTCTGTCGGGACTCTGAGAGCTTCGCTCTATTTCTATTTTCGACCGATCCGCGCTTGATCCAGACCGCGACCCAAAGCGGCGTCGGCGGCGTCGTGGTTGATTGGGAGAGTATCGGAAAAGCCGAGAGACAAGTTGGATTTGACACTCAGATCAATCACGACACGGTTGAGGATCTAGCGCGCGTGCGCGCGGCGACGCGAGCGCGCGTGCTCTGCCGACTCAATGCCTTCGGACCGACGACGCAAGCGGAGATCGAAGCGGCGATCGACAACGGGGCCGATGAACTGCTGCTCCCGATGGTCAGATCAGCCAACGAGGTCGAAACGGTCCTGGCCTGGGTCAACGGACGGTGCGATCTCGGGATCTTGATCGAAACAGAAGCTGCGGTTGAGCGAAGCGGAGAGCTGGCGCGTCTTCCGATCAGTCGCGTGTACGTCGGGCTGCACGACCTAGCCATCGAACGTAAAACAGCTAATCCTTTCCAGGCCATCGCCGATGGGACGGTAGAGAGGTTGCGGGCCGCATTTGAGGTCCCTTTCGGATTCGCTGGACTGACTCTGCCCGATCGCGGTTTTCCCATCCCATGTCGGTTGCTGATGGCGGAGATGGCGCGGTTACGCTGCGATTTTACGTTCTTGCGCCGTTCTTTTCATCGCGATACGTTTAATCTCGATCTCCGATATGCAATAGCGCGCATACGGCGAGCGATGCGAGAGGCCTTCGCGCGATCGACCGCAGAACTCGAAGTTGAGCATCGAAGATTGCTGGAAGCGATCGCTACGGCTGACGGATATTTTCGCGCGCGATGCGAGATGAATCGAACCGATGCCGTTCAAGCGGCAAGCCAGTAAACAGGGTTGCTGATGACGCGGGGGCGAGATTACGAGGAGCAAACCGAGTCGAAAACCCGAAATTCTTTCGTCGGGAAGAGAGCGCGACTGGGAGACGACGAGGAGCAAACCGGTTAAGCCATATGATGGGCGTGAGCAACGTTGCGGATGGATTTTCGGATCGAGGTTGACGGATGATCAACTGGGCTGAGGTTTCGACCTTGATCACCGGCGGTGCCGGTTTCATCGGGGCCAACATCGTGCGCAGACTTGCGCTTTCCGGCGCACGATTGCACCTTATAGTCCGCCCACAAACCGACCTTTGGCGCCTTTCGGATGTGCGCGATCGAGTGACCGTGCATAAGGTCGATCTGTTAGACGGCGAAGGCTTGCGGCGAATGGTTCGCACGATTCGGCCAACCATCATCTTTCACCTCGCAATGCCAAGCGGCCATCCACGCACCGCGGCGGAGCGATTGGAATCGCTGCAAGTTGGGATTCTAGCCACAGCCCACCTCCTCGAAGCCGCGATGGAAATCGGCGCCCAACGCTTCATCCATTTCGGAAGTTCATTGGAATACGGCCGCTACGATCGCCCGATTAAAGAGGTGGACCACCTATCGCCAGTGACGGATCGCGGGATGGCGAAGGCGACCGCCAGCATGCTCGCTGAATTCTACGCGCGCCGGCACGGCATACCGGTCGTCATCTTGCGCCCTTTTTCGGTTTACGGGCCGTTCGAAAACCCAAATCGCTTCATTCCGACGTTGCTCCGCGCGGCCATGACCGGCGAAGAAGTTCGCCTGACCGCGCCTAGCTACAGACATGATTTCATCTTCGTCGAAGATGTCGTGGAAGCGAGTTTGCGCGCGGCGGAGTTGCAGGTCCAATCAGGGGAGGCTTTCAATTTAGGCACGGGAACGCAGTGGACCAATGAAGAGGTCGCCGCGCTCGTCGAACAGGTGACGGGGCGCGCGCTTCGCTTGCAGATCGGAGCGCGCCCGCCCAATCCGCCCGACACCTCATGTTGGGTTGCCGACATCGAAAAAGCTCGGCGCCTTTTGGGATGGGAACCGTTCCACGACCTGTCCTCAGGTCTGAAACTCACTTGGCGCTGGATGCAAGCTGAGCGTATCGTCGATGATCAACGAGCGTGAACTCCTCATCGATAAGAACGATGCGGCGGCGCGAGATCTGAGCGTCGTGATCCCGGTCTTTCGCAACGCATCGACGCTCCTCTCGCTGTATGAGCATCTGCACGGAGTGCTGAATGGGATCGGTCGAACTTGGGAGATCATCTTCGTCGATGACGCCTGTCCAGAGGGATCGAAAGAGATCCTGCAATCGCTAGCGGAGATGGACCAGCGGATCACAGCGATCGAATTATCGCGGAACGTCGGACAGGGTCGCGCTATTTGGATCGGGCTTCATGCGGCGCGCGGGCGTTATATCGTCGTGATGGATGCCGATCTGCAAGATCCGCCAGAAGCGATTCCGCGTTTATTGGAGGCATTGGAGAGAGAACGTGTCTCAGTGGTCTTCGCCGGACGGCGAGGGCGCTACGAATCGCTGAGCAGATTGGCCACATCGAAGATCTTCAAGTCGCTTCTAAGCCTTCTCTGCGGCACCCCTCCCGATGCAGGCAGTTTCCTTATCATGCGCCGCGAAGTGGTCGCAGCGATCCTCGATTTGGACACGCCCACCATCCACTTGCCAACCCTGATCGGTTGCCTCGGCTTCTCTTCCCGCTCGATCCCCATCATCCGCCGACCGCGCGAAGTAGGCGCTTCAGCTTACACTTTCGGCGCGCGCAAACAACTGGCGATTCGGGCTCTCGCTCTGGCCTGGCAACTCAAGAGAGACGCGGAGCGCTTTCGCCGCACACCGGAGACTGACGAGTGGTTACGAGAAGCGCGCCTCATCAGGCGAGAGAAAGCGCCATCGAACGCTCCGCCTGCAGATCCTGGAGCCATCGCTGGAGGTCTTCGATGATTGACAGGACAGCCGCTTCGGATGTCGAAAGAGATGAGCACATCGAACGACATAATCAATATCAAAGAGACTACTTTGGGCGACGAATAAAACGCACGATGCGGCCCGGGCCGAGCCGCCATCTCCAACGGCAGATCGAAGCCGCGATCTCTTTCGGCGATCTGCGGCCAGGAGAGCTCATCCTCGATGTGGGGTGCGGCATGGGCCGCCACGCTTTCCTGCTTGCCGAACGCGGATTTCGCGTAGAAGGGTTGGAGCTTTCGCCATTCCTCATCGAACGCTTGCGCCATTATGACGGCGGGCGCTACCAGATCACAGTACACTGTGGCGATATCCATCGCTGCCCGAAAGAGCTATATGGCCGCTACGACGCGCTCGTCGGGTTCTTTGTCCTTCACCACTTGGCCGATCTCGAACGAGCGTTTATGGAGATGGCGAAGCTCCTCCGCCCCGGCGGGCGCGTAATATTCATCGAACCTAATCCATACAATCCGCTCTACTATCTGCAAATCCTCATCACGCCGGGGATGTCTTGGCAAGCGGAGAAAGGGCTGTTGAAGATGAGAGCGGAAGTGATCTCTTCGGCGATGCGCAAGGCGAGATTGAAACTGACGGCGATCTCCCGTTACGGTTTCCTTCCGCCTTTTCTCGCTAACCGATCATGTGGGGCAAAGCTCGAAACCAGACTGGAGAGGGTTTCGCTCTGGCGAGGACTACTCCCATTTCAGATCTTCCGCGGCGATTTAGCCTGACGCAATCCCCAGCGGCCTTTCGTCGCTCTGTAACCTAAAGCAAAGCGGTGTCATGGCGAGCTTGTCACTAAAGTTGAAGAGCAGAAGCGAATCGAAGCGCCCTTCAACTTCAAGTATGTCGCGCGGCGAGACACCTGAAATCGGTTCGAAACGCCTCCTTAAGGCTGGAGCGATCCTGTCGCTCAGCTTCTACTTCACGATCGCCGCCGGGATCAATCGCGGCGATGAAGCATGGTTCCTTCAGGTGGCAAGCCGCGTAGCGCGCGGAGAGGTCCTCTATCGCGACATCTTCTACGGCGCCGGGCCGCTAGCGGTCTACGCAACCTTGCCTTTCATCCGTGTAATTGGCGTGGAAGTGGTGGCCGTCAAACTCGTCGTGGCCATCTCCTACACCCTCTCGCTCCTCTTCGGATTGCGCATCCTTCGATATTTGAAGGCGAGAAGGCGCGCTCGGCTCTCGTTCATCGGGCTAAATCTCCTGCTCGCTCCGCCTTCCGCAGTTACGCCCTACCAGACGCTGGCTAACGCATTCCTGATGGCCACTTTCGCCACGACCGTAGAGGCCTATCCGATCCCCGAAAAGCCAGGCCGATTCTATAAGGTCGCGGCGCTAATCGGTATCTGGTCGGGGCTCTGTTTCGTGACGAAGCAGAATATCGGCGTCTACGGTTTCGCTGCCGCCTGGACCAGCCTCGCTCTCGGCTGCTTTTTGATCGCTGATGTTCGCCCAAGCGGCAATCCCACAGCGCTGAGTATAGAGCGCGAAGACGGCGCGCATATACGAGCAGGTCGCTCCCGCGCCCTAGACTGCCGATCCGCGCGGCGAGATATTAGCCGCCCGACATTTCTCCGCGCCTTCGGTCTATCTCTCATCCTTCTCGCGCTAACCACTGCTCTCGCTCTTGTGCCAACCCTTCTTTCGGGCGGCTGGTCGAAGTTCCTAGAGTACGGATTCATCAACAAGACCACCTATCTGCGAACCGGCGTCCCATACGCTTCCGAACTGCTTCAAGCCATCGGCGCTGTTCGATCGCCGCGCCCACCCGGCCCGTCTTTTCAGTCGCCGCGTTTAGCATTGGAGATGATCTTCCGCGCCGTTCAACTTTCATCCTTCCTGCTCCCACTTCTGATCGTTCCGATCTGGCCTCTCGGATGGCGAAGATCGGACCGACGCTACTGGGTGGTTTTCGGTTGCTTCATGGCGGCAGCCCTCGCTGGCCTCTATCCGCGAGCCGACTATCGACACATGCTCAACGCGGTTCCGGCCCTGCTCGTCGGAGCAGTGTGGGCTTGGGAAGGTTGGACCGGACCGCGAAGCGCGTGGCGACACAAATTCGATAACCTCATCGCCTCCGCTGTGGCGGCGTCTCTCTCGCTCGCCATCGCGCTGCCGCTCTTCCAGCTCGTCAAAGGCTATCGCGTGCTCTCTCAACTGCCTCATTTCCGCGGTCCGCTGATCGAACCGGCATTGCAAGCGCATCTCCAATGGGAGACGGCCTTCCTACGCCGGTTGGGCACGGGTGAACGTCTTCTCCTTCTGACGCCGCATGCCGGCTTCTTCTATCTCACGACCGGACTTCGGAATTTGACGCCATATGACTATCCCTTAGTGACAGCCTTCGGACTACACGGCGAAGAGATGATCATCGAAGCTATCGAGCGAGGCGACATCGAGGTCGTCTGCGCGCAACTACAGATCGACGAAATGCGCGCCGCTAAGATCGAGGATTACGTGGTCCGCAATCTGGAACCGGTGGCGAGATTCGAGGAGTTCACTATCTACCGCCGCCCCCGAGCGATGAGGTGATGCGGTATCGGAAGCGGTCTTGAAAAGCACGCCGTCATAATGAGCCCTCGTTCGTGTCGTAGGAAGCGGTGGGCCAGTACGGCGCGCGAAAGATCGCTGGTGATAATGAGCCCTCGTTCGTGTCGTAGGCGAGTGATCGGGAACGTGCTCTTTACTGAAGCGCGCCGCCCGCGAACGATGAGGTGACGTGGTATGAGTCGTTCGGAAGACCAACCTGCCCGCCACGATAACTGGAGTTTATCAACTCATTAGCGCCGCTCCTCACAGCAGTTTCGCTCTCCGTATTGATCCTTGACACAAACGCCATCCTATGCGATATAACGCCTTTCTTCCTCTGTTCGTAGCGAGAGATTCCAATGATGCAGTACCGATTTTTCCGGATCTCCTTGACGATCGATCCCGCGCTACAGCCGTCGAAAAGACCAGGTCAGCAAAAAAGCGGCTCTTCAAAGCGCTTCGCGCCGCGACGAGAAGACCATCCACCGACACATTCCATTTTCATCTTCAGCTTAACTGTTGGACCATGAAACGAAACGTTCGCGTCATGAAGTTCGGCGGCACATCCGTCGGCGATGCGCAGTGTATCGAGCGCTCGGCGGAGATCATCGCCCGCGCCGCGCAAAGCTCCCCAGTCGTCGCCGTCGTCTCGGCCATGGGCGGCGTGACCAATCGGTTGATCGAAGCGGCGCAGAGGGCCGCTTCAGGGGAAGAGGCGATGGCTTGCGAGATGATCGCCTCCCTTCGCACACAACACGAGACGGCGCTTCAGGCACTGGTCGCGGATCCGGCAGAGCGCAGCGCAACGGGCGCGGAGATCGAGCGGATTTGCGCTCACGCCATGAACCTCTGTCGCGGGACGGCGCTTTTGCGCGAGTTGACGCCGCGCACGCTGGCAGCCATCTCCAGCACGGGCGAACTTCTGTCGGCCCGCTTGATGGCCGCGACGTTGCGCCGATTGGGCCTAAAGGCGCAGGCGGTCGATGCGACGGAATTGATCATCACGGACGATCAATATGAGCAGGCCGAGCCATTGATGGAGGAGACGCGCGAAGCTTCGCGCCGAAGGCTTTTCGCTCTGCTCGATGACGGTACGACGCCGGTCGTCACAGGATTCATCGGCGCGACGGCAACGGGCGTGTTGACAACTTTGGGGCGCGGCGGATCGGACTATTCGGCGACGATTCTCGGCGCGGCGCTCGACGCCGCCGAGATCATCATCTGGACCGATGTTGACGGGGTGATGACGGCTGATCCGCGCCTTGTGCCCGAAGCGCGCACGCTCGATGAGATCTCTTATGCCGAAGCCGCGGAGCTAGCTTACTTCGGCGCCAAAGTCCTTCACCCGAAGACGCTGCGCCCGATCACCGAAGCTGGCATCCCCGTCTGGATACGCAACAGTTTCGCGCCGGACCGTCGTGGCACGAAGATCACGTCTGCCGGACATCGCGCGCGCAACGGCGTGAAGGCGATCACGGCGATCGGCGACGTCAGCTTGATCACCGTCGGCGGACGCGGCATCGTCGGCGCGCCGGAAGCGGTCGCTAAGACTTTCGCGGCGACGGCCAGCGCGCGGGCCAACGTCCTGCTGATCTCGCAAGCCTCTTCGCAAAACGACATCTGCTTCGTCGTCCCCTCCAAAGAGGCCGGCAAGACGCTTGAAGCGCTGCGGCGCGCTTTCGCGCCCGACATACAACATCACCAGGTCGAACACATCACGGTCGATCACGAGGTCGCCATCGTCGCCGCCGTCGGCGAAGGGATGCGCGGCACGTTGGGAATCGCGGGACGCATCTTCAGCGCGCTCGGACGCGAAGGGATCAACATCATCGCCATCGCGCAAGGCTCTTCCGAATACAACATCTCGTTCGTCGTCGAAGCGAGCGCGATGAAGAAGGCCGTGGCGACGATCCACAAGGAGTTCGGTCTAGAGAGCGCGTCTGCGCCGCGAAGCGAAACGCATGAGCTTCAAGCTGAAAGGGCGTGATGTATTCATCATGCGCGATGGTGAAGCCCATTAACTTCGAATCGAAAGGGCGTGATGCTGGCATGCGCGATTCCGCTCCCAAGCGCGATCGCGCAATGAGGCTCGCCTCTCGCCAGCTAGATCGCCGAAGCGCGAGCGATAGATCGCAAACTGGAGCATTCAAAAGCGAGAACTCTTCGATCGAATGGAGATAAGCGACGCAGAGACAATTCAAGCCGCGCAGAGGTGCATCGAGCCGGATTGCGCACGCCTTTACGGTCTGCGCGATAAGTTGCTGGTTTGCCCGCACTGCGGCGGCTTATTGGAGATCGTCAAGCGCGTAAACCACGCTGCGCAGGAGCTGAAAGAGATGTGGCGCGCGCGCCGCGCGTCGAACGCGCCACGCGATCGCAGCGGCGTCTGGCGCTTTCGTGAACTTCTGCCGTTCGATGAAGACGCCCCAATCATCACTTTGACCGAAGGCAACACGCCGCTCTATGACGCGCCGCGCGCGGCGCGCTTCTGCGGTCTCGAACGGCTCGAGCTCAAACATCAAGGTTGCAATCCGACCGGATCGTTCAAAGATACGGGGATGACCGTCGCCATCACGCAAGCGGTCAGGCTCGGAGCGCGCACGGCGATCTGCGCGAGCACGGGCAACACGGCGGCGAGTTTGGCGGCCTACGCCGCGCGAGCGGGCCTCGGTTGCGCGATCCTCGTTCCCCGCGGGCAGATCAGCCTCGCCAAGCTGGCCCAGACGCTTGATTACGGCGCGCTCGTCTTCGAAGTGGAAGGCAATTTCGACGACTGCATGCGTCTGATTCAAGAACTGGCCGCTGAAGAGACCGTCTATGTCGTCAACTCCATCAATCCTTTCCGCCTCGAAGGGCAGAAGACGGTCGCCATCGAACTGCTCGAGCAGTTGGACTGGCAAGTGCCGGATCACGTAGTCCTTCCCGGAGGGAACTTAGGGAACAGTTCGGCGCTCGGCAAAGGCTTCTTCGAGTTGCTCGCCCTTGGGCTCATCGCGCGCGTGCCGCGCATCAGCGTCGTGCAGGCGGAAGGCGCTGCCCCGTTTGCGCGCCTTTTCGCCCGAAGTCAGACGGATGAGCGCGTTGAACTCGTCCCAATCGCCGCGCCGCAGACGCTAGCGACGGCGATCAAAATCGGCGCACCGGTCTCCTGGAAGAAAGCGCTCGAGGTCGTTCGGCGGACGGGCGGGCAAGTCATCTCCGTCAGCGAACGCGAGATCGCAGAAGCGAAAGCGATCATCGGGCGCGATGGCATCGGATGCGAACCGGCTTCGGCTGCCGCCGTCGCCGGCATCAAGCGCCTAGTCGAAACGGGCTTCATCGCGCGCGCAAGCTCTGTGATCGCCGTTTTGACCGGCCACTTCCTGAAAGATTCCGACTATGCTATCAATTATCATCGCGGGACGCTGCGCGCGCCCGGCGATAAAGAGCTTGAAGGCGCGCATCGCAATCTTCCGATCCCAGTTCCGGCAAACAAGGCGGAGATCCTTGCGCGCTTAGATCATCAGACGAATTGAGACGACCATGAGCATCACTTCGGGTTTTGAACTAGAGACTGCGAGCGAGCTTGAGCGAAGCGACAATCCGCTTCGCAACGCGCGCCTATCTTTCATCGGCTGCGGCGTCATGGCCGAAGCGATCATCGCCGGCCTGTTGCGGCGGCGGCTCGTCACGCCGGACCAGATCATCGGCAGCCATCCGCGCCAAGCGCGGCGCGACGAGCTTGCGGCGAAGTACGCCATTCGAGTGGTCGAAAGCAACCGCGATGCGGTCTCGTTCGGGCGCTCCACGGATCAAGGGCGCTTCAGCTCGATCGTCGTGCTCGCCGTCAAACCGCAACGACTCAATCTGATCTTCGAAGAGCTGCGCGGGCGCTTGCAAGAAGAGCAACTCGTGCTTTCGATCATCGCCGGAGCGCGGATGGAGACGATTGCGCGCGAACTGCTCCATCCGGCGGTCGTGCGGACGATGCCGAACACGCCAGCGCAGATCGGCCAAGGGATGACCGTCTGGACCGCAACGCCGCAGGTCACCGACGCGCAGCGCGATCAGGTGCGCGCGTTGCTCGGCGCGCTCGGCAAAGAGATGTACGTCGAAGAAGAGCGGATGATCGATATGGCGACGGCGTTGAGCGCGACTGGGCCGACCTACATCTTTCTCGTCATGGAAGCGCTGATCGATGCGGGCGTGCATCTGGGCTTTTCGCGCCGCATGGCGCAAGAGTTGGTCCTGCAAACCATGCTCGGCAGCGTCCTCTTCGCGCAAGAATCGCACAAGCATCCGGCGGAGTTGCGCAACATGGTGACCTCGCCGGGCGGCACTTCCGCCGAAGCCATCTACCAGATGGAAAAAGGGAGCTTGCGAACTGTGCTCTCAAAAGCGGTCTGGGCCGCCTATCAGCGCGCCGTCGCGCTCGGACGCGCGGAAAAAAACTCGCCCAAGAGCGAAGAGCACAATTCATAAAAGCATCCTACGGAGCGTGAAAATTAACAGTGGAAGCGGATATTGCCATCGACGATAAGCGCATCGGAGCCAGAACGACATTCGAAGATGAGGCGCGAACGATCAAGACCCTTTCCACAGTCGAAGTGCGCGTACCGGCCTCGACATCGAACCTCGGAGCGGGCTTCGATTGCTGCGGCCTCGCCTTGAAGCTTTACCTGCGCGCCCGTGCCAGCATCAGACCTGATGGAACGCCCGTCGCCATTCGAACGAGCGGCGAAGGGGCGTCGCTCTGCGCTGAGAAGAACTTGCTCTACCGCGCGATGAGGTTCGTCACCGAGCGCGAAGGGCTGAGACTCCCGCCCGTGCGACTCGCCGTCCGAAGCGAGATACCGCTCGCCAGCGGCCTCGGGAGCAGCGGCGCGGCTATCCTCGCTGGCGTCGCGCTGGCCAACGAACTGTCAGGCCGTCCCCTCTCCGTCGAGACCATGCTGCGCTACGCGACGCAGCTCGAAGGCCACGCCGACAACGTAGCGGCAGCGCTCCTCGGCGGCTGGGTGGTTCATGCCATCAACCCTGACGGCAGCGTCCTGGCCGTCCGCCGACCGTGGCCGAAGGATTTGAAGATCATCGTCGTCACGCCGCACGTTCAACTGGAGACGGCGCAGGCGCGCGCGGCGCTGCCCGAACTGGTCCAGCGCGCCGATGCCGTTTTCAACATGCAGCGCATCGCCCTCTTCCATGCGGCGATCGAGAACGGCGATTACGATCTCCTCTGGGAAGCGATGCGCGACCGTCTGCACCAACCCTATCGCCAAGACCTTGTCCCGGGTCTCGCCGAAGCTTTAGCCATACAGCGCGTCGAAGGATTACTCGGCGTGGCGTTGAGCGGCGCTGGACCGAGCGTCGTAGCGCTCGCCCGCCATCACGATCGACGCATCGCGGAGCTGATCGCGCAACCTTTCCACCGGCATGGCACGAAGACGACCGTGCGCTTCCTCGAAGTTGACGAACGAGGACTCGAGATCCGAACGGGCTGCTAAACGACATTTGAGGGAGTCGCGCGAAAGCGCGGAACAGAGGGCTGGCGGAGCCACACTAAACCGCTAGTGGCGCGTGTCGCGCCCTCGCGCGCATTTTGCGCAATGAATGCGCCACACTAAACCGCCAATTGCGCTTGTTGCGCCCTCGGGGCTATCGCCGCACGTTAAAGCTTCTTACAAACAGGAGCGAGCGATCGCAATCGCTCGCCCCATCTGTTCGGCTCGCAGCGCGTTCTCTATCTTGCGCCGCGCAATTCTGCTGGCAGCTCCCTATCCACGCGCGGACGCTGCGGCAAATTCGCCAACTCCCATGCCGTCATGAAGATGGTGCGCGCGACGCGCTCCATCTTTTGGTAGTCGATCTTGTCGGGAGAGTCCGACGGACGATGATAATCCTCGTGCACGCCGTCGAAGTAGAAGATGATCGGGATGCCCTTCTGCGCGTAGTTGTAATGGTCGCTGCGGAAGAAGAACCGATTCGGATCTTTGGGATCGTCGTACTTGTAGTTGAACGCGAGATTAAGATAGGACTTGTTCACGCGCTCGCTCAACTCTCCCAACTCTGTGCTCATCATGCGCGATCCGATGACGTAAATTTCGTTCGGCCCGGAAAGGTCGCGGTTCTCCGGTTTCGCGTCCCCATCGCGCTTACTCCTTCCGATCATGTCGATGTTAAGCTGCGCGATGATCCGATCGAGCGGCACGGTCGGAAACTGCGTAAAATAACGCGATCCCCAAAGGCCCTTCTCTTCGCCCGCGTGCCAGACGAAGAGGATCGAACGTTTGGGGCGCGGGTTGCTGCGCGCGAAAGCTTCGGCGATGGCGAGCAGCGCGGTCGTGCCGGAGCCGTCATCGTCGGCGCCGTTGTAGATGCGATCGCCGTTCTTGTCAGGCAGCCCGATGCCGACGTGATCGTAGTGCGCGCCCAATGCGACATACTCGTTCTTCAAGACGGGATCGCTCCCTTCGACTGTGGCGACGACGTTCTGCGTGTAAACTGTCTCGGAAGCGACATCGACGCTCATCGTCAACGTCTTGTCGGGCGAAAGAGCGAAAGGCTCGCCATCTTCGCCAGCGGCCAGGCGCGCGAACAGGTCGGAGGCGCTCACCTTCTCGCCGCGAAACAGCGCGTTCAGGAGCGAGAATGAAGCGGTGATCGATGGAAGCTGATCAGGGTTTCCAGTTTGGAACCGCTCGACGTAGGTGATGCCGCGTTCGATGGCGCTTTGCCGTCGCCGATTCCACGTCGCCAGCTCTTGAAAGCTTGGGATGAAGACTATGCCGCGCGCGCCGTTCTTCTTTCCATAACTATCGGGACTTTCCCAATCCTGCCCCTGCTTGCCGCTGAGCAAGTCGTTGAACGTGACGCCGCGAGGAAGGCCGCTCGCAACGACCATGATGCGGTCGCGCACGTCTATGCCCGCGTATGGATTGATATTCTTCGCCGGAAAGACCCAACCGTGCCCGACGTAAACCAGATTGCCGCTGGTCGTCCCCGAAACGTTACCGGCCAAGAAGTCATCGCCGTAATTGAACCGTTGTCCGTCAAGTTCGACGCGCGTCTTCTCCGGATCAACCTTCACGCGCCGCAACTTGATGCGCTGAAAGTATGTGCCGTCGTCGCCAGCCGGTTTCGCTCCGGCGCGCGCAAGTTGCAGGGCCAAGAATTTCGCCGTCGTATCGAGCCCGCGCGATGGAGTGTCGCGCCCTTCCATCTCGTCCGAAGCGATGAAGGTCAGATAATCGCGCAGTTGCGCGGCGGTGATCTGTTCTGCGGCGCGCAACGCCTCCGCGGCGAGAGCGGGCGCGCTGGTCGCCGCGACCGCCTTTCTCGTCGCCCTCCGCTGCGTAAGGGCGAGCGATTGCGCGCTTACGAGAGTCAGGACGAGAGCCAAACTTAGAACGAGCTTCTTACGCATCTATCCTCCAATTCCAGTTCGAATTTTGAAGAACGAGCATAATTAGATGAGCGCCGCACGCTCACACGTTCCTTTGACGCGCCATCTTGAAATAGCCATCCGAATGAGCGGTTTTAGTTTATACGAAATCATGTGGCAACAGGTTTTGCCGATTGGCTTTCGTTCGAGCGTGCGATTAAACTTCGGATCATGCACTTTAGGGTCATCACGAGCCGGAACAACGAGATGCTGAAACTGGCGCGCGCCGTGCGCGATGGGAGAGAGCCCGATCTAATCTTCATCGAAGGCGCTCGCCTTTGCGAAGAGGCGTTGCGCTCCGAAACGAAGATCGAAGAATTGCTGGTTGCAGAATCGACGCTTGCCGATGAGAAGATAGCTAAACTCATCGCGAAACTGCGCGCGAAAGCGACACAGATGCGGATCGTGCGTGATGATATCTTCGCCTCAGTCGCCGATACCGCAACGCCGCAAGGCATTATCCTGCTCGCTCGACGTCCCCAGACAGATCGCCACGAGTTCGAAAGATGCCTCGCAGCGCGTAACGAGGCTCGTTCTGACGTGCCGCTCATCGTCATCTTGCATCGACTCAATAATCCATTGAACGCGGGCGCGATCGCGCGCACAAGCGAAGCGGCGGGGGCCATCGGCCTTATCGCTACGCAAGGGACGACCGATCTTCTCTCGCCCAAAGCTTTACGCGGCGCGATGGGATCGAGCTTGCGCTTGCCCATCTGGACCGGCGCGCGCTTGGATGAGGCGCTCGCCTGGTGTCGAACTCACGCCATTCGCACCGTCGCTCTGGATCCGCGCGCAGAAGTTTCGCACACAGAGTTCGATTGGCGCGCGCCATGCGCCATCTTGCTCGGAGCCGAAGCTGAAGGCTTGAGCGCGGACGAGCGGCGAGCGACGGATGAGCGGGTTCGCATCCCTATGCGCCCGCCAGTCGAAAGCTTGAACGTCGCCGTGGCCGCCGGCATCGTGCTCTATGAGGCGGTACGCCAACGCGGCTTCGGGAGCGAGCTTCCTTCGTCTCGCGCGCTTCGGCTAGAATAGCTGCATCTTCCCGTTGGTAGAGCGCGCGTGCAGGCAAGGGGCCTCGCGCGGTTCGGCTAGAATAGCTGCATCTTCCCGAGCGCAAAATGGGCGCTCCCTTTTCCGAGGAGTTCAAATGGACGAAAACGAGAGAAAAGAGGCAAGACGCGATGAAACGCTGGTGGAACGTCTGCTCCATCGCGCGCTCGAAAGTTTAGGTGCAGCCTTAGATCGTCGCCTCGGCCTCGAACCTAACACGTCAACTGCATTGACGACTTCGCGTCTGATCGAGCGCATGCGCCGCTTGATCGATGAACGCGCGGTCGAAGATGCGCATCGTGGGCGGCTTGCTCCGCACGTCATGAAGCTCAAGATCGAGTGGGGCATGCATTCGAGCGCCCCCGATGACCTCATCGAAGAGTTGAAGAAGGAGATCCTGACCGCCGCCATCGATCACATCAACGACCAGCGGTTGCGCACCTTCGCCCCGGTGCGCGTCGAAGTCGTCGCCGACATCTTTACGACCGGCATCACGGTTGATCCTTCCTTCGGCGAGTTCGAAGAAGAGGCGCGCCGCCTCCGCGAAGGAGGAGTCGAAACTCCAGCCGAATCGACAGAGGAGATCGTGCTGGTGGTCGAGATACGCTCACCCGAAGGGCAACAGCAAACATCGCTGCGCATGGTTCCCGGCGGCCAGCGCATCGACATCGGGCGCGCCGCCGACAACGATCTATGTTTGCGCCATCCGAGCGTCTCCAAAATCCACGCCACGATGGCGATGACGCGCGAAGGCAGCCTGCTTCTCTCCGATGCCGGCTCGACCAACGGAACTTACATCAACGGGCGACGTATTGCTTATGGTGAGGCGCGCGCCTTTCGAGAAGGCGACGTGATCAATTTCGGCGAGGTCGAGGTTCGCTTCCGACGCCTCGCTCATCGAGCGGACGCAGCATCGTCCGAAGAGGACCGCTGAAACCAGCGTTCGGTGGCAGCTGCCGACCGCTTCCGACGTTTTTCATCGAGGATGAATCCGCTCCTTCTGTTCATACCGGAAAGATGGCCGGCCATTTTGAGCCTGATCTACGCTGGCGGTTTGGCGTTCGTGGCGTTACTTCTTTTGTTGGCGCTCGCACGGCGCACGAAGCGAACGCGCGATCCGCTCACCGCCATCGCTCCCGAAGATCTGCCCGATGAAGTTCGCAAGCGTTTGAGCGCGACGGCGACTAATCGCAGCGTCTATGCCTTTCGGCTGGCTTTCGTATCGCTGATGTTAACCGTTTTCGGTTTCCACATCTACTGGGCCCTTTACGCTGCGGAGAAAGACGAAAAGTTTCAAGCGCTCAGTTACAAAGACCTGCGCAACAGGCGACTGGCTGAATCGACCCTGCGCGGATGGATCTTGGATCGCACGGGACAGCTCGAACGCGCGCTGGCGCTTTACCGGCGCGACGAACGCGGCCAGATCGTGCGCGAGTATCCGCTGGACCAAGCGACGGTCCACCTGCTCGGCACCGACCGAGGCGATCCCGGATTGGAACGAGCGCTCTTCGGCGTCGAAAGCGGAGCGCTTCCGGAAGCGATAGATGTGGCGCTCGAGCGCAACCTGCGCCAACCGGCGACGCTCGACGTTCGTTTGACTATCGACCGCGAACTGCAAAAAGCGGTTGTCGAGCAACTGCGCGGGCGCCACGGCGCGGTCGTCATCCTCAATCCGCAAACCGGCGAAGTGCTCGCCATGTACAGCAACCCTTCATATAGCGTCAAGGACGCGCAAGACGAAGCGACGTGGATCAGGTTGGACGCCGACAAGCGCGATAGTCCGCTGGTCAATCGCGCGCTCAGCTTCTATTACATCCCCGGCTCGACCTTCAAAACGATCATCATGCTCGCGGCATATCGCGCCGGGATGCAAGATGCCGAGTTTGTCTGTAGCAGCAACGGCTATTACGCGCAACCCGGGGCGCGACCGATCTACGATGACGGCGGCCCCGCCGAGGTACACGGGCGGTTGAATTTAGCCCGCGCTTACGAGGTCTCTTGCAATCAGTACTTCGCCCAATTAGCCGTAAAACTCGGCCCGCAAAGGATCCGCGAAGCGGCGCGCGCGCTCGGCATAGGCGTTTACGACAATCCTGATGATGCGTTGCGCGGGCGAAAGCAGCCCGAGATCTGGAACGCGAGCTCTTCGGCAATCGCGCGCGCGCTAGCGCCGCGCGAAGCGACCATCGTCGCTGCCGATCGGATGCGCCCATATGATCTAGCGCTCATCGGCTTCGGCCAAGGCTACGCCGGGCAGATGACGCCTTTTGCGATGGCGCTCGCCGCTTCGGCGATCGCTAATCTGGAAGGCAAGCTGATGAAACCGAAAATAGAACTGGACCGGCCACCGGAAACCTTCGCGCAGGTCGTCGCGCCACAACAAGCCGCCGAGATGCGCGCGATCATGGGGCGCGTGACCATGGGCGCAGAAGGAACGGCGCGCCGTGTCTTCGCTGCGCTCACCGCTGCGGGCATCACCACGGGTGGCAAGACCGGCACCGCGCAGAAAGACGTTCCGGTTTACGATCCGAAGACGGGCGAACCCGTGACCGTCAAAAAGTACGAGCGCGACCGCACGGGGCGCATCATCCGCGAATACGAACAGGTGCTGATCTCGCCCGAGAAGCGGATCGATAGCTGGTTCCTGTGCATCGCGCCGCTCGAACGCCCGCAGATCGCGATGGCTGTCATCGTCGAAGGCGGCGGCTATGGCGCGCGCGCCGCGGCCCCGGTGGCCGCCGCGCTCGTCGCCAAAGCGCGAGATTTGGGCCTGCTCGGGCCGTTGCCGCAAAGCGACGCTCAATCCGGCGCGAACAGAAGGGCGAGAAGCGGCAAGAGGGCCGCTGCGCGCTGAAGCGCGCGAAGCGATCGGATGAGGCGCGCCGCGGGCCATGCTTGAGCCTGAGGATCACGAAGATGAAGAACCGTGCATCTTCACACTTGATAATCATCCTGCTGATCGCGGCACTCGAGTCGCTCGGATACCTCGCCGTCTATCGCGCGGCGTTGCTGCGCGGATATGCGCCATCGGTGGCGAGCGGCGTGCGCGACCTTCTGCTCTTCGTGCCGCTCGGCGTCCTGCTCCTGTGGCTTTCGCGCGCCATGCGTTACGCCGGGCAGTGGGCGCTCTACACGGCGGCGATCGCTCTGTTTGCCATCGGCATGGTGGTCCAGTATAGGCTCTACAGCGATCCCGAATACGGCGCGCATAACAAAGCGGAAGCGCGGGCGCAGAAGATGCAGACGATGCGCGAACGCTACATCGCTCACTTCTATGATGCCGAGAAGAAGATGATGCTCGGCCTTCCGCCCGACGTCACCGAAGAGCAGATCATCTCGCGCCCGGTGCGCCGGTCGGACATCACGGCAGTTGACGTGCTCACCTCGAGCTACACTTGGGTTCCGCTCCTCGCTTTCCTCGCTTTCGCCATCGCCTATCGGTTGTTCGTCGATGAGCGCGTTCTCGCGTGGGCGCAGCGGAACAGCTTCTCGATCGTGCTGCTGACACTCATCCCGCTCGCCGCCGCCATCGCGACATCGAAAGCGGGCAAAGCGCTGGGCAAAATGACGCCGTGGGAACCAGCGAAGATCCCCTTCCTCATCGGCTTCGCCGGGATACTGTCAGCCTACTATCGGAATCTGGCCCAGACTTACTGGGGCTTGCCGCGCGCGCGCGATGTCATTCCGCTCATCGTGATGGCCCTGATCCCATTCATCCCGTTCTTCGCCCTTAAAGATTTCGGGCAGATGCTCGTCTTCAGCGGAGTCTACGCGACGCTCTATCTGATCGCCGTGCGCCGGTGGCCACAAGCGCTCGCGTTGGTCGGCTCCGTCGTCTTGGCGATCGCGATCCTTGTCGTCGGCGCGCTGCCGCGCGACGTGCAAGAGAGCGTGCCGTTACTTCCAACGCTGGCCCAGCCGGTGCAAGCCGTGCTGCCGGATCGCATCAAACAACGATTTCATCTGTGGCTCGATGGGTTCGATCCGCCATCGCCAGAGACACCTTGGTGGCAGCGGGACTATCAAGAGGCGCTCGCGGAAGATCCGCGCATGCGCGAACTGGCCGCACAGAGTCCGATGATGCGGCGCGCGGTGAACGTTGACGTTTGGTTTGACCGGCTCGCCTTCCAACCCTCACAAGCGTTATTCGGCATCGCATCGGGGCGCGCGACGGGACGCGGCCTCGGTTTGGGCTTCCCGGAAGTGATCCCAGTAGCCGATTCGGACTACATTTACGCCGCGATCGGCGAAGAATTGGGCTTGATCGGCGGGGCCATCGTCCTGCTCCTGCTCTTCGTGTTGGTCAGCGCCGGGATCAGGACGGCGGCTGAAGCGCGCGACATGTTCACCAAGCTCAGCGCCGCCGGATTGACCGCCTTCATCGGGCTGCAAGCGATCGTCAACATCGGCGGGATCACGCGCGCGCTGCCGATGACCGGGATCACGCTGCCTTTCGTTAGCCACGGCGGCTTCAGCTTGATCACGAGTTTCGCTATGCTCGGCATGTTGATGGCCTTTTCGCACCGCAACGCGCGCGAAGCGGCGACGCTGCCTCGCCTCGTCAAGCGCGAAAAGCCTTCCGTGTTGGAGGCGGTCCAATGAAGAGAGAGGCGACAATGCGCCTAGAGGCAGCCGCGATCACCGATCGCGGCCTGAGCGAAAAGCGTCCGGTCAACGAAGATAGCTTCCTCATCGACATGGCGCACCGCATCTTCGCCGTCGCCGATGGAGTCGGCGGCGCACAATCGGGCGAAGTCGCTTCGCGCATCGCGGTCGAAACGGTCGTCGAAGCCTTCCGCGACAAACGCCCCGATGAAGACGCGGAAGATCTGATGGAGATCGCCATCCAGCGCGCGAACGATCGCATCTACCGCCTCTCGGCGGAGAACTCGAAGATCGACATGATGGCGACGACCATCGTCGCCCTTCATCTCGACGATCAGCGCGCGACGATCGGGCATGTCGGCGATTCACGCCTCTACCGCCTCACGCCGAAGGGTGAGCTTCGGCGCGAGACCGAAGATCACACCATCGTCGAAGACGAAGTGCGCGCCGGACGGATGACGGCTGAAGAGGCCGCCGCCCATCCTGCTCGTAACGTGATCAACCGCGCGCTCGGCGCCGAGACGCTCGTCGAAGTCGATACCAAAACCATCGAAGTCGAAGAGGGGACGACTTTCCTGCTCTGCTCGGATGGCATCACGCGCCACATTTCGGACGACGAACTTCACGAACTGCTCGCGCGCGCTGGCGATCTTCAAACGACCTGCGATGAGCTGAAGCGACTCTGCTATGAACGCGGCGCGGAAGATAATCTCACAGCCGTCATCGTGCGCTTCGGCGAAAGGCGCGCTCGCCCGGGGCGAACAATCGATCATCCGGGGCGCACAGAAGAGCTTGCGCGACCCGATCAACGCCCGCGCATCAGCACCATCGCCGTCCCCCTCGCCGACGACCGGGGCGAAACAGAAGGAGCGCGCGCTAACCTTCAGGCGAGCGAACTTCGTATCGAGAGGAAAAGGATCGGCGCATTGAGCAAGGCGGCGCGCTCGATGATCTTGTTGCTCGTTCTAGGCTCGATGGCCGCCGCTGCCTTTTATGCCGGAATGAGATACGATCGGTGGGCCAATCCGACGCCTGATGCAGCGCCCGGGGATGCCGCGGCGGTCGAATATGAGCGCCTGACGCGCGAAGTCGATCGCGCGCCGCGCGCGGCGCTCGCGCGCATGACCCAAGCGACCGATGGGCAGCCGCTCGCATCTAACGATCCTGAGTTCCTCTATCTTTTCGGACGCGCGGCGCTGCTCTCCGGCGATCAAGCCCAAGCCATGGAGGCTTTCCGCCGCGCGATCGCGCTTCTTGAAGAAAGGAGGGGCGCGCGCGATCATTCGCTGGAGATAGAAGCGCGTCTATTGACCGCCGCCGCGGCCCTTCGCTCGCGCGATTCGAAAGCGATCGAAGAAGCTTCGCGCGCCATCGAGCAGGCTCTACAGAGAGCGAACGAGTTAGACCGCTTTGAAGCGCCGACCGCCTCGCCATGAGGGGATGGGAAGATGAGCGAACTGAAGCTGGAAAATTGTCGGCTCGATGATCGCTTCGACATCCTAGAATGCTTAGGGCGTGGAAGCTATGCCGAGATCTTCGTCGCGCGCGTGGTCCGCACGAATGGCGATCTTCCGCCCAAGGTCGTCATCAAAGCGTTGAACACCCATCTGCAAGGCGAGCCCGATCCCGAACTCGAACGGACGCTGATCGAGAATTTCCGAAACGAAGCGGAAGCGCTCGATCGCGTCCGCCATCCGAACATCATCAGCCGTCTGGGCCACGGGGTGGCGCTCGATCTCGAAGGCCATCTCTTCCACTATCTCGTCTTGGAATATCTGCCCGGCGGCGATCTCGCCAAGCTTTGCAACAAGCGCCCGCTCCCGATCGAAGACGCGCTCTTCTATCTCGAACAGATCTGCCGCGGCTTAGCCCACGCGCATTCCCGCGGCGTCATCCATCGCGACATCAAACCGCACAACCTGCTGTTGACCGAAGACCGACGAACGGTGAAGATCGCCGACTTCGGCGTCGCGAAGATCAAGCTCATAGAGATGCAAGAGGGCGCCATCACGAAGGTCGGAACGGAGATCTACGCGGCGCCGGAACATAATCCGAACGGCGAGACGACGCTTCTCGATGCGCTCGCGCGCGCGAACCGCGATCATCTGACTCCGGCAGCCGATGTCTACTCGCTGGCGAAGACGACCTTCATGCTGATAACAGGCCGCGCCCCGCGCGAATTCTCGCGCCGCCCGATCACCAAACTCCCCGAAAACATCGCCGATGAAGCGTGGGCCGCAGACGTGTTGCGCGTCCTCGAACGCGCGACGCAAACCGATCCCGGGGAGCGCTATCAATCGGTCACCGAATTTTGGCAAGAACTACAGGCTGCCGTTCGAATGGCCGATGAGAACGCGCCGACGAGATTGCTTGCCGATGAGCGGACGGTCATTGCCGCTCCCGCTTTGGATGAAGGAGAAAAGGAGCTCAAACGATACGCTCATCCGTCGCGCATCGTCGTCCCCGTAGCCGCGCAGACAAGCTCGCGCCCACAAAGGGTGCAGGCACTGGCGGGAGCGCAGGTCGATGAGACAGATCTTCAACCGATCGGACGGAATCTTCGGCGGCGCGTTCTCAACTGGACCATTAGCTTGCTCTTCTCCGCTTTGTTCGTCGCTCTGCTCTTCGCGACGCACAGCTACGTGAGTCAATGGCGGCAAGCGCGCCTCGCCGCCGGAGCCGAAAGCAGGTCGTCCATCGGACAAGAGCTCGTCGCGACGACCGACATCAATCTGCGTTCTGGTCCAGGCGCGAGCTATCCGCGCGTCGGACTTGCCGAACGCGGATCGCTCGTGCGCGTGCTCGATGCGAAGAACAATTGGGTCGAAGTGATCATCCTCCAGCACGGTCGCCCGAAAGAGGACCCGACATCGGCGGATCGCGGATGGGTCAACGGCAATTATCTCCAGCCGAAATGAGTTGGGAGGGAAAATCATGGGCTTGCTCGAATCTATTCGACGTTGGATCGACGGCGCGGATCTGGATGATTCGTTGGCGGAGTTGGATGAACGGAAACGCCCGCAGCGCATTTGGGAAGAGTTCCTCATCCGCATCGCGCGCGAAGTTGAGGCGGTGATGCAGCGCGAGATGTTCACGCCTCCGGGCGGCCCGACCTATCTGCCGCGCGAGTACATCGTCTATCTGAGCAACGAAGACGACAAGGAGTGGCGCGGAGATAAACGGCGCGGACTCGAACAGGGCTTGCGTCACATCCTAGCCGAACGCGCACGGGAATTGAGCGGACGAACGCAGCTCGCGACTCGCTCGTTCGTCGTGGAACTGCGCGTCGACGGGACGCTCAACAAGGGCGAATTCCGCGTGCAACCGATCTGGGACGAGACCGAAGCTGGCAGGACGACCGTTCTGCCGCGTCAACAAATCGCACAGACTGAAAGCTTTCAGAGCGACCTCGGCAGCTCAGAGAGCGAGACCACCATCGTGCGCCCACGCCCGATCGAGCTCTATTCGATCGAGATCTGGCGAAACGGCATACGTCAAGCGATCGTCCCGATCACCAAGGCGGAGATCAGCATCGGACGCGGATCGCGCTCCATCGCGGTCGATCTGCCGATCACGGGCGATCCGGAAGTGAGTCGCTTACATGCCATCCTGTCGCGCGACGATCAAGGGCGCTTCTGGCTCACGGCGAAAGGGCGTAATCCGACCCTCGTCAACGGGCGCGAGATCCCGCGCGAAGAGCCGACGGCCATATCGCCCGATGAGAAGATCGAGATCTGCAGCTTCACCTTGATCATCAAACCGAAAGACTTCGAGGCTCACCGCCAAGAGCCGTAAATTCAAGTGGCGCATCGGCGCAGGTCGATCATGAATCTCGATTGCGAAAATCTGCAACAGCTAGATCTCATCAGCGCGATCATCAACCACACGGCGGAAGGGCTTTACGCGACGGACGCTACGGGGAAGATCGTCTTCATCAACCCGGCGGCTGAGCGGATGCTCGGCTGGTCCAGAGATGAACTCATCGGGAAGTGCGCGCACGAGCTCATACACTACAAACGCGCTGATGGCAGCCCCATCGCCGAAGAGGATTGCCCGCTCCTCGAAGTCATGCGCTCGGGCAAGACATTGCATAATCACGAAGACGCTTTCGCGCGTAAGGATGGCAGCCTATTTCCCGTCCTCTGTTCCTCAACCCCGATCGTCAAAGAGGGACGGGTCGCCGGCGCGATCATCGCCTTTCAAGATATAACCGAGCGCAAACGCGCGGAAGCGAAGCTCTTTCAGCTAGCCTCGATCATCGAAAGCTCCGACGATGCGATCATCAGCATCGATCTCGATGGGACGATCGTCAGTTGGAATTCGAGCGCCGAAAGGCTGTACGGCTATGCGGCGAACGAGATCGTCGGCCAGCACATCACGCGACTGCTTCCGCTGGATCGGAAAGACGAGGCGGCGGAGTTCACGCTCCGCATCAAACGCGGCGAGCACATAGAGCATTACGAGACCGCGCGCTTGCGCAAAGACGGCGCGCTCGTCAACGTCTCGCTCACCGTCTCGCCGGTCAAAGACGAGAAGGGTCGCATCATCGGCATTTCGAAGATCGCCCGCGATATCACCGAGCGGAAGAGAGTAGAAGAGGCGCTGGCCAATCAGCGCAGATGGCTCGAATACCTGCTCAACCTCGCTCCCATCCCCATCCTGCTCGTCGAACCGAATTCGGCGCGCGTCCTCTTCGCCAATCGCGCCGCCGACGAGATGAGCGGCAACAATATCTCTAGAGATGGTCACGCCGACGCGCACTACCTTCGATATCCATGCACCGATGCGCGAGGGCAACGCATCCCCGCAGATGAACTACCGGGCGCGCGGGTCGCGCGCGGCGAGCGATTGGAAGGATTCCAGATGGATTGGCACACGCCATATGGCAAACGCTCGCTCCTGATCTACGCCGATATACTGCCCAGCATGCACGGCCATCCGGCGACCGCCATCATCATCTGCCAAGATATCACCGAGATCAAACGGATCGAAGAAGAGCTGCGCACCGCCAACAGATTGAAAGATGAATTTCTGGCGACCCTTTCGCACGAACTGCGGACGCCGTTGACCGCCATCCTCGGCTGGTCGCGCATGCTTTTGACCGGCGCGCTCGATGAGGCGACGACGAGGGAAGCGCTCGAAACGATCGAACGCAACGCCCGCGCCCAATCCCAACTGATCGAAGATCTGATGGACATCTCGCGCATCATCACGGGCAAACTGCGACTCGATGCACGCCCCGTCGATCTCGCCTCGGTCATCGAAGCGACGATCGCCTCAGTGCGTCCAGCCGCTGAAGCCAAAGCGCTTCGACTCCAAGTGGTGCTCGATCCGCTCGCTGGCCCGGTTTTAGGTGACCCGGCGCGCCTTCAGCAGGTTCTCTGGAATCTGCTCTCGAACGCCATCAAATTCACGCCCAAAGGCGGAAGCATTCAAGTTCGCCTCGAACGCGTCGATTCCCACGTCGAAATCGCCGTCAGCGATACCGGACAAGGGATCAAACCTGATTTTTTGCCTTTCGTCTTCGACCGCTTCCGTCAAGCCGATGCGACGACGGCGAGAGCGCATGGCGGACTCGGATTGGGTTTAGCGATCGTCCGCCACTTGGTCGAATTGCACGGCGGGACGGTGCGCGTTGACAGCCCCGGCGAAGGACAAGGCGCGACCTTTACGGTCCAACTGCCGATCATGATCATGCACCGCGAGGCGAGCGATAAAGAGACGAGATACGCGCCTAGCGGCCCATCTTCGGTCGTCACGCCAGCGCTCGACGGGCTTCGCGTGCTCGTCGTCGAAGATGAGGCGGACGCGCGTCAGTTGCTCGCCGTCGCGCTCGAACGGCACGGCGCCGAGGTGATCGCCGTCTCTTCGGCGCAGGAAGCTCTGGCGGCGATCGAAAGCGCGACTCCGGACGTGATCATCTCGGATATCGGCATGCCGCGCGAAGATGGATATGCGTTGATACGCAAGGTGCGCGCGCTCCCACGCGAACGTGGCGGAAACATCCCAGCCGCAGCATTGACCGCTTACGCCGGTTCGGAAGATCGCAAACGCGCTTTGCTCGCCGGATTCCAAGCCCATATCCCGAAGCCGGTCGATCCCTCCGAGCTGATCGCCGTCGTCGCCAGCCTCGCGGGCCGGACCGGGACGCCGAGCGTGTGAAGATCAACGCGCCCCAGCCCCCGCCAACCCCAAGGCGGCGAGAGTCAACTCATCGGGCACGGCGCGCCCGCCGCTTTTATTGACGACCGAGAAGCCGCCCTGATAGTCCCACATCGTCCAGCCGATGTCGTACTTTTCGAGCGACATTCGCACGTCGCGCAGCCAGGCGGCGCGCGCCTCCGGCGGCGCAAATCGACGATAAACGCCGAACTCGTTGCACGTGACGCGCACGCCGTGCTTTCTGGCCCAGTCAGCGATCTTCGCGATCTGCGCTTCGATGCGCGCGGCGTTCCACCGCTCCTCGCCATAAGCGCGCAGCGCTGCGCGCGCCGCCGCATCCGTGAGCGAGGCGAGAAGCGGCGCTACCGCTTCGGGCGTCGAAGGATACGGCACGTTTCGCAGAAGCGGCAGATTAGGCCCGGCCCACGTCGCGCCTTGATGAGTGAAGACCATCGGCTCGTAGAAGTGGAAATTGTAGATGACGTTTCTATCCGCCAGCGGCTCCAAGAAGAGCAGTTCGTTCGGACCGGACCAGCGATGCCCGCAAACGATGATCGTATGGCGCGGCGCGCTCTCGCGGATGGCGGCGACGAGCTTCGCCTGAATACCCATCCAACGGTAGCCATCTTCGACCATCGGTTCGTTGAGCACTTCGAAGAAGACGCGCTCCGGATCAGTATGCGCAAAATGTCGCGCCAACGCTCCCCAGAACTTCGCAAAGGCCGCCACATGCCGATCGTCCGTCCGCAGCTTGATCTTGAATTCGTCCGCCGGATGGATGTCCAAGATGACGTCCAGATCGCGATCGAGTATCATCCGCACGGCCGCGTCCAAATAGCTCAAATATTCGGCATTGAGCCTCTCCGGCTCCCTCTCGTTCCAAAGCGGCGCGGGTTCGATCGAGAGCCTGACGTGATCGAAGCCCATCGCCTTGATGAGCTTGATGTCCTCGGCGGTCGTGTGCGAAGCGAGATATTCGCGCTTGTAGCTGCCGATGAGCGATTGGGCGAACCAATGGCTCAAGTTGATCCCATGGCGCAGGCGGGCGAAGCGCGCGGCGCTCACGCCATTTTGCGCGTTCGCTTCGGCGCCGAACAAAAGGGTTGACAGAGAGGCGAAAATCGCCAATGTTATTGCGGCACAGGTTGGGAAGGCTCTTTTGTCCGTCATACTGGTTTCTATTAGCAACAAACTAAGCCGAAATCAATACCCAACGCCCGAGGAACAGGACCATGAGTTCAAAACCCGCTAAAACTAACCCGCTTCGCCCCAACGTGACGACGCTCGCCATCGTCTTGAGCCTAGCCTGCTACGCTTTCGTCCGGACTGCGCCGGGCGCCGAGAAATTGACGTTCACCATCCACAGCGGCTGGCAGTTTCGCGAAGCCGGAAAAGGCGTCTGGCATCCGGCGACCGTTCCAGGTTGCGTTCACAC
Source organism: Pyrinomonas methylaliphatogenes (assembly GCF_000820845.2). Classification (GTDB taxonomy): domain Bacteria; phylum Acidobacteriota; class Blastocatellia; order Pyrinomonadales; family Pyrinomonadaceae; genus Pyrinomonas; species Pyrinomonas methylaliphatogenes. The sequence continues at coordinate 7,686 of NZ_CBXV010000009.1, read as the reverse complement.
GGATCTGCTCGCCAATAAACTGATCGACGATCCTTTCTACCGCGACAACGAACGCAAGCTTCAGTGGATCGGCAAAACCGATTGGGAGTATCAAACCACCTTCGACGTGGCGCCCGAAACGCTCGCCCGTCAGCACGTTGAACTCGTCTTCGAAGGGCTAGACACATATGCGACCGTGACGCTCAACGGCGAGAAGATACTCGAAGCGGACAACATGTTCCGCACGTGGCGCGTCGATGTGAAAAGAGCGCTCAAGCCCGGGCCGAACACGTTGCACGTGCTCTTCCGCTCGCCCATCAACGAAGTCTTGCCGATCATGGCGAAGATGAACTACCAGCTTCCCGCCGTCAACGATCAGGGCGAGAAGACCAGCCCCTTCACGCGCAAGGCACCGTACCAGTACGGCTGGGATTGGGGCCCGCGCTTTGTGACGAGCGGCATCTGGCGTCCCGTCCGCTTGGAAGCGTGGGATGGCGCGCGCATCGCCAATCTCTATCTGCCGTTGAAAGGGCTCGATCGCGATCTCGCTCGATTGGCGGCGGAGATCGAGATCGTCGCCGATACGGACATGGAAGCGACGATCATCCTCGACGATTTGACGAGCAAGGCAATCGCCGCGCGCCAGAAGATCTCGCTTCACGCCGGGTCCAATCTCGCGAAGCTCGATTTTACGATCAGCAGACCGGCCCTGTGGTGGCCCAACGGGATGGGGCCGCAAAACCTCTACACGTTTCGCGTCCGCCTGCTTTCCGGCGATCGCCTCCTCGATCGCGCGCAAACGCGCACGGGAATTCGCACGCTCGAACTAAGACAAAAGCCGGACCAGTGGGGCAAAAGTTTTGAGTTCGTCATCAACGGCGTCCCCATCTTCGCCCGAGGCGGCAACTGGATCCCAGCCGATAGCTTCCCGACGCGCATCACGCGCGAACGCTACCGGCATCTGATCGAGTCCGTGCGCGACGCCAACATGAACATGCTGCGCGTGTGGGGCGGGGGGATCTATGAGAGCGATGACTTTTACGAGCTGTGTGACGAGATGGGGATCATGCTCTGGCAGGATTTCATGTTCGCCTGCAGCATGTATCCGGGCGACCAAGCCTTCCTTGAGAACGTGCGTCAAGAAGCCATCGATCAAGTCAAAAGGCTGAGGAACCATCCGAGCATCGTCCTGTGGTGCGGCAACAACGAAGTCGAAACGGCGTGGCAACATTGGGGATGGAAAGAGAAGTTGCCCGCCAAGCTTTGGGACGATTACCTGAAGATCTTTCACGGTATCCTGCCCGAAGTTTGCGCCAAGCTCGACCCATCGCGTCCCTACTGGCCCAGCTCGCCGAGTTCCAATCTCGAAGACGATCCCGATTCGCAACGCATGGGCGACGTCCACTACTGGGCCGTGTGGCACGCGGCGGCGCCGTTCTCCGAATACGAAAAACAGTTCCCGCGCTTCATGAGCGAGTACGGCTTTCAATCCTTCCCGCAGATCGAGACGGTCCGCGCCTACACGCTCTCCGAAGATCGCAACATCGAATCGCCCGTCATGATGGCCCACCAGAAGCACCCGCGCGGGAACCAGTTGATCCGCGAGTACATGCTGCGCGATTACCCGCCGCCGAAAGATTTCGACTCCTTCCTCTACGTTAGCCAAGTGCTGCAAGCCGAAGGGATCAAGATCGGAGCCGAACATCTGCGCCGCATACGCCCGCGCAACATGGGTTCGCTTTACTGGCAAATAGATGATTGCTGGCCCGTCGCTTCCTGGTCCAGCATAGACTACTTCGGACGCTGGAAGGCGCTTCACTACTACGCGCGACGCTTCTACTCGCCGGTCCTCGTCAGCCCGCACGAGGAGCAAGGGCAGATCGCCATCTACATCGTCTCGGATCGGACGACGCCCGTCCAGGGTCAACTTCTCGTCAGACTGCTCGATTTTGACGGCAATTCGCTGCGCGAGATGCGCCAAGACGTGACGATTGCGCCGCTTGCGAGCAAAGTTTACTTGACCGTCGCCAAGAGCGATTTGCTGCAAGGCCATGATCCCAAGCGCGTCTTCGTCGAATGCGAGCTCATCGCTAACGGCAAGGCGCTCTCGGAGAACCAACTCTTCTTCAGCAAGCCGAAAGAGCTCGCGCTGCCCCGACCGAACATAACGGTCGAGACCGAAATGGCGCGCGATGGGTTTAAGATAAAACTCTCGACCGATAAACTGGCGCGCGCCGTCTACCTTTCGCTCGATGGCGTCGAAGGCAGGTTTTCGGATAACTACTTCAATCTGCTTCCGGGCAAGCCCGTCGAAGTCATCTTTCGCCCGTCGCAGGCGGTCCAACTCGAAGACGTTCGGCATCGGCTTCGAGTGCGGTCGCTGGTCGAGGCCTTCTGAGCTGCGGTACTCTCGAACGATCGAAGCCGCGCGAGGTTGCGCGGCTTTGTTTGTTTCTAGAAAAAAGTCTTGAACTCCCGCGCCGGATGTAATAAATTTGTCGGCGCTCTTCCAATTCGAATCGTAATCCGTTGCACGCTGTCTCGATCATGAACAGACGAAAACTATCTTTCGCCCTGATCCTCTTGCTCTGTCTCCAATCCACGCTCTTCCCATCAGTTAACACGCGCCACTCGACGGCTAGAGCGAGACAAGCCGCCGACCCGGTCGCCGAAGACCTGCTCGATAGCGAGGTTTTCTTCCAAAGGATCGCGCGCGCGCCGCAACCCAAACGCGATAACGCGCAGCGCGTCGAAGAGCTGCTCAAACGCATGACGCTGCGCGAAAAGATCGGGCAGATGACGCAGCTCGAGATCGGCATGGTGACGACGGGCAGGGATCAAGATCTGCGCATCGATCCGGCCAAACTCGAAAAGGCGATTGTAGAATACGGCGTCGGCTCGATCCTCAACGTGCGCGACCAAGCGTTGCCCATCGAAAAGTGGCACGAGATCATACGCCAGATTCAAGAGGTCGCCACAAAACGCACGCGCCTCGGCATTCCGGTCATCTATGGCATAGATTCCATTCACGGGGCAAATTACGTTCAAGGCGCGACGCTCTTCCCGCAAGAGATCGGCATGGCCGCCACGTGGAATCCCGAGCTGATGAGGCGGCTTGCGGCAGTCGCCGCCCGCGAAACGCGCGCCGCCGGCATCCCGTGGAGCTTTTCGCCCGTGCTCGACATTGGGCGTCAACCGCTCTGGCCGCGCTTTTACGAAACATTCGGCGAAGATCCGTATCTAGCTAAAGTCATGGGCGCCGCTTATGTTCGCGGGATGGAAGGCGATGACATCTCGTCGCCGCAGCACGTCGCCGCCTGCATGAAGCATTATGTCGGTTACAGCTTCCCGCTCAGCGGGCGCGACCGCACGCCAGCGTGGATCCCCGAGCATTACCTGCGCGAATACTTCCTCCCGAGTTTCGCCGCCGCTGTGCAGGCCGGGGCGCACACGGTGATGATCAATTCCGCCGAGGTCAACGGCATCCCGGGCCACATCAATCGGCATCTGCTGACCGAGGTTCTGCGCGGCGAACTCGGTTTTCAAGGCTTCGTCGTCTCCGACTGGGAGGACATCAAGAAGCTCGTCTCGCAATGGCGCGTGGCGGCCAACGAGAAGGAAGCGACGCGCATGGCGGTGATGGCCGGCATCGACATGAGCATGGTGCCGAGCGATTACAGCTTCAGCGATCTGCTGTTGCAACTCGTGCAAGAGGGAGCGGTGCCGGAATCGCGCATCGACGAAGCGGTACGCAGAATCCTGCGCGTCAAATTCGATCTCGGACTGTTCGACAATCCTTTCCCCGATCCGTCGCTTCGCAATCAGCTCGGATCGCGCGAGGCCCAACAGCTCAGCCTGCAGGCCGCGCGCGAATCTATCACGTTGCTGAAGAACGAAAAGGATTTGCTTCCGCTGTCGAAGAGCGCGAAGGTGCTAGTGACCGGGCCGACCGCCGATTCGCTCATCCCGCTCAACAACGGATGGACCTACGTTTGGCAAGGATCAGAAGAATCGCTCTATCCGAAGGACAAATTGACGATCCGCCAAGCGATCGAGGCCAAAGTGGGAAGATCGAACGTCGTCTACGTTCCCGGCACGAAGATCGTGCGCGCCCAAGGTGGGCCATCGAACGCGACGCCGACCGACATAGATGTCGAGGTTGACATCGCGGCGGCGGCGCGCGCGGCGCGCGACGTCGATGCGGTCATCCTCTGTCTCGGCGAAGGATCGTATGCTGAAACCCCTGGCAACATCACCGATCTAACGCTCGGCGAGCCGCAATTGAGACTCGCTGAAGCGCTTGCGGCGACGGGCAAACCCATCGTGCTCGTTCTAGTCGAAGGTCGCCCGCGCGTCATCAGTCGCATCGCCGACAAAATGCAAGCGATCGTCATGGCTTATAATCCGAGCAACGAAGGCGGGCAAGCGATTGCCGATGTGCTCTTCGGCGATTTCAATCCATGTGGGAAACTTCCCTTCACTTATCCGAGCGCGCCCAACGCGCTCGTTACCTACGATCGCAAAGCTTTCGAGACCGAAGCGACGAGCTTCGGCAACGTGCCCTTCAAACCGCAGTTCGAATTCGGTCACGGGCTGAGCTACACGACCTTCTCTTATAGCGATCTGCGGCTGAGCCGGGCGCGCCTTCGCGGCGATGAAGAGCTCGAAGTGAGCGTCACCGTCACCAATTCAGGCAAGCGCGCCGGTCAAGAGGTGGTCCAACTTTACGTGCGCGATCTCGTCGCAAGCTTGACTCCGCCCGGAAAGCGCCTGAAGCGTTTCGCCAAGATCCATCTCGAACCGGGCCAGAGCAAAACGCTCACCTTCAGGCTACGGCGCGATGATCTAGCGTTCATCGGGCTCGACGGCAAGCCGGTAGTCGAACCGGGCGATTTCGAGGTCATGGTGGGCGGGTTGACCGGCAAATTCACTCTGGAGTGACCGCTCGAGTTTCGCCAAATGATCGCGCTTTGTGTAGTTCAAGGGAAAAGGGCCACGTCGGAGAGCCACTCGCGGCGTGGCCTTGTTGATCATCATCCAAAATCACGAATCGAGTCCGGAGCGAGAAAGATGCGAAGACGAATCGCGATGCTTCTCTGTTTGATCATCACGACCCTTCATCTGCCCGCGATCGAAGCGCAGGAGCAGATGGATTATCGCAATCCGCAACTTCCCATCGAACGCAGGGTGAAGGATCTGCTATCGCGCATGACGCTTGAAGAGAAAGTGGCCCAGTTGCAATCTCTCTGGGTCGCCACCAGTTCACAAGATTTCATGAACGCGCGCGGAGAGTTCGCTCCGAGCGAGCGCTTGCAGCAGCTTCTCCGCTACGGCATCGGGGAGATCAGCGGCCCGATCGGGATGGAGCCGGATCTACCCAATCAGAGCGGGCCAACCAAGAGGAAGAGCCCGCGCGAACAAGCCGTCTTCACCAACCAACTCCAACGATACATCATCGAGCATAACCGGCTGGGCATCCCGGCCATCTTTCACGAAGAGGCGCTGCATGGACTGGCTGTGCCCGACGCGACCAGTTTCCCGCAAGCGATCGCGCTCGCGAGCACATGGGATGTCGATCTGGTACGCGAAGTCTTCACAGTCGCCGCCCGCGAAGCGCGCTCGCGCGGCATACATCAAGTGCTCACGCCGGTGCTCGATCTGGGGCGCGAACCGCGCTGGGGGAGGATCGAGGAGACTTACAGCGAAGATCCATACTTGGTCGCGCGCATGGGCGTGGCCGCCGTGCGCGGTTTTCAGGGCGAAGGGCCGAATATAGATCGCCAACACGTCATCGCGACGCTCAAGCATTTCGCCGCACACGGGCAACCGGAAGGCGGGACGAACATCGCTCCGGCCAATTACTCTGAGCGCATCCTGCGCGAGCAGTTCTTCTATCCTTTTCAAGCAGCCGTCACTGAGGCCGGGGCGATGAGCGTCATGGCTTCGTACAACGAGATCGACGGCATCCCATCGCACGCCAACCGGTGGCTGCTCGGCAAGATCCTGCGCGGCGAGTGGGGGTTTAAGGGGTTCGTCGTCTCGGACTATTTCGGCATCAACGAACTCATCACGCGCCACCACGTCGCCGCCGATCCGGCGGAAGCGGCGCGCAAGGCTTTGACAGCCGGCGTAGATATAGAACTCCCCTTCGTTCAAACTTACAGCACGCTGGTCCAACAGGTGAAGAGCGGAGCGATCCCGGTCGAACTCATCGATCGCGCCGTCGCACGCATCCTCGAAGCCAAGTTCCGCCTCGGACTCTTCGAGAACCCGTATGTTGACCCTGACGAGGCGGAACGCATCAGCGAAAGCCCGGAGCATCGGGCCTTGGCCCTGCGCGCTGCGCACGAAGCCATCATCCTGCTGAAGAACGAAGGGGGGCTCGTCCCGCTCGACCGCAACAAGATCAAAACGCTCGCCGTCATCGGACCGAACGCGGCGCGCGTCGAACTCGGCGGTTACAGCAGCTATCCCGCTTACAGGATCAGCATCCTCGACGGCATTAAACGGAAGGTCGGCGACTCGATCAAGGTGCTCTATGCCGAAGGCTGCAAGATAACAGCCGGCGTGCCGCAAAGAGGCGGCGAGCCGAACTGGTGGAACGACGATGTGCGTCTGAGCGATCCGGCAGAAGACGCGCGCAAGATCGCCGAAGCGGTTGAAGTCGCTAAAGCAGCCGATGTCGTCCTCCTCGTCGTTGGCGACAACGTCGAAACGTCGCGCGAAGGTTGGTCGGAGAATCATCTCGGCGATCGCGATAGCCTCGATCTTGTGGGCCGCCAGAACGATCTGGTCAAAGCGGTGGTCGAAACGGGCAAACCCGTCATCGTCTTTTTGATCAATGGCCGACCGCTCACGATCAATTACATCGCTGAACACGTCCCTGCGATCTTCGAAGGCTGGTACTTGGGTCAAGAGACGGGCACGGCGGTCGCCGATGTGCTCTTCGGCGATTACAATCCGGCGGGCAGATTGCCCGTCACGATACCGCGTTCGGTGGGCCAGCTTCCCGTCTACTACTACCACAAACCTTCGGCCAAACGCGGATATCTTTTCACGAGCAAAGAACCGCTCTTTCCGTTCGGTCACGGTTTGAGCTATACGACGTTCAAATACGGCAATCTGCGGCTATCGAAAGATCGGATCAGGCCCGACGAACCGGTCACCGTCTCGGTCGAGGTGACCAACACGGGCGCGCGCGCTGGCGATGAAGTCGTGCAGCTTTACATACGCGATCAGGTCAGCTCCGTGACGCGCCCCGTCAAAGAGCTCAAGGATTTCGCGCGCATCAACCTGAAACCGGGCGAAACGCGCACCGTGCAATTTACCCTGACGCCTGAGAAGCTCTCTTTTCTCGACGAGGAGATGCGCCGCGTGGTCGAGCCCGGAAAGTTCGATATCATGGTCGGGCCGAGTTCCAGCGACGAAAAACTCTTGCGCGCTGTGCTGGAAGTCGTCGCCAAATGAGCGGCGCGCTCGCGAGCTGAAGTGTTAGCCATAACTTCAGTTCACTCGCGAGCTGAAGTGTTGGCCATAACTTCAGTTTAGCCGCGGCGGACGGCGTAACCCGAGCGGAAGATGGAAGGCAGGATGACGCGGCGCGAGATGTTGAAGCGGACCGGGGCGGCGCTGGCGGCTGTCGGCATGGGCGTTGAACGCGCGCGGGGAGCCGCTTTTGACTTCAAAAGCCAGCGACCGCCCCTAGAC
>NZ_CBXV010000008.1:65000-1063214 GCF_000820845.2 Pyrinomonas methylaliphatogenes | reverse complement strand
CGAGCCAGTTTGCTGACCAACGACGGTGGGCGTAACACAAACCAAGTTAATGACCAGCCCTACTATAAGCAGTGTGATGATTCTCTTAAACATAGGACAGCTTCTCCTTTTTGTTTATCCTTTAAGGAAGAGTCTAGCGAGAAAACGTTCTCGCTAGGCTCTTCAAGTTCTACCACAACGGCATTTCTAACTTCTGCCGCAATCCGTGTTGCGTGCCTTGGATGAAGTGAGAGCCGTTGATCGGATTGTTTGGCTCGCCTACGTTGATGCTCGTCGCCTTGATTGCTGGACAACATCTGTTTTCAGGCCTTAGCGGCCAGAATTAGCCCGACAATCAAGAAACCTAAGACAACGGCAACTATAATGTTTTGTCTGGTGTTGTGTCCCTTAGCCTTCTGCACCTGAGGGTAAGGGATAGATGTCGCTGTGCCAGTTTTCGCATCCGTCACGACGAAGTACTCATCGCCGATTTCGCTGATATAGCCTTTTAATTTTCTTCCATCGCGTAATTTAATCTCGACTCTTGCCTCTGGACCTATGCCGAGACGAACGATGCCCGCTTTCACGTTCTCAGCAAAACGAACTTCTTTATCTGCATTCGTCTCGGCAGTAACAGACGCAACGCAAAGAAGATTGACGACTAATCCGGCGGTGATGATTGAGACTAGCTTCTTCAACATGAATGTGCTCCTTTCAGAGTTGCTTATTTACTGCTAGAGGAGAGAGGATTTCGCCATATGAAGGAAGAGCTGCGGGAGGAAACGTTCCCCCGCAACTCTCCGAGTCACTACCACAGCGACTCTTCTAGCTTCTGCCGCAATCCGTGCTGCGTATCTTGAATGAAGTGAGAGCCGTTGATCGGGTTGTTTGGCTCGCCAACATTGATGCGCGCGGCAGCAAACGCTACACCTAACTCGTCGAAGCGCTCAACCAAACAGGAGTAGAAGGCGAAATCGCCGACATAGGCGAGATACAGATAGGTGTACTCATCTATCGCTCCTATTCCATAGAGGAAATCTATGGTAGAGAAGTAAAAGGCAAAATCATGGGCATTGATTCTCATGATTTGGCGGCAAGAACCCCAAAAAACAAAATCATGCCCAGCAAAATTGCGCCAGTAATCATCCGTTTGGCTCCGGACGAGAGATGTCTTTGAACACTGATCCTTTGCACTTGCGTGTAATCTATGCGTGTGGCGACACCAGCTTTATCATCCACTACTGTGAAATAATCATCCTTGCTCTCGCTGATGTAGCCTTTCACCCGTCGGCCATTGCTCAATCTAACTTCGACGCGCGCATCCGGCCCCGTTCCAATCTTAATGACTTTCGCCTTCATCTTCTCAGCACGCGCGTCCGAGCCAGTTTGCTGACCAACGACGGTGGGCGTAACACAAACCAAGTTAATGACCAGCCCTACTATAAGCAGTGTGATGATTCTCTTAAACATAGGACAGCTTCTCCTTTTTGTTTATCCTTTAAGGAAGAGTCTAGCGAGAAAACGTTCTCGCTAGGCTCTTCAAGTTCTACCACAACGGCATTTCTAACTTCTGCCGCAATCCGTGCTGCGTGTCTTGGATGAAGTGTGAACCGTTGATCGGGTTACTCGGCTCGCCAACGTTGCTGCGCGTCGCAGCAAACGACACGCCTAACTCGTCGAAGCGTTCCACAATGCAGGAATAGAAAGTAACATCGCCCGCATAGGCAAAGGCTAGATAGGTGTACTCATCAATCCACCCCATGCCATAGAGAAACTCAATTCCTGAAAAGTACAGAAGTATCCACACGGGGCGGAAGATTGGAAATCCAGCAGGGTGGAAGGGGTATGTGCCGTGTTTAGAGCGCGAAAGCCACAAATGGATATGCCATCCCGCCGGTACTGGCTGATCCGGATAATAGTAGCGGCTCTGGTCAAAGAGGATGCTTCCTTCGTGTGCTGTCGTGAAGAAGCTGTAGGCGCTGTAAGCCCATGGATTAGTGTTGAAGACGTTGGGAGCCGAGACAGGAGCGGCTACTAACACCGCAGAACGCTCGTTATCCACCATGTGCCCCGTTACACTCTCAAGTATGTCACCTACTGTGATACCTATGCCTGCAAGGTTGTAGGCTTCTGCCAGAAGCTCTAAGTTGAGTCTACAGAACCAAGTGACATCTAGCCCATCATCGCGGTTCCACAGCGTCAGGTAATCAATCCGCAGGAAGCCATATTGATTGCCGTAAGCGTCCGTCGCAAATCCAAGTGGTTGTACACGGAAATGGCTGATCGGCGGCACGGGCGGAAAGACTTGTATCGCCGTCTGCGGCACGTAATCGCCAAAGAGCGCAAAGCCTGTGCCCGGTTGTTCATTTCCAACGTGATAAATCGGCGTGAAAGCGTCTGCTACTTGATTCTCGAAATCATCCGGTAAGCCGTCAGCATCCGCATCTGAACCCGGCGGCGGTGGTGGCGATGGTGGTCCTGTGACTTGGATAACGACGGACGCGCTCGCCGTATCCCCATAATCATCCGTCACCGTGATGGTCGCTGTGTAACTGCCTGCTGCTTGATAGGTGTGCGCTACCGAAGCTCCCGTGTCGCTTGCGCCATCGCCGAAGGTCCAGAAGTAATCCACAATGTAACCATCCGGGTCATAAGCGTTGACGCTGAAATTGACTGCGAGCGGCACCGCGCCCGAAGTCGGCGAAGCTGTCACGCTGGTGATGCGCGGCGGAAGATTGCCGGGTTCGCAAGGATACGGGTAAGGGTAACATTCATCAGGCGGGCGCAACGGCTCAATCCCTTCTGTTCCGGCGCTGCTCGGCGATGATTGATTCTCAGCTAGAGATGATTGACTAGCTCGGCCGCTGCTCGAACCCTTCTGTCGCACGAGGAATTGTCGCGCGCCTTGCCCGGTGAAAGCCAGTGGAGCATCGAACATAGCCGAACTCTCAAGCTCCTGAGAGGAGACTTCGCCCCTGAAGATTTGTTCCAAACTGGGCGGACGCATTTGTGCGCGACGTTCCATCTCTCGTTGAACAGCAGGTTGTAAATACTCGCGCAGCTTTTTGATAGCTTCTTCCTTCTGTTCGGGCGTCAGCCGTTCATAAGCGGCGCGAGCTTCTGGAGTTGAGCCGAGTTGTGCGCTGCGCGGCTTACGCCATCCACCGCGAGGTTGAAATGGATCGGATCGCTGTGAGTCTGAGGATGTTTGAGGTGGTTGTGCGCACGATTCACAAACTGAATTCTGTCCTGCAACAAGCGATGTCGAACGCGCCAAAGCGTTAGAAGTCCATACGGCAATCAGCGTAACCATCGCGGTGAGCCGTTGAAATGATCGGGTAAGCATAGTAGCCCCTCCTAATAGCACCAGCAGTTCACTAACTCTGATCTACGCTGCGAGCCGCTCATCCTTCAGAAGCGAGTTCCGGTTTCACCTCAGCCGACATCATGGACATCATTTCCGAGAAGCAACATCTTGCTGTAGCGTCAGGCGCGGCGCGACCAGTTTGCACTTCTTTCGTCGAAGTTTGTGCTGCTCGCGCCGAGTCGCAACGCATGAGCAGAGACTGGTTGCGCTCCACGCAGAGATCGAGCAAGCATAGTGCCGCATCCCCACTTTCTATGCGCTGCACAATTCGGAATGCACGATGATTGCGAGATCTTGGCGTTTATCCTTCACGCGAGGGCAACGCTGAAATTCTGCGTGCTATCTCATGCGCCGTGAATTTCTGACAGGTGGCGCAAGAATTTTGCGGCAGTATCAATGAGAATCGAAGTGTTGCAGAGAGGGACTCGACAAGCGTTCAGGGTAGCTAATTCTAAGAATGGCGGGGAGAAATTGGGCATTTATGAATGGGTCTAGTTAGCTGGATGAATATTATGAATGGGTCTAGTTAGCTGGATGAATAAAAGCTGAAAGGGCTATGTTCAACCGTAGCGGATAGATTGCAATTACCGGAGATCAAACCGCCCGTGCTTCAAAAAGAGTCTTAAAGAAAGAGAATCGCGTTTGATCGGCGGACGACACACAACAAGTTACTCCACCTGACCGCCCTCAGCGTGCCTCTCGTCAACACCGTGCTCTGCGCCGTGGCATGCAGAGGAATGCACAAGGAAGGTCTGGAACCATCATAGATAGACGTCTTCACAATCGGTGTTGCTGTTGTGTCGCTGTAGCACTGTCGCCAACCGATGAGGCATAACCATCGCTTGACTAAGAGCCAGTCTGCGAGCTTTCTTTTGTGCCCGGTGCTGCTTCAGGCACAGCACTTCAGTCGAACTGTTGAATCAACCGATGAAATCGAAGATGCACAGCGACGACGGTCGCTTATGATTGGCCCAGTGCCGAGGTGATCGCCGTCAAGAATTGTGGGCAGATTGGAGGAACGTCAATGAAAGGACCGTGGAATAACCTACTGATCATCATCGCTTTCGTTTCCGTCTGCGGGAACCGTGGGCGGCGAAAAGAAGCGTCTGGCTTACTGACCATTATCGCTTTGCTCGTCTTTTCCGTCTCTTTCACGGGGCTGGTCCACGCACAGGCATCCGCACCGAGTCAGCGCCAAATGCTCGTTCGCGCCGGGCGGTTGCTCGACGTGCGCGCCGGGCGCGCGCTCGAAGATCAAGGCGTGCTCATCGTCGGCGAGCGAATCCGCGCCGTCGGACCATATGCCGAGATAGCGCGACAAGCTTCGGCGGATGCGCAACGCATAGACCTTTCATCGGCCACCGTGCTTCCCGGGTTGATCGATTGCCACACGCACGTCTTGTTGCAAGGCGATGTGACTTCCGCCGATTACGACGCACAGCTTCTGAAGGAATCGATCCCCTACCGCACTCTTCGCGCTGCGGTTGCGGCGCGCACCGCCGTGATGAACGGCTTTACGACGATTCGTGATCTCGGCACCGAAGGCGCGATGTACGCCGACGTTGACGTCAAAAAAGCGATCGAAAACGGCGTCATCACCGGTCCGCGCATGTTCGTCGCCACGCGCGCTTTCTCCGCCACGGGGATGTATCCGATCACCGGTTACGCTTGGGAACTGAAGATGCCCGAAGGCGTGCAGTTCGTCGATGGTCCAGAGGAGATTCGACGCGGCGTGCGCGAGCAGGTCAAATATGGCGCCGATTGGATCAAGGTCTACGTCGATCGGCGATACTACTTCAAAGATGGCGTCTTGCATAGCATGCTGAACTTCACGGACGATGAGCTCGAAGCGTTCGTCACAGAAGCGCATCGTTTGGGGCGGCGGATCGCCGCGCACGCGATGGGTCGCGATGGCATCGCCGCCGCGGTTCGACATGGGTTCGACTCCATCGAGCACGGTTACGGGCTCGATGAAGAGTTGATGGATGAGATGAACAAGCGCGGCATCTTCTGGTGCCCGACGATCTACGTCGGCGTTTACGTCGCGCCCGGTCGCGCCGCAGCCGGAGCGCCCGTGTGGCTTCAGATGCGCGACGCGGAAGCGCAAGCTTTCCGCTTGGCCGTGCGCAAAGGCGTGCGCATCGCTTACGGGACGGACGCTGGCGGTTATCCTTGGACCGAGAACGAGGCGAAAGAGTTCTCGTTCATGGTCCGGTACGGGATGGCGCCGCTTGAAGCGATCCGTTCGGCGACGATCGTGGCGGCTGAACTGCTCAATGCGCAAGATGACCTTGGCGTGATCGAAGCGGGCAAATATGCCGACCTGATCGCCGTCGCGGGCGATCCGTTGCGTGACATCACGGAACTGGAGCGCGTGCGTTTCGTCATGAAAGGTGGCGTGGTGTTACGCGATGAAATCTCGGTGAAGAGATGAGAGATGCGCGGAACGGATCGCAAAGCTGATGGCATAATGGCTGGCCTGATTCAAGCGAGGGACCCGTCAGCGGAACGCCAAGTTTGAGCCGTCCACCAGCGTGTCTTGTCCGCGTAAATAGAAGCTCGCCCGAAGCGTTAGGGCGCGCCTCATTCGGACAGCGGTTCAAGCGAGATCGAACGCGCCGTTGATCAACGTGTGGCGTATCGCTTCGGCGATGAGCGGAGCGATGGAGACGACCTCAAGCTGCGGCCAATCGCGCGAGATGATCTCCACCGAATCGGTGACGACAACGGCGCGCACGCTCGGATGGTCTAGCTTGGCGCGCGCGCCGGGCAAGAACAATCCATGCGTGGCAACGAGCGTGAATTCGGGGCGCGCCCCGGCGGCGAGCAACGCCTCGATGCTTTCGGCCATCGTGCCGCCCGTCGAGATCATATCATCGACGATCACGCACGCGCGATCGCGCACATCGCCGACGACGTGCGTGATGCGCGTTTCGGTGCCGCTCGCGCGCTGTTTGTGTAAGACGACGACCGAAGTCTTCAAGCGGTGCGCGTACATGGTCGCCGCATGAACGCGCCCGGTATCGGGCGAGACGACGACCGCATCATCGGGCACGCGATCGCGCAACGCGCGCGCCAACGTCGGCACCGCCGTCAGGCTATCTACAGGGATGCGGAAGAAGCCTTCGATCTGTGGCGCGTGCAAGTCGAGCGTGATGAGATGATCGATGCCGACCGTTTGCATCAGATCGGCGATCATGCTGGCGGTGATCGGTTCGCGCCGTCCGTGGCGTTTGTCGGCGCGCGCGTAACCGAAATACGGGACCACTGCGGTGATCCGGGCGGCGGAAGCGCGGCGACAGGCATCGGCGAAGGCGAGAAGCTCAAGCAAGTGATCGTTCACCGGCGGCGAGGTCGGCTGCACGATGAAGACCTCGCGACCGCGCACGGGCTCCTCCAACCTGACGGTCGTTTCGCCGTCGGGGAAATTCTCGACGGCAGCCAAGCCGAGCGTCGTGTTCAATTCACGCGCGATCGCCGAAGCCAAATCGCGATTCGCTGTGCCTGCGAAGATGATGAAATTGCGCGCCATAATGATTCGTCAAAGATGCCATACAAGAGACGGCCTTCAATCAAGAATCACACGACATCGAGGTTGAGTTCAGCAGTTCTTCAGCCGATCATGCGATATCTGGCGTGCCGCGCTAAGTTCAGCGGCGATCGAACCGGTTCACGAATCTGGCATGTGTCGTTCGAACCAATCGGCGGCAAGGCGCGCCACCTCTTCGAGCGCGCCCGGCTCTTCGAAGAGATGAGTCGCGCGTGGGATGACGACGAGCTCTTTCTCGCAACCCAAAAGCGCGAAGGCCTCCTCGTTAAGCTTCAGAACAACCGGGTCGCGCTCGCCGACGATCAACAGAGTGGGAGAGATGACGCGCCGCAACGCCTCTTCCCCGGCCAAGTCGGGCCGCCCGCCGCGCGAGACGACGGCAGAGATCTCATCGCCGAGTTCGGCGGCGGCGACGAGCGCGGCTCCGCCTCCGGTGCTCGCGCCGAAATAGCCGACATTCAGATCGCGCACCTCATCGAGACGATCCAACCAGCGGGTGGCATCCACCAATCTTTTGGCCAACAGCCTCGTATCGAACCGCAAAGCAGCCGTCTTCAGGTCGAAAGCTTCTTCGTCGCGCGTCAACAGATCGAAGAGCAGCGTGGCGATGCGCCGTTCCCTCAACACGCGCGCGACGAACTGATTGCGTGGACTGAAACGACTGCTTCCCGAACCGTGCGCGAAAAGCACGATACCCCTCGCCCCTTCGGGCACGCTCAACTCCCCTTCGAGCAGAAGATCGCCCGAAGGGATCTTCACTTCGCGCGTGCGCACCGCACCGAAACTTTCGCCTCGTTTCATGATGGCACCTCGCCCCGGAGCCAAGATCTCAGGTTTGGGAAGCCCCGCGACACCTACGCGCAAGCCATCTCCTTATGGACTATGGTCCTCTGCGCGATCGCGCGTTTCAAGTCGTTTCCGCGATCCCGCGCAAAGATTCATGCAAGAACTCTTTGACGATCCTTGAATGGTTGAACGACGGCGAAGCGTGCTGTCGCATGATCTCGTTGATCTCGAAGATCGCCGATAGCGCATCTTCGGGAAGGCCGTCGAGCGCGCCGGTTCCCACCGCCGGATCTATTCCGAGACGCTGACAGAGCCGCACGTAAAGCTCTTGTAGCAAGACGCTCTCTTCGTTCATGTGTGGCGGGCGCCGCTTGAGGATGTTCGGCACCTCGGCCCGCAGTTCCTCGCAAAGCGCCTTGAATTCCGCTTCGTTGATCATCTCGCCCCGTCACCTCCCGGAAACTTCGGGTTCGATGCCAATGATACTGCAAAGCGCGACGAAAGGAAGTCTTGTCGGGAGAAAATGGTTTTCCCGGACGAAAGGCGAGCTTCGTGCGATTGATCGGGCATGCCACCTTTAGAGTGAGAAGGCGAGTTTCCCCAGACGAAAAAGCGGCACGCTCGCGAGAGGTTCCTTTTCGAATCCTTGGACCGCAAAGCGCGGCGCGTGCGCCCCTCTTTTTCGAGCGTCTTTGTGGTTGGCGTGATGTCGGGCCGAGATTGTCCGATCAGCTCGCAAGAGGTCCCTGTTCGAGCGCTCTCTCCTTGGAGGAGTCGACCCGGGATTTTCTGGAAAGCAGGGGCGATTGGAAGTCTATCTTTTCCGAAACCACAATCGTCCGCAGCGCATGTTCGATGCTGAACGCGCTGCGGCGACGCTGGAAGAGCCGAGAAGCAACTCGGCGCCAGCCCGTCATGGGGACGACGGGCGCTCCGGGGTGTCGAGTCGCCTCGAAACAACCCCAACATTTCCATTCGCGCCATCACCCCACCCTTTGCCCGCAGTTCGCGCCGCCGCGCAAGGAGTTCGTCGGCCCCGTTCGGCGACGCGCTCATGCGTTCCGGCAGCGAACCGAAAACTCTACTGAATTCAAGGAGAAAGAAAGATGTTCGAGCAAACTTCGTACAGAAGGCGAGCCGGAGCGCGCGGATGGGCGAAGGTATCTCTGACGCTGCTGCTGGTAGCCAGCGCGGGCGTTGCAGCGCGAGCCGACTTTCTGACTATCCCGCAACCCGACAGCACATACCTTTCAACTACGACGAAGATAAACATCACACAGAAGGAACTCACCTCGCTCAGCTCGCTGAGCGATGGGACGATGACGCTCTCCTTTTCGACGAGCCCCTTTTCGGTTGCCGTTCAAGTGCGAACCGTGCCGACGAACTGGGGCGCTTGGGGTAGCCCGCCGAACACGGAATCGAACACACCGCGCGTGCTCTTCGTCAATCCCGGAGCGAGCACGTTGACTATCAACCTTTCACAACCCGCCTACGTCTTCGGCGCCGAAGCGCAGCCAAACGCTTACGGGCCATACAACATCGTCGCGTCCTTCTACAACGGAACGAACTTGGTCGGCTCGATCACGCGCTCGGTTTACGGTGGTAATGGAGCGCTGCTTTTCGCCGCGCAGACGACGACCACTCCGTTCACGCGCGTGGTCTTTCAAGTCTCCGCCCCGTACCCTGATAACTTATACGGATTCGCCATCGCGCAGTTTCGCTACAGCCGGACGCAGCCCGTGCCAGAACCGGCGACGATGCTGTTGTTGGGCGTGGGACTAACCGGAGCGGCGAGCGTCGCGCGACGCCGACGCGCGACAAGCTTGATAAATACAACTAGCGGCGCAGAGCGATCAACTCCGTGACCGGCGAAGGTCGATCAGGGCGAGTCCTCACGCTCGCCCGAATCGACTTGCTGGAAGCACGGCTCAAGCTTCATGTTCGCTTCCAGTCTCGCTCATCGTGCCAAGGGGCGACAAGTGCGTCTGTCTGGCTTTGTGTCTACAACCGGCGAATTGCTTTCGGCCTCGATCATCATGCCGGTTGCGACGGCGGAACCGACGCCGCCCGCAACGAAACGCTGCTCTTTTTCAAGAAGGCTCCGACGAGCAAGGCTCTGCCGCTTCGCGATCCAACGGCGCTGAACATTCCGTCGAGTTGCTGGCGGCTCTCAACTTCGTGACGGGCGGATAGCTCGAGATCGAGAACCGGATGTTCAGGCAATCACAACGAAGTTGGAGCCGGCCTAACAGGTCGTCGCCCGCCAGCGGAATCGCCCCATCCCGATCTTCCCGCTCGATGTAGACACGACTTATTCGTCCCACAACGACACAACGGCCTGGCCCCTTATCCGCAAGCTATCTATCGACAGCGGCCTCAAAAGGGTTAAAACTGACGATCGTCACGCTGAGCTTTCATCCGCAAGCTATCTATCGACCGCTCTATTGCGAGTCGTTGACTTGAAGATTTATAGCGGGTCGAGGCGCGCTCATTTCGCAAATGGGCGCACGCGCTCGGCTGATTCCTTAAGATCCGCATCATTAGGCGCGATGCTCAGCCCTTTCTCGTAAGCGGCGAGCGCTTTGGCGTATTGTTTCGAAGCCTCATAAGCGTAGCCGAGCTCGCGATAGATGTTCGCGTCGTTAGTCGAAATGGTCGCCGCCCGTTCGAGCGCGACGATGGCCTGCGGGAAATTCTTCAAACGCGATTGCGCGATACCCAGAAAGTAGAAGGCCGTCCCATCCTGCGCATTGAGATTAGTCGCGCGTTCGAGCACAGGCACGGCGCGGGCATACTGTTCGGCATAGATCAAAGCTTGACCGTAGAGCAGCGCCGATGCCGCATCCGTTTTCAGGCGATAGAGAGATTCGCCAGCGCGCGCCGCGTTCGCGTAGTCGGCTTTCGCCTGCGTTTCGTTTGCAGCGGAAGAGGCGCGCTGCAAATAGGCCACCGTCAACAGCGTCCACGCTTCGGCAAGTTGCGGATCGCTCTGCGTCGCGCGATTGAGCATCGTGATCGCCGTATTCAAATCCTTCTTGTCTTGCGCGATGCGCCCGAGATAGAAGAGCGCGGCGCTGTTGCGCGGTTCAAGTTTGATCACTTCCTCGAAGGAACGGCGCGCTTCATCGATCTTCCCTGTGCGAAATTCCGCCAACCCGCGGTAGTAGAGCAAACCCGCATCGGGTCTTACGCCAGGGCGCGTCGTCGCAGCGACAAGCAGGGGCAGCGCCTTTTCGAACTGCTCAGAGCGGACCAGCGCTTGCGCCAATGCGTCGCGCGTATTCACATCCTCTTCGCCAGCGGCGCGTTGCAGATCATAAGCGCGTTGCAGATCGTCCGCCGCCTCTTTGAATCGCTTCAAACTCAACTCGGCGAAACCGGCGATCTTCCACGCCTCGGCGTTTTGCGGATCGGCGACCGTGATCCTTCGCGCTTCGGCCAGCGCCGCCTCGTACTGCTTTTGCTGCAAGAGCGTATAGGCGCGCGTAGTGTCTAACCGCGGCGCTCCGACGGTTGGCGCGCTGGAGGCATTATTTGCCGACGCTCCAGTGGCATTTGAACTGCCCGTTGGGCTTACGCGGCGGGGACGGACCGCCCCCGATTGCGCATGCGCGTTCGACAAAAAGGCGACGATGGCGATCAACAACAGGGCCTTCTTCATCTCTTCTCCTCAACTCCGCTTGAGCGTGCCAGCAACCACCACGAGCTTGTCGGTCCTCTTCCTCTCCTCGACCGCCTTAGATGCTAACACTTGCGATGCGCACGCCAAAGGCGAGGTTCGCTATAGCAGAGCGCGAGGCAATCGTCCGAACGTCCATGCCGACTTCCGCCATGCGCCCTCAAAAGTCGAAGCGACCGGGCATCTTAAAACCCGATCGCTTCGCTTCTTTTCCGCGTTCGCAGAGCTAGAAGTTCAACTTCAAGCCGAACTGGAACTGCCGCGGGTCGTAAGCGGCTGTGGGCCGGCTGTAGTAACGCCCACCGGGGCCGCGCTGACCGAAAGCGTTGACATCTTGGAAGAAGGGCGAAGCCGCCGCTTCGTTGAAACGATTGAAGAGGTTGAAGCCTTCAGCGATGATGTCCAAACGGACGCGCTCGCCGAAGCGTATGACGCGCGTCACACGCAGATCGAGCGAAGCGTAAGAGTGCGTGATGCCGCGGTTGCGCCCCAAGCTTCCTGTCGAGAAAGCGGGCGGCAGGACGAGCGTGCCATCTGGCAAGACGTTGGGCCGATCCGTTTGGTTCGATTGGTCGTTGTTGGTGTCAACTCCGGTGAGGATGTTGAACGGGCGTCCCGACGAGATCTCGAAGATCGGTGCGATGATGAAATCAGCGAAGAACCGTTGCGCGCCCGTGCCGTCGCGCCACGCCGGTGGCGAAGTGAACACGCCGCTGAAGACGAACCGGTGGCGCTGATCGAAGAGCGAATCGGATCGCTCGGCGCGCAGATTGCGGTTGTCCTGCGGCAGAAGCAGCGTCTGCAGATCGCTCGAATCATCGATCGTGTGCGACCAAGTGTAGGAAGCGAGGAATTGGAAGTTATTCGCAAAACGGCGACGAAGCTCGACATTCATCCCGTTGTAATTGGAGTTGCCGTTCGAGACTTGCGCGTTGACCGAACCATACGGGGCGAGCACGCCGGGCGAGCGAAGCGTGCCGACAAGTTGCGAATCGAGCACCGCTTTGGTGATCGCGCCGCCGGAAACGGCTGCCGCGAGGAAATAGTTCGGTCCGCTCGGACGGAAGAAATTGGCCACCGCTGGTGAGATGACGCGCCCGCGCGGCCCCTGCACGATGATGCCCGGCAAGATGACGGCGAATGTTTCGCCCGTCAAAGGATTGGTGAAGGTCGAACCCGGCGCCGTCGTCGGGAAGAGACCAGCGGTCGCCAGCGCCACTTCCGTCGTGTTGGTCGGCAGACGATTCGCGTAACGACGGAAGTTCTCTATTTGTAGCTCGACGCGCGGCGCGTTGACATCCAAGGGGCGCGGCAAGTGGCGCGTGCCGACGAAAAGGTAGCTGACCGACAAGGCCATATCGTCGGTCAAGCGCCGTTCGAGGGTGAGATTCGCTTGCGTCGCATAGGCGTACTCGAAATCCGCGGCGACCGGTAACGTGAACGGCAGAACCGGCCCAAAGCCGGGGAAGGTCTGATCATTGAAACGTTGCCGTCCAAACTGATACTGCGCCGTCGGCGCGACGCCCGGCGTCTGCAACCCCGGTGTGCAAATGGGCGACGGGCTGGCTTGTGAGCAGACCGTGCCCTGGAAGACCTGCGTCGCATTCAGCAGCGCCGTCGGCGCGGGGCTGCCCGGCAACAACACCAGTTGCTGTTGCTGCGCCGCATCGGCGATGTCGGAATTGAACGCGATCGCTTGCAGCGGTTTATCGTAGAAGAGACCGATCGCCGCGCGAATCAACGTCGCGCCGTTGCCTTCGACATCCCACGCGATGCCGAGGCGCGGCGCGATGTTGTTCTTATCGCGCGGAATGCCTTGACGCACGCCGAGCGCATCCTGCGCCGCGCGCACGTCATCGGCGGAGAGCCTGATGCCCGTCAACGGATCGGTGAATCCGACGGGCGCGATCTGTTCGGTCAGCTCCACATCGTAGCGCACGCCGTAGTTGAGCGTGACGCGCCGTCCGATCTTCCACGAATCCTGCCCGAAGAAGGCGAGCGGTTTATTCGACAATCGGCTGACGGGATTGCCGAAGCCCTGAATGAAGTTGGTCGGAAATCCCAAGCCGTACTGTTGCACGGGCGTAAAATCCGGCGGCGCAAGGGTGCCAACGGTCGGGAAAGCGGCGAGCGTCGTCGCCGCGAGACCGCCGAAGTTGAACAACCCGGCGAAGTTCAATTCGAAGATCGCTTCCGGGATGCGAATGAAGTTGACGTCAGCGCCAAACTTCAAGGTATGCGTGCCGGCGACGATGTTCAGGTTGTCCGTGTATTGATAGCGGTTCTCCGTGCGCACGACGGGCGAAAACAGCTCACGCCCGATGAAGGCCGTGCCCGTGATGTTGAAAGCAACGGCGTCACCGTTTTGCGAGCGGAAGACGGCGCGCCGTTGCGCGAACTGGAAACGCGCTTCGTTGACGACGCGGCTCGAAAGCGTCGAAGCGAGCGTGGCGACAAATGTCGAATCGCGTATCTGCTGGATGCCGGTGCGCGAGAGATCGTTCTGGCCCAGCGCCTGATTCTGCGATTCGACTTGAATGCCGGTGATGTCGCTCGGATTGTAGCCGAAGCGCATCGTCAAGATGTTGTTCGATGTGATGCGGTGGTCCAGTCTGAAGGATGAAAAGGTCGTCGCTTCCGAAACCGGAAAGATGCGCTGCAACAGCAGCAGAGGACGGAAAGCGATCGGCTGCCCTTGCGCGTTGAGCGTGCCGACAGGAACGGGCGCGCCCGATAAGAAAAAGCGCGGGCCGATCACCTGCCCGGCGGGGATCGCGCCGCCCGGACTACGTAGCGGGTTCGTGCCAGTCAAAGCCGTATTCCCGCCGCTCGAAGCGAGCGCCGCATATTGAATGGCAGCTTGCGCGAGCTGCGCGCTCAAAGCCGCATTGCCGCCGGCGGCTGCCGCTTGCGCCGCCTGTAACAGCCCTTGCACGTAGGCGACCTGTCCCAAGGTCAAGAAGTTAAACGTCTGCGTGAAAGGCAGAAATGGAGCGCCGATGGTCACGCTTCCAGTTAAACCTTGCGCGACATCGCTCGTGAAAAAGCCGGATTCTTGTCGCCGCCGTTGTTCAAAAGAGAAGAAGAAGAACGTTCGATCCTTGGCGAGCGGGCCGCCGAGCGTCGCGCCGTATTGCGCGCGCGTGAAGGGCGGCTTTTTGTTCGGATCGTTGTCGATGATCGGGGCGAATGGATTGCGCGCTTGAATCGTCTTGTGACGGATGAAGCCGAACAGATTGCCGCGCAGCTCGTTGGTCCCAGATTTGGTGACGACGTTGATGACGCCCCCAGCCGATCGCCCGAACTCCGGCATGAAAGAGTTGGTGACCACCTGAAACTCTTGCACCGCCTCTTGGCTGACGGTCGAGCGCGCCGCATTGATCGAATTGTCGGTGTTGTCCGCGCCATCGACTTGGACGAGATTCGACCGCCCGCGTTGTCCGCCGATGTTCAACCCGGAAGTGGGCGCTGGCCCGATCGGGCGCGTGTTGTCGCGCGTGATGTTCGATAAAGTCAGCGCGAAGTTGAGGTAGCTTCGCTCGTTGATCGGCAGGTTATCTATGCGCTGCTGTTCGATGGTGTTGGCGACCGCCGTGCGCGAGGTCTCGATCAGTTCGGTCGTCGCGCCCGACACGGTCACCGTCTCGCCGATCTGCCCGACCTCGAGCGTCACGTCGAGGTCGGCGCGCTGGCCCACCGTCAGGCGCACGTTCGGGACGACGGCGCGCTTGAAGTTTTGCGCTTCGACCGTCACTTCGTACTCGCCCGGCGGCAAGTTGATCAACTGGTAGAATCCCTCGGCGTTGCTCGTCGTCGAGCGAACCAAATTGATGGCCGGATTGCGCGCCGTGATCGTCGCCCCGACGATCACAGCTCCCTGCGGATCGCGAATGAAACCGCCGAGATCGGCCGCGTTCGCCTGCGCCTGCGCATACGCTGAAACGGACAGAACGAGACAGAACGAAAGACAAAAGGATCCCAAGATGAGCCACGAAATGGCTCGCAAGTTTACCTGCATAGCTCTCCGTCCTCCTCAAAAAAACGGGAAGGGAAAATATCCAATCCTTGAATCAACCTCGCGGCGAGGGCCTTTCCCTTGCCCCTTCAAAGAGCGACGATGCCCCTCGAGCACCTTGTCGATAAGCCTCTTTTAACCGAAAAAGGCTCTCCTGACAAGGATTTTGTTGGGATCAAGAACATAATCGCGACGCGCGCGTCGCGCGCGCCACGGCTCTCCGTAACGCGCCCATTCCAAAGAAGGCGGCGCCGATCTCCAATAGCGAAGGCGGCACATGGATCAAACGACGTAGGGCTGCCGACCAGCGCAAACGCCAACCGAAGCGCGCCTCATAAGCGCTTCGGTACGCGCACGCCAACTCCTCCCAACTTTCAGCATCGCTCTGCCACCAGCCCTTCAAGATGCGAGCGAGGAGCGCGCTATTTTCCAACGCGAGCAAAATCCCGCTTCCGGTGAACGGATCGATGAACGAGGCGGCGTCGCCGACGACGAGGAGGTTTTCCGCTGGCGCGAGCTCTAGCGGACCGAACCTTTCGATCGAGACGCTCGACCACGGCGTGACAGGTTCGGCATCGCGCAAGGTCTGCGCGGCGCGCGGATTGACGCAGATGAGTTCGCGGACCAAGCGCGGGACATCGCCCGCACATGCGCGCACGTCTCCTGCGCTGACGATGAAACAGAGGTTGCACAATCCATCTTCGATCGGGCTCAAACCGCCATAACCGCCACGGTAGAAGTAGATCTCACAAGTCGCTCTTGCCGGTTGCGCTGAACGCAGATGCGCTTTGAAAGCGATCAGCGCCCTTCTCGAAGGGCCGTTCCGCGCCCCTCTTCTTTCGAGCTTCCGCGCGATCGCGCGCCGCTTACCGGTCGCATCGACGATCAATCGCGCGCGCATCTGTCTGACGCCATCAGCGCCGCGCGTGATGACGCCCACGATTCGCCCATCGTCTTCGATCGCCTCGATGGCGCGCGTCTGCAGATAGACCCTGGCGCCGACATCGCGCGCGCGCGCAAGCAGCAGATCATCCATACGCGCGCGACTCAACCCGAGCGCCGGTCCACCGAACCACTCGTTCGGGATGACGAAGCTCCGCCCGCGCGGCGAGTAGAAGACCGTCTCTCGCAATTCCGTCCCACCGGCACGCTCCATTCGCTCGCGCAGACCGAACTGGGCGAAATGGTAAAAGCACTCGGGCGAGATGAACTCTCCACAAAGCTTGTGTCGCGGGAAGCGACGCTCCTCAAACACGGCGACATCGAGCCCCCATTGCGCCAAACGAATGGCTAGACTCGCGCCTGCTGGACCACCACCGATGATGATGACCTCGGCCTCTGGGCTCATGACGACAAAGCGCACAGCACGAAACGGAACGGGAACGAGCGTCGGATTTCGATCGCCTTCAGATTCGCCCTTTTCGCCAACGCGAGCAACTCATCATGACGAAATCCACGGCGGATCGAAAGCGCTCCATCTTCGCGCACCAGGCGATTGTGCAGGAAGATGCGCCCCGCGGTGACGAAAAGGCCGTAGGCGAGCCAGTGGCGATTGAGGTCGATGACGAAGATCTTCCGCGCGACGCGCGCCATTTCGCTCAACACGCCGACGCACTCCTCATCGCGAAAATGATGGATGAAGAGCGAGCAGATGGCGTAATCGAAAGCGCCATCGCTAAAAGGCAACGCTCGCGCATCGGCGCGCACCGCCTCGATCTCAGCGAAATCGCGCGCCCCTTCATGGATCGCCTGCGCGGCGCGCGCGTTGAGTTCGACGCCGATCAGCCGCGCTTCCTTTCCACGCTTTCGCGCCCACTTCGCCGTGACGCGCAATAGATGGCCAGATCCGGCGCCGACATCGAGCACGGAGAAGCTCTCCCTTCCGCTCCGCTCGACATCATTGAACAGCGAAGAGCGTAAAGCGCGTTCATCGCCCAGGAGACGATTGACGCGCTGCAACTCGAGAAGGCAACCTTCATATTCTTCTGGCGCGTAATCGCCTATGTCGATATGCTCCAATTCGTCGCTGCGATGGCGTAAACGATCGAACATAGGTTTAACAGGAGATCCTAAGACAGCGCGACCAAAACTAGAGATCTGGAAACGACCGAACGTAGATCTAGTAACAGGCCCATAGGCGATAGGGTGACCGGATGGCGGACCGAATCGATCACCGGGCTGCCTTTTGGCTTCAGCGCTCAAAGCTCTAGCTTGCTGTGGCGAGTTGGATCTGACAGCCTCTTCACCCAGTTACCTTCTCGACGACAATCGCGCTGTTCTTCGAACCGAACCCGATGCAATTGCAGATGGCGACGCGAACATCCGCCCGTCGCGCGCGATGCGGCACATAATCGAGGTCGCACTCTGGATCAGGTTCATCCAAATTAATCGTCGGCGGGATCAGTCCCGTGTGCATGGCGCAGAGCGTCGCCGCCAAACCGGCGGCGCCCGAGGCTCCCTGTGGATGCCCGATCTGGGATTTGGTCGCCGACATCGGTATTCGCTGCGCATGCGCGCCCAGGGCGAGTTTCAAAGCGCGCGTCTCGATCCGATCGTTGAGCGCGGTCGAAGTCCCATGAAGATTGACGTAATCCACCTCTTCTGCCCGACGCCCCGCGTCTTCCAACGCTAGGCTGATGGCTCGCGCGGGTTCCTCTCCGCTCTCTTCCAAACGCACGCGATGATAGGCATCGCACGTCGCCCCATAGCCAGTGATCTCGCCATAGATGAAAGCGCCGCGCGCGATGGCTCGGTCGCGCTCTTCGAGCACGAAGAGCCACGCCCCTTCGCCCAAGACCATACCGGACCGGTCGCGCGAGAACGGGCGCGAAGCGCGATGCGGCTCATCGTTCCACTCGGTCGTCAATACCCGCATCAAGTTGAAAGCGGCTAGGATCCCCGGCGCGATCGGAGCGTCAACCCCTCCCGTCAACATGATCTGTTGCCTGCCGAGCGCGATGTGTTCGGCGGCATAAGCAATCGCATCGGTCGAGCTCGTACATCCGGTCGAAATGACGTGCGACACCCCGCGCAGGCCGAAAGCCATCGAAAGCTCGCTCGACAACCCACCATGCGTCGATGAAGGGATCGTGTAGACGCTCGCTTTATGGCGCGGACCAATGTACCAGTATTGGTACTGCCGTTCGGTGAAAGCCAATCCGCCGCCGCCTGTGCCGAGGACGACGCCGAAGGCGCGGCGCTCATCGAGCGAAAGGTCATGCGGTCGAAGGCGCGCATCGGCGAGCGCTTCGCGCGCGGCTGCCAGCGCGAGCGGCACGATGCGTGCGACGTGTTTTCTGTCGTGCGGCGCGACCTCACGCTCCCAATCGAAATCGCGCACTTCGGCGGCGATTTTCACGGGAGAACATGCCACATCGAAGCTCTCGATACGTCGCACGCCGCTTTCACCGGCTAGAAGCGCTCGCCAGAAAGCCGCGCGTCCGATGCCGATCGGCGTCACGCAGCCTACTCCCGTAATGACGGCGCGACGCAATCGCTCAACTCCGTTTAGCATGCGAAAAGGGATGCCCTTCTTGTCACAACGCTTTGTGGGGAGACGCGCGCTAACAAGGATATCACGCATGTCAGGCGATGCGAAGCCTTGTGAGGGCCAGCCTCGGTCTGAGCGCGGGCGAGCGTCTCGCGCCCTTCTTCGGCGCGAGAGGGATTTGCCCTACCTCTTCGCTCATGCTACGATGCTTTCTCTTCCGGTGACAAGCGCATGTTCGCACGCGAGATGCGAGATCAGGTTCGCAAGACGAGACTTGAAAACGGTTTGACGGTCATCACCGAGCGAATGCCGTGGCTGCGGTCGGCGACCGTTGGGATTTGGGTGCGGCGCGGCTCACGCCATGAACCGGCAGAATTGAACGGCATCTGCCACTTCATCGAGCATGCCGTCTTCAAAGGCACGCTGCGCCGCACGGCGCTCGATATCGCCATCGAGACGGATCGGTTAGGCGGCCACCTCGACGCTTACACGATGCACGAACTGACCGGCTTCTCGCTGAAAGTCGTCGATACGGCGATCGAGCAAGCCTTCGATCTTCTCTCCGACATCGTCGCGCGCCCGCGATTTGCGCCAGAGGATTTGGCCATCGAACAGCGCGTCATCCTCGAAGAGATAAAGATGGTCGAAGACACGCCCGAAGAGTTGCTGGCCGAGCTCTTCAACGACGCCTTCTTCCCGCAGCATCCTCTCGGGCGGCCCATCGAAGGCACGCCGGCTACGGTTCCGACTTTCGATCGCGAGCGAACGCTTTACTTCCATCGGCGAAGCTACGCGCCGCGCAATATCGTCGTGGCGGCGGCAGGTAACATCGAACACGAGAGGTTGGTCGAGCTGGCAGCGCAAGTCTTTTCCGCCGTGCCGAGCGAGGATGACGCGCCGAGTGTGGAAAGGCCGACGCCGGCAGCCCCCATCCTCATCGAGCGCAAACGCGATCTCGAACAGGCCCACATGATCCTCGCCGCGCCGTGGCCTTCGGCCCGCAGCGAGGAGCGCTTTGCGGCGAATCTTTTGATCTCGATCTTGGGCGGCGGGACCTCGAGCCGCTTATGGCAAACGATCCGCGAAGAGCGCGGACTGGCCTACTCGGTCGGCGCGGCGACGAGCGCTTTCAGCGATGTCGGAGTCTTCCAAGTCTACGCGGGGACTTCGCCGGACCAACTCGGCGAAGTGCTGGACCTATCGATGCGAGAACTGCGCCGCATCGCGCGCGAGCCGGTCAGCGACGAAGAGCTTCGTTTGGCCAAAGATCAAGCGATCTCTTCGATCCTCTTGGGACTTGAATCCTCGAGCATGCGGGCCGGAACGTTAGCGCGTCAAGAGATAATTCACGGGCGTTACATCCCGCCCGAAGAGACGATCGAACTGATCGAGCGCGTGACGCCGGAGGATTTACGGGATCTCGCCCGCACCTATTTGCAAACGGAGCGGATGGCTTTTGGCGCGCTCGGCGATTTGAACGGATTTCGCGTCGACCGCGCGCGTTTGGAGATCTAAATCGAGCGGCGATCTCCACGGTGGGGCCAGCCAGTGGCCCAGCACGTGGCCGCGCGGCGAATTCGGGCCGAAGACAGATGCGCTTTACCGTTTTAGGCAGCGGTTCGACCGGCAACGCGATCCTTATCGTCGCGGGCGAGACCCATGTGCTCGTAGATGCGGGGCTGAGCGCGCGCGAGATCGCCCGTCGTCTGATGCTCGTCGGCTGCGACCCGGCGCGGCTCGATGGCGTTATCTTAACGCACGAGCATGGCGATCACGCCGGCGGGTTGCGCGTCCTGCTCAAAAACCTGCGCTGCCCCGTCTACCTTACCGGAGAGACGCGCGAGGCTTATGTCAGCGAGCGGCGCGGCGTCTCTTCCGATGAGCCGCGCAAACGTCTCGAAGCTTTGCGCGAACGGGTCGAAACGATCTCTTCGAGTCGCGATTTCTGCATCGGCCAGCTCGATTTTCATCCGTTCACCGTCCCGCATGACGCCGTCGATCATTTCGGATTGAACGTCGCATATGCAGGCGTGCGCATCGGGGTGGTGCTCGATTGCGGTCATATCACGACGCTCGTGCGCGAACGGTTGAAAGGTTGCGCGGCGATCATCATCGAATCGAACCACGATCCGGATATGCTCAAAGCCTGTCCGGTCTACCCGTGGGAACTCAAACAACGGATCTTGTCGCGCACGGGCCACCTTTCAAACGAAGCGGTAGCCGAATGGCTGCGCGATGATTTCGACGGGGCGGCGTCGCATATCGTGCTCGCGCACCTTTCGCAACGCGCGAACAATCCGCATTTGGCGCGCATTTCGGCTGAGATGGCGCTGCGCGCGCGCAATCCGATCTTTCAGCCGCAGACGGAGATCGTCATCTCGTCGGCGAAGGAGCCGACGCCTTGGATAGAACTTTGACGAGCGAGGCGGCGACGCTCGCCAAGATCGACCACCTCCTAAGGATCGACGGCGAAGATGATCACACGTTACACCTTGCCCGAGATGGGCGCGCTCTGGTCGGAAGAGAATAAGTTTCAGAAGTGGCTAGAAGTCGAACTGGCCGTTTGCGACGTGCACGCCGAGATGGGCGCGATCCCGCGCGAAGCCGCCGCCGCGCTGCGCGAGCGCGCGCGCATTGACATCGCGCGTATCCATGAGATCGAAAAGACGACCGATCACGACGTGATCGCATTTACCACTTCCATCGCCGAGCAGGTCGGCGATGCGGCCCGTTTTCTTCACTACGGGTTGACCTCCTCGGACGTGGTCGATACGGCCAACGCGCTGCTTTTACGCGATGCCTGCGACATACTTTGCGCGAAGATCGACCGCCTGATGGAAGTCTTCAAACGGCGCGCCTTCGAATTCAAACGCACGCCGCAGATCGGACGCACGCACGGCATTCACGCCGAACCGACCTCGTTCGGGTTGACTTTCGCTCTTTGGTACGATGAGATGCGGCGCAATCGCGCGCGGCTCGAAAAGGCGCGCGCGACGGTCGCCGTCGGCAAGATCAGCGGCGCCGTCGGGGCCTTCGCGCACCTTGACCCGGAAGTCGAAGAGCGCGTCTGCGCGCGATTGGGCCTGAAGCCCGCGCCCGCCTCAACTCAGATCATCCAACGCGATCGCTACGCCGAATATCTGACGACGTTGGCGATCATCGCCTCCTCGCTCGAGAAGTTCGCGCTTCAAGTGCGCCATTGGCAACGGACCGAAGTGCGCGAGGCCGAAGAGAGGTTCAAGCGCGGGCAGAAAGGATCGAGCGCCATGCCGCACAAACGTAATCCGATACTGTCGGAAAGGATCTGCGGACTGGCGCGCGTCGTGCGCGCTAACGCCATCGCCGGGCTGGAGAACGTCGCGCTGTGGCACGAGCGCGACATCTCACATTCGGCAGCCGAACGAGTGATTCTGCCCGATTCCTCGATCGCGCTCGACTACATGCTCGACCGCAGCGCCCACCTTTTCGACAATCTGGTCGTTTACCCTGAACGGATGCTCGAGAACTTGCAATTGACGCGCGGTCTGATCTTCAGCGGTCAACTGCTGCTCGCTCTGACCCGCAAGGGAGTGAGTCGCGAGACGGCCTATGAATGGGTGCAACGCAACGCCATGAAGGTCTGGGATGAAGGGGGCGATTTTCGTTCGCGCGTCCTACAAGATGCCGACATCACGTCTCGCTTGACGCGCGAAGAGATAGAGGCGATCTTCTCGCTCGACACCTATCTCCGCAACGTCGATCGCATCTTCGCCCGTGTCTTCGACCGTTGACGTGCGCGCATCATCTCGTCCACTGCTCAGCCACATCACCGATGATGGGCAGTTTGAACCTCTGCCCCTGATAGGCCTTGAGCAGACAATAGATCCAAGCGGCGACGAACAGGAGCGCCAAGAACAGGCCGCCCAACCCGAAGAGCATGCCGATAACCCAAGAGAAGGAACTGACGATGATCGAAAGGACGTTGTAAGCTATGCTGATGACGATCGCCGCGACGCCAAAGAGGATCGACTGCATGGCGTGATAGCGGACGAAGCGGCTCTCCTTCTCCACCACGTAGAAGACGATACCGGTCAAAGGGGCCAAGATGTAGCAAAGCAACGCGACGATGTTTGGCTCAAGTCCGGTGCTCGACCTTTCATGGCTCTCGAAAGGGCCGTCGTATTGCGGATTTTGCATGGACTCGCCTCCTTACGAGCTAGAACGATACACATTGCGGCGAGGTGAAAACGGCGGTTCCCGGTCGCGAGGCTTTGGTCAGCTTGGAACGGGCGCCATTTTATTCGACAATATCAGCGTTACGCAATAGCGACGAACGGAAAACCGCAGCG
Organism: Pyrinomonas methylaliphatogenes; assembly: GCF_000820845.2. Taxonomy (GTDB): domain Bacteria; phylum Acidobacteriota; class Blastocatellia; order Pyrinomonadales; family Pyrinomonadaceae; genus Pyrinomonas; species Pyrinomonas methylaliphatogenes. The sequence continues at coordinate 1,040,020 of NZ_CBXV010000008.1, read as the reverse complement.
AGAGGCGAAAAGCATGAAGGCGAAAGTCTACGTGACGCTCAAACCGAGCGTCCTCGACCCACAAGGCAAAGCCATCCATCATTCGGTCGAACTGATGGGCTGGCAAGGCATCACCGACATCAGACAAGGGAAATATTTTGAGATCGCGCTCGCGGAAACGCTCGACGCCGAGCGCGCGCGTGCGCTGGCTGAACGGTTGGCAAGAGAAGTGCTATCGAATCCAGTTATCGAAGATTACCGCATCGAGATCGAAGAGCCATGAAATTCGGAGTCATCGTCTTTCCCGGATCGAACTGCGATCATGACGCATATCACGTCGTCTCGAAACATGTGGGCCAGCCCGTGGATTTCATTTGGCACCGCGAGACGGACCTGAGCGCTTACGATGCCATCATCATTCCGGGCGGTTTCTCTTACGGCGACTATTTGCGCGCGGGCGCGCTCGCCCGCTTTTCGCCGGTCATGCAATCGGTGCGCAAGTTCGCCGCGCATGGCCGATTCGTGCTCGGCATCTGCAATGGCTTTCAGATCCTGTGCGAAGCGGGACTCCTTCCGGGAGCGCTCATGCGCAATCGCGATCTGCATTTCATCTGCCGCCATGTTCACGTGCGCGTCGAGAACAGCGACACGCCCTTCACGCACATGCTCAAGCAAGGCGCGGTCCTTCGCCTCCCGATCGCTCACGCCGAAGGGAACTACTTCTGCGACGATGCGACGCTCGACGAACTTGAGCGCGAAGGGCGGATCATTTTCCGCTATTGCGATGAACGCGGGCGCCTCACCGATACCAGCAACCCGAACGGATCGCGCGCCTCGATCGCCGGCATCTGCAACCGCGGGCGCAACGTGCTCGGCATGATGCCACATCCGGAAAGGGCCTGTGAAGATCTGTTGGGATCGAGCGATGGATCGGCGATCTTCAACTCCCTTGCGACGACCATCGCAAAGATGGCCGAAAGCTGAACTCGACCTGAAGGCTTAGAAGATCGCGATGGCTGAAACCCGAGCGCCGGAAATGGACCAGCAAGTCGCCGCCGATCTGCCAACCGCTCGCGGCGAACTGGCCGCCGCCTCATCCCTCCCTTGGGAAGCGGTAAACCGCATTCACCGCACGCGCCGCGGCATCTATCAGAGGGGCGGTCGCCTGATCTCGCTGCTCACGGACTTCGGGCGTCACACGCCCTGCTACCCGGACGCTTGGGGCGCGACGCCCGATCAGATCATCTACACCGGCGAAGGGCGCCACGGCGACCAACGTCTATCGCCGGGCAATCGCGCCCTGCTCGATGCCATCGCAAGCGGTCAAGCGGTCCCGCTATTCAACAAACTCGCCGCCGGGCGCTGGCAATATCTGGGCCTGTGGCGTGTCATCGAGGCGCGCTACGTTTACGATGCAGTAGAACGGCGCATGCTGTGGCGCTTCACGCTGCTTAAGGTTCTGAACGATCAAGGCGCAGATCGCTGAATCGTGACGTTCTAAGCTTCGGCAAAAACCGCGCGTTTGGGCCGATCGGTTCGTCAACTGCCTCTCCCCCGCCCTCACTCGAGCGGCTTTAAACGCTTGTCATAGGCTTGCTTCTGCTGCTAAGCTGTGAGTCGCGCTTCCGAAAAACTCTGCCGAAAAGGAGCTCTGGACTATGAGGAGAAATTACGCCCTTGCGCTTTTGCTTCTCGCCCTCTCATTCATCGCCGTCGTCGCCTGGCAAGGCGGTGATGGCGCGATGAGAGCCGGCATCAAGATCGGCGAGAGTATGCCGGACTTTCGGCTTCCGGATCTCGATGGCAAAGAACACTCTCTCAGCTCGCTACGCGGGAAGAACGGGACAGTTCTGATCTTCATCTCAACCCAATGCCCGGTCTCAAACGCTTACAACGCGCGGATGGAGAAGCTCGCTGAAGATTACGGCGCGCGTGGGATCGCCGTCATCGGGATCAACGCGAACGCGACTGAACCTGTCGATGTCGTCAAGCGGCATGCCGCCGAACACAATCTGAAGTTCACGATCCTTAAAGATCATGGGAACAAACTTGCCGATCGGCTGGGCGCGCAAGTTACGCCCGAAGCCTTCCTCTTCGACGCAAGCGGCAAGCTGGTCTATCACGGGCGGATCGATAACTCGCGCGACGAATCGCAGGTCCAGTCGCAAGATCTGCGCGATGCGATCGAAGCGATCCTCGCTGGCCGACAGGTCGCTAAGACCGAAGCGCGCGCCTTCGGCTGCACCATCAAGCGCGCTTCATAGGGGCATGGGTGAGTGATGAAGATTTACTCAACGGCGTTGACGCTAACATTGATCCTTTCGCCTTTCGCGTTCGGGGGATGTCCGACATCCTCCGAACGCTTTCAACAGGGCTCAACTCGAGATGGCTCAGGGGAAACGACGCGCGACGCTCGCGCCACCGAAAGCGCTCCCATCAAGGTGAGCGAGATCAATACAAATGGTCTACGCGAGCTTCTCGGGCGACCCGCACAAGCCAAACGCCCGCTATTGATTAACTTCTGGGCCACGTGGTGCGAACCTTGCCGCGAAGAGTTCCCCGACCTCGTCGCGATCGATCGCGAGTATCGCTCGCGCGGGCTCGATTTCGTCACCATCTCGCTGGATGACGTAAGCGACATCGACCGTGGCGTTCCGCAGTTCTTACGCGAAATGGGCGCGACGATGCCCACTTATCTACTGAACGTCGTCGATCCGGAAATGGCCATCTCCGTCGTCGATCAAGAATGGAGCGGCGCGCTTCCCGCCACCTTCCTCTTCGACGCCAAGGGCACTTTGGTCTACAGGCGCTTCGGGCGCATCAAGCCGCCTGAACTGCGAGCCGCGATCGAAAAGGCCTTGAACGCGAAGCCATAAAGCTTCGCACCTTGATCGTCAAAGCGGCAACGTGAGTCGATCGTTAGTCCGGTCTTCATCAATTTGGATCGGGCGGCCTTCGAGAAACCAGCGATCCGACTTCTCACCGTAATCATCCCGCGAAAGGAACATTTACTCGGTCGGAGAACGCATCAAAACGAGCGAATTCTTCGCCACAAGCAAATGCGTTTCGGCTGAGCGGAGTTGTCTTGGCCGTTTTTTCGACTTAAAATCTCACGTTTACTCCTTAAAGAAGCTCAATCTACCGATGAACGTCACACCCGAAGTCATCGCGGCGCACAATCTGACGGATGAAGAGTACGAGCGCATTCGAAGTCTCTTGGGGCGCGAACCCAATCTCGTCGAACTCGGCATCTTCTCGGTGATGTGGTCGGAGCATTGCTCCTACAAATCCTCGCGCGTTCACTTGAAGCGACTCCCGACTGCGGGCGAGCGCGTCATCGTGCCGCCGGGCGAGAACGCCGGCGTGGTTGACGTCGGCGATGGCTGGTGCGCCGCCTTCAAGATCGAATCGCACAACCACCCATCCTTCATCGAACCTTTTCAAGGCGCGGCGACCGGCGTCGGCGGCATCCTTCGAGACGTCTTCACGATGGGCGCGCGCCCCGTGGCCGCGATGAACTCGCTCCGCTTCGGCAGACTGGACCACCCCGAGTACGGACGCCGCAATCGCGCGCTGTTCGCTGGCGTCGTCGCCGGAATCGCCCACTACGGGAACTGTTTCGGGGTCGCCACGGTCGGCGGCGAGGTCTTCTTCGACGACGTGTACAACTTCAATCCGCTGGTCAACGCTTTCGCCCTCGGACTGGTCCGGCGCGATCAGATCTTCTTTGCGCGCGCTTCAGGCATCGGCAATCCCGTCCTCTACGTCGGAGCCAAAACGGGGCGCGACGGCATCCACGGCGCGACGATGGCCTCGGCTGAATTCGATGAAGAGGCTCTATCGAAGCGGCCCACAGTTCAAGTCGGCGATCCGTTTCTGGAGAAGCTCCTTCTCGAAGCGTGCCTCGAAGCGATGCGTTCGGGCGCGGTGGCCGGCATCCAAGACATGGGCGCGGCTGGTCTCACTTCTAGCTCCTGCGAGATGGCGGCGCGGGCTGGAACCGGCATCGAGCTTGATCTCGATCTCGTCCCGCAACGCGAACAAGGGATGAACGCTTACGAGATCATGCTTTCGGAATCCCAAGAGCGCATGCTTCTTGTCGCGCACAAAGGGCGCGAGCGCGAGGTGATCGACATCTTTCGCAAATGGGAGCTGGATGCGGTCGTCATCGGTCGCGTCACGGATACAAAACGCCTTGTGGTCCGCCATCACGGCGAAGTGGTCGCCGATATTCCCGTGACAGCTTTGACGGACGATGCGCCGCGTTACCAACGACCGCTGAGACCGCCCGCCGGACGAGACGAAGATCGAATGGCCCGCGCGCAGGAGAGCTTCGCCGAAACGGCGACGCGAGCGGAAGGCGCTCAATCAATCGAGGAGGTCATCCGGTCAGAAGAAGCAGCCGGCATCGACTACAACGAGGCTCTCGAAAAGTTGCTCGCTTCGCCCAACATCGCTTCCAAAGAGTGGGTCTTCGAGCAGTACGATCACATGGTGCGCACCAACACGGTCGTGCTGCCCGGAGCAGACGCCGCCGTCATACGCATCAAAGAGACGCGCCGCGCGCTCGCCATGTCGCTCGACGGCAACGGGCGTCTGTGCGCCGCCGATCCGCGCGAAGGGGCGAAGCTCGTGGTCGCCGAAGCGGCGCGCAACGTCGTCTGCGTCGGCGCAAGACCCATCGCCATCACCAACTGCCTGAACTTCGCCTCGCCCGAACGGCCCGAGGTGATGTGGTCTTTTTCGGAGGTCATCGACGGCATGGCCGAAGCCTGCCGCGAACTTCGCACACCTGTGGTGAGCGGCAACGTCTCTTTCTACAACGAGACAGAAGGGCGCGGCATCTGGCCCACTCCGGTGGTCGGCATGGTCGGCTTGATCGAAGACGTGCGCCGCGTGATTCAGCCGGGCTTCAAGAAGGCAGGCGAGATCATCGCGCTACTGGGAGAGACGCGCGATGATCTCGCGCTCAGCGAGTACGCCGCTACCGTTTTGAAGATAGACACGCAGCGATTGGTCCAGCAAGGGCACGTTCCGAAGATCGATTGGGAACGCGAACGGGCCGTGCAGGAGACTGTCTTGCGCGCCGCCGAAGAAGGGCTGCTTCGCGCGGCGCACGATTGCGCCGAAGGCGGGCTGGCCATTGCCCTCGCCGAGATGTGTTTTTCGTCGCTCAACCGCGAAGCGATCGGCGCCGAAATAGATCTCGGCGGGACGCTGCAAACGGCAGCGCGCCTCTTTGCCGAAACGCCTTCGCGCATCGTCGTCAGCTTCGACGAAGCCGTCCTTGGACGCATGGAGGAGATCGCGGCTGAGCTTCGTTGCCCGCTGACGATGATCGGTCGCGTTGGCGGGCAATTGTTGCGCATCTCGGTTGACGGTCAAGAGGTCATCGCGCGCGACGTGCGCGAACTCGAGAAGATATGGCGCTCGGCGATCAAGGATGCGATGCGAATGGAAACGCTCGTCGGCGCCGCCGAATGACACTTCAGTTGAGGAGTTGCCGTCATGGAACATACGGAGGGTTTTTTGAAGCTGGTCGCAGAAGCCAAAACGCGCGTGCGTGAGATCAGCGTCGAGGAGGCGCAGAAGCGGCTGGCGGAGAACCCGCAAGCTCGTTTGATCGACGTGCGCGAGGATCACGAGTGGGAGCGCGGACATGCCGCGGGCGCGATCCACCTCGGCAAAGGGATCATCGAACGCGACATCGAGCGCGTCATACCCGACAAGAAGACCGAATTGATCCTCTACTGCGGCGGCGGTTACCGTTCGGCGCTCGCCGCCGACGCGCTGCAACGCATGGGCTACGAGAACGTCTACTCGCTGGCCGGCGGCTGGAAAGCTTGGCAACGAGCGGGACTTCCGACGGAAGCGGAAGGCGGCTCGAAGTAGGCTTATCACGTCCAACCCGTGATCTGCCCATGTAGCGTCACCTGATGCGGAAGGCGGCTCGAACTAGGCTTATCACGTTCAGGCGTGACGTCAAAAGCCCGAACGCGAGTCACGCGCTCGCCGCCGAGTCGGATGAGAATGTAAAATTGAATCATCGGCGTTAAAAATTTTCGGATCGAGGGAAATTCTTCGCCCATGGCACAGGAAGCGATCGAAAAGAAGGAGCAAACACGTGGGACGCGCATCGAGCGCGATTCGATGGGGGAAATCGAAGTCCCGGCGGATAAATACTGGGGAGCGCAAACTCAACGCTCGCTCAAATATTTCAGCATCGGCGACGATCTGATGCCGCGCGAACTCATCCGCGCGTTCGGCATCCTGAAGAAGGCCGCCGCGCTCGTCAACCTTGAACTCGGCAAGCTGCCCGAAGAGAAAGCGCGGTTGATCGTGCAAGCGGCGGATGAAGTGATCGCCGGAAAGCTCGACGCGCATTTCCCTTTGCGCGTTTGGCAAACGGGCAGCGGCACGCAGACGAACATGAACGTCAATGAGGTCATCGCCAATCGCGCGATCGAGCTTGCGGGCGGCCAACTCGGAAGCAAAAAGCCGATCCACCCGAACGACGATGTGAACATGTCGCAATCGTCGAACGATACGTTCCCGACGGCGATGCACATCGCGGCGGCAGAGGCGATGAACCGTCTGATCCCAGAAGTGGACCGGCTACGCGGAGCGATCGAAACCAAAGCCAGAGAGTTCGCCGATGTCGTCAAGATCGGGCGCACGCATTTGCAAGACGCGACGCCGCTCACGGTAGGACAGGAGATGTCCGGCTGGGCCAGTCTGCTCGAACGCGATGCGCAACGCCTGAAGCAAACGCTCGATGGGCTGTACGATCTGGCCATCGGCGGCACGGCGGTCGGCACCGGACTCAATACGCATCCCGAATTCGCCGAACGCGCCGCCGCCAAGATCGCCGAGCTCACTGGGCTTCCCTTCCGTTCTCACCCGAACAAATTCGCCGCGCTTTCGGCGCACGACGAGATCGTCTTCGCAAGCGGCGCGCTCGCGACGCTCGCCGCCTCGCTGATGAAGATCGCTAACGACATACGCTGGCTCGCTTCGGGGCCGCGCGCCGGTCTGGGCGAGCTCATCTTGCCGGAGAATGAACCCGGCTCTTCGATCATGCCCGGCAAGGTCAATCCGACGCAGTGCGAGGCGATGACCATGGTCGCGGTCCAAGTCATGGGCAACAATGCGGCGATCGTTTTTGCTGGATCGCAAGGCAACTTCGAGCTGAACGTCTTCAAACCCGTGATGATCTACAATCTACTTCACTCGATCCGGCTGCTCGGCGATGCCTGCCACAACTTCGTCGATTACTGCGTCGTCGGCATCGAACTCAACCGCGAGCGCATCGCCGAGCATGTGCGCAATTCGCTCATGCTGGTGACGGCGCTCAATCCTTACATCGGCTATGACAACGCGGCGAAGATCGCCAAACACGCGCACAAGCGGGGCATTAGTTTGCGCGAAGCGGCGATCGAACTCGGCATCCTGACGGGCGAAGAGTTCGATCGTTACGTCAAACCGGAAGAGATGACGCATCCTTAGAAAGAGCGCCGGAGCGTCAATGGCGAAGGATGACGCTCCGGTCGAAACCGCTTAAAATTAACCTGAGCGAAAATATCGCGCTTTGCGGGGAACAGCACGATGCAGAACAGCGCACCAAACGCAGCCATAAACGCCGGACAAGAGATGGATCTGTCGGCGCGCTTGGCGACGATCGATCCGTCGCTCGATCTCGAAGCGGAGATCTCGCGCCTCAAAGAGGAGATGAACGCCGTCATCCTCGCCCACTACTATCAGGACGAAGCTATTCAGGATCTGGCCGATTTCGTCGGCGATTCGCTCGCTCTGGCGCAAGCTGCGGCGAAGACCAATGCCGATTGCATAGTCTTCTGCGGCGTCCACTTCATGGCCGAGACGGCGAAAATCCTCAATCCGGATAAACCGGTCTACCTGCCGGATCTTGACGCCGGTTGCTCGCTTGCCGATCGCTGCCCGGCAGATGTTTATGCCGAGTGGTTGAAACAGTATCCCGACCATATCGTCGTCAACTACATCAACTCCTCGGCGGCGGTGAAAGCGCTGTCAGATGTGATCGTCACCTCATCGAACGCGGTTGACATCATCCGTCAACTCCCGCCCGACAAACCGATCGTCTTCGGCCCAGACAGGCACTTGGGGCGCTGGGTCGAAAAGCAGACCGGGCGGAAGATGGTCCTCTGGCCCGGTTTCTGCATCGTCCACGAACAGTTCAACGCGCGCCGCTTGCTGCAACTACGCGCCGAATATCCGGAAGCGGCGATCATCGCGCATCCCGAATGCGAAGAGGCCGTGCTGCAACAAGCGGAGTTCGTCGGCTCGACGCTCGCGCTCTTGAAGTACGTCGAGAAACACACGGAGAAGAAACAGTTCATCGTTGCAACAGAAGCGGGCATCCTGCACCAGATGAAGAAAGCGCGCCCCGATGCTGAGTTCATCTGCTCGCCACCGAACTCCGGTTGCAGTTGCGCGCTGTGCCCGTACATGCGTCTGAACACGCTGGAGAAGCTCTACCTCTGCATGCGTGACCGAAGACCGGAGATTACGATTGACGAAGAAACCATGCGACGCGCGCTCCGTCCGGTTCAACGCATGCTCGAGATGAGCCAGCATCTTTCGCCAGTCAAGCAGAAGGGCGATTGACCTATGGGACAGTCTACCTACCGGTTGCCCCCAAGCTACCGAAACCAGATCGCTGGTGGAATGGTGGGATGCGCAGTCTGCCTAACGTTTGATCCCCCAGCTCCCTCAGGAAAGAAGCAACCTTTGGCAGAGGAGGCGCTGAGCAAGAGGATTCAGCTTGCCGCCCCCTAGTTCATCGAGCGCTAGAACTCGCAACTCGCGGACCCGCTTCAAAGAGGCTTCATTCAAGAAGATTTGGCATCGAACCACAAGCGCGGCGGCTGGTCGCGAAATATCAGGCGCGTAAATCGGCGGCATGCTCTGCCATCCTTTAAGGCAAGTCTTCTACGCTGTCACTTCCCAAGCGGATTTCAATGCGATCGCCCTATGTTTTTCCAAACGAGCCATCTGCCACGGCGCATTGATTACACGTTGATCTTTATCAACCCTCGCATGCCCGTGAAGTCAAGTTGACAGGCGCAGGCATTGATCACACTTTGATCTTTATCAACCCATCTTCGATGATGACTTCGTAAGTCTCGATGTCGCAGCCCGGGCGCGTCAAACATTGGCCCGTCCCGACATCGAAGCGCCAGCCGTGCAAACAGCATTCGACGATGCGCCCGTGTAGAAAACCATCGGCGAGCGGCGCCCCCTTATGCGGACAGAAATTCTCGATGGCGTAAAATCTCCCTCCGACGTTGTAAATGGCGAGCTCCGCCCCATCGTTCAACTCGACCGTAGCGCTGCGACCTTCAGGCAAATCCTCAACGCGCCCGACCGTGATGAGGCGGCCCTTGCGTTCGGGCTTCTTGAAGTTGATCAACCGCCTTTCGAGACCTTTCATGGCAAGTTATGGACATCCTAACAAATCGTCGAATATGCGGGCAACCTTGTGCGCATAGCTCGCTTCTCTCCTTCGAACGTGTTACAAACAGAGCGTCCTTGCAAAGTTCAAGGGTATTAACACCGAGCGACGAAGGAGCACGAGATGATTCAAGAAGCGATGAGACTTTTGGCGAGATTGGCGCAAATGAGCGCGTTATCCTTTCTGCTTGCAGCTGCCGCCCTCGCCCAAGAGACGACGGTGCGCGGGAAGCTAGCGCATACGGTCGAGCCGGGCGGGTGGTTGATCGTCACGGCGCAGCAGAAGTTCTTGTTGCTCAATGCCCAACGCTTCCGAAGTGAGACATGGTTTCGCGAAGGGACCGCAGTCGAAGCGGTGGGCCAGCTTCGCCCCGATGCGATAACGACATTTCAGGAGGGCCTGCCCTTTGAAGCGCGCACGTTGAAGCCGACGACCGATTCGGATTCTCGCGATCTGTTATCCGGTTTCACGCGCGTCACGGTCAACGGCGACGCCACCGTGCAAGCGCAACCCGATACGGCCATCGTCACCATCGCCGTCGTCACGCAAAGCAAGAGCGCGCTCGAAGCCCAACAGGAGAACGCGCGTCGCAGCGATGCTGTACAACGCGCCGTTGAAGCGGTAGCCGGTCCAGGAGCTGAGATCAAGACGAGCGGCTATAGCCTCCAGCCGCAGATGGACTATCGCCCGAACGTGCCGCCGACGATCACTGGATATGTAGCGCGCAATGCGGTCGTCGTCACCTTGAACGATCTGACGAAAGTCGGCGCCGTCATCGATGAGGCCGCGCGCGCTGGGGCGAACAACATCGACAGCCTGAGCTTCACCCTGCGTCAAGATCGCGAGGTACGCGCACGCGCTTTGAGCGACGCGGCGCGCGCCGCTCTCGACAAAGCGCAGGCTATCGCTCGTTCTCTTGGCGGGCGGGTCATCCGCATCCTCGAAGTGGAGGAGGGCGGTGTCGTGCGCCCGTTGCCGCGTTATGAACTCAGCCGGAGCATGCCCGCAGCGGAGGCGTCAACGCCGATCGAGCCTGGCCGCCTTGAGATCTATGCGACCGTGCAAATGACCGTCGAAATCGAAGCTCGGCCTTGAATTCCACCAGCGAACGGCGCATCGCGTAAAGGATCTTTTGCGATGAAGAGGCGCCGCTGGTAATTTTTCCAAAGCCTTGTATAATCGGCGAGTGCTCCCCTCTCAGCGACTTTAAGGAGCGGACGGCCCGCCTCTCGCACGAGCCAGTCGCTCTTGTGGAGCTTAACAGCACTCGGCAGGAGCAAGGAGGGATCTTAAATGTCCAAAGGCAAGGGCGCACGAGAGGATCACGATCAAGATCATGCTTTCGGTTATGAGGGGCGGCGCACACACATCCTTTGCCGCGATATCATGACGCGCGAGGTGACGGTCGCGACGCGCGACGCGACGCTCGAACAAATCGCCAAATGGATGCTCGAAGAGGATACGGGAATCATCCCGATCGTCGATCCCGTCGCGATCGAATCGGCAGAAGCGGCGAAAGGTGAAGGGCGCAACCATGGCAAACTCGTCGGTCTCATCACCGACCGCGACATCGTCATCCGCGCGATCGCGATGGGGAAAGACCCGCGCACCACGCGCGTCGAAGAGGTTATGACGACAGAGGTGCACACGGCGCAACCCGATGACCGCGTCGTTGACGTGATTCGCAAGATGGGCGACAAGCAAGTGCGCCGTATCCCGGTGGTCGATCAGGATGGCAATCTACGCGGCATCATCTCGATGGCCGATATCGCGCTGGAGACCGAAGAGGACCGTGAACTCGCACACGCGCTCGAAGAGATCTCGAGCGGCCACTCCTTCTGGAGCCGCTTCTTCGATTGAAAAGAGCGCGCTGAAGGTTTCTTGATGTTTGCCTGCGCCTCTTCCGCTGTGTATCTTAAAGATCTCGCGTCGACACCTTCAACGCCGCGCGAAGGAGAGATGAAGATGGGCAAGTCAACGGAGAACTTTTTCCGCTTAGTCCCGACGAATCGGATGAAACGCCCCGTCACCGGAGCGGAATGGCATCCGCCCGCAGACGTATATCGCACTGCGGACGGATGGATCGTCAAAGTCGAACTCGCCGGAGTTCGGCCCGATGAACTAGAGATCACGATTCGCGATTCGATCTTGCGGATCTCCGGCTCGAGGCGCGACACCATGTGTCGGCAAAACATCTTGTGTCATCAACTGGAGATCACCTACAGCCGATTCGAGAAGACTTTGCGCTTCCCTTGCCCGATCGAGGGGGCGGAGATCGAGCGCGATTATCGCGATGGCTTGCTCATACTCAATTTGCGCTGCGGCTAAAGGTGAGAGGATTCGAGACGATAGGGTGAAGACGATGGTTGAGACGACGGATTACAACGAAGCTGAGCGATATGCGAGCACGCCCGGATCAGCCTCGCTTCCTTTCGAAGCGGCTGTGCTGCCGCTCCAGAACACGACGCTCTTTCCGGCGACCGTCGTGCCGCTGACGGTCGGGCGCCCGCGTTCGGTCGCCGCCGTCGAGGCGGCCCTTTCGACCGAGGAGAAGCTTCTCGCCTGTTTCGGCGTGCGCCCAGCGAGCGCAGGCGAGCACGAGGCCGGTCCAGCCGATCTCTTCGAGACGGGAACGCTCGTCACCATCAAACGCATGATGCGCGATGAGAGCTCGCAGACCATTCAGCTCATCGTTCAAGGGCTCGAACGGATACGCATCGTCGGATGGGTGCACGAACAGCCTTACTTGCGCGCCCGAGTCGAGATCCTGCCCGCGCTCAAGGTCGAAGATGCGGCGGAAGTCGAAGCGTTACGCCGCAACATCAACGCGCTCATCCAACAGGCGTTGGCGATGATGCCGCAGGTTCCCCCTGAAGTGCGCTCGATCATCCTCGGCACTCAGGATCCCGTCCAGCTCGCCTATTTCCTCGCCTCCGTGCTCGATCTCGGCCAAGAGCAAGAGCAGGCGATGCTCGAGGCGCAGACGGTGGACCAGTTGCTTCATCTGACCTACACCTATCTTGCGCGCGAGATCGAGATCCTACAGCTTCGCACCAAGATCGCCGCCGAAGCGCAAAGCGAGATGACCAAAGCGCAACGCGACTACTTCTTGCGGCAACAGCTTAAGGCGATCCAGAAAGAGCTGGGCGAGGATGAAGGCGGAGAAAAAGCTGAGGTCGAAATGCTGCGCGAGCGGCTCGCCACGGCCGATCTTCCGGATGAGGTCCGCGCCGAAGCCGAACGCGAACTAAGGCGCATGGAGAAGCTCCCGTCCGCCGCGCCCGACTATCACGTCATACGCTCCTATCTCGAATACATTCTCGAGCTGCCTTGGCGCAAATCCTCGCCCGACAAACTCGATCTCGAAGAGGCGCGCCGCATTCTGGACGAAGACCACTACGGACTTGAAGATGTCAAAGAACGGATCCTCGAGTTCCTCGCCGTCCTCAAACTGCGCCCGGATGCCAAGAGCCCTATTCTCTGTTTCGTCGGCCCGCCGGGCGTCGGCAAGACGAGCCTAGGTCGTTCGATCGCGCGCGCGCTGGGGCGCCAGTTCGAACGCATCAGCTTGGGCGGCGTGCGCGATGAAGCGGAACTGCGCGGCCATCGCCGCACTTACATCGGCGCGATGCCCGGACGGATCATCCAAGCGATTCGCCGCGCGGGGACAAATAATCCCGTCCTGATGCTCGATGAAATAGATAAACTCGGGATGGATTTCCGCGGCGATCCGGCAGCCGCTTTGCTCGAGATCCTCGATCCGCAACAGAATTACAGCTTTCGCGATCACTATCTGGATCTGCCGTTCGATCTCTCGAAAGTCTTCTTCATCGCGACGGCTAATCAACTGGGCCCGATTCCGCCTCCGCTGCGCGACCGCATGGAGATCATCTACTTGGCCGGCTACAGCGAACAGGAGAAGTTGCAGATCGCCAAACGATATCTCGTCCCGCGTCAGGTGCAGGAGAACGGACTGCGACCGGACCAGTTCGAAATCACCGACGAAGCCCTGCAACTGATCATCGCGCGCTATACGCGCGAAGCCGGCGTGCGCCAACTGGAGCGATCCATCGGTCAGATCGCGCGCAAAGCCGCCTTGAAGATCGCTAAAGGCGAAGCGGACAGAATCAAAGTCGACGCCGCGCAAGTCAAAGATTATCTGGGCGCGCCGCGCTTCTTCATCGAAGAGGCGCGCAAAGAGTTGCCGGTCGGCGTCGCGACAGGACTAGCCTGGACCGAGATGGGCGGCGAGATCCTCTTCATCGAAGCGACGCTGTTGCCGGGCGGATCTGGCCTGATCCTGACCGGGCAACTGGGCGAAGTGATGCAAGAGTCTGCCCGCGCGGCCCGCTCCTATCTCTGGTCGCACGCCGCCGAGTGGGACATCAATCCGGAGATGTTCAAAAACTACGGCGTTCACATCCACGTCCCAGCCGGCGCGATCCCGAAAGATGGGCCGAGCGCGGGAGTCGCGATCACGACGGCGCTCGCCTCGCTCTACACGGGCCGCCGCGTCCGCTCCGATACGGCGATGACCGGGGAGATCACGCTCTCCGGCTTGGTCTTTCCAGTCGGCGGCATCAAAGAGAAGGTCCTCGCAGCTCATCGCGCTGGCATACGGCGCGTGATACTGCCCGCGCGCAACGAAGCTGATCTGGAGAAAGTGCCCGAAGATGTGCGACGCGAGATCGAATTCGTCTTGGTGACGCGCATCAATGAGGTTCTAGAAGCGGCGCTCGAGAAGCTCGTCGCCAGCCCGCCGCCTCCGGTTCCGGCTTCAACATCCGGCGATGGCGGGCGCGAACGGCCAACGGAAGAGCCTGATCTCGAGCCGGTGCGCGCTAAAAGCCGTTGAGAGGGATCAATCGAACAAGCTATCCTGTCGCGGCGTCCGGTCCAGTTCATCGATCGTGCGCTCGCCGCGCCGCACGGCGTTGACCAAAAGATGGGCGAGTCGCGTCGGCTCGGGCACGCGCGATGCTTTGCAACAGCGGAGCGTCAACGCGATCGCACCCTGCAAGTCGATCAGATGGCCCGGCGAGACGAAGACGGGTTGCACGCCCGCTTTGGTTCGCAAAGCGGCGCCCACCGTCTCTCCCTGATGGACCAGCGGCGTCCAGCTCCCAGGCTCGCGCTCTGGCTCGACATACCGACCGACGAGGACCGATTTCGCGCAACCCAAAGCAGGCCGATCCACGATCAGACCGAAATGCGAGGCGATGCCGACCCGTCGCGGATGAGCGATGCCCTGCCCATCGAGCATCACCGCATCGGGCTCGCACTTGAGCTTCGCCCAAGCCTCCAGCAACGGCGGCGTCTCGCGAAAAGAGAGCAAACCCGGCACATAAGGAAACTGGGCTTCGCTACGCACGCCGACTTCTTCGATCACCTCTAGGCTCGGCAAACGCAGAACCACGATCCCAGCGTAGACCGTCGAAGAGAATTTATCGAAGGAGATATCAGCTCCAGCGATCGTGCCGATCTCTCGACCGAGCGGTTCGATCCGCACCTTGCCGCGCAAGCTCCTCTGTAGTTCGACCGCTTCGCGCGGCGAGAGCGCCCAGCTATGGAGATTTTGGAAATGGGCCATCGCCGAACCCGCCTTTCAGGCTCTCGACCTAGCCTCACCGAAATCGATCGTCTCTACAGTCTTCACCGCTTCGCCCTTGCGCTGGACCGAGTGCGCGCGCCAACGGTCGTCGCTGTGCGGGAAATCGCGTCGGAAGTGCGCCCCGCGCGATTCTTCGCGCCAGAGCGCGGCGCGCGCGACCAATTGCGCGACGGTCAGAAAATTGCGCGACGCCCGGCTAAGTTGCGCCTGCGCGATACGCTCGAATTCATCGAGCGCGCGCAACAGAGATTCGCGCGTCCGAATGATGCCAACGCGCTCCCACATCACACGCCGCACGCGCTTGCGCACGGCGAACCCCATTCGCCCGCGCGCCTCGCGCACATCCTCCATCTTCACTTGACCGCAGATCGAAGGTTCGCCGCGCGCCCAATCTCGCGCCGCAGCGCCCCCAGCGCGCGCTCCGAAGACCAGTCCTTCGAGCAAAGAGTTCGAAGCTAAACGGTTCGCCCCGTGCACTCCCGTGCATGCGACTTCGCCCGCCGCATAAAGGCCGGGCAACGTCGTGCGCCCATCGAGATCCGTGCGCACTCCGCCCATGAAATAGTGGGCCGCCGGGGCGACGGGGATGAGATCGCGCGCGACGTTCAGCCCATAGCGCAAACAGGTTTCGAAAATCTTCGGGAAGCGCTGGCGCAAAAAACGCTCCCCCAAACCGGTCATGTCGAGATAGACGAACTGCGCGCCGGTCCGGTCCATCTCCGCGACGATGGCGCGACTGACTATATCGCGCGGCGCAAGCTCAGCCCGTTCGTGATAACGCGGCATGAAGCGCTCGCCCTCGACGTTTCGCAGCACGCCGCCTTCGCCGCGCATCGCTTCCGACAAAAGGAAACGCGGCGCACCGGCGATGCTCAACGCTGTCGGATGGAACTGGACGAACTCCATGTCGGCCAGTTCGGCGCCCGCCTCATAAGCCATCGCCATCCCGTCGCCGGTGGCGACTTCCGGATTGGTCGTGTGTTGATAGATCTGTCCAGCGCCGCCCGAAGCGAGGATGACCGCCCGCCCATGAAGCTCGCGCGGCGCGCGGACCAACGGATCGCGGAACAGAACGCCACAACAACGCCCATCCGCGACGATCAGCGACTCCGTCGCAGCATGCGGGAGAAAGATGATGTTCGCTTCCTCGCCCGCGCGCACAAGCAGCGTGCGCACTATCTCGCGCCCCGTCGAATCGCCATGCGCATGAAGTATTCTCCGACGGGAATGGGCCGCCTCTTGCGTGAAGACCAAACGCCCGCCCTCGCGATCGAATTCGGCTCCCCAGTCGATCAGTTCCTGAATGTAGCGCACGCCATCTTCGACGAGGACGCGCACTGCTTCTGGATCACATAGCCCGGCTCCGGCGCGCAACGTGTCTTCCTCATGCAACTCCACTTCGTCATCTTCCGAGAGCGCGACGGCGATGCCGCCTTGGGCGTATTCCGTATTCGATTCTTCGGCGCGCTCTTTGGTAAGAACCGTAACTTGCGCTCCGGCGCGCGCGATCTCTATCGCCGCGCGCAATCCGGCGATGCCGCTTCCGATGACGATGAAGTCCGTAACGAGAGCCATCTGCTCGACCGCAGCCAGAATCTTACCAACGGCTGAGATGTCTATCAATCGCCATGCCTCGCTTCCGTGCCCCGCGCCTCACGGCTCGAAACCGAACTCGCGTGACGCTCGCCCCTCGAAGATCCCGACTCGCGGGTGATCTTTCGGTTGCGAGTCGAAGCTGTTCTTCGTAGAGATCGCGGATAGATAACGGCGCGCCACGTCCGATCCGCTTGCGTAACGCTCATCACCGGGGCGCGGCGAATCGGACCACTGAGCGAAGGGATCTCCGCCTTTATTGACCGCGCTTTCGCATGAGAAGAGGCGTTGGAAGGGATTCCAATTTGACGAACAGGAGTTGCGTTACCGTCCTCTGATAAGGCTGATTTGCAGCTCTATATTTTTGACGAACAGTGGTTGCGTTCGAGACCGCCGCGCCTTAGGTTTTCGCCTTGCTGATGAGCAGGCGAAGCATCGTTTGAAGCTGCGTCGTGGTGAACGGTTTGGGCAGGAAGACGACGGCTCCGGCGGCGAAGCTTTCCGATGAGAACTTGGGGTTCTGCTCGGCGGTCATCATCATCACGGGGATGCGCATCAGACGCTTCTCCGTGCGCATGTAACGCAGCAACTCGGGCCCTTGGATGTGCGGCATCACCACGTCGAAGATGCCCGCCACAAAATTGGCGTCGGTCTGCAGGATCTTGAACGCCTCGCGCCCATCGCGCGCCTGCACGACGGTGAACCCTTCCTTTTGCAAGACGGCGGTCACCAGACGCAGAATGGCTGGATCATCATCCGCCACGAGGATACGGCGCGCAGTCGCTTGCGAATCCGAAGTGCTCAACTTCCCCGATCCCCCATCCAGCGCTTTCCAGAAGATTCTATCCTCGGCGGGGCAGGCGCTCAAACTCCAACCGCCCGACTTAACCCCTCGGCCCGCACAAGCTGCGCGGCCAGCGTGATGGCCGCGACCATGCTTGAATGTTCGGCGATGCCTCTTCCCGCGATGTCGAACGCCGTGCCGTGATCGACCGAAGTGCGGATGAACGGCAGACCCAAAGTGACGTTGACAGCCTCTCCGAAGGAGAGGCACTTAACCGGGATCATCGCCTGATCGTGATAACAAGCGACGACGACATCGAATTCGCCACGCGCGGCGCGCAAGAAGACCGTATCGGCGGAGATTGGACCGTAAACATCGATCCCCTCCACCTGCCGACAATGCTCAACGGCAGGCATGATCTCCGACGCCTCTTCGACGCCGAACAGCCCGCCTTCCGCGCCATGCGGGTTGAGCGCCGCCATGGCGATGCGCGGGCGTTCGATCCCCCATCGCCGCATCTCACGGTGGGTCAGATGAATGGTGCGCACGATGCGGTCGCGCTCGACCAAGCGAATCGCCTCAGCCAAGGGCACGTGCGTTGAGAGCAACACGACGCGCAGATTCGCCGCGACGAAAGCCATCGCATATTCCTTCGTCCCGGTCAGATGGGCGAGGAATTCCGTGTGTCCAGGAAAGCGATAGCCTCCGAGGAAGAGGGCGCGCTTATTGATCGGCGCCGTCGCGATCGCGTCTATCGCTCCGGCAAAACACAGTTCGACCGCGGCTTCGATATACTGCGCCGCGGCGCGCCCGGCCAGATCCGACTCCCGTCCCCACTCGATGTGCCCATGGATGTTGTCCAGATGATAAATGACCGGTCCGATCAGCTCATCGGGCAGAGGCTCTTCACGACGCACGATCTCGTAAC
Source organism: Pyrinomonas methylaliphatogenes (assembly GCF_000820845.2). GTDB lineage: Bacteria > Acidobacteriota > Blastocatellia > Pyrinomonadales > Pyrinomonadaceae > Pyrinomonas > Pyrinomonas methylaliphatogenes. The sequence continues at coordinate 1,021,635 of NZ_CBXV010000008.1, read as the reverse complement.
CGCATTGCAGATTGAGCGTGCGCGCCGTGTGCGCCAACCATTGCGCATCGCCGATGATGATGGGCGTACAAAGACGCAGCACTTCAGGTTCGGCCACCGCTTTGAGCACCACTTCTGGACCGATCCCAGCCGGATCGCCCATCGTGATGCCGATGCGCGGCAACCTCGCCGAAATAGGCTTCGGCGAAGAGGCGATGTTGCGCGGCGCTTCTGCCATGGACCAAAAGAGTAAGGAGAGGAAACGCCGAAGCTCTCGCGCTACTCCTCTTGCTCCGCCTCCTTATCGTCAGCGGTCGCGCGCTCCTCTGCCTTGTACATGTACTTGATGTTGTGTTTGAGCAGGAGAAGGTTTGGCGCCGATTTGCGATTGACCTTGATCGCGCCGCGATCATACCACTCGATCGTGCCTTCGATCTCCTCTCCATCCTGCAAGACGATCACCATCGGCGTGTGGGCATCCATCTGTTTCTTGTAGTAGAAGACCTCGGCGAAGGTCTCCACCGGCGGGATGCGCTTGCGCGGTTGCGGCATCGCCGGGGCGACGGCCGTCGCCGGAGTCGGTTGGGGTTGCTGAACCGCGCGCTGCTGTGGCGGTATGGTGTTGCGCTGCGCAGCGCGTTCGCGTTGTTGCATCGCTTCGCGTTCTTTGATCTCCGCTAGACTTGGCCTGATCAACTTACGATTCACAGTCCTTTTCTACCTCCGCTGCGGGAATTGCCTGCGGTCATGCCGTTCTCCTGCGCCGAGTCTGCGCTCAACGCACACGGTCTTGCCGATCAGCATCGAGCGTGGCCGCATTTAGGCGAGATTTTTACCCGCGATGGATTTGAAGTATTTTCTAAGAGTTGATCACATGCTACATGACCGCGACGCAGTTTGCAAGTCTCAACTTGGGATTCGAGAAGATTTTTCCCGAACGGGTCTTTCGGCGCCCGACCTAATCGGCTTTCTTGCGGATGAAGGTCGGCACATCCAAATCATCCGCGCGCGCCGTGCCGACCGAACGGGTCGGGATCTCCTCGCGCGCCGCATATCGCGCAGTCGTCACTTGCGATTGACCCGCAAGATCAGCCGCCGTCTTATCGAATCCGGTCGCGATCACGGTGATCTTCATCTCATCGCGCATGTTCTCGTCGATGACCGCACCGAAGATGATGTTCGCGTCTTCATCCGCCGCCTCGCGGATGATCGACGAGGCTTCATTGACCTCATAAAGCGTCAGATCGGGCCCGCCCGTGATGTTGATGAGCACCCCTTTAGCCCCTTGAATGGTCGCCTCTTCGAGAAGCGGCGAGGAGATCGCCTGCTGCGTCGCTTCGAGCGCGCGATTTTCGCCGCGCGCGCGTCCGGCCCCCATCAGCGCCATCCCCATCCCAGCCATGATCGCCCGCACGTCTGCGAAATCGAGATTGATCAAACCCGGCACGGTGATCAGGTCGCTGATCCCCTGCACCGCTTGAAGGAGCACGTCGTCGGCCATTCTGAAAGCATCGGTGAGCGACATGCTGCGATCCACCGTATGCAGCAACCTCTCGTTCGGGATGGTGATGACCGTATCGACGCAACCGCGCAACTCCTGCAGCCCCTGCTCGGCTTGCTGCATCCGCCGCCTTCCCTCGAAATGAAAAGGCTTGGTGACGACGGCGACAGTCAGCGCATTCAATTCCGTCGCCAGACTGGCGATGATCGGCGCCGCGCCCGTGCCGGTTCCGCCGCCCAAACCGGCGGTGACGAAGACCATATCGGCGCCCTCCAGAACTTCGATGATCTTCTCGGTATCTTCGAGCGCGGCGTTACGCCCGATCTCCGGGTTAGCCCCGGCACCCAACCCCTTGGTCAGCTTGCTGCCGAGTTGAATCTTGATCGGCGCACGCGAACGTTTGAGCGCTTGCAAGTCGGTGTTGGCGACGAGGAATTCGATCCCTTCGATCCCGGCCTCGATCATGCGATTGACGGCGTTCGAGCCGCCGCCGCCGACACCGATCACCTTGATTCGCGCGCCCGTCGGTGGCGGTTCATCATCGATGAAGATATTGATTCCGCTATCCGGTTGACGACCATCCGGCATCATCTTTCCGATCCCCTCTCCTGTGAATTCTTGCCCCTTGTCTTCGATCTCATCATCCCTTATCTTGGGTCGCTCCAGCCGCGAACAGCCATATGTTGCGGTCGACATCTTGTGTTGGCTGGCGCGGCAGCATACAACAACTTGTCAGAAAATGCCACTGAAACGATCGCGAAACCGCGAGACGAGATGCGTCAGGCGAGTCGCGCCGCGGCGCGGCGCATGGGCCGCGCGCATCTCGCGATCCAGCGCGCGCTGCGCGATTAAACACAATCCGGCGGCGGTCGTCCACGCCGGAGATTGAATATCTTCGATGAGTCCGCCGAAGCGATCCCGCTCCGGATAGCCCAAGCGCACCGGCGCATCGAAGACCTGTTCGGCGATCTCTATCATGCCGCCGAGCATCGCGCCCCCGCCCGTCAGGACCACGCCGCTTGAAAGTTGCCTCTCCCATCCCGCTTCGCGGATCTCATCGGCGACGTGCGTCAGCACCTCTTCAGCGCGCGGCTGCAGGATGTCGCAAAGTATCTGGCGCGAGAGTTGGCGCGGTGGCCGCCCGCCAACGGAAGGGACTTCGATCATCTCGCCGCGCTCCGCCTCGTGGAGATTGGCGCTCGAAGCGTAACCGAAGGCGCGTTTGATCTTCTCCGCTTCGGGCACGGGCGTGCGCAAACCGAAGGCGATATCGTTGGTAAAGTGCGCGCCGCCCAACGCGAAGACGGCCGTGTGCTGGACCGCGCCGCGCTGATAGATGACCAACCCGGTCGTCTCCGCGCCGATCGAGACCAAGGCGGCGCCGAACTCCTTCTCCTCTTCGGTCAGCGCAGCCTCCGCAGCAGCTAATTGACTGAGGATCATGTCGGCGACGATCAACCCGGCGCGATTGACGGCGTTGATGGCGTTCTGTCGCGCCGTCACGGGGCTGGTGATGATGTGCACGCGGACGGCGAGACGCGCGCCGATCATGCCGACGGGATCGTTGATACCGTCTTGATCATCGACGATGAACTCCTGTGGCAACCGGTCAACGATCTCGCGCCCGGCGGGAAGCTGGACGGCGCAAGCCGAATCGATCGCGCGCCGCACGTCATCGGCGGTGATCTCGCGGTCACGCCCTGAAACGGCGACCACCGCTTGACCGTTCAACCCCATGATGTGCGTTCCAGCGAGGTTAATCGTCACGGCCTCTGCCTCAAGTCCACTCATGCGTTCGGCCTCTTCGACGGCGCGGCTGATGGCATCGACCGCCGCCTCCGGATTGACGACGACGCCTTTGCGAAGCCCACGCGATTCGGCTTCGCCGATGCCGACGATTTCGAGTAATCCAGTGGCCTCGTTCATCTCGCCGATGATGCACGAGACGCGGCTAGTGCCGATGTCCAATCCTACCGTATGTGTCGCGCGTTTCGCCATGCGCCTTCAATCCTCCCTCCGACGATTCACCCCTTTCGCTCCGCTCAGCGGCGTCACCGGTCCAGCGGACGCGCCATCCGACAATCGCGCTCCCGAAGCGAGACCGACGATGACGCGCCGGTCCTGTGTCGCGTCCAAACTGACGACCTCGCGCCCCGCTTGCCGCATCTCGGCGAGCGCCTTGAGCGCCCGTTCTAATCGCGCCCCGAAGTCGCGTCCGCCCAGACGGACTTCGATCCCCGAATCGGCGCCCGCAAGCTGCGCGCGCACATCGCGCAGATCGCCGAGGTTGACTTCGCTCACGCGCTCGACAAGTCCACGCGCTCTCCACTCGTTCAGCATCTCGCGATAACGCGCGAGCCGTTCGCGATTGGTCCGCCGAGAAGCTTCCGTTGGCGCTTCGTCCAATCCGCGGATCAAAAACGGCGGCATCTCATCTGACGAAGCGAATTCACCGAGAAGGGCGCCTTCCTCATCGACCCAGAGAAGACGCCCCTGCGACGTGCGCGCGACAGCGTAGGGCGCGCGTTCGCGAATGCGCACGCGCACGGTCGAAGGGAGCACGCGCGAGACGATCGCTTCGCGCACCCATGGCAGCTTCTCCAATTCGCCTTTGATGGCCCAAACATCCGCGCGCCATACGCCTTCGCGCCCTACGATGCGGCGCACCACGGCTTGTATCTCTTCGCGCGGGGTGCGCGCCCCTCCTTCAACGTCAACGCGCGCAAGCTGAAAGATGGTCGCAGAAGCTGTGGCCCTATACGTCGCGAACAGAAGCACCCCCGCGCTCACAGCGAGCAGAGCTTTGCCCAACCACGGCACCGCCATAGCCAGGCGCCCCCATGACGCGCCGTTTGCCACGCGCTTGGCCCGGCGCGCGGGGCGCTGCGTGACGGGCATGCCGCTGCGAGCAACATTCCGCGCGCGCGATGTGACGACCTGTTCCCTCAATGCGCTCAACGCTGCTCCCTCATCCTCCTCAGAAAGTCGCGCCTCAAGGCGCGCGGTGGCGACTTCGCCCCTCCAACATCTGAAGCAAACGTTCGCCGGCCCGATAGACGTTGCCCGCCCCTAAAGTGATGACCATATCGCCTTCGCGAACCTCTTCGAGCAGAGCGTCGGCGGCCAGATCGAGCGGCCCAACATAGCGCGCGTCCTTATGACCGAAACGTTTGATCGCTTCGGTTAACGCTTCCGCCGTGACGCCTTCGATTGGATCTTCGCCTGCCGCGTAGATATCCGTCACGAGCAACACGTCGGCGTTGTTGAACGAACGCGCGAATTCGTCCATCAAATCATGCGTGCGCGTGTAACGATGCGGTTGAAAGAGCACGACGATCCGGCGCCCTTCGGATCCCGATTTCGCCGCCTTGAGCGTCGCTCGTATCTCGGTCGGATGGTGGCCATAATCATCGACGACGAGCACGCCCGCGACTTCGCCTTTGAACTGGAAGCGCCGCTGGACCCCGGTGAATTCACCGAGCGCACGCGCGATGGCGTCGAAGGGAACGCCCCACTCGAAGCCGACGGCGACAGCAGCGAGCGCATTGTAGACGTTATGTAGTCCGGGCACGCGCAATTCGACTTCACCCATCGGCACGCCGTTGCGCCAGACGGCGAAACGCGAACCGAAACGGTCATTGAACTGGATCGCATGGGCCGAGATGTCGGCCTGCGCGCTCAACCCGTAGGTAATGCGCCGCCGCTCGACCTGCGGGATGATCGCCTGCACGTGCGGATCGTCAAGACACAACACCACCGCGCCGTAGAAAGGCACTTTGTTGACGAAATCGGTGAAACAAGTGCGCACGTCAGCCATATCACGGTAGTGATCCATGTGTTCGCGATCGATGTTCGTCACCACGGCAATGGTTGGCGTCAGTAAGAGGAACGAACGATCGCTTTCATCCGCTTCGACGACCATCAAATCGCTCTTACCGAGCCGCGCGTTCGAGCCGAAAGCTTTGACGATGCCGCCGACGATCACCGTCGGATCGAGCCCAGCTTGACCGAGAACCGTCGCGATCATCGAAGTGGTCGTCGTCTTGCCGTGCGATCCGGCGACCGCCACCGTATGGGGCTTCAGGCGCATCAACTCGGCGAGCATCTCGGCGCGCGGGATAACCGGAATCAATCGACGCCGCGCCTCGACGATCTCTGGGTTGTCGTCGCGCACGGCGCTCGAGCGAACGACGACTTGCGCATCGCCGACGTGCTCCGGCGCGTGCCCTTCGTAGAACTTCACGCCCAACCGTTCCAGACGCTCGATCACCTCCGAGCGTTTCAAATCGGAGCCGGAGACGCGAAACCCTAAGTTGACCAAGACCTCGGCGATGCCGGACATCCCGCTCCCGCCAACGCCAACTAAATGCACATGTTGGATGCGCCGAAACATCTCTTTCACCGCCCGATCAAGATGGCCGTCTCTAGCACAATTATCTTCATCACACGAGGCCGACCAAATCAAACCTTGCGCTCTTTGATCAATCTCTCCACCAAATCGACTATCCGCGCCGCCGCGTCGCGGCGCGCCAACTTCCGGCTCGCCTCTTCCATCGCCGTGATGCGCTCCGGATGGTCCATCAACTTGCCGATCTCATTCGCCAAACTTTCGCCACTCAAATCCTTCTGCAGGATCATCCGCGCGGCTCCCGCCTTTTCCAGCGCCTCGGCGTTGCGCCGCTGATGATCGTCCGCCGCGAACGGAAACGGGATCATGATCGCAGCTTTGCCAGCGGCGACCAGTTCCGCCGTCGTCGTCGCGCCGGCACGACAGATGATGAGATCGGCTTCGGCGAAAGCGGCCACCATGTCATCAATGTAACGCCTGATGTCGCATCGATCGCGCCACCCTTTGCGTTCATATTCAGCGCGCACCCAGTCGTAATCGGCGTCGCCCGTCTGATGCCTGATGCGCAGCACTGCCCGTCTTTCCGCCAGACGATCGAGCGCGGCGACCATCGCTTGATTGATCGCGCGCGCGCCTTGCGAGCCGCCGAAGACGAGCAGCGAAAAACGAGAAGGATCGCGCCTTTTCGGCGGAATGTCAAAGAACTCCGGTCGCACGGGATTGCCCGTCACCACCCCTTTGCCGCGAAAGAACCGAAGCGATTCCGCGAACGTCACCGCCGCCGCATCCACAAAGCGCGCCAGCACTCGATTGGTCCAGCCGGGCAGCGCGTTCGACTCCATCACGAGCGTCGGCACGCGCCGCGACCACGCGGCAAGCAGCACCGGTCCGGTCACATATCCGCCCGTGCCGATGACGACGTCGGGGGCGAAAGCCGCGATCAAGCGTCGTGCCGCCAGAAAGCTCGACGGCAACTGCCAGAGGCTACGCGCGCGCGCCCGGAGCCCGACCGCCTTTAATCCGCCGATCTCGATGAAATCGAGATCGAATCCGGCGTGCGCGACGATGCGCGCTTCGAGCCCGCGGCGCGTGCCGACGAAACGTATGCGGGCGCGCGGATCGCGCCGCAAGATCTCTTTCGCCACCGCGATGCCCGGATAGATGTGTCCGCCCGTCCCTCCGGCAGCGATCATGACGCGCATCCTCACGACCCTCTGATCTGCCATCGCAACGGTATCCGCGGTTGAGTTTTCAAAGAACCGGAGGCCACTTCCCAAGCTTCGCCGAAACGCCCGTAACGATCAGCGCGACCGCGCGCTCGAGACGAAATATTGAGCAGCACGCCGACCGAAAAGAGCAACGGGACGAGCGATGAGCCGCCGTAAGAGACGAACGGCAACGGGATGCCCTTGGTCGGGACGAGCCCCAAAACGACGCTCATATTGAAGAGCGCTTGCGTCAAAACCTGCGCGACGATGCCGAGCCCGAGCAGCATCCCGAAGCGATCTGGCGCGCGAAGCGCCGCACGCACGCCGCGCCAACCGAAGAGCGCGAAAGCCGCCAACACCGCGAGCGCGCCGACCAATCCTAATTCTTCGCCGATGATGGCGAAGATGAAATCCGAATGGGCCAAAGGCAGGAAGAACATCTTCTGTCGCCCCTGCGCGAACCCCAAACCGTGAATCCCGCCGGAACCGATGCCGATGAGCGACTGGACCACCTGATAGCCCGCCCCTTGCGGATCGGCCCACGGATCGAGAAACGCCATTAACCGCCGCATGCGCCACGGGACGAATAGCAACAACAGAGTGAATCCGATCGCCGCCGGGAGGAGGAGCGCAAAGAGATAGCGCAAACGCACGCCGGCAGCGAAACAGATGATCCAGCACGTCGCAACCAGCATCGAAGCCGTTCCCAGATCCGGCTCGATGACGATCAAAAGGGCCAACAGGCCGGTCACGGCGAGAACCGAGACGAAAGTTTTCAAAGACCCTTCTTCCCCGCCGCGCCCGAACCGATGAGCGAGAAAGAGGACGAGCGCGAATTTCGCCACCTCCGACGGCTGCACCGAAAAGCCGAAGAGCCTGATCCAGCGGTGCGCGCCGTTAACGCGCGGGAAAGCGAACACGGCGAGAAGCAACGCGCAGACGAACAGAAGCGCCCCGTAAACGATGAACCCGTCGTTCAAATGCTCGTAGTCGAACCGCATGGCGGCGATCATCACGCTCAAACCGATCGCCGCCCACAACCCCTGCCGCAAGAGATAGTGGGCCGGGTTGTGCTGTTCCTCCATCGCGACGAAGGCCGAGGCGCTGTAAACCATCACGACGCCGAAGAGCGTCAGGCCAACTGCCGCGGCGAACAGCCATTCATCTACTTGCCAACGTCGTGACATCGCCCATCCTCACGAAACGCCCAGCGCGCTGGTCCAGTTCAGCGCGCCTCGACGGATTCCTTCCCGATCAGCCCCCTCACCGCCTCTTTGAACTTCCGCCCGCGATCCTCGAAATCGGCGAACATGTCGTAGCTGGCGCACGCCGGAGCGAGCAAAACTATGTCGCCGGGCTGCGCTAGGCGAAACGCGCGTGCGACCGCATCGCACATATCCGCGGCGCGTTCGACGGCTGGCGCAAACGGCCCGAGTTCTCGCGCGATGCGATCGGCATCTTCGCCGATGAGCACAAGGGCGCGCGCTCGGCTCTCAATTAACGGCGCAAGCGGCGCGTAGGGTGCGCCTTTGCCGCGCCCGCCCATGATGGCGACGATGCGCCCACCGTCTTCGCTGAAGGCTTCGAAAGCCTTCACCGCCGCATCGACGTTGGTCGCCTTGGAATCGTTATAGAAACGGACGCCTTCGATCTCGGCGACCAGTTCGAGACGATGCTCGACGCCGCGAAAACGGCGCACCGTGTCGCACATCGTCTCGAAAGGTGCGCCGCACGCGCGCCCCATGCACAGAGCGGCCATCACGTTTTCGACGTTGTGCGCGCCGCGCAAGCTCAATTCGTCCACCGCCAGAAGCTCTCTTTCGCCCTCATCGAAGCGCGCGATCAGCGTCCTTCCGCGCAAGAAGATCCCGCGCTCGACTTCGCGCCGCCGGCTGAACCAGAGGACGCGCGCACAGAGCCCCGATGCCCACGATGAAACCGTTTCGTCGTCGGCGTTGAGCACGGCCCAATCATCTTCCGTCTGCCGGCGGAAGATGCGGTGCTTAGCGGCGGCGTAATCGTTGAACGTCTCGTAGCGATCCATGTGGTCCGGCGTGACGTTCAAGACGGCGGCCACGTGCGGATGAAACAGGTCGGTCGTCTCAAGCTGAAAGCTGGAGATTTCAGCGACGGTCCAGCCGTCATCGCGCGACGTTTCGACGAGCGAAATGAGCGGCGTGCCGATGTTGCCGCCCACTTGCACATGGAACCCTGCGTCTGCGAGCAATTGGCCGACGAGCGCCGTGGTCGTCGTCTTGCCATTGGTGCCCGTGATGGCGACCAACCGTCCGCGTAAGAAACGATAAGCGAGCTCGACTTCGCCGACGATCTCGACGCCGGCCCGTTCGGCATAGCGCACCGCGATGCTCTTGGTCGGCACGCCCGGACTGACGACGAGCAGATCCGCGTGGTCCAGCATCCACTGCGGCACATCGCCCGAAAACAGCTTCACGCCTGCGCTTTCGAGCGCGCGCGCCTCGGCGCTCCATTCTTCAAGCGGCTTGCGGTCATTGAGCGCAACGCGCGCGCCGCGCTCTGCGAGAAAACGCGCCGCCGCCGTGCCGCTCCGCCCGGCCCCGATGACCAGCGCCTTTTTACCCGCAAGCTCCATCGTCAACGCAACTTCAAGGTCGAAAGGCTAAGCAGCGCGAAGAGGATCGCCAGAATCAGAAAGCGAAAGACGACCTTCGATTCGCGCCACCCGAGCATCTCGAAATGGTGATGAAGCGGCGCCATTTTGAAGATGCGCCGCCGCGTCGTTTTAAACGAAAAGACCTGCAACATCACGGAAAGCGCTTCGATGACGAAGACGCCGCCGACCATCAAGAGCATGAACTCCTGTTTGGTCAATACGGCCACGGTGCCGATCGCGCCGCCGATGGCGAGACTGCCGACATCGCCCATGAAGACTTCCGCAGGCGGCGCGTTGTACCACAGGAACCCTAGACTCGCGCCAGCCATCGCGCCGCAGAAGACAGTCAACTCGGCGACTTCGGGCCGGTGCGTCAAACCTAAGTAGCTGGCAAACCCGGCGTGCCCCGTCACATAGGTGAAAGCCGTCAAAGCGGCCATCGCGATGAACGTGACGCTGATCGCCAGCCCATCCAGACCATCGGTCAAGTTCACCGCATTCGACGTGCCCAGCAACACGAGCACGATAAACGGCAGGTAAAGATAAGGCCCGATGTAACTGATGCTCGTGCGCGGGTTCGGATCGGCCGTCGCCTTGAAGAACGGCACGTTGACGTTCCACGTGTACTCCGTACAGCAGTAGAGTACGCCCCACACCAAGAGGGCGACGAGCAGCTGTCCCAGCAGCTTCTGCCGCCCGGTCAACCCAAGGCTTTGACGCCGCTTGACCTTCAAGTAGTCATCCAAAAAGCCGATCGCCGCAAAGAGCGTCGTCGCCACCAATGCGATCCAGACGTAAAGCTTATCTAAACGCCCCCACAGCAGAGTCGAAACGATGACCGAACCGATGATGAGCACACCGCCCATCGTCGGCGTGTTCCGCTTCGACATGTGCCACTGTGGCCCTTCCTGGCGAATCTGCTGCCCGATGTTCCATTCGCGTAACCATCTGATCACGGGCTTGCCCAATAGAAGCGAAAGCACCAACGCCGTCACGGCAGCATAGGCCGTGCGAAACGTGATGTATTGAAAGACGTTGAGCGCCTTGACGAAATACGACTCCTCATGCGCCTGCAGGCTGCGGTAGAGCCACTCATAAAAGAGGTAGTAGAACATCGCCTTCCGCTCACTCGCCTTTCAATTCAAACCGCCACTTTGCGCCGCCATCCGTATGCAATGCGTCTTCGCCTTCCAACGCGAAACTCTCCTTCAAAGCCGTGACGATCCGATCGGTTCGCACGCCGCGCGAGCCTTTGATCAGAACGAGATCGCCGGAACGCAATTCGGCACGCAGAGCTTGCGCCGCGTCGTCAACTGAAGCGAAGAAGCGGGCTTCTTTCATGCCCGATGCGCGCGCCCCGCTAACCAATTCTTCAGCCAGTCCGCGCACGCCCCACAAAACATCGATCGGCAGTCCGGCGATCTCGCGCCCGGCCTCGCGATGCAGCTCAGCCGCTTTCGGCCCGAGCTCTAACATCTCGCCGGCGACGATGATGCGCCGTTTGGCGTCCGCCTCTGCAACGGCGCGCGCCATGGCGAGCAGCGAAGCCGGGTTCGAGTTGTAAGAGTCGTCGATCACGGTGAATCCCTGAGCGAAACGCAAAATTTCGCCGCGCATCTCGGACGGACGCGCGCGCGCAAAAGCCTCGGCGATCAACTCTGGCGCGATCTCGAAACAAGTGGCGACCGCCGCCGCCGCCAGCGCGTTCGACAGATTATGCCGTCCCGCCAACGGGAGTTCGGCCCAGACGCGCCCGCGCGGCGTTTGCAGACGGAAGCGCAGGCGATCCAGATCGAGCGCCTCGATCTCAGTCGCCGAAACATCGGCCCGCTCCCTGATGCCGAAGGTCATGCGCGGCCCCCGATGAAACTGGGCCATCCACATGACCCACGGGTCATCGGCGTTGAGTATGGCGACGCCGCCCGGACGGATGTGCCGCACGAGAGCGCTCTCTTCGCGCGCCACGTCTTCAATCGTGCCGAGAAACTCAAGATGCTCCGGCCCGACGCAAACTTCGACGGCGATCTTCGGTGGCGCGATCTGCGCTAGACGCTCCAGCTCCCCCGGCATCGAAGTTCCCATCTCGATGACGGCGACATCGAAATCGTTCGGCGTGCGCCCGCCAGATTCCATCTGCAGGATGGAGAGCGGCACGCCGAGTTCGTTGTTGAAGTTCTTTATGCTTTTGACGACGCGCTTGCCGGCGGTTTGCAACACGAGCGCTGTCAGATCTTTGGTCGTCGTCTTGCCAGCGCTTCCGGCGATGGCGACTACTGGCCCGCCCCAGTTACGGACGACGCCATGCGCGAGCTTCTGCAACGCTTCGATCACGTCTTCGACGAGCAGCAACCGATCGGCGAAACGCTCAAGTTCGCCGTCGCCGACAACCCGCGCGCGCCGCGCGACCGCGCCGACGGCGCCGCGCGCGAACGCTTCCGGGATGAACCGATGAGCGTCGGTGAAACTCGTCGCCGTGAAATAGTGGCGGCGGTAGTCCTCCGGCGACAGCGCGAAGAAGAGATGGCCCGGTTCGATGGCGCGCGAATCGACCGCGAACCCGGCGATCGCCACATCGAGCGGTGCATCGCGCGGTGCGTCCGCGCCCATCAATCGCGCTGCTTCGTCGAGCCTCACTTTGCTCCCCTTCGTTTCAAGTCATCCGCCACGCCTCTGACTCGATGGACCGAATCGATCTCGCCCATCACTGTAGCACGGTAATGGCGATCAACATCTCGCCGTTTTCGCATCGAAGCTCTTCATCGATCGACCGCTTAATCAGCCGCGCCTCGATTCGCTCCTCCGCTCGCCTTCTCATGACGCGCGCGCGCCGCAAGCGCGCGCGACAATCGCTGATTCGCCGCTTTAACTCCTCGTGATCCGTTTTATCCTGCGCGTTGTAAGCCATGGATCGTGCCCGCCACGAAGTTTGCGAAGTCGTGCAAACCAGAAGCGCCCCTATTCGCTGCGCGCGAAAAGGACGCGCACCGTATCGCCAGCGCGCACCGCAGCGCCCGCCTCCGGCTCCTGCGCGATCACGCGCCCCTCGCCATCGGCGACGAGAGACAAGCCGAGCTGCGCGCAAAGGCGCGCCGCGTCGCGTAGACTCTGTCCGCGTAGATCTGGCATCGTAAAACCTGCCCCTTGCGCATGGGCGAGAACCATCTCGCCTCTTCGTTCGATGGCGACCTGTGGCACGCGCGCTTCCGAATGGCGCGCGCCCATTTGATCGGCGAGGTTTGGTCCGATGACGTCAGGCGCGACATCCAAGTAGGGCAGCACGCGCTCAGCGATTTCGCGAAAGACCGGCGCCGCCACTTCGCCGCCATGATAGGCGCCGCGCGGTTCATCGATGACGACGATGATGACCACTCGCGGATCCGACGCGGGAGCAAATCCGACGAACGATGCGACGTATTTCGTCTTCGAGTAAGCGTGCGTTCGCGGATCGACTTTCTGCGCCGTCCCGGTCTTACCCGCCGCCGTGTAGCCGTCGAGCTGTGCGCGCCGGGCCGTCCCCTTGAGCGTGACCATCTCGAGCATCCCGCGCAAGGTGCGCGCAGTTTCGGCGCTGATCACGCGCCGCGCCTCGGGCTGCGCGCGTTTGACGACCGCACCATCGCCCGAGCGCACTTCACGCACCAGATGCGGCGCGACGCGCACCCCGTCGTTTGCTACGGCGGCAAAAGCCGCGGCGACTTGCAGCGGGGTAACGCCGATCTCTTGACCGATGGCGATCGAGCCGATCGAACTCGGCTGCCAACGCTCAACCGGGCGCAATAGTCCGGCGGTCTCGCCCGGCAGCTCAACCCCCGTCTTCGCGCCGAAACCGAAGCGGCGGATGTACTCGTACAAGCGCGCGCTTCCGACGCGCAAGCCCAATTTGATCGCCGCAACGTTGGAGGATTTGGCGAGCGCTTCGGTAAGCGTCAGGATGCCGAACGGATGATGATCGTGAACGGTGCGCCCGGCGACGACGATCGCGCCCATCTGACAATCGATCCTTTCATCGGGCCGCGCTAACCCTTCTTCGAGCGCAGCGGCGAAAGAGACGATCTTGAAGGTCGAGCCCGGTTCGTAGATGTTCTGCAACGCCTCGTTGCGCAGTCGATCGGGCGGAAGCGCGCGCGCCTCGTTGGGATCGAAAGTCGGCGCGTTGGCAAGAGCGAGGATCTCGCCCGTCTTGGGATCGAGCACGATGGCCGTTCCGGCGCGCGCTTGCGATCTTTCGACCGCCTCTTGCAAAGCCTGCTCGGCCCAATGTTGAATCGTCTGGTCCAGCGTGAGGACGATCTCATTGCCCTCGCGCGCCGCCACCTCAAAGCTTTCGTAAGAGCGACGATGCGCATCACGCTCGATCCAGATTCGCCCCTCTTCCCCGGTCAGCGATGCGTTGTGAAAACGCTCGACCCCGGCCAATCCCTCCTCATCCAGGCTGACGAAACCGAGCACATGGGCGGCCAAAGCGCCATTGGGGTAGAAGCGCTTTGGCTCCTTGAGCTCATAGACGCCACGCAGCGCAAGCGCGCGCACGGCAGCGGCGCGTTCAGCATCGAGCTTGCGCGCGAGCCAGACGAAACGCCGCCCTTCGGCGCGCGCGCTCTCCAGACGCGAAGCGAGCGCTCCAATCTCTGTGCCAAGCAGGGGGGCGAGGCGCCGCGCTACAGTTTGAACATCCTCGATCTCTTCGGGGACGGCGAAGAAGGAGTCAGTTTCGATGCTGCGCGCAAGCTCGCGCCCTTGACGATCGATGATCGTCCCGCGTAACGGCTCAATTTCGATCTGCACGAGTTGTTGCGCGCGCGCGCGCGCAGCCAATTCCTCATGGCGCGATGTCTGCAGATAGATCAAACGCCCAGCGATTACGCCCATCCACAGGATGAAGGCGCCAAGCACGATCCGCATGCGCCGCCCGGCGACGACAGAATCTTCGGATGTGCGGTGCGCTGCTGAGCCTCTGAACATAACATACCGCTTTGGCGTGACGCCCATCGCTCGCACTACAAACGTCGAACAGGCCCGCTGGCGAGAAGCCCGATGATCCGCAGAGCCTTGAGCGAGCCCATCTCAAGGACCGAAAGTCGAGGTCGCCCCTAGCGCGGGGGCGGTGTGCGTTATCGCTCTGTTGACCTGCCAAGCGCGCGCTGGCTCTAACCCTTGGGCGCGCGCCGCCCGCTCGATCGCCTGCGGCGAGTCGGCGCGCTCGAGCGCGATCAGTAGCTGCCTTCGTTCTTCGAGCAAACGCGCGCGCTCCCGCCGCAAAGACTCCGCCTCATACCCCAATCTCACTGCGGCGAAATGCTGCGCCGCAGCATGAACGAATCCCGCAACCAATATCGAACTGCCGATCAACAGCCAAGCCAAACGTGCGAAGGCGCGGCGGTCCCATGTTCGGCGAACAACCCTCTCTCGCTTGGCTGGCGACACTCCCCTCACCGCTGAAACTCCCTATAACCGCTTCGTTTAGAACCTATGAGAGTTTGCGCAACGCGCGAAGTTTAGCGCTACGCGCCCGCGGATTACGGCCCTTCTCTTCGAAAGTGGGGACGACGGGCCGCTTTGTCAAAAGCTCAACACGCCCCTCACTGGCGAGACGGCGAAAGGCCCGTTTGACGATGCGGTCCTCCAACGAATGGAAGCTGATGATGACCAATCGCCCCATCGTCTCCAAAAGAGCGACCGCGCGCTCGATGAACTGGTCCAACCCCTCGAGCTCACGGTTGACGGCGATGCGCAAAGCTTGAAAGGTGCGCGTCGCCGGATGGATTCGCGTGCGACCGCGCCGCGTGACCTCTGCGACCAAGGCGGCCAAGTCCCCCGTGGTCCGCACCGGTTCTCCGCGCCGCCGCCGCTCGACGATCGCTCTGGCGATCTGCTGCGCCCGCGGCTCTTCGCCATACTCACGGAGGATGCGCGCGATCTCCGCTTCGGATAAACGGGCCAGAAGCTCCGCCGCCGTCTCCGCATCGCTTTCGACATCCATGCGCATATCGAGCGGCGCATCGAAGCGAAAACTGAAGCCGCGTTCCGGCGCGTCGAGCTGCAACGAAGAGACGCCCAAATCGACGAGGATGCCCGTTAACTGGCCGCCCCCCGCCTCCTCAACGACGCGCGCGATATCGCGAAAATCGGCGTGTGCGAGATGAACCCGGTCGCCGAATCGCCGCAGCCTCTCGGCGGCCACGCGCAAAGCCTCGCGATCGCGGTCAACGCCAATCAGGCGCACATCAGGAGACGCTTCGAGCAAGGCCTCGGCATGCCCGCCCGTACCGATCGTCGCATCGAAGAACAACCCGCCGCCTTCCGGAGCCAGCGCGCGAAGCGTCTCCTGAAGCAACACGGGACGATGCAGCGCGCCCCTGCCCCCCACGGACGCCCCATCGCTCGCCCCGTGATCCGATTCAAAGATCTCACCGCGTCTCTGCGGCCCTTCCATCACTCTTCACTGGCGATGGAGGGGAATTGACCTTCCACCGGCCCGTTCCCCTCCATCGCGCTCCGTGAAACCATTAGATCCCTAACCTCGCGATCGTCGCTTCGTCCTCCGCCGTGTAAGGCTCGGCAAGGAGCTTTTGCTCGAACCGCTCGCGATCCCAAACCTCCAGATAACTGAGATAACCGAGCACCGCAACCTCGCCCCACAAATTAGCGCTCTTGCGTAACAGCGGGTGAATGAGCACGCGCCCCTGCGCGTCCATGCTCGTCTGCTGCCCGTAATAGTTCGTCCGCTCCAGAAACTTGCGCCGCGCCGGATCCATCGAAGGCAATAACGCCAAACGCTGCTCGATCGCCTCCCACTCAGGCAACGGATAGATGCGCGCCGCGTCGCCCGTCAAACTGGTCACATAAAGCTCCACCCCGTACTTTTCTTCGATGAGGCGACGAAACGCTGTCGGCACCTTGAGCCGCCCTTTGGAGTCCATCCGCGCCGTATAGCTGCCTCGTAACATCGCGTTTCGCCGCGCATCGCCCGCGATTGCTTAAAACTTCCAGTAGAACTTTAATAATTGGCCCCAAGCTGCGGAAGTTAGCCCACTTTGGACCACTCTCTTCCACCTGCCGCGCATAGTACGCCGGACTTCTAAGCGCTGTCAAGAGGAATTTTCGCCCCTCGCCAAGAAAATTTTAAGCACGAAATGGTGTACTCGCCGCCAGCTTAAACCTCCTCTGGTCAATCGCCGTCCCTCTCCTGTATAGTGGAGCCTCCGCCCTGAAGCGAAAAACGGATGAACTACGCGACCTTCTTCCTCTTCGGTTTGGCGCTCGCCACGGCTAACGTCATCGGCGGGTTGCTTGTCACTTCCTCCGCTTCGCTTGCCCGTAACGCGCGCCTTCTCCGCTTTCTCATCGCGCTCGGCGCAGGCTTTATGCTCGCGGCGATCTTCATCGAGGTCGTCCCGGCGACGGTTGAGGTTTGGGCTCGGAGATCATCCGACCACGCTGTTTTAAATGCAACAACGCTGTTACTAGCGGGCTATCTGCTCATCCATCTTTTTGAGCACACCATCGCGCCGCATTTTCACTTCGGTGCCGAGACCCACCCGGAGCGACTTTTGCGCCCGACGGCCGCTTATGCGGCGATCGGCGGCCTTTCGATTCACACCCTCTTCGATGGCGTCTCGATCGCCGCCGCTTTCCTCGTCAACTTCAAGGTCGGACTGCTGGTCTTCATCGCCGTGCTCTTACACAAAGTTCCCGAAGGGTTCACCGCCGCCTCGATCATGCTCGCCTCGGGTCGCGAGATGCGACGCGCGCGCTGGGCTACGCTCCTGATCGGCGGAGCGACTCTTCTCGGGGTGATGAGCGTTGCCATAGCGCAGGCCCATATCGAACCGCTCGTTGCCTACGCGCTCCCCTTCTCGGCAGGTGTGACGCTCTATGTCGCGGCGAGCGATTTGATCCCCGAGGTCAATCATCTAGAGGAGAAGAACCCTTTGACCTCGGTCGTCGTATTCATCGGTGTCGCGTTCTTCTATCTTCTACATTTGATGATCGAGGATTGAATGCGCCGGTCCAGCAGGTTTCACGAGAAGCTTGTTGCGCGAAATGAACTCTATCATGATCTTCATGGCGCGAGGCATCTGAGATCGCGCGAAACGAACTCCATCATGGTAGAGATGTCCCCCTAGGCCGTGCGTCTTCTTGGCACAACTGGTATATTTTGAGCGACTCAGATGCGCACGCTTCGACCCCTTCTGCTCCTTTGGCTCTCCGCGTTCGGCTTTGCCATCGCCATCCGCGCGCAGCGCAGCGGGTCTACCTTTCCGGCGCCCGTCGGATACGTGAACGACTTTGCGGGCGTCATCGACTCGCAAACTGCCGCTCGGCTTGAAACGCTGTTGCGCAATCTGAAAGAGCGCGCTGACATCGAATTTGCCGTCGTCACCGTGCGGACCACTGGCGGCGAAGATATCTTCGATTATTCTCTTGAACTGGCCCGCAGTTGGGGGATCGGATCGAGCGAAGGGGAGAAGAACGGGCTGCTCCTGCTTGTCGCCGTCGATGATCGAAAATATTTCATTCAGGTGAGCCGCCATCTCGAAGGCGATCTTCCCGATGGACTGGTCGGCGAGATCGGGCGGCGCATGCGCCCCTATTTTCGCGAAGGGCGTTACGGCGAAGGCATCATGATAGCCGTTCAAGGGATCATCGCGACGCTAGCAGAAAAGCGCGGGTTCGATCTTGAGGGCATAGATCGAAGCCAGGCCTATCATGCGGAGCGGCCTGCGGAACAGACCCCTTCTGTCTCCCCGCTCTCGGCCTGCGCCATCTTCTTTATCGTCCTGTTTTTGTTTCTCCTCCTGATGTCGAATCCGGCGGGGCGCGGCTGTTTGAGTCTGCTCATTTGGGGCTCGATCCTGAGCGGCGGTCGCGCAGGTCGCAGCGGCGCGCGCGGTTGGACGTGGGGCGGCGGCGGCGGTTTCGGCGGAGGTGGGGGGTTTGGCGGCTTCGGCGGTGGCGGAGATTTCGGCGGCGGCGGCGCTGGTGGTAGTTGGTAGAGATTCACTTCGGGGAAGGCTCGCCGCTAGAGTCGCGTATCGCCGACGCGGATTATGAGCTGTGGCAGTTGGTAGAGATCCACTTCGGGGAAGGCTCCGATGAGCGCTCGAATCGAAAACATCTTACGCGCGCTGATCGACGATCTGTGCGAGACGCATGGGCAGAATCTGATCGCCGTTGTTCTTTACGGCTCAGCCGCCGTCGGCGATCACATCCCGCAGCAATCGGACTACAACCTGCTGGTCGTGCTGCGACGCATTACGTTCGACGATCTGCGACTCGCTCAAGGACCCGTGCGTAACTGGCAACGGTTAGGATATTCGCCTCCCGTCTACTTCACGCTCGACGAACTGCGTGAGGCTGCCGATGTTTTCCCCATCGAATTTCATCACATGGAGGATGCGCGGCGCGTGCTTTATGGCGTCGATCCGTTCGAAGGCGTGACGATCTCTGACGAGAATCTGAGACATCAGACCGAATACGAGTTACGCGGCAAGTTGCTCCAACTGCGCCGCCGCTACATTTCGGGGGCCAGCTCGCCTGAGCGTTTGCGCGCACTGATGATTGAAAGTCTCCCGGGCGTCATAGCCCTTCTAGCGCCCGCCTTGATGCTGAGCGGCGAGAGGAAGCCGCCCGTCGCCAAACGCGACCTCATCGCGCTCGCCGCAGAGCGCTTAGCATTGGACCGGGCCGTTTTCGATGCCCTGCTCGCTCTTCGCGAACGAGGCGCAGATGAGATCGACCGAGCGGAAGTTGAACAACTCTTCGCCGCTTATCTGGCGCAGATCGAGCGTCTCATCGACTTCACCGACCGTCTGGATGAATCCACCCATGACGGTTGAACTTGGCGAAGGAGACACGCGCTCTGCGCCTGATCGGAAGGACCTTTTCCCAAGTCAGACTTCGGTAGGGAGGAATGAAGATGAAAAGACGACACATCGTGCTACTGGTAGCGATTACGCTGATCTCTATCGCCAACAGCGGTTGTGGCTACAACACGCTGGTCGAAAAGCAGCAGAACGTGCGCGCCCGCTGGGCCAACGTCGAAACGCAGATTCAACGGCGCGCCGATCTGATCCCGAATTTGGTCGCGGCGGCGCAGATGGCCGGCATTCAAGAACAAGAGGTCTTCGGTCAGATCGCGCAAGCGCGTTCGCAGCTACTGAACGCGACGCAAGGCGATCCACAGAACCGCACGCCCGAACAGCGCGAGCAGATCATCCAAGCGAACCAGAACCTGACCTCCGCGCTCGGGCGGCTCCTCGTGCTCGTCGAAAACTATCCGACGCTCCGTTCGAACGAGAGTTTTCTGAAGCTTCAGGATGAGATCGCCGGAACCGAGAATCGAATCGCCGTCGCGCGCCAGGACTACAACGCCGCGGTGCAGGATTACAACACGACGCGCAATCAGTTCCCGATGGTTTTGGTGGCGAGCCTCTTCGGATTCAAGGAAGAGCCCTATTTCCGCGCGGAAGAAGGAGCGCGACAAGTCCCCCGCATCGATCCGAACGCGCTACGGCGGAACAGCAATGCAGCGCAGAGCCGCTAAGCGTTCAGAACCCGCGCGCGCTGCACATCGCGCAATGATCACAGGGCTTTTTACCCGGCTCCAGGTTGCAGATCTTCTCCTGTTCGAGATAATCAACCAGTTCGGCGACGGCTTCGCCGACGCCGAACCTCTCTTGACTCGGGTGCGAGATGGACGAGGAGATGGGCGCGGAGGGATGATCTTCGATCGGGGCTTTGTGCGCTGACGCTTCGAGTTGCGATTCGACACGCGCCAAACGACGTTCTATCTCGGCGAGCGCCGCGCGCACGGCGTCTAGTTCCGTCATTCGAGCTGCGGGCTCGCCCTCTAACCTCCGAGCGATGCGTTCGGCCAGCGCGCGAATCTCCCGTTCATCGTTCATGAGGCCCCTTCCTCTGGCAACAGATCGATCCGATCGATCACGCCGACGATCGCCGAATCGATGGCCGCTCCTGGGCGCCCGGTCGCCACGACGGAGGCGCTCCACCCTTCCTGCACGATGAGGACCGTATCGCCCACCCCGGCATCGACGGAATCAAGGGCCAGAAGCGTCGTTCCCACCTCTTCGCCTTCGGGCGTGATCGGCTGACAGAGCATGATGCGCGCGTTCGCATAGCGCTCGTTCTTCTGCGTCGAAACCACGGTGCCGATGACGCGCGCGATGATCATCTTCCGTTCCCTTTCACGACGTGCGCGGGCGAATCGACGATGCCGACGATGGTGCAATCGGTCGGCGTATCTTCTCGTTCGAACGGGAAGCTCGCCTCCTTGCCGCGACACCAGAAGACGAGTTCGCCGATGCCGGCGCCGACAGCATCCAAAGCGACGAGCGGTTTCCCTTGCGGGCGCAAGTCCGCATCGAGCGATTGGATGATGAGCAGTTTACGCCCTTCGAGCGAATCGTTCTTCTGCGTCGAAACCACGGTGCCGATGACGCGCGCAAGCTGCATCTCCCACGGCGATGGATCAATCGTTGATGAAATCGACCGTGTCGATGACGCCGATGATCGCCGCATCGACCGGCGTATCCTTCATGCCTTGCGCCAAGCGCGCGCTCGATCCCGACACGACGAGCACGCGCTCATGAAAGCCCGCACCGACCGTATCGACGGCGACCAGATAACCGCTCCCGTCCGATCCATCCAAATTGAGCGGACGGACGATGAGCAGTTTGCGCCCTTCGAGCTTCGGATCCTTCTGCGTCGAGACGACGGTGCCGAGTATTCGTGCGATGATCATCCGCCTTGATAGTTGAAGCTGACGGGCAGATTCTCGTCAACGCTCGCGTGCGGGCGCGGGATGACGTGCACGCTGACCAACTCGCCGACCCTTCGTGCGGCGGCAGCGCCAGCATCCGTCGCCGCTTTGACCGCCGCCACGTCACCGCGCACGATCGCCGTGACGAATCCGGCGCCGATCTTCTCATAACCGACGAGCGTGACGTTGGCCGCCTTGACCATCGCATCGGCAGCCTCGATCATCGCCACCAATCCTTTGGTTTCGATCATCCCGAGAGCTTCCATAGCTTCATCTCCTCAGAAGCAGAATCTTGATCGAAGCAGTTCGACAGCCGCGTTGCAGAATTTAATCCGAATGGGCGTCAAAGCTCAACCTCGGAAACGCCAACGGCGAAACCTACGCTTCCGCCGCGAGCGACCGGCGGCGAGTCAAAGCTTGAAAACGCGGACCGCCCCTCGCCTCAGACGACCTGTGCCCACGTCTCACCGAGCGCGGCGATGAGCCGCGTAATATCGCCCGTCGTATTGAAGAAATGCGTCGCGACGCGGAAACCCTCCGGCTTTTCCGTGACAGCGATGCCGCGCTCTTTCAAGTGCGCGACGACGCGCGGCGGATCGGCGGCGGCGACGAGCGTTTCTGCCGAGCGCGCCTCACCGAGCGGCGAAAGGACGCGCCACCCGGCGCGCTCGAGTTCGCGCGTCAGATGCTCGTTCAGGGCCAGCGCCCGCTGCGCGATCCGTTCGATGCCGATCGCCTGAATGTATTCAGCCGCCGCGCCGAGCGCAAAGATGCCCGCAAAGTGTGAACAGCCGACCTCGGCGCGCGCCGCCGCATCGCCCCTTACGCGGAAACGATCGTTGCGCATCGCAAACGGTTCGTGAACGCTCATCCAACTGATGGCATGCGGTTTTGTCCGCTCTAGGAGGCGACGGCTGAGATAAACGAAGCCGACGCCATAACCCGCGCACAGCCACTTGTGGCCAGTCGCGCAGAGCGCATCGATGCGCATCCGCTTTACGTCGATCGGCAGAACGCCCGCCGATTGACTCGCGTTGACGACCAACCAGTGATCACCTTTGATCCTCCCGATCTCTTCGAGATCGGCGCGAAAACCGTTCGAGTACTGCACGTGGCTGATCGCGATAATCCCGGTTCGCCTTGTCATCGCGCGGCGAATCGCTTCGGGCAGCAACTGTCCCTCGACGGTTTCGGCAAAGCGCACGCGCACGCCGCGATGCATCCAGGGGATGGTGGAAGTCGGAAACTCGAGTTCACACGAGATCACCTCGCCCGCATCTGCGAGCGCATCGACGATCAGGTTCATTCCGGTCGAAGTGTTCGTCGTAAACGCGACCTCATCCAGATCGGCGTTGATCAATCGTGCGACGCTGGCGCGCGCCCTTTCCACCTCTTCGCGCCAGTCGTCCCAGCGAGCGTCGCCGCCCATCATCATATCGCGATAAAAACCGATGGCCGCTTCAGCGACCGGACGCGCGATCGGTCCAGCAGCGGCGCTGTTCAGATAGGCCATGCGTTCCGTCACCGGGAAATCGCGTCGGATGAGTTCCCAATCGATGATTCGCTCGTTCGCCATTCGATCACTCCAGAAGTCGATCCACTCCGGCTCACGACTTGACCGCACAAGTCTTTCAAGACTATCTTCGCATCTGCTCCGGTGTCCAGCGTCCACGCTCGACCGAACATATCGCGAAGGACCAGGATCGTGATGAGCGTGACAGCCTAGCGTCCGCGCTCGACCTTTCGAATGAACGCGCGTCGCCTCCATGGGTAAGAACGCCATCGCGTTGAGGAAGTTATGATAGAGCAGCGAATCGCCTCGTTCCCGGCATGGGCGATAGCCGGATACCTTGAACCGCAGCGCGGCCACCTCGCCATCGACGGGGTTGACGCGATCGAACTCGCGCGCCAACACGACACGCCGCTTTTCGTCTTTTCGGAATCGCGCATTCGACGGAACATCGAGCGCTTGACGCGCGCCGCGCGGGAGATCGCGCGTCCGGTCAAGTTCTGTTACGCCGCGAAAGCGAACTCGACGTTGGCCATCCTGCGCGCCGTGCGCGACGCCGGGATCGATATCGAGGTGAACAGCGGCGGTGAACTTTACAAAGCGCAGCGCGCAGGCTTTCGCCCGAACCAGATCATCTTCAACGGCACGAGCAAGACCGAAGCCGAGATCAGCGAAGCGATCGTCGCCGGGATCTACGCCATCAACGTTGACTCGATCTACGAAATCGAGCTGATCGAAAGAACAGCCGAAAGGCTCGGTCGGCGCGCGCGCATTGCGCTGCGGCTCGTGCCCGAAGTCGAGACGCGCTCCCATCCCGGATTGCAGACGGCGCTGCTTACCTCGAAGTTCGGCATCTCAGCCGCCGAAGTGAGCGAAGCTTTCGCGCGCGCTCTCGCCCGTCCCGAACTGGTCCACCTATGCGGCATACACATCCACATCGGTTCGCAAACGCCCGACGTCGAGCCTTTCGCTCGCGCTTTCGAAGCCGTGTGGCGACATCTGATCGAGATCTACGACAGGACCTGCCACGCGATCGAGCACATCAACCTCGGCGGTGGCTTTCCCGTCAACTATCTGCGCGATCGTTCGCAGGCTGATGCTCTGCCGGCGCACGAACGCGAGATGCTCGAGGCCGATCTTGATCCGGCAGAAGTCCTGCGTGAAGTGATGCGCGTTGCGCGAGAAGAGGCGCGTCGCGCGCGAGCCGATCACCTTCTCGACCGCATCACATTCCTCTTCGAACCGGGGCGCAGCATCGTCGCCGATGCTGGGGTCCTGTTGACGACCGTGCGCAATGTCAAACGGCGTCCGGAAACGGGCGACACGTGGTTGCTGACGGATGCCGGTTTCAATCTGCTCCTCTCGATGAGCACTTATCACTGGTACTATCACCTGATCTCCGCCGAGCGGGCCGACGCGCCGCACGACATGCCTTACAAGGTCGCCGGCCCACTGTGCGATTCAGGCGATGTCTATTTCGACATCGAGCGACAAGGGCGCCTTCCAGACTATCGCCTCTTGCCGCGCGACGTTCGTCCGGGAGAGGTGCTCGCTCTGCTCAACGCTGGCGCGTACACCGTCGCCCAGATGTTTGCGTACAATGGACGACCGCTGCCGGCCATCGTCATGGTGCGCGACGATGGCTGTCCCCGCCTTGTGCGTCGGCGCGACTCTTACGAGGATCTGTTGATGAATGAACTCGATTGAAGCGGGCTCTTCACGCTCTTTGTATCCCTCTGACTCGAGCGGCAATTATATGAGCGACAGCAACGCGGTGCCGACATCGTTGATTCGCGGGCTCGGACTCATCGCCGCGATTTCGATCGTCGTCGGCAACGTCATCGGCACGGGCGTCTTCTTGAAAGCCCGCGTCATGACCTGTAACGTTGGAACGCCCGGCCTGGTTCTTACGGCGTGGATCGTCGCCGGACTGCTCAGCTTAGCTGGCGCGCTCACCTACGCGGAGCTAGCCGCGATGATGCCGCAAGCGGGCGGCGAGTACGTTTTCTTGCGTGAAGCTTATGGGTCGCGTCTGGCTTTCCTTTACGGCTGGATGCAGATCTTCATCGCCAAGACCGGTTCACAGGCTTCGGTCGCCGTCGCGTTCGCCATCTTTTTGAATGTCCTCGTCGGCGGCGCGCTCGATCATCAACTCTTTTCGCTCGATCTGTTCGGACGGAGGTTCTCATTAGGCCCCCTTCAACTTGTCGCTCTCG
Source organism: Pyrinomonas methylaliphatogenes (assembly GCF_000820845.2). Lineage (GTDB taxonomy): Bacteria > Acidobacteriota > Blastocatellia > Pyrinomonadales > Pyrinomonadaceae > Pyrinomonas > Pyrinomonas methylaliphatogenes. Next base: position 996,459 of record NZ_CBXV010000008.1, on the reverse strand, counting down.
GCATCATCGCGCTGATGACGCTGATCAACTGCGCGGCGGTAGCGATTAGCGGTCGGGTCGCAACCTTTCTCACGGGCATCAAGATCACGCTCGTCCTCGGCGTCGGACTCGGCGCTTTCCTCCTCGCGCCGGGCGATTGGACCCATTTCAGCGCGAGCGATATGGGCGGAACATGCGTCGGCGTCGAAGAGACGGCACGCATGGGACTAGCCGGATTCAGCGCCGCGATGCTCGGCGCGCTTTGGGGTTATGATGGGTGGAACAACATCACGCTCGTCGCGGGTGAGATTAAAAACCCACAACGTAATATTCCGCTCGCGCTGATCGGCGGCACGATCATCATCATCCTGCTTTACGTCTTCGTCAACGCGGCCTATTTCTACGTGCTCACGCCAACCGAAGTGGCGAGCGTTTCGCCGAATTCTTCGGTTGCGACCGAAGTGACGCGCCGTTTTCTCGGATCGCTCGCCACAGGGCTCATCGCCGCCGCGCTCATGGCTTCGTCCGTCGGCACGCTTCACACCTCGATTCTGACCGGCGCGCGAGTGCCATTTGCGATGGCGCGCGATGGCCTCTTCTTCCAAAGTTTGGCGAAACTGTCGAGCCGCAGCCGCGTGCCGACGGGCGCGCTCATCGCGCAAGCCGTCTGGGCCAGCATCTTGACGCTCTCCGGTTCGTTCGACACGCTGACCGATTATGTCATCTTCGGCTCATGGATCTTCTACGGCTTGACGACGAGCGCCGTCTTCGCGTTGCGTCGCCGCCTGCCGCACGCCCCGCGCCCCTATCGCACGTGGGGTTATCCGATCGTCCCCGCGCTCTTTCTGTTGGCGACGGTCTGGCTGCTGGTAAGCACGTTGCTGACGGCTCCGCTCCGTTCGCTGATCGGACTAGGCTTGATCGCGCTCGGATGGCCGGTCCACTGGTATTCGTCGCATCGCCAACGACCTTGAGCGCCGCGCGATGGAAAGAGGATCGCCTACCTGTCACATTCTGAAACACCGATCACCTCGACTCGCTTCGCCGCCGACGCGCGCGCGGCCATTTTTCGCCCCTTGGCGACTAGCGGTACAATTTTTGCTCCGTTCTCTCGATGAGCGTCCAAGGCACAAAGCGCCGTGCGCTCGCACGAGCGGCGGCGCGAGCGCGCTTCGATGTCTCAGGCCGTCGGAGCGCGCTCGATCGACTAATTCGGAGGTGGAAGGGAGATGAGACACATCAAAATCTGGATGGGCGTAGCGCTGCTTGGCCTGCTGACAGCCGCTGTGAGCATCCAAGCGCTGTCACAAGGTCGCGGTCGCGGTATCGGTCGAGGGCCAGTGAGGAACGTTCCGACGACCAATCCGTCACGGCCAACGAACGCCGCGTCGCCGGGACGAAGCGACAAGGCCGCTCGAGACGTGGATCGCGATCGAGCGCGCGGCATCGCGAAGAAGTTGAATATGACGCCCGAGGAACTGGAGCAAAAATATCAAGCCGAACGCGCGCTTAATCCTCATCTGACCTTCGGACAATTCATCGCGGCGAACGTCGTCGCGCGGAACTTGAGCGCTAAGCATCCCAACGTGACGACGGAAGCCATCTTGGCCGGATTGCGCAGCGGCAAGAGCCTAGGGCAGACGCTTCAAGATCTGGGCGTGAGCGAGAAAGAGGCTCGTGAAGCCGAACGCAACGCGCGCCGTGAGATCAAGGAAGCGCATCGCAATCCCTAGATCTAAAGGCGCGAAAGGCTCCAGATCGCATAAGGCATCGGCCTAGCTCGAACGTTGAAATCGAACGGATCTTCCGCCGATGCTGTGGTTTTGGTCCGCCCCTTCGGCAGAACCATGGCCCTCTCGCGTTCTCCGCTTCGAGCCCGGTCGTCCATCGGCCCATTAGTAACGATAGCTCGTCGCCCGCGACACCATCTCCGTCTGGACCGACCTCACAATCAGCGAACGTGGCGCGCGGATGAAAGGCGCTGGTCCCGATCAGGCGATCCTGCCGTTCTCTTGAGATAGAGGATCGAGGGTGATGAGGAGGGGATGCCTCGTTATGCGTAGTGTGCGATTGTTCGACGATCGCGCCGCCGCCCTCATCTCCTGAGCGATCCCCTACTGGTCCAGCGACTTCGACCAGCTCGACGAGTTCTGATGCCACCGCCTCTTGATCCTCCCATCGACCACATCTGCCATCGGTTCAAGAGAGAACCCTTCGGACGCTTGCAAGTCCGCGCCCGATCGGGCGCACCGCTGACCTCCTTTATCGCTCAGATCGTCCGAACTTTGTGAAATGAGTCGCTCAGGAGAAGTTCGTTGACAAGGTTTAGAGCAGGCTCCTACAATCTAACTCAGCGAGTTGAGCGTAGAAAGCGCTCGATGAAACATCGTGCGACGAGAAGAAGCTTCCAATGTCACGATCGCCCGCATACTCGAAGTTCACCGTCAACGCGCCGCGGAGATCCGCGCGCGGTTGGCGGAGTTCAGCGACGTGTGGCGATCAGGATCGGACGCTAGGCTCTGGGAGGAGATGGTCTTTTGCATCTTCACGGCGGGCGCTTCGGCGCGGATGGGTTTGCGCTCGATCGAAGCGGTGCGCCCATATCTTCTCGACGGCACGCACGAAGAGCTATCAAGCGCCTTGCGCGGCGTACACCGCTACCCGCGCGCGCGCGCGCGGTACGTCATCGAGACGCGCGATTACCTGCAACGAACATGCGGCTTGCGCTTGCGCCAGAAGTTAGCGAGCTTCGCCGATCCGCAGGCGCGGCGCGACTGGCTGGCGCGTGAGCGTAGCATTAAGGGGTTGGGCTACAAGGAAGCGAGCCATTTCCTGCGTAACATAGGTTTCCGCGGTTACGCCATTTTGGATAAACACATCCTGCGCAGCCTCGCTGAACTAGGGCGAATCGAATCAGCGGCACCGCCAACGACTCGCGCCCGATATTTGGAAGTCGAAGGGAGACTGAAACGGTTCGCCGACGAGATCCAGATCGATTTCGATGAGTTGGATCTTGTCCTCTGGTCCATGAAGACGGGCGAAGTCTTAAAGTGAGGGATGGGCCATGCTCTCTATGCGTCCAACCGCCAAGAACGGGAACGGCTCGATGGCGATCGCCATCGGCGCTCTTCTCTGCCTCCTCGTCTCCTCCGTTGCCGCCGACGACCGTTACAAACGGGCCGAACGCGCGATCACTGAGGGGGATTTCGCCGCGGCGGAGAAGATCTACCGCGAATTGGTCGAACGCGACGGCAGCAACGCGACGGCGCGCCTTGGTTTGAGCCTTGCGCTTCTCAAGCAGAGGAAGTTGCAAGAGGCTTTTGAGCAAGCGCTCCACGTCGTGCGCAACGATCCGAGTTCGGCGCGCGCTTGGGCGTTGGTCGGCTGGGCGCTGCTCGGAGCAGGCGACTTCGCCCGTTCCGGCGAGGCGTTGCACAACGCTTACTCGCTCAACGAAAACGATCCGCTGGCCGTCGCCGGACTGGCGATGCTCGACTTCTACGAGAATCGCCTACAGTCGAGTTTGCGCGGTCTGCGGCGCGCCGTCTTCCTTGCGCCGCGCGATCCGGATTTCATCTTTAGCCTTGCGCAAGCTGCCGCGCGTTCGGAACGTTACAACGAAGCCGCCGACGCATATGAGCGTTTCTTGCGCGTCGCGCCCCGCACGGATGAAGACCGGCGCGCGCGCATTCGCGGTCTGATAGATTTCCTGCGTTTCCTCGGCGCGCAACGTCCGCTCTATCAAGTTTCTGGTCCAGTGACCACCACGGTGCCCTTCGAGTTGGCGAATAATCGTCCCATCATCGAAGTGCGCGTCAACGATCGGACCGATCCTTTCCGCTTTGTGCTCGACACGGGCTCCGGCATGTGCGTCATCTCTGACCAAACCGCTGCTCGGTTAGGGATCCGTCCGATCGCGCGTGGCGGCATGGCTCGCGCCGTCGGCGGTCCGGGGCGTTTTGAGATCGTTTACGGTTTCTTGAACTCGATCCAGATCGGAGAGGCGCGCATCGAGAACGTCCCGACTTATATCCGTCGCTTTTATAACGATCAGGAGAAGATCGACGGCTACATTGGCCTTTCGGTCATGTCGAAGTACCTGACGATCGTCGATTACGCGACGCGCGAGATTCACTTCAAGCGTGACGATCAACGCGATGACGAGAAAACCATAGAGGCCACCCCCTTACGCGCGGAGATCCCGATTCGCACAACGTCGAGCGGTTTCTGGAGCGGCCAGGTGAAGCTCGAAGGAGTCGACAAGCCGCTCAATTTCATCATCGACACCGGAGCCAGCATCTCCGTCGTCTCCGAAGAGTTGGCCGAGCGCGAGGAGATGGAACGTTACGCGCAAAAGACGCGCATGATCGTTTACGGAGCGGCTGGCGTGGCCGAGAACGTTCCGCTGCTTCTGCTGCCGAGCATCTACCTAGGCGCGCATGCGCGTCCGAACGTCTCCGCCGTTGTGCTGGATATGAGCGCGATCAACGAGACGGCGGGCTTTGAGCAAACGGGCATCATCGGCGGCAACGTCTTGCGCCACTTCCGCGTCTATTTCGATTTCCGTCGTCCGGCGGTGTTGCTTGAGCCGCTCGAAGCGAAGCCGATCAGCGAAGCTAAACGCAACGCTCCGAGTCAAGAAAGATGAAACAGAGCATATATCTTGAGACATCGGTGATCGGCGCCTATCTCGATAACGGCGAACCGTTTCGTCGCGACTTGACGATCCGCTGGTGGGAGCACGAGATGGCGGAATACCGCGCGGTGATCTCGCCGTTGGTCGTGCGCGAGCTGGAGCGCGTGCCGGAACCGCATCGCACGGCCTACTTGAAGCTGGTCGCGCCGCTCGAACAGCTGGAGCTTACGGACGAGATCGCGATCCTCGCCGACGGATACGTTTCACGCGGCATCTTCCATCGCAAATACATCGCCGATGCCATGCACGTCGCCTTCGCGTCATACCATAAGATAGATTATCTTGTGACATGGAATTTCGGTCATCTGGCCAACGTGCGACGCCAAGCGCGCATTCGCCTCTTCAACACGACGGCGGGATTCTTCGTCCCGATGATCGTCACGCCGGAGTTTCTGGTTTCAGAGGCGACTGAGGGCGATTGGCGGGCGGCGATTTGAAAGGATCATGTATCGCAAGCCGAAATTTTTGGAGGTCCTACATCGCATCCGCGAAGAGATGTCGCGCGAGGCCGATTATGATGTAGAGCTGTTCGCGCAAATGGTGCGTTCGGGCGAACCTCCGGCCTATGGTCCAGAGCGCAACATTCGCGGGTTCCGTGTGCGCGCGCCGCGCGCGGCAGATGCGGCGAACGAAACTCCCCCACGTCAACAACGCCGCGCGTCGAATTGATGAAGAGGGCGCCGCTCGATTACCATCTGATCACCCTTCTGAAGTAAAGTAACTGACGCGCTGAATCTCATGTTGTCGATCGTAAAGCTGTCTTGATTGTTTGATTATGGATGCGACGTTCAGAGCTATCGGGTTAGAGCTGCCGAGCAAGAAGGATTTCAATCTCCTCGTCGAGCGGGCGGGCGATCAGGGCGAACCGACCTATCTCCCATGCCACGGCGCGGTCCTTCATGGGCGATGTTGGAAACTCGGCGAAGGGTTGGAAGTTTGGACGATGCTCTATGAATCTGATGACGGCGAGATCTTCTATGCCGATTGTCGCCCGGGCTTCCGCGCGCGTTATGCGCACTCGATCAGCCCCTGGGCGCTCACCGAGTATGCCGAAGAGGGCGAGGCGCTGGTCCACGGTTATCTGTACGGCACCGAAGTGCAAGTCCTCTTCGAACTACAGAACTTCACGGAGGTGAGCTTCGAGGAGTTTCGCGCCGACACGCTCCATGTCGGGCTGTGCGGTCTAGCGTATCGCGGGCGGGTCGGCGCGAAGGGATGCGCTCGTTGGGAGCAGCTCGAAGAGTACGCTCCGGAGCGCGCGACCTACGAGAACGATTGGCATGTGAGCGGTCGCGTCCTCGCTTTTCGCGAACTGCGCAATCCGCTCTCGGGACGGCGGCTCTACTGGGTCCATCTCGATCTCGAACAACTTCGTTTGGAGATCCTCATCAACCGCCGCTCGCTTCGCGGCGAACTCAGCATCGGCGCTTTCTTGGAGGCGGATGTCTGGTTGCAAGGGCACGTCCTTGATCGGCGCGCGCTCCTTTCGCGCTACGAGGGCGTCGATTGGAGCTGCTCACCGACCTTCTTCTGGCAAGCGCTTCGCCGTCGAAACTGATCATGAAACGCCCTATCCTCGTCGCGCTCCTCCTCATCATCTCCAGCGCCATCGCGCTCTTCGCCTTCGAACATTACTGGACGCACCGCTTCGACGCGATCATCGCGCGCCAAGCGGCGGCTTACGGCCTCGATCCGGATCTCGTCTGGAGCATCATCTACGAAGAGACATATTTTCGTCCGTGGCAGATAGGCGACGCCGGCGAGATCGGATTGATGCAGATCACTCCGACGGTCGGGCATGAATGGGCGATCGAAACTGGGGCGCGCGGACTCGACCGCGAAATGGCGCGCGATCCGGTGCGCGTCCTGCGCGACCCTGAGCGCAACATCCAGATTGGCTGCTGGTATCTCGGAAAGATCAGCAAAGAGTATCGCAACTCCCCGGATCCGCTGCCGCGCATCTTGGCCGCTTATAACGCCGGTCCGACCCGGGCCGCGGAATGGAATCGCGCCCTGCCGCGCGATCTCCCCCTTTCGACCGAAGAGTACATAGCGCGCATCCCTTACCCCAAAACGCGCGCTTACGTGGCCTCGATCCTGGAACGCTATAATCGCCGCAAACAACAAGCGACGCCCATCAGAGGGTCGGAGGGAAGCCGGTGACCTACCGGCAGTTACTGATCGCCAATGCAAACCTGCGCCATCTGTGGTCGGCGCAAGTCATCTCGGAGATCGGCGACTGGTTGAACAACATCGCCGTTCTGGCGCTCATCATCGAACTCGCCGGTCCAGCCCATGAGGGCTTGGCGATCGCCATCTACGCCGTCTCTCGCCATCTTCCGCTCTTCTTCTTCGGCCCGATCGCGGGCATAACGGTCGATCGCGCCGAAAGGCGCCGCGTGATGATCGGCGCGGATCTGGTGCGGGCCGCGCTAGCATTGGGATTCATCTTGGCCATCTATCTTCGCTCGCTCGCGCTCGCGTATTTGGTCAGCGCCGCGCTCTTTTCGATCGCCGCTTTCTTTAACGCCGCCAAGCGCGCCTTGCTCCCTCAACTTGCCCGAAGCGCGGCAGAGATATTGACGGCCAACGCGCTTTCGGCTTCGACCACGGCGGCGACGTTGGCTATCGGTTCCGCTTTCGGCGGCTTCTTGTCGAGCGTTTTCAATCGCGAAACGGTCTTCATCATCAATGCCATTTCCTTCCTGCTTTCGGCGCTCATCGTCCGCCGCATAAATGTCGCATCGCGATCTTCGACCTCTTCGAAAGCGCCGACGCCGCGCGCGTTCGGTTTGAAGGACAAAGTCACGCTTGCGCTGCGCCGCTCGATCGTTGAGCTTTGCGATGGCTGGCGTTATGTTCGAAGCGAGCGGATGCTCTCTGCCATCTTCATCGTCACGGCTGGTTGGGGATTGGGCAACGGCGCGGCGCGGGCGCTTTACAGCGTCTTCGGCGCGCGCTTTGGGCAATTGGTCCACAGTTCAACCGACTTCGGCATCTCCGTGCTGTTTGCGGCGATGGGAATCGGTGGCGTCTGTGGCGCGATCATCGCCCGGCGCTTGAGCGCGCAGACGAGTTTGACGGCGCGCCTCGGGCGCTCGCTCGCCCTTGACGGCGCGGCCCTCATCGCTTTTAGTTGTATGCCGGATCTGTGGAGTGGGGCGCTCGTCCTCGTCGTGCGTGAGGTGAACTACGCCATTTGGTGGACCGCGCAACAGACGCTTTTGATGCAGAGGATCGAAGATCGTTTCGGTGGGCGCGTCTTCGCCGCGCACGAGACGCTGGCGATGCTGGCCATGCTCGGTTCGATGCTAGTTGCGGGAGCGGCAGCCGACCGTCTCGGCATCCGTCCGGTTATGGCCAGCGCCGGAGTTGTGATAACAGTAAGCGGTGCGCTGTGGTTTCTTCTCGCTCGCGAAAGGCGAGGTCCGTTAAGACGTTTCGATGATCTGAGGACGAACGATGATTTTTGATTTGAGCATCGTGCAGATCGGGATCAAGTTGCTCTTTGCGATCATCTGCGGCGGGGCCATCGGCATGGAGCGCGAATTGAGTCGCAAACCCGCTGGCCTTCGCACGAACGTGCTGATCTGCATGGGAGCGACGCTCTTCATGATCACTTCGCGCCACATCAGCGGCGGCGCGCCCTACACGGATCCAGCCCGTCTGGTCGCACAAGTCGTCGCCGGAGTCGGCTTCATCGGCGCAGGCGTGATCCTGCAATCGCGCGGTTCGGTGACGGGCTTGACCACAGCTGCGACCATCTTCATCGTCACCGCCGTGGGGATCGCCATCGGCGAAGGGATGTTCGGACCGGCAGCGCTCGCCACCGGCTTCGTCATCGGCGTGCTCGTCCTCTTGCGCCCCTTGGAGCGAGCGGTGGTCCGGCGAAGGCGCATTTACGAATACACCTTCAAGACGCGCGAGCCAGCGATTGCGCTGAGCCGCTTGCTCGATCTGCTCGAACAAGAGGGGCTACGGTTGGAGGATTTCAGCGTCCGCGATTCAGGTAACGACATGCACGAAGTCAACTTCAGCGTCATCACCTCGCTGCACGGCAACAGCCGCTTGATCGAACGTTTGCATGAACTCGGCACCGATACGCGCACGTCGAGCCGCGAAGAGATAGGTTGAGCGCGATCGGGCCAGCGCCGAACTCATCGGCGAGGCTATGCGAAGCGTATGCGGGCGACTTCGCGCAGAGATCCCCTTGAATCTCATATGCGCATCGAGCTTTTTTGAGAGGGACCGCCAAGATGATCATCTATGCCGCGCAGTGGGTGCTCCCCATCTCTTCGCCTCCGATCGAATCGGGCGCGCTCGCCGTCGAAGGCGAGCGCATCATCGCTGTCGGCGCGCGCGCCCATCTGACCGAGCGCTTCCCGGAGGCTCCGATCCGAGATTTCGCCCGGGCGGCGATTCTGCCCGGACTTATCAACGCCCATTCGCATCTGGAACTCAGCCTGCTGCGCAACGCGCTCGAAGCGGATGAAGCCGACTTCTTCGCGTGGTTGCGACGCATCACCATCACGCGACTCGAACGGATGACCGAAGAGGATCTGAAGCTCTCGGCGCTGCTCGGCGCTGCCGAAGCGGCGCGCGCCGGCGTCACTTGCACGGGCGACGCGAGCGACGTCGCCCAAGCGAGCTTCTACGCACTGCGGGAAGTTGGGTTGCGTGGCATCGTTTACAAAGAGGTCTTCGGCCCGGACGTGCGCACGGCGCGCGAACAGTTCGCGAAGATGCAGGAGAGCATTGCCGCGCTACGTGAATTCGAGACGGAGCGCGTGCTTCTCGGCCTCTCGCCGCACGCGCCTTACACGGTGAGCGCCCCGCTCCTTGAAATGGTCGCCACCTATGCGAGAGAGAACGAACTACCGATGATGATGCACGCGGCGGAATCGCAGGCGGAGACCGACCTTATGCTCTACGGGCGCGGCCCCTTCGCCGAGGGGCTTGCGCGGCGCGGCATCGAATGGCGCGCCCCAGGCATTTCGACCATCCAGTATCTCGCGCGGCTCGGCGTGCTCGGCGCGCGACCGTTATTGGCCCACTGCATCCGCACGGACGATGCCGATATCGCGACCATCGCTTCTTTCGACGCGCGCATCGCGCACTGCCCGAAATCGAACGCCAAACTCGGTCATGGCCGCGCGCCTTTCACTCGCTTCCTTCGCCACGGGGTGAAAGTCGGACTCGGATCAGATTCGGTCGCCAGTAACAACACCTGCGACATTTTGGAAGAGGCACGCTTTGCCGCTCTGGTCTCGCGCTATGATGGCACGAGCGACGGAGACAGCTCAGGCGATGATCGGACCGGTCATCGAGTTTCAGCCGCGCAGGCGCTTCACGCGGCGACGCTCGGCGGCGCGCGCGCGCTCGGGCTCGATGATCGCACGGGATCGCTCGAAGCGGGTAAAGAGGCCGATTTCACCGTCATCGCGCTCGATCATCTGCACCAGTTGCCGACTCACGACGTGCAAGCGGCGATCGTTTTCTCATCCTCAGCCAACGATGTGCGGTTGACGGTCGTCGCCGGTCGGGAGATATTTCGCGAGGGGCGCCTTTTGACGATAGACGAAGACGATCTGCGAAGGCGCCTCATCGAAGCGGCGAACCGTTTGCGCAGCTGAGATGTGAGGCGCGTCGCTTGCGACGGGCGAGCGATCGCGGGAAAGGTTGTTACAGCGATGAACGTTCTCGTGCTAAATTGCGGAAGCTCTTCCGTCAAGTTCCAACTGATCGCGACCGATCTCGATTTGATCGCGCAGGATGCGGATCGGAAGTTAGCGCGCGGCGTGATCGAGCGGATCGGCGGCGAAGCCATCATCACCTTTCAAGCCGAAGGGCAGCCCGCACAACGTTTCACGGCCCCGGTGCGCGATCATCGCGCGGCAGTCGAACAGATCATTCGCTGGGCCTGCGCTCCGGAGTCGAACGTCAGCGAGATCCATAGCGTCGGCGATATCAACGCCGTGGGCCATCGCGTCGTGCACGGCGGCGAACGTTTCACTCAATCGGTCATCATTACGGATGAGGTGTTGCGCGGCATCGAGGATTGCATCGATCTTGCGCCGCTTCACAATCCGGCCAATATTCGCGGCATCATCGCCGCGCGCGAAAGTCTGGGTCCGGGCGTGCCGCAAGTCGCCGTCTTCGACACCGCCTTCCATCAAACTCTGCCCGAACACGCTTATCTTTACGCCATCCCGTATCAGCTATATCGGCGCCACCGCATTCGCCGCTACGGATTTCACGGAACCTCACACCGTTACGTCGCCTACCGCTACCGAACTTTGCGCGGCATCGCGCGTGAAGAGACGAATGTCATCTCGCTTCATCTCGGCAACGGATGTTCGGCGACGGCGATCAAGCGCGGTCAGTCGCTCGACACCTCGATGGGTCTGACGCCGCTCGAAGGATTGGTGATGGGCACACGTTCGGGCGATATAGATCCAGCCATCGTCGATTTCCTCGCCGCCAAAGAAGGCTTGACGACGCAAGAAGTGGAGATGTTGCTCAACAAACAATCGGGCCTGCTCGGCATTTCAGGTTTGACGAATGACATGCGCGAGTTGCTCGATGAAGCGCGCGAACACAACGATCGGCGCGCGCGCTTGGCGATCGAGATCTTCTGCTACCGCGCGCGCAAGTACATCGGCGCGTATCTAGCCGCGGTGGGCGGAGCCGATGCCGTGATCTTCACGGGCGGGATCGGCGAGAACTCGCCCGAAATACGCGCCCGCATCTGCGAGGGGCTGGAATGGTTCGGGCTGGAACTGGACCCGGAGAAGAACGCCGCGCACAAGAACGGACGCGAAGGCTTAATCAGTCGTGACGGCGCGAAGCTTGCCGCATATGTCATCCCAACCGATGAAGAGCTGCTCATCGCGCGCGATACCGTCCGCTGCGTGCGCGCCGCGATGGAGCGAACGGGCGCGCCGAAACCGGCTTGAACGGGCCCTTGATCCGCCAAGCCGATCCGAGATTAACGAGATGAGTTTGAAGGACGTCGCTTTCGATGATGCGTTAAAAATCTTCGCCAAATGGCTCCGCCCTCCGAGCCTCCCGCATGGCCGGAAGACGTTGACAACTTCGGCTCATCTTGCCAAGCTTTTCCCGCACTCGACCTTCAGATCGGAAGTCAGTTGAGGGGAGAGAAGATGCCACACAAGACTTCGCGGCGAGACTTCATCCGCCAGTTAGCCGCAGGTGGGGCCGCGCTGGCGCAAATCGGTTGCGTTCGCAGCGCGGAATCTTCGCCAATGAACGCGCAACGCGGTCTGCCGCCCTCGCCGATACCCACGCGCAAGCTCGGTCGCACGGGCGTGAGCATTCCCATCTTCGGGCTAGGCGGCGCTGGGCAGACTCCGCTCAGCAAACCCGATCGCGAAGCGGAAGCGATCCGCTTGATCGAAGCGGCGCTCGAATTGGGCGTTCGCTACTTCGACACGGCAGCTAACTACGGCGCGAGCGAAGAACAACTGGGGCGCGTCCTTCCGCCCTACCGCACGCAGATCTTTCTTTCGAGCAAGACCGATCAACGCACGCGCGATGGCGCATGGCGCGAACTCGAGCGCTCCTTGCGTCGCCTCAAAACGGATTATCTGGACCTGTGGCAGATGCATCATGTCTCGTTCCGTGAAGAACTCGATGTGATGATGAGCCGCGGCGGCGCCATCGAAGCGATCGAAGAGGCCAAGAGACAAAGATTGATTCGGTTTTGCGGCATCACCGGACATCACGATCCGATGGTGATCGCCGAGGGGCTTCGCCGTTACCCGTTCGATGTGACGCTCATCGCGCTCAACGCGGCTGACGTTCACCATCCGCGTCCATTCATCAAACATGCGCTGCCCGCGGCGCGCGAACGTGGCGTCGGCGTAGTGGCGATGAAGATCCCGGCTTACGGACGCTTGCTCCGCCCCGGACTGCTCACGATAACCGAAGCGATCAGCTATGTGCTCTCGCAACCCGGCGTATCGGCGTGCATCATCGCTGCCGAGAATCCGCAACAACTCGCGCAAAACATCCAAGCCGCGCGGAATGCGCAAGCGTTGAGCGCGGAGGAACTAGCCCGACTCGAAGAGCGCACGGCGAAAGCTTGGCAGGAGATCGCCTTTTATCGAGCTTGGACGTAGATCGACAGGCCGCGCTTTGAGCTGAGTCGGATGCAATCTGGCTCAAGCTTTTCGAAACCCGAGAGCGCAATAACGGGCGACGCTCTTTCGCTTCCATGACTGGACCGATCGTGCGTCGCTTGTATGCCATGTTCGGTGCGATCCGCAATCAGATTTTTCGCCGCTTTCAACCAGCTCAAACTCGGAGGGGACAAAGCTTATGACCCGAGATCGCTCTAGATCATCTCGCCGCGATTTTCTCCGCCTCGCTGCCGGGACGGTAGTTGCAACCGGCGCGGCTAAAGTCTTCCCAATCGAATACCAGACGCCAGAAGCTTCGCCGCAGATCTCGCCTAACGATCGCATACAGATCGCGACCATCGGCATGGGCGGGATGGGGACCGCCAACACGATGACCGCGCTGCGCGTGCCCGGCGTCGAACTGGTCGCCGTCGCCGATGTTTACGACGGACGGCTCATTCGCGCGCAGGAAGTCTTCGGCTCCGGACAGAGCGCCCTGAGCACGGAGAGGGTGCAAGCCATGAGCGCGGGAGCCTCAACCGTTTCGACCGGCAAACGCCCGATCTTCACGACGCGCGATTATCGCGAGATCCTGTCGCGCCCGGATGTCGATGCCGTGATTATCGCCACGCCCGACCACTGGCACGCCGAGATGGCGATCGAGGCGATGAAAGCCGGCAAGGATGTCTATCTCGAAAAGCCGATGATTCACGACATCGAAGAGGGCGCGCGCATCATCGAAGCTCAGAACAGGACGGGACGCATCTGTCAAATCGGCAGCCAGCGCGTCTCCTCGATCGTCTATCGCAAAGCCAAAGAGCTGATCGCTCAAGGGGCGATCGGGACGATCACGCTGATCGAAGCCTACTGGAATCGCAACACGCCCATCGGCGCTTGGCAATATACGATCCCGCCCGACGCCTCGCCGCAGAATATCGATTGGGATCGATTCTTGGGCAAAGCGCCGAAACGACCGTTCGACCCCGTTCGTCTCTTTCGCTGGCGCAATTATCGAGATTACGGGACCGGCATCCCAGGCGACCTGTTCGTCCATCTGTTCAGCGGCATCCACTACGTCCTCGACAGTCTGGGGCCGGAACGGATTCTGGCGACAGGTGGATTGCGCTATTGGAAGGATGGGCGCGACGTCCCCGACGTGATGCTCGGCATCTACGATTACCCGAAGGCGAAGACGCACGATGCCTTCAACCTCAATCTCAAAGTCAACTTCATGGACGGCGGCGGCGGCGAAGAAGGTTTCAGGTTCGTCGGCAGCGAAGGGACGCTAATCATCGGCGGCAATAGCGTCACGCTCGCCCGTTCACCTAAGTTGCGCGAGCCCGGCTATACGATCAACACATTCCCGCAAGCGGTGCAGGAGCGATTCCTGAAAGAGTATCGGGCGAAGTATCCAGAATCGCTTTCGCAAGAGATCACCGCGCGGACGACGGAGGTTTATGCAGCGCCGCAAGGTTACAGCGATCATCTCGATCATCACAAGAATTTCTTCGCCGCCGTTCGTTCGCGCCAATCGGTCATCGAAGATGCGGTCTTCGGATTCCGCGCCGCCGGTCCAGCCGTCCTTTCGAACACGGCCTATTTCGAGCGGCGCATCTATCGGTGGGATCCTGAAAGGTTGAAAGCCACACCGGAGTGAACGCACCGCTGACATGTTAACGCGCTGCGCTCCGCAACTTTCGCGCGATCAGCGGCACGATCCGGCGCGGGACGGCGATCGCTTCCTTGATGTGTCGGGCCAGCGTGAAATGTCCGGCGACGTATAGCCCCGCGACATTCGTCTCGAAACTTTCCGGATCATAGACGGGAACTTCGCACAAGCCCGAACGATAGGTTTCAACTCCGACCTGCCGCAACAAGCTGAGATCGGCATCGCTTCCGATCAGGACGAAGACCACATCGTTGGCGATCGTTCGCTCCGTGCCATCTTCGAGAACGATGCGCACCTCTTTTTCCCCAATTTCGGCGATTTCGCGGAAGAGCAGCACCTCCAAATTGCCCAGCTCTATTTGCCGCTCGAGCGGCGTGCGCACCCAATGTTTGATCGCGCCGCGCTTCGGATCGCGGTTCTCCCAATCGCTGCGCCAGATCGCAAGTTTCGTGCGCGCTCCGGCCTCAGCGAGGAAGAGCGCGGCCTCGGCGGCAGAATTCCCGCCGCCCACGACGAGCGCTTCTTTTCGCACGTAGGGGAAAGCTTCGACGAAGCGATGGTGGACCTTCGGTAGATCTTCGCCCTTGACGCCGAGCCGCCGCGGATGGGCCATCGCGCCGATCGCCGCAAGCACACACGCAGATCGGTATTCGGCGCGCGTCGTCCGAACGAGGAAATGGGCATCCTCGCGCTTGAGCGCAATGACCTCCTCCTCAGTATTGATGCGCAAATCGC
This sequence comes from Pyrinomonas methylaliphatogenes, assembly GCF_000820845.2. Taxonomy (GTDB): domain Bacteria; phylum Acidobacteriota; class Blastocatellia; order Pyrinomonadales; family Pyrinomonadaceae; genus Pyrinomonas; species Pyrinomonas methylaliphatogenes. Next base: position 981,239 of record NZ_CBXV010000008.1, on the reverse strand, counting down.
GATCCAGCACGAAACGCACGTAGTGCGTCAAAAGCTCTTCGCGCGTCGGTTTTTCGCGGCACGGGTGCAGCGTGTTGGGCCGCATCTCGAGTTCGTCCGGAGTGGAGAAGACCGTCAAACCGATCGGATAACGATAGATCGTGTTGGCGATAAGTCCCTTCTCGATGACGAGGTAGTTCAATCCCTCTTGCGCCGCCATATCAGCCGCAGAGATGCCCGCCGGCCCGGCGCCGATGATCAAAAGATCGAGCATATCTTGCACGTTGGCCATAACTTCAGGCGAAAATCGCGCTCAACAGATGAACCCACATCTGGCGTTGCGATGATCGACAGATTAACATCATCGCAATGCGCTTGCGACTTCGTCAAGGCAGGTTTGCACGCCATCGCCGACAATCGCTATAATGTTTCGCGCTCGGACGCCAATCTAGCACGTGAAGTTTTCGCCGCTCGTTTTGCGGCGTTTCGCATCTAGAGCGGTCCACGAAAATCGCGATGCGGCTCTGTTCGTCGACTGAAAGGGCAAAGGCGTGGTGAGTACGACAGCAGAAAGCGCGTGTTACAGCTCGCCCGAGAAGGTCGGATTGCGCGTCGAAGCCCTGCCTTTCGAACGTCTTCCGCACCAATCTCATCTCTTCCTCTCCTACTTGCGCGATCCGGAGAGTCTGCGGCGCTTCTACCCGACGGCGGTGCGCCACCACTGCGAGGTCGCAACTCGCGTTCGAGAAGTCCTCGCCGCCTATGTCGTGGATCGCCAAGCGCTCTGCGATGCGCTCGAAGAGATGCACAAGCGTTGGGATGCGCCCCAAGAGAGCCTAGCCAACATTGCGCGTCTGCGCCACGCCGAAACGGTCGCCGTCGTCTCAGGCCAACAAGCCGGTCTGTTCACCGGCCCGCTTTACACCATCTACAAGGCGCTCTCGGCCATCAAACTGGCCCAATGTCTAAACGGGCGCGGCGTGGCGGCGGTGCCCGTCTTCTGGATCGCTACCGAAGATCACGATTGGGCTGAAGTGCAGACGGCCAGCGTGATCGCCTGTGACGGGCGACTGGCGAGCGTTCGAGCTCCCGAGACGCTACATCGTGAAGGCGCGCCGGTCGGCGAGGTCAGACTGGACCAATCGGTCAACGCGCTCATCGAAAGCCTGCTGGATATCCTCCCCAAGACGGAATTCTCCCCCGCGCTCGAACAGTTGCTGCGCGCGTCATACGCGCCCGGGTTCGGTTATGGCGAAGCGTTCGCCCGCATGATGCTTTCGCTCCTCGGCCACTACGGGCTGATCGTCCTCGATCCGCTCGAAGCGCACCTGAAGAGATTAGCCGCTCCGCTGTACGCTGAAGCGGCAAGTCGCGCCCCAGAAATCGCGGCGGCGCTCGTCGCGCGCAGTCGAGAGCTCGAAGAATCGGGCTTCCATGCCCAAGTGCTCGTTTCATCCGACTCTTTTCCGCTCTTCCTTCACCTGAATGGGGCGCGCCATGCGCTCATACGCGCCAGCGGCGATCGCTATTGTCTCAAAGATGCGCAGGCCGAATACTCGCTCGAAGAGTTGAGCGCCTGGGCGAAGCGTGACCCCGAACTCTTCAGTCCGAACGTGACCTTGCGCGCTGTCGTCCAAGACTACCTTCTGCCTACGGTGGCCTATTTCGGCGGCGCGGCGGAGATCGCCTATTTCGCTCAAACCTCGGAGGTCTACCGCATATTGGGGCGCCCGACGACGCCGATCCTACCGCGCGCGAGCATGACGGTCGTCGAACGGCGCATCGCGCGCACGCTCGCCCGCTATGGGCTCCATTTTACGGATCTGTTTGCCGGGCACGATGCCGTGGTAGCGCGCGTCGTCGAGGAACACTTGGGGCGCGAGACGGCGCAGAAGTTCGATCAAGTGGATGAGACGGTCAACCGCGCGCTCGATGAATTGCGCGAACATCTACAACGTTTCGATCCGACTTTAGCTGCCGCGCTCGATGCGGGGCGCAGAAAGATCAACTATCAACTGCGCGGTCTGCGCCTACGCTTCCATCGCGCGCAGATGGAGCGCGACCAAGCAGTCCATCGTCAAATCGAACGCGCGTTCACTTCGCTCTATCCGGAGAAGACGCTTCAAGAGAGGAAGATCAACATCACATCGCTGCTCGCCCGACACGGTCGATACATCATCGATTGGCTTTACGAAGCCGTGGATTTGAACCTGCGCGATCATTCGATCGTCTATCTCTAGCTCTCTCGCGAATCCGTCTCAGCCGCCTTCCGCCGCGCCTCGGAAACGGCGATAATGGTTCCGACGGTCTCAAAAGATGGGCAAGATCAAAGTTCTTCCTGATCAACTGAGCAACCAGATCGCCGCCGGTGAGGTGATCGAGCGTCCCGCCTCGGTAGCCAAGGAACTGGTCGAAAACTCGATCGATGCCGGAGCGAAACGGATCGAGATCCACTTCGAGGGCGGCGGGCGTCGCCTATTGCGCGTCGCCGATGATGGCGAAGGGATGGCGCGAGATGATGCTATCCTCGCCTTCGAACGCCACGCGACATCGAAGATCAGCCGGCTCGAAGATCTCTTCGAGATCCGCACCCTCGGATTTCGCGGCGAAGCGCTGGCCTCGATCGCCGCCGTTTCGCGCGTCGAACTCGTGACCAAGTGTGACGATGAACCGCATGGGACGCGCGTTCGGATCGAAGGCGGGAAGCTGCGCGACGTCGAACCTGCCGCTCACCCGCGCGGGACGACGATCACCATGCGCGATCTTTTCTTCAACGTCCCGGCGCGCCGTAAGTTCTTGCGTTCAGAGGCGACCGAAAGCTTCCATCTCACGAACCTCATCACACATTACGCGCTGGCCCACCCGGAGATCGAGTTCACGCTCATCAACAACGGACGCGAAACGCTGCGCGCCGCTCCAGCCCTCGACTTGCGCGAACGCGCGTACCAGATCTTCGGCGCTGATTTCATCGAAAACCTGCTGCTCGTCGAAGGCGGCGAGCGCGGAAGCGCCTTCGTGCGCGGCTTCGTCTCCGCGCCCAGAGAGCGGCGCACCTCGCGCGACGCGCAGTATCTTTTCGTCAACGGGCGCTTCGTGCGCGATAAGCTCATCGCGCGCGCCCTGTCGGAAGCTTACCGGTCCATCCTGCCGCACGGAACTTATCCGGCAGCGCTCCTCTTCCTCGATGTGCCATTCGATGAGGTTGATGTGAACGTCCATCCGGCAAAAATAGAGGTGCGGTTCCGCCGCCCCGAATTGGTGGCCGAAACCATACGCGAAGCCGTGCGCGCCGCGCTCCACGGCGCCGGATATGTGCCGCTCGCGGTCGCACCTGGCGAGGCGCGGATCGAACCCGCCCCATCCCGAAACGCGCCGTTCGCGCAACTGAGGCAAGAGAGGATCGCCTTCGATCGAAGCCACCAACGCGAATTCGCCCGCCCCGACCGACCGCTCAACGCAGATCATAAACCGACCGCGCCGCATGGCGGTGACATCGTAGTGGGCGCGCGCACCGACCGACCGCTCAACGCCGACCGCCACGAAGCCATAAGCTTCGAAGCGCAAGCTCGCGCGTCGGCCACGACGTCTCCCGCTGCGCTTGAGCGGCACAGCGCGCCAACCGACAAGGCCGAAAAGATGGACGCAACGCTTGAGATCAGAGCGGAGCGGACCGCGCTTCCGCCGCTCGCATCCGTTTCGCCTCTCGTCCGCGAAGTCGAGCTGGGATCGCTCTCTTCGGATATTCGCCCACTGGGCCAGTTGGAGGACAGCTACATCATCGCAACCGATGCCGAAGGCTTGCTTCTCATCGATCAGCATGTCGCCCACGAACGCATACTTTTCGACAAATACCGCGCGCGTGAAGAGGCTCGCCCCATCGAATCGCAACAACTGCTCGTGCCCGAAGTCTTCGACCTGACGCCAGCGCAGGCCGCCGCCTTCGAGACCATCGCCGATGAGTTGGAAGCCATCGGGTTCGCCTTGATGCGACTTTCCGGGCGCACCGTCGCCATCCGCGCCGTCCCCGCCGATCTGCCCCCGGCTGAAGCGCGCAACCTTCTGCTCGAAGCTCTCGAAGCCGTCGATGTGGAGAAGCGCGGCGCGGCGCGCGAGAACTTACGCGATCGCCTCGCCGCCGCGCTCGCCTGCCGCGCGGCGATCAAGATCAATACGCCGCTGACGATGGAGAAGATGCGGTGGCTGATCGATCAGCTTCTGACGACTAGTTCGCCGACGACCTGCCCTCATGGGCGCCCGATCATCTTGCGCTTGGCGCTTCGCGATATCGAGAAAGGGTTTCACCGAACTTGAGAGGCCCTGTGGCGAAGAGACTGAACGCAGCTTACGGATAGGTCTTGGGGATCGAAGATGCAAGCTCACGATGCGCTACGAGAATTCGTCATCTTCCGTCTCGACGATGAATATTTCGCTTTCGACGTGAGCGAGGTCGCCGAAGTCTTCGCCTATCAAGAGCCAGTGCGCATGCCGCGCGCGCCGAAATTTCTGGTCGGCGTGATCGATGTGCGTGGGCACATGCTGCCAGTGGTCGATCTTCGCTTGCGCGCCGAAGTCGAAGCGCACACTCAGCCGCGCCACATCCTCGCCATACGCTTGGGCGAGCGCTTCATCGGCGCGATCGTCGATGAAGTTTGCGAGGTATACGAAGCTGAAGAGGATCGCATCGGAGAGGTCGCGCTACTCGGCGACAAGTTGAATCCGCAGTTCGTCAAGCGTGTGCTTCGCTGGGGCAGGCGTCTCGTGCCCGTCGTCGATGCGTTGAATCTGCTGACCAAAGATGAGGCGCTGCGGCTTCGCCGGATGCGGCCTAACCCGCGCCGCCGTCGCGGTGAGAGGTCCGCCAACTGATCAACGCAGCCGGAGCGGGCTTTGGCGAAGATGATCGCGAATCGGCCCCTCTGAACCCTCCCGCCTGTCCACGCGGCGCTCTTCGCAAAGGCGCAGCGATCGTTTGCGAGACGATCCCCTTAATCTTCATCATGCTCTTGCCCATCGTAATGCATCACGATCGTCTCGCCATCGACGACCGTTTCAAGATGCACGGGGCGCCCCCAGAGCGTGTAGATATATTCGAGCACCTTGCGAGCATATTTCTGGTCCAACTCCGCCCCCTCGTACCTATGTTGCAGATAGAGTTCGCGGTTCCGATTGTAATCGCCATCCGCGACGACGATGTAAGGGAAACCGAAGTTGGTCATGTTCGCCACCAGCTGATCGCGCACCCGCTCCCAGTTCTTCTCCGTCACGCGCCACTCTTCGTCATCGACCAGCTCATAGACGAATAGATCCAATTCCTCGCATAACTCCTCGGTCAAGTAATTGCGCAAGAAAGAGACGTCGTTCTCCAATTCCCGCACCTCGAAGATCTTCTCGCGCCCTTGCCCCGGTCGCCGACCGAAGAGTTCCTGCTCCTCCTTCGTCGGGTTATCCCAACGACGCTCGATGTCTTCGAAGATCTTGTAACCGAGATAGTATGGATTGAGCTGTCCCTTGTGAGGCGAGACGACGCTCGCGTGCAACTCGGCGAATTCGATCAGCTCTTCATCCGTCAAATCGAGTTCGCGCATGATCCGCGCGTGCCAGAAAGAGGCCCATCCCTCGTTCATCACCTTCGTCTGCATCTGCGGGATGAAATATTCCATCTCCTCATGGATCATCGCCATGATATCGCGCTGCCAATCTTCGAGGACGGGCGAGTTTTTCATGATGTAGTAAACGATATCCTTTTCCGGCAACCGCTCGCCGCGCGGCTTCTCCTCTTCCGCGGGCTTGACCTCGCGCGGACCTAAGAGGTCATCGTATCGCCCCTCGACCTTTTTCGGCGAAGCTTGCGCTCTCTTCTCCTCGCCATCGCGACGGATGAAGAAATCGGGATCGATATGCTCCTCGATCGAGAGCACGGCGTCGAGGAACTTTTCGACCGTCTTGCGCCCATATTTGAACTCATATTCGGCCATCCGCGCCGCATGCGTCGATGCCGTTTCGATCATGCGCCGGTTGGTCTTCGAGAAGTAGACGTTGTTCTTGAAAAAGTCTGTATGCCCGAGCACGTGCGCCATGACGAGCTTGTTCTGAATCAAACTGTTCGTTTCGAGCAAGAAGCCGTAGGCCGGGTTCGTATTGATGACGACTTCGTAGATCTTCGACAGCCCGAAGTCATACATCGTCTTCATCCGCTGATAGGCTTTGCCGAACGTCCAGTGGGAATACCTTCCGGGCAGGGCATAGGAACCGATCTCGTACATCACCGTCGCGGGCACGATCTCAAAATGGGTCGGGAAAGGATCGAGCCCGAAGCGCAAAGCGACATCCCAAATCTGCTCGAGGGCCTTTTCCAGCTCTTTGATCTCTCGGTCCGACATCTTTCAGCTATAGTTCGCCCCGTTTGCCGAAGAATTGGCGCAGCGCCGGATAGACGTCCTCTTTGTCGTCGATGCGCACGCCGACGAATCGCTCCTTATTCTTCAACCGGTCGTTGAAGATCGAAAGCAGCGCGCCGGATGAACGCCGATAACCAGCTCCGCCCTCCTCCCCGATCTCGCCATAGCCGAAGAGGTTGCAAGTCGCGATCAGCTCATCGGCCAAGCGCACGGCCTCTTCGTTATCCGAGTAATAGTTGTCGCCATCGGAGAAATGGAACGGATAGATATTCCAATCGCGCGGGTTATAGCGCTCGCGGATGATATCGAGCGCCAGACGATAGGCTGAAGAGACGACGGTCCCGCCCGATTCGCCCTGCGTGAAGAACTGCTCTTCGGTGACCTCGCGCGCTTCCGTGTGGTGCGAGATGAAGACGATATCGACGTTATCATATTTGGTACGCAGGAACCGGACCATCCAAAAGTAGAATGAACGAGCGATATACTTCTTGAACTCGCCCATCGAACCCGAGACGTCCATCATCGCGATGACGACGGCGTTCGATTCATAGTGCGGGATCTCTTCCCAGGCCTTGAAACGCAGATCCTCCTTCTTCACGTTGCCGAAGCGCGGATCGTTCCTTTCGCGCGCGTTGCGCTTGATGTTCTCGAGGATCATCCGGCGTTTATCCAGATTCGCCAAGATGCCCGTGCGCCTTATCTCGGTAAAGCGCGTGGCTCGCGACGGGACGGCGCGTTTGGCCTTCTCCTCGAGAAACGGCAGGTGCAGATCCTCGAAGATCAGAGCGGCGATCTCGTCGATCTCGACTTCGGCCTCATAGTATTCGCTGCCGGCCTCTTGCCCTGCCGGCCCAGCGCCCGCTCCGGGTCCGCCTTGCCCCTCGCGCGCGATCACGTCGCCGACCTTCGTCTTCCCATCGCCCTGGCCCACATGACGCCGTTTGCGATAATCGAAGCGGAATTTGTACTCTTCGAGCGAGCGGATCGGGACGCGGACGGTCTTCTTGCCATCGGAGAGGATGATCGCCTCGTTCGAGACGATGGAGCCCAAATTCTGTCGTATCGCCTCGCGCACCCGCTCCTTGTGCCGCTCCTGATCGATGATCCCCTTACGCTGCAGCGACCAATCGTTGCGCTGAATCATCATGGGACTTCACCATTCGCTCAACAGAGGTTCGACCCTCAAGTTTCCCAATCTTCCTCTCGCTTCGTTGAAGCACCTTCCCTCGAAGAGTTTCGCCCGCGCTTTATCACCACAAAAGCGCGGGCGGGCGGCGGCGGCGGCCATCGCCAAATCGTCATCGCTCGCTAACGCGACAACAACGTGCCGACATAACTCAATAGCTCATTGGCGCAAACGGGGCAGTAACCATGCTCGCGTATGAGGCGATCGATCACCTCATTGATGCGCCGCAATTGATCGGGATCGGGCGTCTTGGTCGAGGTGGTGATCTTCACCACGTCCTTCAAATCGGCGAAGATCTTCTTCTCGATCGCCTCTTTCAACCGTTCGTGCGAGGTGTAATCGAACGCTTTCCCTTTGCGCGCATAGGACGAGATGCGGATCAGGATCTCCTGTCGGAAAGTGTTCTTCGCGTTCTCGGTGATCCCGATCTGCTCTTCGATCGAGCGCATCAACTGCTCATCTGGCTCCATCTCCTCTTCGGTGATCGGATCTTTGATCTTCTCCTTGTTGCAGTAGGCCTCGACGTTATCGAGATAGTTATTGCAAAGGGTGCGCGCCATCTCCTCGAACGAGTAGACGAAGGCGCGCTGAACCTCGACCTTGGCGATCTCGTCGTATTCTTTGCGCGCCAAGCTGATCAAGTTCAAGTAGCGCTCGCGCTGTTCGGGCGTGATGCCGGTGTGCGTGTCGAAGCCATCTTTGATCGCGCGCAGCGCATCGATCGGCGTCAAGCAAGTGACGCCATCGCGCACCAGAGCCGACGATAGACGATTGATGATGTAGCGCGGGCTGATGCCATCCATGCCCTCGCGCTCGGCCTCTTCTTTGAGCTCGCGCACGTCCTTCGACTTGTATCCCTCGACATCTTCGCCATCGTAAAGTTTCATCTTCTTGACGATGTCGACGTTGGCGCGCTTCGGCTCTTCGAGCCGCGTCATGACGGCGAACATCGCCGCGACCTTCAGCGTGTAAGGCGCGATATGGACGTTCTTGAGCGCTTCCGATTGTTTCAGGAGCTTGTCGTAGATGCGCTCTTCCTGCGACACGCGCAAGTTGTATGGCACGCGCACGAGGATGATGCGATCCTGTAAGGCCTCTGCCTTCTTGTTTCCGGCGAAAGCCAAATACTCGTTCTCGTTCGTGTGCGAGATGATCACCTCGTCGGCGTAGATCATCGCAAAGCGCCCCGTCTTGATGCTCTGCTCTTGCGAAAGCGTCAAGAGCGAGTACAAAAACTTCTCATCGACTTTGAGCATCTCGACGAACTCCATGATGCCCCGGTTGGCGATGTTCAGCTCGCCGTCGAACCGATAGGCGCGCGGGTCCGATTCGACGCCCACTTCGCCGATGGTTGAAAGATCGATCGAGCCAGTAAGCTCCGTGATGTCTTGACTCTTCGGATCCGACGGGGCGAAGGTGCCGATGCCGATCCGATCCTTTTCCGAAAAGACGATGCGATGCACGCGCACATCTTCGTGCCGCCCGCCATAAGTGTGCTCCAGCATGTAACGGCACTGCGGGCAGAGATCGCCCTCGATGTAGATTCCGTAGAGCCTTTCGATCTCCGGACGGAGTTCGTGTGGGATCAGATGTAGCGGCTCTTCGTGCATCGGACAATCTTTAATCGCGTAAACGGCGCCTTGGTCGGTGCGCGTCCACTCCTCGAGCCCGCGTTTGAGCATATTGACGATGGTCGATTTACCGCCGCCGACCGGTCCCATCAACAGCAGGATGCGTTTGCGCACTTCGAGCCGCTGCGCGGCGGATTTGAAATACTCGACGATCTTTTGGATCGACTCCTCGATGCCGAAGAGCTCTCGGGCGAAGAAGTTATAGCGTATGATTTCGTCGCGGGTGCCCTCGTTGATCTTCTCCACACCCGCCGCATGTATCATCTCGTTGATGCGCGCGTGCGACAGTTGCGCCAATTTCGGGTTCTGAACGACCAGTTCGAAGTAGTCGCGGAAAGTCCCTTCCCAGCGAAGGGCTTCGCGCTCACGCCTCAACTGCTCCAACCGTTCGCTGATGTCGAAACCCTTGTTTCTGTTCTGCTCTTGCATATCTCTTCTTCTGCACTAGTGCGAGCTAAGCGCCCATCAAAACGACGAACGCCATTTACACCCCAAACTTGAAGCATGAGAACCGGACTCGGTTTCATGCCCCCTGAACGTCTCGCTTTGTCAAGAACGATTGAGCTTAACCGGCGGTGTGTTCGCTTCCAGCGGCGAGCGCAGCCGACGCGCTCTAAAACTGCATTAAGTATAACACAGCAAGGGGAGAATTGAGTCAATCTTTATTTCGTTGGCATCAACACGATGCGCGGCTGTATGCGCCCGCGCGCATAAACGCCGATCGCCGCCAATCGTCCCGCCTCATCGTGCAAACGCACCATCTGCCCTTCGCCCAAACCTTCGCCGACCGATGATATCGTCGCACCATGACGGATGCGGCGCGTTTGGTCTTCTGTTAGATGCAGCGAAGGCAGTTCGCGTAACGCTGCCTCAGCTGGTAAGAGCGGCGATCCTCCGTGAGAGAGGATCGCCTCCAATTCATCGAGCGTAAGGGCGTCGGCGAGACTAAAGGCCCCTGCGCGCGTTCGCCGTAAAGCCCTCAGGTGCGCGCCGATCCCTAGCCGCCGCCCCAGATCTTCAGCGAGCGCGCGCACATAGGTTCCCGCCGAACAGCGCACGCGCACGCGCAGATCGCACGTCCCATCGCTATTTCGTCGAAGCAAGGCTCCATCTCCACGCAAAGCTTCAAGCTCATAGATGACGACGCGAAGAGGTCGTCTCTCGACCTTCTGACCGCGCCGCGCGAGTTCATAAAGCTTCTGCCCACCGATCTTCTTCGCCGAATAGAGAGGAGGCACTTGCTCTATCTCGCCGCGCAAACTCTTTATCGCCCCCTCGATCTTCTCCTCATCCCACATGGGGCATTCTTTCGCCTCTTCGCAAGGCGCGCCCGTCAGATCGCCCGTCACCGTCGCGTAACCGAAACGGACGATCGCTTCGTACTCTTTTTCCGCCCCCGCGAGGAACTGCGCCAGTCGCGTCGCGCGCCCGACGAGCAACACGAGCACGCCCGTAGCGAACGGATCGAGCGTCCCCGTGTGTCCGATCCGTCGCTCGCCGAGCATGCGGCGCGCGCGCGCAACGACGTCGTGCGAGGTCCAGCCGGCAGGCTTGTCGATGACGAGGATCCCATCCATCGCGTGTCCCTTGCGCCCTCCAGATTCAACGCTTTAACAGTCCAACGTTCGAAGCGATTATCTCCTCACGAGAATTCGCGCCTGATCTCGGAAGCGCGCCCGAGCGATAGATGCTCCGCAAAGACCGGCAGCGCTAGAGGGAGAGCCATGATATTACCTCCTTTTGCGTCAACGCCGATTATACGCCAAGGCGCTTTTCGTAACCGCACGCACATGAATGATGGCGTCGAAAGAGGCGCGAACGCCGATTGAACATCATGGCGCGCGAAATCAAACAAGCGCCGAGCGGTTTGCGATTTGCGCGCCGACTCGTTTTGAAATTAAAGTTGAAGCGCGATGCGAAAAGGACGCTCCACGGAGACCGACGAGGCGGAGCGCGAACCGAAGCGCGCGCGAAACTGGCGCGAAATCGAGCCGCTCGCCGAAGAGGGCAAAACGGGCGATCCAGAGGGGATTCGAAAGCGCGGCTCTCTGAGGCCTCGCCAGCGCGCCGACCCCCCCGATGAAGCGCCTCTCAAAGAAGAGCCAGCGCGCGAGCGAGTGATGAAGCGCGCCATCCGATTGCTCGCGGCGCGTCCGCGCTCCGAAGGCGAACTGCGCGAGCGATTGCTCGAAAAGGAGTGGGCCAGCGCCGAGGCGGTCGAAGAGGCGATCGAAAAACTGCGCGGGTATGGATACGTGGAAGATGAGAGGTTCGCGCTCGATTACGCCTCTTATCGCGTCAAGCGAAAGCCCGTCGGCAAGCGCCGTCTGTTGCGTGAACTTGCCGCCCAAAAGGTCGCCGAAGAGACGGCGCGCGCAGCGATCGAGGCGGTCTTCGCCGAAAATCCTGAAGAAGAGCTGCTCGACCGCGCGATCGAACGGCGGATCGCGCGAACCGGCCTCCCGCGTTCACGCGCCGAACTGAAGAGGCTCTACGATCACCTGCTGCGCGCCGGGTTTCAGCACGAACTCATTATGAACCGCTTGCGCGGATTCACATTGGACCAATCGGAAGACTGACCCGCGCGGGCGGCGTTGGCGAAGCCGCACTCGAAGATCGGCGCGCATTGCGGCTAGCGCTCGAACCAGTAGCGCGCGGCGTAGAAGTAAGCGGCTTGCACGACTCCGATCATGAAACCGATGATGAGACCGAAAAGTTCAATGGTGCGCAGATGCTGTCGCGAGACCGATAGGACAAGCTCCTCCAGTTTCTCGACCGGATAATCGGAGACTTTGCGCCGAACGATGCCGCCGACATCGAACTCCGTGATCGTGGCGGGGAGTCGTTCCTGCGCCGAAGCGACGATGCGATCTGCCAGCGCTTGAGTCGCTTGTCGGATCAGATCTTCGGAGATGTAGCTGTTCAATCGCCCGATCGGCGCGACGAGCAACCGTTCGATCTGTGCGTTGATGATCGCGTTGATCGCTTGCGCCGTTTCGGGTCGTGAGATGGCGCGAAAGAGGGTTTGCGCCAACCGCTCTTTGAGTTGGGGCGCGGCTTCAGGCTTGATGTGCTGCAACAAAGCGCGCAGAGTGTGGGGGCGAATGCGCTCCATCGCTTCCCGGGCGTAGAGCGAAACCGCGTTTGTGACTTCGGGGCTGCGCGCGAAGGCGAGGAGGCGCATGGTGATCTGCTCGCGGATGGTGGCGAGTTTATCAGGAGAGATCTGCGCCGTGATCTCATTGATCGGGCGTTCGAGCACGCTGTCGATCGTCGCGTGCAGGAATCGCACGGCCTCTTGGGCGAAGGCCTCACCGCGAAGATATTCGTCTATCTTGCGCGGCAGGCTGTTGTTGACAAGTTCATCGACCTCGCGGTGGATGCGCTCGCGCGAGATGAAGATCTTCTTGAAGAAGGAGAGCTGGGCGTAGTAATCGTCCACTTCGCGCTTGATGAGCGCGCCGATCTGCGTGCGCGTGCGACCGGAAGTGGCGATCTCGGCCAGTTGATGCGCGATGGGTTGCATCTGCCGGCTGATGTGCTCTTTGATGATGGCGATAGTTTCGGGTGTGAAAAGTTCGGCGAGCGGCGCGGCGCTATGGGTAAGTTCGGCGAAGCGCTCGCAGACGAAGGAACGCACGCGCGCTTCGAATCCGGGTTCGCGCACGATGCGCGCAAAGCGCTCTTCGATGAAGCGCACAGCTTGCGCGAAGGCCTCATCATCGAGCACTTCGTTGAGACGGCGGGCGAGCAACTCATCGGCGCGCCGTTCGACAAACGCGCGCACAGACTCCCTCATCTCCGGACTGCTCAGAAGAGCTGTGATGCGCTCGGCAATGCGTCGCTGAAGCGCGGCGATGGCTTCGAGCGTCGGCGCACGCAGTTTGGCCGGTAAAATATCGAGGAACGATCCGTATTCGCGGCTCAAGGCCTCTTCGACATAAGCGGAGAGAAAGGATTCGATCTTCCTCCGGAAGAAGCCCGTATCAAAGAGCGCTCTGGTGACGGTCTCTTGCGAAACCAACTCTTCGCCGACGGCACGCCCGATCGTCTCGGCCAATCGCTCGCGATGGCGCGGGATCATCCCCTGCGGCCAGATGGTGATGCCAAAGAGCTTGACCGGATGGCGTGGCCGAAAGAGCATCCGTACGGCGAGCCATGCCGCCGCATACCCATGCACGGTCGCGACAATGACTATGATCAGCAGTTCGATCGCGGTCTGCCGGTCTATCGTCGAAGAGCCTCCCCTGCCGTTCGAAGATGTTTCGCTGGTTGACCAGCGAATGCTAAACAGAAGGGATGGGCGGCGTCAACCGCGAGCCCCGTCAAGGATGCGGAACCTGATTTGGTTGTCTTCGATGAGTCCGCCGAAGCGGTCCCGTCAAACCGCGAGATCAGTTAAGGATGCGCCCCCTTCACCGCTTTGAGGCGCAAATGGTCTTAATTGTGGTGCCGAAGGCATCGACAAGGTGATCGGCTTCCGCGCGCTCAAAGAGCTTAAATGTGGTGCCGAATGAGACGGACCCTCTCGTCGCCGCTGATTTTTACTTCTTCCCGCCAAGCGATTTGAGATAGGCGACGACCGCCAGCGCGTCCTCATGATTCAACCGGTAAGGCGGCATCGGCGGGCGCAGAGGTTTGCCGTTGGGCCCGAGCCCCGTTTCAAGCAGACGCACCGCTTCTTCCTCGGTGTAGCCGGGAAGCCCGGCGATCGCCGGCGCAATATCGGTCCAGTTCGGGATCGGATGGCGCGGCGCGAAGTCGAGAACGCTTCCCTGCAACCAGCGTTTCTGATCGAACTCTCCAGTCGGCGTGCGTGGCGAATGGCAGTCGATGCACATGGCGACTCGTTCGACCAGATATTTGCCGCGCTCGATGAGCGCCGCCGATGAGGGCGCGCTCGTTTGCCCGGTCTGCGCTAGCGGTTCGCGAAGGGACGAATAACCTGCGACGAGAGCGCACAGAAAGAGGGCCGAAAGAAGTTTCGTGACCTTCATCATTACACTCCTTACGGATGGCTTTGCCCCAGATACACGGAAAATCCCGTTTTGTCAATATCCACTTGGTTATAGCGATCGGCATAACTTTCGGTAAACCGGGCGAGCGATTTCGCCGTGTGCGACGCGCTGCACACGATCTCGCCGAATAACTTTCGGTCAACCGCGCGAGCGATGCCCCGCAGTCCGCTCCGGCTGTCACGATGGACGACGCGCCTCGGTCGCAAGAAGAACCGGAAGGGATTCGCGCCCTAAATTCACGTTAATTTTATTCAATTCATCCTCAAATCGTTCAAGACATGGCAGTACGGGGGCCTACCCTCTAAGGATGTTAACCACACCCTAAATTTTGACGACGGAGGGGCGAGAATGAAGTCGAAGTATCTAGGGGGAGGCATCCCCAGCGCCTTTATTGCGGTCGCAGTCCCAAGAGGCGGGATGCTGGGCCGAAGAATAATTTTCCTGGCGATGCTCGCGCTGATGCTGGGCGGCCCCTTGGGCTTGGCACAGTTGCGCATCGTCGGCTCGATTTCCGGGACCGTCGAGGATCCGACGGGGGCTGTCGTCCCAAATGCGAAGGTCGTGTTGAAAGACACGCACACCGGGCTCACGAAGGAGACGACCTCCAGCGAACAAGGGACCTTCCTTTTCCCGGATCTGTCCAGCGGGGTGTACGAGGTAACGGTGACGGCGCCGGGCTTTCAGGCGGCGGTCGTCTCGAACATCGTCGTCTCGACGAGCCAAACGACGGACGTGCGTATTCGCTTAGAGGTTGGTCAGATGACCGGGACCGTCGAAGTCGTGAGCGGCTCATCGCCCATGCTGGAGACGACCTCGCAACTGGTGACAAGCACGATCCCGAAAGAGACGATCACGCGGCTGCCGCTGGCCAATCGCAGCAACGTGCTCGCCCTGGCTCGGCTCGCTCCGGGGGCGGCTCCGGCAACTGGCGGAAGCACTAGGTACAACAACCTAGCCGGCGGAGCGCTCAACGTCACCGTCGATGGCATCAACAACGCCTCGAACGGCTTCAAAAGCGGCGGGACGGTATTCTTCATGACCGTTCCCATAAGGCCTGGGGCTGTCGAAGAGGTCTCGGTCGAGACCGGAGGATTGGGCGCCGATTCCGGAGCGCAAAGCGGCACGAACATCAAATTCGTTACCCGACGTGGCGGAGAAGAATATCACGGCAGCCTCTTCTATGAACCGCAAAGCGAGCGGTTCAACGCCAATACTTGGGCCCGAAACGCGCAAGGGTTGCCGCGGACTTGGTTTCGCCGCCACGATTACGGCGGGAATCTCGGCGGCCCCCTGATCCCGTTCGGTTCGTGGAAGAAGAAGATGTTCTTCTTCGTGAACTACGAGCGGCGGTTGCAGCCTATGCGAGTCACGACGACGTTCACGGTGCCGACGCCTGAAGCTCAGCGCGGGATCTACACTTACATCGTCAGCGGCACGACGAATCAGATACGGACCGTGAACGTTCTGGATCTAGCGGCGGCTAAGGGTTTGCCCACACGCCTCGATCGCGTGACGCAGGCCATTTTGGCTCTCAACAACGAAGCGACAAAATATGCGGCGAAGATCCCCGATAACGATCTCAACAACGACACCTACACGTGGGATGAAGAGAACAATCTCTATCAGTACTTCCCCACGGCGCGATTCGATTACCACATCACGCCAGGGGAGCAGTTCACGTTCACGTGGAACTACTATCACAGTTGGCAACCTGGGCAGCGACGCCTTCCCGTGCCCGGGCTAAATCGCGTCAACCCCTTCCGCCTGGGTTACTACATCTGGTCCATGGCGCTGCAGTCGACCCTCTCGCCCCAGACGTTCAACGAATTCCGCTACGGAGTGCAGCATAGCGGCGATAGCAACACGCGCGCTGAATACGGCCCCTACTATCAATTCGATGGCAAGCCGCTGCGTATCGGCACGCTGCTGCCTTTCAACGTCACAGTCCCGTTCATCGACCAACAGAACGTGACGGGACGCCATTACATTACGACGATCTATGACACGCTGACTTTGAACCGGGGCGAGCATACGATCACGCTCGGCGGCAGCTTCCGCAAGACCGTGTGGAACGATACGGCCGAAGTGTTCCCCATACCAACCTACACCCTGGGTACGCCTGCAGGCGATCCGCTGCAAGCCGCTACCGCCTTTACGACCGCGACGATTCCGGGGATCAATCCGACGGAACTGGGGAACCCTTTAAATCTCTACAATCTCCTAGTAGGGCGAGTGGCGGCGGCGAATTTCACCCGCGTCGTGAATCCTGACACCTTCAAATATGACGGTTTCATCAACTACACGTGGACGAATTCGCTCATGGGAGGCGTTTACGCGCAGGATCGCTGGCGCGTCACGCGGAACCTGACGCTCAATTACGGATTGCGGTGGGAGATCCAAGGCCCGATGAAAGACGGCAAAGGCATCACAGCCGTTCCCGATATGGCGAGCGTATTGAGCGGAGGCCCGCCGTTGCTTTATGTGGGACGCGCTCCATACAAGACCGATTGGCGCAACTTCGCGCCCAATCTCGGCCTCGCCTGGAATCCGCCTAAACGGTCGGGCTTGCTAGGTAAACTCTTGGGCGAAGAGAAGACCGTGATCCGCGCCTATTACGGGATCAGCTACTACGACGAGGGGACGCAGTTCTTCGCCGCCAACCTAGGCCCCAATGTGGGCAAATTCATCAACGCGATCCCGCTCATCCCCGGACAGCCGGGCCAGACGAATCTTCCGGCGTTCTACACGCTCTCGGACCTCGTGGCAAGCCCGCTGACAGTAAACTCGTTCGCGTTTACGACGACCGATTACAAGAAGGTCATCAATCAAGCGGATCAAACGTTCGCGCGGACGATCAACGCTTTCGATCCTACGCTTCGCGCGCCCTACACGATCAACTGGAATCTCGGGATTCAACGCGAGCTGCGGAAGAACTCCGTGCTTGAGGTTCGGTACGTGGGGAACACTTCCAAACTCGCCTGGCGCACCAGCAATCTGAACGAAGTGGACATCTTCAACAACGGCTTCTTGCAAGAGTTCAAGAACGCGCAACGAAATCTCGCCATCAATCAGGCGGCGGGCGTGAACAGCTTCCAGTACCGCGGGCTCCCCGGCCAAGTGCCTCTGCCCATCTTCGACGCGGCCTTCGGGGCGCGCGGCGGAGTCCCGGCCATCGCCGCTGGCTCCGGGTATCAAAATCCGACCTTCATCACACAGTTGCAGACCGGAGCCGCTGGCGCGCTGGCGACGACGCTGGCGACGAACTCGAACTACGTTTGCCGCATGTTCGGAAGCTCTTTCAGCCCCTGCCTGCGGATCGATCCACGCTATAATGCGCCCGGTCCTTACCCGATCAACTTCTTCCTGCTCAATCCGTATGTCGCGGGACGCTTGGGTTATGTGGACGATACGGGATGGCATAGCTATAACGGATTGCAGGTTCAACTGCGGCAGCGCTTCCAGCGAGGGCTGACGTGGACGACGAACTACACCTGGAGCAAGAGCCTCACGAATCTCGCCGTTGACAATCAGAACCAGAGTCTCGATTTCACAACCCTGCGTAACATCAAACTGGACAAGCGAGTCTCGCCTTTCGACATTCGCCACGTCATCCAATCTTTCGGGACGTATGACTTGCCGATCGGGCGCGGACGTTGGTTGTCCATCAATAACCGTTTCCTCAACGCGCTGATCGGAGGATGGACGCTCGGTGCGATCTTCGTCTTCCAGACGGGAGCGCCGATTCAACTGACCGGCGGCTTCCAGACGGTCAACAATACGAACAACCCGGCTGCGAGCGGCGTGCAACTCGCTCCGGGTGTCACGCTGGAGCAACTCCAGAAGATGTTCGACGCACAGCTTCAACGCGTGAACCGGGTAGGCATAACCGATCTACAGCGCCTCGCCGTTGATCCGAGCTTGATCGGCCCGGATGGGCGCGCGAATCCCCAGTTCTTGCTCCCGAATACTACGCCTGGTGAGTTCGGGCAGTTGATCTTCCTGCGCGATCGAAACACGTTCCAGTTGGACGCTTCGCTCACGAAGGAGTTCGGGCTCACTGAGAAGACGCGCCTTGAGCTGTTCGTCAGCGCGAGCAACGTTCTGAACCATCCCCGTTGGGGATTCCCCGACGCCAACGTCTTCAGCACGACGTTCGGCATCGTGGGGGCGCCGACCGGTAACCGAACGATCAATCTGCGAGCGACGCTCAGCTTCTGACTGTCCGGAGCGGAGGGAAGACTCAAAGCCCGATCTAGCAAAGTGCTAGATCGGGCTTTACTTAGCAGCGCCTTCCGGTCATTGAGAAACTTGTGAGCGCTTTCTCCACCGGCCTAAGCTGATCTGAAGATCCGGCTCAAGTTTGCGCCTGTCAAAAAGCCGCTACCGGAGCACAACACGTGGAGCGCAATGAGGTTGGACGAAATCCCCTCGCGGCGCCGCTCAGCGGCAAGCTGGAGGCGCCCATCAAGTAGCGGTCCACGTAGTGCGCGCACTCGCGCCCTTCGGCGATCGCCCACACGATCAGCGACTGTCCGCGCCGCGCATCGCCGCAAGCGAAAACGCCCGGGACGCTGGTCGCGTAATTTTCGGTCCTCACGTTGCCGCGCGCGTCGCGCTCGACTCCTAACTGGTCCAGCAATCCGGTCTGCTGCGGGTGGAGAAAACCCATCGCCAGCAGCACCAGTTCGACTTCGAGCGAAAATTCGGAGCCCGGAATCTCGCGCATGCGGCGATTTTCGTCCCATTCGAGACGCACGGCGTGGAGCCGACGGACGTTGCCGCATTCGTCACCTTCGAACCTCTTAGTGTTGATGCTCCATTCGCGCACGCCGCCTTCCTCGTGCGCCGCCGAAGTGCGCAGGATCATCGGATAGGTGGGCCACGGCATGGTCCGGTCTCTTTCGCGCGGCGGTTGAGGCAGAAGCTCGATCTGATAGACTTCCACTGCGCCTTGACGATGGGCTGTGCCCAGGCAATCTGCGCCCGTGTCGCCGCCGCCGATGATCGCCACGCGCTTGCCTTCAGCCGTGATGCGCTCTTCCGGCGGGATGTGATCGCCGGCGTTGATGCGGTTCTGCTGGGTCAGGTAGTCCATCGCGAAATGGATGCCTCGAAGCTCGCGCCCCGGAACGGGAAGATCGCGTGGGACCGTCGCGCCGATGGCAAGACACACGGCATCGAAACGCGCGAGCAACTCTTCCGCCGTGATGTCCACGCCGACCTCGACACCTGGTTTGAAGACGACGCCTTCGGCCTCCATCAACTCAAGGCGCCGGTCGAGCACCTGCTTCTCCATTTTGAAATCCGGAATGCCGTAGCGGAGCAGTCCGCCGATGCGATCCGCGCGCTCGAAGACCGTGACCCAGTGGCCCGCGCGGTTCAACTGCTGCGCGCAGGCGAGCCCCGCCGGACCAGAGCCGACGACCGCGACGCGCTTGCCGGTGCGCACTTCGGGCGGTTCGGGCCGCACCCAACCGCGCTCGAAGGCATAATCGATGATCTGCTGCTCGATCTGTTTGATCGTCACCGGCGGCTGGTTGATGCCGAGCACGCAGGCCGCTTCGCACGGCGCAGGACACAGGCGGCCCGTAAATTCAGGGAAATTGTTGGTCGCGTGAAGGCGCGCCAGTGCCTCTTCCCATCTGCCGCGATAGACGAGGTCGTTCCAATCGGGGATGATGTTGCCCAGCGGGCAGCCTTGATGGCAGAAAGGGATGCCGCAATCCATGCAGCGCGCCGCTTGCCGTTGTAACCGTTCCGGTTCCATCGGCAGATAGACTTCGCGCCAATCGCGCTTGCGCTCTTCGACCGGGCGACGCGGCGCGTTCTCTCGTGTGTACTTCAAAAAGCCTTTCGGATCTGCCATCTTCACCTCGACACGCTTGAATTAGATTGCGCCGCCGCTCCGCTTAAGCGGCGCAGTGTCGCTTCGACATTTAGACGAAAGCCGCCTGTTGTTCTTCTTTGAGTTCGGCGAGCATCCTCTTGTACTCGACCGAGATCACTTTGACGAACTGACGTTTGATCTCGCCCCAGTTTTCGAGCGCCGCTTTGGCGCGCTCGCTATCGGTGTAGAAGTAATGACGCTCGATGAGATCGCGCAGCGTCGCGAGATCTTCCGGGTCGGTCACCTCCTCGAGCAGGATGGAACCGCCGCCGTCGTTGACGCGCTGGGCGAATAGTCCGTCAACGTCCCACACGTAAGCGACTCCGCCGCTCATCCCAGCGGCGAAATTGCGCCCCGTTCGACCGAGCACGACCACCACGCCGCCCGTCATGTACTCGCAACAGTGATCGCCCGCGCCTTCAACTACCGCGCGCGCGCCGCTGTTGCGCACGGCGAAGCGTTCGCCGACCACGCCGCGCAAGAAGACTTCCCCGCCCGTTGCCCCATAAAGCAGGGTGTTTCCGGCGATGATGTTCTCTTCGGCGGGGCGACGACTTTCACGCGGCGGACGGACGATGATGCGCCCGCCTGAGATGCCTTTGCCGAGATAATCGTTGGCATCGCCTTCGAGAACGAGCGTGATGCCGTTGTGCAGAAAAGCGCCGAAGCTCTGTCCGGCGGAACCCTTGAAGTGAAGACGAATCGTGTCATCGGGCAAGCCCGCTTCGCCGTAGCGACGCGCCACCTCGCCGCTCAACATCGTCCCGACAGTGCGATTCGAATTACGGATCGGGAAGCTGAGCTCGACGCGCTCTATTCGTTCGAGCGCTGGACGACAGAGTTCGAGGAGTTGCACATCGAGTTGACGCTCCAACCCGTGATCCTGTCTCTCGACGCAACGCAGCGGCGCGTCTGGTCCAGCTTCGGGCATGTGCAAGAGCGCGCTCACATCCACGCCGCGCGCCTTCCAATGATCGATGGCTTCTTTCATCTCGAGCAGATCCACACGCCCGATCATCTCGTCGAAGCGGCGGAAACCGAGTTGCGCCATCAACTCGCGCACCTCTTCGGCGACGAACATGAAGTAGTTGACCAGATACTCCGGCTTTCCGGCGAAACGCCGGCGTAGCTCCTCATCCTGCGTGGCGATGCCGACGGGACACGTGTTCAGGTGACAGACGCGCATCATCACGCAGCCGAGCGAGATCAGTGCCGTGGTCGAAAAACCGAACTCTTCCGCGCCGAGCAACGCGGCGATCACCACATCGCGACCGGTCTTGAGCTGCCCGTCCGTTTGCAACACGACGCGCCCGCGAAGGCGGTTCTTGACGAGCACTTGCTGCGTCTCGGCCAGCCCCAGCTCCCACGGGATGCCGGCATGCTTGATCGAGCTGAGCGGCGAGGCTCCGGTGCCGCCTTCATAACCGCTGATCAAGATGTGATCGGCGTGCGCTTTGGCGACGCCCGCAGCGACCGTGCCGACGCCGACTTCGGAGACGAGCTTGACCGAGATGCGCGCCTGTGGATTGACGTTCTTGAGATCGAAGATCAGTTGGGCCAGATCCTCGATCGAGTAGATGTCATGGTGCGGCGGCGGCGAGATCAGCGTCACGCCCGGCGTCGAATGGCGAAGCTTGGCGATGTACTTGTCAACTTTGTGGCCCGGCAGTTGTCCGCCCTCGCCCGGTTTAGCTCCTTGCGCCATCTTGATCTGCAATTCATCGGCATTGACCAGATAGTGCGTCGTCACGCCGAAACGAGCCGAGGCAACCTGCTTGATTGCGCTGCGACGGTTGTCGCCGTTCGGATCGGGCCGGTAGCGCTCCGGATCTTCGCCGCCTTCGCCCGTGTTGCTCTTGCCGCCCAAACGGTTCATCGCAATGGCGATGGTTTCATGCGCTTCGCGGCTGATCGAGCCGAGCGACATCGCGCCCGTGACGAACCGTTTGACGATTTCGCTCGCCGGTTCGACCTCTTCGAGCGGGATGGGATCGGTCTTCTTGAAACGGAACAGCCCGCGCAGCGTCGCTAGGCGTTCGCTCTGTTCGTTGACCAGCGCCGCATACTCTTTGTAGACGCGGTAATCGCCGAGTTGGACCGCATGTTGAAGTTTAGCGACCATCTCGGGATTGATCATGTGAAACTCGCCGCCGCGCCGCCACTGATACCAACCGCCGGGATCGAGTTCAATCTCTTCGGGGATGTGCGCTGGCGGATAGGCGAAGCGATGGCGCGCCAGCGTCTCTTCAGCGATCGTCTCTAGTTTCACGCCGCTGATGCGCGAAGCCGTGTGCGTGAAGTACTTGTCGATCACCTCCTGATGCAGCCCGATCGCTTCAAAAATCTGCGCGCCGCGATAACTTTGCAAAGTGGAGATGCCCATCTTGGACATCGTCTTGAGCAACCCCTTGTTGATCGCTTTGATATAGTTGCGACACGCTTTGTCGAAGGTCAGCCCGTCGGGCAGCATCCCTTCGCGGATCATGTCGGCGAGCGTTTCGAAGGCGAGATAGGGGTTGACGGCGCTCGCGCCATAGCCGATGAGCAGACAGAAATGGTGCACTTCGCGCGGCTCGCCCGACTCGACCACCAGACCGACCGCCGTGCGCGTCCCTTCGCGGATCAGATGATGGTGGACCGCCGACGTCGCAAGCAGAGCCGGAATGGGCGCGTGCTCGCGATCGACGCCGCGATCCGACAGGATGATGATGCTTATGCCATCGGCGACCGCACGGCTCGCCTGCTTGCAAAGCGAGACCAACGCGGCTTCCATCCCGGCTGGACCGGTTTCGGGATCGAAGAGCATGCTCAGCGTGCGCGCGCGAAAGTCCCCATGTTCGACGTGGCGCAGTTTTTCGAGCTCTTCGTTGGTCAGGATCGGCGACGAGAGGCGCAATTGATGGCACTGTTCGGGCGTCTCTTCGAGCAGACTCCCTTCTTTGCCGATGTAGTCGGCGAGCGACATGACGATCTCTTCGCGGATCGGATCGATCGGCGGATTGGTCACCTGCGCGAAGAGCTGTTTGAAGTAGTTGTAAAGAAGCTGCGGGCGCTCGGAAAGAACGGCGACGGGCGTGTCGTTGCCCATCGAACCGACCGGCTCTTCCGCATCGCGCGCCATCGGCGCAAGGATCATCCGCAGGTCTTCGAGCGTGTAGCCGAAAACCTTCTGCCGTTCGAGCACGGTCAAATGATCGGGTTGATGCGACTTCGGCGGCGGCGGAAGCTCGCGCAAATCTATGCGATTGAGGTCGAGCCATTCGCGGTAAGGACGGCGGCGCGCCAGCCGATCCTTGATCTCGTCATCATCGACGATGCGCCCCTCTTCGGTGTTGACCAGAAGGATCTTCCCGGGTTGCAAGCGCCACTTGTGGCGGACGCGCTCTTCCGGCAGATCGAGCACGCCCGTCTCCGAAGCCATGATGACCAGATCATCTTCAGTGATCCAGTAGCGCGCTGGGCGTAATCCATTCCGGTCGAGCACGGCGCCGATCGAGACGCCGTCGGTGAAGGCGACCGCCGCGGGCCCATCCCACGGCTCCATCAAACAGGAATGGTACTCGTAAAATGCCTTGCGCTCCGGCGACATGAACTGGTGCTTGTCCCACGCTTCGGGGATGAGCATGAGGATGGCGTGCGCCAAGCTCCGCCCGCCACGCACGAGCAGTTCGAGCGCGTTGTCGAGCGTCGCCGAATCGCTCCCCGTTTCGGTCACGAGCGGGATGAGCTTGCGCACATCGTCACCGAAAAGCGCCGAGCGAAGCTGCGCTTGACGCGCGCGCATCCAGTTGCGATTGCCGCGCAAGGTGTTGATCTCGCCGTTGTGCGCCAGCATCCGGTACGGATGCGCGAGCGGCCAAGTAGGAAAAGTGTTCGTGCTGAAACGCTGATGCACGAGCGCCAGCGCGCTCACCACCGCGGATTCGCGCAGGTCCAGATAGTATCCGCTGATCTGATGCGCCAGCAACAGCCCCTTGTAAACGACGGTGCGCGACGAGAGGCTGCAAATGTAAAAGCATTCGCCCTGTTTGAGCGGTAGTTTCTCGGCGCGGCTCTCGATCACTTTGCGGATGACCAAGAGTTTGCGCTCGAAAGCCTCTTGATCTGTAATGCGCGCCGCTCGCCCGACGAAGAATTGACGGATCACGGGTTCGGAGGCGCGCGCTAGCGTCCCGAGCTTCGTGTTGTCAACCGGAACGTCACGCCAGCCGAGAAACTCTTGCCCCTCCTCTTCGACCACGGCGCGGATCAACGCTTCGCACAGCGCGCGGTCATGACGCTCGCGCGGCAGAAAGACCATGCCGACCGCATACCGCCCTTCGGCTGGAAGCGACCGCTCGCGCCGCAAGAACTCGTGCGGAATCTGAATGAGAATCCCAGCCCCGTCGCCTGTTTCGGGATCGCAACCGCAGGCTCCGCGATGCACCAAGTTCTCTAAAATCTGAATCCCTTGTTCGATAATCTTGTGTGATCGACGCCCTTTGATATCAACGACGAATCCTACGCCACACGCATCATGCTCCCATTGTGGATCGTATAAGCCATCGGGTGCCGGCAAGCCAAAACAGTTTGCGTCTTTCATGGTCACTTCTGAACTTCAAAAACTTCCCGTATCTCGGGTCTTCCCCGCTCGGAAGAGATCGCCCAAGTGAATAGAAGCAACAATGATAACAACAAATTGTCCGTATGGTTTCATTAATAATTTAAATCGCTTTCCGCGCATCGTAAGGTGTTGACTTAGTGCGCGGCGGAGCGTCGCGTTTTCCTCTGAATTAGGGCCAAATCGGCGGGGCGTAGAGGCGACGCCCCCGATCTCTTCGTCGATCGGATCGTTTAGGAGAGGGCGGATCTTTATAAGTTCTTTATATATCCTGAAAAGCGGCGCTGGCGGCCTGTCCGAGGCTTATGCCGCCGTCGTTCGGCGGAACCTCTCGATTGCACCAGATCCGAAGTGACGCGCATCGGTCGAGCCGCGCGGCGATCTCTTCGAGCAGCAGGGAGTTTTGAAAGACGCCGCCGGAGAGAACGATCGTCTTCGTGCCGAATTCTGCGGAGAGCGCAAGGCTCGCTTCTGCAACCGCGTGTGCGACGCTCGCGTGAAAAGCACGCGCGATCTCTTGAACGGGGCGACCGCGCCGCCAGTCGGCGATGATGTTTGCAAGCAGCGGGCGATGGTCCAATTCTTTGCCCGTGAAAGGGAAAGGGTAGGGTGGAACTGGAGGGCTTTGACGTGCTGTGTATTCGAGCCACATCGCCGCCTGCGCTTCGAAGCTCGTCTCGCGCGCAAATCCGAGCACGGCGGCCACCGCATCGAAGAGGCGTCCCATAGATGTCGTCGGGAAAGAGCGCACGTTCTTTCGCGCCAAACTCAACGCGAGAGCGAATCTGCGTCCGAGCTGATCGCTGAGGGGCGAAAGCATTGCGTCGTCGAACGCGGCGAGGAAACCGGCGGCAGCCTGACTGGGCCAGCGAGCGGCGGCATCGCCGCCGGGCAGCGACGCCGCGCGTAAATGGGCGACCCTCTTGAAACCTTCGCGCAGGCTTCCGGCGAAGATCTCGCCGCCCCAAATGGCGCCGTCATCGCCGTAGCCTGTGCCGTCGAACGCGAAACCGATGACGCGCGTCTCCCACGCTTCGCGCTCGGCCAGCACGCTCGCGACGTGCGCGCGATGATGTTGCACGGGGATCACCGTGCTCGCGCGACCGACGGCGTATTCGGTCGAAAAATACTGCGGATGCGCATCGTGCGCGATCACCAGATCGCGTTCGTCCACCTCGTAGAGCGCGCACAGATCGCGTATCGTCTCAGCGAAAGCGCGGCGGGCGGCGAAATGGTCGAGGTCGCCGATGTGCTGGCTGACGATGGCCTGTCCGCGCACGACGAGCGTGATGGAATTTTTCAGATCGGCTCCGACGGCGAGGATCGTGCGCTTCGTCGGCAACATCGTTACCGTCGCGGGCGCATAGCCGCGCGCACGACGAAGCACTTGCGGCCCGAAAACCGTGTCGCGCGTGATGGAATCATCGACGCGCCGCGCGATGGGGCGTTCGCCGATGAGTAAGGCGTCGGCGATTCCCGCAAGGCGATCGCGCGCGTCTTCGTCCTCGTAAGCGATGGGTTCGCTGGACCGGTTGGCGCTGGTCATGACGAGCACGGGCGGCGCGCCTGCGGCGAACAAAAGGTGATGCAAAGGGGCGTAAGGGAGCATGATCCCCAGATCGCAGTTCTCTGGCGCGACGCCTTCGATCACCTGCCGCGCCGGACAGAGGACGATGGGGCGCGCGACCGACACGAGCATGCGCACTGCATCATCCGTCAGTTCGACGAGACGCCGTGCCAGATCGAGATCGCGCACCATCAGAGCGAAGGGCTTCTCTTTGCGGAACTTGCGCTCGCGCAACGCTTGCACCGCCGCGGCGTTCAGCGCATCGCAAGCGAGGTGGTAACCGCCGATGCCTTTCACGGCGACGATGCCCCCTCGGCGCAACAATCGCGCAGCCGCCGCGATCGGCGCGTCCTCGATCGTCTCCGCTCCGATCAGAAGCTTGTAACGCGGACCGCAACGCGGGCACGCCACCGGCTGCGCGTGAAAGCGCCGGTCGCGCGGATCGTGATATTCGCGCGCGCAATCATCGCACAGCGGCCACGCGCGCATCGTGGTCTGTGGGCGATCGTAAGGCAGTCCGAGCGTGATCGAATAGCGCGGGCCGCAATCAGTGCAGTTGATGTAAGGGTAGCGGAAACGCCGGTCGCGCGGGTCGAACAACTCGCGCAAACAAGCTTCGCAGATCGCCAGATCGGGCGAGACGCGCACCGTCGGGTGATCACGTTTTTCGCTCTCGCGAATGCTGAACCCGGCGCAACCGCAGGGTTGAACGCGCTCCGTTTCGATTGCGGCGATGCGCGCGGCTGAGGGCGGGCGCTTTTCGAGCGCGGCCAAGAACAGCTCGATGCGCGCGGCTTCTCCTTCAAGATGGATCTCGACGCCCTGTTCGCCGTTGAGCACCCATCCCGCAAGTCCCAAGCGCGTGGCTTCGCGGTAGACGAACGGGCGAAAGCCGACCCCTTGAACGACGCCGCGCACGCGAACGCGCACCGCTTGCTGATTCGTTTGGACTTTAAGAGCCATCGGCCATCGTCGAATGGTGAAGATGTACAGCGATCTCCGTGTTTAGCGATGGCAAGCAAGTCGAGAGTCGGATCGCCGCCCTTCCGCCTTTTGCGAAGTGGCTTTAGATGTAACAGCCACGCCCTTGCCATCCCGTCTGTATGACGCGGCCCTCTTTGACCAGCACGGGCACCATGCGATTGCCTCCGGTCAGCTCGAGCATGCGGCGCAAAGCTTCCTGGTCGAGTTCGACATCGTATTCGACGAAGCTTTCGCCGCGCCATTCGAGATCGGCGCGCAGCTCAGCCGTGTACGGACAACTTCGCGTGCCGTAAAGTTCCAACATCACTCGGCCTCGATCACCCTTCGATGTGATGAACTTTGGCCCGTCGATCGCTACGTTCCACCATCATCGATCATCCTCTCGCCACCGTTCGCTCAACCTCGCGCGGCGAGAGCGCTTTCAATCCGCCGAGAGTCGGTCCAGCGCTTCGCGCAGCGTGTGATAGATCGACGCTTGCGTCTCTTGAATGCGCGGGATGTAATCGCAACGGACGACGAGCGCGAAATCGACCAATCGCCGGCGGACGATCTCGCCGCCGTCGTAGCCGAGCAATCCGACGGTCAGCATGCCGCGACGGCGCGCCTCTTCGAGCGCGATGATGATGTTTTTCGATCCCCCGCTCGTGGAGATGGCCAAAGCGATGTCTTCCGTTCGCGCGTGCGCGATGAGTTGGCGCAAGAAGATCACTTCTTGACCGACATCGTTGGCGACCGCCGTCAACACGGCGGGCTCCATCGCCAGAGAGACGGCAGGGATGGGGCGCATCGCGCCTTGTGGCGGCATCACGCAATCGAGCACGAAATCGTTGGCGTCGGTCGCCGATCCGCCGTTGCCGAAGGCGATGATGCGACCGCCTCTTCGCAACCGTTCAGCCATCGCCGCCGCGCAATCGGCGATCGTCGCGGCGCACATCTTGGCTGCTTCGACGCGCAATCGTTCGTCTTCGCGCGCTTTGCTCAGGATGGACGCCGCCACTTCCGCCGTGACAGCGGCGAGGTCGCGCTGGTGACCGCCGAGAAATGGGTAGAGGAATGACGCTTCGCCCGCATCGCGCGGTGCGACTTCTCTGTGCTCGAAGAAGACGTGGACCGTCTCCCACAAGGTGTGGTAAAGGATCTCGATCATCTCTTGATGGATGAAGGGATCATCCGAAGGCGCAGCGGTCGCGTAATCCGCTCGCTGCCCGGGAAGCGCGAAGGTCAACGCTCCCTTGTTGTGTGCCTTTTGCAGAACGGCCTCCACTTCATCGTCCCCTTCCGGCGGGCCGAATCCCATCACCATATCCTGCGGTCGCGCGATGGTTTCGAGCCACGAGCCGAAACACAGGCTGAGATCGAGCGCGGGCAGGGCGCGTTTGCCGACGATGACCGGATGCAAGAATTCGACCGAAACGTGCTGCGCGTCGGTCGCGTATGGGCCGCGCCCGAAAGCGAGCAGACGCCCGCCTTCGAGGAAGCGCTCGGCCATTTGGCGACACGCTTCGGCTAACCGCATCGCTTCGCGCGGAAAGAACGCTTGCGAGACGCGATTGCGCTCCAGCAATCGTTCCTCGATCCAGCGATGGAGCATCGCTTCCTTCATCGCCCTTTAATCGTTGAAGATCGGCAAACGCTTCGGTTCATCTCGCGATCCACAACGCGACTGGTCCAGTGAACCGCTCAGCATATGCGCGGCAGCGGATCGCCGACGAGCATGTCAACGACGCGGCTGCCGCCGTAAGCCGAACGCGCGATGACAAGTCCGGCGGGCGCCTCTTGAATTTCGCCGATGAGAGCGGCCTCTTCGCCGCCGGGCGCGCGCCGCAAAGCTTCTAGCGCCGCATCCGCTCGTTCAGGAGCGACGATGGCGACGAATTGACCTTCGCATGCGATGTGCAGCGGATCGAGCCCCAAGATCTCGCACGCGCCGCGCACCGCCGGGCGTACCGGCACGCTCTCTTCATCCAACACGATGGCCACTTTCGCGGCGCGCGCCAGCTCGTTGAGCGCCGTCGCTGCTCCGCCGCGCGTGGGATCGCGCATCCAGCGAACGCTTGAAGCCGCAGCGTCGATCAACGCGCTGACCAAAGGCCAGACCGATCTCGTATCGGAGCGAAGATCGGCTTCGAGATCTATTTCGCCGCGCGCGAGCAGAACGGTGATCCCGTGGTCGCCGACTGGACCGGAAAGCAAGACCTTATCTCCGACGTGAACGTTGGATGGCGCGAGATGAAGGCGCGCATCCGTCAGTCCGATCCCTGCCGTCGTGATGTACAGACCATCCGCCTTGCCGTGTTCGACCACCTTGGTGTCGCCGCCGACGATGAGCACGCCGGCCCGTCGCGCGGCTTCGGCCATGGCAGCGATTTCGCGTTCGACGATGGAAGTCGAAAGACCGGCCTCGAGGATCAGCGTCATCACGAGCGCCAGCGGTTTTGCACCCGACACGGCCAGATCGTTGACCGTGCCATTGACGGCCAGCTCGCCGATCGATCCGCCGGGGAAAGCGAGCGGTTTGACGACGAAGCTATCTGCGGTGAAAGCCAGCTTCGCGCCATGAACTTCGAGATGCGCGGCGTCGCCGAGTTCGTCGAGGATGGCGTTTGAAAGGTAAGGCAGCAACAGCCCTTCGACCAGACGGCGACTCGCCTTGCCTCCGGCGCCGTGTGCGAGTTCGACGCGCTCATCGGTGAAACGCGCTGTTACGATCTCTGCGACCATCCTGCTCAACCCTCTCGCCGAACGATTCGAAGCTCTGGAACCTTCGCGCGACCTTCGACAGGTCAATCGCCTGCCGTCACCATCGCGTGGACGTAGTGGTAGTAAGCCGCGCAAGCACCTTCGGACGAGACCATGAGCGCGCCGACTGGATGCTCCGGCGTGCACTCTCTGCCGAACAGTTTGCAGCGGTTCGGTGGCAACACGCCTTTGAGCACTTCGCCGCACTGAGCCGCTTTCGGGTCTGTAACGCGCACGCCCGGGACAGAAAAGCGCGTTTCCGCATCCCATGCGGCGAACTCGTCGCGAAGCCGTAAAGCCGATTGCGAGATGAAGCCTAACCCGCGCCACTCGAAGAATGGGCGCACCGCGAAGACTTCGGCCAGCGCGCGCAAAGCGGGGCGGTTCCCATCCCACGGGACGACGCGCGCGTACTGGTTCTCAACCTCGGCGCGCCCTTGGTTGAGCTGTTTGATGAGCATGAGGATGGATTGCAACAGGTCCAGCGGCTCGAATCCCGAGATGACTACGGGCTTCCCGTACTCGCGCGCGATGAACTCGTAGGGGCGTGCGCCAATTACGGTCGAGACATGGCCGGGGCCGATGAAGCCGTCGATCCTCATATCGGGCGAATCGAGAATGGCGCGAATCGCCGGCAGGATCAACACGTGATTGCAGAAGACGCTGAAGTTGTCTACGTTCAACGAACGCGCGCGCAAGAGCGTGAGCGCCGTCGATGGGGCCGTCGTCTCGAACCCGATGGCGAAGAAGACGACCTGACGATCGGGATTCTCGGTCGCAAGCTTCAGCGCATCGAGCGGCGAATAGACCATGCGCACATCGGCCCCTTTGGCGCGCATCTCGAGCGGCGTCCCCCGTCTTCCGGGGACGCGCATGACGTCGCCGAAGGCTGTGAAGATGACTTCGGGACGTGCGGCAATGGCCAGCCCATCGTCCATGCGCCCCATCGGCAGCACGCAGACCGGACAGCCGGGACCGTGCACGAGTTCGATGTTTTCGGGCAACAGGCGCTGCAATCCGAAACGGTAGATGGAGAAGGTGTGACCGCCGCACACTTCCATGATGCGGTAGTGACGATCGCGTTCGATCACGCGCGCGATCTCGTCCGCCGTCTTGCGTATCAACGCGGGATCGCGGAATTCATCGACGTACTTCATGATCTTTCCTCGTCGAGGCGTGCGATGGCGACGCCCGAATGGACCAGCAAGATGTCTCCGACGCGGGCCTCCGGAGTGAAATCGATCGCCACCAACGCGCGCTGGCCCGAACCATTTTCCACCAGCGCTTGGGCGTCTGCGTGCAACTCAAGGACCGTGACCGGCACAGCTTCATCTTGACACGTGACGCAGCGCGGGGCGAGCGAATGACTCTCGCCGACTTGCGACGGCGCTTTGCTCGATCCTTCTTTCGCTCCTTCGGACATGATCCACCTCCGATCTGGCTTGTTCATCGTCACCATCAAGGATGGCGGCGCCACAAGATCTCGACTCGCTCTCGTCAAAAGGCCACCCTTTTGCCTTAGCTACCCGCTCTTCGATTCGTGATTGGGGCCCTCTCGGTCGCCCTCAGCTCGTTCGCCGAAGCTGTAGCCGCTCACCTCTTCGATTGCCATGCTCGCTTCGCCGAGCATTTCGAGCAAGCGCAACTGGTCCTTCGCCTGCTCGTCGCTGATCTTGCTCATGGCAAAACCGACGTGGATCAGCACCCAATCGTCTGGTTTGACGCCATCTTCGCGCAACAAGCCGATGTTGATCGTCCGTCGCACGCCTGAGACATCGACCACGGCGTAATGGCCCTCGTCGTCGAGCAGTCTGACTATTTGACCGGGGATCGCTAAACACATGCTCGAACCATGCTCCTCTCAAATCGAAATAGGTCGGGCGTGCCGAACTTCGCCGACTGGCGACGCTGGAAAGAACGAGCGCAGCGCTCCGAGCCTAGGCCGAAAGGGCGGAACCGGCGCGCGCTTCGTCGCGACGCTCTTCAAGGTAACGCCAGCACTCGATCATCCCGGCTCCGGTCTTCGCCGAAACCTCGAAGATGCGCATGCCGGGACGAACGGCACGAATGTTCTCCTTCGCCGCTTCGAGATCGAATTCAACCGCTGTCGCCAGATCGATCTTCGTCAACACGGTCACATCCGCCGTGTTGAAGATGGTCGGGTACTTGAGCGGTTTATCTTCGCCTTCGGTCACAGACATTAACACGAAGCGCAGTTCTTCGCCGAGATCGTAGCTTGCGGGGCAGACGAGGTTGCCGACGTTCTCGATGAAGAGGAAATCGAGTTCTTCCAGCCTCCAATCCTCGAGCGCGCGCTCGATCATCGCCGCATCCAGATGGCACACCGTCCCGGTCGTGATCTGCCGCACGCACGCGCCGCTACGACGCAGCCGTTGCGCGTCGTTTTCGGTTGCCAGATCGCCAACCAGCGCCGCCACGCTGTGCCGACGAGCGAAATCGTGAAGCGTGCGCTCGAGGAACGCGGTCTTGCCCGAGCCGGGACTGGAGACGAGGCTGACGACATACACGCCGGCGCGTCGGAACCGCTCGCGCAACGCGCGCGCGAGCAGATCGTTCTGTTTCAAGACCTTCTGCCTGACTTCGACCAGACGCGGTCCGTTCATCATTCGACCTCCAGTGCGACGATCTCCATCTCTCTGCCTTGTACGATCTCGTAGGTAGGATCGCCGCACACAGAGCAACGCAGATCCTGCATCGAGATCGGCTCTCGGTCCGTTTCGCAACGCGAGCAGTGGACCACGACGGGAACCTCCTCGATGATCAAGCGCGATTTGTCGAGCGGCGTCCCTTCGCACGCGAGATCGTATGAGAAAAGAAGCGCGTCCTTGACGACTCCCGCGAGCGGCCCGAGGCGTAAGTGCACGGCGTTGACTTTGACGCCGCGCCGATCTGCTTCTTCGGCAGCAAGATCAACGATGCTTAGGGCGATGGATAACTCATGCATGGCTCACGCCATATCTCCAAGCAAGCGCATAACGCGCCCACTTTCTGACCCGGTTCAGGCCACCGCCGAACATTCACGCTTGCCGCGCGACGACCTCGAATGAGATGCGCACCTCGTCCTTGACCTTGATCGCTCCGCCCAAAGCGGTCACCGGTTTGATGCCGAACGCGGATTGTCGGAGCGAAAATTCGCCGCTCGCACGCAGCATACTTTCGTTGGCAAATACGCGAGCTTGAATCTCGCACGGGCGCGCGCCCCCGCAAAGCGTCAGTTCGCCGATGATCCGGGCGACGTAATGGCCCTCGAAGATCCTTTCGACCGCGATCTTGCGGCTTTCAAAGATTATTTCCGGATAGCGCTCGGTCTTGAGGACCTCCTCGCGCGCTCGCCGCTCGATCTCCGCGCGATCACGATCGTTGACTCCTTCGACGACTTCAAGCGAATCGGCCCGAACGCGCACGCGGAGCCGAGCCTTATCCGGGTGCGCGGGATCGAAACGCGCCTCGCCCGCGAGATCGCGGAAGGTGAGCGTCGGGCTGTGGCCGAAAGCCGAAAGCAACCCGGTGGCGGAAACGCGCACGGTGATGCGGCTCGTAGGCGCATCGAACAGATACGTCGCTTCACCTTCTTCGCGCCCGACGACTTCAGACATTTCGCGTCGACTCTCCCATAGCCGAACATCGATCAAGCGCGGATGACTGCGGGCCGAGGCTCCACGTCGAAGCTCGCGCCTCAGCGTTTCGACTCACATGGTGCTGATCTTCACGTAACGTTTGATGTCCGGATAGGTGACGATCAAGCCGGCGACGACGAGCGCCAAGGCCGCGCCGCCGAGCAACTTCCAGATCACGTTTCCAGATCCTCGCTTCTCGCCCATCTTCATCTTCCTCCTTTCCCGCTTCGGCGATCTTCCATCCGTTCGCCCTCGTGTGCGCTCTCGCGGGCGAACTCCGCGATCAACTCCTCGATCATACTCACCGCCTCGTTCGCCGCCGCTTCCACCGCTGGGCTCAGCCCCATGCCGTCGAAGCAAGCCGGTTCGCATCCAACCAGCAGGATGCGCGCTGGTTTTTCGCCCATCGCGCTGGCGAGCGAGAGCGCTTTGACGGGATTCATCCCGTGCGTTTCGATGTTCACCTCGCCCAACTGGTCCAGATCGGGTTGGATCGTGTAAAGCGTGCCGGGCTCTTCGCCGCGCGGGACCGCATCGACGAGGATCACCGCATCGTTGCGCTCCATCAACGCATAGGCCAGATCGAAGCCGCGAATCCCGAAATCCACGACGCGCACGCCCGCAGGAAGTTCGCGTTGGACCAATCGGCGGATCACCTCGCAACCGAAGCCATCGTCGCCGAGAAAGATGTTGCCGATGCCGGCGATCAAGATTCGCATTTCCCTCCCCCTGGCAGCGGAGTGCGAGGCTCCACCGGTTCGATCTCCTCCGGCGAGAAGAAGAAGCGGTGGCCCGGCTGTCGAAGCAGTCCTAGATCTCGCCCCGGATCATCGTCGATGACGACAGCGACCAACACCCGACCATCGTAGTCTTGTTCAATCGCTTCGATGGTGGCCGTTTTTCCGGCGAGCGCTAGATCGAAGATATCCGCGTTGCCCTGCGGCCACAGACGCACGCGATCGCCGGGCCGGACTGCGACGCCCCGCACGCATAGGCTGGCGAGCGGGGTCTTTGCTTCGATCAGTTCCCACTCCCATTCGTTCATCTTTTGTCCGTCGCTTCTTCGCCCTCGACGGGGCGCATTTCACGAATCGCCCCGTGCAACCGGAGCATCTGCCCCGCATGCAAGCTCTCGGTTCTTTCAAGCAGTGCGCGCGCTCGTTCATCCGCCGCGCGCGCCTCGCGCTTCTCTTCATCGGTCAGCGTCAAGATGCGAAGCGAAAGCAATTCGTCTATCTCCGTGCCGTCGAACAGGTCGCCCGCGCTCTCCGGCGCGACTCGCGGGTAATCGTAAAGGATGATCGGCGAGGCGAGCATGAGATCGCGCGCGCCCGGCTCTCCGACGAGCACCGGCCAGACGCCCACGTTACGACAAGCGGCGACATGCGCGCGCAACTCTGCGGGCGGATCGAGGAGCGAGATGAACTCGCCGCCTCGCACTTCGAAAATGACGTGAGCCGAAGCGAGCGAACGAAGCAACGCTTCGTCGCGGCTCGCACCGGCGCCGTCGAAAGCGGTGCGGTTCTCGACGCGCGCCGTCGCTTTGAAGACTCCGGCATCGAGCCGTTCGAGCGAGACTTCGACGCCGCCGCTGATCGCGTGTTGCCTTCGGATGAGCACGCCGACCGCTCTATCCGTCCGATCACGGATGAACTCGATTCGACGGTTCGCCGGAAAGTTGAAGGACGCGGTGCGAGGCGCTCCGAGCAGTTCTCCCAGCGCACCGAGAACGAGGTGAACGCTTCTTTCGACTGCTTCCTGCCAGGTGTAAAAGATCTGGCCATCGACTTCGAGCGCTTCCACTATCTCCCAACAATCCTCTCCGCGCTCGCCTATCTTGCCGACTTCACGCATCAGTGGATGCAAGAAGCGCACGACGATTCCCAGTTGCGTCCGCTCATCGCCGAGCAGCAGGCATTCAGCTTGCAGCGCGTGCGCATCCGTCCCCGATTGCATCGCGCAGTAGCTCGCCGGATAGAGCACGCCGAAGTTCCAGCGCTGCCGGTTCTTGAGCGCGGACGGGCGGTAAGGATACAGGATGTAACCTTCGTAAAGGATCGCTTTGACGATCGAATCGAGCATCTCGGTGTTCATCTCGCCATCCTTTTTAAAATCGGCTCCCGTCGAAAGAACCAGCCCGTCGCTTCAAGGCGATCAGTGAACCGCTTCGCCGTTGCCGTCTTCGGCGCGCGCCTCTTCCGTCACGAAGGATTCTTTCACCCCGTCCTCTTCTTCCGTTTGCGCAAGGAGCGATTCGATGGTCTGCTCCCAAGTCGCCAGTCCGCG
The DNA here is from genome assembly GCF_000820845.2 of Pyrinomonas methylaliphatogenes. Taxonomy (GTDB): domain Bacteria; phylum Acidobacteriota; class Blastocatellia; order Pyrinomonadales; family Pyrinomonadaceae; genus Pyrinomonas; species Pyrinomonas methylaliphatogenes. The sequence goes on along the minus strand of NZ_CBXV010000008.1, from coordinate 945,326 downwards.
CCGAGCCTTGTAGCGCCGCAATCGGTCGAACACGTCACGGCCCAAACAGACCCATGCGCTGTTCGGGTAGTAAGCCTCCATCATCTCGCGCCATATGCGCACGGGCAGAAGAAAGCGCGCCTCTTTCTCCCAAGGGATCTGCGCCACCTGCAAGGCCCCGTCTTCGTTCCGGTAGAAGACCGTCCCGCTGAACAGCAGATCGAGCGGCACTTCGCCATCCTCGAGCGCAGCGAAATATTTCGTCGCCGCGACGTTGAAATCGAACGTGCACGGCACCGACAGCTCGACGCTCGTTTCGCCGACGAACGGCGGGACGATCACGTGCGCGTGCGTCCAAAGCATGCGGCGCACGGTCTGCGCCCAACGCTCCGGTTCGCCGAACAACTCCGCGAGCGGCTCCTTCTCCCGCACAGCGTAGCGGCGGCGCGCCGGTTCGATCATGATCTGGCAACGGAGCGCGACCGTCTGGACCGGTTCTTCGCGCGCCATGTTCTCGATGCGCAAGGTGAAAGCGAGCTGCGGCGCGATGGCGAACTTGACGGCTTCCGCCTTCTGCACGCTGAAGATCAGCTCAGGCATCTGCCTCTCCCTCGCGCGAACGCTTTCGCAATCCATCGAAGAAGGCCGCGATCTCGTCCCACACGCGCGCTCCGCCGCCAAGCCCTCGCCAATGAAGACGGATCAGCCCGACGAGACGGTAGCATTCATCGATGGGAGCGATGTAATACTCGGCCTCACGCAGACGATTGACCAACAACGCTTCGACATCCGGCTCCAAACTCCGGAGCACCGGATTGGCTGCGACGATCGAATCCCACGCTTCGAGCGGGAGCAAAGATTCGGTCGGACCAGCTGGGCTGGGATAAAAGGCCACCACCCGATTCTGCGGCGTGCTTCGGAAGAAGAAGGCCAGTCCGATCGGGATCATCAGATCGTCCCACTGCTCGTCGGTCAGATCGAGATCGGGCAGAAAGCGGACGCGCTGCGGTACGCGCCGGTATCGAGCCTTGCCGTCGTTTCCGAACGATGTCGCGCAAACGTCACAGGCGCAAAGCAACCTACCGGTTGCCATCTCGATCAGGTGCGAATGTTGCGCGGTGAGAACGCTACCGCAAAGTTCGCATGTCTCATCGCCGCGTGCGTCGCGCCTTTCAATCAAACGGCGGAGCGCAACCAAAGGCTCGTTATTGCTCGATAAAACCACGTTCAATCTTAAATGCCTCGCTTCTTTCGCAAAGTGCACGCCCACCCAAGTCAGACGATCACGCTGGCAGCGCTATCTTTGCCCGCCCATGTTCGAGCAACAGCGGCAGCGGTTCGAGGTGTGGGTTCGCGCCGTCGCTCGCACGTCCGGCGCGAACCACATCGTAGCGTCGACCACACACAGGGCACACGAGCATCACGTCTTCGAAACGCGCGGCATCGAGCGCGCCGCCGCAAGCTGGGCATCGGTCTTCATAGGCGAAGAAGCGATCGTCCAGACGGCAGAAGAGGATGCGCCGTCCGCGCGCTTCGATGATGCGCGCGCTACCCGGCGCAAGCGAGAGCGGCGCTTCCACCTCTTCCCAAACGCCGTGAGTCTTCCGTTTCCCATTGGCGTTGCCCCGCCCGCTTTCGAGCGGCACAAAAGATGTGGCGGGTTGCGCGACGCCTTCGACTTCGAGCGCGGCGATCTCCGGCGCCGCTTCGTAGATCGCCGCTTCGATCGCCAAGCGCAGCGTCTGCGCCGACGAAGCGCAGCCGTGGCAACTGCCGCGAAGTCTCAAGTGAACCACACCATCGCTGATCCGCAGGAGTTCGACATCGCCGCCATGCGAACGCAAGTATGGCCGCACGCGCTCGATCGCCTCGCGGACGCGCGTCTCTTGGTCCAGCGGGTGAAGGTCGTAAAGCAGAAGCAGCGGACCGACGAGATCATCGCGCGCGAAAGCTTCGATGAGTTCTGGTTCATTTCGCCCCCAGACGATCTCGAGCAGCCGCTCAAGCGCCGCTCCGTGCATGCGCATAAGCTCTTGCACGAGTTCGACGGCGACGTCGCGCGCGCGTGCGTCTGTGAGACTCTCGATCCTCTGGACCAACTCTTCGATCCGCCGGGCGCAAGCTTGCATCTGCTGTTCCATGATCACTTCCCAAACGGCCCGAAGACGGGTGAATGACGCACTTCGAGCACCTTACCGCCGCCCAGATACATGTGCACGCCGCACGGCAAGCACGGATCGAAGCTGCGGACGGCGCGCATGATGTCGATGCCTTTGAACTTGTCCGGCCCGTTCTCTTCGAAGATGGGCGTGTTCTGCACGGCATCCTCGTATGGGCCGGGCGTGCCGTAGATGTCGCGCGGGCTGGCGTTCCACGGCGTCGGCGGATATGGATGATAGTTGGCGATCTTGCCGTCGCGGATCACCACATGATGCGAAAGCACACCGCGCACGGCTTCGTGGAATCCGCAGCCGATGGCTTCATCCGGCACCTTGAACTCGGACCATGTCTTCGTCCTTCCGGCATGAACCTCGGCCATCACCTTCTCCAAAAAGTAGAGCGCCGCCGCCGCCGCGTAAGCTTGAAAGTATGTGCGCGCTCGATCCCGTTCGATGGCGTTGGACCACTTCGGGATCTTCCATTCGAACTCGACTTCGGGCTTGGTCGCCGTCTTCGGCAAGTAGATCTTCACGCTCTGCCCAGTCGCTTTGATGTAGCCGATATCGACTTTGCCGGCGAGCGCCGTCGCCCAGAAACGGGCGATCGGTCCACCACCTGTGTCGAGCGCTAAATAGTCGCCCGTCCGCTCGTCGTACCAGCGCGGCGACATGACCCACGTGTATTTGTCTTGAAAATCGCGCTTCTGCGGCTTCGGAATGGTCGTCTGGTTCCACGGATGGCGTTTATCGACGGGGTTGCCGAGCGGATCGCGCTGGACGAAAGTCTCGGCGTTCTCCCAATCCTCGTAGTAGGAACTGCCGAGCAGGATGCGAATGCCGAGATTGATCTTCACTAGATCGGTCGTCACCAGTTGACCATCGACGACGACTCCCGGCGTCACATACATCGCGTTGCCCCACTCGGTCATGCGCTCGTAGGTGTAATCGCACACGTCCGGGTTGTTGAACGATCCCCAGCAACCGAGCAGCACGCGCCGCTGACCGACACGCTCGTAGCCCGGCAACGCTTCGTAGAAGAAATCGAACAGATCGTCGTGCATCGGGACGACCTTCTTCATGAACTCGACGTACTTCATCAACCGGACCAGATAGTCGGTGAAGAGCTGAATCGTCGGCACCGTCCCGACGCCGCCCGGATAGAGCGTCGAAGGATGCACGTGTCGCCCTTCCATCAAACAGAACATCTCGCGCGTCAGACGGCTCATGAGCAGCGCTTCGCGATAGAACTCGCCGGTGAACGGATTGAGCGCCGTCATGATGTCGCTGATCCGGCGGTAGCCATGCAGCGCCGCGTTCGGCGCTTCGGTCTTCTGCGCCTTCTCCCACACGCTCGGGTTGGTCTCTTTGACCATCTGCTCGCAGAAATCGACGCCGACCAAATTATCCTGATAGATGTTGTGATCGAACATGTACTCGGCGGCTTCGCCCAGATTGATGATCCATTCGCCGAGCGCAGGCGGGCGCACGCCGAAAGCCATGTTCTGCGCGTAGATCGCGCAGGTGGCGTGATTGTCGCCGCAGATACCGCAGATGCGACTCGTGATGAAGTGCGCATCGCGCGGATCTTTGCCCTTCATGAAGATGCTGTAGCCGCGAAAGATCGAGGAGGTGCTGTAGCATTCGGCGACTTCGCGGTTTTTGAAATCGATCTTGGTGTAGATGCCCAAACTCCCGACGATGCGCGTGATCGGATCCCAGTTCATCTCGACCAGATTGCGCGTCGCGGCTGGCGCTTCGGGTTTCGTTCTCGTCATCGTGCTCATCGTTGCGGCTCCTTTCTTCAGTAGGTCCTTGGCCGGTAACCGGTCGTCAACTCGGTTCCGCGTCGCCGCCACTTCGGTTCTTTGTTGACGGTCGCGTTGGTGATGCTGCGCAAGCTGCGGATCACTCTGCCGTAAACGGCGGAAGCCCCAGTCGAAGCGCGCGCTCCCGGCGGTTCATCCATGAACGGCATGAATTTGTCAGGAAAGCCCGGCATCGTGCAGCCGATGCAGATGCCGCCGACGTTGGGACAGCCACCGATGCCAGCCATCCAACCGCGCTTCGGCACATTGCAGTTGACGACCGGCCCCCAGCAACCCAGTTTGACGATGCATTTAGGCGAGCCGTACTCGTTGGCGAAATCGCCTTGCTCGTAGTAGCCGGCGCGGTCGCAGCCTTCATGCACCGTGCTGCCGAAAAGCCACTTTGGGCGCAGTTGATCGTCGAGCGGGATCATCGGCGCCAGCCCCGCCGCTTGATAGAGCAGGTAAAGGACCGTCTCCATGAAGTTATCCGGTTGCACCGGACAGCCGGGCACGTTGACGATCGGGATGCCGGCGCGCGAGCGCCAGTTCCAGCCCAGATAGTCGGCCAGCCCCATGCAGCCGGTCGGGTTGCCCGCCATCGCGTGGATGCCGCCGTAGGTTGCGCACGTGCCGATGCCGACGACGGCGAAAGCCTTGGGCGCCAGCCGACTGATCCACTCGCTCGTCGTGATCGGTTGCCCAGTGGCCGGATCGGTTCCGAGCGCTGCCCAGTAGCCTTCACGCTTGATCTCTTCGTTGGGGATGGAGCCTTCGACGACGAGGACGAACGGATCGAGTTCGCCGCGCTCGGCCTTGTAGTAGTACTGCATGAAATCCTCGCCGACCTCGTAGGCGAGCACGGGATTGTGTAGGTGGACTTTGGGAAGCCCGGGGATCGCGCCGAGGAGCACATCTTCGATGCTCGGTTGGCTTGCGCCGGTGACAGCGACGGAATCGCCATCGCAGCTCAAGCCGGCCGTGATCCAGACGATGTGCACTTCTTTGACGGCGGGCGCATGTTGCGTTCTTCGTCCGTAGGGGATCTCTTCGGCTGCCATTGCGCTTGGTCTCCTCGGTCTTGGAAATATGCGGCGCCGAAAGGCGCGGATGGGGATTTGTTGCAGCAAGCAACCAAACCCCGCCGGATCGCGCTTTCGTTACGGGCCGGATTCTCTCGCGCTTCGGCGCCCGTGTCTATTCGTAAACCTACGTATTTATCGGCGCGCGTCGCACGTATTTTTCAGCCTGAGACGCGCCGCGAACCACAGGAAAGAGACCCGTTGGGATTCACTGTCGCTCGGCCAGTTTGGCCATGTAGGAGTTGTAGGCGAGCGTCAGCGCGATGGAGAAGAGCACCGCTCCCAAACCGAGCAGCACGTTGATGTAGCGCGGAGCGGTCAGCGCCAGTCTCATCATGACGGTTGCCGCCGCGAACCCGGAGTTGCGAAAGACAACCGGATAGCGCGTACTGTAGCACAAGGCGATGAGCACCAACAGCACATCGCTGAAGATGAGCACCGTGTAGAAGATCTCGAAGAAGCGTTGCGCGCCGCGATCAGGAGCGCTCAACCAGATGAGCAGCATCTCTCGCGCTCCGAGCAAAATGAAAGCGCCCAACAGGAGCAGCGCCACCGCTTTTTTCGCCGCGACGAACCCCGCTTGATCCGCTTCGTCCGAGGTGATCCGGCGATGTCGTTGCAACCGGTAGTAGAAGCTCGTCGCCGCGAAGATGAGCAGCGCGCCGGCCATGTCGGCGATGACGACCGGCACGGCGGGCGCAGCGGTCTTCCAATCGACGGGCTCGCCGAAATGTGACACCTCGAAGAAAGCTTTGCGCAAAAGCACCAACGAGAGAAGCTCGAACTGCTTGCCTATCGAATCGGCCACTGAACGGGCCAAAGCGAAGACGAGTGACAACACTTCGAAGATCAACAGCAAAGTGAAGGCCAGTGCCACTGCTCCGAAATGATTGGTGGAGATGCGCCCTCGCAGTTCTTCAGGCAGCAGTCCTTGTCTGTTGCTTTCGATCAAGACGAGAGAGAACGCGAAGATGAAGACGAGAAAGACGGCGAAGCTTCGTTGCGTGCGCGCATCCTCGAACGAACTTTCAATCCCATCGTAGAGCGACGCCGTGGCGCGCAGGCCCTTTGACAGTGGGCCGATGAATTTGGATCGCACGACGGCTTCGGACTCTTCCATCCCGCCCGATTTTAAACTCCGCCGCCCTCGCCCTCAAGCCAGTTTCCGAGGGGAACTTTCACGGAAAAGGGCGCGCCGACGATCAACGATGCTTTCTCATCGTCTTAGGGATCAAGGGAAGTGAGATCCGTTTCGATGAGGACAGTTTGAACCGCACGCAGATGCTCCGGTGCTAGATTGCGAAGAGACATCCCACCTTGTGGTTGGCCCGGGCGATCTTCCGCCCACACTTGCCGGTCAGTCTTCCATCGGGATGATGCCGCGCCGCAGCGCGTAGCGGATCAAGTCGGCTTGCGTGTGCAACCCCAACTTGTGCATGAGGTGCGCGCGGTGCGTTTCAGCCGTGCGCTGGCTGATGCCTAAACGCGCGGCTATTTCGGCGTTGGTGTAACCTTCCGCCGCCAAGTGGAGCACTTCGCGTTCGCGCGCGGTCAACGTCTCGTACCGATCGACGGCCGTGGCGGCAGCCTTCTCGCGATAAGCTTCGATTGCGCGATCGGAGAGCGGCGGGCTCAAGTAGCGCCGCCCAGCGGCCGCTTCGCGGATGGCCTTCACCAGATCGGTCGCGCTCGAATCCTTGAGCACGTACCCGGCGGCGCCGTTTCTCAATGCTTCGAGCACGTAAGCTTCATCGGCATACATCGAAAGGATCACCGTGCGCGTGTGCGGCGACAATCTGCTCGCGCGGCGCACGACCTCGAGCCCGTTGAGCCCCGGCATCATCAGATCGAGCACGAGCACGTTGGGCTTCAACCGCTCGAGGGTTTGAAGCGTTTCCAACCCATCGCCCGTTTCCGCGACGACTTCGAAGTCCGGTTCGGCTTCGAGCAACGCGCGGACCCCTTGACGGACGATGTGATGATCATCTGCCAGTACGATCGTGACCATCGCCGACGAACCTTCTCAAACTGCCGAACGCTTTCGATTCAATTTAGCTGGCGACCTCGTTCCTTCCGGTCTTCAAAATCGCCGTCAACCGAGCGCCGCCGCCGGGCCGTGATTCGACCGTCAGTTTTCCGCCGAGCAACACGGCGCGTTCGCGCATGCCGGCCAGCCCGCTCGTCTCGTTCGTCGCAAAGACGACTTCAGGATCGAAACCTACGCCGCGATCTTCGACGTTGATCAAGATCGTCTGATCGTCGGCCAAAACTTGCACCACAGCTTCATCCACTTGCGCATGGCGCGCGATGTTGGTCAAAGCCTCTTGAACGATGCGGTAGGCCGCCGTTTCGACCTCTGGCGGGAGACGGCGACCCTCGAGCCCGTGATGCTTGAACTCGACGCGCACGCGCGTCTGCGCCGTGTAGTGTTCGATCTGCCAGATCAGGGCGGGAAGAAGTCCTAGGTCGTCGAGCACGCCCGGACGCAGATCCAAAGAGATTTTGCGCGTCGTCGCCATCAGTCCGTTGACCATCTCCAGCGCTTGACCGAATACTTCTTGAGGTTTTTCGCGCGGCAGTCGCGCTCCCATCTCCAAAGTCAGCTTCAGGCCGGTCAGCGTCTGCCCTATTTCGTCGTGAAGCTCGCGCGCGATGCGCCGGCGCTCGACCTCCTGCACTTCCATTAACCGGCGAGAGAGCGTTTTCAAGCGCGAGGCGTACTCGCGCAGTTCGCGTTCGGACTGTTTGCGCGTTGTGATGTCGCGAATGACGGCGATCACCAAGCGCCCTTCTTTCGTCTCCGTCGGACTCAAGCGGACATCGACGGGGAACAACCCCCCATCTTTGCGCTGACCGCATGACTCAAATTCGCCAAGGTGAAATGCGCGATCGCACCAACTGGTCCAGTCTACTTCCGGGAGCAGCACTTCGATCGATTGATTCTGCATCTCATCGCGCCCATACTGAAAAATCTTCTCAGCTTGCGCGTTCAGTTGGAGGATGTACCCTCGTTGATCTATGACGATGATCGCATCGGGAGCGCAATCGAACAACGCGCGCAAGGTCCCTTCGCTTTTGCGCAGCGCGTCTTCGGTGCGGCGACGTTCGCCGATTTCGCGCAGCAGCGCCTCGTTCGCTTTGACCAGTTCAACGGTGCGCTGCTCGACGTGGATTTCGAGTTCGTCGCGCGCGCGGCGAAGTTCTTCCTCGATGCGCTTGCGCTCGGCGATCTCCGAACGCAACTGCGCGTTGACGCGCGCAAGCTCTGCCGTGCGCTCTTCGACTCGCGCTTCAAGTTCGTCCGCTGCGCGGCGCAAAGCTTCTTCGGCCCGTTTCAGTTCCGTAATGTCGAACGCCGCTCCGTGAATGAACCACGGACGCCCATCTGTGCGGCGCACCATCTTGACCTCGCAATGGAACCAGACGACGCGCCCATCGCGCGCGATCACGCGGTAATCGGCGCGCAGCGGCTCTCCCGTGAGCAGCATCTGCGCCGCGTCCATGCTCCAGCGGGCTTTGTCATCCGAGTGGATCTGCTGATACCAACGCACTGGATCGTTCAACCATTCTTCTTGCGTGAAGCCGAGCAGTTGTTCGATCTGCGGGCTGACGTAAGCTTCACTGATCCCACCTTCGAGCGATGCGGTGAAGAGGATGGCCGGGATCTGCTCGACGAGCGTGCGGTAGAGCGTCGTCGTATCAGGCATCTCTGCCGCGCACTGAATATCGTTCGCCGAATCCGAACAGAACGGGAAGAAGGTGGCCGCGAGCATGACGAGGAGCTTTTCGGCCTCCGATGCGCTCGCCAACCCGAGCGCATCCTCCGCCTTCTGCCCCCACGATTGATCCACTTCCATGCGGTTCATTTCCGTCGGTCAGCGATTTCTCGAATCCGATCCAGCCGCTTGAACTGGCTTTTTCTGTCGCCAGCTAGGTTCCTTGTTGAGCGAAGCCTGCGTGAAACGCCGCAGCGCGTGCACGGCCCGGCCATACGTCGCTACCGCGTGCGACGAAAGCAACGAACCGGGCGGTTGATTCATGAACGGCATGAACTTGTCAGGAAAGCTCGGCATCGTGCAGCCGATGCAGATGCCGCCGACGTTGGCGCAACCGCCAACGCCGCCCAGCCAACTTCGCCGGCCGACATTGCACTGGACCACCGGCCCCCAGCAACCCAGTTTGACGATGCATTTAGGCGAGCCGTACTCTTCGCCGAACTCCGCCTGTTCGTAGTATCCGCCGCGATTGCATCCTTCGTGCGCCGTTTGCTCGAAGAGCCACGTCGGGCGCAGTTGATCGTCGAGCGGGATCATCGGCGCCAGCCCCGCCGCTTGGCGCAACAGATAAAGGAGCGTCTCGGTCAGGTTATCGGGCAAGGTCGGGCATCCGGGCACGTTGACGATCGGGATGCCGGCGCGCGAGCGCCAATCCCACCCGAGATAATCAGCTAATCCCATGCAGCCCGTTGGATTGCCTTCCATCGCATGGATGCCGCCGTAGGCGGCGCACGTGCCGACCGCGACCACGGCCCATGCTTTTGGTGCCAGCCGGTCGATCCATTCGCACGTGGTGATCGGTTGCCCGGTTTGCTGGTCCACGCCGAAAGCGGCCCAGTAACCTTCCGGCTTGTTCGTCTCGTCCGGGATGGAGCCTTCGATGACGAGGATGAACCGGTCTATTTCGCCGCGCGCGGCGCGATGGAAAGGCGCGAGGAACTCTTCGCCCACTTCGTAGGCGAGAAGCGGGTTGTGCAGGACGAGGCGCGGGATGCCTGGCAGCCCGCCCAGAATCAACTCTTCGAGGCTCGGCTGCGTCGCGCCGGTCAGCGCGATGGTCTCGCCATCGCACCCAAGCCCGGCGGTGATCCAAAGCACGACGATCTCATCAGCGCTTTCGGCCATTGTGCGGTTTTTAGCTGATCGTTAGTCCGCCACCTCAGAGGAGTGTGACGATCGCGCATCTTAACTTCTTCGCCACCGATTCGATCGGGGCGTTCTATGCGAAACTCTGAAGACGTGATGCAGGGTCTCTTACTTCTTCGCCACCGATTCGATCTCCTCTTCCTTCGTCCCTTCCGGCGTGATGATGCGCAGCTTCGGCGCTTCTTGCAGAACGCGCGTTCCCGGCGGCACAGAATGGGTCAACCAGACATTGCCGCCGATGACGCTGCCGCGTCCGATCACCGTGTCGCCGCCCAAGATCGTCGCTCCCGCGTAGATCACCACATCGTCTTCGATGGTCGGATGGCGTTTCGTGTTGCGGATCAATTGTCCGTTGGCGTCTTTATCGAAGGAGAAGGCGCCGAGCGTCACGCCTTGATAGAGCTTGACGTTGTTGCCGATGATCGCCGTGCCGCCGATGACCACGCCCGTGCCGTGGTCGATGAAGAAGCGCGAACCGATCCTCGTTCCCGGATGGATGTCTATGCCGGTGCGATGGTGCGCGTGTTCGGTCATGATGCGCGGGATGAGCGGCACGCGCAGCTTGTAGAGTTCGTGCGCCAATCGGTAGACCATTACCGCATAGACGCCCGGATAACTGAAGATGATCTCGTCAAGGCAGGTCGCCGCCGGATCGCCGTCATATGCCGCCTGCACATCGGTCGCGAGCACTTCGCGCACGCGCGGAAGCTGAGCCAAGAATTCTGCGGCGCAATCAGCGGCTTCGCGTTCGGTCACTTCGCAGTGCGCGCCGATCTTCTGCCCGTGATTGATGGCGCGGCTGATCTGTTCGGTCAGCGCTTCGTAGAGCCACATGATGCGCGCTTCGACGTGGCGGCGTAAACTTCCACCGGCTAGCCCTTGCGCGCCAGCGTAGCCCGGGAAGACGAGCTCGTGCATGACATCGATCATGCGGATGATCGCTTCATGCGAAGGGAGCGGTTGTCGGTCCAGGTGATGGATCTTTATCCCGCCGCCCGTATAAGACTCGATCAGCGCATCTGTCGCTTGTTCAATCCTTCTATCCATCTCTTTGCTCCATCGGACGAAGAGCGGTTCTTCAGCTCTCGTTTGCGACCGTCGCCTGATAGCCCAAATCCTGAATCTTCTTGATGAGGGCGCTTTGCTGGATGACCCGTTCGTCGAATTCGACGATTGCGGCCCTATCGTTGAGACTCACTTCGGCACTTCGCACGCCATCGGTCTCTTCCAAAGTCTCTTTGATATCTGCGGCGCACGATTCACAATGCATCCCCTTGATCTTCAGTTCGACGCGCATCGCTTCGGGCTCCTTGTACGACGAACGTTTGGGTCTCTATTATAGCTTCAAGGGCTGGGGAAATCGACTGCGGTCGTTTTCGCGACCGAAGAAGAGATCATATGAGCGATCGTGGGCAGACCATTGCTCAGGCGCTGAGCGAAGCGGCCACAACGCTTCGGCGAGTCGAGATCGCCGAAGCGCGGCGCGAAGCGATGAGCTTATTGACGCACGTATTAGGTTGCGATCGCCTCTTTCTATTCACAAATCGAGATGATGCTTTGACGCCCGAGCAAGGCGAGAGGTTTCGCGCGTTGGTGGCGCGGCGCGCGCGCGGGGAACCGCTCCAATACATCACCGGACATCAGGAGTTTTTCGGCCTCGATTTCCTCGTCACGCCTGAAGTGTTGATCCCACGCCCGGAAACGGAACTGCTCGTGGAAGCGGCCCTTGAAGTCGGACCGCGCGAAGAGGCTTTTGTCTGTGACCTTGGGACGGGGTCAGGATGCATTGCGATCGCGCTACTGAACGAAAGACCGCGCTGGCGCGCCGTCGGCGTGGATCTATCTTCGGCAGCGCTCGAAGTCGCTCGACGAAACGCGCGGAGACACGGAGTAAGCGAGCGGCTGTGTTTCGTGGCGATGGATCTTTTCTCCGCTTTCGCTGCAAGGGCGCAATTCGACCTGATCGTTTCAAATCCCCCTTATGTCGCCGCCGCCGATCTGCCTGCATTGCAGCTTGAGGTGCGCGCCTTCGAACCGCGCATCGCGCTTACTCCCGGCGACGATCCGTTGAGCCTCATCCGCCGTTTGCTCGTCGAAGCGCCTCTCTTCCTGCGCGATGAGGGCTTCCTTCTTTTCGAGATCGGGTTCGGACAAGAACAGGCCGTGAAAGAGGCGATAGATGGAGCCATATGGCGCGTGCTCGAGGTGCGCCGCGATCTGCAGGATATCCCGCGGACATTCATCTTGCGTCGCCGTTGAAGTTGGATGATCGGCGTGGCGACGTGATAGATTCTCCGGCTTAGGAGAGCGCGAATGGACAAATTTTACATTCAGGGCGGAAGAGAGTTGCGCGGTCAGGTGCGTATTAGCGGCGCGAAGAACTCGGCTTTGCCATGCATGGCCGCCGCGCTTTTGACGGCGGAGACGGTGACGCTGCATAACGTGCCATATGTCCGCGACTGCATGACGTTGCGCCGTCTGCTCGAGGATTTGGGGGCGACGGTGCTGACGCCGGAGCTTCATACGCACAAGATCAACGCGGCGCACGTCGAACTCTTCGAAGCGCCTTATGATCTGGTCAAGACGATGCGCGCCTCTGTCCTCGTGCTCGGACCGCTGGTGGCGCGATTCGGGCGGGCGCGCGTCTCGCTTCCCGGCGGATGTGCCATCGGAACGCGACCGATCGATCTTCATCTCGAGGGATTGCGTCAACTCGGTGCGGAAATATCTCTGGAAGCAGGCTACGTCGTTGCGCGCATCCCAAACGGAGAACGACTTCGTGGAACCGAAATAGAATTCAGCAAGGTGACGGTCACGGGGACGGAGAACCTGATGATGGCGGCGACGCTCGCGCGCGGCAAAACCGTATTGCGCAATGCGGCGCGCGAACCCGAAGTGAGCGATCTGGCGGCGCTGCTAAATCGCATGGGCGCGCGCGTGCGCGGCGCCGGAACGAGCGTGATCGAGATCGAAGGGGTCGAGGCTTTGGGCGGTGCCGAGCACAGGATCATCCCGGATCGCATCGAGACGGGGACTTTCCTCGTCGCCGCGGCTATCACGCGCGGCGAACTGGAGTTGAAGGACTGTTGCCCGGAACATCTGACGGCAACCATCGAACAACTGCGCGAAGTCGGAGTCACAATCGAAGAGCTCGATCAAAGCACGCTTCGCGTCGCCGGTCACGAAGGGGCTTTCATCGCGCGTGATGTCGTCACCGAACCGTACCCAGGATTTCCGACCGACATGCAGGCGCAGTACATGGCCCTGATGACGCAAGCCGAAGGTGAAGCGCGCATCACCGAGACGATCTTCGAGAACCGTTTCATGCACGCGGCGGAGATGAGGCGTATGGGAGCGCGCATCGAGATCGAAGGGCGCACGGCGATCGTCCACGGACCGACGCGGTTGATGGGAGCCAACGTTCAAGCTTCAGATCTGCGCGCTTCGGCTTCGCTCGTCCTCGCTGGCCTCGCCGCGGAAGGCGAAACGGTCATCGACCGCGTCTATCACATCGATCGCGGATACGAAAGGATCGAAGATAAGCTGCGCGCCGTCGGCGCGCGCATCGAGCGCATGAGATGAGCCATTGAGCCGATAATCGGTGATCGCTAAAATCTGCACCAGAGGTAAAGCGCATGACGCGAACTGATTGCATCTTCTGCCGCATCATCGCGGGTGAGTTGCCAGCGACCGTCGTTCATCAGGATGAGATATGCGTGGCGTTCCGCGACATCAATCCGCAAGCGCCCGTCCATATCCTCGTCGTGCCGCGCGAGCACTTCGCGTCGCTCGACGAAGCCACACCTGAACGGCGTGAAACGTTAGGCCACCTGTTAGTGACGGCGGCGCGAGTCGCCAACGCTGAAGGATTGACGGAAAAGCGCGGCGGCTATCGCACGGTCATCAATACTGGCCCGGGCGTCGGGCAATCCGTTTTCCACCTTCACTTACACGTGCTCGGTGGCCGCCCGATGAGTTGGCCGCCCGGCTGATCCGTATGGTGCAAAGCGATTAAGTAGCGAGGTTCGCCCATGAAAACGAGGTTGCGAGGAGGCTGGCTAAAGGCGGCGGCGCGATTGCTAGCCATCGCCGCTTTTTGGGCGCCAGCGGTTGCCCAAGCGCCAACTCCGAAAGCGACGCCCGATGTCCATCTTTTACGCCGCCATGTCGAAGCGCTGGCTTCGGCTCGATTCGAGGGGAGGCGGGCGGGGACGCCGGGAGCGGCGCGCGCGGCGCAGTACATCGCCGAAGAGTTCGCCCGTCTAGGATTGCGTCCATGCTGCGCCGTATCAGCCTCTTCGAAGCCGAGCTATCGCGAGTATCTGCAAGTCTTCAATATCACGAGCGAAGGGCGACTGGGCCAGCGCAACGCCATGTCTCTCGTCACGCGGGAGAATGGTGCGGCGAATATCGCCTTGGATCTGCGCTTGAATGAGGATTGGGCCCCTTTGCCGTGGACGAGCAACGCGCGTCTTGAGAATATCCAGATCGTCTTCGTCGGCAGCGGGATCGTCGCCGACGAGTTGAAGCGCGACGATTATGCTGGGGTGGATGTGCGGGGCAAAGCGGTCATGCTCCTTTCGCGCCCGCCGGAAGGTGAGGACCCGCACGCCACGTTAGCCAGCTATTCCGATCCGCGGCGCCGCGTCATCAGCGCGCGTGAACGCGGCGCGCGCGCCGTCATCTTCGTCGCGAGCGCGGAGGATCTGGCCGACGATCCGTTGATGCGAGCCGCTTCTGATCATCCGGCGGGCGATGTTGGCATCGTCGCCGTTCTAATCTCGCAAATGGCGGCGCGGCGGATCCTTCAAGAGGGTCGCATCGATCTGCCGCTCAAATCCCCGCCCACTCAGCGGGATGGCGTAGCCCCTCAAGATCGAACGTCCTCCGCCGAGGCGCGCGATAAGGCGGATCCGGCGGTCCATTTCAATCGAGCGGTTCTGCTGCGCGAGGTCGCCTTAACTATCGAGACTGAGATGCTGCGACGCGGCGCTGAGACGGCCAACGTCATCGGGATCGTCGATGGAACAGATCCCAAACTCAAGTCCGAAGCGATCGTCATCGGAGCGCATTACGATCACTTGGGCTTCGGCGGGCGCGGTAGCCTCGCGCCAGCCCAACGCGCGATCCATTATGGCGCCGATGATAACGCTTCGGGAACGGCAGCGCTGCTGGAGTTGGCTCGCCTCTTCGCGCGAGAGCGACCGCATCGCACGCTCATCTTCGCCGCTTTCGGCGCGGAAGAGCTGGGGTTGCTCGGTTCGAACTATTACGTTCGAAATCCCGTCTTCCCTTTAGCGCAGACGGTGGCCATGCTCAACATGGATATGATCGGACGTTTGCGCAACGAGCGATTGATCGTCGGCGGCATCGGCACCTCTTCGCGATGGCGCGCGATGATCGACGAGATAAATCGTCGTTTGGGCGAGGCGCAAAGAGGAGGCGAACAGGATCAACATAACGCAGCGCGTCAACGCGACGGCAAAGGGCGTTCGCCTGGGCTCTTTAACAGCTTGGTCCTCAACGAGGACGGGTTCGGTCCGAGCGATTACGCTTCGTTCTACGCGCGCCGAATCCCCGTTCTCTTCTTCTGGACCGGAACGCATGAAGATTACCACAAACCTTCTGATACGGCGGAGAAGATCAATTACGAGGGCGAGGCGCGCATCGCGCGTTTCGTCTATGAGATCGCGCGTGAAATAGATCGTCTGCCGCAAAGGCCCGATTACGCCGTCGTCGGCAAAGAGACCATGGCGCGAACGACGGGCTTTCGCGTCTACTTGGGCACGATCCCCAATTATGCGGAGACAAGCGGAGGCGTGCTCATCGACGCCGTGCGCGAGGGATCGCCCGCCGAACGGGCCGGCCTCAAAGCCGGCGATGTCATCATCAGGCTCGCCGGGCGCGAGATAAAGGATATATACGATTACACCTACGCGCTCTCGGAGATGAAAGCGGGCGTCGAGTATGAACTCGAAGTGCTGCGCGCGGGGCAACGCGTGCGTCTGAGGGTGACGCCCGAAGCTCGGCGATAGCGGGGCATCGGACGCGCTCGTTCAGTCGCTCTGTTGAAGCGCGTTGGGCTAATTGGTAGCGATCAGGCTGGCGAGCGTAATGCCGCGCTCGTTCAGTCGCTCTGTTGAAGCGCGTTGGGCAGTGGAGCAGCTTAAGTTCGCCCCCTCTCGACCGTTCTGAGCATATTGCGCTCCGACGCGGAGAATCGTTCTACCCAGAACGTGAGGCTGCGCGCCGAAGGCTGCCATATCGAGGCGCTGAGTCTTTGGCTTCGAACTCTATCGAAAGTCAGGTCCAGAATGCTCCGTAAAGATGAGGGCCGGTCAGCTCCATATGGCAACTTGACCGGCCCTTTCGCACTAGCAGATAACGCGAGGATTACCAGCGCGGTTCGCGTCCGCCGCGACGATGATCGCGTCCGCCGCGCCCGCCGCGATTGAATCCACCACCGCTGCGATTGAAACCGCCGCCTCTATCCGTGCGTGGTTTCGCCTCGTTGACCGTTAAGCTGCGCCCTTCGAAATCGCGTCCATTGAACTGCTCGATGGCGATGGCCGCCTCTTCCGCAGTCGCCATTTCGACGAAGCCGAAGCCGCGTGAACGGCCCGTGTCGCGATCCTCGATCACTGACGCCGATTCGACTGTGCCTGCTTGCGAGAACAGATCGCGCAAGTCTTCGCTCGTGATGCGAAAAGGGAGATTACCGACAAAAAGTTTTGTAGACATCTTCTTTCTTCCTCTATCAGGGGTTAAGGGAAGGGCGGGCAAATCGATCGCGGACTTCGATCAGAGGCCTTCGCGCGACGTAGCGACACGCCCGACTCTCCCGAAACTATCAACCGACCTCACTCTCTTCTCAGCCGAACGCTGTCGCCCGTAAGTCGCGGCTATGCGCATCGCCTCCGATGCGCGAGAGCAGGAACCAAAACGCCAAAGATTATGCCCGTTCCCGCCACAAAGCGCAAGGCGCGCGGGAGCTTTTCGAAAGCCCTCTCCCCAAGCCCCTCAGAGCCGATCGAACGGCATGAAATAAAGAGCTTCTCCTCGAAGTCTATCTCAAGCTATAATTATGAGCGCGTCTTCGACGCGCCGTCGCAAGTGGCACGGCACCGAAAATGGCCATCCGCGAGCGAAAGCTGTGGAGCGCAAAGCCGCTCGACCTAAACGCGCGACGCGCGCGCACGGTCCGGAGCGGTTGCCGAAGTGACCGGCATGCGAGGATCGGCGGCGCTCTCTCCACAGATCCCCCATCCGTAGGCCCGCGAGATGCGTGACACTTCCGCGCGACGGGTGAATCTTCAGGACTAAGGAGCTGCTCTCAAAATGAGAATATCGGTTCTCGGGTTAATCATCGCCGTCTTCGCCATCGGCCCGATCGTCGCACAGGAGAAGATTCAGACCGGAAACGGTGGCAACGCCGTCGGGACGAAGAGTTCTTCTCACAATCGGGAAATGAACTCTTCCGACTCTTCCCAAGAGATCAACGCGAGATCCTCGAATGGTGGCGGTGGCGGAGGATCTTACCAATCATCCCAATCATCGGTTTCAGGGTCGGAGGGCAATTCGAGTCTTCCGGGCAGCGGCGGTGGCGGAGGATTTCAGGCGACAGGCGAAGAGATCCCGAATATGGGGCGCGCGCCTGACCGGCCCAATGGTATCGGGCGCCTTGACCTGCGCGTCTTCGATGAGGACGGGCATCCGATCAGCAAGGCATATGTGAAGCTTGAATCCAACCGGACGGATGGTTTCTTCTGCGAAGCGTGGGGCTATTCGGACGCGCGCGGCGTGGCGGTTCTGCCGCCGCTTCACATGGGGCGACTCAAGATCATCGTGAAGGCGCGGGGTTGCAAGGCGCAGACGCTTGAAATCCCTGCGAGCGCGCTCGCGCAACCTGTGCGCGTGACGCTCAGGTGCGGGAAATAGTTTGAAGTCGCAGCGGCGCTCGCGTATTTGGCCCAGCTCATTCAGCTAGCTTTCGGGGATAGAGCTACACGCTCGCCAGTTCGTCGCTCACGGTCTCTTCCGTGTGCCGTTCGCGGCGCGCCACCCCGGTGCGGTAGGCCGCCTCTTCGGTCGCGCGCGCGACCGATTCAGCCACTCTTCGATCGAAGACCGATGGTACGATGTATTCCGGATTGAGTTCTTCATCGGTGATGATCTCGGCGATGGCTCGTGCGGCGGCCAACTTCATCTCCTCGTTGATCTGTGAAGCGCGACAGTTCAACGCTCCGCGAAAGATGCCGGGGAAGCATAAGACGTTGTTGATCTGGTTCGGATAATCGGACCGGCCCGTGGCCATGACGGCGACATATGCGGCGGCCTCTTCGGGCATGATCTCCGGAATCGGATTGGCCATGGCGAAGACGATCGGTCGCGCGTTCATGCGCTTGATATCTTCGATCGCGATCACGCCCGGAACGGAAAGCCCGAGGAAGACGTCGGCGCCGCGGATCACGTCGTGGATCGTCCCGCGCTCGTTATCCGGATTGGTGTTCTGCGCATACCAATCCTTGATCCAGTTCATGTGTTCGCTCCGACCGCGGTAGATGGCGCCATACTGATCGCACCCGATGATATTCTTCGCCCCAGCTGACAACAAGATCTTCGTGCACGCGACGCCCGCCGCGCCGACGCCATTGACGACGACCTTGATCTCATCCATTCGCTTGTCCACTATCTTGAGCGCATTGATGAGCGCTGCCAGAACGACGACCGCCGTGCCGTGTTGATCGTCGTGAAAGACAGGGATGTCAAGCTCCTCTTTCAAACGCTCCTCGATCTGGAAACAGCGCGGCGCGGAGATGTCTTCGAGGTTGATGCCGCCGAAGACGGGGGCGATCGCTCTGACGGTTCGCACGATCTCATCTGGGTCCTTCGTGTCGAGGCAGATGGGGAAAGCGTCGACGCCGCCGAACTCTTTGAAGAGCATCGCCTTCCCTTCCATGACGGGGAGCGCGGCGGCTGGACCGATATCGCCCAACCCCAGGACCGCCGTGCCATCTGTGACGACGGCCACCGTGTTGCGTTTGATCGTCAACGTGAAGACTTTCTCCGGGCTTCGATGGATCGCTTGACAAACGCGCGCGACTCCGGGCGTATAGGCCATCGAAAGATCGTCGCGCGTCTTGAGCGGCGCCTTGGGGACGACTTCGATCTTGCCCCCGAGGTGGAGCAGGAAAGTGCGGTCCGAAACGTTGATGACCTCAACCCCTTCAACGGCGCGCACGGCTTCGATGATGCGCGCACCGTGTTCGCTTGATGAGGCGTTGACGGTGATGTCGCGCACGATCACGCCACGCCCGACGCTGACGATATCGATCGCGCCGATGTCGCCCCCGGCGCGCCCGATAGCCGTCGTCAAAGCCCCGAGCGCGCCCGTCCGATTGATCAATTTGACTCTCAGGGTCAAGCTGTAGCTCGCGTTAGGTGTCGTCTCCATCTCTGGCCGAATCTCTCCGCCTTCGCTTTCCCGCGAAGCGAGTAGACACGCTGGTCCACCGAGCTGATCCCTCGAACGCGCCATCGCTTCGCCGGTTGTGAACGTTAAGCGAGAGACATTCTACTTCCTGCGAACCTTTCCCTTCAAACGCAACAAGCTTTCGATCTCCTCTCGCGCGGAGGGAGCGGCGAGCCGCAACGCGCGTAAACCGAGCAGGCGATAGATCTCGAGCGCTTCCGGTTGAGCGCTCAAAACGGCGAGGTGCCTTTTGACCGTTTCGACATCTCCACGTGCAAACGTTCCAGTCATCGCGCGTGCGGGCAATTTAGCGGAAAGGTTTTCGACCGTCGATCGAAGAAGCGGTATGAGCGCGCGTTGCGCTTCTTTATGCCGCAGACCGCACCTTTGAAATAGCTCCAGCGCGAGCGAAAAGAGGGCTGCCGTATGGCCGGACGCGATCACGGCAGCGGCATGATAGAGCGCCTTCTTCTCCGGCGGGATCGAGAACGCGAATCCGCCGAGATCATGCGCGATTCGGCGCCCTGCCTTCAACGCCGACCGCTCTCCCTCAAGACAAAAGAAGGCTCCCGCGAACCTTCCCGCTCCGCTCCGCGCGTCGCTGATAGAAACGAGCGGGTGCAGCGAACCGACGCGCCATCCGGCTTCGCGCAGCGGTCGCAACTCTTCGGATGAGAGCGCTCCGCTAGTGTGAAGCGCGACGCCGCCAGATGGACCGCTCGGAAGGGCGCTGGCAAGAGAGCGCGCGACCTCTTTGATCTCGTCGTCCGGAGTGGCGATGAGCAACAGATCGCAGGCTGGCAGTTCGGTCAATTGCGCAGCCGAGAGGGCTCGCGGGTTAGCCGCCGGATCTCGTTCGCGAAGGAGACGACGCGCGCGCTCGGCATGGCCCTTACGGCGCGTGACGAACGCTTCGATCTGATAGCCGCGCGCGGCTAAAGCCAAGGCCATCGCCGTGCCTAACCGACCGGCCCCGATAACGGAGATGCGCCACCTCTCTCGCTTCATTCCGACGCGAATGCTTAGCGCAAAAACGTTCGTCGCGCAACCTCCCGCGCCCTTCAAGGCGAGGCCCTGATTTCGATGAGCGTCGCTGCGTGTGGAAGAGCATCGAGCCAGTGCTCGAGGCGCGTGCGCAATTCATCATGAGTGATCAAGCCGAAGATTTCTGTCGGCAGCGAGAGACGGACGGGAGAGGCCGTCGCACCCATTTGCAAGGCGCGCTCGATCAAGAGCACGTCGTCGCGCTCGAACCATTCGGGCGTGCCGCCGAGCGCGATCATGTCGGCCAAGCGGCGCGCGCGCTTCGAAGTCCGTTCATCAGGATCCGATTGGGCCAGCAGGTTGAGGGCTTCGACCAGATTCTGCGCGAGCGCCGCCACCGCTTGACGATAAGCGGTACGTCCTAAAGCGACGAGATCTCGCATCTCTTGCAGCGCGCGCGCGAACTCATCCTTTTCGCGTAAACGAAAGCCGCAGTAGCAACGCGGCTGCACGCTCAAGGCCTGTTCGGCTGACCAGCGACAGATCCGCCGCGCTCCGAAGCGACGCAATAGCCGAGCGGCCTCTTCCGCCGCCCAGATGCCGATGCTCGATAGCGGGCGCAGGTTCTCGAATTCGCGCCACGCGTCGCTGCGCCAAAACTCTTCGAGCTGCTCATTCACCCTCTCACAGGCGATCGCATGCGCCGCCAGATAGTGTGCGGTATACTCGCCGTGGTAGCGCTGCCATAGCGATTCGAGGCGTTCGGCTTCACCTTCTTCCGCTAGCGCGAACAGATCTTCGGTCATCGCCAATAGATCCAGCCGGAGATCTTCGATCTCGGCGATCCCGGTCGACTCCGCTTCGCACAGGTAAGCGCGCATCCACCTCCACCGGTCCAGCCCGTCGGCGAAACGCATTAGATGCTCGAGGTATCTTCGCGCGCGCACGAAACGGTGCATGTCATCGGCGAAGCAATCGGCTATGCGTTGCAGGCCCTCTTCGAGTGGGATCTGATCGTTGATTGCCGCCTCGACTATCTCGGCAACTGAGCCGAAACTGCGGCGGACGCAGGCGATCATGTTCCACAAGCGCGTCGAAAGGGCCTGGTCGGGTAACGACGTGAGCTTTTGTAGGCAGCCTTCGCGCTGCCAACGATCGAACCACGCCGCGAGCGCGTCGCGCACCCGAAGCCGTGCGGTTTGCTCGACGATCGGCGTCAAAGATCCATCTCCGGTGAGCATACGCGCCCACGCGGTCAACTCTTTTGCGCTGTGCGTGATGCTCGCCGCGCGCACCACACCCTTGATCTCATCCCAACGCAGCGTCCGATCGAGCGTGCGGCGCGTGATGCGGTCCTCGTTTACCGTCACGAGTTCGATCCGGCGACTTCCGACGAGCGCGGCGATGATCAGCTTTTGCGCTTCCGGCAGTAGACCGAAGGGCGGATGGCGCAATGCGCTTCGCACCTCTTCTATCGGCACCATCGCGCCGTTGGCTTTTTCGATCAGGTGAAGGATCTCTCTGGTCCAGGCTGAAGCGAACATCTCATCGCCCATGCTGAGAGTGAGAGAGTCGCCGCGCTTGACGACTAACCCGAGAGGGACGGCGAAAGCCTGAGCCAGCCGCTGCACTTCGGCGTCGTTCGGATCGAACCCACCGAAGATCCCTTCGATCAATCGCGCGGCGGCTTCCTCCTCCAAGATCTCGGCAAAGGTCGGATGTTGCGGATAGACCTCGGCGAAACGTTCGCCGAGCGCCTCTTGCAGAATCTCCGCCAGAGATGATGCGGCGCGCGCTTCCTCGCTCAAAGCGCGCTCGGTCGCGCCGACAGCGATGCGCCCTTCGTCGAGATAAAGGCGCGTCCAGATGCGCTCAGCCTGAGCGCTCAGCGAAGCCAGCGCGGCGCGCGCCGCATCGCCAAATTCCGCCGTCAAAGGTTCGTGCGTGTGGAGCGCGGCGAGGCGTCGGATGACCTCCACCTCATCAGCCCGCGGCTCACTTGGCAGCCATCTTGCCGCCACCGCCCTCTCCTGAGTCGTGATCGGATGGTCCAGCGTCCCCGGAGCGAAGATCGAAAAATGCCAATCGTCGCTCGCCGAATCGGTCGGCATGTTGGCCGGATCTTCTTCGACCCAAAAGACGCGCCCCGGCCTTCGCGTCCCACGCCAGACGAAATGAAACCCCGCCGTGGAAGAAGCTTCGTCCTCAATGGGCCAGTCAGCGAAACGGCGGCGTGCGATGTTTCGCCAAAAGCGTTTTACAACCGCGTCGGGGATGGAATCGGCGGCGGCCCCAAGAGCCTCTTCAAAGCCTCGCGCGGCGTCGATGCGCAGACGATAACGCACCTCATGACCATCGCGCCTCCGGTCCAGCTCGACTGCCGCCGCGAAGCGTTCGAGAATCGCGCTTAGGCGCGTTGGGGCGGCCTCCGGTTGCGCCTCATCGTAGAGCAGAAGCGCGGCGCACAGTTCGCTCGGCGTCGCGCCGCTCCCTTCGAGCGAAAGGATGAACAGCGCCTTCAATGCCAACTTCGCTTCCAGCCGCTGCATGACCGGAAATTGAGAATTGATCTGCCTTACCAGTTCATCATAAGCGGCGATCGCTTCGCGCAACTCTTCAGCTTGACGCAGGGCGCGCTCGGCATGATCGAAGACCTCGTCGACGAGGACGAGCGAGAGGGCCGGACGATTGGCAGCGCGTTGGGCGGATTGCGCGGCGAACGGGAGAAACGCGAAACCTTGTGCATAAAGACGGACCGAAGCCGCGATATCAGCGATGAGCGGGTGGAGCGGATAAAGGGCGGTGAAGCGCGGCTCGCTCCACCGAAAACTCGGCAAGAAAGCGCGCAGATTCAAATAGAGCTCATGTAACGCGGCGCGCGCTTGCGGCGTCTTGCGCAACACATGGGCTTCGGCGATGCGGTAAAGGTGCTCAGGATCGAGATAATCTATCTGAAAAGTCCCCGCCAAGGTGGCGTTCGCCCCGCTGGCATCGGCGATATCATCGTCGAGCGCGAGGGCGAGAAAAGCGTTCGCGCTCTCTGCCGCGCGGGCCATTCGACTAAGGAACGGGCCATCATTACGTCCGACGCGACGTTCGCGCTCGGCTGCCGTGTCGATCAAAAACAGTAACGTCGCTTCGGCGGCCTGCGCGCAAGCTGCCGTTACTATCGCCTCCGGCTCGCTGCCCCAACGGCTCTCGTCGCCACCGAAGGTTTCCGCCAAAGCCGCCGCCATCTCTTCCCACAAGGTCTGGCGCGTCCCGCGGCGCACACGCACCAACACGTAGCGGCGATTCATCAAACGGCGGGCGCATGTTGCGACGTGCGCGTCGGTGACCAGCGGACGCAAGTTGGGATATGCCGCCAAAGCGCCGAAGACGGCGAGCGTGTGACTTTTGCCGACGCCGCGCACCCCAGCCAGAGCTCGCGCTGCACCGCGCCCGCGAGGCAAATCGGCGAGCGTATCGAGCCAGCGCGCGACCAGATCGGCCGTCGTGTCGGTGAAACGATAAGCGGTGAGCGTGCGCGCCGGATCAGAGGTGAAATCGCGCAGTTCTTCGACCTTCGCAACTTCGACGAAATCCTTGATCTTGTCTTGCGTGCGTTTCATAAACGACGTTGAAACCAACTCGGACCGAAGCGTTATCCCCTCAAACGCATTAGGTGCGTCTCACTTTGGGCTGAACGGGATCGAGTTCGGCGGTGAGGATAGCTAAGGGGGCAAGGTTCTTTGACTCTAACACGCTCCGGCGCCAGGCGTCCATAGTTTTCGGATTTCATCTTTCGATGAAGCGCCATGGCAGTTTCGGCGTGCAGGCTGTTATAATGGCGCTGCGAGTGCGGATCGCGCTCTGGCGGGCGCAACCAAAGGGCCGAATCGAGGCATCGAATAATCGCGCCGAAAATCCCTCGAAAAGTTGAGATCCTTGAGAGTTTTCGTGGCGCACTCCATGACGATCGTAAGGCATCCCGATCGAGGAGGGATGCGAGGAGCGATTCTTTCCAGAGCTTTTGGAGATCTACCATGATATCACGCAAACTCTCCCGCAACGTCACCGCCATCATCCTGACGCTTGCGCTCTGGTTGGGCGCGCTGCCGATTGGAGCTCAACAATCAAGCGTTCAGCAACAGGCGCAGACGGATCAGGCGAAACCGCAAGAGGTCGCGCAACCATCGCCGTCGAAGCAAACGGGCGGGCAGTCGGCTGGCGCGCAACAGGGCGCTTCGGACAAGGCATCGGGCGAAGATCGGAAAGCGGCTTCCGCGACGGAAGCGCAGAAACAGCGCCCGCTCTCGAAGAACGAAGATCCACGTCTGGTCGGAAAGCGGAATATCAACACCGGCATCTTCGCCAAGATGAGCGGTTCGCTGGAAAAGGAGGTGGCTCTAGGACGTCAATTGGCAGCGGAAGTGGATCGAGAGGCGAAGTTCATCGATGATCCGGTCATCACCGAATACATCAATCGCGTCGGGCAAAACCTCGTCTTGCATTCGGATGCCAAGGTGCCCTTCACGATCAAGGTGATCGATTCGGATGAAGTGAACGCCTTTGCGCTTCCGGGCGGCTTCTTTTACGTCAATAAAGGTTTGATCCTTGCCGCTGACAATGAGGCTGAATTGGCTGGTGTGATGGCCCACGAAATCGCCCACGTTGCAGCGCGTCACACGATGGAGCAGTTGGCGAAGGCGAGATTGGCGGAGATCGGATTGATCGCCGGGATCTTCCTCGGCATCCCGCCGATAGCTTATGATGCCGCCAATCTCGGTTTAGGCTTGGGCTTTCTGAAGTTCAGCCGTAGCGCGGAGGAAGAGGCCGATCGCCTCGGCGCTCAATACTTGTGGGCCGCCGGATATGATCCGAATGCCTTGGCGACGATGTTTGAGAAACTGGCCGCCAAAGAGAAGAAAAAGCCGGGCACGATCTCGCGTCTGTTCTCGACGCACCCGCCTTCGGTTGAGCGTTTGCAGGCGACGCGCGAACTCGTGGCCCGTTTCCCGGAGCGCGAGGAATACATCCTGGACACATCCGAATTTCAGCGCGTCAAAGCGCGACTGATGAGATTGTCGAACGCGCGCGTTTCGACGGCTGGCGATATCGGCGACAAAGAAGGATCGGGCCGCCCGACCCTGAAGCGTCGCCCGCCGACGACGGATGATTCGAATCAGAACGAGAAGAAGGAGGAGCAAAAGAACGAGCCCCCGAAACTGAAGCGGCGAGCGCCGGATCCGAACGCGCAGAATCAACCGGACCAGCGATGACCAAAGGGGCGCTTGAATCGCGCCCCTTAAATTTTGCGCGCGAGCGCTTCGCTTAATCATCGCCTCTCTCCTCAATGCAGGATGCGTAGATGCTTACAGTTGTCGATTCTCCCTGTAGTCGCAATCCCTGCGGCGTGTAAGATTCACGAGCGACCCCCGAGAATTCTCTTCGCCCAGGGCGATTGCGATCTCAAAGTTAGACGCTGAAAGCTGCGCCTTATCCGAAGAACGGAAGAAGCTGTGATCTCCAGCGCGCCGAAGGATGGCGGATCATCGCTCACCAGACCGCGCTTGGGCCGCTGGATCTTCCCTTGACTTGCTCACGGCGTTGGCTAAAAATCGTGATGATCTCT
Source organism: Pyrinomonas methylaliphatogenes (assembly GCF_000820845.2). GTDB lineage: Bacteria > Acidobacteriota > Blastocatellia > Pyrinomonadales > Pyrinomonadaceae > Pyrinomonas > Pyrinomonas methylaliphatogenes. Next base: position 919,309 of record NZ_CBXV010000008.1, on the reverse strand, counting down.
TCAAAATGAGAATCCCTCGAGAAGGAGGTTAGGAGGAGCTTATGCGTAACCTCACGCTCGCATTAGCGCTGTCTTTAGTCCTATCCGGAGTTGCTTGGGCGCGAACGACGCCTCTGATTGGGCAAGCGCAGAACGCGAACGCCAATAAGAACGCCAACGCGAACAAGAACGCGAATGCGAACAAGAACGCAAACGCCGCGACGACGAGAAGACGTAGCGCCCCATTCCGCGCTACCCGAGACCAGATCAAACAGGCACAAGAGATCCTCAAGCAACGCGGCTTTTACACGGGAGAGGCGACCGGTCGGCTCGATCCGGCGACGCGCGCGGCCCTGAGAAAGTATCAGCAAGCTGAAGGGCTGCGCGTTACCGGAACCCTCAACCGTGAGACGCTTGAGAAGATGAACATCGCGCTCACGGAGCGTCAGAAAGGGAACTGAGTCGCGGTTATCACTTCGATAAAGAGAGGGGCGCTAATTAAGCGCCCCTTTCTCATTCGCTTCGCATCAAAGGCGCGCCACGCTATGGAGCGCATGACGCGATCACCCTTGCGCCGAGGCGGTCTTGGCCAATCGTTCGATGACGGCGTAACTTGCCGACAAAGCCTCTTGAAGCTTTTCCGCTTGGGGGCCGCCGCCTTCGGCCAGATCAGGGCGTCCGCCGCCGCGCCCGCCCAAGATGGGTGCCAGTTCGCGGATGACCTGTCCGGCTTGGATCGTCGAACGCAAGTCAGCCGAAACGCGCACAAGGAGCGAAGCCTTGCCTTCGGCACGGCGCCCCAAAACGACGACGCCCGATTTGAGCCGCGCAAGCAACGTGTCAGAGAGTTGGCGCAAGCCCGAGGCGTCAAGATCGCTTACTTCACGCACGAGCACGCGGACGCCGCCGCAGTCGCGCACTTCGCCATCGGTTGAAGTCACCGTCGCTCCCCCCGCGGCCAGTTTCAAACGCAGCTCTTCGACCTCGCGACGCGCGCGTCGTAATTCCTCTTGAAGCTTCTCGACCGTTTCAGGCAATCGCTCGCGCGCCGTGCGCAGTTCGCTGGCAAGCGCGTTGACCAACTCTTCATCCTCTTGGAAACGGGCGATGGCTTCCGTGCCCGTGATCGCTTCGACGCGACGTGTGCCCGAAGCGACGGCTTCATCCCGCACGATCTTGAAGGGGCCGATGTCGCCCGTGGCGCGCACGTGCGTCCCGCCGCACAGCTCTTTGGAAAAGCCCGGAACGGTGAGCACGCGCACTCGCTCGCCGTACTTTTCGCCGAAGAGCGCCATCGCGCCCGAACGCAAAGCTTCGGCGAGCGGCATGATCTCCGTTTGCACGGCGACGTTGCGCAGGATCTGATCGTTGACCAAGCGTTCGATCTCGGCGATCTCTTCCGCCGTCAGCGGTTGAAAGTGCGTGAAGTCGAAGCGCAGGCGATTGGGCGCGACGAGCGAGCCGGCCTGCTTGACGTGCGCGCCCAAGACCTCGCGCAGCGCGGCATGGAGCAGGTGCGTCGCCGTGTGGTTGCGGCGAATGGCGTTGCGCCGTTCCTCATCGACTTGCGCCGTCACCTCGTCGCCTGCTTTGAATTCGCCCCGTTCGACGCGAACGCGATGCACGATGAGACCGCTGACCGGCGCTTGGGTGTCGAGCACGCGCGCGTCCGACCGGCTCGTGACGATGACGCCCGTGTCGCCGACCTGCCCGCCCGCCTCGGCGTAAAAGGGCGTGCGATCGAGAACCAGTTCGCCTTCTTCTCCCGCGTGCAGTGCGGCGACCTCTTCGTCGCCCCTGATGAGCGCGACGATGCGCGCGCCAGCGAGGCGCGTCCCTTCGTAGCCGGTAAACTCCGTGCGCCCCAGTCGTTCAGCGAGTCGCGCATAAACCTCTTTGGTTTTGGCGCGCGCGTCCACGCTGCGCGCGCTCGCGCGTTGCAGTTCGCCTAGAGCCTCTTCGAAGCGAAGATTGAATTCGTCTTCCGGGATTGAGATGCCGCGCTCTTCGAGCGAGACGCGAATGAGATCGCGCGGCGTGCCGAAGGTGTCATAAAGCCGCGCCAGTTCCTTGTAATCCGGCATCTCACCGTAGGGCACAGTGGCGAGCAACGCTTCGAGCTTCTGCAACCCCGTGCTGAGCGTCGCGCCGAAACGCTCCTCTTCGCTCTTGACGATCCGTTCGATGAGCGCGCGCGCCGCTTCGAGTTCCGGATACGGGCCGCGCATCATCTCGACCACCTTGTCCGTCACGCGGTGAAAGAAGGGCCGGTCCAGTCCGAGCGCGTGCCGCCCGTGATAGATGGCGCGGCGCATGATCTTGCGCAGGACGTAGTTGCGCCCTTCGTTGCCCGGGTAGATGCCATCGGCGATGGAGAAAGCCGTTGCGCGCGCGTGATCGGCGATGACGCGCATGGCGAAGCCTTCGTGTGAATCGGCGACATACGGGCGTCCGGCTAACTCCGCCGCGAAATCGACGAGCGGGCGCAACAGGTCCGTATCGAAATTCGAGCGCACGCCTTGGAGCACGGCGGCCAGCCGTTCCAATCCCGCGCCCGTGTCGACCGAAGGCGCCGGAAGCGGCGTGAGCGTCCCATCGGCGCTGCGGTCGTACTGCATGAAGACCAGATTCCAGATCTCGATCGTCTCATCGCCCGGACCGTTGACCAGTTCGGCGCGGTTTTTGGTCGGGTCGTGCGGGTCTGGCCCTTGATAGTAGTGGATCTCGCTGCACGGCCCGCACGGGCCGGTATCGCCCATCTGCCAGAAGTTCTCTTTGGCGCCGAAACGCAAGACGCGCTCGGGCGACGCTCCGGCCTTGACCCACAGCTCGGCGGCCTCATCATCCGTTTCGTAAACGGTAAACCACAGCCTTTCGAGCGGGAGCTTGTAGACGTTCAGCAGCAGATCGAGCGCGTATTCGATCGCTTCGCGCTTGAAATAGTCGCCGAAGGAGAAGTTGCCGAGCATCTCGAAGAAGGTGTGGTGGCGCGCCGTTTTGCCGACATCGTCGAGATCGTTGTGCTTGCCGCCGGCGCGAATGCACTTTTGCGCCGAAGTCGCGCGCTTGTAAGGACGCCGTTCGACCCCGGTGAAGACGTCCTTGAACTGATTCATGCCGGCGTTGGCGAACAGAAGCGTCGGGTCGTTGGCCGGAAGAAGCGGGCTCGACGGGACGCGCACGTGGCCGCGTTCTTCGAAGAAGCGCAAGAAAGTCTCTCTGATTTCGTGTCCGGTCATCATCTCGATTCTGGCAAAAGATGAAGATTTTCCTTCGTTTGAAACCATTTAGTCTAACATGCTATCACGAACAAAACGAAACTTACGTGAATCTCATGCTATCCCGAACAGGACGAAACTTACGTAATTTGGCCGGCGGACCGCCACAAACTGAGGCGCGGCAATTGTCAGCGCAGCGCTTCGACGTTTCGATCCGCCCGCTTGACCCGCGCTTTTCGCTTAGGCAAGATTTGGATCCGATGCTTCATCGAAGCGGCTCGGATGCCGGACAGCACATCTGTCGAGCGCTCCTTTTCGTCATCGCGCTGCTAGGCGCACCGGACGCCAGGGCGCAAAGGGTGGAGCGTGAAGTGCCGCTATCCGACGGCGCACGCATCGTCGTGCGCAATCGCGAGGGTCGCATTAAACTGATCGCTGCGGAGGGACAGAAAGGCGCAAGTCTCATCGCCGATTCGCCGATCGGCCAGGTTGACGAAGGGGCGCTTCTCATACGCGCAAGCGAGAAAGCGGTCGAGATCGAGCCACGGGCATCGGACCGAATCGACATCACACTCCGCGTTCCCGCGCGCGCGCGCGTGCGCGCGACGACTACGGCCGGCGCCATCGACATCATCGGCGATTTTCGCGAAGCCATCGCTGAGACCGATACGGGCACGATCCATGCCGATGTCCCCGTCGAAGCGCTGAGCTATAGTTTCGTCTGGACGGCGAGCCGACCGCGCTATCTGAGCGAAATCAAACTGGCCCAGCCCAAGGAAGGGCGCGGCGGCAGGTTCGAACTCGCCGGCTATCTGGGCGAAAAGAATGCGCCCGAGGAGAGACGCGCGCGACTCGCCCTGACGACTCACCGCGGAGTCATCCTCTTCGGCGTCGATCCAGAGCTTGCGCCGGCGGATCTGCGCGAGCGGCAATTGACGGAAGCGGCGCGGGCCATCATTCGCAGCGGCAATGAAGATCTGATCGCCGCGATCCGCAAGATCTCGCCGCGCTCGGTCGATGATTATCTCGGCACTCTGCCGCCGCACGAGGGGCAAGCTCCGCGGCTCGTGTCGCGCGATGGCGAGCGCGCTCCTGCGGGAACCAAACTCGCTCGCTTCAACGTGAGCGTCAAAGATCGCAACGGGGTATCGATCAGCGGCCTTCGCGCCGACGATTTCATCGTGCTCGAAGACGGGGAGCCGCGCCCCGTAGTCGATGTGCAGCCGACTACGGCGCCGTTCAATCTGGTCCTTCTGCTCGACGTATCCGGCAGCGTCGAGGAGAAATTGGATTTCATCAGAAAAGCTGCGCTCGCCTTCGTCAACACCATCGGGCCACAGGATCGGCTCGCCATCGTGAGCTTCCGCGACGATGTGCAACTCATCTCGGATTTCACGACTGACAAACAGTTGCTCGCCGAACGAGTCAAACAGATCGAGGCGGGCGGCGCAACGGCGCTTTACGATGCGCTCGCCTATGTCCTCATCGAGACCTTGCGCCCATTGCGCAACGAGCGGACGGCGATCGTGGTCCTCTCCGATGGGGACGACAACAGGTCATTTCTTCCCTTCTCGGCGGTGCTGGAGTTGGTGAGCGAATCCGGAGCGATCATCTATCCGCTGTATGTCCCATCGGAGCTGATTCCAGCAGATGCAGCTAAGGGTATCGATTCGCTCGATCCGGTGCGCACGCGCTATCTCACTCTGACCTCGCGCGCCAACGAGGAGGGACAAAAACTCGCTGCCGTTTCGGGCGGCGTCTATTTTCCGATCAACCGGCTTGAAGATTTACAGCGCGCATACGACGCAGTCGTCGCCCAACTTCGCGCCGCTTACACCATCACCTACCTATCGCGCGCGCGCGATGATCATGCGCCGCTTCTCCGCGTTCGCCTCAAACGCCAAGACGCCGCCGCCACGAATCTGGGACCGGTCGTTCGCGTCACAGGGAGAGATTGAAGCGATGCCTTTCAACGCCATACCACTAAGTCTCAGATCGCTAAGAAGCGATGTTTTTGAAAGGCCCGCGGCTAAATCGCGCTGAACCCCGCCGGACGCGATTCGCCCGGCATCTTCACGCGCTTTGGCAAGCGGCGCTCCTTACCGATCAGCCTGAGGTTGTGATCGTTCCGCGAGAACATTTATCATTCGGTCGAGATGAAATGCCTTAGCGGCTGAGCGCTGCGCGGTGGTTGGCATTGAGAGCATTTATCATTCGGTCGAGATGAGATCCCCGCTGTTGCAAAACCTTTTCAGCGAATCAGAGCGGCGCCCCTTGACGGTCTCCGAATTGACGGCTCAGGTGCGCGAAGCGCTCGAGGTGCGCTTCCCTTCCGTCTGGGTCGAGGGCGAGATCTCTAACTTCAAAGATCACACTTCAGGTCACTGGTACTTCACCATCAAAGACGAAGGCGCGCAACTTCGCGCGACCTGTTTCCGCAACACAAACGTGTACATTCGTTTCCGGCCCTACGATGGCCTAAAGGTTCGCGCGCGCGGCCACCTTACAGTCTACGAACCGCGCGGCGAATACGAGTTATGCGTCGAATCGCTTGACCCTGTCGGCATCGGGGCGTTGCGCATCGCTTTCGAGCAACTGCGCGATCGCCTCGCCGCCGAAGGTCTATTCGATCAATCCCTGAAGAGGCCCCTCCCCTTACTGCCCCGTCGCGTGGGCGTGGTGACTTCACCTTCAGGAGCCGCGATCCACGATATCTTGCACGTCATCACGAGGCGCACGCGGACCGTGAGTATTCTGTTCGTCCCCGTTCGCGTTCAAGGCGAAGGGGCCGGCCAAGAGATCGCGCGCGCCATCGCTTTACTGAACGAATATCATCGACAAGCCTTGCGGGATGGTCGCTTCGATGACTGCGTCGACGCGATCATCGTCGGGCGTGGCGGCGGCTCGATCGAAGATCTTTGGGCGTTCAATGAAGAAGAGGTGGCGCGCGCCATTCGCGCCTCAACTATTCCGATCATCTCCGCCGTCGGACACGAGACCGATTTCACCATCGCCGATTTCGCCGCCGATCTACGCGCCCCGACGCCATCGGCAGCCGCCGAGATGGTCGCCGCCTGCGAAGATGGTCTCGCCGCGCGCATCGCGGATCTGACGCGCAGCCTCGGGCAAGCGGCTCGACTTCGCACGTTACGCGCCAGAGCGCGCCTGCAAGAAGCGGCGATGTCGCCCGGCTTCGATGAGGCGCGCGCGCGACTCCGAAGCGCGCTCGAACGGACCGCCGAATTACGCGCGCGGCTCGAGGCGGCGATCAAAAACCGTTTGAGAAGCGAGCGCCAACGCGCTGCCGAAACCTGTTTCCGTATCACCCCGAAAGGCTTATCCTCGCGCCTTCTGCACGACCGCATCCGTTTGACGGAGATACGCGCCGCGCTCGAGGCGCGTATCGAGATGCGCATCGAAGATGAGAAGAGCAGGCTGAGTCGGGCCGTCACTTCGCTCGAAGCCCTCTCGCCGCTGGCCGTTCTGCGGCGCGGTTATGCCCTGGTCCAGAAAGAAGATGGGGCGCTGGTCCGATCGACGGACGATGTGCGCGAAGGCGAGCGAATCGATTTGCGTCTGGCGAACGGGAAACTTCGCTGTCGTATCGAGGCGATCGAATCGACTTGAGCGGCGAAAGAGGTTTCGCCCGGAGAGGAGGACGATGAGCAAAGAGCTTGACTTCGAATCGGCGTTAGCGCAGCTCGAGCAGATCGTGCGCGAACTGGAGCGCGGCGATCTTCCTCTCGAAAAGAGCCTGGAGCTTTTCGAACAAGGCGTGCGCTTATCGCGCGAATGCCAAGAGCGGCTGAGTGAGGCGGAACGCAGGATCGAGATCTTGCTGCAAGATGCCAACGGTCGCGTCTTCACGAGCGATCTCGGGGCGCGCGGCCTCGGCGAAAGTGGCACCGGCGAAGAGGACGGACGAGACGCGGATGAGGATGATATCCCCTTCTGATCACGCGGCTCTACTTTCGCGCGCCCGCTCTTTCTTGGAAGAGAGGCGTCCTCGCATCGAAGCGCGACTGGACCAGTTGATTCCACGCGAAACCGATCCGCCCGAACGGCTTCACGCAGCGATCCGTTGGAGCTTGTTCGCTGGCGGCAAACGATTTCGTCCGACGCTCCTTCTGGCGGTTGGTGAAACTCTCGGCGCACGCGAAGCCGATCTACTCACGACTGCCTGCGCTTTCGAATTGATCCACACTTACTCGCTCATCCACGACGATCTGCCCGCGATGGACGATGATGAACTGCGGCGCGGTCGTCCCACTTGTCACGTCCGTTTCGATGAAGCGACGGCCATCTTGGCAGGCGATGCGCTGCAAACGCTCGCTTTCAAAGCCATCGCCGAAGATGAGGCGTTAGAGCACACGACGCGCGTGCGCTTGATCGCTGAGCTCGCGCGCGCGGCGGGCACGCCGCACGGCATGGTGGCCGGACAGGCTTTCGATCTCGCGTCAGAAGGGCGCGCCATCTCAGAAGCCGAGCTTCGACGCATTCATCGTTCCAAGACCGGGGCGCTGATCGTAGGAGCGGCACGCTGCGGGGCGATCATCGCCGGCGCGCGATCGCTCGAAACGATCACGCGATACGGAGAGATGCTGGGTCTGCTCTTCCAAATTACGGATGACCTCCTCGATGCGACGGCCACGGCGCACGATCTAGGCAAGACTCCCGGCAAGGATCTGCGCGCGCAGAAGGCGACTTACGTCACCCTCTACGGCATAGACGGAGCGCGTCAACGGGCTCTGGAAGCCTATGCCGAAGCTTGCGCCGCGCTGGACCAGTCGGATTTCGACGCCGACTTGCTTCGCGGTCTAGCTTGTCTGGTCCTGGACCGGCGAGCCTGAGCGTTGACGGGGAAAGATCAGCGCGCGCTCAGCGTCAAACGCAATCCGAGTCGCACAAGGCGCGGCGGTCCGACGGTTCTGATCGGCGTCCGACCGACATCGTAGCGCGCGTCGAAAACGTTCTCGACGGCGCCAAACACCTCTACCTTTCGGCGCAATTTGCGCGCCGCATAGAGATCCATCGTAAAGTAGGGGGCGAGGCGAAACAGGTTCTGATCGTCGTCGAATTGCGCGCTCGAAGCGCGCGCCTGCGCAGCGAAGGTGAAGCCGGAAGGCGTCCCATACCGCGTCTGTACCGTGAACTGATGTCGTGCCACTTGCGGCACGCGCAACCCCTCCAACGCTCGATTCACAGGGAAACTGATGACGGTCGCATCGGCCAGCAGATACCCGCCGTTGATAGCCCAATGGGTTCCGGCACGCCACTCGACATCTAGCTCGAGACCGCGCGCGCGCGTCCGTCCGAGATTCTGTCGCTGGCGCGTGATGAGATTCGGCGCGACCGAGATCGTCACATTGGCCACGGGACGTGCGATCTCCGACCAAAAGAGGGCGCTTCGCGCGACGAAGCGCGCGCGCGTGTAACTCGCTCCAGCTTCGCCGCCCACTAACCTCTCCGCGCGAAGATCAGGATTAGCGAGCGTCAAAACATCGCCGACGCGAAACGAACGGTAGAGCTCATTGAGCGTCGGGGCGCGGAACGCGCGATAAGCCGAAGCGAAGAACGCGAAACGATCGCTCGGACGATAGAGCGCGGAAAGGCGCGGACTGACGGCGGCCTCTCTCCTTTCGACGAAAGGCTCGACCGTCACGACGTTTCGTGCAAGCTGCTTCGTGGTGCGCAGCGCATCGAAGTTACGCCAGCGATCATAACGCGCGACGGCTGTGACGATGATTTGCGAGGAGAGGCGCGCGATCTCTTCGGCGAAGAAACTCATCGTGCGTTGCCTGCCGCCCGTTCCGACGAGCGAAGTCGCTTGATTGATGGCGTAGGCCGTCTCATCGCTTGCGCCGCGCACTTCGCGCACCTCGGACCCAGCGATGAGCGTATGGCGGGCGAAGGCTTTGGACCACTGTAGGATCGCCCCAGATGATTGTGATGGAGAGCGTTGCGCGCGCGTCAAATCCTCTGATCGGCGGTCCGGCGCGACGGCTGAAAACGTCTGATCGTATACCTGCGCATTCAGATAGGCTCGCAGATCGAACTCTCCCGATCTCGACGACCGCCGATTAATGCCCCCGCTCAACTGTCGAATGCGCGTCTGGTTGGTCTGCAGAGGCGTTCCGTTGCCGCGAACCTCGCCAAAATATGATCCGCGCCAGAAGATGCGCCCACGCTCATCGAAACTTCGATCCAAGGTTAGATCGAAGGCGAAACGCTCGCTCCCGGCAGGCGTATCGACCGGTCCACGCGCGCGCCCATCGACGAGGATGTAACCATCCGTGCGAAACCCTTCCGCCGCCAAAGCGATTCCCCACTTGGACCACCTTCCGCCAGCGAAGAGCGAAGCGAGTCCGGTCCGTTCATTGCCGTAAGAGGTTTCGAGCGTGATCGCTGGCTTATCCGCTCGGCGCGTGAGGATCTGGATGACGCCGCCGAGCGCGGAACTGCCGTAAAGATCGGACGCCGCCCCGCGCAACACCTCGATGCGCTCGATCGCAGCCGATGGGACCCGTCCCCAATAGACCCAACCGCCAAATGGATCGTTGAGCGGCACGCCATCGGCGAGGACGAGCGCGCGGCTGGCACCGCTTGCGCCGACACCGCGCAAGCTCACGCCCTGCGCGGTCGGATTGGCCGTGCGACTGCTGGCGCGACGGAAGAGAGAGAATCCGGCGATCTGACGCAGAGCGTCGTCGAGCGTCGGAGCCGCCGTCGTCTCAAGCTCGCTTCGCGAAAGCGTAAGCAGACTCTGCGGCGTGTCTCCCAAGCGCGCCGGAATGCGCGATGCCGTGACGGTCACGCGCTCGTTGAACGATGCAGGCGCGAGCTTGATTTGCCACGGTTGCTCTCGCGAGAGCAGCTCGCGCAAAGCCTCTTCATAGAGAGCAAACCCGCGCGCGTCCACCACGAGCTTGCATTCGAGCGCGTTGATCCGAAGATCCTGAAGCTGGAAACGCCCGTTCTCATCGGTGCGCGTCCTCGCTTCACAAGCCTTGCCGCGAAGCGCGACTGTCGCGCCCTGGACCGGAGCGCCGAGTTGATCGCGCACGACGCCTTCGATCTTCGCGACGTCCTGCGAGATTACAGAGAGGCGCAGAAGGATGATACAGGCGAGCGCAATTAAGCCGCTCCGCCTTTCAAACGCCTTCGGGCCGATCATCGCCTGCTCACCGCGGCCCGTTATAAGTGACGCGCCAAATCTTATTTGCGCCATCATCGACGATGAGCAGCGAGCCATCCGGCAAAACGAGCAGACCGACGGGCCGCCCCCACACTTCTGGACGATCCTCATCGAGCATCCAACCGGTGATGAAATCCTCGTAGCTTCCATCCACCGGCCTTCCGTCTTTGAAACGTATGCGGACGATCTTGTAACCGGTCCGCTTCGACCGATTCCATGAACCGTGCAGCGAGACGAAGGCGTCGCCGCGGTATTCGGCGGGAAACATCTTGCCGTCGTAGAAGACGATGTCCATGACTGCAGAATGGGCTTGGATTAGGACATCAGGCTTGACGGTGCGCTGGACCAGATCGGGGCGCTCCCCTTTGCGCCGCGGATCTTCGTTCTGCCCGATGTACGCGAAAGGCCAACCGTAGAATGCGCCCTCTTTGATCTCCGTAACGTAATCGGGCACGAGATCATCGCCGATGCGATCGCGCTCTTGAACGGCGGCCCAGAGCTTGCCAGTTACGGGATTGAAGGCGAGCCCGATCGGATTGCGCAAGCCGCTGGCGAAGATCCTTTTTCCGGTCCCGTCGGGATTGAACTCCGTGATGGCGGCGCGCATCGGTTCGAGTTCGACCGAAACGTTCGTCTCCGATCCGACGGTCACATAGAGTTCACGACCGTCGGGACTGAAGATGAGATTGCGCGTCCAATGCTCGCGATAGCCGCGACCGGGCAGATCGGCGATCTTCTCCGGCGCGCCCTCAGCGCGCGTCTGGCCGGGCCGATAGCGGAATCGCAGAACGGCATTGGTGGTGCCGATATAAACGTAATCGCGCCAGAAAGCGATGCCATAAGGCAACAGCAATCCCGAAGCGAAGACGAAACGTTGATCCGGTTTCCCGTCACCGTTCGCGTCGCGCAAGATGATGATCTGTCCGGCCTCCGAATCGGCGACGAACACATCGCCGTTCGGCGCAAGCGCGATCTCGCGCGGGCGTTTGAACCCTTCCGCATAGGTGTCGATCTTAAAGCCGGGCGGCATGTTCAACTTCGCCCCCGGCGGCTGCGGGATAATGCGCGGCGGATTGGTCGCATCGGGCGTGGCAAACGGCGGAGGCAAAGTTTCCGGCGTGATCAGATAACGGCGCAATGGCGGCGTCGAAGCGCCATCCGGCGAATTCCGTTGAGAGGTTTGGCCGCAAGCCAAAGATAGGAATTGAAGAGCGATGATCGAAACTAAACTCAGGCGAACGGCAAACACGGCGAAACGACTCATCGTCAAAACCATCTCCCTCGTTCTCGATCGTCGCTGAACGCGACGGCACTCTCCCCCATTATCACAGACAAACCGCAAGCACCTCAAACCGCCCGAAACCGCGCCCGCGCCCTTTTCGCGGCTAGTCTTGCGCCGCGATAATTGCTAATATGTCGCGTTATTTCTTTCGCTCAATTCATCTCAATGTAGCACCGCCATGAAACTTCGTTTGCTTTATCACGGTCGTTGTTTCGATGGAGTAGCCTCAGCCGCGGTCTTCACCCGTTTCTACACGGAGCGCATTCACGCCGACGCGGAAGTCCTCTATCGCGGGCTCTATCACCGTCCCGGGGATCTGTTCGACGCGGAGATGTTCGACGGCGACGAGAACGCCATCGTCGATTTCAAATACAGCCCTTCTGAACGTTTGACCTGGTGGTTTGACCACCATCAATCGGCCTTTCTCACGCCCGCCGATGAAGAACATTACCATCGCACGAAGACCGAGCGTAAGGTGTGGGATCCGACGCGCCGCTCATGCACAGAGCTGATCGCCGATTACGCGCGCCAGCGCTACTCCTTCTATGACCCCAAGCTCGATCCGCTCATCGCTTGGGCCCACAAAATAGACGGCGCATTTTACGCTTCAGCCGCCGAGGCCGTCGAACTCCGCGCGCCCGCGCTTCAATTGATGCTGGTCATCGAAAGCGAAGAAGACGAAGGATTCATCGAAGGGATCATCCGCGCCCTCTGCACCCGATCGCTCGATGAGGTGGCGACCGCCGAAGAGGTGCAAAAGCGGTTCGCGCGCGCGCTCAAGGAGCAGCAAGAGGCCTTGGGGCTGGTGCAGCGTAAGGCGATCTACAAGGACGGGGTCGTCTTCTTCGATCTGCTCGATGAAGGCGTCGAAAGCTTCAACAAGTTCGCCCCATACTACCTGTTTCCAGAGACGACCTATTCGGTCGCGCTCACGCGCGGCCCGGGCCGCACCAAGATTTCCGTTGGCTCCAACCCGTGGAGTCCGCGACCGCGCCGTCACAATATCGCGACGATCTGCGAGCGATACGGCGGCGGTGGACATGCGGTGGTCGGCGCCGTCTCTTTCCGCCCCGAGGAGACCGAGCGAGCGCGCACGGTCGCGCGTGAAATAGTCGCCGAACTATCTCAAACAGATGGCGTCAGTTGAACCATCTTCTTCATCGGCATCAGGCGATGGGATGGCTTGCTCTCTCACGGGCGCGCGCGATCAGATCCTCCAACTCTTCGATCTCCTTCGGCACGCCGCTCGTCAAAACGCGGTGCCCTTCTGTTGTCACCAACACATCATCCTCGATGCGCACGCCGATGCCGCGATACCGCTCCGGCGCTTCAGCTTCGCGCGCGACATATAACCCGGGTTCGATCGTGATTACCATGCCCGCTTCGAGCCTTCTCGATTGACCATCGACGTAGTACAGGCCGACATCATGCACGTCGAGACCGAGATAATGTCCCAGACGATGCATGTAGAAGCGCTTGTAAACCTCTTCTTTGATGAGTTGGCTGGCGTCGCCCGCGAGCAGACCCAAGCGAATCATCCCTTCGGTTAGGATCTCAACCGAGCGATTATGAAGCTCATCGATAGTTACCCCGGGGCGAACCATCTCGATGCACTCTTTCTGCGTTTCGAGCACGACCTCGTAGATATCGCGCTGCTCCTTGCTGAAACGCCCGCTTACGGGAAAAGTGCGCGTGATGTCGGCGGCATAACCCTGGTACTCCGCCCCCGCATCGATGAGCAACAGATCGCCTTCTCGTAACACCGCATCGTTGATCGAGTAGTGGAGGATCGTCGCGTTCGCTCCGCTGCCGATGATTGAGTTATAGGCCGCCGTCGCCCCGCGGCGGCGGAAGATATATTCGATCAGAGCCTCGATCTCGTACTCCCTCATCCCCGGACGGGCTTTCGTCATCGCTTCTCGATGGGCCTCGGCGGTGATCTCGGCGGCGCGTTGGATGAGGGCGATCTCATCGTCGCTCTTGATCAAACGCATCTCGTGCAAGAGGGCGCCCGTATCAACGATCGTTTGCGGAGGCACGATGCCTCGCCGCCCGAGAGCGCGCATGCGAGCGATCTCGCCGATGATGACCCGGTCCAGTTCGTGATCGACGCCGAGCCGATAGTAGAGCGTCCGTTTTCCCTTCAGAAGCTCCTGCAATTTGCCCTGAAACTCCCCGATGGGGAAAGCCGCGTCGGCTCCATACCGCTCGATCGCCCCTTCCACGCCGGCCCGCGGGCCATCCCACGTCTCTTTCTCCGGATCGCGCGGACGGACGAAAAGGGTATACGGTTTTTCGTCTTCAGGCGCAATGACGGCGATCGCTTCCGGTTCGTTGAAACCAGTCAAGTAATAGAAGTCCGAATCTTGACGAAAGCGATAGGTCGTATCATTCGAGCGCACCGCTTCGCGCGCGCTGGCGATGATGGCGATAGAATGCGAATCCATGCGGCGCATGAATTCGGCAAGCTGCGGTCTTCGCATCGCATCTCCTTCCTGATGATGGCGATATCGAGGAAACTTCCCGATTGTAATCAAAAGGGCGACGAGGCGACAATCGGACGCGGCTGAGATGGACTTTCGCTCGAACCGCCTTCGAGAGATAATCCGCTCGATGAAGGAGAGCTCATATGCGCGAAGCGAGAAGCCCGAACGGATCTCAGATTGAATCGTCATCTTTGACGCGCGAGATCATCTCCTATGACCCGGTTACTGGCGAAGAACTCGGGCGCGCGCCCGCCTCTTCCGCCGCCGAAGTCGAACGCGCCGTCGATCGGGCGCGCGCGGCGCAGCCGGATTGGGCAGCGCGCAGTTTCGCCGAGCGCGGGCGGGCGCTTTTGCGGGCGCGCGAGATCGTGCTGGAGCGACTTGACGAGATCGCCTCTTTGATCGCGCGCGAGTCGGGTAAACCTTTGGCTGAAGCGATCGCGATGGAGATCGTTCCGACGCTCGACCTGCTCCACTATTTCGCGCACCACGCGCAAAAACTGCTTCGTGACGAAAGGATCGCCATCGGCCATTACGCCCTTCTCGGGCGCTCTTCGCGCATCATCTACCGCCCGCTCGGCACGATCGGCATCATCTCGCCGTGGAACTTTCCATGGGCGATCCCGCTGGGCCAGACAGCGATGGCGCTCATCGCCGGCAACGCGGTGGTCCTTAAACCGAGCGAATTGGCGCCGTTGACGGCGCTCAAGATCGGCGAAGTCTTCGCCCAAGCCGGCCTACCGGAAAACGTCCTGCAAATCGTCACAGGCGATGGAGCGGCGGGAGCTGCGCTCGCCTCATCGAAGATCGACAAGGTCATCTTCACGGGGAGCGCCGCCACGGGTCGGCGCGTCGCCGCCGCGGCGGCGCAGAATCTGGTTCCGGTCGTTCTCGAACTCGGCGGCAAGGATCCGCTGCTCGTGCTCGATGACGCCGATTTGGATAAAGCGGCGGCAGCCGCCGTATGGGGCGCATTCGCCAACGCCGGGCAAGCTTGCGCATCCGTGGAGCGCTGCTACGTGCACGAACGCATCGCGCAAGATTTCCTGCGCCGCGTCGTCGCAGAGACGAGTCGACTGCGCATCGGCGAAGACGTTGGCGCCATGGCGAGCGAACGGCAGATCAGAACGGTCGAAGAACACGTGCGCGATGCGCTGCGGCGCGGGGCGCGGCTTCTCATCGGCGGAGAAAGGATCGGGCGGGGCGCGGGCCTCTTCTACGCGCCGACGATCCTAACCGGAGTGGACCATTCCATGCGCATCATGCGCGAAGAGACTTTCGGCCCAGTGCTTCCGGTGATGACTTTCCGGGATGAAGGGGAAGCGATCCGCTTAGCCAACGATTGCGCGTATGGGTTGACGGCGAGCATCTGGACCAGAGATCTGCGGCGCGGACGGCGGTTGGCAGAGCAGGTCATCGCCGGCACGGTGATGGTCAACGAAGTGCTCTACACCCACGCCATCGCCCAAGCGCCGTGGGGAGGCGTGCGGCAGAGCGGATGGGGGCGGACGCACGGTCGCTTGGGGCTTCTCGAGTTCGTCGCCCCGCTGCACGTTCATACGAACCGCGCGATCTGGTGGCGCGATCCGTGGTGGTTTCGCTACACGCCGCAAGCGCAACGGCTCTTTCGCACGCTCGCGCGCCGTTTCACGGACGGCTCACGGTGGAGCCTGATGCGAGCCGTTCCAGACCTCGTACGTCGTCTGCGCGAAGCGAATCGAAGCTCGGATTGAAAGCTCACCTCAGGAGCCGAAACTTGCTTGTCTTCACTCCGATGTGAGATTATTCTTGATTTAAGCGAAGCGCGTCACGAGCGCCGTGCCATCTGGAGGACGAAGAGAGTGATCAAGGAACTGGAGCGATTGGTCGCACTGCAGCATCTGGATTCAGAAATACGCCACTTGAAAGCAGACTTGGAAGCAATCCCGCAAAGGCGCGCTGAGATCGAAAGAGAGTTCGAACAGCGCGCCTTTGAGTTTCGCACGATCGAGAATCGCCGCGATGAGGCCAACAAGCTGCGAGGGCAGCTCGAAAAGGAGTTGGCCGCAACGCGCGCGCGCGCCGAAAGGGCCGAGCGCAATTTGATGGCTTCGAAGAACGAGAAGGATTACACGGCGGCGATCCGCGAGATAGATGCCGCGCGCAAACAGATCTCGCAACTGGAGACGCAGATCCTCGAGCAGATGGAGGCCATCGAACAGGCGGAGAGCGAAATCAAGGAACGCGAGCCGGAGATCGCACGTCTGCGCGCCGAACTCGAGGAGAAGTTGCATAGTTTCGAGGAACAAACGCGCCAGCAAGCCGCACGGCTCGAAGCGCGACAACGCGAGCGCGGCGAGCTCGCCGCTTCGTTGCCGCGCAACGTCATCGCGTTATATGAGCGCATCAGCGCGCGTGTGCGCGATGGGCTTGCGGTGGTCGAAGCGCGCGACGGATCTTGCACCGCCTGTTTCATGACGCTGCGCCCGCAAGTGATGGCGGAAGTGCGGCGTGGCGACGAGATCATTCTGTGTGACAATTGCAGCCGCATCCTCTACTACGCGCCGGAGAACGCTCAAAAGAGCGAGTCGAAAGTGGCCTCTTGATTTGGATCGCCGAACCGCTCATCGCAAGCTATCTATCGCGCGAAGAGACGCCACCGGACGATCATCGCCAGCAGAGGAGAGCGGCGCGCTCTCCACAGCCGCCTGCCGCGTTGCTCCGCATGGGCGGCCATTCGCCTTCAAGGCTTCGAACGACGACTTGCGACGAAGATCTCCATCGACAAAGCGCGGGGCGATCAGTCATCCATCAAACTTCGATAACTTGGATGCCAGTCGCGGTTTCGAAGAAGCGAAAACAGGCGATCAGTCATCCATCAAACTTCGCTCACCGCTCGCCGCGCGCCGTCTTAATCGCCCTCGGCATTCGTCGCCGCCGTGCCGAGCGTTGTAAAATCGGGATATCCTCTTCGTGCGTGGGGAGAAGGTATATGGCCAAGAAGGGTTCCGTGCTTGTCGTTGACGATGAGGAGGTCATGCGCGATGTGCTCGAGACGCTCCTTTCAGCCGAAGGATACCGCGTCGATCTGGCCAAGACCGGCGAGGAGGGCGTCGAAGCTTACGCGCATCGCCCTTATGATGTCGTCCTGCTCGACGTTTCGATGCCCGGAATGGGAGGGTTGCGCGCGCTTGAAGAGATCCTCAAGCTCGATGCCGATGCCGTCGTCGTAATGATCACAGCCTATGCGACCTTCGACACGGCGATCGCGGCTTGGGAACGGGGCGCGTTCGGTTGCATCCGCAAACCTTTTCAAAACGAGCAGATCACGCAAACGGTCGCCGCAGGCGTCCGGCGCCGGCGCAAAGAGGAAGAGCGACAAGCGCTACGGCGCGCGATGAGCCGCGAGGTCGATCGCGGCGCGATCATCGGTCGCTCTGAAGCCATGCAAGCGATCTTTCGCTTGGTGGACCAAGTCGCCCCGGCCCGCTCGACCGTCCTGATCATGGGCGAATCCGGCACCGGCAAAGAACTGATCGCCAAGGCCATCCATGAACAGAGTCCGCGCGCGTCGAAACCTTTCGTCATCGTCAATTCGCTCAACATCCCATCGGAGCTGCTCGAATCCGAACTCTTCGGCCACACGAAAGGCGCCTTCACCGGCGCGATCACAGCGAAGAAAGGGCTTTTCGAGGTCGCGGACGGCGGGACCATCTTTCTTGACGAGATCGGCGATCTACCGTTCGAAACGCAAGCGAAACTGCTGCGCGTCATCCAAGAGCGCGAGTTTACGCCGCTCGGCGATACGACTCCGCGGCGCGTCGACGTGCGCATCATCGCCGCCACCAACATAGATCTGCGCGAGGCCGTCCGGCAGGGCCACTTTCGCGAAGATCTTTACTATCGGCTCGCCGTCGTCCCGATCGAACTTCCCCCCTTGCGCGACCGCCGCGAAGATATCTTGCCGTTGGCCCAACATTTCATCCGCAAGTTTAACGCCGAAAATGGTCGCCACGTCTCGGACCAACTATCGCCTGAAGTCCTCGCGTTATTGGAGAACTACTCGTGGCCCGGCAACGTTCGCGAGCTAGAGAACGTCATCGAACGCGCCGTCGTCATCGCTCCCGGACAAGAGCTTACGGTCGAATGCCTGCCGCAGGAGATACGCGATCCACAGCGGGCTCTTCAGCGCGCGCCGATATCCAATGCGGCGGCGGCACTTGATGTCGGACGCGGGATAAACTTCTACGATGAGGTGCGGCGTTTCGAAATGGATTTGATACGCCGTGCGCTCGAACAAACGGGCGGGCATCAATCGCGCGCGGCGCGCCTTTTGGGCATGAACGCGACGACGCTCAATTCGAAGATCAAAGCGTATAATCTGCAGTATCGCCCTTGACATTGAACAGATGACCGGGGCATCCCGCCGATGCTCATCTTTTGCTGCCAACGTTCACAGCAATTCGCGTTGAGCGATGGCTGACGATGCTCCTAAGGACTCGACATGGACCAACGCATATTGGGGATACATCACGTTACGGCCATCGCCAATAACGCTCAACGCAATCTGGATTTCTATACAGGCGTGCTCGGTCTCCGTTTGGTCAAATTGACGGTCAACTTCGACGATCCGACTTCGTACCATCTCTACTACGGCGATGAGAATGGCAGCCCAGGTACGCTGCTCACTTTTTTCGTCTGGCCGGATGTGCCGCGCGGTCGTCGCGGCACGGGCCAAGCGATAACGGTCTCATTCGCCGTGCCGGAGTCTTCTACCGGATACTGGATCGAGCGTTTCACCGCGCACAACGTCGAGTTCACCCGTCCCATGCGTCGGTTCGATGATCAGGTTATCCCCTTCCGCGATCCAGATGGGTTGATGCTCGAATTGGTGGCGCGCCCCGTCTCGGATCTTTCGGCTCGCGCGCAAAAGAGCGCGTGGACCGCTCCCGTGCCGTTCGCGCACGCCATTCGCGGCCTCGATGGCGTCACGCTCTGCGTCGAATCGCTCACGCAAACGGAGAGTTTGCTGGTCGAAACGATGAATTTCAATCCCGTGCGGAGGGAAGAAGGCATCGTTCGTTATGAGATCGGATTGAAGGGATTCGGAACGACGATCGACGTGCGCTGCGCGCCGGAGATTGGGCGTGGGTTAGTCGCCGCCGGCTCGATCCACCATGTCGCGTGGCGCACGTCGGATGAAATCACGCAGCGCGAATGGCGACAAGAGATCGCGCGTCGGGGATTGAACGTCACTCCGGTGATGAATCGCGTTTACTTTCGTTCGATCTACTTTCGCGAACCCGGGGGCGTCCTCTTTGAAATCGCTACCGATGGCCCGGGGTTCACCGTCGATGAGCCGCTCGAACGCTTGGGGAGTGAGCTGCGATTGCCGCCCTGGTTGGAGAGCGCGCGAGATGAACTAGAACGTGCCCTTCCGCCGCTTCGCCTGCCGAATGTTTGATCCATATGGCATCGCGAAAGCTTTCGGAGTCAGATGCCCAAGCGATGCGAACTCCGGTAGAGGGGAGCCGCGACAAACTTTGCGACCATCGCCGTTTCGATCAAGAGCAAGCGGTGGATCGACCGCCCCCACACACGATGCGGATTTATTCCAAACGAGCCTTGAGCAAACGATGAATCCTTTCAGCGCCGAAACGTTCGCCGCCGCTCTCGCCATCATTGGCGTCGTCATCATCGTCTCCGCACTGCTTTCGGGGCTGATCGAGCGTAGCGGATTGCCGCAAGTCGCCGTCTTCCTCGCGCTCGGCGCAGCCCTCGGCCCCGCGGGGCTAGGGCTGCTCGACCTTTCGCTCGACTCGGCGGCGCTGCGCGTCGTCGCCACCCTAAGCCTTGCGCTTGTGCTCTTTACCGATGCCGTCACGCTCAACATCGCTGAAGTCAAAGGCCGCGGCGCACTGGCCTTTCGCCTGCTTGGCCCAGGAACGCTTCTAACGGCAGCGCTCACGACATTGGCCGCGTGGCGGTTATTGGATTTACCGCCAGCGGCGGCGGCGATCCTCGGCGCAGCGCTCGCTTCCACCGATCCGGTGTTGCTTCGCGGGCTGCTGCGGCGGCGCGACATCCAGGCTGATGCGCGCCACGCGCTACAGATGGAAAGCGGGTTGAACGATGCCGTGCTCTTGCCGATCGTCATCGTCGCCATAGCCCTTTTGGATCCAAATGAACCTCTCAGCGGTCGAAAGCTGGCGAAGTTAGGATTGGAACTGCTCATCCTCGGTCCCGGAGCAGGCATTCTCATCGGGCTGCTGGGGGTCGCAGCGCTCGATCTGATCAGGAAGAGGATCGGGGTGCGTCGCGACTACGAATCGCTCTATTCGCTCGGAGTGGCGTTTGCCGCCTTCGCTGCCGCCGAAGCCGTGCACGGCAGCGGTTTCCTCGCCGCCTTCACTGCCGGAGCGACGATCGCTGCGCTCGACTTAGAACTGTGCGACTGCTTCGTCGAATATGGCGAAGTGACGGCTGAAATGCTGCTCCTTTTCACCTTCGTCCTGTTAGGAGGCTCGCTCATCTGGAGCGGCTTTGCGGCGCTCGATGGCCCCACATTGCTGTTTACGTTCATCGCGCTCCTTTTGCGCCCGCCCATCTACTTGCTTTCGCTTCTCGGCTCAAATGTCGATACGCGCGGGCGACTGTTGATCGCTTGGTTCGGGCCGCGAGGCTTGAGTTCGCTGCTGTTGATCTTGCTGCCCGTCTTCGCCGGTTTGCCGGGAAGCGATCGGTTGTTTGCCCTGTGTTCGCTCGTGGTGCTGATCTCGGTCGTGCTGCACGGCAGCTCGCCCATGTTGCTCGCCCGCATCGCGCGAAGGCGAGCGATGAAAGAGCGTGGCGAATCGGGTGCTTCCGATCGCGCGCTCGATCAAAGCTTCGAGCCGCCGGGAGCTCGATCAATGCAGAACGCCCAACGCAGCGATTCGAAGGGCGCGGCGCTTCCGTTAATCCAGCCCCCTGCAGCGGACGATCGAACTTCGAGGATTACGCTCGACGAGTTGCGTCGCTTACAAGAATCGGGGGCGCCGATCGTTTTACTCGATGTGCGCGCCGAACGTAATCTCGACGGGCGGCAAGCTAAAGGAGCGGTGCGCCTGCCGCCCGATCGTGCGGTCGAGCGAGCTCAAGAACTCGGCCTCACCCGAGACGCATGGCTCATCGCCTATTGCGCTTGAAGGGACGAAGCGACAAGCGCCCGTGTGGCGCAAGAACTCAAGAAAGCTGGATGGGAGATGGCGCGTGCGCTAGTAGGCGGTTGGGCGGCGTGGCAAGACGCAGGCTTGCCGATAGAGCCTTTCACTGACACACGTGTATGATCTTTTCAAGCTAGACCTAAGCAAGAGCATGCGCCACTGCTCCCTTTCATTGACACACGTGTATGATCTTTTCGCGCGAAGCGAGCACGCAGCTTGACCGGTTGGCCGCCTTTCATTGACACACGTGTATGATCTTTTCGCGTCCGTCGAACTGAAACGGATTCTCTCCCCTCAGCGCTTCCCCCCACACTCAGATGGGGCTTTTCGCTCAAGACCAGCCGCTTGCCGACAAACGACTCGCCTCGCTCGAGGCGAAGCATATTTTGGCGTTTTGCCATACGATTTTTCACCTATGTCCTATCACGACTAAAGCTCGAGGCGAAGCATATTTTGGCGTTTTGCTCTTACGCCAGCAGCGACGGGCGCAACCTCACTGATCCGTTTCACGGAAGTCCGCGATCGTTTCAGCAAATGCAGCGTTTCGGGGCGCGCCGATAACTAGAAGCGATCATCAGCGGCGTTCGAACACTCAGCTCGCTCACCTGCCATTTCGTTCAGCGCGATCGGCAGTTGAGGCAACATCGCTAGCCTGCGGTTTGCCGAGTCGCTTCAGTTCGTCTTCAGAAGCAGGGGGGAACATCTGCAGCAGACCCCCTCGCCCGACCAGCTTCTCGATATCGTCCAATTCTGAGGGCAAGAAATCGGTGAAATTCTCCACGCCCGTCTCCGTCACCACGACGACATCTTCATACCGGAGATAGAGATTCTCTTCGGGCACTCGCAGTTGAGGATCGATGGAGAAGACCTGCCCGGGTTTGAGAACGTCACGTGTGTAAGCCCCCACATCATGAACGGCCATTCCGACTGGGTGAGAGAAGACGCCTCCGCCCGTCTCTACCAACCGACGGGCGGCCTGCTCATAAATCGGTTTGGAGAACTTCGTTCGGCGAAAGACCTCTTCCATCGCGGCCTTCGCCTCGTCCATGATGGTTTGTACGGTCACGCCGGGACGAATGCGGGCGAGGATGGCCTTGCGATATTCCAGCACGAACTGAAGCAGCTCACGCTGCCAGGGACTGAACTTACCGTTGACCGGCCACATCCGAGCGATGTCGCTGGTGTAATAACCATAGTCGGGGGCATAGTCCATCAACACGAGATCGCCGTCTTTCAATCGATCTAGGTTACGATAATAGTGAATGTTCCAGATATTGGCGGTGCCGGAGGCGACGATTGAACGATAACCCTCCAGCCGTGCTCCATTGACGAGATACACGTACCGCGCCACGGCATCGAGTTGATATTCGTAAATGCCGGGCCGCGTCGCCTTCATCGCTTCGATGATGCCGAGTCCAGCCAACTGAGAGGCTCGGCGGATGAGCGCGATCTCGCGTGGGCTCTTCACACTGCGCAACTCATCAAGGATAGGCGAAAGATCTCGAACCTCTATCTGAGGAAGGCGCGTGCGCAGAAGCCCGACGAAGTGCGCTTCCCGTGAGGGGCGTCCATCCCAATAATCGAGCGCGATGCTGGCATTGGCCGCCAGAAGCTCGCCACGACTCTGCGCGGCACCTTCTGCCGGAGCGAACGGCGTGTAGATCACCGGAGTTGGCCGCCCTAAAAATTGCCGCAGCCAATCGACCGTCAGCATCTGTGTGCTCAACGTTTCATCAACGCCGGTAAGCCTCTTCGCCAATTCAGCATCTTCGGCTGAGAGGACCCGCCCCTCAGCGCTTTCCAGTCGAGGATTCCGAGGTGGAAGAAACAGTATCGCCCGACGCGTTCGTCCATCAAGAATGATGTAAGAATGTGGCGTCTCAATACCGCAGAGATAGTAGAACTCATTCGTCTGACGGGGATAGATAAAACCGCCCACTTGCGGCGCCCCCTGGACGATGGCGATGGCTCCCGGGCCGATCTTGTCGAAGATCTTGTTCCATCGAGCCCTAAACTCCTCCGGGGGAAAATGGGGTTGATAATAGGGCTGGCTCTGGCCGCGGCCAATCGTCGGCGCTAGAAACATCAACGCCATCAGCAAAACGACACGCCCCCGATGCGCTTTCATCACAACGCCTCCTTTCCTCGGAGATCGTGGAACGCAACGTCGAGAATTAGCGATATCCTTCTTTCCCGCAACGCCGCGATTAGGCGCTTGCAGTCGGAACTCGTAGAACGAGCGTCGAGAAGCAGTCATGACTGCAAGCTACAATCGCTTCAAACTCCTCTCTCGATTTGACTTCTTATCGCTTCACACGTAGTGGACCGTCCGAAGAGATGGCCTCTAGAACCAGCTCTCTATTTGACCTTTTATCGCTTCACAGTCCTCATCATCTGAGTCACCGCCCGCGCTCGGCATCCGAAGTCGCCACCGCCGAGGCGGTGTGTTCCCGCCGTAGTTATATCGGGATGCGCCGAGAACGACAAAATCGAGCGCCAGCGGCTCTGTCTGATTCCCGCCGTAGTTATATCGGGATGCGCCCCTTGATCCCCAAAGTGCACGACGATTATCCCACAAGCCCTCTGCGGCCTTCTTCTCCCATCCGGCGCGATCGCCCTCGGTTCGGGCATCCAGCGCCAGGCTTAGCCTCTCACAATATGAAGTTTAGGCCTTTGTTGATCGATTTATAGCGAAAAAGTCTGCTCAACTCTCACAATATGAATTTAGGCTCTGATCGGGTTCGGCATCTTTAGCGACACGCGCGCCTTACCCACAATACGGAGTTTGGACAGCCGACTCCCACCTCGTCTTGCACGTTCCTATGCTCCTTTGAACAGTTTTAGGCGATCAAGAGTCCGGTGGAGAATCGAAACGCTGGCATGGGCATCAAGCGCATCAAGGATAGACGACGTTTTAGGCGATCAAAAGTCTAGTGGAGAATCGAAACAGATCGGTCCGCGCTTTTCGCCGCCTGAAGAGAGATCCTGACCCGTGAAGTGACTTCTCACGCTATCGCCCACCGACGAACTCCACTCCCAAACAAGCCCCGGCTTGTGATGCGGCAAAGCGACTCTCCTTACCGCCAATGGGGGAAAGATCCCTCCGATCGATGTGTGAGCCAACGCGATCGCGCACGGTCGCGCCCCAGAGGAGGGGAATAGAGACTTTCCGATCGAATCGATGCTAAGGGAGCGCTGGGATACTAAAAAATTATTGGTGCCGGAGGTCGGACTCGAACCGACATGGGGAGTGAACCCCGCCAGATTTTGAGTCTGGTGCGTATACCAATTTCGCCACTCCGGCAACCCTTGGCTCAAATCATAAGAGGAAGGAAGGTGGCAGTCAACTCTCGACGCACGACCACCTTCTTTGACCTTTATGCCAGAGATGCGGCGGCTAGAAAGTTCGGGCGCCCAACATGTCCGAAGATCAAGATTCGCCCTTACGCAAAGAGCGGCTCGCGTTGCTGAACGACATGAGTCCCACGAGTCACAAGGGGAGCGACCGTTTCCGGTCAAACTAATAAATAAAGAAGATCTAAAAGATTTGGCGTTGCCGCAGCGCGCCTCCGCTCGAACTAATGAAGACTTGTCCTTTCCGCGCGTCGCGCGAAGGTCGAGCACACCCGACTCTTGCGGATGAGGCGCATCACCCTCCTCGTGTGGGATTCGATCTTCGAGATCTTCAAGCCTTCATAGAAAGGCTTTTAAAACTACCCGAGAGAAGGCCGCTAGATCGCGTCCATCAGAACGGTCCGGGTCGTTCCTGCCTGCGGGACCGAAACCACCAAACGCAAGCTCGCGCTCAGCCTTCGCGCTTTGAACCCTAACCCATTAAATGGTCGCATTTTTACACCGCCTTGTGATGGAACCTTCATATTGCTACAATATGTTCCGCCTCACGGTTCTCCCACCGCGCCAAACTCTTGCCCCGATATGCCCCGTTGGCGCTTGGGAATATTTTAAGGGAAAGTCATCTTTCAAGATGATTCAGGGGAGCGGATCAAAAAGGCGCATTCTCATCGCCGATGACGAACTCGAGGTCGGCAGCGTGCTTTTTGATCTCTTGAGCGGCAACTACGAATGCGAGACGGTCAACTCCGCCGAGCAAGCGCTGGAGCGGTTGCTCGTTTGCAACTATGACCTGGTGATCAGCGACATCATGATGAAAGGCATGAGCGGGCTCGAGCTGGTCCCGCGCGTGCTCGCGCTCGCTCCGGACACGGTCGTCATCCTCATCAGCGGCATGCAAACGATCGAGAGCGCGATCGAAGCGTTGCGCGTCGGCGCGTTCGATTACATCATGAAGCCATTCGATCTGCGCCACGTCGAAGCGGCTGTTGAGCGCGCCCTCGAACACCGCGATCTGATCGTCGCCAAACGCCACTACGAGAACTTTCTCGAAAAGCTCGTCGAGGAACGGACGGCGCAACTCGATCGCGCGCTTGTTTCGCTTGAAGAGTCATATCGCGCCACTTTGCGCGCGCTCGTGATGGCGCTCGAGATGCGCGATTCCGAAACGCGCGGCCATTCGGAGCGCGTCGTCAACTTCAGCCTCAGGCTGGGCCGCGAACTCGGACTCTCTGAAGAGGAGATGCGCGCGCTGGAGTTCGGCGCGCTGCTCCACGACATAGGCAAGATCGGCATTCCCGACGCCATCCTACGCAAACCCGGGCAGCTCACGGAAGAGGAGTGGCAGCGCATGCGCGAGCATCCGCGTCTCGGTCAACAGATGTTAAGCGGCATAAAGTTTTTGGAAGGGGCGGCATGTGTCGTCGGCCAGCATCATGAAAGATGGGACGGATCCGGCTATCCGCTGGGACTGCGCGGCGAAGAGATAGACATCAAAGCGCGCATCTTCGCCGTCGCCGACGCGCTCGATGCGATGATGAGCGACCGCATCTATCGAAAAGGTCGCTCCTATGAATGGGCCGCTTCTGAACTATGCCGCCACTCGGGCACTCAGTTCGATCCCAAAGTCATCCAAGCCTTCCTTCGCATCCCTCGCGAAGATTGGGAAGAGTTACACAAGCGCTCGATGAGGGATTTCGATTGGGAACAGAACTTCAACGAACGATCGCCACACGACCCATCTTACGTCTGAAATCGCTGCTGGACCGACCGCGCGTCGCCAACGCCGCTACGCCCGCCCCCCGACGATAATGTGACTATCGGCGCTCGCCAGCCCGCCTATCCCGCGCCTTTACGGGCTTGGGCCTGCACGGCTGTGATAGCGATCGCATCGACGATATCTTCAGCCTTACAACCGCGCGATAGATCGTTCGCCGGGCGGTCCAGCCCTTGCAGGATCGGCCCGATGGCCGTCGCCCCTGCCAACCGTTCCGTCAACTTATAAGCGATGTTGCCAGCTTGAAGATCCGGGAAGATGAGGACATTAGCGCGTCCGGCGACGGGCGAGCCCGGAGCTTTCGATTGGGCCACTTGTGGGATGAGGGCGGCGTCAGCTTGCAGTTCGCCATCGACGAGCAACTCGGGCGCGCGCGCGCGCACGGTGCGTGTCGCTTCGACGACCTTGTCGATCAATCGATGCGAGGCGCTTCCTTTGGTCGAGAACGAGAGCATGGCGATGCGCGGCTCAACCCCGAGCAACGCGCGACACGACTCCGCCGAAGCGATGGCGATCTCGGCTAGCTCCGCCGCCGAAGGCTCGATCACCACTCCGCAATCGGCGTAGATGAGCGCCCCGTCTGCGCCGAACTCTTTTTTGGGCACCACCATCACGAAAAAGCTCGAGACGATCTTGAAACCGGCGCGCAGACCGATGCAATGAAGCGCCGCGCGGACCGTATGGGCCGTCGTATTCGTCGCTCCCGCGACCGATCCGTCGGCCCGCCCCGCACGCACCATCAGATCGCCGTAATAGAGCGGATCCTCGACCGCGCGTCGCGCCTCGTCGAACGTCACGCCTTTAGCGCGACGAAGTTCATAATAGAGCATCGCCATCTTCTCGAAGTCCGGCGCACGCCGATGATCGAAGATCTCCGCGCCGGTCAGATCCGCGTCCACTTCGCGCGCCTTCTCTCTGATGCGCTCCACATCACCCAACAGAGTCAAGCGCGCCAGCCTCTCGCGCAAGCACGTTGCCGCGGCGACGATCGTGCGCGGATCCTCACCTTCGGGCAGAACGATGTGCTGCGGATCGGCAGCCGCTCGTTGACGTATGCGTTTGAGAACATCAACCATCTTCGGAAAACCTGCGTCATCGAGTTGGAGAGCAAAGATGCTAAAACCGGTCCCAAGATCAACCGAGACCAGCTATGCCAAGGGCGATCAATAGCGCGCGTTTAAGCCCTTCCTCGCGCCCGTGCGGATCGTACCACTCATTGAGCGTGTGGACGTTCCCCGAAGTGCCGCCGACGCCGATCGTGATCGCTGGGATCCCCATCGAGATGGCGATATTGGCATCGGTCGAAGCGCGATCGAGAAATGGATCGACGCCGAACACGCGCGTCGCTTCACGCGCCAATCGAACGAGCGTCGATTCGGCTGGCGTCTCTCCTCCCGGTCGCTCGCCGATCAGCTCGATCTCGAATTCGATCGGCGGCGCGCTCGAAGCGCGCGCGCCATTTTCGGCGGCAGCCGCTTCTGCAACTGTGCGGTGGAAGAAATTCGTCAAACGCGCCAACTCTTCCGCCGACTCCGAGCGCAGATCGACATCCATCGTCGCTTCGCGCGCGATGACGTTCACGCCAGCTCCGCCTTCTATCCGCCCGACATTGAACGAAGTGCGCGGGCGCAGCGGCGTGGGATAGACGACCAAACGCGCGATGGCGCGCCCCAATGCGTGGATCGGATTGGCGATGCCGAAATCTCCCCACGAATGCCCGCCGGCTCCGATGAAACGCACACGGAAGCGTCGCGACCCTAAGGCGCCGTTAGTGATGCGCTCGAGTCCAGCACCATCTAAGCTGATGAACGAATCGATCCGGCCCGCCCATCTCCCCTTCAACAACAGATGGCGCACGCCGCGAAGGTTACCTTCCCCCTCTTCGCCGACCGTGCCGACGAAGAGGATCGAACCTTTCGTCTTGATCTCATAACGCCGAATGGCTTCAGCCAGTGCGATGAGCGCCGCCAAACCGCACCCATCATCGGCGATGCCCGGCGCGCGAAGGATGCGCCCTTCGCGGCGCACGGTGAAATCCGTGTTCGGAGGGAAGACCGTGTCGATGTGCGCGCTCAGGACGAGAAGGGGAAACAGGGACCGACCGCGAAGCAGCGCAATCACGTTCCCCTCTTCGTCGAGTTCCAATTCGTCAGGCTCGACCTGGGCCAATCGCCCGCGAAGATAGCGAGCGCGCCGCTCCTCACCGAAAGGGGGAGCCGGAATGGAGCAGATCTCCGCATGCAGATCGTCGATCTCTTCGGCCCGCTCCTCGAAAAAGGAGAAGGCGCGACGAACGCACCCGGCTTGTAACAGGGCCCGCACGATCTTCGCCGGAGCAAATGTGATTGAAGAGACCGCCATAACTTAGTCGCCCAGCCACCGAACCGCGATCCTTCAGTCGCGCTAGATGAGCTGCATGATCTCCTCTTCGGTCAACACGGAAGATGACTGCTTCGCGCGCGCGAAGATGCGCGCCACGCGCTCTTCGGTCGGTTCAATGCCCCGCGATTCCAACCAGAAGATGACGTTCGACCGCCCGCTCATCGGTCCGATCTCGATCACCTGTCGCAAACCGAAGAGTCCGGCGGGCACGCCCGAATAGACCGCATCGGCCAGTTCCGAATCGCCTTTCTTGTAGCTTTTGATCACCGCGGCGGCATGAACGCCCGTCGCAGTGCGGAAGGCGTCGCGCCCGAAGACGGGATAGTTTCGCGGAATGGTCCAGTTACAAGCTTCCGCCGCCGTTTCGCAATAATCGCGCAGACGCGAAAGATCGTTCTCGATCCAACCCATCAACTTGAAGTTGACGAGCAATTGATCCATCGGCGTATTGCCGACGCGCTCGCCGATGCCGAGCGCAGTGCCATGCACCTGATCGGCCCCGGCCTCGACGGCGGCGATCGAATTGATGACGCCCAATCCACGGTCCTGATGGCCATGCCAATCGAGCCTGACCGGTTCGCCCTGCTCCTCGATGATCCGACGCACGAAGCGGATGACGGCCCGCGCCCCATCGGGCGTCGCATGCCCGACCGTATCACAGACGCAAACGGCCCGCGCTCCGCATTGGATCGCCGTCGTATAGAGCGCGCGGATCGTTTCAGGTTGCGCGCGCGTCGTGTCTTCCGTGACGTACATGACCGGAAGCCCCTGTTTGACGGCGAAGGTGACGGCCTCTTCCGTGAGCTTGAGGAGCTTGTCGAGCGTCCAATCTTCAGCGTAGAAACGGATGGGCGATGAACCGATGAAGGTACAAGCTTCGATGGCGATCCCGGCTCGATTCGAGATCTCGACGATCGGGATGATGTCATCGAGATGGGTGCGCGCGGCGCAGTTCGGACGGATGCGCATCCTTTTATCGGCGATCTCGCGCGCCAGACGCTCCACTCCGGCAGCATGCATGCCGCCCGCGCCGGGCAACCCGATGTCCGCCGTGTCGATCCCCAGTTCGTCCATCAGGTGAAGAAGCTCCAGCTTCTTTTCGATGGACGGCTCGCGCACCGACGGCGACTGCAACCCATCGCGCAACGTTTCGTCATCGAAGCTGATGCGCCGATCCGGTTTCTTCATCGTCGGCTCGACTTGATTCCAATCGTAGATAAGCTCATGGACGGACATCTTCCCGAAGGCTCCTTTCCCTTTGCTTCGATTACAACAAGCGCCTAGACCCAAAGTCAAGCAAGCCACGCCGGAGCGGCTTTGACGCGCCGCGCGCTTCTGTTATAGGCTTTGCGCCCGAAGATGATCAAAGTCGCTCTCGGGTCAAGGCGCGCGGCCAAGATAGCCGCCGTCCGCTCATGCCTTGCGCGGCTCGCCGAACTCGATCCCCATTGGCGCGATGCCGAGGTGATCCCGCGCGAGGTGCAGACGCACATCGCCGCAATGCCACTCGACGATGCCGAATCGATGCGCGGCGCGCGCGAGCGCGCTCACGCAGTGCGCGCTCGTTTGCAACGCGAGGGGCTTACGGCGGATTTCTTCCTCGGCCTCGAAGGCGGTTTCCATATGATCTCCGGCGCCGGGGAGCGCTTGACGCTGCTGCGCAACTGGGCCTACGTGACCGATGGCACGCGCGGATCCTTCGGCGCTGGCCCAGCCATCCCGGTCCCCGAAACGATCGTCACGCGCGTCATCGAGACCGGGCGCGAACTCGGCGAGATCATCGATGAGATCACGGGCGAGGAGGATGTGCGCAGTAACAGAGGCGCGTGGGGCGTCTTCTCGCGCGGCTTGCTCTCACGCGCATTGAGCTTTGAACTCGCGTTGATCGCCGCCTTCGCCCCTTTTTACAATCCAACGCTCTACCGCTCGAATGGAACATAGCGAAGTATCCGGAGTTCAGCGAACCATGGCAGAGATGATCGTCCAAGAGAACGATTGGCCGCCACACAAACATCCCGGGACCGGATGGATCGAAGTGATCGCCGGTTCGATGTTCTCCGGCAAATCCGAAGAGCTCATTCGGCGCATCAGGCGCGCCAAGATCGCCCGCCAAAAGGTCCAAGTCTTCAAACACAAGATCGACGCGCGTTACTCCGCCGATCACATCGTCTCTCACTCGGACATGCGCCACGAATCGATCGCCGTCGAATCGGCGGCGGAGATCCTTGCGCGGATCGAACCCGGCACCGAAGTTGTCGGCATCGACGAAGGGCAATTCTTCGATAACGACCTCGTCGATGTCGCCAATGAACTCGCTCGGCGCGGCATTCGCGTCATCATCGCCGGCCTCGACCAAGATTACATGGGTCGCCCCTTCGAACCGATGCCCCAGTTGCTGGCGATCGCCGAATACATCACAAAAACCCACGCCATCTGCGTCCGCTGCGGACAACCGGCGAACTATTCGCAACGCATCGCTCCCGTAGAAGGGCGCGTCGCCGTCGGCGCGGCGGATCTGTACGAGGCGCGGTGCAGACGCTGTTTCGTCCCCTACGCTGATGAGCCGACACGCCACATCAAAGAGTCGGCGGATTGAGGCTGGGCGATGAAGAAACGGTAGGCGTCGGCGACGGTTTTCCGATCGAAGAAGGTTCCGGTGATTGCCTTCTCTGCGGCGCAGGCGAAGCGATCGGCTTACTCTCGGGCGAAGTGCCCGGCCCAACTGTTTGAGGTTTGCTGATTCCCACATTTCCATTCACATTCCGGTCGCCCGGTTTCGCCTCTTCGATCAAACGCGGCTCGACGTTTGGCGAAAGCGCGGGCCCGATATCAGTTGGGACGGGGAACGCCGTAGTCGCGCCCTCCGTCGCCTGCCGGTTAGCATTGATGTTCGAGTCCAGCCCCGAAGCCAAATCTCTTTCGCTTTCACCAGTCGCCGGGCGTGCCGGACGCACGGGCCGCAACCCAGGCTCATTGACGATCGGCGGCTCCTTCTTTTCCGCGTTTAGATGCCAAACGTAGAAGATGGCGAAGACGATGGCCAGCAGAACGAATCCCGGGACGAGTAAATGCCAAGGTTTGATCCGACCCGGAGGCGGCGAACTCTTCGGAAGCGCTTCGCCCGCGCCGTCCTTCGTCGCCTCTCCGACGGAGAGGACGCTGCGCGGCTTCTCGGCGAAAGCGGCCGTTTGCTCGACGCCGGTCGCAGCCAAAGCGAGCGCTTCGGCAAGCTCGCCCGCCGATTGGAATCTCTCCTCGGGCCGCTTCGCCAACGCGCGTGCGACCACGCGATCGATGGCAAGCGGCAACGCCGGACGCTCTTCGCGCACGGATGGCGGCGGTTCATGCATCTGCTTGTGCAAGACTTCGGCAGCGGAGTCGGCCATGAAGGGGACGTGTCCAGTCAGCATCTCGTAGATGATGACGCCAAGGCTGTAAACATCAGAACGCGCATCGACAGAGGCATGCGCACACTGCTCGGGCGACATGTAGTGCGGCGTGCCGACGACAAGATGAGGGGCAGTCAGATCCGGATCCATCGCTTCGGTTATTTTGGCGATGCCGAAGTCGAGAACCTTGACCCAGTCCTCCTTTCCCTCCACTTCAGTCAGCATCACGTTCGCGCTCTTAAGATCGCGATGGATGACGCCCTGAGCATGCGCCGCATCAAGCGCGCTGGCTATCTGCCGAGCTATTTCGACGACGCGGTCGATCGGTAAAGGCCCTTCCTCTTCGATCAACTCCTTGAGCGTCCGTCCCGGCAAATACTCCATCGCGAGGAAAACGCGCCCAGCATCCTCGCCAAAATCCGTGACGGCGATCGCGTGTGGATGCGAGATGCGCGACGCGATGCGGGCTTCGCGCGTAAACCTCGCCACGACGTTTCGATCAGCGGCCAGTTGCGGAGAGAGCACTTTGACGGCGACCGTCTTATCCATCAACACATGCGTCGCACGATAGATCTTCCCCATGCCGCCTTCGCCGATCCGCTCTTCGATCCGGTACTTCCCACCGAGCACCCGTCCGATCAATTCATCGCCGTCTTTTTCCAATATCTCGCCGTCTTGCGGGCAGAGCGAAACGGAATCATCATACAGCGCGTTGCACTTCGGGCATCTTCTCATCGCCGTCGCCTCCTTGCGCGCTTTTGCGGCCTTTGAGTTGCGAGCGTAACACGCCGCTTTTCGGGCGCGCAAACGCCGCTCGCCGAGCTCGATCAAAGACAAAGGGCGCAGGTTCAAGAACCTGCGCCCGAACGCCCCTCTTTCGCTCGAATCAAACTCTGAGGAAGAGGAACGCGACGAGCAACGTGAAAAGCACCAACGTTTCGATGAACACCAGACCGAGGATCATCAAGGTCTGGATACGCCCGCTGGCGCCAGGATTGCGGGCCGCGCCCTCGGCTGCCGCGGCGGCGACGCGCGACTGGCCCAGCGCGGCCAATCCCGCGGCCAGTCCGAAGCCGAAACCGGCTGCAAGCTTAGCGTATTTCGAAACGGTGAAGGCGTTGTCGGCAGCCACTTCCGCCGCCTGCGCGAAAGTTGGCGCGGCGAGCATCAACATGCCGAGCACGGAAAAAAGGACGAAACGCAGTCTGTTCATCGCTCTCTCCTTTCTTCGAGTTGTGGCTCGAAGCGCCCTTTACGAGAGGCGAAAGACGCTGAAAGGCTATGAGTTCGCCGCTCATCCGGTATTCGACCGTCCGGTCCGGGGGGACGACGGCGCTCCAGCGATGAAGGCTCAATCGAACGATGATCCGGCGCCTTCCCTCTCTTTGCGCTTTCGAGCGATCTTTGACCCTGCGCCTCAACGTGCGCGCCCATCGGACGCGCCGCTCGAAGCGCGCTTCAAACGAAACCCTGTAAACCGCGCAGAAGCGCCCTCATCACGCGCGGTCGCATTCGCTCTGCTACGGAGAATCCCGCGCTTCGAGCCGCCCTCACAATGGAGAACTTCCGGCGCCTCAGTGCCCTCCGCCGGCCTCCAATGAGTTCGGCAAAGTGATGATCCCGCCCGGCTCTTTTTCGTGCTCTTCGTGCGGCGCGTGCGTCACCTCGCTGACGTAGATGATCGAAAGCAAAACGAAGATGAACGTTTGCACGAAGGCGACGAAGGCCGTTAACGGGTAGAGTATGACCGAGAGCAGATAAGTGAACGGCGGCCAGATGTTCGCGATGTTGACCGCGATCTGCTCATCGCCGAACATGTTGCCGAAAAGTCGCACGCTTAACGACAACGGGCGGACGAGATTGCTGATGATCTCGATCGGGAAAAGAAGCGGCGCCAAAACCAGCATCGGGCCAGCGAAATGGCGCAAGTGACCGAATAACCCGTTCTCGCTGATGCCGACGTAATTGTAGTAGATGAACGATGTCAATCCGAGCGCGAAGGTCACAGACATCGAAGCCGTCGGCGGCATCAGCCCGGGAATGAGCGCCATCAGATTGGAGATCAGAATCAACACGGCAAATGTCGCGATCACCGGGAAATATTTCATGCCGTGTGAGCCGACGTTATCGAGCAGAAGGTTCTTGATCGTCAAGATGCCGGTCTCCAGGATCTGTTGTTTCGCATCCGGATCCTCGACCGATAGCCGCCGCCGCATGAAGAGGACCACAGCCAAACAGAGCAGACAGGCGATGACGAACATCACCGTGTACCACGGGACGGCGTTTTCGGGCGTGTATGGGCCGAAGACGCTCTCCGCCGTGGTGCCGAAGTTGCTCAGAAGGCGATCCCAAAGCGGCTTGGTGTAGGTCACCTGGAAATGGTGGACGGCCTCGCCGATATGGCGATTGACGAATTCGACGATGGCTGGCGCGTGATGAGCCGATTCCCGCTCCGCCTCACTTTTCGCCGCCTCTTCGACCAGCAACCAGAGCATCAACGATCTCCTCTCAACGAACGAATGCGCGATATAACTGGATTGACGCTTCGATCAATGCGGCGACGACGAAAGAACACAACCCGATGATGACCGCCGCCACTGAAGCGATCTCGAGCCAGCTCGCGATGGCGAGCGATGCGATGATGACGATGTAACGCAGCAGATATCGCGCCGCGCGCCTTTTCCAACCACGATTTCGCTCCGACGTGAAAACAGCCGCAACAGATGTCCTCAGATAGTGAAAGTTGAGCAGCGCGAGCGCGCCCCCGAGCAACAACCCGCTCGTCACCCGCCAAGGCGCCAAAAGCGAGCTCAATGCCGTGGCGAAAAGGACGGTCCATATCATCAGGCGGAACAA
This sequence comes from Pyrinomonas methylaliphatogenes, assembly GCF_000820845.2. Taxonomy (GTDB): domain Bacteria; phylum Acidobacteriota; class Blastocatellia; order Pyrinomonadales; family Pyrinomonadaceae; genus Pyrinomonas; species Pyrinomonas methylaliphatogenes. The sequence goes on along the minus strand of NZ_CBXV010000008.1, from coordinate 884,210 downwards.
CCGGCGCACGACCGCCTCACGCTCGCCATCGATCGAGTCGCTAGCCACACTGTCGAGCGCGTCGCCCATCGAGCAAACAGGCCATTTTACATGCTGGATCGGGCGATGTCGAGGCCGGATGGGCGCGCTTTAGGGTCAGAGCTTGGTCGTGACCCTGATGAATTCGTAAAGGCCGATGGCCGAGCCCACTACGATGCCGATGGCGACCATCCATGGACTTGTGCCCAGCCAACGGTCCAGCAACAGGCCTAGGCCTAGAAACGTGAGCACGGAGAAGACGACCGATAATCCGGCGGCATAAGCGATCGCGCTTCGTCGCGTGACATTTTTGTCATCATCCCTCTTCATTATGACGTCTCCTGCGCGATCTGCCACTTGCTTCGCGTCACATAGTTCTTCGGCAGCTCCCACAACATCGCGCGACGCGAATGGCGCATGGAATCGTGGATGAAACAGACATGCGTGCACCAACAAGCGCGCCCGCCATCGATAGCGCGCAGTTCCGTCTGCCGCGCTTCGCTCGCCCACAGCGCGCCGAAGTCGAAATCGTAGTCGGCGAGCCGAGCGAATCTGCCGCGCAATTCGCACGCGCGCACATCGCCATTGTAATCTATCACAGCGATCGTCTCGCCAGCCGTGCACGGCATGGGCCATTCGGATGGACGCTCGAAGTTGCGGACCTGCACGCGATAGTGCGTCGTGATCGCGCCCACATAGACGAGATTCTTGACAAAGCGCGTCGCCGCATCATCGGCGGCGAACATGCGGTCGCCATAACGTTTCGTCAAACGCGCGATGCGCGCGTAGATCGCCGGCAACACCTCCGGCGGGATCCTTTTGATCGCCTCCCCCTTCTTCGTCTCGCCGCGAACGAGATTGAAGTAGTGACCGTCGAGATCGAAGTTCTCCCAAAGGTAATCGGCCAAACGTTCGATCTCAAAGTAATTCTCCGCACACACGACGGTGTTCACGTTCAAGCGGAAGCGCTCCTCGAACCGCTTTTTGAGCGGGCCGAGCGTTCGAATGCAAGCAAGCGTTCTTTCCCAATTGCCAGGCACGCCGCGGATGCGATCGTGCGTTTCGCCCAATCCGTCGAGCGCGATGTTCAGGTAAAGATGCAGGGCTTCGTGACGGCTTAGCACATGTTCGACCGTCGCATAGACTCTCTCTTTGACGAGCGCATTGGTCGGGATGATGACGCGCCGCACGCCGTTATTGGTGACGAACAGATCGATTATTTCGGCGAGATCGCGGCGCAAAGTCGGCTCCCCGCCAGATAACCATAAGTCTCCGATCCGCGGCGCGGTGCGCGAGATCCTTTCGATCTGCTCGAAAGTCAAATCTCCGGGGCGATTCAACTCGCGCCAGTAGAAGCACGTCTCACAACGCGCGTTACAGCGCGAGGTGACGAAAAAGATGAGCGTATCGAGTTTGCGCTCTCGCGCCGTCGAGCGGATCAATCGCGCCAACTGCCTCGCTTTATCGAACATCGCTCCCTCGTTCGAAATGGGTCTCGCTAGCGCGAGAGAAGAGCATCCCGTTGCGCGCAGCCGTTTTCGCCAATGATGACAGTTTCCGTCGGCGATTTCAATTCGTATTCAATGCCGCGCCAAGTCAATCGGCGCGACCACGCCGCAAGAAGCGTATTGTAAAGAAAGAGGACCGATGCGATGGGCCAGAGCAGAAGATGCGCCCAAGCGGTTTTGCCGATCTCATCGCGCAAACGGGCCAGCGGGATGAGCACGGCGTACAGGCGCATCCACGCCTTCAACGCGCCCAAGACGAAGACCGAAGCGACGAGGCAGGCGGCCAGCGTCGAAGCGCGCGCGATCGAGAGCGCCATGCCGCCCCAGAAGGCGAGGGCGAAGAGCGCATTGCCGATGAGCGCCAACCGCCACAAGTGCGGAGCGTAAACGCGCGTGATCTTAAGCTGCCGCGTCGTAAACTCAAGCAATTCCCCCCAAGAGCAATCCTCATGCGAAGGCAGAAGGCAATCGGGGACGAAATGTATTCGTAGCCCCTCGTTTTGCAACGCGCGCGTCAGAGCGAAATCGTCTGAAAGCGCGCCGCGCCAGTGCGCCATGACGCGCGCGCGGTCGAAAGTCACACGCCGGATGGCCGTCGAACCGCCCCAACAAAAGTTCCTCTTCCCATCCGGTCCGAGAGCCGAAGCGATCGAAGCGTTCCACACCGACCGTAGATGCGAGGCTAATCCGCCGCGCACGGGCAGAAACCAGCGATACCCGGTCGCCGCTCCTACAGTTTCGTCAGCCAGCGGCGCAACGAGCGCGCGCAGCCAACCGGCATGCGGACGCGCGTCCGTATCGACGAAGACGAGGACCTCGCTCGTCGGATCGGCTTCACGCACGGCGAAGCTGAGATTGTGAACCTTTTGCCCGCGATCCCGCGCTGGTCCAGCTATGAGGAGGCGCACGCGACAGGGCACATTTTGAATCGCCGGGCGCAGAGCGCGATCCACCGTCTCTCCATCCCGCAACTCATCTTGCAACGCGCGCACGACGGTGAGCGCCGGATCGTTCGCATCGTCCGCGACGAAGATGAGTTCATATTGCGGATAGTCTTGACAAAAAAGCGCGCGCAGATTGTCGCGCAAGTTCTGGTCCAATCCGCGACAGGGAACGATGATCGAAGCGTATGGCGCGTAGCCTTCAGCTCGCCGCCCGGTCTCACGGCGAACGTGGGCGAGAAAGCGCCCCCCGCCGATAACCGACCTCACCCCTTGCCAGATGGCCAAGGCCATTAGAAAGTAGAAGACGAGCATCAAATGGCCGTCCGACTCGAAAAGGATTTTAACCGAATCTGGTCTAACCCGAGCGCCGCAACACCCGAGCTTGGCCTCGAAAGAGTTTCGAGTTCAAGCTTGGCCTAGCACGATCTACCGGATGATGAAGCGGAAAATGCCTCGAAAGAGTTTCGAGTTCAAGCTTGGCCCAGCAAAAGTCGCATCCCGCGCATCATGAGACAAGCGTCGCTTCGGGCTGCGCCGTCTCCTGCCCCATCGCCTGCTCCTCCGTACTGACGGCGCGACGGTAATCGCACTCTTCGCGCGAGCAGCGGCGAACGATCCCCTCCTTTTTAGTCGCCTTCTCAAGGAGAAACGGCGCATTGCATCTCGGGCACGGCTCCGGCACCGGTTTATCCCAAAAGACGATCGCGCATTCGGGGTACTCCGAACAGCCGTAGAAGATCTTGCCCCGCTTCGATCGTTTGACGACGATCTCGCCACGGCAGCCGGGTCGCGGACAGGCCACCCCGGTCGTCTCACGCTTCACATACTTGCACTCCGGGTAGTTCGAGCACGAGACGAATTGGCCGTAAGGTCCCTGTCGCATGACGAGCGGCGCGCCATCGACCGGGCAAGTCTCTTCGAGCGGCACCGGAGCAGGAGCTATCGTTCCGGTCTTCTTACTGATCTTGCGGATGTTGCGACATTCGGGATAACCGGTGCAGCCCAAGAACGGCCCGTATCGCCCGCGCTTGAGCGCCATCGGGCGACCGCAGAGTTCGCATCTCTCATCCTCGAACGAAGCCGCCTCGCCGTTTTCAGCCTCTTCGCTCGAACCCGGGCGCGCCAGTTCGCGCGTCGTGCGGCACTCGGGGTAGTTCGAACAGGCGAGGAATTGGCCGAAGCGGCCCAGTTTGATGACCATCGGCGCGCCGCACTTTTCGCACACCTCATCGGTCGGGATGGCTTGCCGTTTGGCTTGCTTCATCTGCTTTTCGGCCCGTTGCAGATCCTTCTCGAACTTCGCATAGAACTCGCGCAAGGCTTCGGTCCACCGCCTCTTGCCCTCTTCGATCTCATCCAGCTCCTCTTCCATGCGCGCCGTGTATGACTCGTTGAAGAGGTCGTCGAAGTTGGCGACGAGAAGGTCGCAAACCGTCATGCCGAGCGGCGTCGGATGGAACCGCCCATCTATCTTCTCGACGTAATCGCGATCTTGAATCGTCGCCATGATCGTCGCATAGGTCGAAGGACGACCGATGCCCTTCTCTTCGAGCGCTTTGACGAGCGTCGCCTCCGTATAGCGCGGCGGCGGCTCGGTCCAGTGCTGCTCCGGCGTGAGCGAATTCAGCTTCAATTCCTCGCCGCGTTCGATGGGCGGCAGCGCGCGCGCCGCCTCGTCCTCCTCTTCGGACTTCTCATCGCGCCCCTCTTCATAGACGCGCAAAAAGCCGTCGAACTTCTGGACCGATCCGGTCGCGCGGAACAGGAAGCGCCCGGCTTTGATCTCCACCGTCGTCTGATCGTAAACCGCGGGCGTCATCTGCGAGGCGACGAAGCGCTGCCAGATCAAACGGTAAAGTTTTAGTTCATCGCGGCTCAGGAATTTCGCCACCGATTCGGGCGTGCGGTGGACTTCGGTCGGACGGATCGCCTCGTGCGCGTCCTGCGCATCCTTCTTCGATCGGTAGTGGTTCGGCTTTTCGGGAAGGTAGTCTTTGCCGTACTGCTCGCCGATCAGCGCGCGCACCTCTTGCAAAGCGACCTCCGAGACGCGCGTCGAATCGGTGCGCATGTAGGTGATCAATCCGACGGAACCCTCGTCGCCGAGTTCGACGCCTTCATATAAGCGCTGCGCGATCTGCATCGTCTTTTTGACCGAGAAGCCAAGTTTTCGCGAAGCCTCCTGCTGCAACTTAGAGGTCGTAAACGGCGGGACTGGATTGCGCTTACGCTCGCGCGTCGAAACGTCGATGACGACGAATCTCTCTTTCTCCGCTTCGGTGACGAGCGCACGAGCTTGCTCTTCATCCTTGATGTGCAGTTCGTTCTTCTTCGCCCCTTCGTCGAAACCGCTCGTCTTTACGGTCTTGTCATCGACTTTGACCAAACGCGCGTCGAACGCTGGCGGCAGTTTGGCCGCGAGATTCGCCGTGATGGTCCAGTACTCGGTCTTGACGAAATTCTCGATCTCGCGCTCGCGCTCGACGATCATGCGGAGCGCAACCGATTGCACGCGCCCGGCGCTCAACCGCCCGCCGATGGTACGACACAGCAGCGGTGAGACTTTGTAGCCGACCAAACGATCGAGCACGCGCCGCGCCTGTTGCGCATCGACTAGATTCTGGTCGATCTGCGTCGGATTGCTGAAAGCTTCGCGCACGGCCCGTTGCGTGATCTCGTTGAAACGCACGCGGTAGTAAGGCTTGCGCGGACGCTTCGGCACGACCTCCTCGGCCAAATGCTGACAGATGGCCTCTCCTTCACGATCCGGATCCGCCGCCAAGTAGATCGCGTCCGATTCTTTGGCCGCTTCCTTCAACTCGGCGATGATCTTTTTGTTATTTCGTTTTTTCGAATCGGGGATGATCTCGTATATCGGCTTGAAATCATGCTCGATATCCACACCGAGCCCCTTGGATGGCAGATCCTTGATGTGGCCGAGCGAAGCCATGACGCGAAAATCGCGCCCCAAGTACTTGCCGATCGTTTTGGCTTTCGCGGGCGATTCGACGATGACTAAATTCTTGGCCATAATAGCTTTATGCTAACCTATAGCTGAACCCCTTTAAGGCGATGATTTTTAGATGCAATTGAGAGCGCTTTTAATTGTCTCACCCTTCGACCCGAGCGCCAACCTCTCTCCGAGCCTTCGCCGAAGGTTCATAGTTTTCGCACGAAACACCTGCCCGGAAGCTGGATGATCAGATCGCGCAGTTCGAGATTGAGCAACGCGGCGTTCAGATCCGCGATCGTCATCTTGCTCGCCTGCGCCAGCGCGTCGATATGAGCCGGCTCATCGGGCGAGAGTAGATTCAAGATGGCGCGCTCCGATTCAGCTAAGCCACTTAAATCGAGCGCCAGTTGCGCCGCCGTTTGCCGACCTTTCTTCTTTTCCGGCAACATCGCCGAAGCGATCTCTGCCGGCAATTCGGCCACCACATCTCGCCAACTCTGGACCAGCTTAGCGCCCGCCCCTTTGATCAAGTAGTTCGTGCCGAACGAAGTGCGCGACGTGATGTTGCCCGGCACGGCGAAAACTTCACGCCCTTGTTCGAGCGCGAGTCGCGCCGTGATCAACGATCCGCTATTTTCCGCCGCCTCGACCACAAGCACGCCTAAACTCAATCCGCTGATGATGCGGTTGCGGTAAGGGAAGTTCTGGCCCATCGGCGGAGTGCCGAGCGGAAACTCGGAGACGAGGCTCCCGCCTTTCGCCAAAATCTCTTCGACGAGCTTGCGATGCTCGCGCGGGTAGACATCATCGATCCCCGTCCCGAGTACGGCGACCGTTCGTCCATCAGCTTCGAGCGCGCCTCGGTGCGAAGCAGCATCGATCCCGCGCGCGAGCCCGGAGATGATCGTCACGCCGCGCTCGGCTAGATCGCGCGCGAGCATCGTCGCCGCATTCTGCCCATAGGTCGAACAACGGCGCGAACCGACCATCGCGATGCATGGGGCTTCCAGACACTCTTTCCATGCGCCGCGCACGTAAAGCGCAAGCGGCGGATCGTGGATCTCGCGCAGCAGAGCCGGATAGGCGCCGTCATCGAGCACCAATAGATCTCCGCCCAGCGCGCGCACGCTTGCCAGTTCGCGTTCCGCACGCTCATGTTGATCCCGCGCGATGATGCTGGCGACCGTCTCTTCGGATAGCCCCAACCGTTCAAGTTCCGTGCGCGGAGCATCGAACACGGCGCGCGCCGAGCCGAAATGCTCGAGCAGACGCGCGGCGATGCGCGGCCCTACTCCCGGCGTCATGTTGAGCGCGATCCAATCAAGCATAAAACGCGAGCCCCAAGTAACCGAGCGCGAGCTTCGCTTGAAAGTTGATCGACCTTCAGTCCGTCAGGCTGGCGGAGGCGTGTAGGAATCGAACCTACCCGAGCTCGCGCATCGGCGAGCTCGCCGACGGTTTTGAAGACCGCGCCGTTCACCAGAACGGATGCGCCTCCCTCTATGCCCGCACTGCCCTCCGGCAAATCTCAGAAGCTACGCGCCACGCCCGCTTCGTGTCAAGGCCCGCTTGAAGGTCGACTGGAAGCGAGCTATCATTCGCTTGCTGGGTCCCGCGTGATAGATGTCGCTTCAGGTCTGCTCATCCGTTCACGGCGGCGCTTCAACCCCTTATGTGGCGCGGTGGCGCCCGAGCGAAGCGCAAGGAGCGAGACAGCGCGCCACGTAAGGGGCGGACGCTTGCGAATCTGAGGCTTTCGCCGTGAGCGACCTGCTGCGAGTTGGAAATTTTAGTTGGAGGAATAAACAAATGACTGATGCGACGGCGCAATCGGCTGAGAGGGGATCGCTGGTCCGCTATCGCGTGCAAAATGGCATCGCACTGCTGACGCTCAACGATCCGCCAGCCAACACCTACACCTATGAGATGATGCAAGAGCTCGACCGATCCATCCTCGATGCGCGGATGGACGATAGCGTGCATGTCATCGTCATCACCGGTCACGGCGACAAATTCTTTTCGGCTGGCGCCAACATTCGCATGTTGGCCGAAGTGACCCCGAGTTTCAAATATTTCTTCTGCCTTCATGCCAACGAGACGCTCTCGCGACTTGAGCAGACGCCCAAGCTCGTCATCGCCGCGCTCAATGGCCACACGGTCGGCGGCGGGTTGGAGATCGCGATGGCCGCCGACATCCGCATCGCGCGCAAGGGGGCAGGCAAACTGGGGCTGCCGGAGGTCTCACTGGGCGTTCTTCCCGGCACTGGCGGGACACAGCGGCTGGCCCGCTTGATCGGGAAATCGCGCGCCATCGAGCTGATGACGACGGGCGAACTGTTCGATTTCGAAAAAGGTCTCGAACTCGGCATCATCAACCACATCTTCGAAGCCGAGAACAACGAGAAGTTCATGGAACAGGTGATGGCATACGCCCAGCAGTTCACTCCGCCGAACAAGGCGGCGCGGGCCGTTGGAAGGATCAAACGGAGCGTGCAATCGGGCGCGGAGATACCGTTCGAGTACGCGCTGGCACTTGAGCGCGAGCTGCAACAACAGCTCTTCATGAGCGAGGATGCCAAAGAGGGATTGACCGCTTACGTCGAAAAGCGCAAGCCGCAATTCAAAGGGCAATGAGCGCGCCCGGCGCAAGCGTAATCATCACAGCGGTGAGTGGCCCATGTTGGAACACATCAAAGTAAGTTGCGAAGCTGGCATCGTCACGATCACGCTCAACCGCCCAGAACGCCTCAACGCTTTCGCAGGCCATATGCGGCGCGATCTGGCAGAGGTATTGGAGCGCGCCGGAAGCGACCCGCGTATCCGCGTAGTCGTCATCACCGGAGCCGGTCAAGCCTTCTGCGCTGGCGGCGATGTCGAGGCGATCGCTGAACTCATGGAACGCCGCGACACGGATGAGTTCGCGCGGCTGCTCGGCGCCGGACGCCGCGTCGTCACGGCGATCCGACAGATGCCCAAACCAGTCATCGCCTCGATCCCCGGACCAGCCGCCGGAGCGGGATGCAATCTCGCTCTGGCCTGCGACATTCGCCTCGCGGCGCGTTCGGCGACGTTTACGCAATCGTTCGTGCGCCTTGGCCTTCACCCCGACTGGGGCGGGACATATTTTCTGCCGCGCATCGTGCCGCCCAACATCGCCTGCGAGATGTTCTTCCTCGGCGAGACGATCACGGCAGAAGAGGCGTGGCGTTTCGGACTGGTCAACCGCGTCTTCCCGGATGAAGAGCTCGAGGCCGAAACGAGGCGGTTCGCCGAGAGGCTGCGCGATGCGCCCCCTGCCGTGATCACGGCAGCGAAACACGCCGTCTACATGAGCGATCACGCGACTCTGGACCAAATGCTCCAATACGAACTCGAATCGCAATTGCGCTGTTTTCAGACGCAAGATGCGCGCGAAGGCGTGCGCGCTTTTCTGGAGCGTCGCGCCCCGCGCTTTACCGGGCATTGAGCGCAAAAAGCGCGCGACACGGCTCGTTCCGAAGGAGCCAGATTTGCTGGCAAAATTTTGCTCGCCGCTTCCCGTGGGTTGAAACGGTCGCTTCGGCTCAACCCTGAGTTGGCGGCGAAAACCGACGATGGATTCGCTGTTCGAAGCGGCGAAAACCGACGATGGATTCGCTGTTCGAAGACGCTCCCGCTCTGACCGAGGAACATGCGCGCCTAGCGCGCAGCCTCGCGCGGTTCGTCGAAATCGAGATCGAACCGCGCGCGCGCTTTTCACGCGATCCGCAAGTTTACCGAGAGATGGCGGCGCTCCTCGCGCAAGCCGACCTGTTGCGCTATGCGGTCGCGCTCCCTTCGCCCCCGCTCGACATGCGCGCGCTGTGCATAGTACGGGAGAGGCTGGCACATGCATCGCCCGCGGCTGACTATCTGTTCGCCACGCAAGGTCTCGCCTCTTATCCATTGGCGTTGGCAGCGCCCGACCATCTGCGCGACTTCTGGCTTTCGCGCATCACCGCAGGTCGAGCCATCGCGGCCATTTCGTTACCGACCGACGATGCCGGACCGACGGCGCGACGCGAAGATGGGCTCTATCGGCTCGAAGGGACGGCGCCCTTCGCGCTCAACGCGGGACTGGCTGATCTTTACACGATCTTCGCTCGCGTAGCGAACGCCAATCGCCCGGCGGAGTCGGGCCGTTCCACCGCTTTCGTCATCGGCGCGCGCATGGCGGGATTGGAGATCGAAGGGCTGCAAGAGACGGCGACCGGATATCCGATCGCGCACGTCAAGTGCGCGGCGTTGCGCGTGCCAATCGAAGAGATGATCGGCAACGAAGGCGACGGCGAAAGGATTTTGCGAACGACGCGCGACGCTTTTCTCCTAAGCCACGCTGCCGCCGCCTGCGGCATGGCAGAGCGCGCGCTTCACGAAATCCTCGCGCGCGATAAGATGACCGAACGCGCGCGGCGCCTCTGGGCCGAACTGCGCGCGGCGCGCTCGCTGCTTTACGAAGCGGCGCATTGCCACGATACGAAGCCAGAGACCGTGCGGCTAGATCTCGACCGCGAAGCGTTCGGCATCATCTTTGACCTCGCGCATAGAATCATCGCCATCGCGACAGAAGCGATCGGGCGAGAATCGCTCATAAGCGATCATCCAGTCGAAAGGATGCGGCGTGGACTCCCCGCCCTTCGATTGCTGTTCTGATCGAGATGAGCGAGGATCCAAGCGGTCCGCGTAGCCGAGTCTTACCGCAGGCAAAGAGCAGACGTTAAAGGCGAGCTGCTCTTGTGTCACGAAGAGAGGGGAGTTTATGGATGAACTGCTGAGCTGGCGGCGGGAGTTCCCTATTCTCGAACGAACGATCTATCTCGTCTCGCACAGTCTGGGAGCGATGCCACGCGCCACATACGAACGGCTTCAAGCGTACGCCGATGCCTGGGCGACGCGCGGAGTGCGCGCTTGGGCCGAAGGGTGGTGGGAGATGCCGCTGACGGTCGGAGACCTAGTGGCACAGATCATCGGCGCGCCGCCGGGCACAGTCGTCATGCATCAGAACGTGTCGCTCTGCCAATCCATCATCCTCTCATGTTTCGAGCCGCAGGGGAAACGCAACAAGATCGTCTATTCGGAACTCGAATTTCCCTCGGTGATCTACGTTTATGAAGCGCATGCGCGCGATGGCCGGTTTCGCCTCGTGCGCGTCCCATCGGACGACGGCATCACCGTGCAGCTCGAACGGATGCTCGAAGCGATCGATGAAGAGACGCTACTTGTCCCCATCTCGCACGTGCTCTTCAAAAGCTCAGCCCTACAAGACGTGCAGGCGATCACACGGCGCGCACATGAAGTCGGCGCCCTTGTCATCCTCGACACCTATCAATCGGCGGGGACCATCCCGTTCAGCGTGCAAGAGTTGGATGTCGATTTCGCCACCGGCGGCTCGGTCAAATGGCTATGCGGCGGACCGGGCGCGGCTTATCTTTACGTTCATCCGCGCTGGCACGATTTGGAGCCCAAGGTCACAGGTTGGATGGCGCACGCGGAGCCCTTCGCCTTCGCGCTCCCGCCGATGCGCTATGCACAAGGGATCGCGCGCTTCCTCCACGGATCTCCGGCCATCCCAGCCCTTTATGCGGCGCAATCCGGCTACGAGATCATCAGCCGGATCGGCGTCGAAAAGATCCGCGCCAAGAGCATCAAACAAACCGAGATGCTGATCCGTTTGGCCGAAGAGCGCGGATTTAAAGTTAACACGCCGCGCCGCGCTGAAGAGCGCGGGGGAACTGTCACCATAGATGTCGAACATGGCGCGGCGGTCACGCGCGAACTGCTTCGCCGCGAGATCATCGTCGATTATCGACCGGGCGCGGGGATCCGCATCTCGCCCCATTTTTACACCGCGGATGAAGAGCTGGAGATCGCCATGCGCGAGCTCGAAAGGATCGTCAGCACGCGCGCCTACGCCGAAGAGGCGATGGGCGCGGATTTCCGCTTCTAAAGCAAGGGGGTAGCGAAATGGCTCAGGATGACTACGGCCGCGGCGCGCCGCTCTCTTACAACCGTTACCTGCGCGTGCGCGAGCTGATCGCGTTGCAGGAATGTCTATCGACGCCACCGCATCATGACGAACTCCTCTTCATCATCACACACCAAACATACGAACTGTGGTTCAAACAGATCTTGCACGAGATCGATGCTTCCATCGCATACATGGACGAGATGCGCGTCGTCCCGGCGACGCGCGCTCTAGAGCGCGTCGTCGAAATCGAAAAGCTTCTGCTCGCGCAGCTACACATCTTGGAGACGATGACGCCGTTCAATTTCCTCGAGTTCCGCGATCGTTTGAAACCGGCGAGCGGTTTTCAATCCATGCAGTTTCGCGAGATCGAATTTGTCTCCGGCTTGAAAGATGAAGGCTTGCTCGCCTCGTTCGGCGACGACGAACTCGCCGTAACTCGCCTTCGCGCGCGCCTCGGCGCGCCGACGCTCGGCGAAGCCTTCTTCGCCCTTCTCAAACGGCGCGGTTTCGACGCGCCGGAAGATGACCCGACCCTCCCGCCCGAAGAAAGGCGTGGACGTTATGAGCGGCGCGTGCGCGCGCTCGTCGAGCTTCTTTCGCATCACGAGCGCTTCGCGCCGGAGTTTCATTTGGCCGAAAAGCTCATCGAACACGACGAGTATTTTCAACTCTGGCGCGCCCATCACGTGCGCATGGTCGAACGCATGGTGGGCACTAAGCGAGGGACGGGCGGATCGGAAGGCGTCAGATATTTGCGCACGACGCTGGATCAAAAATTCATCCCCGAACTCTGGGAAGCGCGTACCCATCTGGAGCTCGGGCACGGCGAACCCGATTGACTCAAGGAGAGATGGCGTTCTCGACGGAAATAGAGATCCGTTTCGGCGATACGGACCCGGCTGGGATCGTCTACTCGCCCGTCATCTTTCACTATTTGCACATCGCGTTGGAAGAGTTTTTCGCCGCCCGCTGCGGCGCGAGCTATGCCGAACTGGTCCGCCAGCAACGCCTCGGGTTTCCGAGCGTCAACGTGCGCGCCGAGTTCCTGCGTCCGCTCGCCTACGGCGATCGCGCGCGCATTGAAGTCGAAGTGCGGCGGATTGGGCGCTCGTCGCTCGCGCTCGGCTACACGATACACAGGTGCAGCGATGGTGAGCTAGCGGTTCGCGCCGAAGCGGTCCACGTCTGCGTCGATTTGACCGCGCTTCGTCCCACTCCAATCCCGGAAAACTACCGCCAAGCTCTCGAAAAGACGGCCTCGCCTTGAGGGCGAATCATCTGGCGACGGTAAAGATTTTCCGAAGATCTCTGGAATCGTCGCTCGATTGAAGATTTAGTATTCACTGAAGAGGTTGAGAGCCGGCGCGCAAAGGGGCCGTTTCATAGCATGGATGCTCAGGCTGTCCGAAACTCGGCATAAGATCGGCAGTCCCGCGTGAGGGATCACTCCTTTTGCCTCAAGCTGATGAAAGGTCGAACCCGCTATCAGCTTTGCCGCTGACCCGGCACATTTTAGAGCAACCTCGGCGAATGTGCGTCTCGGGGCGCCATTGCGCCGAACGGAGATCAAGGCAACCTCGCTATGGCCAACTGTGCGAGATGACGAAACTCGCGAATATTTGTGGAGGATTAGCAACCGTGAGGAAGATTCTCTTAGCTCTCCTGCTCCTCTCCGCCGCAAGCGTCGCTTCGGCGAGCACTTTGACGTTCACTCCCAGCCCGAGCGATCTGGGCGATCTGGACCACCACTACGTCTACACGTGGCGGATCGATGGGGTGAATTTAAACGGTCAAGTGATCACGAGCGCAAAGCTTACGATCAAGAACATCCGCAACTGGGATGATAGCGACAACATGCTCTTCATTCATCTGCTCGATACGGCCAAATGGAGCGGCGTGAAATCTTTCGTTGATGATCCGACGAACAGCGCGCCCGTGACCGATATCACGGATGATTTCGTGAACACCCGATACCACAACAATCCGAACTGGCTGGTCGCTCCGGGCACGGCGGATACCTTTTTGACGTCCCAGGAATTCGCCGATGACTACTCCCCTTGGCCCGGCAAACAAGGGACCAATTTCACCTATACGTTCAGCACGGCTCAACTTCAAGCCTTGCAGAACTATATCCTGAACGGCGGCGATTTCGCGCTCGGCTTCGATCCCGATTGCCACTATTACAACGATGGCATCAGTCTCACGATAGAGACCAAGCCGGTGCCGGAGCCGATGACGATCACGCTGCTGGGGAGCGGTCTAGCCGGACTATACCTGCGCCGTCGGCGAGTGAAAAGCTCCGTTTGAAGCGCTTCGCACAACGGTCGCTTAGAGAACGGAGTAAACGCGCAGCGCTCCCGCGAAAGCTCCGCGCCATGAGGCGCAAGGGTCTGCGCAGCGAACGATCACATGGATAGAAAGATTTGAATGTGCGGCTTGTCTTAGTGTTTCCAGTGGCTGCGCAGCGAACGATCACATGGACCGAAAGCGCGTGGGCGCCTTATTCGCCCCACGCGCTATTCATCTTGAGGGAGGGGCGAAGTAGATCTTTTGCGCCGTCACCTGCACGATCTCCATCTCCGGATAACGCAGGGCAGTCAACTTCCCGCCCAACACGCATCCCGTATCCAAGTTGATCGTGTTATTGATCCACTCGGGATCAGGCGTTGGCGTGTGTCCGTAAACGACCAGCGCGCGCCCCGTGTAGCGCGCAACCCAACCGAACCTTCGCGGATCGGTCCAGCCATCAACTTCGCCCAAAGTCTCACCATAAAGGGCGAAGGTGCGGACCTGCCGCGAACTGCGCCCCTGCATCTGCTCGACTAAGCCGGCATGGGCGACGACCAAACGCCCACCGTCGAGCAGGTAGTGACTCGGCAACCGTTCGATGAACGTGGCGACGCGGCGGCGGAACTCCGGCGGAGCGTTCTCAAGCTGCTCTAACGTCTCGCTCAAATCACGGGGCAACGCGATGTTGCGCCCGCGAAGCTTGCGCGCGAGGAGCGCCTCTCGATCTCCGGGAACGCAAAGACCAGCTCCGGCCTCCACCACATCCATCACGAGTTTGAGCGCTTCGAGCGAATTCGGTCCGCGCGTGATGAGATCGCCCAAAAAGATGGGGCGCCGCCCATCGGCATGCTTGATCGCGTAGCTCGGCTGCGTCGCGATGAACTCGTATTCGAGTCTATCGAGCAGAGCGCACAATTCATCGAAACATCCATGTACATCGCCGATGATGTCGAACGGCCCAAGCTCGGCGCGTCGGTCACAGCGCAGCGGGACTCGCTCCAATACCGCAGCCTCCGCTTCATCCGCTCCATTGCACTCGTAGATGCGATGGAAGCCTTCGCGCCGTATCTCGCCGAGGGAGGCTTGCAGATCATCATGCTGCCTTTCGACGACGTAATCGGGAACGCTCCGCTCGGCGCGCCTGCGGTTGCGCTCTTTGCAGATTTCCGTCGGCAAATTGAAAACGATGGCGATGATGGGCAGATGATAACGCCGGGCCAGTTTGATGAGCGGCCTTCGCGCCTCGGCCTTCACGTTAGTCGCATCGACGACCGTGATCTTACCGCGAGCGAGGCGTTTGGCGACGACCGCATGTAACAGCTCGAAAGCCTCGCGTGTGACGCTCTGGTCATTCTCGTCATCCGAGATGAGCGCGCGATAGTAATCGGATGAAGCGATCTCCGTCGGTTTGAAATGCCGACGCGCGAACGTCGTCTTGCCGCAGCCGGAAGGGCCAACGAGCAATACGAGAGAAGGATCGAGAAGCGTGATCTTCATCTCAAATGATCCAAAGGCGCAGTCTGCGACGATGCCCGAGTCAAGCGCTTTCGATCTCTTTCAATTCCCTCAAGAAGCCTTCCAGTTCAGGCGGAAGTGGCGCGAGAAACTCCATCCACTCGCCTGTGCGCGGATGGCGAAATCCCAATCTCTCCGCGTGCAAGAATTGGCGCCGAAGTCCGGCGATGAGCGCACGCGCGCGCAAATCCGAGATGGTCCGATCGCGCCCCTGTCCGTATTCGGTGTCTCCAACGACCGGATGCTTCAACCATGCGAGATGGACGCGGATCTGATGCGTGCGGCCAGTCTTTATCACGACATCGAGCAGGGTGAATTTTTTGAACCTCTGCCGCACGCGAAAGATCGTGAGCGCCGGACGTCCATCGCGCGCCACGGCCATGCGCGTGCGATGAACCGGATGACGCCCGATCGGCTGATCGATGCGCCCTGAGTCTTCGGCCACATGGCCATGGACGAGAGCGACATACGATTTGAAGACTTCGCGCGAATGGAACTGTTCGGCGAGCCCTTCATGCGCCGTCTCGTTTTTTGCGACGACGATCAGCCCCGAAGTCTCGCGATCGAGGCGATGGACTATCCCTGGACGAAGCGGCCCGCCGCGTTCGGAGAGCTTGTGGAAATGGTAAGCGAGCGCGTTAGCGAGCGTTCCCGTTCTAACGCCCGCTCCGGGATGCACGACCAAACCGGCTGGTTTATTGATGACGATCAACGATTCATCTTCGTAAACGATGTCGAGCGGGATGTTTTCCGGGCGCAGATCGATCGGGCGGACTTCCGGTAATTCGACTTCGATCCTCTCCCCAGCGCGCAGGCGATGCGCAGGCTTGACCAACTGTCCTTCGATCAACACATCGCCCGCTTCGATCACGCGCTTGATGCGCGCTCGGCTCCAATCAGGGATGCGCGCGGCCAAATAAACGTCCAACCGCTTGCCCGCATCCTCCTCATCAACGACGAAGGTGAGCGTTTCCGTCGCATCACCGGTCGAGACCGCCTCTTTCTCCACCCGATCGAGATCGATCCCCTTCATGGTTTCACGAAGGATGCGCCGCGCGACGCCAACGTAGAACGAGGAGCAACGAGGCACCGATGCCGACAAACAGGCTGATCAGTTGCGAGGTGGAAAGTCCCGTGAGCGTCGTCAATCCGGCGATATCGCCGCGCGGGTCGTCACGGAAGAATTCGATGACGAAACGAATTACCGCATAGAGCGTCGCGTAGAGCAAGATGATCTGACCATCGAAGCGTTTGCGACGGTAGAACCACAGGAGCAGCAGGAAGAGCGCGAGCGCGGCGAAGGATTCATAAAGTTGAGTTGGGTGAAGATACTCTTCAGTCGGCACGCCGGTCAACTCATGCGCCTGCTCCGTAAAGCGCACGCCCCACGGCAACGTCGTCGGTCTCCCCCAACAACATCCGGCGGCGAAACAGCCTTGCCGTCCGATGGCCTGCCCCAGAGCGATGCCGGGCGCGAAAGCATCCGCCGTCTTCCACCAAGGGAGCTCGTAATGGCGCACGAGAAGATAACCCGTGATGACAGCGGCGATAAAACCGCCGTAGAAGACTCCGCCCGACCGCAGGAAATCGAGCGAGAAAAGATGCCACGGGTTCTCGCGATAGGAAGGCTCGGTCAAGAGCATCAGGATCTTCGAACCCACGATCGCCGCAAGCAACATCCACAATCCGAGATCGTAGATGCGCTCGCGCGGCAGCCCGTCGCGCTCGGCCAACCTTGCAGCGACAAAAAGCGCGGCGAGGAAAGCGATCGCGAGCAGAAGACCATATGTGTTGAGCGAAAAACTACCGATGCGGAGTATCTCCGGATACATCGCCCCTTTGAGCTCCCTTCCTTAAAGAGCGCACAGGATCGTTCGATCATCCCTTCACGTCGAAGGCAGGAGAGGTTCATTCTCTCCGCTTAAGATTCTACCAAGTATTTGGATGCGATCTCTGCCTGTCTCGGAGAGGACTATCCCCTCGCTTAAGAGCCTTTCTCTCTTCGAACGCGCTCGCCCGACGATCCCGTCACGCGCCGCGCGCTTTTTTGCCCGCTGGCTCGCGCTCTTTCCTGAACAGATCGAGAGCGAGCAGAAAAGCTCCGACGCAAATGCTCGCATCGGCGACGTTGAACGTCGGCCAATGATAACTCCCTACATGCACATCGATGAAATCAATAACGAAACCGAGTCTGATGCGGTCCAGAAGATTCCCCGTGATGCCCGCAAGTAAGAGCGCACAAGCGCCCAACACGCGATCATCTTCGCGTGGCGTGCGGAAGAAATAGAGCAGGACGAAGAGCGCGGCGAGCCCCGCTAGCACAACGAGCAACCAACGCCCAAAGGGGCCGCCCTCTTGCAGTTGACCGAACGCGATGCCGCGATTCTCCGCGTAAGAGAAGTTGAGCAATCCGGGGATGATGATCCGATCCGCCCTGAGGCGAAGGAAGCGGGCCGCCCACGCCTTGCTCATCTGATCGACGATCAGGATGCCCGATGCAGCTAGCAAGTAAGCCAGCCGCCATAAAACCCCGCTCGCCTTCACGCCGCCCCCTCCCGTTCTATTTCGGCCAACGCTTCGACGCACCGTTCACACACGGTCGGGTAACGCTCCGACTCTCCGACGCGCGGTGAGTAGTTCCAGCATCGTTCGCATTTTTGCCCGAGCGCGCGGGCGACTTCGACTTGCAACTCGCCTTCGGTCCCGGCTTCGAGCTCAACTTGCGAAACGATGAAGATATAGCGGAGTTGATCGCGATATCGCTCGAGCAGCTCGCGGAGCGCGCCGCCGACGCGCAAGCGCACGCGCGCTTCCAAGGAAGATCCGATCATCTTCGCTTGGCGCGCCTCCTCGAGCGCGCGCAAGACTTGATCGCGCACGCCGAAGAGCCGCTCCCACCTCTGCAACAACTCCTCTTCACCCTCCGCGCGCTGAATGCGCGGGAATTCGGCCAAGTGGATGGACGGAAGCTGTTCGTCGCCGGAAGATGGCAGATTCTCCCAAATTTCATCCGCCGTGAAGACCAGAATCGGCGCGAGCAGTCGCGCCAGCGCGTCCGCGATGCGATAGAGCGCCGTTTGCGCCGAACGGCGCGCGCGGCTGCGCGGCGCGAAAGTGTAGAGCCGGTCTTTGATGATGTCGAAATAGAGCGCCGAGAGCGTCACCGTGCAGTAATGATGAAGCGCATGATAGACAGCGTGAAACTCATAATGCTCGTAAGCTTCGAGCGCGCGCTCGATGACGCGGTTCAGCTCGGCCAACGCCCAACGGTCGATCTCCTCCATCTCCTCGTAAGAGACGGAATCGCGCTGCGGGTCGAAACCGTGCAAGTTTCCGAGCGCGAACCGCGCCGTGTTGCGCAATTTGCGATAGGACTCCGCCACCCGCTGCAATATCTCCGGCGAGCAGCGCATGTCTTCGTGATAATCGGAAGAAGCGGTCCATAGACGCAGCACTTCGGCGCCGGATTGTTGAATCACTTCGTTGGGCGAGATCGCGTTGCCCAGCGATTTGTGCATCGCGCGCCCCTCGCCGTCCACAACCCAACCGTGCGCGACGACCGTCCGGTAGGGCGCCGCGTTGTGCGCCGCCAAAGCGACGATCAGGGAGGAGTTGAACCAGCCGCGAAACTGATCTCCGCCTTCGAGATAGACATCGGCGGGCCACCGCAACTCCGGATACTTTTCGAGCACAGCGACCGAAGATGAACCACTGTCGAACCAAACGTCGAGGATGTCCGATTCTTTGGACCAATCGGCGGCGCCGCACTTCGGGCACCTGAAACCTTCGGGCAAAAGGTCCTTCGCCTCGCGCGCGTACCACGCATCGGCTGATTCCCGCTCGAAGATATCGGCCACGTGGCGCATGATCTCGGGCGAAGCGACCGTCTCGCCGCAAGCTCTGCAGTAGAAGGCCGGGATCGGCACGCCCCACAACCTCTGCCGCGACACACACCAATCGGGGCGCCCGCTGATGGTGTTGCGCATACGGTCGCGTCCCCAACTCGGGATCCACTCGACGCGCTCGACCTCGCGTAGCGCCATCTCGCGCAACGATGCCCCATCTTCTAGATCGCGCGCGCGCCGATCGAGCGAGATGAACCATTGGGGCGTGGCGCGGAAGATCACGGGATTGTGACACCGCCAGCAATGCGGGTAGCGATGTCTGTACTGCTCGCTGAAAAGAAGCATGCCGCGCTCGCGCAGCAGTTCGATGATCTTCGGATTCGCATCGAAGACGCGCTCGCCGGCAAAATGCTCAACCTCCGCGGTGAACCTCCCGGCATTGTCCACCGGACAGTAAACTTCCAAACCGTAACGCCCGCCGATGACGAAGTCGTCGTGACCGTGACCGGGAGCCGTGTGGACCAATCCCGTGCCCGCTTTGCCGGTCACCTTCTTGTCGCGCGAAGCGCGCACGTCGAGCTCGGTTTCGGCGTCCGCCTCGCCGCCGAGCGTGACGTGTTCGCCGAGCATTAGCAGCGAGCGCCGTTCGATCCACGGATGACGACACTCGAGCCGGTCCAGTTTTTCGCCGGAAAAGCGCGCAATCACACGCGCGCCGTTGAGCCCACATTTTTCGGCGACCGTTTCGACCAGTTCGCTGGCGACGATGTAGACATCATCACCATGCTCGACCGCCGCATATTCGAACAGTGGGTTGACGGCGATGCCGAGATTGGCGGGCAGCGTCCACGGCGTCGTCGTCCAGATCAAAAAGAAGACCTTGCGCCCGGCAAGTTCCGGCGCGATCTTCGCCGGATCGTCAGCAAACGGGAATTTGACGTAGATCGATGGGCTCGTGTGTTCGCGGTATTCGACTTCGGCTTCGGCTAACGCCGTCTGATCGTGAATGCACCAGTAGACGGGACGCGCGCCGCGATAGACGAAGCCGCGTTCGACGAAGCGCGCAAACAGCCGCGCCGTTTCCGCTTCGTACTCATTCGACATGGTGAGATACGGATTGGACCACTCGCCGAAAACGCCCAAGCGCTGAAAGTCGCGCGTCTGACGTTTGAGCGCGTTTGAGGCATGCTCGCGACACGCGCGACGGAAAGCGACGGCGCTCATCTTCGCCTTCTTTTCGCCCAGTTTGCGATCCACATGAAGCTCGATCGGCAGCCCGTGACAATCGTAGCCGGGGACGAAGGGCGCATCGTATCCCATCATGGTGCGCGATTTGACGATGAAATCTTTAAGGATCTTGTTCATCGCCGTGCCGATGTGAATGTCGGCGTTGGCGTACGGTGGTCCATCGTGCAAGATGAACTTCGGACGATTGCGGCGCGCGGCGCGGATCTTCCCGTAAAGATCCATCTCAGCCCATCTCTTCAGCCGCGCTGGCTCGGACTGCACGAGGTTAGCTTGCTGCGCAAACCTTGTGCGTGGCAGATTGACCGTCTTCTTCAAATCGAGTGGCGTTTCCGTAGACATAGGATCAACTTGACGATTCAACTTATCTGGCACCATCCGCGGCGCGCCTCGCACGGTGACTTCGGGCGCGCCGGTGAACGGATAGTCGGATTTGCAATAGTAACGCAGCAGACCGATAAACCAAAAGCTTGGACGGCTGATGGCGCCGCCCCAATCGCTCTCGCGCGACAAACGAGCGGATAGCGCTTCGGCAAGCGCGCGTTAGAATGAAGATGAGATCGCGAGCGTGTTGCGGGAAGAGGCGGGCAGTGAGCCCATAATGCGCTCGGTCGCGCTGATGAGATCGCGAGCGTGTTGCGGGAAGAGGGCCATGGACTCTGCCTTCGACGCCCCGAAGACAGAGGCGCAAGCGGGCCGAGGGCGGCTCCTGCTGCGGGACGTATCCATCGCAAGCGTAACACGTTCAGGAGCGATCCGACATACGCGCATCCCCCAAGACCAACAGGCGTCTTATCGCCACCTCTGCCTTTCGCGCAGCTTGGCGCGCTCAGGCCCGATCGGTCCGGTTCGAGACCGTCAGCGCTACTTCTGCTTCTCGCGCAACTCCTTTATCGTGCTTCGGACACGCTCGGCATTGGGCGCATTCGGTTCCAAACGCAGATAACTCTCCAACTCGTCGATCGCACGCCGATAATCGCGCCGCTGCCAGTAGATACCGCCCAAGTAATAATGGGCCGACGCCATCTTATTCCCGCTCAAGTCGCTGGCGAGGCGCAACTCATCTTCCGCTTCATCGAACTTCCTCTGCCTTATCAGCACGAGGCCGAGATAGTAGTGCCCGAGCGGCGATGAGTTGCGAACTTTAATCGCACGCCTCAACTTGTCAGCGGAAGCGCCGTACTCGCCCTTTTCGAGTAGAACAAGGCCATACGTCAAGAGCATCCCGAAATCGTCAGGATCGAGCTTCAAACCAGCTTCTAAAGCTTTCGCCGCTTTGTCAAACTGTTTCAACTTGAGATACTGAACTCCGAGATCTCCCCAAGCCAGGGTGAAGTCCGGATAGATGAGCAGAGCCTGTCGCAGATTCTCGATCGCCTCGTTCGTCGCGCCTTGGCGCGCTAGCTCCGACGCTTTCCGATAGTAGTCAGCGGCCAGCTTGGGGACACCGGCGAGGCTCGAGTTGACCACCTCCGGCTTTCCCTCACCCCTCCTCTCCCCTTTGGGCTGCAAGTAGATCTGCACGGTGTAATACCGAGGAGGAGTCGTGCCACGCACCGGACCAGTCTCTTCGGGTTCGATGAAAATCCGCTCCCGAACCGTCTCGTAACTTTCTCCCCCCTCGACGATAACCGTGTAGGTCCCCGGCCTTAAACCCTGGAATTTGAACGAACCGTTCATATCGGCCAAGACGGACAGGTCGCCGGAAAGATTGCTGTTGCTTTCGAGCCTGACCCTCAAACGCGCATCCGATCTTCGGCCCGAAGGGAAGACGATGCGCCCTTGAATCACATGCCTTCCCCCGGTCCCGATAAAATCGGTGCCGCTCTGCCCTCGCGCCTGTACGCCGATTATCGCTGCCAAGATGAGCGTGATCGAATAACGCCATCCACCTGTCCAAGTGATGAAAGGCATGGGCCCTCCCTCCTGCCGAATCATCTCGGATCGTCCTCGCCAGCCGGCCACGCCTTTTACGTCCGGCTCGCGATCAATCCTTTGTCACACATCCTCCCTGATGGTCCTAACTCTTCCCCTGGCCTCCCGATCGGATGGTCTCACTTCCGCCCACCGATTATCTCACAAAAAGAGCAAGGAGAAGCGGGAGCAGATTCCCGCTTCTCCTCGATCACCTCACGGTTTAGCCCGAAACGGACGATCAGAACTGATACTTGATACCCAAACGGAACGATGACGGGAACTGGAAGATCGTGCCCGACCCATAGAACGGATTGGGGACGGGCGGCACCCCAGTAACCCCGCTGTTGATCAAGAAGGTCTCATCCAACCTGATCGCCCGTTGGTTATTGAAGACATTGAACCAATCGAACTGCAGACGCAGTTGGCGATTCTCGCCGAAGACGATCGGATAATAAGCGCCCAAATCGAGGTTGAAGGTCGTCGGCGTGCGATTCTTACCGACGCTATCGACCTTGTTGGGCACTCCCGGGACGACTGGCGTTTGCGGCACGATGGCCGTACCGCGCGGCAAGCCGAACCCTTCGTTATTGCCGTACACAGGATGCGGTATCAGTTGATTGAAGGGGATGCCCGACTGCGCGCGGAACGAGCCGCTGATCAGCAGATTGAACGGCGTCCGGTAGCTTCCGTCGAACTTGAACTGATGCGGACGATCGTTCGGCAAACGCCCGTATGTGTTGACGAGCAAGCTCACCAGATCGAACAACGAGGTGATGTTCGGATCAGATTGCCCGTTGTCGTTGCGGAAGAGCCCCTCATAGTTGCCGATCAAGCTCGAGTACACATACGAGGCGATGAATTGATAATTGCGCGCAAACCGTTTTTGCGCCGTGACCTCAAACGCTCGATAGTAGCGCCGCGCGCTCCCGAAACATCCGATGGATGGATTCGCGCAAGCTTTATCCTCAGTCGTCACGCCATCGGCGCTTCGCCGTCCGGGATTGAACAGGAAGTAATGTTCACCATCATCGAACGAACCATCTTCGATGACGTTACCCTGTGCGCGATAGACGCCACGGAAACCGAGCACAAGATCTCTGGCCACCTCATACTCGATCCCAGCCGTGTACTCTTTCACCGTCTGTGGCTTCAACCCCGGATCGATCGGCGTCGGCTCAGCCCCGAGGTTCACGGGCGTGATCCCCGGAACGATGAAAGCATCTGCCGGAGCGCCATATCGGCTGACGTTGAAGTTCTTATCCGTCTGGCTGTTCTCGCTACCCGCACGAACGTTGACATCCAATGGGATCGGAGCTTCGACGAAGCGCGCAGCATTGATGAAGACTTTTCCGCGTCCGCGCCCCGTGAAATCCCACGTGATGCCCACTCGCGGTTGCAAGTTATCCCAGAAGTTGTTCAGCGTCAGATAGGTCTTCCCCTCATTGCCATGTGATTGCTGGAAGTCCCAGCGCAACCCGCCGATCAACTGCACGTTGCGCGACACCTTGAACTCGTCCTGGAAGTAGAAGCTCTCGACATCCGTATGCGTCTTTGCGATGTTCTTGAAATCGCGCACGCGGACGCTGCCGAGGATGAGGAACGGATTGTTCAACGCTTCGTTCTGCGTGATCGCGCCTTGAATCGCCCCCGTGTAGCCCGCCAGACTCGCGATCAAAGCGGCTCTGGCAGCAGCGCTGGCGCTGGGACAAACGATCAAAGTCCCGCGCGTCGTGCATACGCTGAAGTTGTTCGTCACCCGATAGCCGCTCACCTGGTTGACATCAGAACCGTTCGAGAAGGGTAGGCCCAGCGGATTCGCGAAGGTAACAGATGGACCAGTCGAGCGCGTGTCGATGTTATACTTGTTGCGGCTATACTCGAAGCCATATTTGAAGGTATTGCGCCCGTAAATGCTCTGCAAACGAGCTGCCGCCTCAACGCGGTCGCGGTCTTGGGTGGAAAACAGCCCGAAACCTTGGCGGACATAGCCGCGCTGCAGACTCCCGCCGGGTGCGTTGACATAACTGATAAACGACCTGTCGGAAGCCTGCACGTTGGTATTGACCACCGGGGCGACTGTCCCGTTCGAGGTCAGGATGGCGAAATTATCCGTCACGAGCGGAACGTCTTTGACGCTCGGATCAGGGATCGTGTTGAGACGTTGCAGGTGCAATCCGAAGGCGAATTCGCCGATGAAGTTCGGAGAGAAGGTGGAATTCAACCGCACCGTGTAGTTCGAGCCGCCGCGTTGGACCTCTCCCCGGAAACTGTTCAGATCAGCCCCGAAACCGGAGCCGCCGAACAGGAAGCCTTTCTCCGTCGAATAATCGCCAAAAGTGGAGAAGGTCAAGATGTGATCCTTGCTTATCCCCCACGTGACCTTGCCGGCGTAGAACGGCGTCGTGATCTCGTTATTCACCTGTTGCCGGAAAGTCTGCGTCAAGAAGTAGTTCTTGCGTCGCTGCGGATTGATCGCGCCGAAGAACCAAAGCTTATCCTTGACGATCGGGCCACCGAGATCGAAACCGGCATCCAGCTCGGAGAAACCGTTGGGCGCTGAACCGGTAAAGGAGAAATATTTGGTCGCGCGGACGAAATCCTTCGGGTTGAAATAGGCGAAGGCATCGCCATGAAATTCATTGCCCCCGCTCTTAGTGATGACGTTGAAGATGCCGCCCGTCGATTTCCCATACTCGGCGCTGAAGGCGCCCGTCTTGATCTCCACTTCCTGCACGAACTCAAACGGCAGATTGGCCCCAGATCCGCCAAACGCCGGATCGGTCACCGTGATGCCATCGAGGATGTAGTTGTTCTCTGGTCCAGATGAGCCCGCCACCGATGGATCGCGATCGCGCCCCGAAGCATCGCGCAGACCCGAACGAGCTACTGTGGGCGCAATCGTGTAGAGCGATTGCACGGTACGCTGGGTCGGAAGATTGGAGAACAACTCCGTCGAGACGTTGACTCCGGTCGTGTTGGTGGTCGTATCGATCACCGCACCAGCACCCGCCGAAACTTCGACGGTCGCCGTCGCCGCTTGCGGTTGCAATTGGATTTCGACGGTCGAAGTCCTCGACAGATTGACTTCGACGTTCTGCTGCTCAAACTTAGCGAACCCTTTGGCCGCTTCCACCGTCACGGTGTAGCGCCCCGGAGGCAAATTCGGGATACGATAGAAACCCGATTCATTAGTCGTAGCCGACTGAGGGCGAATTAAATTCGGTCCCGCTACCGTCACGGTCATCCCGGGAACAGCTGCCCCATTCGGATCCGTCACGGTCCCTTCAATCGATCCGGTCGTTGCCGTCTGCGCCGCCGCTTGCCCCCAAAAGAGCGTGCAGATCAAACCAAGCAGTCCAAAGGCATAGACAAGATTCCTCTTCATAACTTCATCTCCTTAGACCTATTGACCGAAAGATTACGCTTCTCGCGGGAAGGCGATGCGCGTCAAATCACTCTTAATTCAGCATCGCTTTCGCCGTTCGAATTTTATAAAGCAAATTTCGGACCGCTTCTCGCGTGCGCGCCCCGCCTCTTTTATAACTCATCACAGGACAACCATTTAGAGCGACAAAGCAGCATCACGTCCCCCTCTCTGCGAACGGATCGCTACGAAATTTCGGATGGAGAATCCATTTTTTCGGAGATGAGCGAATCCCCTCCGCTCCCAGTGCTTTTCCGAGGCAGGATGGTGTTAGAATCACACCGCCCATGACCACAAAGGTCAACCCT
The DNA here is from genome assembly GCF_000820845.2 of Pyrinomonas methylaliphatogenes. Taxonomy (GTDB): domain Bacteria; phylum Acidobacteriota; class Blastocatellia; order Pyrinomonadales; family Pyrinomonadaceae; genus Pyrinomonas; species Pyrinomonas methylaliphatogenes. The sequence goes on along the minus strand of NZ_CBXV010000008.1, from coordinate 858,258 downwards.
GCAGTTCAAGCGATCCTTTCAGGCGCGGCGCCGCGGGCAGCACAACTGGCGGCGGCGCGAGGGCTGTTACCGCTACCGCAATCCGATCTGCTCGACGTTCTGATCGAGCTGCGAAAGAGTCAAGATCAGGAGATAGCTGAAGCCGCCGAAACGACTCTACGGGCGCAAAAGCAAGAGGAGCTGTTAAACGCCGTGCGCGCTGATGAACTCTCGCCCGCCGCGCTCGCCTATCTGGCTTCTCGTCAAGATCTGAGTCGCGAACTACATGAAGCGATCGCGTTCTGTCAGCAGACTCCGGATGAAGCGATCGCCGAGCTTGCGCGCTCGACGCGCGATGGCGCGCTTCTAGAAATCATCGCCATCAATCAGCAACGATTGATCCGCGCGCCCGAAATCATCGAAGCCATCTTGCAGAATCCGGCGCGCACATCTGAAGCCGAGCGCCGCGCGCGCGAGACTCGCCGCGAATTCTTCGAGAAAGAGCGCGGCGCGCGCCAGATCGCCGAAGAGATGCGCGCGCGTGGGCTAGCGGCGGCGGCTGAATTCATCGAGGCGGCTGAATCGCTCGGCCCGACACAAATGGCGGACGAAGGGAGTTTGTGGCTGCTCGCGACGCACATTGAAGTTTCCGATGCAGACGTTGACGATTCGTGGTTGCCATTCGAAAAGATCGAAGAGTTCATCGAGGAGACGGAGGCGCAACGCGCGGCGCATGTTGAACGCCTCATCGCCGAAACGCAGATCGAAGGCGAAGCGTCGCCCGAAAGGATCTCGCTCATCCGCCGCATCATGTTCATGAGCGTAAAGGATCGCGTACGCCTTGCGATGAAAGGAGATCGTGAGGTTCGTTCGATCCTGATCCGCGATCCGAACAAAATCGTCGCGACCGCCGTCATCAAAAACCCGCGCCTTACCGATCACGAGGTCGAAAGCATCGCCGCGATGCGCACGGTATCCGAAGAGGTGCTTCGTCTGATCGCGCTCAATCGGACATGGGCGCGCTCTTATCCGATCATCCATAACCTCGCACGCAACCCGCGCACGCCGATCCCGACGGCGATCAATATACTGCCGAGGCTGTATGCCAAAGACCTCAGAGCGCTCGCACAGAATAGAAACGTTTCCGAGACCGTTCGCCGTCAAGCGATGCGGCTGGCGCAAACGCGGGCTGGCGAATGAAGCGACCTAGCTAATTTAACTTCGCCCAGAAAGCGGCTGCCCCACCTGATCACGGTCAGTATTCGTAAAGATCCGTGATCGCCTGCAGCACGTCCTCGACCTGCGGCAGGATGGCATCTTCAAGCTGCGGGGCGTAAGCGACGAAAGTGTCGAGCGCGGCGACGCGCCGAACTGGTGCGTCCAGATACTCGAACAGCTCATCAGCGATACGCGCGGCGATCTCCGCGCCGAAACCGAACGAGCGCGAATCTTCATGCGCGACGATGACTTTATTGGTGCGCTTGACGCTTTCGGCGATCGCTTGCCAGTCGTAGGGAACAAGGGTGCGCAGATCGATCACCTCAACGCTGATCCCTCGTTGCTCTGCCAACCTCGCAGCGACCAGCGAACGTTGGACCAGCGCGCCGTAGGTGATGATCGTCAGATCATCGCCGCGCCGCACGGTCTTCGCTTTCCCGAATGGGATCATGAAATCGGCTGGGGGATAAGGAGATTTATTGTAAGCCTGCCGGTAAAGGTGTTTATGTTCGAGGAAGAGGACGGGATCGTCGCAGCGGATCGCCGTGCGCAATAACCCATTGGCGTCGAGCGCGTTCGATGGATAGACGACGCGCAACCCCGGGATGTGCGTAAAGACTGTCTCGCCCGATTGCGAATGATAGACGGCCCCGCCCTTCAGGTACCCGCCGATGGGCACGCGGATCACGACGGGCGCCTTCCACTCACCGCCTGAGCGCCAGCGGATCAACGCCAGCTCGTTGCGGATCTGGTGATAAGCGGGCCAGATGTAATCGAAGAATTGGATCTCGACGACCGGTTTGAGCCCGCGCGTCGCCATGCCGATGGCGCGTCCGACGATATTCGCTTCCGCCAACGGCGTGTTGAAGACGCGCGCGCTGCCGAAGCGCCGTTGCAGATCCGCCGTCACTTTAAAGACGCCGCCCTTGCCCTTCACTTTATCGAGGTATTGCTCGCGCGAACAATCGGCCACATCTTCGCCGAAGACGAGGATGCGCGGGTCGCGTGCCATCTCCTCGTGCAAGCAGCGATTGATGTGATCGACCATCGTCCCCATGTTGCCCGAGAGTTCGACTCCTTCTTCGGTATCGAACTCTTTGGAGGTCGGATCGACATCCGGCGAGAAGACGAAAAGCGTCGCCGTCTCCGGCGCCGGCTGCGGACTGGCGAGCGCAAGATCAGCCGCACGATTGATCTCAGCATCTACTTCTTCTCTGAGCCGTCGCAACTCCTCTTCCGTCGCGATCCCCTCATCGAGCAGAAGTTGCGAGAAGCGGCGAAGCGGATCGCGTTTGGCATCCTGCGCCCGTTCTTCCTCCGGACGATAGAGCCGCTCGTCATCCGAAAGCGAATGCGAATACGGACGAATGACTTTCGCGTGTACGAGCGCAGGACCTCGCCGTTCACGGCAATAGGCGACGGCGCGTTGGAGGACTTCGAGCGATTCCAAAGGATCGGTCCCATCGCATCTTTCGACCAGCAGATGCGGAAAGTTCGAGACCAGATGCGAGATGTCGCCGCCAGGCGTTTGGACTTCGACGGGCACGCTGATGGCATATCCATTGTCCTCGATCAAAAACAGGATCGGCAGTTTCAGGTTGCAAGCCGTATTCAACGCCTCCCAGAACTCACCCTCGCTCGTCGCGCCATCCCCCGCCGAGCAATAGACGACCTCATCGCCTTTGAATCCGACAACCAAATCTTTGATCTCATCTATCAGCGCAGCGCGATAGCTCGCTTCGGCGCAACCGACCGCTTGTAAGAATTGCGTGCCTGTCGGCGATGATTGCGTAACGATGTTCAATCTTTTGCTTCCCCAGTGAGAAGGCATCTGGCGACCGTGCGAACTCGGATCGGCCTCGGCCCCGACGGCGGCGAGCAACATCTCGAGCGGCGTAACACCTAATTGCAAGCATAGGGCGCGATCTCGATAGTACGGATAGAACCAATCATACGCCGGGCGCAGGACCATTCCGGCGGCCACGAGCACGGCTTCATGCCCGGCGCCACTAATTTGGAAGAAGATCTTGTTCTGCCCCTTAAGCTGTATCTCCTTATCGTCGAGCCGCCGCGACATGTACATCGTGCGGTAGATGGAAATGAGCTGATCGCGTTCGAGGCCGCGATAAATCTGGGGCTGTGTTTTAATCTGGGTCGCCATACTTCACCACTCCTTGCATACGCTCCTCAAGCGAGAACTCTTTTCGGCTTTCAACCCGACCTTTCGCTCACTCGGCATAATCGCTTTCCAGAATCATCCGGTACTCTTCGGCCATCGAAGGGTGCCCATGCCGCTCCGCGGCGGCGATCCCGCGCTCGAGCGCCGCGCGCGCTTCCGTTCGCTTCCCGAGCTTCTCATAAGCTCGGGCCAGCATGCCATACGCATTGCCTTCGTCATCGGCGAGATCGAGATAGCGCTTGAGCGTTTCGATCACCGCCTCGGCGCGACCGAGTTTCTCATACTCCTTGGCGAGTCCAAAGAGGACGGCGGGATTTTCTGGATCGGATGCGAGCATCCGTTCGAGGATCTCGACGCGCGACTCCGTCATAAGAGCAATCCGTGGGCGAACAAAGCTCAAGCGGCTTCGTTCACCCTCTCCCTCCGATGAGCGTTTTGGCGATCGTCTGCAACTGCATGTTCGATGTGCCTTCATAGATGGCGCCGATCTTCGAATCGCGCCAATATTTCTCGACCGGATAATCCTTCACGAAGCCGTAACCGCCAAACAACTCGATCGCTTTCGAGGCGACGAATTCCGCGACGCGCGACGCATAAAGCTTGGCCATCGCAGCCTCTTTGACGAACGGGCGCCCGGCATCTTTCAAGCGCGCGGCGTTGTAAACCATCAAACGGGCCGCTTCGATCTCGGTCGCCATCTCAGCCAATTGGAACTGCACCGCTTGGAATTGATTGATGGTTTTACCGAACTGCACGCGCTCGCCCGTATACTTGAGCGCCGCCTCGAACGCCCCTTGGGCCAACCCGATCATCTGCGCGCCGATGCCGATGCGCCCTTCGTTCAAAGTCTCGATCGAGACCTTGTAACCTTTGCCGACTTCGCCGAGGACGTTCTCTTTCGGCACGCGACAATCCTCCAGGATCAGCTCGACGGTCGAGGAGGCTCGAATGCCGAGCTTGTTCTCCTTCTTGCCGACGGAGAAACCTTCGAACCCGCGTTCGACGATGAAGGCGGTAATGCCACGGTAGCCGGCTTCTGGATCGGCGTTGGCGAAGACGATGAAGATCTCCGCTTCGTTGCCGTTCGTAATCCAGAGTTTGCGCCCGTTGAGCACGTAATGATCCCCCCTATCGACGGCGCGCGTCTGCATGGCAAAAGCGTCCGACCCTGATCCGGCTTCGCTCAAAGCATAGGCGCCGACCGCCTCTGTCGCTAAACGCGAAAGGTATCTCCTCTTTTGCGCCCCGTTGCCCCAGCGTAAGATGGCGTTGTTGACGAGCGTATTTTGGACATCGACGAAGACGCCAACCGAAGGATCGACGCGCGAGAGCTCTTCCACGGCGAGGATCGCCGTAAAAAAAGAGCCGCCCGCGCCGCCATACTCTTCAGGCGTCTCGATCCCCATCAAACCGAGCGCGAAGCACTGTTCGATGATAGCTGGATCGAGCTTTTGGTTCTCATCCATCTGCTCGACGCGCGGGCGAATCTCGCCTTCGGCAAATTCGCGCACCGAGGCACGGAACATCTCCTCTTCTTCTCGCAGAACGGTTAACGGTGCCACCAAATCCATCTTCTTCCGCTTGATGAGAATCTTTCACCACAAAATATGGAGAGGACTGCTTGACCTCAACCCCCAAGCCTGCCGCGCGCTGGAGCTTCCCCGAGCGGCGATTATAGTGCACTTGCGGTCGCGCCACAAACCGAAGAGGGCGCACCTAAGCGCGACAGGCGCGGCCTCAGATCCGCTCTGCGATCGTCCGCGGTTTGTCTCCAGAATGGCGCTTCACTTAAGCTTCGTCCGGTGGCGAAGCGTTTTTGTTTCTACGGCCAACTTATTTTTGGAGGCAGGGCAGCAGACGATGGCAAGAAGGCTCATGGCCCCGTTGAGCGCGATCTTCACGCTCGCGGGCTTACTGCTTTTCGCCTACTACCTCTGGCGCACGGGTGTAGGGAACGTCGCGCAAGCGGTCGCTCAACTCGGAGTCGGTTTTCTGCTCGTACTTCTCATCTCTGGGGTCCGCCCCGCCGTGCGTTCGCTCGCGTGGACGCGCTGCGTGGAGGGCGACGAAAGGCTCGGCTTCGGTGAAGCGCTTCAGGCCTATCTGATCGGCGATTCGCTGGGCAATCTCATCCCGTTCGGGATCGTCGTCAGCGAACCGACCAAAGTCGTGCTCGTGCGCCAAAGCCTTCCCTTCGTTCACGGCCTAGCCGCCATCACGGTGGAGAATCTCTTCTACAGCCTTTCGGTGATGCTCTTTCTCTTCGCGGGCAGTCTAGCGCTGCTCTTCAGTTTCGCCTTGCCGAAGTTTCTGCGCCTGAGCGCGATCATAACGCCAATCGCGATCCTCGCGCTTGCGATAGCGGGCTTCTATTTCAGCCGTCATGATGCTCCTTTGAGTGCGCTCTTCGGGCGCTTTTTGCATGAGAGGGGACGCGAGCGCGTGCGCGACTTCGAAAGGCGCGTCTTCGACTTCTACCGAAAACACGGATCTCGCGCGTGGGCCATCCTGCTGCTCGAAGCGATCTATCACCTATCGAGCGTTCTAGAAGCTTATGTCACTCTCATTTTCGTCAGCGACGCGATGCCGACGCCGCTCAAGGCCTTCGCCTTCGAAGCGGTCAATCGCATCACGACCGTCGTCTTCAAATTCATCCCTTTCCGCATCGGGATCGACGAGACGAGTACAGGGCTGCTGGCGAGCGTTTTAGGCCTCGGCGCGGCAAGCGGCGTCGCGCTGGCCATCACGCGCAAAGGGCGCATCCTCTGTTGGACCGCCGTGGGGGCGCTGCTGCTCGCCTGGCGTGGCCTCTCTCTGCGCGAGCTGATCGCGGAAACGCAACGCGCGACGGCCAATGAGGCCGAGTCGAATTGATGGATCGCTCTATGCGACGCTGCGCTTAAAGTCTCAGCTTGCTTCTTGCGCCGACTATCGCTCAAAATTTTTTGACTTCGTGCCAGGGAGGGAATCGGTGGGCAGTCTTGAACCGAAAGCCGATGGGCGAATCGCCAGAACGGTGTCGAGCGTTCGCTCATCATCGAGGATTGAACGTTATGCGGCGCTTCTTCTCTGCTTGCTGATCATCTTCGGATTCGATCTGCGACTGCGTGGCATCAGCGACGTCGGTCTTGCCGAAGACGAAGCGCGCAAAATCGAAGCGGTACGCGCTTATCGCGCTGGCGACATCACGGCCAACGCCGAGCATCCGATGTTGATGAAGAGCTTGATCCTCATTTCGCTGCTTGCCGCCGAAAAGCTGAATTCGGCCTTCGACGCCCGCATCAGCGACGAAGCCGCCGTGCGTTTCCCCAACCTCCTTTTCGGCGCCCTCACGGCGCTCCCGATCTTCCTTCTCTCTTCCGCCCTTTTCAACAAAGGCATCGGATTGATCGCCGCCGCCCTCTGGTCCACCGGCATCAACGCCATCACCTACAATCGCATCGCCAAGGAAGATACTCTGCTCGTTTTCTTTATGTTGTTCGCCTTCTACTTCTATCTGCGCGCCAAACAGATGGACTATCGGCAACCGGCGCGCAAACGGCGTGCTTATATCTTGAGCGGCCTATCTTTCGGCTTGATGCTGGCCTCGAAATATCTGCCGCACTATTTCGGGTTGAACATGCTCTATCACCATCTGGTGCATGTGCGCGAACGGAAGCCGGATGAGCTGCCGGGGCGAACGCCGGCGATCTTTTACTTCGTGATGGGGAGCGCCTTTCTGCTCGCCAATCCGGCGGTGTTGCTGCCGGAAACTTGGCATTATTTGACCTCTTACACAAGCGAACAACTCCTGACGCACCACGGCTATTTGATGGGCGAGCGCCTTTACCCCAATCAGGTGTCGAGCACGCCGTTCGGCACACCGATCTACTTCTACCTCCTCTTCCTCGCCATCAAAACGCCTCTGCCGCTACTTGCCGCGTTGCTGATCGGACTTGTGATCATCATGCGCCGATGGCGCGAGCCTGGACCAGCTTTCCTTCTGCTGATGTTCCTTTTCTGGATCGTGCCATACTCGCTCATCGGCGCGAAATGGTTGCGCTACGCGCTCTCACTGATGGCCTTCGTTTACATGATCGCCGCCGTCGGCATCGCGTGGATCGCTTACGAGGCGAAGCGCGCCCTTGAAGCTCTGACGAAGCGCGCCGCGCGCGTTGCCACCATCGCGCTCACGCTCATCTGGGTCTTCGGCCCGCTCAGCGCCGTCTGGGCGAGCGGGCCGCACTATGGGCTTTACGTCAATCGCCTTTACAGAGGGCGCGCCGGATACTACTTTCCGCACGACGAACTTTATGATGATGGATTGCGTGAAGCGCTGCTGTTCGTCTGCCGCCATGCTCCGCCAGAGGCGACGATCGCGCACGAGACGCCGAGCGCGACGCGCTACTACTTGGAGAGATACGGACGCACGGATCTACGGGCGCGACCGCTTTCGGCGCCCGACTTCAGTCCAGCTTCGGCACCCCATCCGACGTTCTTCATCCTCCAGCGCGGGCGTACATATTTTGAGAACCGCGCTGAGATGGCCGAAGTGCGCGCCACCGCCCACAAGGTTTATGAAGTGGTGATCGACGGTGTGACAGCCGCCGAGGTTTACGTTCGCTGAACGAGAGATCCGTTCGATGAAGGCGAACCGTCTTTTCAGAACATGACCGAGGGAAACAAAGATGAAGAGGATAAGCGCCATTTTCAACTCGCTGAGGGGAAGGCATTCGTTCTTTTCGCTTTTGACCATCGTCGCGCTCTTCGCCCCAGCCCTCGCGCAATCGAACGCCAAGCCGCAGCATGCATGGATCACGATCCTTTCAACGACCGACATGCACGGCAACATCTTCCCCATCGACTACTACACGAACCGGGAAGACGCGCGCGGGCTGGCGCGTCTTGCGACGCTCATCAAACAAGCGCGGCGCGAGAATCCGCATTCGCTGCTGATAGATTCGGGCGATACTATCCAAGGCACGCCGCTCGTCTATCTGCACCACAAGCGGATGAACGATCTTCCCGATCCGATGATGCTCGCGATGAACGCGCTTCGATACGATGCGATGGCTGTCGGCAATCATGAATTCAACTTCGGGTTGCAAGTGATCGAAAAGGCGCGCCGCGAAGCGCACTTCCCGTGGCTTTCGGCCAATACCTATCGCGTGGGCACGGACGAGACCTTTTTTCAACCATACGTCGTCAAGGAAGTGGCCGGAGTGCGCGTCGGCATTTTGGGCCTGACGACGCCCGGCATCCCGAACTGGGAGAATCCGGAGAACTACGCCGGGTTGGAGTTTCGCGATCCCTTGGCGGAGGCGAAGAAGTGGGTCTCCATCCTGCGCGAACGCGAGCGTGTCGATCTGGTCGTCATCGCGATGCACATGGGGTTGGAAGAGGATCTACGCGCCGGAGCGGATGAAGCGGCAGAGGCGCGGCATGAGAACGCGGCGCTGGCGATTGCGCGCGAAGTGTCGGGCGTGGATGTCATCTTGATGGGCCACACGCACCGCGAAGTGCCAGCGCTATTCGTCAACGGCGTGCTCCTAACGCAAGCCAATCGTTGGGCCACGCACCTCGCCCGCGCCGATCTCTACCTCGACAAGATGGCCGATGGCCGCTGGCGCGTCGCGGCCAAGGGGGCGCGAACGATCTCCGTCCAAGGCGTGGCCGAAGATCCGGAGATCGTGAAGCTCGCCGAACCTTACCATCGCGCGACCCAAGAGTGGCTCAGTCGCGCCATCGGCTGGTCCGACAAAGAGCTTTCGGCGCGCGACGCGCGGTTTCATGATTCGGCCATCCTCGACCTGATCCATCGCGTACAGTTAGAAGTGGGCCACGCCGACGTGTCGCTCGCGGCGGTCTTTAATCCGCAAGCGCGCATCCCGCGCGGCGCGGTGACGGTGCGCGACATCGCTTCGCTCTACGTCTACGAAAACACGCTCGTCGTCATCGAAGTGACCGGGAAGCAGTTGAAGGATGCGCTCGAACACGCGGCCCGCTACTTTAAACCTTATGCGCCGGGCAAGACGGCTGCCGAACTCGTTGACGAGCGAATCCCCGGCTACAATTTTGACATCGCCGAAGGCGTCGACTACGAAATAGATCTGACGAAACCGGTCGGGCAGAGGATCCAGAACTTGCGCTTTCACGGCCAACCCGTAAGACCCGATCAAAAATTCCGTTTGGCGACGAACAACTACCGCTATAACGGCGGCGGCGGGTACACGATGCTCAAAGGCGCCCCCGTCCTTTACCGCACGAGCCAAGAGATACGCGAATTGATCATCGAGTGGGTCGAAAAGCACAAGACGATTCCGACCGAGCCGACAAATAACTGGCGCCTGCTGCCCGTCGAAGTAGAGCGAAAGGCGACGGCCACTCAAGCTCGAAGCTTCGCCGCGGCCTCTTTATGACGCCGATGAAGATTAAGCGTGAAACCGAGCCATAGGCCGCCAATCAAATAGGCGCCGAGCACATCGCTCGGCCAATGCGCTCCCAAGTAGATGCGCGATGGGCCGATGAGCATGATCAACAGCGCGGCCCCCCAAAGCGCGAGGCGGCGGGCCAAAGCGCCGCGCGGTAAGAGGGCATAGCCGATGAAGAAGAGAAACCCGAAATACGACACGTAAAACATCACGTGGCCCGACGGGAAGCTTTTCGAATCGAGCGCGCTGAAGACTTTGATCAAATCGGCGGCGGGGCGCGGGCGCGCGACCAAAAATTTCAGCAGATCGTTCAAGAGCGCGCCGCCGCCGACGCAGAGAAGAAGAGCGCCGGCTTCGCGCTTCAGACCGAAGAAGAGTAAGGCGAACGCGGTCAGCGCCGTCAAAACGTACGGCATCCAGCCGTCTCCGAAGATGGAGATGGCGCGCATCGAGGCGAAGATCCACGGTCGATCGAAAGATTGAATGAAGCGCGCGATGGCGACATCCCAGGCGAAATGGGCGTAGAGATGAGCCAAGGCAGCGAGCGCGGCGAAGAGGAGAAGACCGCTCCCATAGAAGACTTGCGCGGGGACGGCGTCCCGCCCGACCCGCACCTTTGCAGAAGCGCCGCCTTTTCCGTTTGCGACCGAAGCGGATTTGCGCTCGCGCATCGTCTCATCAGTGCGCGCCCAGATTTTGAGACCTCCGGCGCGCCGAGACGCTATAATGTCGGATCTCGTGCCCGAGCGGCAAATCTGTTCTGAAAACAGGCGCAGCGTTCGATCAAGCTATGACGTCCTCGATCGCTACCGTTCTCCTTCTGCTCGTCATCGCCGTCGCGCTCTTCGCTACCGAGCGCATCCCGGTCGATGTCGTCAGCATACTGCTTGTGCTCGCGCTCATTTTGACCGGCACGCTGACGGTGAGCGAGGCTCTGGCCGGCTTTGGGCACGACGTCGTCATCACGATCGCTTCGCTCTTCGTGCTGACCGGCGGATTGGTCCGTACGGGCGTCGTCGAAGCGCTTGGGCATCGCCTCTATCGTATGGCGGGGAAAGATGAGTTCCGTTTGACGGCATTGGTGATGATCGTCGCCGCCGCTTCGGCATCGATCATGAAGAACACGACGACGACGGCGATGTTGCTTCCGGTGGTGATGGGACTCGTCGAGCGAGCGCAGATCGAACCATCGAAGGTCCTGATGCCGCTCGCTTTCGGTGCCATCCTCGGCGGAACGACGACGCTCATCGGGACCTCGACCAACTTGGCCGTGAGCGCGGCGCTCCCGCGCTATGGGCTGTCCCCCTATTCGATGTTCGAACTGACGCCGGTCGGGATCGCGATCGTCGGCGTTGGGCTCGTCTACATGTTGCTCCTCGGATTGCGTCTTCTTCCGGCGCGCGGGCGGGCCGAGCGCTCGCTCACCGAGCGCTACCATATCCGCGAGTACGTGTCGGAAGTGATCGTGCTGCCCGATTCGCCGTTGATCGGCAAAAGCGTGGCCCAAGCGGATCTGAGCGGCGCGCTCATCTGAACGTGATCGGCGTTTTGCGCGATACCGGGACGCGCCTTACGCCTCAATCGGAAGAGAAGATCAGAGCGGGCGATCTTCTGCTCGTCTGCGGGCGCGTCGAAGATATCTTGCGCGTCAAGACTGCCGCCGGGATCGAGATCAAATCCGATTTCAAACTGAGCGACCGCGACCTGCGCGACGGCGAGATGCAGCTTTTCGAGGTGATGATCCTGCGCGGCTCTGACCTGATCGGGCGCACGCTCAAACGTTTGCGTTTTCGCGAACAATACGGGCTGACGGTGCTTGCGCTTAACCGGCATGGCGTCTCGCTGCTGGCGAAGATGAGCGACATCCCGCTCCGCTTCGGCGACGTGCTTCTTGTGCAAGGGCGGCGCGAAGACGTAGAACGTTTAGTGGCGGATGGCAACCTGCTTCTGCTTCAAGATGTCTCTCGGCGCAGCAAGCGCGTGGGGAAACAACGCTGGGCCATTGCGGCTTTCCTCTTCTTCCTCATCCTTTCGGTGACGCAAGTCGTACCGCTCGTCGTCGCCGTGATGGCGGGCGTGCTGCTTCTGATCGCCACCCGCACGATCAACGCGCAAGAGATCTACGATTTCATCGAATGGCGCCTGATCGTCTTGATCGCTGGGCTGATCAGTTTCAGCGCGGCGATGGAGAAGACGGGGACGGATCGGTACTTGGCTGGCTTGATCGTCCGTTGGGCGGGCGATTACGGCGGCATGGCCGTGCTCGCCGGGTTCTTCCTGTTGACAGTGCTGTTGACGCAACCGATGTCCAATCAAGCCGCGGCATTGGTCGTCCTGCCGGTCGCCGTCAAAACCGCCGTCGCGTTGGGGTTGAACCCGCGCACCTTCGCCGTCGCCGTCACCTACGCCGCTTCCTGCTCGTTTTTGACGCCACTCGAGCCGGCCTGCGTTCTGGTCTATGCTCCCGGACGCTACCGCTTCCTCGATTTCTTCAAGGTCGGTTCCATTCTGACGCTGGCGGTCTTCATCATCGTGATGTTGCTCGTCCCGATCTACTGGCCGCTACGCTAAGCGCGGCGCAGGCTGAGGCCAGAGTTCCTTTGACAAGGGCCGAAAACATGTTGCGAAGTAGAAGAAGCGCTTCGGAGTGTGCTATAGTGACGAAGAGTGGTGGGTTGAATGAAATTCCAACTCGGACCTATCGCTTAATCACCCGTTATCCGAATTTTTCGCGTTGCCCGCGTAGCTCAGTGGATTAGAGCGTTGGTCTCCGGAACCAAAGGTCGCAGGTTCGAATCCTGCCGCGGGCACCACGCCCTTCTCGATGGCCCGCGCCTCGACGCTAGACATCAGAGCGCGAATTGCTTTAATCTCATCTGCTTCGCGGAAGATTTCCACGACTTTGAAAACTTCATCTGGCACGCGAAAGTGGCGGAACTGGTAGACGCGCGTGACTTAGGATCACGTCCCGCAAGGGGTGGGGGTTCGAGTCCCCCCTTTCGCACCAGCATTTCGCTCTTTCGTCACGCAGCGTGAACGGTGAAAGAAGAAGATGAAAACAGAGGTCATTGACATCTCCCCAACGCGCAAAGAGTTGCGCATCGAGATCGATGCCGAGCGGATCCGCGCCGAACTCGATCGCGTCAGCAGCGAGTTCGCCCGCTATGCGACCGTTCCGGGGTTCAGGCGCGGGCGCGCGCCGCAAGCGATCGTGCGCCAACGCTTCAAGAAAGAGATTCGCGGCGAAGTCTTAGGCGAGCTCATCCCTCGCGCCTTGGGCGAAGCTCTCCAACAACAGCCCTTCAGCGTCATCGGCGAGCCGCAACTGCGCTTCGAGAACGCGGAGAGCTTGGAGCAACTCGGTGCCGAACCGTTGGCCATTCACGCTGCGATCGAGGTTTTGCCCGAAATCGCGCTGGGCCAGTACAAGGGTTTGGAACTCGCGCGTCGCACTCGCCCGGTGAAGGAAGAAGAGATCGACGAGGTGATCGCATCGATGCGCGAGGCTTCGTCTTCGCTCGTTCCGGTCGAGGACCGCGGCGCGCAAGCGGGCGACATCGTGACGGTCAATTTCCGCGGACGGTTCGTCAACGAACCGGAAGCCGAAGAGATCAAAGTCGATGAAGTCGACGTTCAAATCGGCGACGAAGAGACGCTGCCGGAATTCACCGAAAACCTGATGGGCGTCCGCCCGGATGAGGAGAGGACGTTTAAGGTCAAGTACCCGGAGAATTTCAAAGCTTCCGGGCTAGCTGGCAAAGAGGTCGAATACACGGCGCAAATCATCGCGGTGCGGCGCAAAGAGATGCCCGAACTGGATGACGAGTGGGCGCGCAGCATGGGCGAAGGGGTAAATACGCTCGAAGAGTTGCGCGAGCGCATCCGCGAGCGTTTGGCGAGCTACGCGCGCGACGAAGCCGAACGTCGCCTGCGCGACGAGGCGCTGCAGAGACTGCTCGCGACGCACCAATTCGAGGCGCCGAAGACGTTGGTCCAGCAAGAGATGAGGCAATTGTTCGAAGCGACCATCCGGCGGATGATCGAACTCGGGCTCGACCCGCGCAACCCGGAGATAAAGTGGGATGAGATCCGCGCCACCTTGGAGAAGCAGGCCGAAGAGAACGTGCGTGCCGAGCTTCTGCTCGAACGCATCGCCGAGGCGGAAGGGATCGCCATCAGCGACGAAGAGATCGAAGAGGAGATCAAACGCCTCGCGCAAGCGGCGGGCGAGCCGGTCGAGCGCGTGCGCGCTGCCTTGACAAAGAGCGAAGCGCAACCTAGCATCGCCAGTGGGTTGCGCCAACGCAAGGCGATGAACCTGATCATTGAAAACGCGATCGTGCGCGACGAAGAGTGGCGCGAAGACGGGAAGGCAGATTCACCCGAACCGCCACCTTCGGAAGCGCAAACGGCCGATCAAACGTCGAATTCAACAACGGATTGATCTTCCGCTGAGGATTTGACGATTATGCGACGACAGAACGCTCTGGAGTCACACATGGCACTGATCCCGATGGTCGTTGAGCAAACGTCGCGCGGCGAGCGCGCCTTCGACATCTACTCGCGTTTGCTCAAAGACAACATCATCTTTCTGGGCACGCCGATCGACGATCAAATCGCCAATCTGATCGTCGCCCAGATGCTCTACCTAGAGGCCGAGGACCCGGAGAAGGACATCAATCTTTACATCAATTCTCCGGGCGGCTCGATCACGGCGGGCATGGCCATCTACGACACGATGCAGTTCATCCGCCCCGATGTGACGACGATCTGCGTCGGTCAATGCGCCTCGATGGCCGCGTTGCTTCTAGCAGCCGGCACGAAGGGGAAGCGGTTCGCTCTGCCGAACTCGCGCATTCTGATCCATCAGCCATCAGGAGGCGCGCAAGGGCAGGCGACCGACATCCGCATTCAAGCTGAAGAGATCCTGCGGATGCGCGAGTTAACTTCGCGGCTGCTCGCCAAACATACCGGACAACCTTACGAGGTCATCGAGCGCGACGTCGAGCGCGATCGCATCATGTCGGCCATGCAAGCCAAAGAGTACGGCTTGATCGATGAGGTGATCGTTCACCGTGAATAGGTCTGGGATCGGATGATCTCAGACTCCCGACTGGCAAATTCATATGGTACGCCGAAACGATGAACCCCTACGCTGCTCGTTTTGCGGCAAATCACAGAATGAAGTCAAGAAGCTCATTGCGGGCCCGACCGTTTATATCTGCAATGAGTGCATAGACATCTGCAACGAGATCATCTCGGACGATCAGCCGGAACCCGTCTCAGCGCGCCCCCCGCTGCCGAAACCCGCCGAGATAAAAGCCTTCCTCGACGAGTACGTCATCGGGCAGGAAGAGACGAAGAAGCGTTTGGCCGTCGCCGTCTACCAACACTACAAGCGGATCGAGCTGGCGCGCCGACGAAGCGATGTCGAGATCCAGAAGTCGAACATCTTGCTGATCGGCCCGACAGGCACGGGCAAGACGTTGCTCGCGCAGACGCTGGCGCGCATCCTCTCGGTCCCCTTCACCATCGTTGACGCGACCACGCTGACCGAAGCCGGCTACGTCGGCGAAGATGTCGAGAACATCATCCTGCGGCTCCTTCAAGCCGCCAACGGCGATGTCGAGCGCGCGCAACAGGGCATCATCTATATCGATGAGGTCGATAAGATCTGCCGCAAAGACGAGAACCCGTCGATCACGCGCGACGTATCGGGCGAGGGCGTTCAACAAGCTTTGCTCAAGATACTCGAGGGGACGATCGCCAACGTCCCGCCACAGGGCGGGCGCAAACATCCGCACCAAGAGTTCTTCCCCGTCGATACGACCAACATCCTGTTTATCTGCGGCGGCGCGTTCGTCGGCCTGGAGAAGGTCATCGAGAAGCGTCTGCGCAACAAATCGCTCGGTTTCCATGCCGAAATTCGCCCCGGCTCGAACCGTTATGCCGACGCGATGGCTCACGTGCAACCCGAAGATCTCGTCCGCTACGGGTTGATCCCGGAGTTCGTCGGGCGCCTCCCGGTGCTCGCCGTCCTGCACGAACTGGATGAGGCGGCGCTGGTCCGCATCCTGACCGAGCCGAAGAACGCGCTCGTCAAGCAATATCAGAAGAAGTTCGAATACGACAACATCAAACTCCGCTTCACCGACGATGCCTTGCGCGCCATCGCGCATCAAGCCGTTCAGCGCAAGGTCGGCGCGCGCGGGTTGATGATGATCATGGAAGAGCTCCTGCTCGATGCGATGTATGAACTGCCGAGTCAACGGCGGATCAAAGAGCTCGTGATCACGCGCGAAATGGTCGAGCGTCGCCGCGTCATTCCCGCGGAACTGATCGACGGCGCAGCCGCTTGATTCGCCGTCAGGCGGCGAAAGTGGCATTTGGAGCGGGAAGTGGTTTAAAATTTGGTTGAAAAGGAGGATCGAGGGCGAGCGGCTCATCGTAGCACGACTCGCCCTTCGCAACTTGAGCCGAACTAACTGAATCGAGGCTTTACATAAGGGCAAATTATGGAAGAATACTCTGACACGACCCCGAAAGATATCGCGCGCTATCCGATGGTCCCAATTCGCGACGTGGTCATCTTCCCTTCGACCAAAGTCGCGTTCAAGATCGGGCGACCCGGTTCGGTCCGCGCCCTAGAAAAAGCGCTCGCGACCGACCGCATGATCTTTCTCGCCACCCAACACGACGCTTCGATAGATGAGCCAAGGCCCGAGCAGATCTACCGCGTCGGCACGGTCGCGCGCATCCTGCAAGCGCAACGCCAAGAGAACGGACAGATCAAAGTCGTCGTCGAAGGGCGCGAACGCGCGACGACCATTCGCGTCGAGAACGAGGATGGCGCCTTCACGGCCATCGTCAGGCGCGCTCCCATCGCGACCGAAACGGGACTGCGCGTCGAATCGTTGATCCAGCGCATCGCGCAACTATTAGAACAGCACATGCGTCTTGCGCCCGAAATGCCGACCGATGCGCTGCAGGCCGCCTTGCGCAACCCGGATCCGGCTCAGATGTCGGACCAGTTCGCCTCGCAGATGCGCATTTCGGTTGAGGACAAACAAGGGTTGCTTGAGATCTTCTCCGTCCACGAGCGGTTGCAACGCATCGTCGAACTGCTCGAGATCGAAGTCGAAAAACGGCAGATCGATCGCACCATTCAGAATCGCGTCAAGCGCCAGATGGAGAAGGCGCAGCGCGAGTACTACCTGAACGAACAGATCAAAGCGATCCACAAAGAGCTGGGCCGTAAGGACGAGAAGGCCGAACTCGACGAACTCCGCAAGAAGATCGAAGAGGCCGGCATGTCGGCGGAAGCCAAAGAGAAAGCGCTTCAGGAACTCAATCGTTTGGAAGCGATGCCGCCGATGTCCGCCGAAGGGACGGTCTCGCGCACATACATCGACTGGTTGTTGAGCGTGCCGTGGAAACAAGAATCGAAGGAGGTGCGCGATCTGCAGAAGGCTGAAGAGGTTCTGAACGAAGACCACTATGGCCTAGAGAAGATCAAAGAGCGCATCCTCGAATACTTAGCCGTTCGTCAACTGGTCAAAAACCCCAAGGGATCTATCCTCTGTTTCGTTGGACCGCCGGGCGTCGGCAAGACCAGTCTGGGCAAATCGATCGCGCGCGCGACCGGCAGAAAGTTTGTCCGTTTGAGTTTAGGCGGCGTGCGCGATGAGGCCGAGATTCGCGGCCATCGCCGCACCTATATCGGCGCGCTGCCGGGCCAGATCATCCAGATGATGAAGAAAGCCGGAACGATCAATCCCGTCATGCTGCTCGACGAGGTTGACAAGCTCGGGACCGATTTTCGCGGCGATCCGGCAGCAGCGCTGCTTGAAGTCCTCGATCCCGAGCAGAATCACGCCTTCCACGATCATTACTTGGATGTCGATTACGATCTATCGAAAGTCTTCTTCATCGCCACGGCCAACGTGCTCCACACGATCCCGCCGGCTTTGCAAGATCGTCTGGAGATACTGCGGCTTTCCGGTTACACGGAGCGCGAGAAGTTGGAGATCGCGCGCCGTCATCTCATTCCCAAACAGGCCGAGGCGAACGGACTTAAACCGAATCAGATCGAGTTTACCGAAGACGGCATCCTTGAGATCATCCGCCACTACACGCGCGAAGCTGGCGTGCGTAACCTTGAACGCGAGATTGGCTCTTGCTGTCGCAAAGTGGCGCGCAAACTCGTGGCGCAGAAAGCTGGCCCTAACTTCAAAGAGGTCATCGATGCTGAGCGTGTGCGCGAAATGCTCGGCCCGATTAAATTCCGCTCCCAAGGTATTGCGGCGACGAACGAGATTGGACTCGCAACGGGCTTGGCTTGGACCGAGGTCGGCGGCGAAGTGTTGCAGATCGAAGCGACGCTGACCCAGGGGCGCGGTCACATAACGCTCACCGGAAAACTCGGCGACGTGATGCAAGAGTCCGCGCAAGCGGCTCTGACCTGTATCAAAGCGCGCGCCGAGCGGCTCGGGATGAGCCTCGATTTCATCCGCAAGCGCGATCTGCACGTGCATATCCCGGAAGGGGCGATCCCCAAAGACGGGCCATCGGCTGGCATCACGCTGGCGACGGCGATGGCTTCCGTCTTGATGCGCGTCCCCGTCAGAGCCGACATCGCCATGACGGGCGAGATCACCCTGCGCGGGCGCGTGCTCCCCGTCGGCGGGATCAAAGAGAAGCTGCTGGCAGCTCACCGCTTCGGCATCTCGACCGTCATCATCCCGAAAGACAACGAGAAGGATCTCGTCGAAGTGCCGGAAGAGGTCCGCAACGCGCTCAACATCGAACTGGTCGAAACCATCGATGAGGTGCTCGCGCTCGCACTCGAGAGCGCGTGTCCAACCGAAGTCGGCCCGACGGATGAGACACACCATCCGCCTCTGTGGACCACTGATGCGCCGGGGACGCAGCCTGGGACGCCAACGATGGAGGGCTGAAAGTCCAACGACGCGAATGGGGCTATGCTCAAAACGAGAAGCGTGGCCCCATTCGTTTCTCTTCGCCGACCACGCAGGGCGCGAAGCGTATGAGGCGAGCTTCGCGAAGTTCGCCCCATATTTCGAGCTGAGGTTGATCTCGATCCTTCGGAAACGCTCTCCGCCTGATGCTAAACTTGCGCGCCGTCGCCCGGTCAGATGGCCATCTTCGCTAAGACCGGCGTCGGGCGCGTTGCTTTCCCTATCTTCCCTGAGGAGCGAGAGGAAATGCGTCGCATGATCCGCGTCACGATCCTTTGCCTTATTTGCTTCGCCAGCAGCGCACATGCGCAAACTGGATTGCGTTTCCGCATCTCTTTTCCGCCATCGAGCAGCGCACAACCGCTCGATGGACGACTCCTGCTTCTGCTTTCGAATAACGACAAGAGCGAACCTCGTTTCCAGATCACCGAAGACCTTAACACGCAGCAAGTCTTCGGCGTAGATGTCGATGGCTGGCGCCCCAATGAATGGACCACCATAGACGCGAGCGCGTTCGGCTACCCGCGCCGCAGCCTGGCGGATGTTCCGGCAGGCACCTACTGGGTGCAAGCCGTCCTCCACAAATACGAAACCTTTCATCGCGCCGACGGCCACACGGTCAAGCTTCCGATGGACCGCGGAGAAGGGCAAAAGTGGAACCGCGCGCCCGGCAACCTCTACAGCACGCCCGTGAAGATGACGATCGACCCGCGCGCGGATCGAGTGATCGAGATCAAGCTCGATCGCGTGATGCCGCCGATCGAACCGCCGAAGGATACAAAGTTCATCAAACACGTCCGCATCCAGAGTCAACTGCTGACCAAATTCTGGGGCCGCCCGATGTACATCGGCGCTGCCGTCCTGTTGCCCGCAGGGTTCGATGAGCATCCGGAAGCGCGCTACCCGCTGATCGTCTTCCACGATCACTTCACGCCGACTTTTGACGGTTTTCGCGAGACGCCGCCCGATCCCGACTTAAAGCCCGAATACAGCGAACGGTTCAGGATCGAGGGCTACAATCGCATCGTCCAAGAGTACGCTTATCAGTTCTACAAAGACTGGACCAGCCCCGACTTTCCGCGCTTCATCATCGTGAAGATTCAACACGCCAACCCGTACTACGATGACTCCTACGCCGTCAATTCGGCCAACCTCGGCCCTTACGGCGATGCCATCAACTATGAACTTATTCCGTATATCGAGAAGAGGTTTCGCGGCATCGGGCAGGGCTGGGCGCGTTTCACTTACGGCGGCTCGACCGGCGGGTGGGAAGCGCTGGCGACGCAGATCTTCTACCCGGAGATGTACAACGGCTGTTTCGCCGCCTGCCCCGATCCGATAGATTTTCGCGCCTATACGACGGTGAACATCTACGAGGACGAAAACGCCTACTACATGCCGAGCTACTGGAAGCGCATCCTGCGTCCCGGCAAACGCAACTACCTTAACCAGATTGTTGCGACCGTCGAAGACATGAACCACATGGAGTTGGCGCTCGGCACGCACGGACGTTCGGGCGGGCAATGGGACATCTGGCAAGCGGTCTTCTCGCCCGTCGGACCCGACGGCTACCCGAAGCCGATCTGGGACAAGCTGACGGGCAAGATAGATCATGAGGTGGCCCAGTACTGGCGCGAACATTACGATCTCGGCTATATCCTGCGTCGCGACTGGGCCAAGCTTGGACCGAAACTGGTCGGCAAGATCCACATCTACGTCGGCGAGATGGATAACTACTTTTTGAACAACGCCGTCTACCTTGTGGAGGATTTCCTCAAGCAGACGAAGGATCCCTACTACGCGGGCGAAGTAGACTACGAGCCGCGCGCCGAGCATTGCTGGAACGGCGACCACACGCGCCCGAACGCCATTTCGCGCTTGCGGTATAATCAGATGTACGTCCCCAAGATACTCGAGCGGATAGAGAAGACCGCGCCACCGGGAGCGGACCTGTCCAGTTGGCGTTATTGAGAAACGCACCACGCCGCCCTTCTCGAAACGGCGGCGCGTTAGTTACGCTTCTCCGCGCAAGATGAGGCGGGCTGTGGAGAAGGGTCGGCGCTGATGTATACTTTGCAGCCCGCTCTTACGAAATCTGCTCGCGCTTTGCGAACCCGACTGGACGCGCGTGACAGGTTCGCGCACGAGCGCGCGTTCTAGCCGTGCGGCAAAGGTCGAGGAAGCTCCGATGACGAGGAAGACGCTGCTCATTCTGCTGGTTTCAATGCACATGATTTTTGGACCGCACTCCTTCGCCCAACAACGAACACAAAAGCCGCCGCTTCACGCCAAACATTGGATGGCGATCACTGGCAAACCATTGGCGGCCACCGCCGGCGCGATGATCTTTCAAAAGGGCGGCAACGCCGTCGATGCCGCCTGCGCCATGATCGCCGCCACCTGTACGATGTGGGACACGCTCGGCTGGGGCGGCGAAACGCAGGCGCTGATCTACAACCCGCACACGCGAAAAGTCGTCGGCATCAACGCGCTCGGCGTGGCGCCGACGGGCGCGACGCCCGAGTTCTTCCGCAGCAAAGGGATGAAGTATCCGCCCGAGTACGGGCCGCTCGCCGCCGTCACGCCGGGCACGCCGGGCGGCATACTGGTGATGCTCGCCGAATTCGGCAAGCTCTCGCTCAAAGACGTACTCGAACCGGCGATTCAGATGGCCGATGGCTATCCGATCGAGGCGGAGACGGCCAATCTGATCGAACGCGAAAAGGAACGGCTCAAACAGTGGCCCTATTCGCGGCAGGTGATGCTTCCGCATCTTGGCGAGAAGCGCGAAGCGCCGGAGCCGGGCGAGATCTTCCGCCAACCGGATCTGGCCGCCACGCTGCGCAAACTGGTCGAGGCCGAACAAGAGGCTTTAAAACAAGGCAAGAGTCGCAAAGAGGCGATCTACGCGGCTTACGACCGCTTCTACAAGGGCGACATCGCGCGCGAGATCGTGCGCAGCGTCCAAGAACAGGGCGGGCTGTTCACGCTCGAAGACCTGGCCCGCTGGCGCGTCTACATCGAAGAGCCGGTCAAGACCGATTATAAAGGGATCGAAGTCTACAAACTGACGACGTGGGTGCAAGGCCCAGTCATGCTCCAGACGCTCAACATTCTGGAGAACTTCGACCTGCGCGCCATGGGTTACAACAGCGCGCGCTACATCCACACGCTCTACCAAGCGATGAATCTGGCCTTTGCCGACCGTGATTTCTACTACGGCGATCCGTACTTTCCGCCAGCGGAACCCGTTCGCGGTTTGCTCTCGAAAGAGTACGCGCGCGAGCGAGCTAAGCTCATCAACATGGAGCGCAACGACCCGAACATCAAACCGGGCGATCCGTACCCGTTTCAAGGCGAGCGCAATCCGTATCTCAAACTCTTAGAGAAGTGGGGTGAACAGCAGAAGGGCGCAGCAAAGAGCGACTCGCAAGAGAGCGCTCGCTCAAACGAAGAGTTCGAAAAGGACTTCTACGCTGGCACGACTTCGGTCATCGCGGCTGACGAAGAAGGGTGGGTCGTCTCGGTGACGCCGAGCGGCGGTTGGATTCCAGCCGTGATCGCCGGACGCACGGGGATCGGGCTCAGTCAGCGCATGCAGAGTTTCGTGCTCGACGAAGCCGAAAACCCGTTCAACGTCGTCGCTCCCGGCAAGCGCCCGCGCGCGACCTTGACGCCGAGCCTGGCGTTGCGCGACGGCGAGCCTTATTTGGCCTTCGCCGTACAAGGCGGTGACAGTCAAGATCAGAACCTTTTGCAGTTTTTTCTGAACATCGTCGAGTTCGGCATGACCGTTCAAGAGGCGACCGAAGCGGCCAACTTCAACAGCTTTCAGATGCGCAGCTCCTTCGGCAATCATGAATCGCGCCCCGGTAGGATCTTGCTCAACGAAGCGATTCCGTCTTGGGTGCGCGCTGAACTGCGTAAGATGGGCTACGAGATGACCTTCGCCGCGCGCACTTCCGGTCCGATCAATGCCATCCTGTTCGACCGCAAACACGGGACGATGTGGGGCGGATCGAGCAATCACGGCGAAGATTACGGCATCGCATGGTGAAACGAAAGCGTCAGAACAGACCGGCTCATCCCTTTTGGGCTTGGGCAACATGGAGGCACGGAACTCAAACTTGGGCAGGGTTCACATCTGAATTCGTTCAAGTTCTTTGTAAGCGAACTGAAGTGAGCTGGGGTTAAGTTCGGCCATCGCTGTTAACAATCTGAGCTCTTTCTAAGCGAACTCAAGGCTTATACATCGCTCGGGAGAAGCGTTTCGGCTGAACTCTTTTGATCTTTGACCGATATGGTGCCTCCATCATACCGGATGGTGCATTCCGTTTAAATGAGTTCGCTTCAAAAGGCTTCCCAATGCGAAACGGGAAGATCACAAGAATCCACGCCTAGCCGCACCAGCTCCACAGTCACATGCTGCGGAGAAGCTTCCGATTCTCATTACGCGAACTCGGTGGCATAGACTTTGCCATTCTTTTCGGTACAACAATCCAATCAAGCGGGGTCTTCGAGGGAGCCATGAGAAAGTTTCTAGCAGGGATGCTTGTCGCGCTCTTTATCCTCGTTGGGGTGCCATCTTCTTCTGCGCAGAATCGGCGCCTTAGTCCGAAGGCGCGCGCCGCGCTGACAGCGGGAGCGGGCGCGGCGATCGGCGCAGGCGTCGGAGCGATTGTCGGTGGGGGGAAAGGTGCTGCTGTCGGAGCGCTTCTCGGCGGCGGAGGGGCGACAGCCGGCTGGTTGATCAAGAATGACCGCAGCCGCCGCCGACTAGGCAAATATGGACAACCGATCGCGACCATCGGTGCCGGGACCGCACTCGGAGCTGGAGTCGGCGCTCTGATCGGCGGCGCGAAAGGAGCCGCTGCTGGCGCCCTTCTTGGCGGTGGCGGGACGACCGCTGGATATCTGCTCTCCAAGCGTAAAGGAAGCGATCGCTATTACAGGAACTATCGTCATCGCTACCCGCGCCGCTGAGTAAATTCATGAGCGCGCCACAGTAAAGCACAAACGCTCTTTGCCATCAATTAGCAAACGGCGCTTCTAGGAACAAGGTAAGGCTAAGCTCTAACCATAAGCGCAGGTTGCGCGCGGAGTAGGGCGAAAACCTCGCCTGTACCTCATAAGCGCAAGCCCCCAAGGCGATCAATGGCTTGACAACCGATCAAGGATACATAGAATTAGTAATTTGCAGAGCGGGAGTAACTCAGCGGTAGAGTGCGACCTTGCCAAGGTCGAAGTCGCGGGTTCGAATCCCGTCTCCCGCTCCAAAGATTCGCGGAAGGGCGGAAGTCAATCTTTCGCCCTTCTTCACCATTAAGGTATAGCCCAGCGGTCGAGGCGGCGTAGCCAAGTGGTAAGGCAGAGGTCTGCAAAACCTTTATTCGTGGGTTCGATTCCCACCGCCGCCTCCAACAAGACCTGCTGATTACCTGTTCCGCAGGTCATATTCCAGCTCCATTGACTTCGCTTGAAATCTCTCACTCACCCGAACGCATCCTTTAATCTCCTTTTCAACCGAACGCCACGCGAATTCGCCATCAACTTCAATCCGCTCATTTAGACTGACTGCGGACGTTCCCCCGCCGTCTTCGCCAAACTCGTGCGGACCAACTTCAATCCGCTCATTTAGACTGCCCCCTCATTTCATCGCACATGAGCGCTGGTGGATCGCTGTCCGCCACTTAGCCGGAAGACCCATTGAAATTGCTTCGAGTTGCGATTTGTGGTGAACTATTCATCTCAAGGTTGACCGAGCTTGACGGCAGATGGAGCTGATCCGCGATGAACTTTTCATTCTTCCGAGAATCACCGAAGGAACGGATGAACTGCCAAAAGTCTCGCGCGTTAATGGGAGCCTTTAGCCTCCTTCTTGCGCTCGCCTTATCGCTCAGCGGCGCTCAAGGGCAAAACGCCTCGCCGCAGAATGGCGCTTTGCTCACCATCGGCGGCGAAGGGATACGCCCTTTTCAATTGACCGTTGCTGACATGACTAAATTGCCGCGCCGCACTGTCCGCGCCAAAGATCATGATGGACGGGATGCCATCTTCGAAGGCGTTGAGCTTTATGAAGTGCTCAAACTGGCTGGCGTTCCATTCGGTCAGGACCTGCGCGGCGACAAGATGGCGCTCCTCCTGCTGGTGGAAGCGGCTGACGGCTACAAAGTGGTCTTCGCGCTTCCCGAAATAGATCGAGCCTTCACAGATCGCATGATCCTTCTCGCCGACCGGCGCGATGGGAAGCCCTTGCCGACGCAGGAAGGCACACTGCGCCTCGTCGTGCCGGATGAAAAGCGCCACGCGCGTTGGGTAAGGCAAGTGATCAAACTCTCAGTCCTACGCGCTGGTCGATAGCTGGCGGCAACAGTATTTAACGCGAAGTCTTCGCATAAACCGACTTGGAGAGAAGCCCGCAGATCCTCGCCGCGCTCTAGGAATCGATCTGCGGGGCGATAGCGCGTTTAAGAGACAGCCTCTGTGCGGCGAAGCGAACGGTAGTCGACGAGGTTCGTATGGCGATAGCGCGTTTAGGAACAGTTTCTATGCCGCTTTCGGACATGCGCTGGCGATTTCTCGCGAGATTCGAGCGCAACTTTGTTAAGCTCGGGCGGTCGTTATCAATCACAAAAACGCGCACGATCTAACGATCAAATTGACGCTATCGGCGATTATGACCGGGATCGATCACAAAAGCGCGTACGATTTAGCGATCAATTTGTCATCATCGGCGATTATGATCGAGCCGTCGGCCTCGTTCACGATGAAGCGCGGATCAACCTTGCTCATCACGACGAAACGCTCGGCGCGCCCCGTGTTGATGTTTACGCCGACGAGTCCGCGCTCCCGCATCTGTGTGTAGAAGTAGATCCAACCAACGCGCAATGCGACGAGTCGTTCGCGCCGTCGCAAGAAATTGGCCAGCCGATCGAACTGTCGCGTTGGATCGAGGCGATCGAGCAGTCGATCCTGCAAGTCGGCATCGCCAGCGCGTTCGAAGATGGTGCGAGAGCCGCCACCGCGTAAGTTCGCCGCTCTGCCGAAAAGAGCGAGGCGCGAACTTGCGCGTTCGCGCGCGGCATCGGTGACGAGCGATGTAAGATCGGTTAGATCCGCGCGCGCGTGCAGCCCCGACCAGCGAAGCGCGCTCGCCGCGCGCGCAAACTGTGCGCCGCGATAGGCGAAACTGAAGAGCGCGCCATATCGGAAGTAGAACGAGACGGCGCGCGCAGCTATTGCGGCGACTGTGCGCAACAGGCCACGACCGGGCGGAGTGTAGCGCGCGCGCCAAATGGCTTGACCGCTACGCGGATCGAAAGCGGCGATCTCGTTTTTACCGCCGACTAGGACGTGCCCACGTTCGTTCAATAAGGCGAAAGCGGCATCTTCGATCCCATGCGGCACTTTCGCGAGCCGCTTGCCCGTTGCGGCGTCGAGCGCGATCAGATCATCGCGATCGGCGACGACGACCGTCGCAGGATCTGATAGGACGATGTTCGTGATCCCGCGATCTGCTCCTTTGTACTGCCAAAGAGTGCGACCGGTCTCTTTGTCGATGGCGCTGACGCCGTATGGCCCGCGCGCAATTGCGGCGCCATCACGCACGCGCGCGAACGTTCCGCCCGTGCGCACGAAGAGGACACCGTCTGTGACGATGATCTCCGGCGTCGTCCCCAAGTCTTTCGTCTCCCAGACAACTTTGCCGGTCGTGCGCGAGATGGCGCGCACGCGCCCGCGCCCCGAAACGTAAAGGAGACGCTCATCGAAGACCGGATCGGCTTCGGTCAGGGCGAGCCCTTCCTCGTTGACGCGGAAGCGCTCGCGCAACAACTCTTTGCCTGTCGAAGCATCGTAAGCGGTGACGCCATCGTAGAAGAGATAGAGGCGCCCATCGAGAAAGAGCGGCGCGCGATAGTTGTCGAGCGTGTAAACGGTCTCTTCATTCTCGGTCCAACGCGCGGGCAGCATTTCGATCTCGCTGCCTAGTTCGCGCCGCCAACGTTCCTCTCCGGTCTGAAGATCGAGCAGGTGAACGGTGGGCCGCTGTTTGAAACCTTCGCGCGGGCGCTCTTTCGTCTTACGCACAACTGTGACCGCCAGCAAACGCTGGTTCAGATCCACGGCCATCTGCATGACCTGTCCGCGCAAACGTTCCGAGCGCCAGACGGCTTCACCGGAAAGCAGGTCAAGCGCTTCCATGCGCGCGCGATCCTTCTCCGCGTAACTCAACAGGATGAGATCCGTCCCGGGCACGGGCGCAACGTCGCGCTCGTCGAGATTGCGGGCGCGTCGCCGCCACAACGTTTCTCCCGTCTGCGCGTCAATGGCATAAAGCGAGCGCTCGGTGGCGGCAACGATCACATCCCAATCGGTCATTTGGTAGAAACGAACTGGGCCATCCAACTTCGTCCGCCAATCGCTTTGCGCCGCGACTCCGAGCGCGGCGCAAAGCGGAAGGCAGAAGAGCAAGCTTTTCAGCGGCCTCCATCCCCTGCGCTTTAACGCTTTCGATCGCCATCGACCACACATGGACTTAAAGAGAGGGTAGCCCTTCCGCAAGCTTAACTTTTTCCGCCGGTCGCGCATGAATTGCTCCATTCAACGGATCGGATTAAGCTAATGAATAATAACCCTTCGCGGAAGCTACGGCGAAAGCTCGAGGAGGGAGCGATGGGCGATAAGAAGCGGGCGTTGATCGTAGTTGACGTTCAGAACGATTTCTGCCCAGGGGGGGCACTGGCCGTGCCGCGCGGTGATGAGGTGATCGAGCCTTTGAATCGCCTCATCGACGAATTTCTCGCGCGCGGCGATCTTGTGATAAAAACGCGCGATTGGCATCCGGCAGTGACCAAACACTTCGCCGCGTATGGCGGCAAATGGCCGGTCCATTGCGTGCAAGGGACGAAGGGCGCAGAGTTCCATCCGCAACTGCGGGACGATCCGCGCATCATCGTCGTCTCGAAGGGCATGGGCGATGCGGACGGCTACTCCGGATTCGATCAGACTGGGTTGGAGAGGATCCTGCGCGAGCACGGCGTCGAGGAGGTCTGGATCGGCGGGTTAGCGACCGATTACTGCGTCAAGCATACGGCGCTCGATGCGCTGCGCGAAGGGTTCAAGGTGCGCGTTCTGCGCGATGCGTCGCGCGCTGTCAACCTCGACCCGCATGACGAAGAACGCGCCATCGAAGAGATGCGTCGCGCAGGGGCGGAGATAGCTTGAGAGCTCAGAATTCAGAACGTTCTTCGGCGTTGAAGGCGAAGACCGCGACCGATGAATTTGCCGGAGCGGGCAAGCGTGTGATCCGTCGCTCGGCGTTGAAGGTGAAGATCTCGCTTGATCGTCCATCATTCGATGTCAATGTCGGCCCACTTGCCTCTTCACCGTTGATCGCTGTCAACTATGGGCACGCTTAACTTCGATCGTTACCATGCGACGATGGGTTCAGCCGCGTACAAGGAAGCGGCGCGGCTGCGCGAGAAACCGCTGAGCGAAGCGGAAGCGACCTTCTATGTCACGCAGCGGAAGCTCCCCTTCGCTCCGTGTTTGGGTCATGAACGGCTGGTCCGGCTGTTGGTGGATAGTCATCTGGACCGCCCGCGCTTGCGTTTCATCGCGCAGGATCGCGGCGGTCTGGAGTTGTTCGCCAAAGCCGTCGAAGATATGCACTTTGTCGGGCGCGTGCGCGCCGTTCCGCCCGGCACGATCGTCTTCGCCAACGAACCTTTCGCCGACATTACGGGGCCGTTCGCCTTGACGCAGGCGCAAGAGATCAAGTTCGAGCACGCCTTCGATCTTCCGATGACCATCGCGAGCACGGCGATGCGCTTTCGTATGGCGGCAGGCGATCGCTGGCTTTCTGATTTTTCGCTGCGCAGAAACGGCGACATCGAACGCGCCGTCGAAGTCGCCGCCTACGCCTACATCGGCGGGTTCAACGACACGTCGAACATGGAAGCCGCCTATCGGCTCGATATCCCGGCGGTCGGAACAGAGGCTCACTACTGGCAACAGGCCTACATCGAGTACCTGCGCGATCCCGAAATAGATCCGCGCACCGGGCGGCCCAAACATTTCGAGCAGGTCGCGTTCGAGCGCTGGCTCGATGCCAATCCGCAAGGGACGATCCTCTTGCTCGATACGATCAACGTCTACATGGGCGCGGTTCATGCGGCGATGGCCGCGACTTCGAGCGAAGCGCGACGTCGCGCCTTCAAGGGCTTTCGCATAGACTCGGGCGATCATGCGCGACTCGGCAAATGGTGCTTGCGCTTCTTCGAGGCGAACGGGTTGCACGGTCTGATGCCGATCTTGACGGGAGATCTCGACGTCGAGCGCGTGCGCCAGATCGTCCGCGAGTTTCCCGAAGCCGCCGGTTTCGGCATCGGGACGAAGCTCTCCGCAGAAGTCCCACATGTGGCGGGCGTCATCTTCAAACAATGCTTGATCGAAGGGCGGCCCACCTTGAAAGCTTCCAACACGCCGGAAAAATCGACGCTTCCCGGTAAACTGCAACTCTTTCGCGGAAGCGACGCCGAAGGCAACTACGTCGGCGACTGCATCGGCTTGGACGATGAGGAAGTGGAGATCCCGGGCGCGGTGCGCGTCGAACGCCTCCTTCGCCCCTTTTGGGAAAGCGGACGTTATGAACCGATCCCTTCGATCACCAAACTCAAAGCCTTCGTCGAAGAGCAGCGCCATCGCTTTCGCGACATTGAGCGCTACCCGGTCATGTTGAGCGATCGCTTGCGCCGCTTGCGCGATGAATTGACCGCCGAGATGCTGCGCGACGAATCGGGCTGGCAAAGCGTTCTGCGCTTGCCCGCAGAGCTCGCCGATGAGATGATGAAAGGCTACGACAATAACGCGGATGAGATCTGGTAAACCGCCAGCGGCGCACCGAGATCCCATTTCGTCGGTGAATCGCTGGAAGCCTTCAAGGGTCGTTTCAGAGAGGATATGATGAAACTGGTGATCGTCTTCACGCTCTCGTTATGCCTTCCGCTGATGGCGCTCGCGCAACAACGAGACCAAACGCATAAAGCCTTCCCTTATGATTACGCGATGGATGATCTGCCGAACGGGCTGCGCCTGATCACGGTGCCGACCGACTATCCGAACCTGGTCGCGCTCTACATCGTCGTCGCCGCTGGCTCGCGTAACGAAGTCGAACCGGGGAAGAGCGGCTACGCGCACCTGTTCGAGCACATGATGTTTCGCGGAAGCAAGAACTTCACGCCCGAAGAGCGCGACGCCATCCTGAAGCGCGCGGGCGCCAGCTCCAACGCCTACACGACGGATGACCGCACCGTCTATCACGAAGTCTTCTCCAAAGATGATCTGGAGAAGATCATGGAGCTCGAAGCCGATCGCTTCTTACGCCTGCAATATTCGCCGGAAGTTTACAAGACCGAGACGGGCGCGGTGCTCGGCGAATACAACAAGAACAGCTCCAACCCGATCTTCAAAATCTACGAAACGCTGCGCGCCACGGCCTTCCGACGCCACACCTATGCGCACACGACGATGGGCTTTCTCGAAGACATCAAGGACATGCCCAATCAGTACGATTACAGCTTGCAGTTCTACCGTCGTTACTACCGACCTGAATACACGACGATCATCCTCGTCGGCGATGTTCGGCGCGAGCAAGCGCTCGATCTAGTGCGCAAATATTTCGGCGATTGGCAGCGCGGCGATTACCGGCCACAAATTCCCGAAGAGCCCCCGCAGGATGGGCCGCGCACGGCGCATGTGGACTGGCCCGCCCAGACGCTGCCGCTCGTCGCCATCGCGTTTCGCGGTCCGGCTTATGCGGACGACCGCAAGGACAAGGCCGCGCTCGATCTCCTGGCGCCGATCGCGTTCGGCGAAAATTCCGATCTGTACCAGAAACTCGTCCTGCGCGAACAGAAAGCCGATCTGCTCGAAGTCGAGTTCGACAACAAGATCGATCCCGAACTCTTCACCGTTTACGCGCGCGTCAAGAACCCACAAGATGTCGAGTATGTGCGCGACGAAATCCTGAAAACGTTCGCCCTGTTCACGCGCGAGTTGGTGGACCAGAAGAAGCTCGATGCGACGCGCTCGCATTTACGCTATGGGTTCGCGCTCGCGATGGATAGCTCCGAAGCGATCGCCAGCGCGCTCGCGCCCTTCGTCGCTCTGCGCCGCACGCCGGAGACGATCAATCGTCTTTACGCCCTCTACGATCAGATCACGCCCGAGGACATACGCGAGATGGCGGCGCGTTACTTCACCGAGAAGAACCGCACCATCGTCACGCTCGCCGCTCGCCCGGATGCCGCCCGAAAGGAGGGAGGACGCTAATGCGACGGAACTTCACCGCGCTCGTTCTGCTTTGCGCCCTTTTTGGACCAGCGATGGTTTTCGGTCAAACGAAGATGAATGATGGACAGATCGCTACCGTATTGCTGCCCAACCGTTCGCCGCTCGTCACGTTTCGCATCCTCTTCAATACGGGCGCCGCTTTCGATCCGCCGGGCAAAGAAGGGCTCGCGTCGCTCACCGCCGCCATGATCGCCAAAGGCGGCACGCGCACGCGCTCTTACGAAGAGATCGTCGAAGCGATGTATCCGCTGGCGACTTCGTTCGACTGGCAGGTCGACAAAGAGATGACCGTTTTCTACGGCACGACCCACCTCGACAACCTCGAACGCTATTACGCGCTCATTCGCGAGATGCTGCTCGATCCCGGCTTCCGCGAAGAGGACTTCAAACGCTTGAAAGCAGACGCGATCAACTTCTTGAAAGTCAATCTGCGCCAGAGCAACGACGAGGAACTAGGGAAAGAGCATCTTTACAACGTCATCTACGCTGATCATCCTTATGGCCATCACAACATGGGGCGCGTCAGCGCTCTCGAAAAGCTTTCGCTCGATGACGTGCGCGATTTTTACCGGCGCAACTACACGCAAGCCAATCTGGTGATCGGTCTGGCAGGCGGATACCCGCCCGATTTCGTCTCAAAGATGGCTTCCGATTTTGCGAAGCTTCCGCCGGGCGAACGGACGACGGTGCGATTCGCCACGCCTAAGTTGGAGCCGGGCACGCACATCGAGATCATCCGCCGCCCGACGCGCTCGACGGCCATCTCCATCGGCTTTCCCATCGCGGTCAAGCGCGGCGATCCGGATTGGCCGGCGCTCGCGCTCGTCGCCTCTTACTTCGGCCAACACCGTTCGAGCAACAGTTATCTCTACCAGCGCATACGCGAACTGCGCGGTTTGAACTACGGCGATTACGCTTACATCGAGTATTTCCCGCGCGGCATGTTCCAGTTTACGCCCGATCCGAATCTGGCGCGCCAGCAACAGATCTTTCAAATCTGGATCCGTCCGGTCGAGCCGCAGAACGCCCATTTCACGCTGCGTCTGGCTCTTTACGAGTTCGACAAACTCCTGCGCGATGGATTAACGCGCGAAAGCTTCGAAGCGACGCGCGAATTCCTCTCGAAGTACGTCAACATCCTCATGCAGACGCAAGATGCGCAACTCGGCTACGCGCTCGACAGTCGCTACTACCGCATACCTGATTTCGCCACGTACATGCGTGAGCAATTGGCTCGGTTGACGCTGGAAGATGTCAATCGCGCCATCCGTCGGCATCTAAGAACGGACGCGCTGCGCATCGTCATCGTGACAGAGGATGCCGACTCATTGCGCGAGGCGATCATCAACAACCGCCCATCTCCCATCACATACACGTCGCCCAAACCGCGCGAGATCCTCGAAGAGGACAAGGTGGTTGAAAAATATCCGATCGACGTCAAGCCGGAAAATGTTCGCGTCGTTCCGGTTGAGCGCGTTTTCGAATAGGCGATGGTTCAAGATGGGTTTCGCGCAATCATCCGCCCCGGTCGGGCATGAAAGCTGAAGCCAAAGCAACGTCAGCCTGTGGCCCGCTGCTTCGCTATAGCTGGCAACAAGATGCTGCTCGATCCTCAATCCAACTTGCGCGATGGGGCTTCCCAAGATAAGCTTTCCGCGCGTTCAGGATCGAAACCGATCAAGAGCGAACTGGCGAGAAAGGCTAATCGATGACCCAAACGATCGATCTCGCGCTTGGACTCGGCTTCTTGCTCGGCTTGAAGCACGCCACCGAAGCCGATCACATCGTCGCCGTCAGCACCATCGTCAGCGAACAGCGATCCGTCTGGCGTTCGGCATTGGTCGGAGCCCTGTGGGGGATGGGCCATACCGCCTCGCTGCTCATCGCCGGCATCATCGTCATTTCACTTCGCGTGGCGATCCCAGAAACGATAGCGACGTATCTGGAGTTCGGCGTCGCCTTGATGATCATCCTTTTGGGGTCGCGCGTCCTGTATCACGCGCTGCGCGATAATCGACGGATTCACGTTCACGCACACACGCACGACGGCCACACGCACACGCACTTGCACTTTCACGACGAGCGAAGCGCGCACCATCCGGACGAACTGACCGATCACGCGCATCACTCGCACACGATCGGACGATTGGGGTGGAAGCCCGTGCTCGTCGGCATGATGCACGGGTTGGCCGGATCGGCTGCGTTGACATTGCTCGTCCTGACGGAAGTGATGCGCGGCGGGTCGAGCGCTCTCGGGCTGATTTATCTGCTCGTCTTCGGCATCGGTTCGATCGGCGGCATGTTGTTGATGAGCGCGCTCATCAGCTTGCCGTTCGTCTTCACGGCGGAACGTTTTGCGCGCATCAACACGCCGGTGCGCCTCCTGGCTGGCGTAGGGAGCATCTTCTTCGGCTTCTATTACGCCTGGGAGGTCTGGGCCAGCTAGGCATCATGCGCCGCTGGACCATCAACCGACACGCAAACTCAATACGCCATCGCCGCCGATCGATCCCGTGGCGGTTTCGAAGATCGATCTTCGCCGCCGTCACGCTTGGAGACTCGGATGATTAGGCGCAGGCCAGCTTTTGATCTCGTCGCGCGGCTAGCTCTTCAGTCTTATCCTACAACTTTATAGTTGCGATGAAGCCTCAGATATCTCAATCGCCTTAAGCATCACCGGATCTACGAACGCTTTTGGAGTGATCCGGTTCAGGTCGGAAAGGAACGAGACTCAAAAACAGAGCGCGTATGATGACCGGAACGCTGAGGAACGATTCAGGCCGCTGCGTCTCGAGCGAGAACGGAACGGCGCCTCAAAAGCCGTTCGATGGTCAACCCAACCCGATTCTCGTTTACCTATGTGCCGCGCTGCTGTCCATCGTTGCGCTCGTGTGGGCTTTGCGACTTTGGAGGACGGATCCGCTTCACACGCCTTTTGACTATGCTGGCGATTCGCTTCTTCATGGAGTGATGATCAAATCCACGATCGACAACGGTTGGTTTTTGCGCAACGAAAAACTCGGCGCACCGGGCGCGATGGAGCTATACGCTTTTAATCCAGCGGACAATCTCCATCTAGGTCTAGCCAAACTACTCTCGCTCATCACTCAGAACCCGATAACCATACAGAACCTTCTATATCTGATCGGTTTTCCGCTAGCCACTTTGACCTCCCTATACGTTCTGAGACGATACGGCATCTCGTCAAGCATAGCCATAGCCGTTTCGCTACTTTACGCCTTCCTGCCATACCACTTCATGCGCGGCGTCTGGCACCTCTTCTTGAGCCTCTACTATCTCGCCCCTTTGGGCATCATGTTGGCGTTGGATATCGCTTTAAGAACAAACGGCGAAGATCGCGCGCAATCGCGCCCTGTGCCGCTTTCTCAAGCCATTATCATCTGTTTGCTGATCGGGTCGAGCGGATCCGTCTATTATCCCTTCTTCTCTTGCTACTTGCTGCTCGTGGCCGGCGCCTTGGTCGCAATCAGCAGCAGGAGCTTCCGCCCACTATCCAGATCCCTTCTGCTGATAGCCATCATCTGTCTCACGCTTTCGGTGAACCTATCGCCGAGCCTCGTCCGCATTTACCGAGGCGAATGCCGTCCACCCGATAGGGAATACAGCGGAGCGGAGATTTTCGGCCTCAAGATCGCACAACTGCTTCTACCGGCGACTGGGCATAGAGTAAAGCCGCTGGCGCAGCTTAAAGCGCGCTATAATCAAGCTCCTTTGGTGAACGAAAATGACGGAGCCTCTTTAGGCTTCTTCGCAAGCGCTGGCTTCCTGTTCCTTCTCGTGAACCTATCCGCGTCAAGCGCGCGCAAAGTTTCAGCCGATCCGTTTCGGCGTCAACTATTCTGGCTCAGTTCGCTCAACTTATGGTGCCTTCTGCTGGGCACCATCGGGGGGTTCAGCTCGCTCTTCGCCCTGCTGGTCTCCCCCTTGATCAGATCGTACAACAGGATAAGCGTTTACATAGCCTTCTTCTCCCTTTTCGCGGTCGCGCTTATCCTTCAGAAGCTATCGCTCATCTACAGATCCGACCGCTCGCGAAAGGCGCTAAATATCTCTTTAATCTCGCTCGTTTTGCTCGGTTTGCTCGATCAGACGAACTCCTCCTTCGTCCCGCGCTATGCGGTAAACAAAGCGCGATATGAAAGCGACCGTGATTTCATCAGGCGGGTTGAGATGGCGATGCCGACCGGAGCGATGATCTTTCAACTGCCGTACACATCATTCCCTGAACATCCGCCAATCAATCTGATGTCGGATTACGATCATTTCCGGGCGTACATACACTCGACGAAGGTGCGATGGAGCTACGGCGCGATGCGCGATAGCCAAGCGGATCTTTGGCAACAACGGATCGCCGCGTTGCCGACGGAACAGATGTTGAAAGAGTTATGTTCGGCAGGATTTCAGGGCATCTATGTGAATCGGGCCGGTTACCCTGACAAAGCGCAGGCGCTCGAAAACGCTCTCGCCATGCATTTAGGTCCGCCCGCCGTCGTCAGCCCGCGCCAGGACTTAGCCTTTTTCGTCCTCAGCCCCTGCAAGAATCCGTAGTCAGCCCGAAAAATGAGGGATCGTTATAACCCGAAGCCATCGTGCGCTTCAAACGGACCTCATCTAGCAAAGATGCCTGCGATTTGGAGAATAGTCTCCGCTATAAACCTGCCTTTCCTCGCAAGCCTACCGGCCTCGCCGAATTTCAGCGCGCTGTTTTCGACCGCTCTTCTCCTTGGCGGCTAATCGCTCACAGCCGCTCGTCGCATCCGATGGAACAGGAGATCGAGCCAAAGGTTCGCTTGCTTCTCTTGCACGGAGTTCATACGCAGACGATTGCTCAGATTGTTGAAGTCAACCTCGTCGAGCTTCTGATCCTGATTGAAGCAGGAGAAGACGAAGCATTTCTCTTCGCCCGTCAGCGGATCGACGTGGCGCTGCAAACACTGCGCGCAGATCTCCTTCAGCATG
Source organism: Pyrinomonas methylaliphatogenes (assembly GCF_000820845.2). GTDB lineage: Bacteria > Acidobacteriota > Blastocatellia > Pyrinomonadales > Pyrinomonadaceae > Pyrinomonas > Pyrinomonas methylaliphatogenes. The sequence continues at coordinate 822,160 of NZ_CBXV010000008.1, read as the reverse complement.
CACTGCATCGGACTGTTGATCGAGCCGATCGCCACGTGCGAACCCTTCAAGTAGGGCGCGAGCACTGTGTGTCGTGCGCGCTTGACCGCCGCCATCATTCCGTCCGAGCCGATGACGATGATCCGATCCACCTCGCGCAGGTCGAAGAGCTGCCGTCCCAACCGGCCTTCCGCATAAGCGAGCATCGCTTCGACGATGTTGCCGCGAAAATGCCTGTCTTGCGGGCGGTGCGGCTCGATCTCGCGGCCCGCATCGGTCGCCCAGATGACCTGATCGGTGGCGGCTTCGATCTCTTCGCGCTTGAAAAGATCCTCGCCGCGCCGATAGCCGGCGAAGTAGATGACGCGACAGCCGTTCTCGCGCAGCGCGCGCGCGATCGAAAAGAGCACGGCGTTGCCCAAACCGCCGCCGACGAGCATCACCGTTTCGCCCGCTGGGATTTCGGTCGGCGCCCCCGTCGGCCCCATGACCACCACCTGTTGGCCTGGGCGTAACAGCGCGCACAGGCGCGACGAGGCGCCCATTTCGAGCACGATCAGACTGAGCAAGCCGCGCTCCTTATCAACCCATGCACCCGTCAGAGCCAAGCCTTCCATCATCAAGCGCGTGCCCTCGACTTCGGGCGCGTCCGCTTCGTAGTTCTGCAAACGGTAGAACTGGCCCGGATGGAATTTGCGCGCTTGCATCGGCGCGCGCACGACGACCTCGACGATGGTCGGCGTCAGGCGCTCGACGCGCACGACGCGCGCGATCAACTCTTCGTCCAGACGCTCGATGAACCGCTTGAAGTCGAGTTCACGCGCCGTTTGCTCTTCGGGCTTGAGAGCGGCGATCTCGTCGGCAAAGAGCGCCACCACCTGTTCGTAACCGTGCTTAGCCGAGGCCATCGCCTTGACGACGTTGCCTGCATAGGTCGGGTGGTTATCGCCATAGAAGGTGACGAAATGTTTATCGCCATGCTCATATGAAGTGAAGAAAGCCGGTTCGCCCTTTGCCGCGCGCACGAGATGCCAGTTGCCCTCTTCATCGCGCACCGCCTTGTGCGGAGCGAAATAGGCTCCGCGCTCGTCGAGCACGAACGTTCCGGGATGCTCCTTCTCGTATGTGATGTTCGGACTCGTGCCCGCCGCGACGCACACGGTGCGCGCTGGGAGGCGGACAAGTTCGCCGCTCCCTTCCCATTTGCCTTTCTCTGGATTGAGCCGCACGCGCTCGAAGACCAACGCCTCGACCGCGCCGTAACGATCCGGCACGGCTTCCACCGGATTCATGTTCTCGATGAAACTGATCCCCTCTTCGAGCGCTTTCACGACTTCCTCGTGATTCAAGCGGTAGGCGGGCGAGTCCTGCAACCGACGTCGATAGACGATCGAGACGCCGCCCCACGCGCGCACGAGCTTGACGAAATCCGGTCGCTCACCGGCAGCGGCGGCGCGCTCGCGCTCACGGCGCACGGCGCGCCCGTGTTCGAAGAATTCGCGGTAGATCGCGCGCTCCTCTTCGTCGAACATCGCCCAGACGCGCTCCTCGCCGAATTCGGCAACCAATCGCTCGTGCCGGTCCAACATCTTCTCGACTTGCACCGGATAGTAAGCCGCCAACTCCGTCGCCGTATCGATCGCCGTCAACCCGCCGCCGATGACCACCGCCGGCAAGCGCACCTGCAAATTGGCGAGCGAATCGCGCTTGAAAGCGCCGGTCAACTGCAGGGCCATCAAGAAGTCCGATGCCTTACGGATGCCACGGATCAAATTGTTCTTCATGTCGATGATCGTCGGGCGACCGGCGCCCGCCGCGATCGCGATGTGGTCGAAACCGAGCGCCCAAGCGTCTTCGATGGTGAGCGTCCCACCGAAACGTATGCCGCCGTAGAAGCGGAAGTGGCGACGGCGCGCGAGCGCCAGATGGATCATCGTCAGGAAGTTTTTGTCCCACCGGACCGTGATGCCGTACTCGGAGACGCCGCCGAATCCGGCGAGCACGCGCTGGTCCAGTTCCGTGGTGATTTCGCTCAAATCACGGATGGGGCGCGGCGGCTTCGTCTCATCGCCGATCAATTCCGGCTTCAACGGCTCGATCTTCAAGCCGTCGATGCCGACCACTCCGAACCCTTCGTTCAAAAGGTACTGCGCGAGCGTGTAGCCGGCCGGACCGAGCCCCACGATGAGCACGTTCTTGCCGTTGTAAGGAAGCGCGTAAGGGCGCTTGGCGTTGAGCGGATTCCAGCGCGTCAGCAGCGAATAGATCTCGAACCCGTAGGGCAGCTTGAGCACATCGGTGAGCACGCCCGTTTCGACTTGCGGGATGTTGACCGGCTCTTGCTTCTGGAAGATGCACGACTTCATGCAATCGTTACAGATGCGATGGCCGGTCCCCGGGCACATCGGGTTGTCGATCATCACGAGCGCGAGCGCGGCGATGCTATCGCCTTCGCGCTTGAGTGAATGCATCTCGGAGATCTTCTCATCAAGCGGGCAGCCTTGAAGCTCGATGCCGAGCGGGTTGCGCTTGGTGGAACCATCGCGCTCGCGCATCCCCTTGGAGCATGAATCCTTGTCGCGCTCGTGACAGATCAAGCAGTAGTGAACTTCATCGAGCACCTGTCGTAAACCGGCGCGCCGGTCGGTCAAGCGAAATCCATCGCGCCGCCGCAGATGTTCTGCGAGTCCGCGCATCAATTCGGGGAGATCGGCCCGCGGGCGTTCGATCGGGACCAGATTCGCGTAGTCGAAATGGTGCGGCGAGCGGAACGACGCCCAACCGCGCACGCGCGCGCGCGCTTTGGCGGCATGCGCGCCAACCCACGCTTCGATCAGTTTCAATGCGGAACGGACGAATCCCAAGTCCACATCCGCCTCGCCATCCCGCCACCGGCTCATAAAGTCGCGCGCCGCGGGAGCACGAGACGACACTCGCTCGCGCGCCGCCCGTATGGCCTGCGCCGTTTCGACGCCGACGGGCACCTGCTGCTTGCCGCTCTGCTCTAACTCTTTCTCCCACTCGAGCAAGCGCACGGTGATGCGCGCGATGGCAAGCTCTTCATCATCGTCGAGCGTTTCGGGGAAAACGACGCGGCGAAACTCCGCTAAGGCGCGATCGAGTACGGCTGGATCCAGATCGGCGACCTTTTCGGGCGGAAAGTTCTTCGTCGCCCGGCGCGCGACGAAATACTTGAAGGCGAAAACGGGATCCTCTCGCCGGACGGCTTCGATCTGCGCGCGACGCTCTTCTTCAATGCGAAACAGGCGCGCGATGAAGCGCGACAGATGCGGCGCAGCGGCGATCAACAGCTCGGATTCCGCCTTCCCCTTGAAAGCAGCGCCGCGCGTCCGCACATACTCCATCAACCTCTCGTGAAGCGCCGCATCGCTACGCTTTAGCTCCCCATAGAAGGCTTCCGCCAAATCCCGCAAGCGCTCGGGTCGATAAAGATCGGCGTAAGTGAACCCAACGACCCCGAGTTCGAGCTCTTCCGCGGCGCCAGTTAGGGCGTTGTGCGCGGTATGATTCTGTTCGATGATGGCATTACTCATGATCAAAACGGTCCGACTTCAAATCCTCTATCCGAACTCGAAATATCACAAGCTATTTTAGCCCCCTTCTCGGCCCGCCCCCTAATGAGCGTTGCGCATTATCCGTGTGAACGTGGACCTCATCGAGCTGTTCAAGCTCAACGAGAGATAGCCCGGCTGTGCATTATCCGTGTGAACATGGACCTCACTCCGTGCCTTTGATCACACTGGCGAAATATCTCGAGGCTTATCAAAGTCGATGAGTATAGCATCTTCCCGGGCCCTTCTGCGAGCGTTGAGCCTTTCTGCTGAGAAGGCACCCAAACTCGCTCGCACATGGACAAATAGACTCGCCGAGCTTGCTGCTGTCGGCGAAATACGCTCGACTCGCTCGCACATGGACAATTAGGTTTCGATTCTGCTAAAATTCCGAGCCTTGCGGCGCATTGGTGTAGCTGGTTAACACGCCGCCCTCTCAAGGCGGAGATCACGGGTTCGAGTCCCGTATGCGCTGCCAAAGATCTTCAGCGGGCTACCGTTTTTCGTCACGGTAGCCCTTTTCGTTTGAAACCACGCGCCCTAGACCTTGAAGCGAAGCGCTTTTGCCCTTAAGCTTGATGGGAATTTTCGCTCGAGCAGAGTTTTGAGCCATGAGGCGACGCGAAGGCGATGGCTGTCCCGTGATGGGCGCGCTCCAGTGGGTTGGTGACCGCTGGACGCTGCTCGTAGTGCGCGATCTAGCGCGCGGTCCGCGCCGCACGACGGAGCTTCTAGCAGCGCTTCACCCGATCAGCAGTCGAACGCTCGTCGAAAGGCTGCGCGAAATGGAACAGGCCTCTCTCATCGAACGGCGCGAGTTCGACGGCAGCCCGCCACACGTCGAATACAGGCTGACCGAGCGCGGGAGGCTTTTGATCCCGCTGCTCGATGCGCTGCGGCGCGTAGGCGAGGCTCTGGGGTGCAACGAATGTGAGGATCGCCGCCGTCAGCGCGGTTCTTACTGCGACGCCTGTCCGCGACGCACCAATCAGCCGGCGCGACCAGAGGTGCCGGTCGTGCTCCTTTGAGGGTTCACCCACGGCGGCCAGCTTCACGCCTCAAGCGACAGTGATCGAACGAACTCGCGAGTTGATGGCTGAACTGCTCAGGACTGCGCAGCGCCCTCTTTCACCTCTTCCGATGCGCCTTCAGCCGATTCAAGCGTCCTGTTGGGGATCACCTCGCCCTCTGGCGTGATGATCAGCTCGTGATCTGGCGTGATGACTTCGCCTTCGATAGTGACCTCCTCGCCATCCGGCATCTCGACGGGCAGATCATCGAGGAATCGTTCAGCGTCGATCGCCGCCATGCAACCGGTGCCTGCTGCCGTCACGGCTTGGCGATAGAATGGGTCCTGCACATCGCCGCAAGCGAAGACTCCCGGGACGCTCGTCGCCATTGAACGTCCGCTGGTGATGATGTACCCCATCTCATCCATTTCGAGCTGTCCGCGAAACAGTTCCGTATTCGGCTTATGCCCGATGGCGACGAAAACGCCTTCGCAGGGGAAGATCCGCTCTTCGCCCGTCTTGACGTTGCGAATACGCACCCCCGTCACCCCTTGCTCATCATTGCCGACGATCTCGGTCACGACCGTATCCCACAGAAAATCGATCTTGGGGTTTTTGAAGGCCTTGTCCTGCATGATCTTCGAGGCGCGCAGCCGATCGCGCCGATGGATGACCGTCACGCGCGAGGCGTAGCGCGTCAGGAACACGGCCTCTTCCATCGCCGTATCGCCACCGCCGACGACGACGACGTGCTTGCCTTTGTAAAAGAACCCATCGCAAGTGGCACAAGCGCTCACGCCGCGACCGCCAAACCCCTTAGGGGCCGGCTCTTCGCCTGGAACGCCAAGCCATTTGGCCGAAGCGCCCGAAGCGATGATCAGCGTGCGCGCTTTGATGATCGGCCCATCCGTTTCGATCGTGAATGGACGCTGGCTCAAATCAACCCGTTCGATCCACGCGCTCAAGAACTCCGCGCCGAAACGCGCCGCCTGCGCACGGAACTCCTCCATCAGCTCCGGCCCGAGGATGCCTTTCGAAAAACCCGGATAGTTTTCGACCTCCGTCGTGATCATCAACTGCCCGCCCGGCTGTGGACCGTCGATCACCAGCGGCTTCAGATCGGCCCGCGCCGCATAGATCGCTGCCGTCAAACCTGCCGGGCCCGAACCGATGATGACGACATCTTTTCTGATAACCTCTCGCTTCTCGCTCGACATGACAGCGGTTTGATCGTCCTCTCTCATCTCTTTAACATCACGGAGCGAACTCATGGCTAAAGGGAAATTTGGTCTAGCCTTTCGCCTCCGCGTGTAGTATAACTTTTGTGCGCGCACAAGTCGAAACCCCGGTCGAGGGCTCGGATGGGACTTCCTCGCTTAAGGATTCGCTGATGCAGGTGGAAAACTCACCCAATGAGATTGAAACGATCGCCGTGCTCGGCGCGGGCACGATGGGCCATGGGATCGCGCAGGTCGCGGCGATGGCTGGCTATCGCGTCATCCTACACGATACAGATCGGGGTGCGCTGGCGCGCGCCGTGGAGATGATCGAGCGCAACCTCGATCGCGCCATCCAACTCGGCAAGTTGACCGATGAGGAGCGCGACCTCACGCTCCAGAGGATCCGCGGCACGCTTCGACTAGAGGAGACGCGCCACGCCGAGCTCTTCATCGAAGCCGTGCCGGAAAGGTTGGAACTCAAACAGCAGCTCCTTCGCCAGGTGGAACAGATAGCGACGCGCCCTTTCATCTTTGCGACAAACACCTCATCCCTTTCGATCAGCGAGATCGCTCGCGCCGCGCGCTGCGCCGAGCGCGTCATCGGCATGCACTTTTTCAATCCCGTCCACATCATGCGGCTCGTCGAGATCGTCGTCGGCGACGAAACGAGCGAAGAGACGGTCGCCGCAATCCGCCGCATAAGCCAACGGATGCGAAAGGAAGCGATCATCGTGCGCGATGTGCCGGGATTCGCGTCGAGCAGACTCGGCGTCGCCCTTGGGCTCGAAGCGATGCGAATGCTCGAAGAGGGCGTGGCGAGCGCACGCGATATCGACCTAGCGATGGAACTCGGTTACAACCACCCAATGGGACCGCTCAAGCTGAGCGACCTGATCGGATTGGACGTGCGCTTGAACATCGCCGAATATCTCTATCGCAAGCTGGGATCGGAGACGTTTCGTCCGCCCGAGATCTTGCGCCGCTTGGTGGCCGAAGGCAAGCTCGGCAAAAAGACCGGCGAGGGGTTCTACCGGTGGGAAGCGGAAGCGCAGACGAAGGGATGAGAGCATCCGATGCAACGCGAGGATTCAATGGCCAGACAAAGCAATGAAGAGAGGCGATTCGCGCTCCGCATGGCGCTGCGCTTGCCCATCGTAGTCTCCGGGCGCACGGAAGACGGCGCCGCCTGGAGCGAACCGACCGAAACGGACGACATCTCGACGATGGGCGCGCTCTTCCATCTCAATCAAAAAGTCAACGTCGGCGACCAACTCTACATCCGCACCCATCGAGCAGATGGGACGCCCATCGAAGTCACGGCTCGCGTGGCGCGCATCGCGCCGGCCATCTACGGGACGGCGCGCGTCGGCGTCCAAATACTCGAACCGACGGAGCATTGGATCAGGCTCTTCGTCTCGTGGGTCGCAGATGAACACGCGCCCGCGGAGAAGAAGAGAGAGCCCCAAAACGCCGATCAGGAGCCGAACCCCTGATCGGCCCGCTCGACGTTCGACATCCTTCGATCGCGAGAGGGGTTGTAAAACGGGAGCGTCCCTAGACGCCCCTCACCATGTTCGTTCCATCTTCTCATCATCCTTCAGGGGGTTCAACATGGCGCAAACATACGAAACCATCTTGCTCGAACGGCGCGATCGCGTCGCCATCATCACCATCAATCGTCCGGATAAGAGAAACGCGCTCAATATCAAAACGCGCGAAGAAGGCGCGGCGGCTTTGGATGAGTTGCGTGGCGATGATCGCGTTCGCGTCGTGATCATCACCGGCGCCGGAGATAAAGCTTTCGTCGCTGGCGCCGATATCTCCGAATTCGCCGGACGCACGGCCATCACACAGCGCGAAGTGATGCTCGGTCGGTCGCTCTTCACGGCGATCGACACCTTCCCTAAACCGGTGATCGCCATGATCAACGGTTACTGCTTGGGCGGCGGTTGCGAACTGGCGCTCGCCTGCGATCTGCGCATTGCGAGCGATACGGCCTCGTTCGGTCAGCCGGAAATCAACCTCGGAATCATCCCCGGCGGCGGCGGAACGCAACGCCTGACCCGGCTCGTCGGCGAAGGCAAAGCGATGGAGCTGATCTTGACGGGCGACATCATCGATGCGCGCACCGCCTACCAGATCGGCCTCGTCAACATGGTCGTCCCAGCCGCAGAGCTCGAAGCGAAAACGATGGAGATCGCCAACAGGATCGCCGAAAAGAGCCCGATCGCCCTTCGATTGGCCAAAGAGGCGATCAAAACCGCCTCGCGCTCGCTCCTCGATGAAGGGCTGCGACGCGAGATAGATCTTTTCGCCCTCTGCTTCTCAACCGAGGACAAAGAAGAGGGAGTGCGCGCTTTCCTCGAAAAGAGGAAGCCAGACTTCAAAGGTCGATAGGCTGGATGCGGAAGCTAGATGTCACCCACTCACGGCTCGCCGCCTTCTGGCTCCCAACGCCAGAAAGAATTGGATGCGCATTTATCGGGCGTTCGTGAATGCTTCAGAAACCGCACGCCCGAGACCAAACGGGACTCCATGAGGCGTGGCGGTCTCTCGCCGTGGACGCGCTGACCATCTCGCTTCCGGCCATCTTAAGGAATGCATCTTTGATTGGACCAGTAGAACATGCGACTCGTGATCGCCACCCTCGGGATAGTTATCGCAGCAATCGGCGGCGTGATCGCCTATCGCGCCGCCTTCATCGAACCGAGCGTCGGCCTTCTCATCACCGACGCTCGAGTCCGCCCCATCCCCAACGGGATGCGCATCGCCGCCGGCCTGCTTCTGCTCATCGGCGGCGCGACGGCGGCTTTTATCGCCGCGCGCGGGCGGTCGGATTGAGTTCGCGATTTCAAGACAAGCGAGATTGCTGCTTCTACCAAGGCGGGCGCTTGACTTGAATGCCTATCGCAAGCTAATCTTTAGTGACGTACCGCCACTCTATTGCTTCATCGGGGCCGTAGCTCAGTTGGGAGAGCGCGTGAATGGCATTCACGAGGTCAGGGGTTCGACTCCCCTCGGCTCCACCATTCCCTCTCGCAGATCTCGATTAGCCCTTTGACATCTCGTCCGAGCTTCAATATAAAGCGGAAAACAGGTCGCTTTGAAGCAAAGGCCCCCGAATCTTTACAGCCGCCCGGTCGCTGAAGGGATGCGATATGACGTCGCGCACGACAAGCTTCACAGAGCCCCAATCGAGCCTGTAACCGTAAATGCAAAATTGCACGGACGCTTTGGGCGCTCTACCGAAGTCATCAAACAAGGGCGGGCTAGATGTCGTTCAGGCAAACTGAAGGTGATTGATCTTGCTGGCACTGAAGTCATCAAACAAACAGGGTGGGCTAGATGTCGTTCCGCAGAAGAGATCGATATCTTGTCAGACTATACTCGATAGGTCTCTTGACTCAAAGAGCTTTTGGCGGCAAGACCGGCTTAATAAGCGACTCAACCAAACGCGCGACAAACAGAGGCGCGTTTTCGCCGAAGGCTGTTTTCGATAAACGCTAAATCGACCCGCAAAGTCGTTAATGGCGCATTCTAGCAATCAACCAACGGCAGGGGCTTGCGTCAGTTTTGCATGTCCGCCGGCATTTCGCGTTGTCACCTACAACGTGCATAAGTGTTGCGGGCTGGACCGGCGCGTGCGCCCCGCCCGCATCATCGAAGTTCTGCGCGAGATAGATGCCGACATCATCGCGCTCCAGGAGATCTTCAGCGCGAGCGGTTCGGCGCATGTGCCGGATCAAGCGCGCGAGATCGCCCATGCGCTCGGATACGAACTATGTTTCGGGGAAAACCGTCGGTTAAATGGCATAGGGTACGGCAACGCCATCCTTTCGCGCTTTGCGGTGCTCTACTCGCATAATTACGATATCTCCTGGCGTTGGCGCGAACGGCGCGGTTGCTTGCGCGCGGATATAAGCCTTGGCGAAGGGTTCATCTTACACGTTTTCAACGCCCATTTCGGCACCGGCTATGTCGAACGCCGACACCAAGCGCGCCGTCTGATCAGCGCGGAGATTTTGAACAACGCGGAACTGAATGGCGCGCGCATCCTTCTCGGGGATTTCAACGAGTGGAAGCGCGGGCTCGCTTCATTCCTCCTCGCCACGCATCTTCAAAGCGCCGACATCCGTTATCATTTGGGTCGCCCGCGCACTTACCCGGGGATCTTGCCGCTGGTCCACCTAGACCACATCTATTACGATTCATCGCTCAAACTCGAAAGCTTGCGCCTTCACCGCACACGCGCTTCGCTGATCGCTTCAGATCATCTGCCGATCGTCGCCGATTTCGCCTGGGGATGAGCGCGGGATAGAGGATCAAGACCGGTCAATGAGGAGCACGCAAAGTTCGAGCTGAAGGGATCGCTGAGCGACAAGAGCGGGAACCGCTTGGCTTCCAATCGGCAGCGCGCGTTAGAGCTCCACCCGATCCTCGGTTCGAAGGCGCTTTCAACCGATCGATTCGCCGCGACGCACGGCCTCGGCCAGACGCTTCGCTTCCGGTAACGCCTCGATGGCGCGCAGAAGTTGCGGATCGCTTTCAAGTAGGACGCGCGTTCCAGCTTCGCTCCCGTATGCGGCGGTGATGATCTCATCGCGCAAGCGAAGCTTGACGAATTCGAGATCGGCATCAACCTGCGCTGGCTTCACCCCAAACTCCGGCGAGCGTTGCAGGAATTCGCGGAAGGCTTCGAGTACCTTTTCGGTCACCGGGTAATCGGTCGGGCGCGGCACGTGATTGAACTGCACCTTCTCGATACGGTAGCTTTCCAAGCCCTGGATTTGACCGGCGACCAACTGGCGTGTGAAGTAGAAAGCGGCTTCGAAGATGCGCCCGCGCAGTGGGGTGTCGATCTCTATCGGTTTGACTTCGATGTCCGGGGTAATCCCGCCGCCGCCGTAAAAGAGGCGCCCGCCAGCGGTCCTGATCGCCGGTCCGGTCGGCGACGGGCGTGGCGTCGCTTCGGGCGCGGCGATGGTCGGCGATCCGGGACGAGACGTTTGCGGCCCCGAATTCATTTCGTTCGCGCCGCGGCGCGTGTAGTAGTCATAGAAAGAACCGCTCGTATATTGGCGCTGAATCAGACGTCCGTAGGGCGTGTAATATTTTGCCGTCGTTAACGTCAGGCCGGTGCCGAATGGGAGTTGGAAGACGCGCTGGACCAGCCCCTTGCCGAAACTCGTCTCGCCGACGATCAGACCGCGCCCATGATCTTGAATCGCTCCGGCGACTATTTCCGAAGCGGAAGCCGACCCACGATTTATCAGGACGACGAGCGGCATCTGCTCAGGATCGCGCTCGTAATTGCGATACACCTTCGGCTCCGGATACTCGCGACCGCGCACCGAAACGATCACCTGCCCATAATCGAGAAATTGCCCAGCGACGCCGATCGCTTGTTCGAGCAGACCGCCCGGATTGTTTCGCAGATCGAGGATGAGCTGACGCATGCCTTGCCGTTTGAGATCGGCGATCGCGCGCCGCAGTTCATCAGCCGAGGTGTGCGTAAAACCGCCGGTCAACCCGATGTAACCGATGCCCGGTCGGATCATGAAAGCGAGACGTATCGAGGGCAGCGGGACCGCATCGCGCACGATCGTCAAATAGAGCGGCGCTTGTTCGCCCGCCCGCTCGATCTTCAGCGTCACCGGCTCGCCCCGTTCGCCGCGAATCTTACGCGACGCCTGCTCCGTGCTCCAGTCGCGCGCATCCTGTCCGTCAACTTCGAGGATGCGATCGCCATACCGAAGCCCGGCACGCGCGGCAGGCGTCCCTTCGACCACCGACTGTACGTAGACGCCATCGCGATGGCGCAGGATCGAGATGCCGATCCCGTAAAAGCGCGACTCTTGATCCTCACGCAAACGCTGGAACTCGGCGCGCGTGAAGAAGTTCGAGTGCGGGTCGAGCGTTAAAAGCATCCCTTGGATCGAGGTCTGATTCAACCTCTCGTAATCTATCTCGCCCGCATAGTTGGCCGAAATGATGTTGAGCGCCTCGCGATAGTCCTCTTCTATCCTCTGGATCGCATCCGTCGAACGATCGCCCGCCCGTAACGGCAGAAGCCTTTTGCCCAGCGCGCCGCCGATCAGAGTCGAAGCAACGATGATAAAGACGGCGACGATGCCGAATGATTTGCTCATACGGTCTCAGCCTCACCCTGCCGGCAACATATTACCATGCGTATCCGCCTGCACCGAAATCGCGCGCTCTGCGCCAGTTTATGCTATATTGCGCAGGGGGCTGGCCTCGAATCGTTTCAATCCGGCGCAAAGAAGCGCGTTGAAAGGGATTCTCATCTCGATATGTCACTCGCTCTTTCCATCATCATCCCCGCTTATAACGAAGCGGCGCGACTAGGGAAAACCCTACAGAGCATTCTCGTCTACTTGAACGACTATGATGCGGCAGCCGAATTGATCGTCGTCGATGATGGTTCGCGCGACGACACGGCGAAGATCGCTGAAAGCATCCTCGCTCGCTCCGATCGGGTCGCCGCGCGGCTCATCCGTTACGAGCCGAATCGAGGCAAAGGTTACGCGGTCCGCACCGGACTCTTAGCGGCGCAAGCGCCCATCGCCCTTTTCACCGACGCCGATCTCTCCACGCCGCTCTCCGAGATACCGAAAATCGTCGCGCCGATCGCAAGCGGCGAGTACGATCTAGTCTTCGGCTCGCGCGCGCTGGATCGAAGCCTGATCGGCGTAGATCAACCCTGGCGCAGAAAGCAGAGCGGACGCATCTTCAACTTAATTGTCCGGCTGGCGACGGGGATGCCCTTTTGGGATACGCAGTGCGGATTCAAAGCCTTCCGCATGAGCGTCTGCCGTCCGATCATCGAGGCGGCGACGGTCGACCGCTTCGGCTTCGATGTCGAATTGCTCTTCGTCGCGTACCGCGCCGGACTGCGACTCCTCGAGCGAGCTGTGCGCTGGAATCACAACGAAGGGAGCAAAGTCAACGTCGCCCGCGATAGTTTCCGCATGCTCAACGAAGTGCTCTCCATCCGGCGTCGCGCGCGCGCTGGAGATTACGATCGAGCGATCGCCTCGGCACGCGCACAGCTTGCCGAAGAACTGCGCCGCCCAACGCCACAAGAACTGAGCGACGTGCCTCAGGAGTTGAGCAGCAGCCGGATCTAGATCGAGACGGACGAAAATTCGTTGGCTCGAAGCTACGGGACAGATTGAATCTAGATCGATCGCTCAGGAAAGCGCTTCAAACTAGAAGCACGAAGATGGCGAGGGCCAAGAGGGATCCGGGCCAGATACTTGTGAAGATGTCGGTCGCGCGGGCACGCAAGGTGTGCGCCTACGGTCGGGCCGGAATTTGTGAGGATAGATTCCAGGTATGAGGCGTCGAAGAAACGATGCTTCATGGCGGCGTCCGATGAACCCAGCGCCGATTTGCTTTTTCTTGCGCCCGTCAATAAAGAATATTCCGTGAGCCTAAAAATCGAAGGGCCGGTCTCCGCGAAAGTTATGATCGCTCGACTTAATGTCAACATCGACCATGTCGCCACCGTTCGACAGGCGCGGCGAACGACGGAACCGAGCGTCGTCGCTGCGGCCATGATCTGCGAACAGGCCGGAGCCGACGGCATCACAATCCACCTACGAGGCGATCGCCGCCATATCCAAGATCGAGACCTTTACATCCTGCGCCAAGCCGTCACGACCTACTTGAACGTCGAGATGGCTGCCACCGAAGAGATGATCAAGATCGCCTGTGATGCTCGCCCCGACGCCGTCACGCTGGTCGCAGAACGCCCGGGCGAGATCACGACCGAAGGCGGACTCGATGCGCGCGCCAATCTCGATGCGGTGCGCGCAAGCGTCAGCGCGTTGCGCGAACGCGGCATCATCGCCAGCGTCTTCATCGATCCGGAAGAGGATCAGATCGAAGCGGCATGCGATGCGGGCGCAGATCAGGTGGAACTCTGCACCGCCGCCTACGCCGAAGCGACGATGCTCCCAGCGGGCGCGCATCCGACGAACGAAGAGCGCATCGCGCGCGAGCTGGATCGTTTGCGTAAAGCCGCCGCCTTCGCCGCCCGTCGAAAGTTGCGCGTCGCCGCCGGACACGGGCTGACCTACCGCAACATCGGCGCAATCGCCGCCATCCGCGAAATAGCCGAATTTAACATCGGACACAACATCATCGCGCGCGCCGTGCTCGTCGGCTTGGAGCGCGCCGTGCGCGACATGCTCGCCGCCATTCGCGAGGGAGCGGAGCGAACGTAAGCGCGTTGACTCGTCCGCGAGCGGCGAGAAACTCCGGCGCGCTGCGCGCAAGAAAAGCGCCGAGCGCAAGACCGGAAGCGGCTCCCAACACTTCTCGTTCACGCGACGCTCGGCGCTCTGATCGGCCTCGCGGAAAGCGGGCCGAAAGTTGACGCTGAATCAGCGCTATCATGCCACACATGACGCTTCGTGTCAACCATGAAACAAGCGAGCGGATCGTCTCCTTGGTCCAACGCGCGCATGGGTGGCCTGTCGAGGTCAAACGAGAGGGGGCGGTGAGAGCGAATTTCTTGTCGTTGAATCGAGCGCGCGGTTAGCGACGAATCGCTTCGAACTCTTCGGCCAGTTGAATGCGCACGAGCGAGCGCTCCAGCTTGGCCATCGCGCGGGCGAACTCTTCTTGATCGCCGCTGAATGAACTCAGGATCTTTTCGGCCTGTTCGCGCGCGCGTCTAGCTCGCGCGGCGTCTATCTCTTCGGGAAGCTCTGCGACATCGGCGAGCACGGTCACCTGATCGTCGCTCACTTCGACGAAGCCGCCGGAGACGTGCAACCGATGCGTCGCGCCGCCTTGCGTGTAGGAGAGGATCCCCGTCTGGATCTGCGAGATGAGCGGCGCATGGCCCGGCAGGACGCCGATCTCGCCGCCGAGCGCGGGAACAGTGACCGCGTCAACTCGCTCCGAGACGACGCGCCTTTCGGGCGTGATCACTTCGAGTTGAATCTGCTCTGCCATGGGTTCGATTTCGCCGGGATCTTCAGGCGGCGGCAGCCATCGCCATCTGGCGCGCTTTCTCCTGCGCTTCTTCGATGGTGCCGACCATGTAGAAGGCCTGTTCGGGCAGATCGTCGTGCTTGCCTTCGACGATCTCGCGGAAGCCTTTGATCGTATCTTCGAGTTTGACGTATTTGCCTTCGCGCCCCGTAAACTGCTGCGCGACGAAGAAGGGTTGCGACAGGAAGCGCTGGATCTTGCGCGCACGCGCAACGACCAGTTTGTCCTCTTCCGACAGCTCATCGAGACCGAGGATCGCGATGATGTCCTGCAGATCCTTGTAGCGCTGCAAGATCCTCTTTACCTCTTGCGCCACGTAGTAGTGTTCGTCGCTCACCAGCCCGGGCTGCAACAGGCGCGACGTCGAGGCGAGCGGATCGACCGCCGGATAGATGCCGAGCTCGGCGATCTGGCGCGACAGCGCCGTGGTCGCGTCAAGATGCGCGAAGGTCGTCGCCGGAGCCGGATCCGTGTAGTCATCCGCCGGAACGTAGACGGCCTGAATCGAGGTGATCGAACCGGTCTTGGTCGAGGTGATGCGTTCCTGCAACTCGCCCATCTCAGTCGCCAGATTCGGCTGATAGCCCACGGCGGAAGGCATGCGGCCAAGCAACGCCGACACTTCCGATCCGGCTTGCGTGAAGCGAAAGATGTTGTCGATGAATAGAAGCACGTCCAGACCTTGGTCGCGGAAATATTCGGCGACAGTGAGCCCCGAGAGCGCGACGCGCAGACGGGCGCCGGGCGGTTCGGTCATCTGGCCGTAGACGAGCGCCACTTTCGAGTTGCGCAGCGCGTTGCGATCGACGCGCGTCATGTCGAAATCGCCCGTCTCTTCGAAGTGGCGGTAGAACTCTTCGCCGAAGTCGATGACGCGCGACTCGACCATCTCGCGGAGCAGATCGTTGCCTTCGCGCGTCCGCTCGCCGACGCCCGCAAAGACCGAAAAGCCCGAGTGTTTCATGGCGACGTTGTTGATCAACTCCATGATGAGTACGGTCTTGCCGACGCCCGCGCCGCCGAACAGACCGATCTTCCCGCCGCGCAAAAACGGCTGAATCAGGTCGATGACCTTGATGCCGGTCTCGAACATCTGAAGCTCGGTCGACTGCTCTTCGAGCGACGGCGCGTGACGGTGAATCGGATAGCGCGCTTTGGCTTCGACCGGTCCGAGGCCATCGACGGGTTCGCCGATGACGTTCAGGACGCGACCGAGCGTGCCTTCGCCGACGGGCATCGTGATCGGTCCGCCCGTATCGATCGCCTTCATGCCGCGCACCACGCCTTCAGTCGGTTGCATCGAGACGGTGCGCACGCGCCCTTCGCCCAAGTGCTGTTCGACTTCGCAGATGATGTCGATCGGATGCGGCACATCGAATCCTTCAGAAGTGACGCGGATGGCGTTATAGATGGGCGGGAGATGCCCTTCTTCGAACTGCGCGTCGATGACCGGACCGATGACCTGCACGACGCGCCCCACACGATAACCGTTCGTCTGTTCGTTGCTCATAAAGACCTCTTCCGTGACGACTCTTCAGCGCTTTCAGCGAAAGAATTCCGGCAGGAATCAAAAGCTGCAAAGGATAGCACAGATGCGGCGGCAAGGCAAAGCCGCAGAGGGTTAATCTTCCGGCTCAGCCATGCGAATCTTCATCTTCGACGAGATCGAAAAAGCGCCTGATGCGCTGTGGGTTAATCTTCCAGATCATCTAGGCGAATCTTCATCTGGCGCAGCGTGCGACGATCCTCATCGGTCAATTCCAACTCGAATTCGCCTTTTTTCGCTCCTCGATGCGGGCGAAGGCCGATATCCAGTCTCAGTTGCAATTCGACTTCATAGCCGGCTTCGCGCAGCTTCTCGATCGCGTCGGCGACTTCGAACGAGCGTTCGATGGCGCGATTGATGGCGGCGCCGAGCTGTTCGGTCAATTTTCGGGCGTCTTCCTCCAGTTCCACGGCGCTCCTGAATCGGGTGAAGAGATAGGCTTCACCGATGCTATGCGATCGTGCCGCCTATGGTCAAATCCTCACGCCTATGTCCAGCGCGATAAAACTTTGTCGCTCGCAGAGCCCGGATGCCGAACAGATTGCGAGCCGCTTTGCGCCCGTGCTAGGCTTCGATTCGAAGAGCTAGGGAAAGGGACGCTAACGGCTATGACGGGCGAAACGAAGACTAGCGAGAAGGGCGAACGTCGCCAGCGTTTCGAGACTTCGTCGGGTATTGAGCTGCCGAACGATTTCAATCCGCAGAACACCGACGCGATCGACTACGACCGCGATCTCGGCGCGCCGGGTGAATTCCCTTTCACGCGCGGCATACGACGCAACATGTACCGCGGTCGGTTCTGGACCATGCGCCAGTACGCCGGATACGCGACCGCCGAAGAATCGAACGCGCGCTACAAATACCTGCTCTCGCAAGGGACGACTGGCCTATCGGTCGCTTTCGATCTCCCGACGCAGATCGGACTCGATTCCGACGACCCTTTGGCAGCGGGCGAAGTCGGCAAAGTCGGCGTGGCGATCGATTCGCTCGAAGACATGGAGCGGCTCTTCGATGGCATACCGCTCGATCAAGTCTCGACATCGATGACGATCAACGCGACCGCCGCGATCCTCTTATGCCTTTACATCGCGGTGGCGAAAAAGCAGGGCGTGGAACCGGCGAAGCTACGCGGGACGATTCAAAACGACATCTTGAAGGAGTACATCGCGCGCGGCACGTACATCTATCCGCCAGCGCCCAGCTTGCGCTTGATCACCGACACGTTCGCCTTTTGCGCGCGCGAAGTGCCGCAGTGGAACATGATCTCGATCAGCGGCTACCACATACGCGAAGCGGGCGCCACAGCCGTGCAAGAGGTCGCTTTCACCTTGGCCAACGCCATCACCTACACGGAAGCGGCGCTCAAAGCCGGGCTCGAAATAGATGAGTTCGCGCCGCGCCTCTCCTTCTTCTTCAACGCACACAACAACCTGCTCGAAGAGGTAGCCAAGTTTCGCGCGGCACGAAGGATGTGGGCGCGCACGATGCGCGACCGGTTCGGCGCGCGCGACCCGCGCTCGATGATGCTCCGTTTTCACGCGCAAACGGCTGGCTCAACCCTGACGGCGCAACAACCCGAAGTCAACATCGTGCGCACGACGATCCAAGCTCTGGCCGCTGTGCTCGGCGGCACGCAATCGCTGCACACGAACGCGATGGATGAAGCGTTGGCTCTTCCCACGGAAGATTCGGCCCGTTTGGCGCTGCGCACGCAGCAAGTGATTGCCTATGAATCGGGCGTGGCCGACACGGTCGATCCGCTCGCCGGATCCTACGCCATCGAACAGCTGACCAACGAAATCGAACGGCGCGCCATGGATTACATCGAGAAGATCGAAGCGATGGGCGGCATGTTGCGCGCCATCGAAACGGGCTACGTGCAGCGCGAGATCCAAGAAGCGGCGTACCGTTACCAGCGCGCCGTCGAAACGGGTGATCAGATAGTCGTCGGCGTCAACCGCTTCAGGATCGAAGAGGAGAAACCGATCCCCATCCTGCGCATCGATCCGGAGATCGAACGGCGACAGATCGAGCGCGTCAGAGCCGTGCGCGCGCGGCGCGATCAAGTCCGCGTGGAAGCGGCGCTCGCCGCGCTCGAAGAGGCCGCCCGCGGGACCGAGAATCTCCTGCCGCGCATTCTCGATTGCGTTGAAGCTTATGCGACCGTTGGCGAGATCAGCAATCGGTTACGTCGCGTCTGGGGCGAATACAGAGAAGCCGTCGATATTTAAAACGCGCCGATCGTCGCCGGTCCAGGAGCTTGAAAGATAGCGTATGGCTCTGCTCGAAATAGAGGGATTGAAGACCTATTTTACGACGCGCGAGGGCGTAGTGCGCGCCGTCGATGGGGTCTCCTTCCACCTCGACGAAGGTGAGCTTCTGGGGCTCGTCGGTGAATCTGGATGTGGGAAATCCGTGCTCGCGCTTTCGCTCATGCGGCTCGTCCCTCCGCCCGGGGAGATCGTCGGCGGTCGCGTGCTGCTTGCCGGGCGCAATCTCCTCGAACTTTCGGAAGAAGAGATGCGACAAATACGCGGCAGCCGCATCGCGATGATCTTCCAAGATCCGATGACTTCGCTCAATCCCGTCTACACCGTCGGCGAACAGATCGCCGAAGCGCTTCGCCTGCACCGCAAGCTTTCGCGTCGCGAAGCGCGAGAAGCGGCGATCGAAGCGATGCGCGAAGTGGCCATCCCCGACCCGGACCGTCGAGTCGATGACTATCCGCACCAACTTTCGGGCGGGATGCGGCAGCGCGTGATGATCGCCATGGCGCTCGCCTGCGATCCACAGATCCTAATCGCCGATGAACCGACCACCGCGCTCGATGTGACGATCCAAGCGCAGATACTCGAACTGCTCGACAGTCTGCGCCGGACCAGAAATCTCGCCATACTGCTCATCACTCACGACCTCGGGGTCGTAGCGGAAACGGCTGAGCGCGTCATCGTCATGTACACGGGGCGCATCGTCGAAGAATCCCCGGTCGAAGAGCTTTTCGCGCACCCCAAACATCCTTACACTGAAGGGCTGCTTCGTTCAGTGCCGAAACTGACGCTCGCCGGGGTGCGGAAGGCAGAAAGGCTCCAAGCCATCGAAGGGAACGTGCCGAAATTGACGCGCCTTCCGCCGGGCTGCCATTTCGCGCCGCGGTGCCCATACCGAATGGCGCGCTGCACGGAAAGCGAGATACCACTCTACGAACTCGGCGGCGGCGTGCGCGTGCGTTGTGTGCTTTACGACTCGACCGTCATCGCCCGCGCAGACGTCGAAGAAAAGAGTGCGACGAGATGAACGATAGCGGAATGAATGAGGCGGGAGCGGATCAGACAACACCGCTTGTGCGCGTGCGCGGGCTAGTCAAACACTTTCCGCTCGAAGCGGACGGGCTAGTCGTCCGCGCCGTCGATGATGTCAGCTTCGACATCTTTCGCGGCGAAACTCTCGGCATCGTCGGCGAATCCGGCTGCGGCAAATCGACCCTCGGCAGATGTCTGCTTAGACTCATCGAACCGACGCGCGGCGAGATCACATTCGATGGTCGCGATCTCCTGAAACTCAAAAGCGGCGAACTGCGCGCCCTGCGCCGCGACATGCAGATCATCTTCCAAGATCCATATGCCTCGCTCGATCCGCGCATGAGAGTGCGCGACCAAATCGCCGAACCGCTCGCCATCCACCGCCTCGGGACGAAGAGCGAAAGGCGCGCGCGCGTCGCCGAGTTGATGCGCAAAGTCGGACTCGACCCCGATTACATGGATCGTTACCCACACGAATTCTCCGGCGGGCAGCGACAACGGATCGGGATCGCGCGCGCGCTTGCGCTCAACCCGAAACTGATCGTCGCCGATGAACCCGTCTCGGCGCTTGACGTTTCAGTGCAAGCGCAGGTTATCAACCTGCTCGAAGATCTGCAAGAGGAATTCGGGTTGACCTACCTTTTCATCTCGCATGGGTTGGCCGTCGTCGAACATATCTCCGATCGCGTTGCGGTGATGTATCTGGGACGCATCGTCGAGATGGCGCGCGCCGAAGAGCTTTACTCGCGTCCGCTTCATCCGTATACGCGCGCGTTGCTTTCAGCCATCCCCATCCCCGATCCAAGGCGCAAACGCGAGCGGATAATCCTGCGCGGCGATGTGCCCACGCCGATCAACCCGCCCTCAGGTTGCCGCTTTCGCCAGCGCTGCCCCGAAGCTCTGCCCGAATGCGCCGAGACGGACCCGCGCCTTCGCGAAGTATCGCCGGGTCATACGGTCGCTTGCATCCGCGTGCCCGGCTGGTCCAGCGCGCGCCAAGTTGAATGAGGCTCGGTCGGAGAACCGTTCCGATGGCGCGGGTTGTGAAAGGTTCGCCCTCTTCTCGTGCCGCCCCTTCCCATCAATTGCCCTCTGCCTGGACCGGAACTTTCGCTTCTCTTTCTTCGTTTGTAGTGATAAGCTAGCGCCGCTTGAGGCGCATCAGATCGTCATCTCACAACGCGAAGGGGTATGGTCCATGAACGAGTCGCCAAATCGCCCGCCGGAACAGACGGCGAGCGCGCAAGAGACGTTTACGGCTATCTTCTTCGAGCCCGGACGGGCCTTTGCCGCCCTGCGCGAACGCCCGCGCTTTCTCGTCGCCACGTTGATCGTTATGGCGACCTTTCTCGTCTACAACTTCCTCTTCACGCAGCGCATCGGTTACGAGAATATAGCGCGCGCTAACGTGGAGAATTCCCCACAAGCGGCCAGTCTCTCTGCCGAAGATAGGGAACGCGCCATCGAAATGCAGATGCGCCCCACGATCCGGGCGCTGGGATACGTCTCAGTGATCATCTCCGTCGCCCTCGCCTTCGCCATCGGCTCAGCCCTTTACATGCTCGGCGCGATGGCGATGGGGGGGGCTTTGAGTTATCGCCAAGCGCTTTCGATCTGGGCCTATTCATCTTTGCCGCCGGCTCTGGTGAAGACTATCGGCGATGTGATCCTTCTGTTCATTCAATCTCCGGACCAGATAGACATCGTCCGTTCGAGAGGCGGACTGGTTCACGCCAACCTCAGCCTTCTGGTCGATATCTCGGCCCATCCGGTTTTGGGGACGCTGTTGGGGGCGATAGATCTCTTCGCCTTCTACGGCCTCTTCCTCGCTGCCACCGGGATGCGCCAGATAGCGCGCCTCTCACCGCCCGTCGCTTGGATGGTGGTCCTCATCGTTTGGGGGTTGGGAGTTGCGGTGCGCCTTCTCATCGCGCTGCTGTTCAATGTCCCGATAGCGTGACGGGCATATCTGACTCAAGAGGGCGAAAACGCCGCTCACAGCTCGTCACTCGTAGCGCAGCGCCTCGACCGGATCGAGCCGCGCCGCTTTCCAAGCGGGCCACAAACCGAAGATGATGCCGATCCCAACCGAGGCGATGACGCCGACGATGGGCGCCCACAGCGGCACATACGAAGGTAAGAAGAGGCGGATCACGAAAGAGGTGGCCCAGCCAAGCAGCAAACCGATCAATCCGCCCATCCCCGTCAGCGTCGCCGCTTCGATCAGGAATTGCCAGAGGATGTCGCGGCGGCGCGCGCCGATGGCTTTGCGTGTGCCGATCTCTCTGGTCCGCTCGGTGACCGAAACGAGCATGATGTTCATCACGCCGATCCCGCCGACCATCAACCCGACCGAGGAGATGGCGACCATCGCGATGGCGACGCCGGCCATCAGCGAACGGAACTGTTGCACGATCGATTCAGCCGTCTCGATGCTGAAGTTGTTCGGCTGATCGAAGGGGACCTGGCGGCGGCGGCGCAGCAGATCGGTGATCTCGTCTTTAGCCTGGTCAAGATATCCGGCCCGCGCCACGGCCAGGATGAAGACGTCATCGGCGTTCGGTTTCAGTTTGCGCGCCACGTTGTAAGGGACATAGATGACGTTGTTGACATCATCGCTCCCTTCACCGCCGCCGAACTGTTCGCGTTTGGCGAGCACGCCGACGACGCGAAATTCGCGCCCGCCGATTTCGATCGTTTCGCCGATCGGCGATCCGTAAGGGAAGAAGTTGTCGGCCACGCTTGACCCGATGACGCAAACGGGTTGACTCGAATCGTTCTCGTACTGGACGAAGAAACGCCCCTCGGAGATCGTCTCGACCCCGGCGCGTTCGTAATCGGGCAGCGTGCCTTCGAGACGCACGGCAGCGGAGGTCTTCCCTGCGCGCGTGACCAAGATCTTCTGCCCCCACCGATTATTCGTGATGTTCAGGAAGGGGACGGAAACCTCTACGGAGGGCAGTTGCGCGATCGCCAGCGCATCTTCGTAAGTCAGATTGGGGCGCATGCGCTCTTCGCGCGTCGGCTCGCTGGTTCGAAAGCCGATGTCGAACTTATAGATGAAGATCGAACGGATGCCGAAAGATTCCACCTCACGTTTGACGGCTAAATCGATGCCGCTGATGAGCGAAGAGATGCCGATGACGGTCCATACCCCGATGACGACGCCGATGATGGTGAGCGACGAGCGAAGCTTGTGCGCCCGAAGCGTCGCGATCGCCATCCACAGGTTCTCGTAGAAACTGCCGCCGCTGCGTAAGAATTTGATCCTGACCATCTTCAATCGGCCCTCAAAGATTCGATCGGATCGAGCCGCGCCGCGCGCCATGCCGGGAAGATCCCCGCCATCACTCCGATGCCGCCCGAGACGAAGATGGCGATCGAGATGGCGAGCAACGAAAGGCGCGTCTGAAAGACATAGAGGCTGACGATCTGACTGAGCAACCAAGCGAGCAGCACGCCGATCGCTCCGCCGATGGCCGAAAGCGTCACCGCTTCGACGAGAAATTGCTTGAGTATGTCGCGACGGCGCGCGCCGACCGCTTTGCGGATCCCGATCTCTTTGGTCCGCTCAGTCACAGAGACGAGCATGATGTTCATGATGACGATGCCGCCGACGACAAGAGCGATCGAAGGGACGGCGATCGCCACGATGAAGATCGGTCCGAAGATGCGATCGCGCGCGCCCATGATCACGTCGGGCGTGACGATGCCGAAATTGTCCTCCTCATCGGCCCGCAATCCGCGCCGCAGACGCAAAGCCGCGCGCGCTTCTTCGACGGCATCATTGAAAAGCTCATCAGAGACCGCTTTGCCGATAAAATAGAGCCACCGATTGCGCACCGGCGGGCCGAACGTTCGGATGTATGTGCGTATCGGTATCGTGATCGAAGAATCGACTGGCGGACGCCCGAAGACGTAACCGTAACGCGCTTGCACGCCAACGACGCGGAACGGGATGCCGCGAATGTAGATCTCGCCGCCCACGGCCGGTTCATACGGGAAGAGCTTCTCCGCGATATCGGCGCCGATGAAACAGACGCGCGCGGCGACTTCGTTCTCCCCTTCGGTAAAATACCTCCCGTCGGCGATATCCGTCTTCTCGATCTCGACGATATTGGGCGTCGTGCCCCAGACGGGGACGCTATCGAGCGTCTGCGTCCCGCGTTTGACCTGAGAGTTGGTCGGCGCCACGCGCGCGCCGAGTTGCTCGGTCAACTGCAACCGCGCGCGCAGATACTCGTAATCCTCGAGCGTCAACTCGGGATTGCGCCGTTGAGCGGCAGCGAGCGTATCCGTGTCCCTGAAATCTTTGAAGAAATCGAAACGATAGATCGAATACGATTTCGCGCCGATGTTCGCGATCTTCTCATCGACGTAGGCGTTGAAGCCTTGAATCAAGGCGACGATGACGACCACCGCGGTGACGCCGATGATCATCCCGAGCAGCGTCAAGAAGGACCGCAGTTTGTGCGCCCAGATGGCCGAAAGCGCGACCTTTATTGTTTCGTAGACGTTCACTGCCGAAAGTCGAATCGCGCGCCCTAAAGAAGCGACTCAGACATTGGATGCTTCAATTGGATAATACGTTACACCGCGCGATTTAGTTGCGATCCACATCATTCATAGCGCAGCGCTTCGACCGGATCAAGCCGCGCCGCTTTCCAAGCGGGCCATAAACCGAAACCGATCCCGACAAGAGCCGAGATCCCGATCCCGACGATGATGGCCCACAACGGCACATAGGCTGGAAGCGGCGAATATCTGTTCATCAGCAAGCTCGCCACTTCGCCGACGATTAGACCAGCTAGTCCGCCTATCAACGTCAGGGTTACGGCTTCGATCAAAAATTGGCGCAAGATGTCGCGGCGTCGCGCGCCGACCGCTTTGCGGATCCCGATCTCTCTGGTCCGCTCAGTCACAGAGACGAGCATGATGTTCATCACGCCGATGCCGCCGATCGCCAAAGCGACGAACGAAATGGCCGTCAGAACCAGCGCCGTCGCGCCCGTCAACTGGTTGTAGAAATCGAGCAAGCTATCTTGCGTCGAGATGCCGAAGTTATTCGGCGCGCCCGCGGGCACCTGACGCCGACGGCGCAAGATGTCCGTGATCTCATCGACGGCGTTCGCCACATCGGCGCGCGTTCGCGGTCGCACGATGATGAAGAAGAGCGTTTCCGGAAACGGCGCATCGATCCCGCCATAGTATTTGTCGAAGGTCGCCAGCGGGATGAGGATCGTGTTATCGCGCGATTGGCCGAAGAAATTTCCGAGCGGCTCCATCACGCCGATGACGCGGAACGGGCGTCCATCGATCCGCACCTCCTTATCCAGCGGCTCATCGAAGGGGAAGAGGGCGCGGACGACATCCTGCGCGAGCACACAGACGTTGCTCCGCTCGCTCATATCGAACTCAGTGATGAACCGCCCACGCCCAACGTACTGCGAAAGCGTAAACTCGTATGCGGGCGTGACGCCGAGCAGGGCCGGAGTATCCGTTTGGTGGTCCAGATATCGCGCGCTCACGCTGAGTTTGCGATGGACCGGCGCGACGCTGACGACCGATTTCGCTTCGCG
Organism: Pyrinomonas methylaliphatogenes; assembly: GCF_000820845.2. Classification (GTDB taxonomy): domain Bacteria; phylum Acidobacteriota; class Blastocatellia; order Pyrinomonadales; family Pyrinomonadaceae; genus Pyrinomonas; species Pyrinomonas methylaliphatogenes. The sequence goes on along the minus strand of NZ_CBXV010000008.1, from coordinate 796,931 downwards.
CGCGATCGCTTCCGCGTCCTCGACCGTCAGGTCTTTGCGCTGGCGCTCCTCGGCGGTCGGTGGCCGCCCGAAACTCGGATCGAATTTCGAGATGAAGATTGTGTTTGAACCGAGCGATTCGATCTGCTCGGCGAACGCGCGATTCAACCCTTGGATGATCGAAACCATGAAGGTGACCGTGATGACGCCGATCGCGACGCCGAGGATCGTCAGAGCCGAGCGGAGCTTGTTGGCTCGCAACGCATCAAGGGCGATGGCTGCCGCTTCTCGACTCCCTTCCCAAGCCATCGTGCGCCCTCCCCCCTCCGAATCTCATTCGGCCCTCAGAGCTTCGACCGGATCGAGCTCAGCCGCGCGCCAAGCGGGCCACGATCCGCTGATGATCCCGACCACCGATGAGACGCTGACGCCCAGGATCGCCGACCAGACGCTGATCAGCGTCGGGAAGCCTAACGCGAAGGCGAGCCCATAAGCGCAACCGAAACCGAGCCCAACGCCAATGACGCCACCGATGGCCGTCAGGACCACAGCTTCGATGAGAAACTGCGTCAGAATGTCGCGGCGCCGCGCGCCGACCGCCTTGCGGATCCCGATCTCTCTGGTCCGCTCAGTCACAGAGACGAGCATGATGTTCATCACGACGATGCCGCCGACGATGAGCGAAACGGAAGCGACGCCGATCGTCACGAGATAGATGTTCGACGTCGCTCGCTTATAAAGGTCGAGGAAGACATCTTGCGTTTCGAGCGCAAAACCATCATCCTCATCGAGGAAGGTCTTGCCGCGCCGATTGCGCATGATGGTGCGCACCTCATCCTCGACGTTTTCGAGTTCGTCGGCGCTTCGCGCTTGTACGAAGATGATGAGCGAGGTGCGCGCGCCGAACGCCCGTTTGTAAGCTTCGTAAGGGATGTAGATGAAGTTGTCGCGCGAAAAGCCGAAAATGCTCCCCAACTTTTCGGCGACGCCGATGATCTCGAAAGGTTGGCCGGCGATGCGGATCTCGCGCCCGATCGCTTGTTCCGGCGGCGCGCCGCCAAATAGGTTGGTCAAAATATCGGCTCCGACGACGCAAACGCGATGGGCGGCGGTCTCCTCCGTTTCGGTCCACGCCCGTCCGGCAGCGAGGTTGACATCGTCTATGGCGAGCATCGGGAGCGTCACGCCGCGAACCAACACGTTCTCCGATTTCTGGTCGTTGTACTTGACGAGCGTGTTCGGATTGTTGACGGCGATGCCGATGCGCCAGCAAGATGAACAGAGGCGCGCGATCGCTTCGGCATCATCTTCCGTGATGTCCTTGCGTTTGTTGAAGCGAACGAGATCTTCGCGCGAGAGGATGACCATCGGGCGTTTCGAGACGCTGAAGACCGTCGAGCCCTGCGAGGAGAAAGTGTTAGCGACCGTCCGGTCCAGCCCCTTGATGATCGTCACGACGGCGATGACGGCGGCGACGCCAACGATGATGCCGAGAAGAGTCAACGCGGTGCGCAGCTTATTCGCGCGCAGGCTCGCCGCCGCGATCAGGAAAGCTTCCCAGAAAAGCGCCGTCATCCTCATGGCCGTAAGCGACTCGCGCAAAGCATGCGAGGGGTCGAAGCGGCGAGCGCGGGAGGCGTAAGAAGCTTATGGCGCGGCGAGCATGCCACCTTTCGCCGCGTCACTTGACGCGCTCGTCCTTCTCGATGCGCCCATCGCGGATCGAAATGATGCGATGGGCGCGCGCGGCGATATCGGGTTCGTGTGTGACGATGATGATCGTATTGCCCTCCTCATGGAGGCGTTCGAAGAGATTCATGATCTCGCGACTGGTGGCCGTATCGAGCGCGCCGGTCGGCTCATCGGCGAGAAGGATCGAAGGGTGATTGACGAGCGCGCGCGCGATGGCGACGCGCTGCCGTTGACCGCCCGAAAGCTCGTTCGGCTTGTGCATCATCCGATCCGCCAGATCGACCGCCATGAGCGCCCGCTTGGCCCGTTCGCGCCGTTCGGCGGCGGGCACACCGGCGTATATGAGCGGGAGCTCGACGTTGTGTAGAGCGGTCGCGCGCGGCAACAGGTTGAAGGTTTGAAAAACGAATCCGACCTCCTTATTGCGAATGCGCGCTAGCTCATCATCATCCATTTCGGAGACCAATTTCCCGTTGATCCAATAACGCCCGCGCGTCGGCGTATCGAGACATCCGATGATGTTCATCAGGGTCGATTTGCCCGACCCGGAAGGGCCGATGATGGCGACGTACTCGCCCTTTTGCACATCGAAGGAGACGCCGCGCAACGCATGAACCTGCTCTTCGCCCATCTGATAGGTGCGCCAAATGTCGCGCATGGAGATGAGCGCTGCGGGCACCGCCTCTTGGGCCAACAGTTCACCATAAGGGACGATCTCTTCTTGAACCTGAGCGGTCAACATCGTATCGTTCATCTCACAATCAACCATCCATTCGGGCTTCAAATCTGCCCGCGCCGTTTCGACAGCGATCGGGCCGCTTTCGCTCAACGATTCTCGTTAGAATTCGAGGCAGTCGATCGGCGAGTTTGCCGTTTGACGACGGTGCCATCTTTCAGCGTTCGCAAAACGCGGCTCGGCCCAGTGATCACTTCCGTTCCCGGCTGCAAACCGCTCGTGATCTCGACATCGTTCTCGCCCGTGATCCCCGTTGTCACTTCGACGAATTTCGCTTTGTTCCCCTCGAGGATGTAGACGCCCTTGATCGTCTTGGGGCGCTGCGTGCTGGGAAGCGTCGGTTGCGGCGTGGGTGATGGCGATCCGCTCGGCGTGGCCGCCTTCTCGACGATCGCTTGCAAGGGGATGGCGATCACGTTCTTTTTGACTTCGGTGATGATCGTCGCCGTCGCGCTCATGCCCGGGCGCAAAGTGTCATGCACTTCGTCAGAAAGATTGCGCAGTTCGATGACGACCTTAAACTCTTTCGCCTCCTGCGTGTTGACGCGGCTGGAGATGCCGCCGCCCTGCAGGTCCGATTTGCCGACGGCGAGCGGGTTCTTTTGCGTCACGACGCCTTCGAGCTCGCGTTCGCCCAGCGCATCGACTTTGATCTTGGCTGGCTGGCCCACTTCGACGCGCGCTATCTCCGTCTCATCGACGTTGACCTCGACGTTGATCGTCGACATGTCGGCGATGATCATGAGCGGCGTCGTCGAAAGCCCGGCGACGGCGTACTGCCCGACGCGCGCTTGAATGTCGGCGACCACGCCCGTCAGCGGCGAATACTGCGTGGCTTTGGCGCGCTGACTGGCCTGCCCGCGCAGAAGGGCTTGCGCTTGATCGGCGCGCGCCTCGGCTGAACGGACGCTGGCGCGCGCGCGCTCAACGCCGTTGCGCGCATCGCGCACCGCGATCTGTTGCTGATTGACGCGCGCTTTAGCCTCTTCGACCGCGATCCTCTGCTGCTCGAGCCGCGCCTGAGCGGCGCGCAAAGCGACGCGCGCTTGTTCATAACGATCGCGCGCCGCATCGTATTCGGAACGGGAAGCGACGCCGGATTCAACCAACTCTGTGACGCGCCGCAGCTCCCGCTGCGCGGTGTTGAAGTCCACTTGCGCGCGGTCGACATCCGTCTGCGCCGTGACCACCTGTTGCCGCGCCTGCGCGAGCGCCGCTTCCGCCGCTACCAGATTCTGCTGCGCCTGGGCCACCTGATTCTCCGCCGCCGCCACCTGGGTGCGGGCGTTCTGCACGTCGCTTAAAGCGGCCTGGACGGCGGCCAGCTGCGCTTGCTCTTGCGCCTGAAGCTGCGTCGGATCGAGGCGCACGAGCGGTTGCCCTTTACGCACGTAATCGCCGGCGTTGACGTAGATCTCTTCGATGCGCCCGGCGACTTCGCTCGTCAGATTGAGGAATTGGATGGGGCGCACCTCGCCTGAGGCGGTGACGACCGAACGCAGTTCGGGGCGCACTTCGACGCGCGCCGTCGTCACCTCAGGCTCTTCGCGCCGATTGGCGAAGATGCTGATGACGATGATGATCGTCAACACCAAGATGGCAGAAGTGGCGATGATTATCTTCCTTTTGCGGCTCAAAGCCATGCGCTCTCTACTCCGTGCTAGAACGATCCTCGCTGAAACTTCGTTAACACTTTTACGTCGGGAGTCGCCTTGCGGTTTCAATATCTTTTCGATGCGCCGAGGGCTTTCACGCGCTGCATCAGCGCATTATCGCCCGCCGTTGAGCGAAATCCACTCCTCACGAGCCTCCGCCCCTCTCCAACCTATCTCCAAGCGGCGCAATATTTAGGCCGCCGACCGAGAAGAGGGCGAAGAGGCTGGCGCGCGTTTCGGTTTCGCGCTAGAATGCACAGAAACGGGCGCTGGTCAGCGTTCGTGACTCGACTCTTCCCCTAAATTCAAGCGGGGGTTGAATGACCTTATGATCACCTGCGCCCGCTGCGGCACGGAAAACCTCGATGGATCGCAATATTGTGATGAGTGCGGGATGCTGCTGCTGAAAGAATCCGCGCGCGCGCCATCTTCGTTCGGGCCAATCGAGCGCGACCGCGCCCGAAAGACTGGCCCACCGTTTGAGCTTTGGTCGCGAAGCGGGATGAGCGAGCCGCACGCCAAACTCGTCATCGAACGGGGGCGCGCGGCAGGGAAGGAGTTCTTCATCGATGCGGACGAAGCGCAGATCGGCCGTTGGGATGCGGATAACGGGATCTTCCCCGACATAGATCTTGACGCCTATGATCCGGAGACCAAGGTCTCGCGTCGTCATGCGCGCATCTGGCGCGAAGGCTCCTCCTACTTCATCGAAGATCTGGGTTCGACGAACGGGACGTTCATCAATCGCGGGAGGAGATTGCTTCCCGGCGAGCGTATCCCATTGCATGACGGTGACGAGATCATCGTCGGGAAGACTTTCTTGCGTTTTCATGTGATCAAGTTCGATTGAAGCTTGCTGGACCCCGTCTTCAGGCAAAGACATGTCACGCTGTCTCCAATGCGGCGCGCCCGTTGCGCCCGATGATCGGTTCTGTGGCAACTGCGGCGCAGCGCAGCCGAACTCAATGGCGAACGCGACGATCTCAGTCTCACCGCCTTCGCTGGTCGTCTCGGGGCCGGAACCCCACAAGCGGACCGATGCCAAGGGCGATGCGCCGCGCAAAACGCGGCCCGAAGGGTCGGATCGCCCTTTGGGGACGACTGGCGGGCGGCGCCCGCTGAACAAGCCGCTCGAACCCGGCACGCTTCTCAATCAGCGTTACGAGATCGTGCGGCGCATCGGCGGCGGCGGCATGGGGGCGGTGTATCTGGCCAAAGATCGCAACTTGGGCGATGCGCCGCGCGCCGTCAAGGAGATGATCCAAACTCAGCTCGACGAGCTACAGCAGGAGAAGGCGATCAACGATTTTCGCCGCGAGTCGATGCTCCTCGCCTCGCTCGAACATCCCTCGATCCCGACCATCTACGACTACTTCTACGATCAGACGGCGGGCCGTTTCTACCTCGTCATGAAATACATCTCGGGCGGCGATCTTCTCTCGCGTTTGCGGTCCACGCCGGGCGGGCGCATCGAAGAGAGGCTCGTCACGGAATGGGCGATCCAGATCGCCGATGTGCTCGACTATCTTCACGGGCGGCAACCGCCCATCATCTATCGCGACCTGAAACCCGCCAACGTCATGATCGATGGTGCGTCGGGGCGCGTAATGCTGATCGATTTCGGGATCGCGCGTTGGGTCGCGCCGCAAGAGAAGGGCGTAACGGCGGTCGGCACGATGGGCTATGCGCCGCCCGAACTGTTCGGCGGCAAAGTCGAACCGCGTTCAGATATCTACAGCCTCGGCGCGACGATGTTCCACCTGCTGACGGGAACCGACCCGCAGGAGAAACCGTTATTGGTTTTCGATTGGACGAAGAATCCGCGTCCGCGACAGATCAATCCGGCGCTCTCTGAAGAGATCGAGCGGATCGTCATGCGCGCCGTCGAGTATCAACCGGAAGATCGGTATCGTTCGGCAGCCGAGATGCGCGACGTGCTGATCAATCACCTGGAGAAGCTGCGCGTCGGCGCGGTCAGTTACGGGCCAGCGATCGCCGCGCAAGCGGCGGTCGAACTCGTTTACTGCGGCTTCTGCGGCAATCGGATCGCAGCGGAAGATCTGTTTTGCGTCTACTGCGGCGCGCGTCAACCGATCGTCGGCGCGCCAGCGAATCGGGCGACGGCGAAGCTGATCGTCATTGGGACGACGGAACTCGATGCGATGTTCGAGTTGAGCAAGGAGAGTTACCTCGTCGGGCGGAGCGATCCGCAGTCAAACATCTTTCCCGACATCGATCTGTCGCGTTTCGATCCGCGCACTAAAGTTTCGCGCCGTCACGCGCGCATCTGGCGCGAAGGCGATACCTATCTGGTGGAAGATCTGGGATCGTTCAACGGCACGATCATCAACGAGAGCATCCGTCTGGCGCCGCATCAGCCGCGCGTATTGGTCAATGGTGATAAACTGAGGCTTGGCGAAACGACGCTCCACTTCTTGCTCGGATGATCGAGGATGACGACGCGAGTCGAGCAAAAACGCTCCGCGAATGTGCATACACGCCATGCGCCTTTCGCCCTACGCTGTGGGGCCCTCTTGCTCGACTACACGTTGGTCGTCAGTTTGCTCGCCGCCTCAACCTTCGTCGCGCAACTCCTCGGCGGCGGCGCCCGTTTCTTCGGGAGCACGATCGAGACTTTCGGCTACCTTTTGGCGATCGCGGCTGCTCTGTTAAACTTCGTCGTCGCCGCCGGGCTTACCGGTTCCACTTTCGGCAAGTGGGCCACCGGGCTGCGCATCGAAAGGCCCGATGGAGAGTCGCTCGGATTGTGGCGGGCCTTCCTGCGCCACTTTATCGGCTATCCGATATCGCTGCTGCTTCTGGGGGGCGGATTTCTCCTCGCGCTCTTAGATCCACACGGGCGCGCGCTTCACGATCTGATCGCGCGGACCGAAGTATGCATCGCGCCAGAATATGCGCGTCGATTCAACGAACGATGATACGCTACTGTCCACAATGCAACCGAGCGACGGCCAATCTTGAGGCGCGTTTCTGCCGCTACTGCGGCGCACGACTGCATCCGGTCTCAAGCGCGACGACCTCCTTCACGCACGAGGAGCAAACCGAGCTTCAGACGACGCGCATGGACTCAACCGAGGTCGAAGATCTCCTGAACCGCCCTTCGGGCGCTTCGACCAACGGCATGCTCGATGAGACCGAGACGGTCGTCTCGCGCAAACCGGCGGGCGCTGCGGATCTTCCCACCGGACCAGCCGCCACCTTGAGCTCTGAGGCCGCTAGTGAATCGCCCGCCCTTCCGAACTTCGAATCGGGCGCCGCGCGCCCGGTCGTCGCGCTCGAAACGCCTCAACCGAGCGTTCGAAGGAAGAGCGTGCGATGGTGGATCGTCCTCGCCGTTTGCGCGGCGACGATCCTCATCGTCGCGATCATTTCGGCCTGGTACATCGCCCTGCGCTCATTTCGCACGCAGCCCGTCGAGGAGGTCGCCATACCGCCGACGCCCACGGCTGATGCGCGCGCTGCCGCCGAAGCGAAGATGGCTGAAGCGGATGTATTGCTTGCGACCGGACAGATCGATGCCGCCATCGCACGACTGCGCGAAGCGGTCGCCCTCGATCCGACAAACGCGAACGCCTACCGAAAGCTCGGCAATGCGCTCCTGACCACAGGAGCGCGCAAAGAGGCGATCAACGCCTTCCTCGCGGCAGTCGCTAACGATCCGAACGACCGGGCCGCCTGGCGCGCGCTGGCCGATGCGCAGATGGATGAAGGGCTGTACGCCGAAGCGGCTGAAAGCTACCGCAAGCTTTTCGCGCTCGCCGTCGATCCGACGGGCAGCGAGGATGCCGTCCGTTTGCGCTGGGCCGAAGCGTTGCTTCGTTCGGGACGCTCCGCGGAAGCGCGCACGTTGCTACAGAGCCTGCTGCTCTCGCCCATGCGCAATATCGCGAGCGAAGCGCGCAGGCGTTTGAGCGAACTGCTGCCGAACACGTCCGCCTCACCATCCGCAGCGAGCGGTTCGCCGACTCCGAGCGAACGATCGCCTCAAACCGATGAGGCCCGGACTGGACCAGGACCTGGTCCGGCGCCGGCGGCACAACCGCCGACCTCCGCTTCGCCGGCTGCGCCTTCGCCGCGCGAGCGTTTCGAACGCGGAGTCCAACTGTGGGGGCAAAATCGCGCGGCAGCGCTCGAAGAGTTCCGCGCCGCAAGTCGCGGCGGGATCGCCGACGCCTACTACTACTTGGGGCTGAGCATCGCCGAAGGGCGTGATCCGCGTTCGCTGTCCCGCGCGGAATTGGTTTCGGCGCTCTACTACTTTCAACTGGCGCGCGCTGGCGGCGGACGCACCGCCGCCCAAGCGCGGCATTACGAAGAGATTCTCGGGCGAGAATATGATCGGCGCCGCGGGTTTGCGCCGCAGCGTTGAGAGGCCACCTCCCGCGAAGCGCCGCTGAGGATGATCACGTGCACCTTATGCCAGAGCTCATCATCAGATACTTGGGGCGAGCACCTGAGCGGTTCGAACTGAATCGCGTGCGCATCACCATCGGCCGTTCGGCGCGAAACGACCTTTGTCTAGCTGATCCCTTCGCCTCGCGCGTACATGCCGAGATCCGGCGTGAGGGCGATCAATACCTGCTGCGCGATTTGAATTCGGCCAACGGCACTTACTACGCCGGCGTGCGCATCGCCGGCCCCGTGCCCCTTTCCGATCGCGGCATCATCTGCATCGGAGAGACCGAGATCGAGTTTCGCGACGAAACGAGCAGAACGTCCGCCCTCGCGATCGACGAAGAGGCCCGAGCCTATCTTCCCGAAGCCACGATCAGCCTCTCATCTTCGGATCGCACCACCTCAGGCCTACTCGAAGCCATCGAGGCGGCCCGCCGTCAACGCGCGCAGAAGAGAGAGGAAGATCGCCACGAGGTACAGCGAGGGGAACTGCTCGCGCTGATCAGCAAAGTCGGCATTACGCTGCTAGCCTCAGCGACGCTCGATGAGACCCTGCACCAGGTCGCTTCGCTCGTCTTCGAAGCGGTTCCCGCGGACCGCTGCATGATCATGATGCGCGATTCGGACGGAGGGGAGTTGCAAGTGCGCGTCGCGGAGACGCGCGAGCGGCGAGGCGAAGTCGGCGAATTCCGCATCAGCCGCTCCGTAGTCGATGAGGTCATCGGGCGCGGGCGCTCCGTCCTCACTTCCGATGCTGAACACGACCCACGTTTCGCGCACACGACGACCGTCCGCGGCATTCGTTCTGTCCTCGCCGTGCCGCTCGGCGTCGAGGATCGCATCTTCGGCATGGTCTATGCCGATTCTCCTCTGCAAGAGGTCCGCTTCACGGAAGATCATTTGAAGATCCTGACCACGCTCGCTTCGGTCGCCGCCATTCGCGTCGAGAACGCGCGCTTGGCGGAAGAGCAGATCAAACGTCAACGCCTCGAACAAGAACTACAACTCGCGCGCGAAATCCAACAGAGCTTTCAGCCCGCCGCGCCGCCGCGCGTGAAAGGGTATGAGCTCGAAGGCATAAGCTTCCCATGCTACGAAATAGGCGGCGACTATTACGATTTCATCGAGCGGCCAGATGGCAAACTGGTGATCGTGTTAGGCGACGTGTCGGGTAAAGGGACAAGCGCAGCCCTGTTGATGTCGTCGCTCCACGCAGCGGTTCGCGCTCACGTCTTCTTGCACGAATCGCCGGTCGAAGTTGTTAAAGAGATCAATCGCTATTTGACCATGTGCATCCCTTCGAACCGGTTCGTGACGCTCTTCTACGCCGAGATAGAGCCTTCGACAGGCCAACTCTCTTTCGTCAATGCCGGGCACAACCCGCCTCTTCTTGCGCGCGCTTCGGGCGAGACGGAACTGCTCGCCGCGAGCGGCATTCCGCTCGGCATCTTCGAAGAGGCCTGTTTCGTCAGCGGATCGGCCCAATTGAAAGATGGCGATGCGCTGATCCTCTACTCGGATGGGATCTCCGAAGCGCGCAACGCCCAGGGCGAAGAGTTCGGCCTCGACCGACTCACTCGAACCGTCATCGAAAACAATCATCTTCCCGCCGCCGCGTTGCGCGATCAGATCGAAGGCGCGCTCTCACGCTTTACCCAAGGCGCGCAGGCAACCGATGACATCACGCTCGTCATCGTCAAAAAATTATAGGTGATTTCGCCTCGCTCACCCATCGCCGCGCACGGTTCGCGCCCTATCTTCGAATGAGAAAAATTTAATCGCCTTAACTCAGCCCAGCGAGCAACCAACCGTAGCGATCCCCTCATCTACAAGCATCTGCCGAGAACCGCTCCGACCGGACCACCGCCTTTCAGATGAGGGGAAGGGCTCAGCTGTGGTGCGGGCGGAGATGGCTTCCGGCAAACTTCAAGCAGTTTGCAGGAGGAAAGTGGTACGTCTATGCGAAGGGTTTTGTTGTTAGTCCTTTCTTCGCTTCTTCTCGTCCCTGTGACCTTTGCTCAAAGCGCGAGTCGAGCCGATAACAAGCCTCGAACGGAGTTCTTCATCGGCTATTCCTACCTCAGAGCCGATGGGCTGCCCAATCTGCAGGACAACACCTTCAGCGATCCGAAGTTCGGCGAACGAGCCGGCGTTCATGGCATTGATACGTCCGTCACCAGATTCATCACGCCGCGTTTCGGCATTACCGGAGACTTCTCCTTCAACCAGAATGACAGGGCGCTGACGCTGTCGAATGGGACCGGTAATTTCGAAACGCGCATCAGCAGCGCACTAGTTGGGCCGACATTTAAATTCGTCAACGATAGCCGCCTCTCCCCGTTCGTTCGCGCACTCTTCGGGCTTGCGAACACGCGCTTCGACGCAGAACAGCAACTTACGCTCGGGAGCAGCTCACAGCGGAACACGCTGCAAACGAGCGCGAACGATTTCGCGATGGCTCTGGGCGGAGGGCTTGATGTTCGCCTCAGCAATCGCGTCGACTTGCGCGTCTTGCAGATCGACTACAACCCGATCTTCCTCCAAGACCGTTCGGTCAATGTTCTAAACGGCGCCGGCCTCATTCAGCCGCAGAGGTTGATCGGTCAACGGCAAGACAATCTCAGACTCTCTTTCGGCGTCGTCTTCCGCTAATCCCGCAAGCGACGAGGGGCGCTTCTCGGAAGGGGGCGCCCCTTCAAAATCTTTCGCGCCATCCCTTGCACTATGACATCATCATGATGCCATAGAATTGGCCGAAGACTGGACCTTCAGAATCTTTCGCGCCATCCTTTGCACTGTGACGCTCCCTGTGCCACCACTTCCTTAAGAATTTCGCGCCGTCATTTGCGCGATGCGACCTGCGGACGGAGATCGAGCGCGTGCCAACGCAGATAGTTGGTCACCGTCTCGTTCTCGTAAACGCGCAAGAATCCGGTTTGCAAATAAAGCCTCTCAGGCTGCGGCCACTCGAGCCGAATGATCGGATTGAAAGAGAGAGGGACGCCGTTGGTTTCCGAACCGGCGTTCACCGTGTTGCCGTTCGATTCCGGTTTCAAGCGCTCTAAGTCGTAACGCACGGAAGCGGCGAGTAGGTCTTCATGCAACGGGATGCTCGCTTGTGTCGGATGATCGGAAGCCGCATCGTAGATCATCGCTTCGGTGTCGAACGCCGCAGCGACCTTCGACGAATCCGGAGACCAAACGGGCAATACATCGGTCAATCGGTCGTCGAGCAAACGCTCTTGCCCATCGAGCATCACCAAGCGCGGGCGCCCCGCCGTCGGCTTCCCTTCGCTGAGGCGTAGATCGAACTCGTATGGTTTGCACGCCAGAGCGACGAGCGCGTGACCATCGGGTGCCCATGCGAGGTAAAAGTAGATCAGTCCCTCGCGCGTCGTGAGCGGACGGAGGGCGAAGCCGTCGCGATCACAGACGTAGATCTGTTCGGTATTGAAAGTCGGCACAGATGGGATGAGAGGCGCGACCGTGCCCGAAGGGACAGGCAGAGTTGGACTTGCTTCGGGCGTCGCGGCGGGCGGGGTCTCTTGGGATGAAGGGTTGCGCCGTCCGATGAACGCGATCGTTTGACCATCGGGCGACCAAGCGACCGATTGTGGGAAGGCTCCGATGAGATCGAGCGGCAAGATGTTGCGCAAGAATCTGCCATCCGCCGCATAGAGATCGATGCGAAACGCTCCCTCGGGCGTCTCGCTCGTCGCATAAAGCGCTAAAGCGCGCTGGCCATCCGGAGACAGGACGGTGCGCAGCAGAGCATCATCCGTGCGGCGCGTCTCGAAATCGCGCCTTATCGCCTCGAGCTTTTCGCTTGCCGCGCGCCCGTTCTCCGCTCCGAACGGCGCTTCGACATCGGGCGTGAAGCGGTAGGCTAAACGCTCCGCTGGCACATCGCGCAAAGAACGCGGGAGAGGATTGAGATCGCCGTCATTGACCTCGACGTTGCATCCGAGGGCCGAAAGGAAGATGAGAGATAATAGGACGAACGCCAAGCACTGCAACATCATCCTCGTGCCTCTAAGATTCAAGTGACTTGTCGCGTCGTCGCCTACTTCCCTCAGATCTTTTGACGCGCGGAAAAAGAGCGAGGGGCGCAAGCAACAAGGTATGATAGCCGGCAATGCGAAGATGTCAAAAGGGCGCCTTGGATATCAGCGATGGCGCCAGCGCGGTCTTCTCTTCTCGAGAAAAGCGGCGATGCCTTCATGCGCATCCGCCGTCTTCATGAGTTCGTTGAGATATATGTCTTCGACTTTGCCGAGCGCAGCTTCGAGCGTTTGCCCGCGCGCGACGTCCATCGCCCGGCGCGCCGCTTCGAGGGCTGGGGCGGCGAGTTCGCGCAGCTTATCGAGCACTTCTTGAGCCTTCTGCTCAAGTTGTTCAGACGGCACGAGGTGATTGATGAGCCCTAGGCGCATGGCCTCCGCCGCATCTATCAATTCGCCGGTCAAGATCAGTTCGCGCGCGCGCTTTTCGCCGACGATCCGCGGCATGAGGATCGCCGCGATCGGCGGGAAGACGCCGAGCTTGATCTCCGGTTGGCCGAAACGCGCCCGCTCGCTGGCGACGACGATGTCGCACCCTAGAACCAGTTCACAGCCGCCGCCGAGCGCCGCCCCGTCGACGATGGCCACGGTCGGCTTGGCCATCTGTTCGATGGTACGGAAGATGTTGTGGAACGAATCGAGCATCTGATAGACGGTCTCCGCCTTGTGGTCTTCAACCGCGACTCCGGCGCTGAAAGCGCGACACTCGGGCGCGGAGTCGAAAAGGATCGCCACCATATCGTGCTGCCCCATGCACTGGTCCAGCGCCTTTCCGATCTCCTTCATCATCGGGATGTGAAAGACGTTGAGCGGCGGGCGGGCGAGCGTGATGCGCCCGACTTGCTGTTCGATTCGGAAGCGGATGAATTGGTACTCGCTCATAACCGGAACGCTCCGAGCTATTCGCCCGTCTTCTGCTGAAGGGGCGGTGGAAAGGGCGCGCCGAGCCAAGCGCGATAAAGACGCCGCTGCGCCTCGGTCGGCGACTGGACCGGGACGAGGCGGTAATCGTCATCCGGCTCCGCCCCGAGTTTGATCTCCAACGTGCGTAGATCGTCCGCGCGGAAAAGCGTCAGACGTATGATCTCACCCGGGCGACGTTCTTCGAGTCGCGCGTTGAAAGACGCCAGATCGACGCGCTTGCCATCGAGCGCGATGATTTGATCGTTGGCATTCAACCCCTGATCGTATGCCGGAGTTCCAGCGCGGACGGCACGGACCATCAGGCGCTCACCTTCTTGAGCGAGTTGCGCGCCGAGATAAGCTTTGGGCGGTTTATTCGGATCTTCAGACTTCGTCCGCAACTGCAATCCGACCGCCTCGAACACGTTATTGTAAGGCAACTCATCGCGCCCGCGCACGTAACGTTCGAAGAATTCAGCGAGGCTGGCTCCAGCCATCAACTCACAAGCTCGCGCGAAATCTTCCGGCGTATAATTGCGCCCTTTTCGGTAGAACTCCGCGTAAAGATAACGCATGACGTCATCGAGCGAGCGGCGCCCGTCGCTCCGCCGCCGAATCTCCAGATCGAGGAGCGCTCCGAGCAATGCGCCCTTGTCATAATAGGAGACCTGTGAGTTGACGGAATTCTCGTCGCGCCTGTAGTACTTGATCCAAGCGTCGAAGCTCGCCTCTTCGACGCTCATCACCAATCGCCCCGGCGTGCTCTGCAGATTCTTGATCGCCTCGGCCAACATCTGAAGGTAATCTCGATCGGAGATGAGCCCAGCGCGAAGCAGAAGGATGTTTTCATAATAGCTCGTCAATCCTTCAGCCACCCACAACAGTTTCGTGTAATTCTCCCGCGTGTAATCGAATGGGCCGAGCGCGTCGGGGCGGATGCGCTTGACGTTCCACAGATGGAAGAATTCATGGGCCATGAGCGCAAGGAAATCGCGATAGTCTTTCTCTGGACGGAATCCGAACCGACGCCAGATAAGCGCCGAGGAGTTCAAATGTTCGAGTCCGCCGCCGCCGGTCGGCGCGAGCATCAGAAGGAAGGTGTAGTCGCGATACGGAACATCGCCCATCATCTCGATCGCCGCTTCGACGATCCTTTGCGCATCGCGTCTGATTCGTTCAGCATCGTAGTTGCCTTCGCCATCGATCACGATGCGGTGCGGCACACCGCGCGCCTGAAATTCGATCGTGTGGAAGTCGCTGACGAGCACGGGCGAATCGTAGAGGATGTCGAAGTTCTCCGCGCGAAAGACGTTCGCTTGACCGTCAAGCTGCGGAAGCCCAGTCGCGATCCGCCAGTTGCCGTAAGGGATGATGCGTAATGTCGCCGGCGCATCGAGATAACCGTCAATGTACATAAGCAGCGCGGCATTGTTCCAGAAAGCGTGACGGTCGTTCAATTCGTTGGTGCGCACGGAAAGCTCATTCGCATAAACCCGATATCTGACGATGAACTCGCGTTCCCCGTCCGTATCGATGCGCCAAGTGTTCTTTGTCACCTTGCGCCACGCGAGCGCACGCGCAGGCGTTTCCGCAGAGAAATCTTGCACGTGGCGCGCGTACTCACGGATCAAATAAGAGCCGGGGGTCCACACGGGCATGACCAGATCGGTCTGCGCTCGCGGCTCGGCCAATCGAACGCGCATCTCGACCTCGAATAGATGCGTGTAAGGGCGCGGCATCGAAACGGTGAAAGAGATCTCCGGCGGCGTGCGGCGAGGCGCGCCCTGCGATCTAGCGGAAGAGGAGACGATAAGCAAAAGCAACAGGAAGACGAGCAGAGACAGATGATGTTGGTGCATCGTTTCGGATAAAACCCAAATCATGGAGATCTTCGTAAAAGCGCGTGCCGGCGATGGAACCACAATGTTACTACGAAAGGCCCACAACTAGAAGCAACCGGGATCGACACGCAAGCTCTTCCCAAGCATCGCGTCGAGGCGTATAATTCCATCGCCCGAGACGGACGAGGAGGAACGAGGCGATGAGAGGTGGGATCTTTATCCTGATTCTCGCCCTCTTTTGGTGCGAAGCCATCGGCTATGCACAAAATGGCGGGTTGTACGTGATCTCGGCCAAAGCCGGATATGTCAATTTCGTCTCCGGGGAGGTTCGCCATCAGCGGGCGGGCGTCTGGCAATCGATTCGCGCGCAATCTTCGCTCGATGCGGGCGACATAGTACAAACCGGAACCGATGGGCGCATCGAGCTGTTGCTCAATCCGGGATCTTACCTCCGCATCGCCGAAAACTCCGAGGTGCAACTCGTCAACGCTTCGCTCGACGATCTGCGCCTTAAATTGATCCGCGGCAGCGCCATCGTCGAGGCGACGGGGGCCTCCGGCGCTCGCTTGCAGATGCTCATCGAAACTCCGCAAACTGAGCTCACGATCGACCGCAACGGCCTTTACCGCATAGATGTCGCCAGCGATGGCAAGACCGAAGTTGCGGTTTACAAAGGGCAGTTATCGGTCAACGGAATCAAGGTCAAAGGAGGCGAGAAGCTGGCCAGCGGGATGAGCAAACCGACTAAGTTCGATAAGAAAGCTCAGGATGGCTTCGATCTCTGGAGTCGCGAGCGGGCCGAACTGCTGGCCGCGGCCAATCGCCGCCTATCAGATCGGACGATCGAATCGGTCTTCCGGAGCTTTCGTAACGATGGGGCCTGGGGTTATGGGCGCGCGCCGTACTTTGGCTTGTGGGTCTTCGATAGCGCGCTCAGCTGCTACACCTTCCTGCCCTTCTATTCTTCATGGTCATCGCCATATGGGTTGAGCTACCGCAACGGCTTCGGCATCCCTTGGTACTATTTTCGTCCCGATCCGCCGGCGAGAAATCCGGTCTACGGGACCGGACCAGTAAGGGACCATCAGGCGATCGCCCCTTCCAGGCAACCGGCGGCCGGCGGTCTGGAACAGAGGCATAACCCGCAACGTTTCGATCGCGAGTTTCTCATCAGGAAGATGGATATAGATCGCTGGTTTGAAAATCACCCGGCGGACCATCCGTCAGATCTTCGTCCGCATCATCGTCAGCCCGAAGCCGCGCCCGCCACGGTCGCTCCGATGACTCCATCCGCACCGGTAGAGCATCCGAACGTCGAGAGGGTGCCGCACCACGGCAAGATGCGGGGAGAGATACCGTAAAGGCTTCGCTCGTTCGCAACCGCTAGTCCATCTCACCATGCGCGCGACCAGCGTGGCCCTTCGTGCTCTTCATCGCGCAGCCGCGCGTTCACTCCAGCCCGCAATTCGAGCAAGCGACCGAGCAACCACAAAAGATCCGAGAGGCGATTCAGGTAAGCGATGGCGCGATGATCGACCGGTTCTCCCGCTTCGGCCAAACGGACGACGGCGCGTTCAGCACGACGACAAACCGTGCGCGCAACATCATAGGCGGCGGCGGCGCGATGTTCTCCCGGAAGCGACCAGTCGGCGAGGATCCCCTCGATCCCTTCTATTCGATGAACGTGTTCGGTCAAGCGGGCGATCATCTCTTCGGTGATGTAGGGCGGTTCTTTCAGGTGGCCCAGGGGATTAGCGATCGAACCGCTGACGGCGAAGAGTTCGCGCTGGATCTCGCGCGTCAAGTTGCGCACCTCTTCATCCTCACAGATCGAACGCGCGAATCCCATCATGGAGTTGAGCTCGTCGATCGTGCCATAGGCTTCGACGCGCAGACTCGCTTTGGAGACGCGCGCGCCGCCGATCAAACTCGTTTCGCCCGAATCACCGCGCTCAGTCGAAATGCTCCCCATCGCTCCTCCTCATAAAGTACGCTCGCGATCGTCAGTGCTGCGTTGCCATTTTAGACGTCGCGGCCACGCAATTCGCCTGCCCACAACGTCTCTCGTAATCGCGGATGTAGTCGCGCATGGCGAAAACGAAGAAACTCATCCCGAACCGTTTGGCCTCGGCAATCGCTTCCTTAGCCTTCCATCCCTGTCGGGCGATGCGGTAACAGGCGATGACGGTTCCCGTACGATCCGCGCCGCGCTTACAGTGGATGAAGACCGGCCAGTTTTCAGGGGCGTCGATGAGCGCGATCACGCGCGCGATCTGCTCATCGGTCGGACGACTGAGACCTCTCATCGGCACGTTAAAGTAGCGCATGCCAAGCGCCTGGACCAGATCTCGTTCACGCGCCGCCCGCTCATCATCATCGCGCAGATTGATCACCGTTTTGATCCCCATCGCCTTGAGTTTCCGCAAGCCGTCCTCCGTCGGTTGCGCGCCGCGGTAAAGATGCTCATCGACTCGCGCGAAATTCGGCAGATCGTGTGTGGCTTCACGAACAGATGCATTAGCGTTAGCAACCGGCGCGGATGCGCGCGTCGTCTGTTGAGCCGTTGAACCGACGCAAAGCAATAGAACCAGGATCGCGGCGCGGCGGAAAGTTCGCATGGCGCTTCCCCCTCGTCCAACGGATGAATCGAACTTCAAAATATCACACGAAGCCGCATCGCCGAAATTCGTCGGCGGAGCGATCGTGACCGGACTGCGGCGCGTCTCGCTTTCAGAGCGAAGCCTTCCGCTTACATCGCGGCGTCGCGCTGCTGCTTACGCAGCAGCCAGAGGAAGACTGGGCCACCGGCCAACGCCGTAATCGCGCCGACGGGCAGTTCGCCTGCGCCGAGCGCGCTCCGCGCGATCGCGTCGGCGATCATCAAAAAGGCCGCTCCCAAAATGAACGAACAGGGAAGAACGACGCGCACATCTTCGCCAAACAAAGAGCGCGCCGCATGAGGGACGATCAATCCGACGAAACCTATCGTCCCGCCGACGGCGACGCTGACGCCGACGATCAACGAAGCGACGAGATAGACGATCCGTTCGCTGCGCTGAACGTCAATGCCGAGGCTGGCGGCGACCTCCTCATCTACGGCGATCAGGTGAAGGTCCCGCGCTAGCGAAAGAAGCGCAATCCATCCGGGGATGAGGAAGATGAGCATACGGACGAGAAGATCGAAACCGACGATGTCGAGCGTGCCGATGCTCCACCGAAGGATCTGTAACGCGCGCGAAAAATCGGCGACGTACTGGATGATGACGACACCGGCAGCCGAGATGAGGTTGACGACGACGCCAGCAAGTAGAAGCGCGCCCGGAAGGATGATCGTCCCAGAACGCGCAAGGCGATAGACGAGCCAAATGGAAAGCAACGCGCCCGCAAAGGCCGAAAGGAAGACGAGCGGGACTCCGCCGACGCGCGTCCCCCAGCCCAAGGCCAAAGCTATTCCGGCTCCGAGGGCGCTGCCGCCCGATACGCCGAGCGTCAACGGTTCCGCCAAAGGGTTGCGAAAAAGGGCTTGCAACGCGGCCCCGACGATGGCCAACGATGCGCCAACGGTCGCCGCCATCAGAACGCGCGGGAGCCGAAGACGGAAAAAGAGCGTGCGCGTCGCTTCATCATGTTGAAGCGCGGCTAAGGTCAGCGGCTTGTAACCGATCCATAAGGCGAAAAAGGCCGATAGCAGGAGGAAGAGGCTAAGCGCGAAGATCGCGCGTCGCAAGCGATCTACGGTTGTGGCATCTTTGGTCATCGCCCGATGACGCTTTCGTGGCACACCTCATTTTTGTCCCGTCACCGCTTTCAAATCATCCGAGGCGCCGATTCGCCGTAGCCTAATCGTCCGAATTTAAACCGCCGATGGGAACAGCGCAAGCTCCCTTTTAATCGAACGCCGCCCGCCCGCGTCCTCGCACGCGAACGGACGGCCCAATCCGGCGCGCTCTTTATGAAAAGCTCTCTAAAGCCGCTGCCTCATCGTCGTAGACATCGAAAACCGTAAGTAACTTCGTGATGGCCAGAAGGTCTTGAATCTTTTGCGTCAAATTGAGCAGTTTCAACTGGCCGTTCTCTTTGTTCACTGCCGTGTAGCTTGAAACCAACTCGCCGATGCCGCTCGAATCGACGTAACTGACTCCGCCCAGATTGAGCAGGATCTTCTTCTTGCCTTCGGCGAGCAGCCGACGAATGGCGCTACGTAAAGCGACGCTGCCTTCGCCGATCGTTATCTTGCCCGTTAGATCGAGGATCGTGACGTCCCCAGCTTGACGTTCTTTGATGGTCAGTTCAGCCATAGCAGTTCTCCTTACAGCCAAGGTGTGAATCAAGAGCGCCGTTTAGTCATGCGAACGATCGTCCCGCCTTCCGGATGGTGTTGCCAGATGACTTCATCCATGAACGTCCTCATGAAGAACATGCCGCGCCCAGAAGGCTTCAACAGGTTCTCCTCTCTGGTCGGATCGGGGACCGACTCGGGATCGAATCCCGCGCCGAAATCGCGCACCGTGATCGTCAGCGCGTTGACTGCATCGGTGAACGCGACTTCGACGATCTTACTCTCATCCTCGCGATTGCCGTGGACGACCGCATTGCTGACCGCCTCACGCACAGCCAATTCGATGCCGAAGATCGATTCCGCATCGAAACCGCAGCGTGTGGCGATCTCATTAGCGAGCGATGCCGCCCGATCGATCATATCGATGCGGCTTGGGATCTTCAGTTGAGTCTTCTCTCCGGTCACAAAGATGTCGTGCCGTCTCCCGACGTCGCTTTTCAGCCACACAATTTCGAAGCCTCGGTAGTAACACGCCATCAGCGCACCTGTCAAGAATGGATGAATTGCGGGGCGGCGTTCTTCTGATGGGTCGCTAACCGCCCCGTCTCCGTGTAAAATAACCCTTTCGTCCGTTGGCGATGAAGACGATGAAGATCATCCCCCGAAAAAGTTTGCAGGGGCGCCTACGGGTGCCAGGAGATAAATCGATCTCGCATCGCGCCGCGATGATCGCGGCGCTGGCCCGAGGGCGTTCGCTCTTATCCAACTTCTCGACGAGTGCCGATTGCGCCTCGACGCTCGATTGCCTGCGCGCGCTTGGCGTAAGCGTCGAACGCGATGGGACCACGGTGGTGATCGAAGGGCGCGGTGGAGATCTAAGCGCGCCATCAAGCGCCCTCGATTGCGGTAACAGCGGCACGACTATGCGACTCCTTGCCGGGATTCTCGCCGGACAAACTTTCTCCGCGACATTGACGGGCGATGAGTCGCTGAGCCGCCGTCCGATGCGGCGGATCATCGAACCGCTGGAGTTGATGGGAGCTAAACTCAGCTCGCAAGAAGGTCATGCTCCATTAACCGTCAATGGCCAGCGACCGTTACGCGCCATCGATTACGAGCCTCCCGTCGCCAGCGCACAGGTCAAATCATGCGTCCTGCTCGCCGGCTTGCAAGCCGCGGGTTGCACGCGAATACGCGAGCGCGTGCATACGCGCGATCACACGGAACGGATGCTCCGCTGGTTCGGAGTGCCGGTCGAAGAGCGCGAAGAAGGCGGCGTGCGGCTCATCGCCCTTCACGGCCCGAAGCGCTTTTCGGCGCGCGACATTTCGATTCCGGGAGACATCTCATCGGCGACCTTCTTCCTCGCTGCGGCGACTCTGCTTCCGGGTTCGGAGCTCGTCATCGAAGAGGTTGGATTGAACCGGACGCGCGCTTCGGTCATCGGTTTTCTGCAAAAGCTCGGCGCCGACATTCAGATCGAACGAGCGCGCGTCGAGTGCAACGAAGAGATCGGCGATCTGCGCGTGCGCGGCGTCGAACGGCTCAAGCCGACAGCGAATGGAGCGAACATCATCAGCGGCGCGCTCGCTGCCGAATTGATCGATGAGTTGCCGGCGCTCGCCGTCGTCGGCACGCGGGTGGCTGGCGGCCTCGAGATTCGCGATGCCGCGGAGTTGCGCGTCAAAGAATCGGACCGCATCCGCACGACCGTGGAGAATCTGCGCGCGATGGGAGCCGAAGTGGAAGAGAGGCCCGACGGCCTGCGCGTCGCTGGTCCAGCCCGCTTGCGCGCGGCGCACCTCGAATCATACGGCGATCACCGTATCGCGATGGCCTTCGCGGTCGCCGCGCTGACAGCGGATGACGCTTCGGAGCTTTCCGGAGCAGCATCGGTCGCCGTCTCTTTCCCCGAATTCTTCGATCTCCTCGAAGCGGTAAGCGAATGAAAGAGCTTTTCCCGCGTATCGCGATAACCGGCTTCATGGGGGCGGGTAAGACTTCAGTCGCTGAAGCGCTCGCGCGCGCGCTCGGGTGTGAAGCGGTCGATCTCGACCGCCACATCGTCGCGCGGGATGGGAGAGCGATTCACGAGATCATCTCCAGTGAAGGCGAAGCGCGCTTTCGCGCCATCGAATCGCGCGCGCTCGAAGAGCTTCTGGCTCAAGAGAAAGCTCAGATCATCGCTCTTGGCGGCGGGGCCTGGACCATCGAACGCAATCGCGCGATGCTCGCCGAGAAAGGCTACATCGCCGTATGGCTCGATGCGCCGTTCGAGCTATGCTGGGAGCGAATCCTCAAGACGGATGTGGTGCGCCCGTTGGCGCGTGATTTCGAGAGCGCACGCCGACTCTATGAACAACGGCGCGAGATTTACGCGCTCGCCACGTTGCGCGTCGAAGTCGAAGGCAAAAGCTGCGAGGCGTTAGCCGATGAGATCATCCGCGCAGTGCGAACGTAGTTTGACATCAAATGGATGGGCTTTATCTGCCCGTCGGACGAGCTTCGTGAGCTGAATTCAACAGATCAAGATCTTCGTCCGCTCGAGCTGCCATCGGGCCTATCCTTTGAGCAAGCCGATCAGTCTTCTCGTCCGCGCTTCTATCCCTTCAGCTTCAGCGATGAGCGCGCTGATGATCGCTACCGCATCAGCTCCGGCTTCGATGACGGCGCGCGCGTTCTCTTCGCTGATGCCGCCGATAGCAACTATGGGCAGGTCGCGTATCTTGCGCACGCTTGCGCACACACGACGCAGTCCGTCGAGACCGATGACCGGGTCAGGATTCTCCTTCGATGAGGTTGGGAAGATCGGGCCGATGGCCAGATAGTCGATTGGAAGATGCGCGGCGGCGATCGCCTGTTCGACGTTGTGAGTCGAAAAGCCGATGATCGCTTCTTCGCCGAGAAGACGGCGGGCCGCTTCGGGCGGCAGATCGTCTTGCCCGAGATGCACACCATCGGCGCCAACTGCCAACGCTAGATCGGCGCGATCGTTGATGATGAGGCGCGCCTGTCGCGCTTTGGCGATCCGCACAGCTTCGACAGCTTCTTCGTAAAAGGCGCACGCCGGAAGCCTTTTCTCGCGCAATTGGACGAGCCGCGCGCCGCCTGCCACGAGACGCGCGACCTGTTCAGCGTGCGGCAACCCGGAAAGCCAGCGATCGGTTATCGGATAAACTTTCGGAAGGTTCAAACGGCGCATGTCACGCGAGCCGGTTTGCTAATAAAACAAGACGGGCAACGCTTGGCCGCCCGTCTTTGAAACTTGGCTCCGCAGGTAGGACTCGAACCTACAACCCTCCGGTTAACAGCCGGATGCTCTACCATTGAGCTACTGCGGAAGAAGAACTCTTCGCTGAAGGCGCAAATTTTATAGCAGATGGGTTGCAGGAGCGTCAAGTTACGACTCTAACTTGCTTTCGCGCAGCGATTTGCGCGATGATTGGCGGCAAAAACGCCGCGCGCGTTTGACTGATTATGGAGCGCCGAGTCACCTCTTGGTTCAGTCCGAATCTGCAATTAGAGATGCCGCTTGTCGCTTACGGGCATGCGGGCTATCCGCTCCTTATGTTCCCGACCGCGGCGGCGGACTATCTCGAGTACGAGCGCTTCGGGTTGATCGAAGCGATTCGCCATCATCTCGAAGCGGGCCGTGTGCGCGCCTACTCGATCAACAGCGTCAATCGCCAGAGTCTCCTTAATCATCACGCTCCGCCGGCTACCAAAGCGGAATATCTGACGCGCTACGACCGATACTTGATGCAAGAGGTCCTGCCTCTGATCCGCCAAGATGTGGGCGATGACCAAGCGCGCCCCGTGACGACCGGAGCGAGTCTCGGCGCATACTTGGCCGCCAACTTCTACTTTCGCCATCCCGATCACGTCCGCGGCACGATCGCCATGAGCGGCACATATGACATCAGTCCCTATTTCGATGGTTATCATGACGATAACGTCTACTTCAACAATCCGGTCGAATACTTGCCTAACTTGAACGATGATTACTACTTGCCGCTTCTGCGAAGCGCCGATGCGATCTACATCTTGACCGGACAAGGGGCTTTCGAAGCGCCCGAGCGCAGCCGCCTTTTGGCTGAGATCCTGAGCGCCAAAGCGATCCCTCACACGCTCGATGTCTGGGGACACGACGTAAGCCACGATTGGCCGTGGTGGTGTCGTATGCTCGACCACTACATCGGGAAACTCTGGGGATGAAAGATCCCTCCGCTTCTGCGAGCGAGATCATCGATTCGGCGGACTATTTAAGAGCGATCGTGCAACGGAAGAGGATCGCGCGAGAGCGGATTTGGCCTATCGCACGAGCGCAAGTTACACTTTGCCTTCGAGTCAGTCATGAGCAAGCCGAGCGCCACGAGAATCGCCATCGAATACTGGTCGGCGCGCGCGATCCTCGCCGCGTTGGAGATTTTGCCGCGCCCCCTAGCCGTTCGGATCGGCTCTCTGCTTGGCCATCTCGCTTTCCATCTGGCGCGAAGGCTACGTCGCACGGGCGAGCGCAATCTGCTGATAGCTTTCCCCGAACTCGATGATCGCGCGCGACGGCGCATCTTGCGCGCCTCATTCGTGAGCCTAGGACGACAGCTCGGAGAGTTCAGCCATCTACGACGCGCGCGACCTGAAACCTTGCGGCGCTATGTCGAGATGAAGGGGCTAGAAAATTACGCGGCTGCGCGCGCGCGCGGGCGTGGGATCATCTTCCTGACCGCGCACCTAGGACCATGGGAGTTGATGAGTCTGGCTGGCGCAGCCTTCGGTTTCCCACAGCACATCATCGTCCGCCGATTGGACAATCCGCGCCTCGAAGCTTTCGTCGATGGCGTGCGCACGCGCTTCGGCAATCGAACGATCGATAAGCGCACGGCGGCACGCGCCGCGCTGCGCGTTCTGCGCTCAGGTGGAACGCTGGGGATACTTGCCGACTTAAACACTCAACCGCATGAAGGCGTCTTCGTTCCCTTCTTCGGTCAACTCGCTTGTACCACGACGGGAGTAGCGACGCTGGCCATACGCACGGGGGCAGCGGTCTTACCGGTTTATGCGGTTTGGGACCGGACCAAACGACGTTGCGTCATCCACATCGAACCCGCGGTCGAGCTCATTTTAACGGGCGATGAAAAACGCGACGTTGAAGAGAACACGGCAAGATTTTCGGCTATCATCGAACGTTGTATTCGTTCTTATCCGGAACAGTGGCTCTGGGTACATAAACGCTGGCACACACGCCCGCCCGGCGAACCGGATCTTTACGCGCTGGACCAGAAAGCGCTCCTATCATTTCGCTTGACAGAAAGCCCCACCCCACCTCGGATCGGTGAAGGATTGCGCTTCGATGGCGAACGAAGATAGATGGGATCCCGAAGAGCCAACTCGAAAGAAATATTGCGAGCCCGTCTTCGATGGCGAACGAAGGTAGATGTGATCCGCCGCTACATCGCCAATCCGCCATCGACCTGAATGACTTGGCCTGTGATGTAGCGGGCGTCTTCCGACAGCAGGAAGCAAGCGACGCGCGCCACTTCATCAGCGGTGGCGAAGCGCCCGAGCGGGATCTGAGCGAGCATCTTCTCGCGGTACTCGGCGGCGAGCGCTTCGGTCATGTCGGTTTCGACGAACCCGAGCGCGAGCGCGTTGACCGTGATGCGGCGGCTGGCGACCTCTTTGGCGAGCGCTTTGGTCAAACCGATCATGCCGGCTTTGGAAGCCGAGTAGTTGGTTTGCCCGGCCATGCCGACGAGCCCGCTGATCGAACTGATGTTGAGGATCGAGCCGCCCTCTTCCTGGCGCAGCATGTAGCGCAGCGCGGCGCGCGCGAAGTTCCACGCGCCTTTCAAATTGGTGTCGATGACCGCATCCCAATCCTCTTCCTTCATCCGCAGAATCAACTGATCGCGCGTGATGCCGGCGTTGTTGACGAGAAAATCTATGCGCCCGAACGCCTCTTTGACCTGCTTGACCATCTCGGCGACGGCTTCCGTCTGCGCGACATCGCACTGCGCGGCGAAGGCGCGCGCGCCCATGGCCTCGATTTCGGACTTCAGAGTTTCGGCGGCTCCGGCGCTGCGCGCGTAGTTGAAGGCGACATCGGCTCCGCGGCGCGCAAGCTCCAGCGCGATGGCGCGCCCGATGCCGCGCGTCGCGCCGGTGACGATGGCCGCTTTTTTGGCGAACGGTCTGTGTGCAGTTTCAGTCATCTTCGAAGATCCCTCGATCCGAACTTGACGCTCTTCTCGCTTTCGACGTGCCCTTCGCGGGAGAACCCGGCCCTTCCGCCCGCTTTCAATCGAGCTTGAGCGAGCGCAGGTACTCCTTGAACTCTGGAGCAAGATCCGGTCGCTTCAAGGCGAACTCGACCGTGGCGATCAGGAAACCTAACTTATCGCCCGCGTCATGGCGCGTGCCGCGGAAACGGACGGCGTAAAACGGGCGGCGGCGAAGAAGCGCGCGCATGGCATCGGTGATCTGTATTTCGCCGCCCGCCCCTGGTTGAGTTCGTTCAATCTCATCGAAGATGTCCGGCGTCAGGATGTAGCGCCCGACGATGGCAAGATCCGACGGCGCTTCGTCGAATGGCGGCTTTTCGACCATGTCGCGCACGCGATAGACCCCCTCTTCGATCTCTTCGGCGTCGAGCACGCCGAAGCGCGAGATGGCTTCGCCCGCGACGCGCATCGTGCCGAGCACGGGGGCTTCGAACCGCTCATACACGTCGAGCATTTGGCGCAGCGCCGGAACCTCCGCATCGACGATGTCGTCGGCGAGCATGACGGCGAACGGTTCGTTCTCGACGAAATCGCGCGCTTGCAAGATGGCGTGGCCCAGGCCCAGAGCTTCGCGTTGGCGCACGTAGTTGATGCGCGCCATGTCGGAGATGGCGCGCACCTCACGCAGCAACTCCTCTTTGCCGCGCTCGCGTAAGAGCTGCTCCAATTCGAAAGAGATATCGAAATGATCTTCGATGGCCGTCTTGCCGCGTCCCGTGACGATGATGATCGATTCGATCCCTGAAGCGACGGCTTCTTCGACGACGTACTGGATGAGCGGTTTGTCGACGAGCGGAAGCATCTCTTTGGGAGAAGCTTTGGTGGCGGGCAGAAAGCGCGTGCCCAATCCGGCTGCCGGGAAGACCGCTTTACGAACCTTGATTGCCATGCTCGCTCTGCTCCGAAAGGCGACCGAGCCGAAGCGCGGCGCGTTCTTGACACTCCGTGCCCGGTCGGTTAGCTTGAACTTTTCTTTCTGACCAAAAGGCGACAATTTCTATCACACTTCAAAAGGTAGCGGCAAATGCTCGATCTTCATTTCGTGCGGGAGAATCTGGATCGCGTGCGCGCCGCGCTCGAAGCGCGGCGATTTCCGACCGAAGCGCTCGATCGCTTCGCCGAGTTGGATGCGGAACGACGGCGCGTCATCGCCGAATCGGACCGCTTGAACGCCGAGCGCAACGCGGCGAGCCGTGAGATCGGCGCGCTCATGAAAGAAGGGCGGCGTGAAGAGGCCTCTTCGCGCCGCGCGGCGGTCGCGCAACTTAAAGAGCGCATCGCCGAGCTGGAGAGAGCGCGCGACGAAGCCGAGCGCAAGATGCAGGAACTGTTGGCGACGCTTCCGAATCTACCGCATGCGAGCGTTCCCATCGGCCCGGATGCTTCGGCCAACGTCGAAGTGCGGCGATGGGGCACGCCGCGCGCGTTCGATTTTACGCCGCGCGATCACGTTGAGCTGGGGACGCGGCTCGGCATACTCGATCTCGAACGGGCGGCGAAGATCGCGGGCGCGCGCTTTGCCATCCTGCACGGCGCGGGCGCGCGGCTCGAACGCGCGCTCATCAACTTCATGCTCGATCTACACACGCGCGAACACGGTTACACGGAGACGTTGCCGCCTTTCATCGTCAACGCGCAAGCGCTCTTCGGGACGGGGCAGCTGCCGAAGTTCGAAGAGGACCTCTTCAAGCTGACGGACGAGCGGAACCTGTACCTTGTGCCGACGGCGGAGGTGCCGGTGACGAACTACTATCGCGAAGAGATACTCGCAGCGGACGAGTTGCCAAAAAAATTCGTCGCCTACACGCCCTGTTTCCGTTCGGAAGCGGGAAGCTACGGGCGCGACGTGCGCGGTTTGATCAGGCAACATCAATTCGAAAAGGTCGAGCTGGTCAAGCTGACGCTTCCTGAAACCTCCTATGACGAGCTCGAATCGCTGACGCGCGACGCCGAGCGCGTACTTCAACTGTTGGGACTGCCATATCGCGTGGTCACGCTTTCGACGGGGGACATGGGCTTTTCCGCCGCCAAGACTTACGACATAGAGGTTTGGCTGCCATCGCAGGACGCCTATCGCGAGATCTCTTCCTGCTCGAATTGCGAGGCGTTTCAAGCGCGCCGCGCGCAGATACGCTTTCGCCGTGCGCCGGGCGCGAAGCCCGAATTCGTCCATACGCTCAACGGCTCCGGACTGGCGGTCGGGCGCACGTGGATCGCCATCTTGGAGAACTACCAGCAACCGGATGGTTCAGTCGTCATCCCCGAAGCGCTGCGCCCTTACATGGATGGACAGGAGCGCATTGCACCGCCTTCGGGCGCCTGAGCTCCGCAAAGGGGCGGCAGCCACGGAAAGCTTCTCGCTTACTCGATTTTGAGGTCGAACGGCAGCAGCGCCATCAATTCGCCGCGCCTTATACGCTCGAAGAGATGAAGCGTCTGCAACGCGCGCCGTAAATCTTCAGGCAACGAGGCGAGCGCAGCTTGCCAGCGCGCCTCGTCTTCTCCCATCGCCTCATCGCCGCCGAAGAGCTGTTCGAAGAGCGAACGCGGTGCGGGTTTAACGACGCGCTGGATCCCCTTATCCGAAGGGATTCCGGCGAGCTGCTTGGCGATTTCGATGGCCCGATCGAGCCCCCCGAACTCGTCCACCAATCCGCGCTCTTTGGCTTGCGCGCCGTTCCAAACGCGCCCCTGTCCGATCGAATCTATGTACTCGGGATCGCGGTGACGCCCCTGCGCGACCTTTGGGACGAACTCGTTGTAGTAGTAGCTGCGCACAAGCTCTTCGAACTTAGCGCGCTCTTCCGGCGTGAAAGGTTCCGTTTCGCGGAAGATTCCGGCGTAACGACCGCGCAAGATCCATTCGCTGTTGACCCCGATCCAATCATAGAACCCTTTAAGCACGGGCTTGCCGGCGAAGACGCCGATCGAGCCGGTGATGGTCGAAGGCTCCGCGACGA
This sequence comes from Pyrinomonas methylaliphatogenes, assembly GCF_000820845.2. Taxonomy (GTDB): domain Bacteria; phylum Acidobacteriota; class Blastocatellia; order Pyrinomonadales; family Pyrinomonadaceae; genus Pyrinomonas; species Pyrinomonas methylaliphatogenes. The sequence goes on along the minus strand of NZ_CBXV010000008.1, from coordinate 768,128 downwards.
TCGAATTGGCTCCAGCGGAGATGTAATAGCCGCCCGAGGCGGCCACGTCGCTCATCGAGACGACGACCGGTTTCCTCTTCTTCGCCTCTTCGAGCGCGCGCCAGATCAAATCGGAGTCATAAACCGTACCGCCCGGACTATCGACGCGCACGACGATGGCCCGAATCGTCCGATCATCGCGCGCCTCGTCGATGGCGCGGACCATCGTCTCAGAGCCGACATTCTGTTCGCCAAAAGGCGAGTTGTTCGATCGCCCCGGTCCGATCGCGCCCGAAGCGTAGATGACGGCGATGCGTTCGCCTCTGTTCAGACCTAGAGACTCCGGTTCGATCCGCTTGTACTGCGATGCCTTGACTATGCGCAACCTCTCCGCATCTCTATACCCGAGTCGGCGTTTCAATTCATTTTCGACTTCCTCACGATATGCCGTCCCGTCGATCAATCCGGCCCGTTTGGCCTGTTCAGCGCGCAACGGCGCTTGATCGATCAATTCGCGCACGGTTTCGGGGGCGAGTTTGCGCGCTGCGGCGACGTTGTTGATGTAGCGCGCGAATTGATCATCGAGCAGAGAGTTGATCACCTCGCGCTGCGCGTCGGACATCTCTCGGCGAGTAAGCTGATCGGGCGCGTTCTTGTATTTGCCTATCTGATAGAAATCCGGATAAACGCCGAGTTTGTCGAGCGCGCCGCGCAGAAAGATGGCGTTGGCCGCTAGGCCGTTGATGAACAGATCGCCGACCGGAGCGACGTAAACGCGCTCGCACGCCGAAGCGATGTAGTACTCCTTGTTCGCCCCGTAGGTGAGATAAGCGTAAATCGGTTTTCCCGACCGGCGAAAATCGGCGATCGCATCGCGTATCTCATCGGCTTTGGCCCATCCGGCACCGACATCGCCGATCTCCAACAACACACCGCCGATTCGGCGGTCAACTTTGGCCTTCTTCAATTGCCAGAGCAGATCGGTAAGCGACCGGACCTCGCCGCCGAAGATGCCGCGCGGCAAATTGAAGGGGATCGGGCTTTCGGCGACGTAATCTGGCAGATCGCCGCTCACTCGCAGAACGAGCACGCTATTCGGCGCAATGCTCGGCTCGCCCGGCTTGAGCGCGAAATAGAGGGCCAAGACGCCGGCAAAAACGGCGATGAAAAGCGCCAGCAACAGGCCGGCGAAGATGAGCGCGATCTTACGAGCGTTCGACATAGCCATACGGTCTGCCATCCTGATCTAGAGGTGAGATCTGCTCCCTGAAAGATTCGAAGCCACGCCATCCCAGCCGCTCGTTCAGGGAAGCTTTAGTGTATTTACGCAAGCGACGGAGAGAAAGTTCAGGCCCGCCAAAGCGCGGGCTCTTCTTTATCGCGAACGACTGAATATCAGTCGCGCTTGACGCGCACGATCCAACCGCCGCCCAAGACCTCTTCGCCGCGATAGAAGACCGTCGCCTGTCCGGGCGTGATGGCGCGCTGTGGCTCATCGAAACGGATACGCGCGCGTCTTTCGCCGATCATCTCGATCGTCGCGGGCGCCTCTTCGTGTCGGTAACGGACGCGCACCTCGGCGCGCACGGCTTCGCGCGGCTCAGCGAAAGCCACCCAGTTGACGCCCGCCGCGGTGAACTCTCTGGCCAGCAGCTCATGATCTTCGCCGACGATGACGCGATTGCGCGCCGCATCTATGGCGACCACATAGAGCGGGCGATTGTGCGCGATGCCGAGGCCGCGCCGCTGGCCCACCGTGTAATGATGAAGCCCCTTGTGCGAACCCAGAACCTCACCGCGCGTGGAGACGATTTCGCCAGCCGGAGGCGAGGCGCGCCCTTCCGTTTCCAGATAACGGTCGATGAAGCCAGCGTAATCGCCATCCGGCACGAAACAGATCTCCTGTGATTCGGCCTTCTCCGCGACGGTCAGACCCAAACGCCGCGCGGCGGCGCGCACCTCATCTTTGGTCATCTCGCCGAGCGGGAAGATGGCGCGCGCAAGTTGCTCTTGCGTCAACTCCCAGAGGAAATAGGATTGATCCTTGCGCCGGTCGCGCCCGCGCAACAACCGATATCTCCCGCTTCTTTCGTCAAACTGCACGCGAGCGTAATGCCCCGTCGCCACACGCTCGCAGCCCAAACTCTGGGCCAGTCGATCGAGCGCGGCGAACTTCAATCGGCTGTTACAAGCCACACATGGGATGGGCGTTTCGCCGTCCAAGTAGCTTTGGACGAACGGCTGGACCACCTCTTGCTCGAACTCGCGTTCGAGGTTGAGGACGTAGAACGGGAAGCCGAGCTCCTGCGCCACGCGCCGCGCGTCGTACACATCGTCGAGCGAGCAGCAGCGCGAAGGCAGCGGCTCGCCGTTCTCATCGAAAACCGGGTTGCGGCGCTGGTCCCATAACTGCATCGTGAAGCCGACGATTTCATGCCCGGCTTCGAGCAGAAGCGCGGCTGCCGTCGAGGAATCGACGCCGCCGCTCATGGCCACTGCGATCTTCATATTGCCTTCCGTTCGCTTAAATCAGATTCCGTCGGTCCGTTTGCCGCCGATGATGCCGAGTGTTAAGATGCATCATGTAGCCGTTCGAGTTCGCGACGAATGCGTTACGCTAAAGGATACCTCAAAGGGGGATGAAACGTCAGCCCGCGAGGGTGTCTTTTCAAGCTGGGCGAAGATGGCCGAAAGAGTTTTAACCGAACGCGCGATCGAAGAGTACCGCATCACGGACGAGCCATTCTATCTTCCGGTTGGCAACGAGACGGAGCTATTCGAAGCGGCCTATCATGCGCGATTGCCCGTGATGCTTAAAGGGCCGACTGGGTGCGGCAAGACGCGCTTTGTCGAATACATGGCCTGGCGGCTCAATCGTCCGCTGATCACCGTCGCCTGCCACGAGGACCTTTCGGCGACGGATCTGGTCGGTCGCTTCTTGCTCGAAGGCGAAGAGACGGTCTGGCATGATGGACCGCTGACGACCGCCGTGCGTTACGGCGCCATCTGCTATTTGGACGAAGTCGTCGAAGCGCGCAAAGACACCGTGGTCATCATCCATCCGCTGACGGATCATCGGCGCAGGCTTCCGATCGAAAAGCGCGGCACGTTGCTCGAAGCGCCGCCCGAATTCATGCTCGTCGTCTCCTACAACCCCGGCTATCAATCGATCCTCAAGGACCTGAAGCAATCGACACGCCAACGATTCGTTTCGATCGAATTCGACTATCCGCCGCCCGAACTCGAAGCCGAGATCGTCGCGCGCGAAGGCGGCATCTCGCTCGAGATGGCGCGCGATCTCGTCCTGATCGGGCAGAAGGTCAGAAATTTGCGCGGTCACGGTCTCGAAGAGGGGGTTTCGACTCGCCTGCTGATTTACGCGGCGCAGCTCATCGCGCGCGGCATTGCGCCGATCGCCGCCGCCGAAGTCGCGCTCGCTTTTCCGATCACGGACGATCGCGATCTGCAACGCAGCATACGCGAGATCATCACGACGGTGATCTGATCGCCACCGAACCCAGCCGAACCTCGTCTTCCTCGCTCACATTCGAAGAGCGTTCGAATTTAAGCTCCTTGCCCGTCGCGAGGGCCATTTGCTATAGTTGTTTTTCGGTCCAATTTTGAGGACAACTAACGTTCAGGGGGGAGAGAATCCAATGAGCGCACAAGAACCGATCACTCGCGCCGAGACGGGAACGGAGCTTTCGACGCGGCTGACATATTTTCTGATCGGCGGCACCATCGGAGCCATCATCGCCTTGCTATTCGCCCCGAAACCGGGGCGCGAACTCCGCAGCGACCTCGCCGATGCGACGCGGCGAGGCGTTGACCGCACGCGCGAAGCCGCCGCGCAACTCGGAGCCAAAGCGGGCGAGTACTATTCGACGGCGGCGCAGAAAGCGAGCGAGCTGGCCGAAGCCGCCCGCGAAGCGGCAGCGCGCAAAGGGGAACAGATCTCGGCGGCCATCGAGGCTGGCAAACAAGCCTACGTCGAAGAGAAGCGCCGAACGGAACTATCCGGCGCTTTCGAGCCCGAGTCGTAAGGGCAAGGGCCCATTTTCGGCTCGCGCTTTCGCTTCGAGGAGGTTGGTTTCATGGCCTCGAGCCATGTGATCAATAAGGAAACCGGAGTCAGCCGTGCGTAGTCTACTCGCTCTGCAAATCAGCACCGACGATCCGCTCTTCTGGATCCTGGTCATCATCGCCGCTTCGTTCGTCATCATCGCTTTGACGATCCTGTTCATCGCCGTGGCGATCGGGCGCATCTCGCGCACGGTGGCGGCGGTCGAAAAGCGCGTCGAGCCGATGCTCGAACGCCTGTCGGCATTGAGCGAAGAGGTGCGAAAGATGACGGCGCAAGGGCGCGAGATCGCCGGGCAGATTCAAGAGATGTCGGGCCACCTCTCAACCGCTGCGTTGCACCTTTCCGAGTCGACGGCGATCGTCCGCGACGAGATGCGTGAGATCAGAGATCTGGTGAGCCATTCGGTCGAGACGGCGCGTGACAAAGTCGAAATGATCAGTCGCTCAATAGACGAAACGCACGCGCAGGTCGTCGCCACGACGCGCTTCATTCAATCGCGCATCGTCGATCCGGCGCGCGAGCTTGCGGCGATCATGGCCGGCATCCGGCGCGGGCTGGAAGTCCTCACGGCGCCGACGCCGAAGCCGATCAATCAATCCTACGGCGAAGAGGAGATGTTCATCGGTTGACCGTGAGCGCAAAACGATGATCGTAAGTCGCCCGAATCTGCGCCAGGGTTCGGGCGCTTCGGTTTTAAGGGGTCGCTTGAAGCCCCTTTGAGCATCTAAGAATTAAGCGGTGGACGAACGCGAAGAAGGCTACATGTTCGAAACCGAGCAGGAACGTCCGCTCAGCAAGGATTGGCGCGAACGCTTGCGCGCCATCGCCAATCCGAACGAGCGGCAGCGGTTCGTCGAGCTACTGCGCCGTTTGCGCAGTCTGCCCGCGGATCGCGCGCGCGTTGCGGTGGAGGTGAGCGCGGCGCTCGCCATGATCAGCTTGCGCGCGAGCGCCGAGTTCCTGCGCGCGGCCCCCGAAGCGGCACAGCATCTCGAAGCGGAAGAACTGCGCGCGTGGGGCGAGATGGGCAGGCGTTTAGCGATGTCCAATCATGAGGCGGGACAGAGCTTCTTCGCGCAAGGCGTGGCGCACCTCGCCGAGCTTAGGAGCGACGCGCGCAAGCTCACCTTTCAGATCTGCCTGCGACAGATGGCGCTCTCTAGCTCGATCGCGCTTTCGACCTATCGGCGAACGGCGGCGCTACGGCAATTGGTCGAAAGCGATGAAGAGCTGTGCGGGATCCTAGAAGTAGCGCTCGAGATCGCGCGGCGATCAGCCAAACACAGCGCCGATTTTCTCGACCGAGCGGCAAAAGTGGCGGGGCGAGTCGATCAGTTCGGCGCGTCACGCCATGAGATCATGCGCGAAGCGATCGCTCTAGCCGCATCCCTCGCCGCCCGGGCTGGCGGCATCGCCGCAGACTTTTGGGCTCTTCTTCCAACAGGCCTCGACCGCCTGAGCTTTGAAGAGGCGCATAGACTGTTCCGGCACACGGAAAGGATGTTGGAATACGGCGGAGCGGTGGCTCTGCGCGCTTTCGCCGCCGGCAGCGAATTGCTGCGTCTCGCGCCCGAAACCTTCGCCGACTGGACCAGCCTTCTGAGGATCGTCGGCGAGCATTCGAGTTCCTCAGCCATCGCTTTGGCGCGCGTTGGCCCGGAGATCGCGCGGACCATTTTGCGCGAGCATGCGGCGGGGCCGGAGACTCTGCGGCGTATCATCGCTGCGGCGCGACAAGTCGCCCAGGCTGACACCGAGGCGGCCATCGCCTGTTTCCGTTCGGCCCCCTCAGCTCTCCGCTCCTCGACGCTCGAGCAATTCGAAGCGTGGGCGGCGGAGGGACTGCGGCGCGAGGCGGACGCTAAAGCGCGTCGCAGCTACTATGCGCTCGAAACGCGCCAGAGCAACGAGGCGCTCAGATCCGGCGCCGGACTGACGCTCGAGCAGGTCGCGGCGACGCTGCGCCTTTACGTCGAAGCCTTGACGGGGCGCGAAGTCGAGATCGCGCCGCTCGTTCACGCAAGCAACGAAGCGCGCATCAACGACGGACGGACGATTCATCTGCCGCCGAACGTCGCCGAGTTTGAGACCGAAGCGCTCAATTTCCGCCTCTACAAAGTTCTGGCCGCGCACGCTGCCGGTCAGATAGAGTTCGGCACGCACGCGCGCGGCACGCCCGAATTGCGCGCCGCCTACGAATCGATCGCAGAGCTTTATGCGCCGGAAAATGTCGATGCGCTCGACGCTTTTTCGCTCAACGGCTACATCAACGACCCGACCAAAGGCGAAGCGGCGCTCCCGCCCGAAGAGGAGGCGCGCCTGCTGCGCGAGCGACGGCGTGCGCTGCCGGAGGATGGCGACTATCGCGCGGTGCTCGCCCTCTTTCCGCAGAAAGCGCTCGCGACGCGGATCTTCTCGACATTGGAGAACGGGCGCATCGATCGGCTCTTGCGGCGCAAGTACCGCGGCTTGGCACGCGATCTCGATCTCGTGCGCGAACATCTGCGCGCAACGCGCCCGCGCATCGCCGATCTGCCGATCAACATTATCCCCTTCGAACTGCTCTTTCAGATCACACTTTGTGGCGGCGCGCGCGATGATGCGCGTCAGTTCTACGGTCAGATCGTCAGCGAACTGGAGAGCATCGTCGCCGACTACTTGACCGGCCCAACGGTTACGGTCGCCGATACGCTGATGGCGACGAGCCGCGTCTATGCGCTCTTCCGTTCAGTGGCGCCCGAAGACTCTTCGCAGCAGGGCGAGGCGAACGATGAAACCGAAGGGCGTGATTCGGGGCGCGATCAACGAGCGCGCGAAGCGCGCGAGGCGACGCCGCGCGAACGCGAGCGGCAGCGCGAAGCGCGCGAGTTATTCAGCGCGTGGGCGCTCGAAAACCTCGAACAAGAGGCCGACGCGCTCGATGGGCCGGAGCGATGGACCAGCGCGGAGGCGCCCGAACAACCGCTCGAGCCGGGCGAGACCGCTTACCTCTACGATGAATGGGATCGCGAATTGATGGACCATCGCGTAGCGTGGTGCCGCGTCATCGAGAAGAGCGTCAAAACGGGCGATCGCTCTTTCGTCGAATCGACGCGCTCGCGTTACCGAGGGTTGATCTCGGCCATCCGCAATCAATTCCAGTTGATGAAACCGGAAGGGCTGCGTCGCGTGCGTGGCGAACTCGACGGCGAAGAATACGACTTGAATGCGGTGATAGATTACGTGACCGACCGCCGCGCCGATGGCCAGCAATCCGAGCGCATCTACACGAAGCGTTTGCGGCGCGAGCGCAACGTCGCCGTCTCTTTCTTGCTGGACCAGTCATCTTCGACGGCGCGCACCATCGGGCGCAATCCGCTGCAACCTTATACGCACCCGGGCCGCCGCATCATCGATATCGAGAAAGAGGGGCTCATTCTGATGAGCGAAGCGCTCGAAGCCGTAGGCGACGCCTACGCCATCTACGGGTTTACGAGCGAGGGACGGCGCAACGTGAAATTCTACGTCGTCAAGGATTTCGACGAACGATTCACGGAAGAGATCGAACGGCGTATCGGCGGCATCACCTATCAGCACAACACGCGCTTGGGCGCGGCGATCCGCCACGCGACGGCGCGACTTGCGCGCCGCGAAGCGCGCACGCGCCTTCTGATCGTCCTTTCGGACGGGCGACCGTACGATCATGACTACGGCGACGCGCGTTACGCGCGCGATGATGTGCGCGAGGCTTTGCGCCAAGCGCGCATGGCCGGGATCATCCCGTTCTGCATCACGATCGACCGCGACTCGGAAGCCGAACTGCGCGATCTTTACGGCGAAGTCGGCTACACGATCATCGACGACGTGCTCTCCTTGCCCGAACGTTTGCCCGCCATTTACAGGAGGCTGACGACTTGAACGAGCGACGCCGACTTCGCCCCGACAGATAGTCATCGATCGGCGATCTAGAAGCAACGCTTCCGAAGCTCGCCTCGGTCTGCGATTCGCGCGAGCCGCGTTCGACTTGCGCGGGGCAAGCTGGCCAAGCGCCTCTCCCCGCTCTCTGCCATCTGTTCGACCGATGCCCCCTTATCGATTTTCGTCGAGAATCTCGATGGCCCGCGCTATCTGCCAGGGGTTGCCGAGCAGAACCAGCACGTCTCCGACGTTGACCGCGTATTCTGGACCGGGATTGATCTCCGTCTGACCGTCGCGAATGGCCGCGATGACGGTCGCTCCAGTGGTCCTTCGCAGGTCCAATTCGCCGAGACTCTTCCCCACAGCGGGAGAACCCTCTTCGATCAAGATCGTCTCCGTCGCGGCGGAGCTCAACGCTTCCGCCAACTCGCCCGCCTCGATCACAGGGAGCGACGGCGAACGGAGCATCTGATAGCCCTCGCGGCGGATCTCGTTGACATGCTGCTGTATTTCGTGGCGCGCGACGCCATACTCGCGCAACACGCGCGAGAAGATCTCGATGCTCGTTTCGAACTCTTCCGGGATCACGTCATTGGCGCCCAAGCGCAACAGCTCCGGAAGCTCGATCATGTAGCGCGTGCGGACGATGATGTGAAGCCGCGGGTTGAGTTGACGCGCAAGCTGCACGGCGTGGCGCGTCGCCGTCGGGTCGGAGATCGCCAGCACGAGGACGCGCGCGCGCTCCGCTCCGACGCGGTGCAGAACTTCGCGCCGCGTCGCATCGCCGTAGATGATCCGTTCGCCTTGCGCCGCCGCTTCGCGCACCGTTTCGGGATTGAGCTCGACGACGATGTAAGGGATCCCCGTGCGGCGCAGAACGCGCGCCAGATTCCGCCCGTTCAAACCGTAGCCGACGACGATGACGTGATCGCGCGGCAATTCGGCCTCGTTCGGGCCGGCCTCTTCATCTTCCGGCTCGCGCGATCTGATGAGCGACTGCAAAGCGTAACCGAGGCGCGGCGCGACGTTGATCAAAAAGGGCGAAGTGGCCATCGAGATGATAGACGCGGCGATGAAACGTTGATAATCGATCTCCGACAATAGGCCTTGCGGATAGCCAGCCTGCGCGAGGACGAAAGAGAACTCGCCCGTCTGGGCCAATCCCAGAGCGGTCATCGCCGCGATGCGCGTCGAACGCCCGAGCGCGCGCACGGCGAAGAACGCAAGCGCCGCCTTCCCGAAGATGAGCGCCGCCGTCCATAACAGGACGATTGGAAAATCGGCCAGCAACGCATTCAGTGATAGCAACATGCCGATCGAGATGAAGAAGATGCTGTTGAACACGTCGCGGAAGGGCAGCACGTCGGCGACGATCTGATGACTATACTCGGATTCGGATAAGACCAGTCCGGCGATGAAAGCGCCGAGCGCGAGCGACAGCCCGATCTCCGATGTCAGCCACGCAGTGCCCAAGCTAACAAGCACGATGAAGATGATGAAGACTTCGCTGCTCCTGAGCGCGACGATGTGGCGTAAGAGGAACGGGACGACGGCGCGCGCGGTGAAGATAATGGCGGCGATGGCTAACAGAGCGATCCCGAGTCGCGAGAAGATCCGTGGCCAAGACGCGCCCCCCTGGCCGCTAAGCACTGGGATCAGCAACATCATCGGCACCGTGCTCAAATCCTGAAAGAGCGAGATGCTGACGGCGACGCGCCCATGCGGCGCATCTATCTCCGCGCGTTCGACGTAGCTGCGCAGCAAGATGGTCGTGCTCGAGACGGCGAAAAGGAATCCAAAGAAGATGGCCTGTCCCCAAGAGCGCCCAGCGAGCGCAGTGATAAGCGCGGTGGCGAGCGCCGTCGCTCCGACTTGCAATCCGCCGCCTAACAGCACGGCGCGCCGCATCTCGATGATGTTCCGCAGGGAGAATTCGAGCCCGATGCTGAAGAGCAGAAGGACGACGCCTATTTCGGCCAAAGCTTCGATGGCCGCTGGCTCGCGAATCAAACGCAAGCCGTAAGGGCCGATCAACACCCCGGCCATCATGAAACCGACGATGACTGGCAGATTGAGCCGCCTGAAGAGAAAAGCGATTGGCACGGCGGCCAAAAGCAGCACGAGCAGATCCTGCAACAAAGTTAAAGCCTCGCCCATAAACTCAGAATCATACCGCGCTTCTCGCTTCGCGCGGAAAACCGCCAGCTGCAATCTTGCGAGATCAGAAGCGGCGATGGCGAAAAAAGAAGGGCCGCGCCGAGCTGATCCTCGCGCGGCTGGCTGACATCAAAGAGAGGTGGGCGGGGGTTGAGAGACGACCATCCTTTGCGTTATAAAAGAACTTCGGTGCGGAGGGGTAGCATAATTGGTAATGCAGCGGTCTTGAAAACCGCCGCCCGAAAGGGCTTGCAGGTTCGAGTCCTGTCCCCTCCGCCAATCGCCAAGCTCCAGAGCTGCCTTCGCTTCCTCAACCGCCAGAGGTCTTGATTCAAACCCATGCAAAAGCCTGTCCCGCCGTTGCGCATCGGCGAAAAGCGCGATAGTCTAGACGCCGCTGAGTGAACCATCATTCACCCAGCGTCCTAGATCATGAGCACCGTTCGATCTTTACCGCAGCGTCCGGCTGCTGCTGACAAGCGCGAAGCCATCCTGCGCGCCGCCACCAGCGTGTTCGCTCGCTACGGATATTTCAACGCGAAGGTCGCCGACATCGCGCGCGCGGCGGGCGTGGCCGACGGGACCGTCTACCTCTACTTTCGCAGCAAGGAGGAGATCCTTCACTCCATCTTCGATCGCACGATGGAAGAGGCGATCGCCGAAGGACGACAGCAATTGGCCGAGATCAGCGATCCGCGCGAGAAGCTCCGCCGCATCGCGCGGCTTCATCTCGAACGCTTGGGCGCGGATCGCGATCTAGCGGTCGTCTTTCAAGTCGAGCTTCGCGGCTCGATCAAGTTCATGGAAGAGTTCTCCGCCGCCGGGCTGGCCGAATACCTCGGCATCATCCGCGAAGTTCTGGAAGAAGGGCAGAGGGCCGGGATCTTCCGCGCCGATTTGAACGCGAAGATAGCGGCAAAAATCTTCTTCGGAGCGCTCGACGAGATGGCGACCAACTGGATACTATCGAAGAAGCGATACAAACTCGCGCCGATGGCCGATCACGTGCTGGATGTTTTCTTGAACGGCGTGTGCGCGCAATAGAAGGGGCGACCGCCCTAGTGCGAATGATGCCGTAACTTTCGCGCGAACCCTGTTCTGATGTGGCGGGCGCGATTCGCGAGTTCTCAAAGAGGTCCTGAAGCCGAGGCGCAGAACGGTGATTTTGACGGGCGGCGCCGTCCGATCGCTTGGGGCCGATGGGATGGCGGTCAGCCTGGACCAGAACATAGGGCGCGCAGATCGAACGGCGCTCGTCGAGCGTAAGGCATGGCCATTTGCTGATCGATCTTCGATTGGAGTGTGAGGCGCGTCATGTCATCCCTGATGCAAAGCAAGATCGCGCAACCGGTGCGCACGCCGCTTTCGCCGGATGAGCCGGCGACGCTCGTCGAAGTCTTCGAACGCGCCGCGCGCAACGTGCGCAAGCCGGACATGCTCAATTACAAAAGGGATGGTCGCTGGCACGCGATCTCGACCGATGAGTTTATCGCGCGCGCGCACAGAGTGGCCGCTGGACTTCGCTCTCTCGGCATACGTCGCGGCGACCGCGTCGCCCTTCTTTCGGAGAATCGTCCCGAGTGGACCATTACTGATGCCGGTTGCCAATTTGCCGGTGCGACAGACGTGCCCATCTATCCGACGCAAGCTCCAGCGCAAGTCCGTTACATACTCGACGATGCGCAGGCGCGCGCGTTGTTCATCCAACATCGCGCTTCCTTCGCGCGCATCGCGGAGCAGGTGCGCGCATGCCCGACATTGGAGCGCGTGATCTTCTTCGATCCGGAAGGAGCGCGCGAAGCGGGCGCGATGACGCTGGCGGAACTGGAAGAGCGCGGGCGCGCGTTGCTCGAAGAGCGGCCGCATCTTGTTGAAGAGAGCGCCCGCGCCGTGCGCCCGGATGATCTCGCCACGTTGATCTACACTTCCGGGACGACGGGCGAGCCGAAAGGCGTGATGCTCACGCACATGAATCTCGTCTCGAATCTGCTTGACAGTTGCGTCGAGTTGCGCTTGAACGAACGAGATGTCGCCCTTTCAGTCCTGCCGCTGTCGCATGTCTTCGAGAGGCTCTTGATGTACGTTTATGTGCATTTCGGCGTCAGCGTCTACTACGCGGAGTCGATCGAAAAGCTCGCCGAGAACATGCGCGAGGTCCGCCCGACGGTGATGGCTGCGGTCCCGCGTCTGTTTGAGAAGATGTACGCGCGCATACGCGAGCGCGCCGCCGCAGGCGGACCGATCAAGGCGAAGCTGCTCGATTGGGCCATCGAAGTCGGCAAGGAGTGGGCCAAACGTACGCTCGGCGGCGAGAGAGTACCGTTCGCGCTCGCCCTGCAGCACCGTCTAGCGTCGCGCCTCGTCTTTTCGAAATGGAAAGAGGCGGTCGGCGGAAGGCTGCGCTACTTCGTCTCGGGCGGCGCGGCGCTTCCCGCCGAACTCGGCTACATCTTCACCGGCGCGGGACTGACGATCTTACAAGGTTATGGCCTAACCGAAACTTCGCCCGTCATCTCCGTCTGCACGCTCTCGGCCAATCGCATCGGCACGGTGGGCCGACCGATCAGAAACGTCGAAGTGCGCATCGCGGCTGATGGCGAGATCGAAGTGCGCGGGCCGAACGTCATGCGCGGCTATTACAACAAGCCGGAAGAGACGCGCGCCGCCTTCACCGAAGATGGATGGTTCAGAACGGGCGATGTCGGCATGCTCGACCGGGATGGATTCCTGATCATCACCGACCGCAAGAAAGAGCTTTTCAAGACTTCGGGCGGCAAGTACATCGCGCCGCAACCGATCGAGCAGAAGTTGAAAGAATCCCCGCTCGTCAGTCAAGCCGTGCTCGTCGGCGATGGGCGCCGTTTCCCCGCCGCGCTCATCGTTCCAGATTGGCAGAAGTTGCGCTCCTTCGCCGCCGAAAAGGGGATGGCGGTGGACCAAAAGACCGATGAGGAACTGGCGCATGATCCGCGCATCGTCGCGCTGGTCCAGCGAGAAGTCGATCGCTTGATGCAGGATTTTTCGCAGTACGAGCGCGTCAAACGCATCGCGCTGCTCGCGCGCGAACTGAGCATCGAAGGCGGAGAACTGACGCCGACGCTTAAGATCAAACGCCGTGTGATCGACGAAAAGTATCGCGATGTGATCGAGCGGATTTATGCCGAAGACGGCGTCCATCAAACGGGCGGAGAGACGACCTGCTCCGCACCTTGACGCGCAGCCCAAGCGGCGATGATGCGTCGCACCTCATCGACTTTGTCGTCGAAGAAGTGGCCGACGCCCGGCACTACCCTGAGCTGAGCATGCGCCTCTAGCGGCAGTTCGGCGACCAACGACCGCAAACTTTCGACGCTGCCGAATTCGTCCAGTTCGCCGTGCACGAAGAGGATCGGTTTGCGGCACGCGCGCAGGAACGAAAAGTCGTACATGTTGACCGGCGTTCCGATGGCGATGAGCGCGCGCACGCGGTCATCGCGCAAACCGACTTCCAATCCGACGCGGGAGCCGAAAGAGAAACCGGCCACGATCAACGGCAGAGCGGCATACCTGTCCGCTAAAAAGTCGAGCGCGACGCGCGCATCCTCCTGCTCCCCGATCCCATACCCGTATTCGCCCGTGCTCTGTCCGACCCCGCGAAAGTTTATGCGCAGTGTAGCGAAACCGGCATCCTCCAAACCGCGCGCCGCGCGAAAGACGACTTTGTTGTGCATCGTCCCGCCATGCTGCGGATGCGGATGAAGGACGAGGGCGGCGCCGCGCGTCTGCGGGCGCGGCTCTTTCAGGATCGCTTCCAAACGCCCATGCGGTGCCGGGATGAAAAGGTTGCCTGCCGGATACACTTCGAAAAATCTCTCTCCGAGCGAGTTCTCTTCGTCCACAGCAGACTAGCAAAAATGGCTCCGAAGACAAAATCCTTTCAGCGCTTCGAATCGCGACAGCCTGCGGGTAACTCAGTTTGCTCCGCGCCTAGTCGCCAAAGTTGTTGTGTGCGGACCGAGAGCTCTTTCCACCAGTTCGCTCCGACCCGAGTAAGCGAGCGCTCGGAATCATTGCGAACGGAGAAAGGGCGTGTCGCGGTCGAGCCTCGCACAAGCGAAGTCGCCTTGGCCGAATAACGCGCTCGTCGCGCAGCATCAGGAATTAGACGAGTCCCGCACAACCGAAGTCGCCTTGGCCCGATTCCGCCAGTCGCCGACCTACACGTCATCGGACGAATCCCGCACCAACGAGATCATCTCAGCCCCACTTTCTACGCTCATTCGATGACGCGCAAGATGAGGCATTTTAGGTAGAGCGTTTCGGGCACGCCGACGAGCACCGGATGATCGCTGCTTTGCGTTCGCTTCTCTATGATCTGCACGCGGCGCCGGGCGTCCGCCGCCGCATCAGCGATGATTTCGAGGAAAAGATGTTCTGTCATGTGATGAGAACAAGTGCACGTGATCAGGACGCCGCCGACGTTGAGCAGTTTCAAAGCGCGCAAGTTTATCTCTTTGTAACCGCGCATCGCAGCCGGGACGCTCGCGCGGTTTTTGGCGAACGCGGGCGGATCGAGCACGATCGTATCGAATCGTTCGCCCTGCGATTCGAATTCGCGCAGCGCGTCGAAGACGTTAGCGACGCGAAACTCGACATTGCGCAAACCGTTCAACTCAGCGTTCGCGCGCGCGGCTTCGATCGCCTCTTCCGAGATGTCTAGGCCGAGAACGCTCGCACATGCCGGAGCCATGTGGAGCGCGAACGCGCCGTTGAAAGTGAAGCAATCGAGCGCGCGTCCATGCGCGTAGCGGCGCGCGGCGAGGTGGTTTTCGCGCTGGTCCAGAAAGGCTCCCGTCTTTTGTCCGCTGAGCGGGAGGATGCGGAAGCGAACGCCGTGTTGAAGGATTTCAATGCTATCCATCGCCTCGCCATAGAGCACGCCTGCGCGCTGGTCGAGCCCTTCGAGTTCGCGCACGCGCACGTCGTTCCGTTCGATGATAACGCGCGGCGCGAGCTCTTCGACCAAAAGTTCGACGAAGAGCGATTTGAGGCGTTCGGTCCCTTGCGCGAGCGTCTGCATGACGAGCAGATCGCGATAGCGATCGACGATGAGCGATGGAAGCAGATCGCCCTCCGAGTAGACCAAACGGAAAGCATCGCATGCGCGCTCCAAGCCGGCCCGTCGTCCGATGGCGGCGCGCAGACGTTTTTGCCACCAAGCGCGATCGATCTCCTCATCGCGCATCGTCAGAAGGCGCAGCGCGATCTCCGACCGGTCGCTGTAAAGCGCCCGTCCGATGAAACGCCCGCGCTCGTCGCGAACTCGGACGACGCTTCCGCCTTCAGCTTCGACCTTACGCAGCTCGCTACGGTAAACCCACAGATGGCCGGCCCGTACAAGCGCCGCCCCGCGCGGAGAGATGATGATCGTCCCGCCCTGTGCCATCAACCTGCGATTATGCCCGACGCCACCGGAGCGCGCCAATCGCCGCCAACGGACATCAAAGAGACGGCGGCGTTGCGATTCTGCGGGTTTACGTCTCGAATACTTCTTGAAAGCTCGCCGCTTTAAGAGTAGGCTTCTGAAATCGTAGTTCGGGGTGAACGCTCATCGAAAAGATGATGAACAGCCTGGTTCGGACGATCGGACTGCTCACGGGCGGCGGCGACGCGCCAGGGCTAAATGCCGTCATCCGCGCCGTCGTCAAAACGGCCATCGGTGAATATGGGTTGCGCGTGATCGGCATCGAGGATAGTTTCGAGGGTCTGCTCGGCGCGACGCGCACGCGCGAACTCACGTCGAAAGATGTGCGCGGCCTATTGCCGCGCGGCGGCACGATCCTCGGGACGCGCAATACAGGCCGCTTCGTCGAGCGCGATGAGAGCGGGCGGGAGATCAAACCCGATTGGCTCTATCGCGAAGCGCTCGCCAATCTTGAACAGCTCGGCATCGATGCGCTGATCGTGATCGGCGGCGAGGGGACGCTGACCATCGCCGCCGAATTCGCTCGGATGGGCGTGCCTGTGGTCGGCGTGCCCAAGACGATTGATAACGACCTCGCCTGTACGGAACTCACTTTCGGTTTCGCCACGGCGCTCGACATCGCCACGGAGGCTCTCGACCGGTTGCACACGACCGCCGAGTCGCTTGATCGCGTGATGCTGCTCGAGGTGATGGGGCGGCATACGGGTTGGATCGCGCTCCATTCGGGGATCGCTGGCGGTGCCGATGTCATCTTAATCCCCGAAATACCCTTTTCGATGGAAGTGGTCGCGGAGAAGATCATGGAGCGCGAGCGATGCGGTTCGCAATTCAGCACCATCGTCGTTGCCGAAGGGGCGCGCGAGGTCGGCGGGCAGCAGATCTATCAGGATGAAGGCGATCGCCACCGCGCGCCGCGCTTGGGCGGCATCGGTCTATACTGCCGCGATTGCCTGGAGAGGTTGACGGGCAAAGAGACGCGCTGCGTCGTTCTCGGCCATCTGCAACGAGGGGGGCGGCCCAACGCCTTCGATCGCATGTTGGCGACCTGTTTCGGCACCAACGCCGTCCGCGCGCTGATGAACGGCGAACGCGGCGTGATGGTCGCGCTGCAGGCGGCGAAGATCGTCACCGTCCCGTTGGCGGAAGCGATCAGCAATATCAAAACGGTTCCGCCCGATGGCCAACTCGTGCGCACGGCGCGCGATGTCGGCATCTCATTCGGCTCACCTGATGAGGTGAAACACCATCGGCAAAGCGTCGGCGCATGATGTGCTGCTTTCCCAAGCGGCGCGTGCTCGGTATAATTTACGAGTGGGCTTTAACGCGCCTTTTCCAGCCGGTTGAAATATCCTGAACTTTTCAGCGAGATTTAGGACGAGGTGATCAGGGTGACGGAAGAGATTAAGAAGAAGTTACAAGCGGAACTGGAAGAGTTGGAGACGGAATTGCGCATCCATCTGCCGCGCGAAATCAAACGCGCGCGGGAGTATGGGGATTTGCGCGAGAATGCCGAGTACAAGGCGGCGCTCGAACGCCAACAAGTGGTCAAAGCGCGCATCGCGCAACTGCGTGAGCGTTTAAGCCAGATCGCGTCGATCGATCTAGCGCAAGTGCCGCGCGATCGCGCCGCATATGGTTCGACGCTCGTGCTTCTGGACAAAGAGCGCGGCGAGACGATCACCTATCGCTTGGTGACGCCGGAAGAGAGCGATCCGCAGGCCGGGTTGATTTCGACCACTTCGCCCGTCGGGCGGAGTTTGATGGGGCGTGAAGAAGGCGATGAAGTCGTGGTGCAAACGCCTGCCGGACCGCGCCGTTTCGAAATTCTCCAACTCAAAACGCTGCACGACGAACTGGCGGAAAAGGCCGCGCGTGACGGCGAATCGAGCTAAAGGGGACAGGCCGAAGTGTTTGGTGCCAGCATCGGACGCGGAGCCAGTCGCATCATCAACGCCATGGTCGAAGCGCTCGCGCGCTCTTCGATCAACCCTAACCTGCTGACGGTGACGGGCGTGGCGATCAACGTCCTGTGCGGATTGCTCTTCGGCTTCGGCCAATTTTTCTGGGCCGGGATCATTCTGATCGTCGCCAACCTCTTCGATATGCTCGATGGTAAGGTGGCGCGCGTTACCGGTAGAGTGACGCGCTTTGGCGCCTTTCTCGACTCTTCGCTCGACCGCCTCTCCGATATGGTCATCTTCGTCGGGCTGATGGTCTTTTACGCGCGCGACACGGAGTTCCACTCGACGCTCAACGTCTTTCTCGCTGGCGCCGCCATGATCGGATCGGTGCTCGTCAGCTACACGAGCGCGCGCGCCGAAAGTCTGATCCCCAAATGCGATGTCGGTTTCTTGCGCCGTCCGGAGCGCGTCGTGCTCCTGATCATCGGCGCGCTGACGACGCATCCGGGCTCGACCCATCCGCTGCTCAATCGCATGCCCGCGGTCTTGTGGGTGTTGGCGATCGGCTCGTTCTGGACCTTTGTGCACCGCATGTATCACACGTGGCGCGAGGTGCAACGGGTCGAAGCGGAGCGGGCGCAAAACGGCGTCGAAGAGGGTCCCGCGAAATCAGCGGCCTCGAAAGCGACGCATCAAGCGCAGCTTTCGAGTTGAGCGCGAGGCGCACCCTCGATCCGCAAGGTCGAAGCGAGAAGGTTCGGCATCAAAGGCGAGCTCTTCGATACAGAGACTGCGAGGTTTTGAAAGTTGAAGATCTGTCCCTGCTGTGGCGCGGAACTTTTCGGCAAACTCGAAGACGGATGCGCTAGCTGCGGCGCGCGCCCCGTCGGGCCACCGCTTCCACCCCCGGAAAAGGAGCTGCCCGCATTCGGCCACACGCTTTTCATCGGGCTGGCCGGATTGCTCTTGACGCTCGGCTCCTTAGCCGCGGTGGGCCTTGAACTTTACAAGCGCGGAGCTTTCTGGCCGCACGGTCCGGCGGAGCTATTTTCCGCCGCAACGACCGCCGCGTGGCGGACGAAACATCTGCTTCTGCCGTTATCGTTCATCACCTTCTGGACCAGCGCGAAACTCTTTCGGCGCGTGCGACGCGAGCCGGAAAGGTTCCTCTGGCTTCGTTTCGCGCGATGCGGATTAGCTCTCTCGGCTCTCGCCCTCACAGCCAATCTCGCCCTCGCCTTGTTCTTCATCCCGGAACTCTTGGAACAACGCCGGATCGCGCGCGAGGCAGCGGCCAACGCTCTTCTTTACGGCGCGCACCGAATGCTGCTCGAATACCGCGAGCGTTACGGGACCTATCCCTCTTCGCTCGACGACCTGCGCAAGCTTCCCGATCCAGACGGATCGAATGCCAAACTGCTCGCGCAATTGAACACAGCGAGCTATATGCCGAGTTCGGTTCAAGCGGCGCAACTTAAAACGCGACCTGCACGAAGCGGCGCGCGCCTCCGTCCGGTCGCTGCTCGTCCTGAGACCGACAATGCCGTCTCGGATGGGCTGGAGACCGTCTCCTTCACGGATTACGAACTGCTCTGGCCTGGCGCCGATGGTATCTACGGCACAGATGACGATCGGTTGATACGGGATGGCGTCATCGTCAATGATGCGCGTTCGGTCAAATCCGCCAGCGTCTTTGCGAACGCGAACCGGAAGGCGAAACTGAAATGAGCGCGCCAGGCGTCTTCGCTCATGCGCTCGAGCAAAGAGTCAGAACGAGAGGCGTTTTAAGCCATGTTCAAAAAGATCCTGATCGCCAATCGGGGTGAGATCGCCGTGCGCATCATGCGCGCGTGCCGCGAGCTTGGGATCTCGCCGATTGCCGTCTATTCGGAAGCCGACCGCACCGCCCTGCACGTGCGCTTGGCCGACGAAGCTTACCTTATCGGACCGGCGCCTTCGATCGAAAGCTACCTCAAGATCGACCGCATCATCGAAGCGGCGCGCCGCAGCGGTGCCGAAGCCATCCATCCGGGCTACGGTTTCCTCGCCGAAAACGCCGAATTCGCCCGCGCCGTGCGCGATGCCGGATTGGTCTTCATCGGCCCGCGTCCCGAAGCGATGGAACTGATGGGATCGAAGACGAACGCCCGGCGCGCCGCCCAAGCTGCCGGCGCGCCTATCGTTCCGGGGACGACCGAACCGCTCCGCTCGCTCGAAGAGGCGCGCGAAGTGGCCGCGCGCTTCGGGTATCCCGTGATGCTCAAAGCGGCAGCGGGCGGCGGCGGCAAAGGCATGCGGCTGGTCCAGTCGGCGGAAGATCTCCCTTCAGCCTTCGCCACAGCTCAATCGGAAGCAGCTTCGGCATTCGGCGATCCGCAAGTCTATCTCGAAAAGGCTGTGGCGCGTCCGCGCCACATCGAAATTCAAGTCTTCGCCGATGAGCATGGCAACGTGGTCCATCTGGGCGAGCGCGAGTGTTCGATCCAGCGCCGCCATCAAAAAGTGATCGAAGAGTGCCCCTCGCCGATCGGCGATCCTGATCTGCGCGCGCGCATGGGCGAAGCTGCCGTGCGCATCGCGCGCGCCGCCGGTTACGTCAACGCCGGGACGGTCGAGTTTCTGGTCTCAGACGAAACGCGCGAGTTCTACTTTCTGGAGATGAACACGCGCCTTCAAGTCGAGCATCCCGTGACCGAACTTGTGACGGGCATCGATCTTGTGCGCGAGCAGATCCGCGTCGCTTGCGGCGAGCCGCTCTCTTTCGCGCAAGAGGATGTTTGCTGGACCGGTCACGCTATCGAGTGTCGCATCTACGCCGAGGATCCGGAGAACGACTTCATGCCGTCGCCGGGACGCATCGCGGAGTTGCGCGTGCCCACCGGACCGGGCGTGCGCGATGATGGCGGCGTCTATCCGGGAGCGGAGGTTTCGATCTACTACGATCCGATGATCTCCAAACTCGCCGTGTGGGCGAGGACGCGCGGCGAGGCGATAGACCGTCTGCGCCGCGCGCTCGATGAATACGTCATCGAAGGCATCAAGACGACGTTGCCTTTTTTCCGCGCCGTCGTGCGCGATCCCGAGTTCATCGCCGGACGGCTCGATACGGGCTTCATCGAACGGTTCAATCGCCGACGCGCTGAAGCGCAAACGGAAGTTGATGGCGACGCAGAGCGTGACATGGCGATCATCGCGGCGGCGCTGGCGAGCATGAAGCGGCGCACGGAAACGAGGTTCGAGCAGACCGACGGACGAAGCGCGACCAGCGCTTGGCGCATGGCTGGAAGGATCGCGTTCACGCGCTAGGCTTGGCGTCCGAAACGAGATGCTGAGCCCGTCCGGCGAATTTTGGTGACGAACGGTTGAGAATGAAGATTCTGGCTGAGGTCGAAGGGCAGGAACGCGCGCTTGACATTGAGCGCGATGGCGAACGGTTCATCGTAGAGCTCGACGGGCGTCGCTACGCGCTCGAGGCGAGCGAGCCTGAAGCGGGCGTTTACCTTTTGATCCATGAAGGCAAAGTTTACGAATGTCGCGTGCGCGAGGAGGCACGCGGCCAGTTTCGCGTCAGCCTGCGCAGCAGGGATTATGCCATCACGTTGCGCGACCCGCGCCGTTTGCGAAGCGCTTCCAACTCGGCGGGCGGAGCGGCTGGGCGAGCTTCGATCGCAGCGCCGATGCCCGGCAAAGTCGTTCGCGTGCTCGTCGAGCGCGGCGCGCAGGTTGAAGCCGGAGCCGGCGTGGTGGTCGTCGAGGCGATGAAGATGCAGAATGAGATGAGAGCGCCGAAAGCGGGCACGGTCGTCGAGCTCAACGTGCGCGAAGGCGAGACGGTCAACGCCGGCGATGTGCTGGCCGTCGTCGAGTAACTTAAAACCTGAGATGGCCGCCGCCCGACGAGGCGATCAATGATAAACTTCGAGGCTGAAACCGTCGAACTCATATCGGAGAATCGAAAGTGGGCACGCCAGCAGAATCTTCCTCATTGATGGGAAAAGAATCGCGCCTTGAGACTCGCGTTATGACCGAACAGTTGCGCGTCGTGCTATGGGATATAGACGGCACGCTCGTGCGCGCCACACACTATGGTCTTTTCCGCCAGTACATGGGACCGATGCTCGAAAAGGTCTTCGGCACATGCGGGAAACTTCCCGAGATGACCGTTTCGGGCATGACCGATCTGCAGATCGCCATCGAAGCGCTGCGCGAGCACGGGTTCACCGCGCGAGAGGTGCTCGCGCGGCTCGACGACATACGCCGCTGCTACATCGCTGAGATGGAGCGCGTGGCGAACGGGCGCGCCGCGTGGCAACCGCTGCCGGGCGCGCGCGCGTGCTTGGAGAGGCTGGCGCGCGAAGAGCGTTATCTCTCCTCGCTCCTTACGGGCAACATCGAACCGGCAGCGCGTCTGAAGCTGCGCGTTGCCGGGTTGGACCGCTATTTTCAACTTCCGGGCGCGTTCGGCGATGAATCCGACGACCGGCGTGAATTGCCCGCGCTCGCTGCCGAAAGGATAAACCGCCATCTCGGTCTACGGCTCGCGCCACACCAGTTCATCATCATCGGCGACACGCCGAACGACATCGCCGCGGCGCGCCACTTCGGAGCGCGCGTCATCGCAGTCGCCACGGGGCGCGTCCATTCGGCGGACGATCTACGACCACACGAACCGGACGCCTTGCTTCCAGATTTGACCGATCCCGAACTTCTCGTGCGTACGCTCGACCGTCTATGAACTTCAAGCGTTGGGCGGCGCGCCGGCGAGTAGGTCGAAGCTGATTTGCGATCGATGAAATGATGAGAAGGCGCTAGATGGATTGAACCGAGCGCGCCGGCGCTTGCCAACCGATTGCGCGAAGACGCTAGATGGATTGAACCGAACCCGGTTTTACTGACCGCTCCGCCTCAGCGCTTGAAAAATTTTTCGACCCAAACGAGACGCCCTCCGTCTTAAAGGGCAGAACGCTTCCTCTCCCCCGCACGAAGAATCGACCTTAAGGAGGAAGAAATGCGAAGACTATTCGTTGGCACATTGCTCGTCGGACTCTGCGCCGCTTTCGGATCGACATCGCTGGCCCAGAGTAGATCTAACCGTCATATCGGCATCAACGCGCGCGAACAGAGACAGAAGGAGCGCATCGAGCAAGGCATCAGAAGCGGCGAGTTGACGCGCCGTGAAACGGCCAGACTCTTTGCCGAACAAGCCGCGATCCGCGCCGACGAGGCGCGCGCACGCCGATCCGGTGGAGAGCTGACTTGGCGCGAACGCCTGCGCTTAGAGCGCGAATTAGATCGCGCGAGTCGCGATATATATCGCCAGAAACACGACGACCAAGATCGGCATTGAACGCTTCTCGAAAAATCTAGGGCCGAGCGGGGCGTGTGGTGCCGTTCACAGCCACACGCCCCCTTCGTTCTCATCGCTTTCGCGAGGCCTTCTTCGCTTTGCTAGCCTTCTTGCCCGTCATCCGCTTCGTGCTCTTCTTGGCGGCCTTTTTCTTCAGCGCTCTGGTTGTGCTCGAAACGCCGCCACCAGGAGGCCACGGGAGAACGTCGTCGATCTCCAACTCAGCACCTTCGGTTCCCTCAGCGCTTCTCACGTAAAGCCTGAAAGCGCCCGCGTTCCATCCTTTGATGAGCAAGGTCCTCAATTGTTCTGGCGTGGCTTTATTCAAGTACTCATCTAACTGCTCATCGGTAATCTCAATGCATCCTCTTGGCGGCTTTTCGCGCGGCGGCACTGGCCTCTGCGGATTGCGAGGCAAAGACTCCTTGCGACCTCTTGCGGCCATCGTCTTTCTCCTTTCTCGGACAGAATTTTAGAGCTTAGAGTTCAAATCGAATCTCACAAAGATCGTGACAATGTCGCAGCCCGCTACGGGCAAGGATAAGCGTCACCACACTATGCATCGCTCTCTCGTGGTTCGATTCCCTTCCGGCGATCCCTCACTACCTGACGCCACATTACGGATCGACCTTACGCGGTTCGATTTTCAAACCTCGAGCCACGTCGTGCGGAAATTGATGTTGCCGTCGCCTCTTACATGAGCCTCTCGGCGAAGCGCGACGTATTGATAATCCGGAAGCGAGGTCCGAATCATGATGAAAACAGCGTCCTGCAAGAGCATCTCTTCCATTTGTAGAACGAGGCTGTGTCGTCGGCTCTCATCCTTTTCGGCCATTATGCGGGTAAACAGAGCGTCAAAGCGCGGGTTACGGTAACGCGCTGCATTCTCTTCAGGCGGCGCAGCGGAGAGGAAACGCGCGAGGAGAGACGTAACATCGGGATAAAGATCGCCCCACGATCTGACGGAAGCGATGTAAAGATCGTAATCCCCTTTGCGCAACAAATCTTCCGTCTCAATGCTGTTTACGACTATCTCTTCGACTTCAATCCCAAGCTCTCGAACGCGTTCAATCGAATCGAGGCTTTGTACCCTAGTCGCTGGGTTGATCAGAAGGCGCAACGCGGGAAGCCCATGCCCCTCTGGATACCCGGCTTCACGCAGAAGCGCCCGCGCTCGCTCTGGATCGTAATAGAAGCCTTTGTCATCTTGCGGCGGGACGCCGGGCACTGGGCGCAACAACGGGCGTAACGGCGACTCGCCTGGCGGACGTACGACATATCCGATGGCTTGTCTCAACCGCACGTCGCGCGTGAAAGGCGTCCGCCGATCCATGTTGAAGTAGAGGCCATAACCTAACGCCGGAGATCTGTAGGAGATCAAGTGCAGATCGCGCGCAGCGTACTCGTCGCGCAAACGAAGTTCGCCCGACGAATCGCGCTCCGCTATCTTGTCGAGCAGATCGGCGGGCACCGGCGCCATGTGCGCTCTGCCGTTGACGACGGCCTGAAAAGCCGTCGTTTGATTTGGGTAGAGCACGTAGCGGATCTCGTTTAAATAGGGGAGCGGGCGCCCTTGCGGATCGCGCCCCCAGTAGTTCGGATTGCGCGCCAAAGTGATGCGCCCGCCGTTCACATCCCACTCGACCAAGCGGAAGGCTCCCGTCCCCACGGGATGCTTGGAGAAGTCTTCGCCGTAACGCTCCACCGCCTCGCGCGGCACGATGCTCGTCGGGAACCACGTCACGGCGCGGATGAAGCCGACGAACGGAGCGACCAGATGCACTTCGAGCGTGCGCTCATCGAGCGCGCGCAGGCCGCTGATCGCATCGGCGCGTCCGTCGCGATATTCGAGCGCGCCCGCGATGAAGCGCCCGAAGTAGTGGTACCCCGCCGGCAATGCGCGGATCATGCGCTGCCACGAGTAGATGACATCATCGGCGCGGACTCGGCGCCCGATGCCGCCCGCAAAACAATCGTCGTCTTGAAAACGCGCTTCGCGCAGACGGAATCGCCACACAAGTCCGTCGGGCGATTCTTCCCAACTCTCCGCCAACGACGGAACGATGCGCTCGCCCGCCTGATCCTCGGTGGCCGCGAGCCGGTCGAAGATCATCGTGGCGATGGGCTCATAGCTCGGAACGACCGGATCGAGCCGCGCGCGGGTGATCGCCGAACTGAAGATGGGGACGATGAGCGTTCCGCCATAGCGCGGCTCCGCCTCGTTGGCGAACGCGCCGCGCCGCCCCTCCCGTTGACATGACGAAAAGAGAAGCGACAAGCATAAGCCGCCCGCGAGCAGAGAACGGAACGATCTTGCCTTCAACATCGGTTTGATGATGCTCCTCGAATAGCCGGTCCAGCGGATACCGGAATCGGCTTTGAAAGATTCCGGGGCCGGCCTTTTAACAAGGAGCGTATCTTCGGCAGTTGCGCCACCGCCTCTTCGGCGCATGAGTTCCAAGCAATATTACGGGGCTTCGTTTGTTCCCACGTAAAAAACGCTGACTCCCCACACGAGTTCCAAGCAATATTCGACACGGGGCCCAAGGCACCCAAAACTTCAGCCGCGAGGGGACAATTTCATTCGTGCCTCGCTTAAACTTCAATCATCCGACAATCAAGACAACGATTGAGCTTGGCGGAGTCGCTCGCACCTATAAAGCTTGAATGCGAATGATGATTCGGCCATCTCAAGCGCCCAGATGTTCGCGAAAGAAGCGCAGCGTCCGTTGCCAAGCGTCGGCTGCCGCTTGCGCGTCGTAAACCTCCGGGCGCGTGTCGTTGAAGAAGCCGTGTTTGGCCCCCGGATAGATTTTGATCTCCGCCTTCTTGCCCGCGCGACGAAGGGCCTCTTCGAATTCGCGCACCGTCTGCGGCGGGATGCTCCGGTCCAGCTCGCCGAAGATGCCGAGCAATGGGCACGTCACCTTGTCAACCAGCTCCAGCGGCGTCCGCCCGTAGAAGATCACGGCACAGGCCAACTCCGGATACCCCGAAGCGGCGAGCCTGTAGGACAATCCGCCGCCCATGCAGAAGCCGACGGAGCCGAAACGCGGCTTGACGAACCTCTTCGCCTTGAGAAAGTTCAAACCCGCTTGCATATCGCGTGCCGCAACGTCGGGCGCGAGGCTCGAGGCCGCCCGCCGGATCGCATCGACATTCGAAGCATCGCGCGGCGGCGGCTCCGGCGCGCGTACGAACAGGTTCGGCGCCAAAGCGACATAGCCTTCCTGCGCCACGCGGTCGGCGATCGTCTTGATGTGGTCGTTCAAACCGAAGACTTCGTGGATGACCATGACGGCGGGAGCCGGTTGCTTTTTCGGTAGCGAAAGATAGGCCGGGATCTTCAGGTCGCCGCTCTCGTACTCGACCATCTCGCCGCGCAGCTTCGCGCTCGTCTGCCCTGCCTGTATGACTTCCGCCGCGAGCACGCTCGCCCCACCAAGCGCCGTCTGCTCGAGGAACTCGCGACGCGTCACTTCACCTTTGCGCTCTCCAGCCATATGACTAGACTCCTTTTTCGGTGGTTTCAGATCTCTGGCCGGAAACTATATGCCCCTGCGGAGAAAGGGGCAAGGCTTCGGGACCACGCGAACCGATGGGGAGAGAGCAAGAACGCCGCGACGCCTAATCGCCAACCGGGCCAGCGAAAGGTGTGATGAAGATCATCCGGGAGATTCAGCATCGAGCCATGGATTCCTGCCCGAGATCCCGCGCGCGTTCGCCCGGAAGGAGTTTTATGGTAGTTTTTGCGATGGAGACCCGAAGGACGAGAAAGGGCTGAGACGTGGCAGTCGATCTGGAACGCGAACTCGAAATCGCCATTGCGCTCGCGCGCCGCGCCGGGCAGGAGGCGATGCGCTATTACGGCGGACCGCTCGAAGTCGCGCACAAGGGCGAGATCGAAGAGCCGGTCACGCAAGCCGACACGGCGGCGAACGAGATAGTGGTACGCGGATTGCTCGAAAACTTCCCCGATGATGGCATCCTTTCGGAAGAGACCGCCGACACAGCGCGACGGCTCGGGCGAAGTCGCGTCTGGATGGTCGATCCGCTCGATGGGACGAGCGGCTTCATCGCGCGCGATGACGATTTCGCGGTCCACATCGGGCTGAGCATCGATGGCGCGCCAGCGCTCGGCGTCGTCTATCGTCCGGCGGTGGACGTCCTTTACTGGGCCGTGTGCGGTCAAGGGGCGTGGCGCCAGAGGGCCGAAGAGGAGGCGACGCGGCTGCAAGTATCCGACGTGAGCGATTTGCGAGAGGCACGGCTTGCGGCCAGTCGCACGCATCGCAGTCCGCGCTTGGATCGGGTCATTCAAGCGCTCGGCATCAAGACCGAAACGCGGCGCGGTTCGGTCGGCGTCAAGATCGGATTGATCGTCGAGCGCGAATGCGACCTGTACATCCATCTTTCGTCGCGCTCGAAGCAGTGGGACACATGTGCGCCGGAAGCGATCCTGCGCGAAGCTGGCGGAGAGTTGACGGATCTGTGGGGCTACCCGCTGCGCTACAACACGCCCGACGTATGGAACAGGAACGGGCTGGTGGCCTCGAACGGGCGGCTTCACAAAGCTGTGATCGAGAGGCTGCAACCGCTGCTTGCCGAATTCGGTCGCACGCGCGTCGCTTGAACTGGTCCAGCGAAGTCACAGCATGAAGCGCAAGAGCCCAGTTTCGTCTTCGCCAAGCTCGTGTTCGGACCGCGGCATCGTCACGGGAGGCAGCGATATCGTCGCGTTGGGTTGGGCGATTCTCAGGACCCGTTCGACGAAAGCGCGATCCCTGTTTGGCCTTTGGCGGTTGAATCCGTCAAGCGGAGCCGCTCTCTATGAACGCTTGTGACGGCAGGGCTTGCTGTCCGCGTTCCCCTTTCGAACCCATCCTCGCCGCGCAAAAGGGATTGTGAGCATCAGGACCAAACTTCTGCTCGTCTTCCTAGCCTGCGGCGTCGCGCCCATGCTCGCGCTTGCCGTGGCGAACTATTTGAACGGGCGGCGCACGGTCGAACGCCTGCTGCTCGACGATGCGCAGGCGAGCGCGACGCGAATGGCGCAGAACATAGAACGCCAACTCGCCGATCGCGAGCTTAACCTCGACGAGTTGGCGCGCCTGCGCTCATTGCGCGAATACGTGCGCGCGGCGAGCAAGGCCCAAGCCCCGGCTGAAATCCCCGAAGCGGTGCGCGACGACGTCGGCGCCTTCTATCTCAACTATCGGCGCTACTACGCCGCCATCACCTGTTTGGACGCCCGCAAGCGCCCGCTCTTTCGCGTCGAAAATCTCCTCCAAACGGGCGGGCGCGCTGAGGTTCGCTTCAAAACAGCGCAACTCGAACCGGCGCAGGCTGACGAGCGGGTTTGGCGCACCGAGGCGCCCGTGGTATTGCGCTCGCCGATCGAACGCGAAAACTATGGCGCAGCGCTCCGCTACACGATCCCGATCTTCCTCGCTGGTCCTGCCGCCGACGCACCGCGCGGCGCGCTCGTCGCTGAACTCAAATTGAGCGCGATCTTCGAAGAGGCGGCAGCCGATGCGATGATCTCGGCGCGCGAGGAGCTAACCGGCAGCGGGCTGCGCGTGGCGATGGTCCTCGATCGCACCGGATTGATCCTCTTCCACACGGACGATTCGCTCAAATATCAACCGGTCAAGCGCGCGATGCCGGAATTCGAGCCGCTTTTAAAGGCGATCTTCGGAGCCGGCAACGGGACGCAAAGTTATAGGTCATCGGATGGAACGCGCTGGCTCATCGCTTATCGCCCGACGGCCCTTGGCCTTGCGGTCATCACTGGCGCGAACGAATCGCGCGCGCTCATGCGTTTGGAGCGCGCCGCCCTGACGAGCATCACGTTATCGCTCGCGCTGGCGTTCATCGCCGCCTCCGTCCTCGTCGTCATCATCAACCGCACGGCGCGGCGCATCGCGCGCGTGGCGGAAGGCGCGGCGGCAATAGCCAGCGGCGACCTGGACCAGCGGATAAAAGTTAGCGCGAAGGATGAGACGCGCGTGCTGGCCGATAGCTTCAACCGCATGTCGGAGCAACTGCGCGAGCTGATCGCGCGCGAAGCGGAGGCGCGCCAATTCGAGGCTTTCACGCGACTTTCAGCCATGTTGACGCACGATCTAAAGAACGCCATCACTTCGCTCTCGATGCTCGTGCGCAATATGGAACGGCAGTTTCACCGCGAGGAGTTCCGCCAAGATGCCGTCATCTCGCTGCGCGAGGCGACCGACAAACTGCGGCGCATCGTCGCGCGGCTGAACGCTCCGGCGGAAGCGCGGCAAATCGAACTTCAACGCAAAAGGGCGCCGACGGACCTGTGCGCGCTGATTCGCCGCGTGTTGGACGCGACGGCGGAGCGCGCCGCGCCGCTCTACGAGATCGAAACCCACTTGCCTGCGACCTTGCCCATACGGGCCGATGCGGAAGCGATCGAAAGGGTCATCGAGAATCTCGTCATCAACGCGATGGAGGCCATGGGCGCAAACGGCGGGAGATTGACCATAGAGGCTGGCGAAGAAGGCGACCACGTCTTCTTCAGCGTCGCCGATACGGGGCGCGGGATGGACGAAGAGTTCATCCGCAACAGACTCTTCCGCCCGTTCGCCACCACGAAGGACAAAGGCATCGGACTCGGTCTCTATACTTGTCGCGAAATCGTCGAAGCGCACGGCGGGCGCATCGAAGTCGAATCGCGCGTGGGCGTTGGCACGCGCTTTCGGGTCGTGTTACCATCCTCGCCAAGCGATGATCAGGAGCGCGTTTGAAAGAGCGCGAGCGGATCATCGCTTCAACGTCCTTTCCGCGAAAGACCGAAGTTCCGACGCATCGGCTGGGCGCAAAGAGGCGGTCCGGCTTGATGCATCCAGCCTCGCGCCAGCTTTTTGCGACGAGAGCGGCAGATCGAACGTCGTTGACATGGAGAGAAGAGAGGAGAAACCGACTGTCCTCATCGTCGAAGATGATCGCGCCCTGCGTAGTGGTTTGCGCTGGACGCTTGCGGACCACTTCCACATCCTCGAAGCCGAAACGCGCCAAGAAGCGCTCTCTTCGCTGCAAAGCGAACGAGTGGATGTCATCATCTGCGATCTGCATCTACCGCCCGCCACCGACAGCATCACGGAAGGCTTGCAGATCGTCGAAGCGGCGAAACAACATCGCCCGTCGATTCCGACCGTCGTGATCACGGGCAGCTCCGACAAACGCACGGCGCTCGAAGCCGTGCGCTACGGCGCTTACGGCTTCTTCGAGAAACCTTTCGACGAAGACGAAGTGCTGCACATC
The DNA here is from genome assembly GCF_000820845.2 of Pyrinomonas methylaliphatogenes. Taxonomy (GTDB): domain Bacteria; phylum Acidobacteriota; class Blastocatellia; order Pyrinomonadales; family Pyrinomonadaceae; genus Pyrinomonas; species Pyrinomonas methylaliphatogenes. The sequence goes on along the minus strand of NZ_CBXV010000008.1, from coordinate 738,012 downwards.
GTGCGACAGGCGGCGCGCGTCCGGCAACTCGAAGCCGAAAACCTCAAGCTCCGTTCGACACTGAGCGGACGACGCGGCTTCGGGCGCTTGATCGGGTCGAGCCCCGCCCTCGAAGGAGTGATCCGTCAAGCGCGCGCCGTCGCCACGACGGACGCGACCGTGCTCATCTGCGGCGAATCGGGCACCGGAAAAGAGCTTCTCGCCTGCGCCATTCACGAAGAGAGCGCGCGAGCCGGTGGCCCATTCGTCGCCGTCAATTGCGCCGCGCTGCCCGAAACGCTCATCGAATCGGAGCTTTTCGGCCACGAGCGCGGCGCTTTCACCGGCGCAACGCACGCCAAAAAAGGGCGCTTCGAGCTGGCCGATGGCGGCACGCTCTTCCTCGACGAGGTAGGCGAACTTACGCCCGCCGTCCAAGTCAAACTCCTGCGCGTCCTTCAAGAGCGTTCCTTTGAACGTTTGGGCGGCACGCGCACCATCAACGTCGACATACGCTTGATCGCCGCTTCGAATCGCGACCTCGAACAGGAGGTCGAAAAGGGCAACTTCCGCCAAGACCTCTTCTACCGCCTGAACGTCGTCCCGCTGACGCTGCCGCCTCTCAGAGAACGGCGCGAGGACATCCCCGTTCTCGCCTCCTTCTTCGCCAACAAAGCGGCGCACAAACATGGATTGCAACCGCCCGAATTGAGCCCGGAGTTGATGGCTGCGCTGCAAGCTTACGATTGGCCGGGCAACGTGCGCGAGATGGAGAATTTGATGGAAAGACTCGTCGTCTTAACGCGCGGCGCGCGATTAGGGGTGGAGTTTCTGCCGGAAAAGATGCGCAGCGGAGATCACAAGCCCGCGCCGCCCGAAGAGGAGTCCGAATCGACGCTCGAACAGGCGGTCCAGGCTCTCAAAAGACGCATGATCCTAAAAGCTCTGGAGATCGAAAAGGGAAACCGAGGGGCCGCCGCTAAACGCTTGGGGATCAGCCGATCCTACCTTCACAGGCTCATCAATGAACTTAACATCGCGGAAAGCAACTGAGCGCACCTCCTCCGACCGCCTTCAGCTTGAACGCTTTTGAACATGTCGCCGTTTGTGGACAACCCGGCGCGGGACTGTCTACATGAGTGGACGGTTGTTACCGGAAACAAGCGCGCCCTACGCGGGGCAGCTAGCGCGCTCGCCGCGAAACGGTGGACGGTTGTTACCGGAAACAAGCGCGCCCCCTTGCCACTTCGGCTAGCGAGAGGGCTTTTCGACGCTCAACGATGCGCAAGCCGGTGATCCCGATTCAGCGGGTGAACGAAGCCTACGAGCTTTTCGACGCTCAATGATGCGCGAGCCGCTCGTAAAGCACACGGCATATCGATTGCTCGAGTCATCGCCGGGGAATCGCTTCGCCGCGAATGATCCCGAACGCGCGAATCAAGCCGTGTCCCAAAAATTCTAGAGGAGCGTGTCGCATGTGGATCTGGGCAAGGGATGGTAAAGGGAGGATGAAGCCGAAGGTATTGATCATCGATGACGATGCGGCCGTCTCGCAACAGCTCTTTTGGGTTCTGTGCGACGAATATGAGGTCTTGACGGCGAACGATCTGGCTTCCGCCCTGCTCCTTGCCCGTGAGCACAAACCTCAGATCTCGATTCTCGACCTATGCTTGCCACCGGTCGTCAGCACGATCGAGATCGGGTTGTATATCCTCGAACAGCTCAGAAACAATCTACCTTCCTCTCAAATCCTCGTCGTCAGCTCCATCGCCAACCCTGAAATTCAACGACACTGCCTGCAGAAGGGGGCTTTCGCCGTCTTCAAAAAGCCGCTCGATGTGGAGAAGCTGCTGCAGGCCGTCCATCGGTGCGCGCGGAAGAAGCCCACCTCCGCCTCAGAGCACTGACGCTCCCGACCGACGCGCCGATTCCGACCATTGCGAAGATTTCAAGGCACAGGGTATCGTTTTGTGGACCAGTTTCTCGGTCTGGCGCGACGATTCCAACCATCGCGGAGATCTCAAGCGTTGATCCGGCAACTTGAGCTGAGCAGTCTTTAGCGCAGTGTGCACGCTTCCCAATCCTCTAGCCGATGGGCGGATCCGCTTATGAAGGCGTTTCGGCACTTCGACTTCTCGCCTCCTTTCATCCCGATGTCGTATAATTCGCTTTCGCGGGCCTGGCAACTGCTCGGCTCAGTTTAAGCGGTTCGGATCGAAATGAGATTCCTACACATCGCCGATATCCATCTCGGTTGTCGTCGCTACAATTTGGAAGAGCGCGCGCGCGACTTTTTCCGTGCTTGGTACGATGTCATCGAACGCCATGCCGTGCCGAGTGGGCCCGACTTCGTTCTCATCGCTGGCGATCTCTTCCACGTGCGGCGCGTCGATCCGCTGACGATGAATCAAGCCATCGCCGGGCTCAGACTGCTGAAGGAGGCGGGCATTCCGGTTTTGGCCATCGAAGGCAATCACGATCAATGCGATGCGCTTTCGGGATCGAGTTGGTTGCGGTCGCTATCGCAGTGGGGGTTTTTGAAGCTGCTCGAACCGCAGCGCGGCGAGGATGGGCAGATGAGGATCGTCGCCTGGGATGATGAAGCGTGCTGCGGTTCGTACATTGACATCGCTGGCGCGCGCATTTTCGGATCGAACTGGTACGGCATGTCGACCAATGCGGCCTTGCCGAGATTGGCGGAGGCGATCAAACCTTTCATTTCCGAAAGGCGCTTCAACATCCTGATGCTCCACACGGACGTCGAGGGGCAGACCAACCGCCCCATTCCGGCGCTGTCGTTTGCACGCCTCAACGAGCTGAAGGCGATCATCGATTATGTTGCGCTCGGTCATACGCATCGCCGTTTCGAATTTGACAACTGGGCGTTCAATCCCGGCTCGCTTGAGGCGTGTACGGTGGACGAATACCAAGAGGAGCGCGGCTTTTACCTAGTCGAGGTTGACGATGGCAAAGGGATTACAGCGCGCCATATACGCGATTACGTTCAGCGTCCGATCCGGCGTGTCTGGATCGACGTTTCGGGCTCTTCTGGACCGGAACGTGTGCGCACGCAAGTTCTCGACAAGATTCAACGTGAGATCTCTTCTTCGCCCGAGGATGGCGAATTGAAGCCGATCGTCGAGGTGACCTTGCGCGGGCGCCTCGGTTTCAGAAGTTCGCGGCTCGAGATCGCCACGCTGCGCGATCTCATCCAGGAGATGACCGGCGCGCTTCACGTTATCGTGCGCAATCTGACCGTCCCGGTCGAATACCAAGTCGGCGATTCGATCGATCCCAGCGTGCCACGCCACGAACGCGAGCGACGCATCCTCGAAGATCTGATCGCACGCGATGCGCGTTACCGCGACCGCGCGCCTGCGATCGCAGCCATGATCATGGAGACGAAGCGGCTCGCGCTGGCCGAAGCGGCGCCGGAAACGATAGCCGATTTCATCGCGCAGCAACTCGAGGCTCCGACCGAAGAGGAGCAGCGTTGCGAGGCGCACAGCGAGGATGATGCTAAACTTAGGGTGTGAGGCGAAGGGGCTTCGAAGGTTTATCCGACCTCGATGCAAGGCGGTCTGCCTCTGCGGCTTGGCGAGGAGCGAAGGATCAGCCTTCGCCGGATGAAAGATCTCGTCCCCCCTTTTCGAGATCCGCTGAAGCGCTCGCGTCTTTAAACCATGAACGGCCATTTCGACAAGATCCGCGGGATTGATGAACTCCCGCTCTTCCCCTTACCGGTCGTGCTCTTTCCGGGCGCGCCGCTGCCGCTGCACATCTTCGAACCCCGTTACCGCAAAATGCTGCGCGATGTGCGCGCTTCGAACAATCTTTTTGGGGTCTCCTATTTTGAAGCGAGCGCGAGCGAATATGCGCGTCCGCCGCTCGGCCACGTCGGGTGCGTGGCGGAAGTGGTCGAAGTGCAACCGTTGCCCGATGGTCGCTCGAACATCTTGACGGTCGGCCTGATCCGCTATCAAACGATCGAGTACGTGGAAAGCGATGAACCCTATCTGATCGCGCGCGTCCAATTCTTCGAAGACGATGAAGAAGAGGACGAAGCTCTGCTGCGCGAGAGAGCGCGCGAAGTCAGCGAACTATTCCTGCGCATTGCGCGCGCGGTGCGTATCCTCAACGATGAGAGCGCGCGCGAGCTGACGGAGATCCCCGAAACCGATCCCGAACGCCTATCGTTTCTCATCGCCTCGGCCATCGATCTCGAGGGGGAAGTCAAGCAAGAGCTTTTGGAACTGCGCTCCACGCTGAAGAGGTTGGAGAGGTTACACGAGATGTTGGCGCAAGCGGTGCGCAGCTATGAGGAGAGGGCGCGTCTACATGCGATCGCCAAACGCAATGGTCACGGCGGGAAGAAACTCGAGTATGAAGAACCATGACGCAAGATACCTGAATTTCGCGAAAAGGATGGGCGACGTTCGGCTCACAGATGAGGGGCGACGAGTTTTCGACTGAGCAAATGCGGCAAGAGCAGAGGAACCGCGCGCAGGGGGTTGAGATGAGTGAGGTGGAGCGTCCGTCGGTCGAAGTGCGCGTGCTCTTTTTCGGCGCCGCCCGCGAAGCCCTCGGGCGCGATGAAGCGCGCGTCCGGCTCCCCAGAGAGACCTCGGGGCGCGAAGCGCTCGATCTGATCCGGCGAGAATTCCCTTCGCTTGCCCGCTTCGCCCATTCGCTTCTGCTCGCCGTCAACCAGCAATACGTGCCGCTCGACCAGGCGATCGAAGTTTGCGAGGGCGACGAGGTGGCCGTCTTTCCGCCTGTGAGCGGCGGTTCATCTGCCCCAGATGGCGATCTTTTCGCGATCGTCACCGAACCGATCGATGTCGGCGAAGTGGCGCGACAGGTAGTTCCGCGAACGTGCGGCGCGACGGTGACCTTTGACGGTTACGTCCGCGAGTGGACCGGAAACCGCCGCACGCTCTACCTCATCTACGAAGCATACGAGCCGATGGCCTTGCGCGAGCTGGCGCGGATCGGGCGCGAAGCTCATGCGCGCTTTGCGATTGAGCGCATCGCCATCGTGCATCGCGTCGGGCGGTTGAATATCGGCGAGACGAGCGTGTGCATCGCCGTCTGCGCGCCGCATCGACGCGACGCCTTCGCCGCTTGCGAATGGGCGATCGCGGAACTCAAACGTACCGTGCCGATATGGAAAAAAGAGGTGTTCGAAGATGGTGAGGTGTGGGTCGAAGGTGAGCGGTCCTCACCGGTCCAAGGGGAAGGCGAAGCGATCTGAAAGCCAGTCCGCCTCGGGCGCGATCTTTCGGCAAAGGATCGGGCGCGCCGCCCCTTACGATTGCTCGGGGACTTCCTTCTTCTCGTTCGGCGCGCGCCCCTGGCGCATCATATGGACTTTGGAGCGCAATTCGAACGATGCGCTCGCCCGCTCCAGCATCTGGCGCATGCTCTGTTCGGTCCAAGGCTTGGAGACGAACAGATTGACGACGCCCTCGCTGATCTCGCGCACGACATCGCCGACGACGGCGCTACCGGTCAGCATCACACGATAGCTGAGCGGATACTTCTCCGCCACTTCGCGCAAGAATTCGGTCCCTTCGATATCAGGCATGCGCTGATCGCTGATGACGATATCGGCTGGCGCTTCGGCTAGCGCGGCGCGCGCCGCGTTCAAATTGGAGGCCGTTCGGATGTCATATTCGTCGCCGAACATCTCTTTGAAGATCTCCAGACATTCGACTTCATCATCTAGGTAGAGGATCGATCGCTTCATTTTTCAACCTACCCTTTCGAGATGGACACGAGTGTCCTGGATCAGGGATGCAACTCCTGTTCCATTGAGGCGTAAGACGTGAGCTTTCCGGTCAACGCTATTCCGCTCGCAGCTTCGGCGCGCTGGCGCGAGTCGGTGTCATCTCGGCGTCAAGTGTCAAATTAACGTCAAAGCTTTCGGACGGCGCGCGCCTAGGCGAAGCGCGGGCGAACGGTTAAAATCCTCAAGTTCGGAGGTCAAAGTGAAACCGCAAACGGCTTCTGTATTCGGGCGAGGCGCGCCGCAGCTTGATCTCACCGCAGGAGAGATGCGCGCCATTGTCGCCAGCGCGCTGCGCGATCTCGCGCCCGAAAGTCGCGTGCTCGCCATCGTGCCCGACAAGACGCGCGACGACAATACGGATGTTCTCTTCCCGATCCTCGCCGAGATCCTCTCGGCGCTTCGCGTCAAACGTTTCGATGCCCTCATCGCTCAAGGGACGCACGGCCCGATGACGGAGCAAGAGAAGCGCGCGAAGCTCGGAGCCGGGCTTGGCCTTCCCGGATTGAACGAGATCTACGATCATCGCTGGGATGATGCTGCGCACCTAGTTACGATCGGGCAATTGAGCGCCGAACAGGTGGCGGAAGCGACTCAAGGGCTGATCGCCGAAGCGGTCGCGCTCTCCGTCAACAAACTTCTCGCTCCGGGAAACTATGACATAGTGCTGGTCATCGGCGCGACCGTGCCGCACGAAGTCGCTGGCTTTGCGGGCGGCGCGAAGTACTTCTTCCCCGGCGTCGCAGGACCCGAGTTGACTAATTTGACCCACTGGCTCGGCGCCCTTGCGACGATCGAGCGCGTGATCGGGCGGATCGAGACGCCGACGCGCCGTTTGATCGAACTTGCGGCAACGCATATCCCAGCGCGCGTGATCGCCTTCAACTCGGTCGTGACGCGCGAAACGTCGCGATTGCGCACGCACGCGCTATTTGCCGGCGAGCTAAGCGCCGCTTTCCGCCAATCCGCCGCCATCAGCCGTCAACTCCATATCAAATATACCGGGCGACGCTATCATCGTGTGGTCGCCCTGCTCGATGAGCATTACGATGAGATGTGGGTTGGCGGAAAGGCGAGCTACAAATTGGGCGGTGTGATCGAAGAGGGTGGCGAACTGATCATCTACGCGCCGCATCTGAAGCGCCTTTCGGCAACGCATGGACGCCTGATCGAGCGTTACGGCTATGCTCCGCTCGAAGAGGTCAAAGAGATGGTGGCGCGATCCGAAGAGCTGCGCGCCAATCTCTGCGTCGCTGCGCATCTAGCGCATGTCGTCTATGCGAGCCGTCGCGATGAAAACGGACGCCTCGCCCCTCGCTACCGGATCACGCTCGCTTCGGCGATCGACCGCGAAACTTGCGCGCGCGTTCGCTTGGGGTGGATGGACCCTCGTTCGTTTCGGCTCGAAGATTACGCTGGCGATCCGAACACGTTGATCGTCGAGCGCGCCGGACGCGATCTCTATCTCGTCGCGCCTGATGATTGAGGCTACCGGTCCAGTGACTCCAGACGCCCGCCTTCAGTTGCCACGCGCGCTTACGACGATATCATCTTCCGTGCCCGCGCGCCCATCTTCGCCGGCGGAACGAAGTTCGAAATCATCCCGCGTCCCGCGGTAGAGATAATCGCGATGCCACGGATCGAGTCGGATGACGCGAGAAAGGTAGCGCGGACTGAGATGATCGATGAGCACGGCGTGACTGTCCGCCACGACGTAGAAGCCATGGTCGCGGCGGAAAGCGCGTAAAGCGGCAGCGATCGTCTCGAGTTCGGCGCGCGCCCGCTCGCGCTTTTCAGCATTGAGGGCGCGCGCGAAAAGTTCGACATCCTCCCATCGGTCCGGTCCAACCCGTATTTCGGCGATGCGCCAACGACCGTCTCGATGTTCGAAGCGAAAAGCGGTCCGCATCTCGGCTTCCACGACCGCCGATGACCCGAACATCGAGATGCTTTCAATTCGCACATCGTCATTTTTCAAGGCGAACCCAGCGACGCGCGCGATCAAGCGGCGCGCTTGATCGACGCTCAACTTTGGCGCGGCGATAGTGAGTGATGTCATAAGCAAACAAATCGCCAAGAAGATGCTGCGGATAAGGAAAGATCTTTTTCTCATAAGCGCTCTCTCGCATCGTTCGCTTGAAGGAGCCAGCGGATTTTACGCATCCGCACGACAAAAAGCCCGGATGGAGAGGTTAACACGGAAACCTTCGCTGGCTTCAATTCAAACGATCCGTCCCCTTTCAGTACGTCCGCGTTTCGGCGCGCGATCTGCTCCGGCCCGCTCTCCGCCGCAAGAAGCGCGATTCTGTTGAAGACCGCGAGCGCGAGGCGATCGCGGCATGACGCTTGCTCACAACGAGGCACAACGATACCGTAAAGGGGGACAGTGAAGATCATGGCCAAACTTGTAACCGGACTCTTCAAATCGCGCACGGCGGCGGAAGCGGTCGTCAATATCCTCGCTGAACGCGGATACACGCGCGATGAGATAAGCGTTCTGATGTCGGATGCGACTAAAAGCAAAGAGTTCGCCATCGAAACTGGCACCCACGCTGCGGATGGCGCAGGAATCGGCGGAGCTATTGGCGGAGCCGTCGGTGCCGCGCTAGCGGCCATCGCCGCCGTTGGCACATCGCTCGCTATTCCCGGACTCGGACTCGTCGTCGCTGGTCCACTAGCTGCCGCCCTTGCCGGAGCCGGCGCCGGAGGAGCGACCGGAGGATTGATCGGTGCGCTCATCGGCGCAGGCATCCCGGAGCATCGCGCTAAGGTTTACGACGCAGGTCTACGCCAGGGTGGGATTCTGCTGGGAGTCGAGGCACGAACGGATGAAGATGCCGATCAACTCGAAAAACTTTTCGAGGAACTAGGCGCAGAACACATAAGACAAGAGTGAGCGCGCCGGACGACCGGCTAAAACGCTGATCGGAGGTGGAAACTTTCCCCTCCGATTTTTTTTGCGCAACGCGCTCGAGTGGCGCCGCCTCGCGAGTTGAATTCTCGCGCTAAGACAGCAGAAAAGCGATGGGCGGGAACGAAAGCTTCCCGCCCATCGCATCGGATTACTTACGTATTGTCTCGCCGAGATCTTTGACGGCATCGCCCACTTTACGCTTCGCTTCGCCGAAGCTTTCGCGCGCCTCACCTTGAGCGCGCTCAGCGGCCCCTTCTTCTTCCAGTTCTCGATCATCCATCGCGTGACCGATCTTCTCCTTAACTGTGCCCTTAGCTTGCTCCCATTTTCCTTTTAGCTCATCCTTGTTCGGTAAACCCATCTTTGTCTCCCCTTTGAATGAAGATCGCTCCTCAGATCCATACGCGAATCTTTCAGAGCATATCAGAGGCCGAGCAACGCTCGTGCCAGCGAAGAGACGCGCGCGAAATTCCGTCGCTTTGGCCGACAATCCCTTTCGCGTTCGGAAGTGCACGGGCGAATTCAGTACAGATCGAAGATTCAAGCGTCCTCTCTCGAGACAAAAAAAGCGCGCAACTCGAAGGTTGCGCGCTTTTTGGAAAAGCATTTTATGCCGAAATTCAGAATTCGAAACGCACCGCTAGTTGAACCTGCCGCTCGCGGAAGAGCGTGCTATCGGCTGCGGTAGGCGTTCCGAACGCAGTGTTGAACTGCAGGGTCGAACCCGAAATCGAGTAAAGCGCCGTGTTGACGCCAGTGACCTGCGTTCGGTTGAAGAGGTTGAAGGCTTCCGCTAAGAACTCCAATCTGGCCTTCTCCGTGATGCTAAAGCGTCGCGACAGACGCATATCGAGATACCAGATCGAGGGCATCTTGAAAGAGTTGCGCGGGGCAAGCGCGAATCGCGTCGAGCCTACGCCGTTCACGCCTCCGCCGCCGGGCGGCGTTTGTGTGCCCGATGGGAAGCCAAGGCTTACGGGATTGACGGTGCCGCTAACCGTCGCACTGTAGCGTTGGCCAGAGAATGCGTTGAGGATGGGCGAGATGGTCCACCCGTTGAAGATGGCCCGCGCTGCGCGGCTGCTTCCTTCATCGAAGGGAGTCGGTTGCCAAACCACGCTGGCGATGAATTTATGCCGGCGGTCGAAGTTGGACAAACCGTTCTCCGCAGCCTGATCGAACGGATTGAATGGAACGTTCGGCGAGGTGAAGGTTTGCGAAGTCTGTCCGGTGTCAGAAGCGCGTGAGAGCGTGTAGCTTGTCTGGAACTGCAGGCCGTTCGTCAAACGACGGTTAGCCTGTAACACGAGCGCGTTGTATTTAGAGATGACGTTGCTGCGGATCTCCGTGATCTGTTGATAGTTCGGATTCGGCCTTGAACCGACGAACACGGGCAGCAGCCATACTTGTCCATCATATGGCCCGCCCACGATGGTGTATCTCGCAAAGACGGGCGGATTGAGATTAGTGTCAACGAACGTTGGCAAGTAGCGCCCGAAGCTGAAGAGATAAGATGCCGAGACGACCGTGTTGCGCGCGACCTCGCGCTCGAAGATCAGATCCGCTTGATGGATCTGCGGATTCTGGAAGTTCGAAGCGAAGTACTGCACCTGTGGCGGCACGAGCGTCCCTGCGCTCAGCAGATTCGGGAAAACGGGCGCAGCCGGATTGCTGGCCGTGAGCGTAACCTGTCTTTGCCCGCGATCGGTGCCGACGCCCGTATTGATGAGCGCATTGTAAATGGTTGAGTTGATGACCCGACCGTAGTAGATGCCATAACCGCCACGCAACACGGTCTTCCCATCGCCGGTCAAATCATAGGCCAATCCGATGCGCGGACCGAAGTTGTTTTTGTCGCTGACCTTGTTGGCCGTCTGCGGTAGATCTGGATTCACGTTAACCGGATCGGGGTTGATCTGATACTCGTAACGCAGACCGAGATTGAGCGTCAACCGCGACGAGACGCGCCAATCATCTTGAATGAAGAGATTGAAGTCGGTCGTGTGGAAGGACAGGCCCGGCACGCCTAAACCTTGATTGAAGTTGCCGCCGTAACACTTCCCGCGCGTCCTCGTGCTGCTGTAGCAAGGCGTATTAGCCGGCAGCCCGCCTTGCGTGATGAAGTTGATGTAATCGATGATGAAGTCGTTAAGGCCGCTATAGAAACCGGCGGCATTGGTGCCTCCGGTGTAATTGTATTCGCCTCCCAAGAAGCGAATGTTGTTGACGATGTCCTTCACCCGATTGATGTCGCCGCCGAATTTTACCGTATGTTGACCGAGGGTGAGCGTCAACGTATCGGCGAATTGGAAGCGTCGCTCATCGGGGAAAGCCGGGCGTTCAAGAAAGTCGGGAATTCCGAAAGAGAATCCGTTCGTGATGAAGACCTGAGGTGATCTACCTCCCGGCGCGGTCGTCGGCTCTCCCGGAAGCGGCGGTTGACTGAACTCATACTCTTTGTCGCGCCCCGCTTGGAAACGGAATTCATTGACGGCGCGCGCCGTCAGACTAGAAGTAAGGCGAAGATTGAGGAAATCGACATCGACGAAATCATCGCCGAAGTTGTCTTTCGCCCGCGTATTGATGGCTTGCGTCTGAATGCCGTTTGGCGAATCCCAGCGCAAACTATTGTAGGTCGCCGAAAGAGTGTTCTTCGAGTTGATGTTCCAATCGATCTTCCCGAGGATCAGCCGCTGATCGCCGCGCCGTGGGACCTCTCCAGAGAGGCTGTTGAGGAAGTTCAAAGCTTGGTCAACTTGCGCATTCGTCAACCCTTTTCCGGTCGCCAACGATCCGGTTCGGCTTGGATTGGAAGTCCCCGGATATGCCGGACATTGCGCCAGCGTGACGGTCGCCCCCAACGGCGAGGTCAGCAAACATCTATCCACTCTGTTCAGAAAGTCCACCTGCGAAAAGCGCGCGACGCCCGGGAAGTTGCGTTTTTGCTGATCGTAGCTGAAGAAGAAGAAGGCTTTGTCTTTGACGATCGGACCGCCCAAAGTCCCGCCGAATTGATGCCGAACGTCTTTCGGCTTGAAAGCGACGGGCGTAAAGACGCCATTGATATTCTGCGTCAGGAAGCTAAGCGGGTTACGCGCCCCCCACTTGTTGTTTCGTTGATAGTAGAAACCAGAGCCATGTAATTCGTTCGTTCCGCTCTTCGTCACGGCGTTGACCACGCCGCCAGCGGCGCGCCCGTACTCTGCCGAATAGTTCGAGGTGTTGACCTGAAATTCGCGGATCGCGGCCTGACTGATGACGTAACCGATGCGCGTGCGACCGCGCTCTTCCGAAAAGAAGGCTTGGTTGTTGTCGCCGCCATCGACCGTGTTGTTGTTTAAAAGCCCAGAGATGCCGCGGAAGCTGATCAAACCGAAAGTGCCGTCGGGAACCGCGCCCGGCGTCAAGAGCGCGAAATTGGACCAGCGACGACCGTTGATCGGAAGCTCGTTGATCGAAACTTGATTGACGTTGGTCGAAAAATCCTGCTGCGAAGTGTTGATGACCGGCGCCTCAGATGTCACGACGACGGTGGCCTGCGCCCCGCTGACGCTCAGCGAAACATCGAGCGCCGTCTCGCGCCCAACTTCGACGACGACATGTTGCTGTGTATAAGTGGAAAAACCGGGCGCGTTGACCGTTACGGTATAATTGCCCGGCTGCAACTGCACGATGCGGAAACGCCCTTCGCCATCGCTCGTTCCCGTGCTCTCCTTGTTCGTCTCCTCGTTCCGAACGGTGATCGAAGCGTTCGGGACGACGGCCCCTTGCGGGTCCTTGACGATTCCGCCGATCGCCCCGTTTGTCGTCGATTGCGCCAAGGCGACCGGGCCCAAAACTAGAAGCAAAGCTAAGAAGCAAAGAAATCTACGCATACGAATGCTCCCTCGAGAGTTGTATTGAAATCACCGTCTTATCATGTGGACGTATTCCAAGCTTCCCGGATGGCCGACGAGCCTCGCGGCCCGACACAAGAATCTATCAGCGCAACGCCCTCAAAACGACAAAGTGAAGGTTGCTGTAAGGGAACTTCTATCATGAGATGCCTGCGCGTCGCAAGATGCTCAACCGAGCTGAACGGAGCTTCAATATATTCGCCATAAAATCTGTTATCGCGGCAATCCGTCTTGGCCGATCCGCCTCGAAGTTTCGTGAGCGTCAGCATGCGGCCCACATGTTAAGCACAGCTTACGCGAGGCGCAAATCTCAGTTAACCTGACCATGATCGCACGCACGAAACGCGCTCCATTCGGACGCGCGACACCCCACGGCTTGATCGAGCGAACGGAAACCCTCTCGCCTCATGATCTCGACCAACCCGCGATTGATGCGGCGCACGATGCCTATGCCTTCGTAAACGAGCCCCGTATAAACCTGCACGAGCGAAGCCCCGGCGCTGATCTTATCCCAAGCATCTTCGGCATTGAAGATGCCACCAACGCCGATCACCGGAACCGCGCCGCGCGTCAAAAGATGGATCTTTGCGATGACGCTGTTCGAAAGCGCTTTGAGCGGCGCACCGCTCAGTCCGCCTTCGCCAATCGCCGCCAACGTCTCACGCGGCGTTCGCACAAGCAGATCGCGGCGCGTCGTCGTATTGGTCGCGATGATCCCGGCGATACCAACTCGCTGGACCACCGAGACGATCATCGCGAGATCCTCATCGCCAAGATCCGGCGCAATCTTGACGAGAAGAGGCTTGGGGCGCGCTTGCGAAAGCTGACGGTTGCGCTCTTGCAAAGCTTCGAGCAACGCGGCAAGCAGATCGGCTTGCTGTAAAGCGCGCAGCCCCGGCGTGTTCGGTGAACTGACGTTGACGGCGATGTAATCGGCGTGCGGATGCACGATCTCGAGGCTCGCCAGATAATCCTCGGTCGCCTCCTCAAGCGGCACAACGCGACTTTTGCCGATGTTTATGCCTACTACACACGAAGGGCGCGCCCGGGCCAGCCGTGAAGCGAGCGCCGCCGCCCCGTCGTTGTTGAAGCCAGCGCGATTGATGAGCGCTCGATCCCGCGGCAAGCGAAAGATGCGCGGACGCGGATTCCCCTCCTGCGCCTGTCGCGTGACGGTGCCGAGTTCGATGAAACCGAATCCTAATGCCGCGAGAGACGGCGCTGCAACGCCGTTTTTATCGAAACCGGCGGCAAGCCCCACGGGATTCGAAAACTCTAGCCCGAAGCGTCGTATCGCTTCCGGAAACCTTTCGCCCGAAGAGGAAAGGAAGCGAAGCAAGGCAGGAGGCGTGCGCGCGATGGCGCCGAGCGCTAGCTCGTGGGCCGTCTCCGGCTCCAAGCGAAAAAGGAGAGGACGCAAAAACGGGTAGAACATCGGCGATCCGATCGGCGAGGCTAGCAAAGCCATGGGAAGGTGTCAAAAAGCCATACGCTCAAACGCCGACCAGCTTGCCCATTGACCTGGCGAAATGGAGAAAGCCGTCATTCAAGCGGATCAAGATCAAGACCGGCTTGCCCATTGACCTCGAGCGATAATTTTGTTTAAACCTGTTGAACCTAATATCGTCTCCATGCTATCCTTAGTCGCCGCGGTCGCTTCCCGGCGACCGGAAGTTTTGGCGCGACCCGACGACGTCCATCATGAAGCGTTCCCTCTTCTTCCTTGCGACTACAGTCCTTCTCTCATCGATCGTTCAAGGGCAAAGCCCGCCGCGATATCACTTCGACAATATCGACATAGGCGTGCGCCTTGAGCCCCACGATGCTAAGCCGCTAGCGAAGAAGCTGAGCAAACCCGCGCTCCACACTTCGGACGTTAGAGGACTGAGGCTCATCCATGTGCGGCCCACCGGCGGACCTAAGGATGTGAAATACTGGCTTCGCGGATTTACGACCGGCAACGCGCAGATCGATGCGTTGCTCGTCGAGGCTGGTTTGCGGTATGGAGTCGATCCGATGCTCCTCTACGCTTTGATGCATCAAGAATCGGCCTTTCGCACTCGCGCCGTTTCGCCCAAGGGCGCGCTCGGATTGATGCAGTTGATGCCGGGCACTGCGGCGCGCTTTGGCGTCCTCAATCCGTTCGATCCGCGTCAGAACATTGAAGGTGGGACGCGCTATTTGCGCTTCCTGCTCGACCTATTCGGCGAAGATATCGCGCTCGCACTGGCCGGTTACAACGCGGGCGAAGCAGCCGTCATACGTTACGGGAAGCAAATCCCTCCCTATCGTGAGACGCGCGAGTATGTGAGGCGGATCGCGCGGCGCTACGTCCTGCTACGCGATCCGGAGGCGGTCCATCGAGCGAAGCGCGCCGACCAAGCGCAACTTGCCGTCATCGAAAAGGAAGAGCCCAAGCCAACGGCCATCTATGAGCGCGATGTCTTCGTCGTCAGACTGCCGGATGGGAAGCTCCGCTTGGTCAGCCAGTGACGCATCGGTTCTGCGCCTGTTGAAGATGCTTATTTCGGCAGCGCCGTGGGCAATCGTGACGCAGCAGTTCTCCCCTTGAGATTTCATGTCTTAAGCACAAACGCGATCTTTCCAGTCAACCGCTAAATTTGCTATCGTCCCTTTGGAGATGCAAAGGCGCACGGTTTACTGTGAAAGTTGCGGGTCAGCGATCTTTAACGAGGCCCGTTTCTGCGGCCATTGCGGCGCTGCGATTGGGGCCAATCCTCCCGTGCGCTCCGCGTCGCGCGAACTGGCCGCTTCAGAATCGAAGATCATCTTCATCACCCATCCCGCGGCGTTGCCCATCGGCATCGGTTATATCTTCAGCGGGCTTTTGGCGCTTGCGATCACAGCGGCCTTCGCCTATATCGGACTTCCTTTTAAAGCTGCCCTTTTGACTTCTGTATTGGTCATGTTGCCGGTCGTGCTGCGCCATCTGCGGCGAAACATGACTATTTACAAACTGACCGATTCTGCGATCGAGGTCAACGAAGGGCTTTTCATCCGTCGGCGACGAGTTATTCCACTTCGCAGCATCAGTCAAGTGACCATTTCGCAAAGCATCGGCGAATGGCTTCTCGGCATCGGCGATGTGATCGTCGAGAACGCGGAAGATAGATCGCGTGCCATCGCCTTGCGTAAAATCTCGCGCCCGCGCGATCTCGCCGAGATGATTCTGCGCGAGCAACGCCATTGGCGTTGAACAAGGATCGGGACGCAAAACGAAGCCGGGAGCGCTCGAGGCTCTCTTGCGAGGCATGTTGAACGTGGCGCGCTCGGCACACAAGACGAGGTCGGGGGCGCTCGAGGCACCTAAGCTCTTTGTCGCCAGAGCGACTTCCATCTCGGATACGCGCCCTTTCGCGGTTGTGTTATCATTGCGTCGATAAGGACGAAACCAAGTCGCTTCAATCATCTCGCTTGAAAGCGAGCGAACGATTCAATCTTCTTCGTTCATCGTAGGGAAGCTACGGGGCGATAGATCTTTCCGAAGGTTGATCATCTTGTCGGCCATGACATTTCATTTGCGCGTTCCTTCGTTCATCATCTGCGCTCTCCTCCTCTCTCTTCCGGTCAGCGGGGCGGGAGAAGCGGCGAATTTCTTACCTGACCGCATCGGCGAGTTCCAGGCCGCTGGTTCGCCTCGCGGCGGCGCGTTCGAGGATTACCCGTTGGCAGAGTTTCCAGTTCTCGATACCGTCAAGCGGATCTACCTCGATCAAGCGCGTGCGCCGTATTCCGTCACGCTCGTGCGGCTACGAACCGAACCGGCAGCCTACGCCCTTTTGACCTCGGTCGCCGATCGCTTGCGTCAGCGCGAGGCGGTCGTCGGATCGGATCAGATAGGGACTTGGGGGGTCATGACGCCGTCGGAGGTCGCCTTCTTCAAAGGCACGTGTTTCGTCTTGGTCTCGAAAGCGAAGCTCGGCACACCGGAAGCGCTTCGCTCTTTGGCGCGCGGTCTCGCCGAAAAGCTCGATCGTGGCGAAGGCGACATCCCACCGCTCGTGCGCCATCTGCCCGATTGGGAGAGCGCGCAGAATCGCGCAGTCTTCACACTCTCTCTCGGAGAGTTGCAAGCCGCAGCGGGCCATCGCCCGGCGCTCGAGGCGCTTTCGTTCGATGGGGGCACGGAAGCGATCACCGCTTCGTATGGTCCAGCGCGACTCGTCATCGTCGAGCATACCACGCCGCAATTTGCTGCCGATAACGACCGGCGCATCATCGAACATCTGAAGAATCTGCGCGCAATCGGCGCTCCGCTCCCATCGCTTTACCGTCGCATCGGCAACTACGCCGTCTTCGTCTTTGACGCGCCCGATGAGGGATTCGCGCGTCGGCTGGCCGATGCGATCCGTTATGAGCAGGTGGTCCGGTGGCTCGGGCCGAACCCGCGCGCTTGGGAACGCTGGGAACGCGCCTATAACCGTATGACGGCGAGCGTCGTCGTCACGACCCTCAAGGTGACTGGACTGGCTCTGATCCTCTGCCTGTCGATCGGGAGCGTTCTGGGCGGGGTCGTCTTCTTCCGCCGCCGCGCGCGTGCCGCGAAGTTCAAGAATTATACGGACGCGGGCGACATGGTCAGACTCAACATAGATGAGCTGACGGCGCAAACCGATCCGACGCGATTGTTGGGCCCGGCGAAATAGCCGAGCTCAAAGGGGAGAGGGCGCTGTGCCGTTAACGCAATTTTGGTTGCCAAAAAGAGAACGCCGACGAGCTGGGCTCAAGGCTCCCCCTAACCTTGGCTCCCCGCCGCCGGCGTTATTTATGAGTGCTCTTTGACTAGCGAGAGCGTCTCGCCAATTCCCCTTGTTCTGGCTTTCTGCTCTCCCGGTTTGAGTGGGGTGAATCACACCTCACTCAAACCGGTATCGTCTCCGAGCCTGACCCGATGACCCTTTGTTCCCCCTTCGGTCGTTTGGTCACCCTACCGTCGGGCAAAGAGCGTGCCAGTGCATCACGAAATCCTTGAACTCGCGCTCGGCTCGGCGCTCCGATGCATAATTGCCGGCTTTCGGCGCGCGATTCGATCCCTCGTTTGACGATCCGATCGATTCAACTCGCCTGTTTTTGTACTCCTTCTGTACTCCTGAAGCGTACACTTTTGAATCATAATAGTTCGCTTCCGTCGGCTTCGCGAGGTCTATGCCTCAGAAGTTCAAGCTCAAAGGAAGGGCGTATCTCGCCGACCACTTCACCGCGATGATTGCGCACGTCGAATCGTGAGTATGGAGCGAGCGCGCGCAAAGCCTCTTCGTCGAGCAATCCGAGTTGTCGCAAGGTCTCGATGACGACGGGTGGACGGGCACGTCTATCTTCACCATCTTCGATCTTCAATGCGATGCCTAGCCCGCGCGGCCACCTCTCGCACGGGAGGACGCCCGCCGTGTACACCCCTTCGGCCCCGACCTTTGACACGACCCGTCCTTTGCTTGCGCGGATCACCTCCGTATCCAACCGTTCACTCGTGCCACCGATCATCTCAGGGTAAGTGAGCATCGCGCTTACGATACGATCGCAAGCCATGCGCGTTCGCGCATCGAAGTTGGATGGTGGCGCGACGAGTCGCGCGTACATCAGCGCCATGGCGCGCACGGTAAGTCCGAAGACCGGCACGCCGCAGCCATCGATCCCGACCGCGATATCTTCGACCGGCACGCCGGAGAACTGTTCGATGACCTTGGCGATCAAACGCTGCGCCGGATTGCTCGGATGATCGTAATCTTCGACCGAAGCGCCGAGATGGCGGGCGAGCGCGATCATCCCGATATGTTTCCCTGAACAGTTGTTCTGCAGGACGTTTGGACGTTCGCCACGTCGGCGCAGCTCCTGTGCGACCTCGCGGCTGAATGGCTCATGTATGCCGCAGCGGAGGACGCCTTGATCGAGCCCCACTTTGCGCAACATCGCGGCGGCAACCTCGACGTGAATCTGTTCGCCGCTGTGAGAACCGCACATGAGGGCGATCTCGCGCGCGTTAAAGCCAAATCTTTCCGCCGCGCCTGAGGCGACGACCGGGATGGCTTGATGCGGTTTAGCTGAGGAACGAAGATAAGTGACGATCCTTTCGGGCGAACCGATCCGAGCGATGACGCGCCCTTCGCCATCTACGGCGATGATGTGACCGCGATGTCTCGATTCGGTGATCGAACCGCGCCGCACCTCAACGAGCGATGCGGGAGGAGGTATGGAATGGTTTTCGTTCGTCATAAGCAAACATTCATCAATAACGCGGTGGGATTTCCTCGGCGTACAGGCGCCGCCCTCTCCAAGTGACGCCGATGCCCGTCGTGATCCTTATCGTCGAGTTGAGCAGAATGGCGCCGAAGAGGGCGAAGCCTAAGGGCGCCGTCAGCGCATAGAGTATCGGCACATCCGCCCATAGGTCGACGGCCATGAAGATCGCCACCTGAACCGCCCACGAAAACGCTGCCGGAACCCAAATCGCTGCCGGTAGATCGCCTTTCAACAAAGCGGTCAGCGTGATAAGGGGAGGAGCGATGCCCAACAGGAACGTTAGAAACGCACCTGCCGTCCCTTGTACAGGGCGATAGCCGACTCCGGCGAACAGATTTTTGCTGAAGCCTTCCCAAATCTCGCGCAAATTCGTCTGCATGCGCGTGCGCACAAGATGCGGAGCATATTCGAGGCGAAAGCGCGCCCCTGCACGCTTCAGCTTTTCCGCCAAACGCAGGTCTTCCGCCACCTCGTTACGCACGACACTATAGCCGCCGAGCCTCTCCAAAATCTCACGTTTGATCAAGAAGAATCCTCCAGCAGCGATGGCCTCACCATGGCGTGGGTCGTTGACGCGATAGAGCGGGAGCATGACCATCAGAATCCATCCGAAGACCGGCATGAAGACGCGCTCCCAGAACGAAAGGCAATCGACGCGCGGGATGAAGCTCAAGGCATCGAGACTACCGCATCGCGCGTGAGCGATGGCTTCGCGCAACGCTTCGGGCGCATAGAGCATATCGGCATCGGTCGCCAATATCCATTCACCGCGCGCGGCCTGCAAGCCTTGCTGCAACGCATGCGGCTTGCCGATCCATCCCTCAGGCACCTCCGCCCCTTCGATGACGCGCATGCGCGGATCGCGCGCTGCAAGCTCGAAGAGGATGGCCTTCGTCTCATCGGTCGAACGATCGTCGATGGCGATCAGCTCGAAATTGCCGTAATCCTGCGCCAACATCGAACCGATGCTCTGCCGCAAGACGCGCCCCGCTTCGTTTCGACAAGGAACGAGTATGGAGACCGACGGCGCATCGGATTGTTTCAAATCGATCTCATCGAGCACGACGAGAGGCCGTTGTCCCTTGCGCGCGCGCAAGGTCAAAATGGCAGCCGCGATCCAAGCCAATAACGTAAACCAAGAGATAACGGCAACCACTATTAACCACACTAAACGTTCCCCCAATTCGGCGAACGATCCTCCGACGCATCTTACAGTGAGGGCCGAACTCGACCGAACGATGCGCGTTAAGGCTAAGGGTAACTTATCCCCCTTTTTTCCCGCAACGCACCGGAGATCGACTATCGTCGATCATCATCAGGTGGCGTAAAAAATCTTGCGCCATGACGTGTGCGGTGATCGATTGAAACGGCTTCTTCTGTGCGGCACAAACACTGCCCTGTCAGAAAGGCATGAGGAAACATGAGCTGATTCTCCGCGCCTTCTACTCTTTTCTAGCTGCTCTTCAGCACCACGGCGGCGGTTCAAGAACCTGTTGCGAGCGATCGGGCGCGCATTCTCGCGTTGATCAAAAAGCTGAAAGAGAAGAGGCGGAACAGGCGGCAATGGAGCTCTTTAAGATCGGTCCGCCTGCGGTGCCGCTGCTGAACGATTTTCTACGGAAGGAAAGGGGTTGCCGTCCGCGCGTGTTGGCCGCGCAATTGCCCATAGAACTTGCGCCGGAGAGCGAAGCGATCGTCTCCAGCATGCTCGATGAAGAATCCGTGTGAGTGGTCGCCGGGCAGAGATGTGATCGTTCGCCGTCAGGCCGCTTTAGTGCTGGTGGGCGCGGCGGTTGGGATCAGAGCGCTCGCCGGATTGCTCGTAAGAAGAGCACGTTCGAAAGACGCAGCGCCGCTTTCGCATTCGACGATCTGACGGAGCGTTTGGATGGTCGTCCTCCGGAGATCGTCGCCACGCCCGAGATGCTCGCCGCGACGAAAGAGGCTTTGCCCACTCTGGCCCAAGCGCTCAACGATATGGACGATTATGTCCGCTTGATCCGTTTACAGTTGAACCTATTTGCCCACTCTGGCCCCAGCGTTCAACGATGGGGACGAGATCGTGCGCTGCATGGCCTTTGAATCGCTTCCCCGCGGATGCGGGCGGAATGCAGAATATATAGCGGCGGCAGCATTCGCGGTCATCGCTTCCCCGCGGATGCGGGCGGAATATCATCCCACTTGATGCCAGTCCACGTCAGCACATCGCTTCCCCGCGGATGCGGGCGGAATATCATCCCACTTGATGCCAGTCCACGTCAGCACATCGTTTCCCCGCGGATGCGGGCGGAATATCATCCCACTTGATGCCAGTCCACGTCAGCACATCGTTTCCCCGCGGATGCGGGCGGAATATCATCCCACTTGATGCCAGTCCACGTCAGCACATCGTTTCCCCGCGGATGCGGGCGGAATTAACTTAATTCGCATATTTCGCAGCAGGTCTGCACGCTCTGTGGCAATCTGATGCAGCCGTTTGAAAGCGACGGTTCCGAGTGCGCCACCCGCGGTATTGGCCGACGTGATCCCATGAAGAGAACGAAGCGCGGAACTTAAGTCAACACGCGCGGCGCGGCAGTTGAGCAATCGCCTTGTGGGTAAGCTGTGTGGGGTTAGTTTGGTGGGCCGTGCAGGGCTCGAACCTGCGACCCGCTGATTAAGAGTCAGCTGCTCTACCAACTGAGCTAACGGCCCATACAAATTATGCGAAGCCTCTTCGATGAGTGTCAAGTTATCCCACACCCGAAACGAAGCTTCCCCGCCGCGAGGTTTTCCCGGAAAGGTTTCCGCTCATGGTTAGAAAGGTTGCGCCTGATCTCATCGCCCTGCAGCTCGCAGCACGTGTGATCGCCAGGCGGCTACGAAGGCTGCCCCCTCTTCACCGCACCGCAAGCTCACAAATCGCCTCGCCGCTGGATGTACTAGAACAGAGAGAATTCCCCCAAAAAAGGGGCAAACTGCAAGCTCACCAATCGCCTCGCCGCTAGATGTACTTCGAACGCCGATTAAGCGAGCGCGTCACCATCTTTTGGGAAGTGAGGATAGCGAATCCGAACGTTCGCGAAGGCGTTTCATTTACTCGCACCGTTCTGTGGGCAAAAGCTGCGTGCGTTCTATGCTTGAACATGTGAGATCGCCAAAGGGTCGAGCGATCAGACGAAAGCGCGATGACCGGTTGCCGCCGCAGTGTTTAGAAAAGTTCGAGCGATTGACAAACGGCGTCTTTCGATCGGGGCTTGAAGGGGCTCCCATACATCTATCGCCGAAGATGAATTGGAGAGCGCTCCTGCATTAAGCTTTTTGACGCTAAACATGCTTCGCTCTCCAGAGACATGGCGTACAAGCTTCGCCCTTCACCGGAGATTATTGGAGAGCGCACTGTAAGGATGCAAGTCGCCGGCGGTACATCTATCGCCAAGCGCAGACCCATGACTAGAGAGATCCCTGTAAGGATGCTCTAGCGCAAGAGCTCTTGGACCAGCTCTTCGGCTCCGTAAATTTTGCGCAACGCTTCGATCATGCCGCGCACATCGACGGCGATAGCGCGGTTTTGTGTGTCGTCGTAAACGAAATTTCCGACCAGCGACTGAATGTTGCCATCGAAGATCAAGCCGACCAACTCGGCGTTGCGGTTGATCACGGGCGAGCCGGAATTTCCGCCGATGATGTCGTTGGTCGAGACGAAGTTGAACGGCGTGCGAAGATTGAGCGCCGCTTTGCGTTCGCTCCACCGCGGTGGCAGTTGATACGGCGTTTTGTTGCCGTGCTGCGCCGCGCGTTCGTACAGCCCAGCGAAAAAGGTGAATGGCGGGATGAACTTACCATTCTCCATGTAGCCCCTGACCGCGCCGTATGACAGGCGAAGAGTGAAGGTCGCATCTGGATAGATCTTTGTCCCCTCTTTCTCGAAGAGGGCGCGGGCGATCTTCGCGTAAGCTTCTCGTTCGACGCCTACCACTTCATCTTCATAACGTTTGCGCACGGCGCGCGCTTCGGCATCGACGGCGCGGGCCAGCTCGATCATCGGATCCTTTGATTCTTCGATAGCCCGACTGCCGCCCGCCGCAAGCTGCTTGCGATAGGCAACGTCTTTGAGCTTCGTGCCGCTCACCAACTCGGCGGCGCGTTCCTCGGGCGTCTTTCCGGCCAACACTTTCTGGACCACCGGATTCGCCGCTCCGAGCTCGTCGCGCATGAAGCGGAGCGAAGCCGCCAGCTTGATCTGTTCAAAGTCGTCGTAGATCGGAGCGGGTGAGTACAATTGCAGTTCAAGCGATTCGCGCCTCGCCGTCGTGTATTCAGGCAAGCGTTCGGCGTCGGGCTTTTCGTTCTCTTCTGCCAAACGGACGAGCGTGCGCGCGATGTCGAAGAGTCTAGAGTTGAATCCCCAGCCGCCTTCGAGGAAACGGCGCTCGCGTTCGTACGAAGCTAGACTGGCGCGCGCGCGCGCGATCGCGTCCCATGCATCTCCATACTCACGCTGCCGACGGGCATCGGCGGCGACGAAAGCGCGCAACGCCGCTTCGGCCTCTCTCTTGCGCGCGATGATCTTAGGATCCTTCAAGCCCTCGAGCTGTCCGCGTAGCGCCTTCAAACTGTTCTCCACGCCGAACAGATCCTCTTGCGCGCGCCGCGCTTGCTCCTCACCTTTGCGACTGTACTCGAGCAGGGCTGCGCGCGTCACCTCGAGCCAGCGAATTAGCAACGGCAAACCGAAGTCGCGCAAGTACTCGAGGTGGGCCACCGTATTCAGCCTTTGCGTTGAACCCGGATGTCCCGAGACGAAGACGAGTTCGCCATCGCGCGCTCCGGCGGGCGACCACTTCAGGTAGTTTTCGACATGTGCCGGCTGCCCGTTTTCGTAGACGCGAAAGAGGGCCATATCGAGACAGTAGCGCGGATACGTGAAGTTATCCGGATCGCCGCCGAAGAAGGCGATCTGGAATTCGGGCGCGAAGACCAAACGCACGTCTGTGTACCGCTTGTAACGGTAAAGGTTGTACTGCCCGCCTTGGTAGAGCGTCACGACGTCGCTGCGCAAGCCGGTCTTCTCCAAAGACTCTTTTTCGATCGCGGCTATCGCCGCTCGACGCGCGGCGTTCGCTTCCGCCGGAGACATGCCCGGCTTGACGGCGGCGTTGACTCGATCCGTCACGTCTTCGATATCCACCAGCACGTTGAGTTCGAGATCAGGCGCCCTCAATTCTTCGGCGCGCGTCCGCGCATAGAACCCTTGCTTCACCAGATCGCGCTCGGGCGTGCTCAACTTCGCCAACGTATCGGAAGCGATATGATGATTGGTCAACACCAACCCGTCGGGCGAGACGAAAGATCCCGACCCGCCATTATTGAAACGAACGGAGGCGAGTTGCACTTTGCGCAACCAAGCATCGGTTACTTCAAAACCGTAGCGCCGTTTGATCTCAGCCTTTGGCACGTTGTTGAACGGCCACATGCCTTCGTCGGCATGGATGACCGGCGAAAGGCTCGACAGCCAAATAAGTGCGATGAGAAATAAGGACCAAGCCCTTTGTGATCTCATTTTTCCCCTCGATCGAAGAAGGTCTCTGAATCTTTCGGGGAGCGAGGCTAGAATAGCACAGTTTCGAGAAGACAAACCAAGCTTTGATCTGCGATAGGCTGATCTGTTCGATGATGTCGAGCGACTTCTACATGGCAACGGCTCAAGCCTCGCCCTCACAGAGTGGTATCCCACGGCCCGAATGTGGCATCCTTTAGGATGAGAGAACATGAATTCGAGAGTCGTCACTTCTATGAAACCGTTCATCAACCTTCTCTGCGCGGCATCTCTATTTTGGTCTGTTGCAGCGCGCGCGCAAACTACTCAAGCCACCTCGAAGACGCAAGGGCGCACAGAGCAGGGGCGCGCAGAAACCTTTGATCTGGCCGAGTACGGCGTGGTGATCGAACCTGATGCCCGATTGATCGCCATGATGGTAGCGCTCGAGGCCGCCGGATTCGATCCTGAACCCGGGGCGCCGTCGGCCTTTCGCGCTGCGGTGCGCCGCGATCTGGTCAACCTCGATGCGGAGCTACGCGCGCGCTTGCGTGGATTCTACGAACGCCACAAGCTTCCCGCACCAGCGACCCCGGCTGAGCAAGCTGCACGCTATGTCTCGCTGGCGCTGGCTCTCGGTGGACCACCCGATTTCGAGGCTCCCGCGAAGACGGACGATCTTCCCGCCGAGGTCGTTGAACTGCTCGATTTCGCGCCGCTGCTTCGCCAGTTCTACAGAAGATCGGGGCTGGAAGAGAATCTGCCGAACTACCTTCGCACATATCGCGTGGCCGCCGAGCGATTGCGCGCGCCGACGGCTGAGATGGTCCGCCTCGTCCTCTCCTACCTTCACACGCGCCCGGTGACCGAAGTCATCGAGCGCGTCCCGGAAACCGACCAATCTATGCAGAACAAGGGCAAGAAGGCTGGACCAGCTTTTACCACGCGCGTGCGCCGGCGCACGTTTCACGTCATCCCGGATCTATTGGCCGCTCCGGAGACGATCAACTTCCGCATCATCGGCGACGATTATTACGCGATCATCC
This sequence comes from Pyrinomonas methylaliphatogenes, assembly GCF_000820845.2. Lineage (GTDB taxonomy): Bacteria > Acidobacteriota > Blastocatellia > Pyrinomonadales > Pyrinomonadaceae > Pyrinomonas > Pyrinomonas methylaliphatogenes. The sequence goes on along the minus strand of NZ_CBXV010000008.1, from coordinate 712,613 downwards.
CTTACAACATCAATCCGCTCCTGTCAGAATTGCGGCGCGCTTACTTGCAGTACGTGCTCGACCCCTTGATTGTCCGCTTCGGTCGTGACATCGCGGCGCGGCGCGAGGCCATCAAGCAGATCATAGACTCGCGCCCGAATGCGAAAGAGAGCAAAGCGCCCGATCTCTTTTTCGCCGTCGCGCGCTCGTTGGTCATCGCCGCCGACGCGCGCATCGACGAGATGATCAAGCTCTTCGCCTTGCAGCAGGAGATGAGCGCGCGTTACAAACGCGCTTCGACGCCCGCTGAGCAACAGAGGATCCGAGAAGAAGCCGACAAATTGCGCGCAGCGATCGCCGATGAGACGACGGCGCAACTGGCCGAAGCTTATGAGCGCGGGGCGGTTCTCGACTTCTACTTCGCCGAAAAGCTGCGCGATCTGGAAGGTTCCGGCTTCGATATCGCCAACTTCTTCTCCGACATGATCGCCTCTTTCGACGCAACGCGAGAGATGCGGCGTCCTGCCGAATACCGCGCCGCGCGCGAGCGCGTCGCCTCACGTCGCGTCGAAACGGCGCGCGCAAGCGAGGTAGCCGAAGATGCGCGCCGCGCATCCTTGATCAAGGATCTCGCCGAGGTGGATGAGCTGCTGCGCCTGCGCAATTACGTCGCGGCTGAAGCTCGATTGAAAGAGATGCTCAAAGAGCATCCGAGCGAGCCGCGGATCTATTTCGCGCTCGCGCAAGCGGCGAGCCTCGCGGCGGAAGACACGACAGATGACGAGGCGCTCGCCGAACGGCTCAATCGCGCGCTGGCGAACTATCGCGCCTCGATCGAACATGCCTCGCCTGAAAGAGACGGCGCCCTGCTCTCGCGGGCCCATACGGCGATGGGGCGCATCCTCGCCTTCTTCGAACGCGATGACGAAGCCCTACGCGAATTCGACGCCGCGATCAAAGTGGGCCAAGTCGTCGGCGGCGCTTATCAAGAAGCCCTCACGGCCAAAGCCAATCTGTTGGCGAAGAAGAGGGGCACAACGCCGCAGCGCTGATGCGCTCATCGAAGTTCGGGCGCCACAAACTCGAACGCGGGCGAAGACAAACGGATGTTGGGCCAGTAGAGTTCGACCGGCCAGCGGAAGGTGAACGCGCGATCGAAGTCAAACCCGCCTCTTCGCTCTGGCGTGGCTTTGATCGTCAGCCGTTGTTTGTTGCGGACGATCGTAAGCGTCACCTCGCCATCAGCCTTGCGGTTGATCGCGCGTGTAAGAGATGCGGCGTTTCCCACCTTCTCGCCATCGACTTCGACGATGACGTCGCCGGCCTTGAGTCCAGCGCGATCCGCCGGGCTGCCGGGTTCGACCGAAGTGACGAGCACACCTTGACCTTCAGCGACGCCGAAGTAATCGGCCAACTGTTTAGTCAAACTCTCCGTGCTGATGCCCAAACGACGGGTCGCGCCGATGCTGACGATCGCGTTTCGCAAGCGCGCCATCTCACCCGTCAAATCCTGTAACCCGCGCCGTTCGCCCAAAGTGACGACGATCTCTTGCTCTTTGCCCTCACGCAAAATGGTTAACCGCGCCTGATGTTCGGCGGGCGATTCCTGGATCAGGCGCGTCAGCTTGCGCGTGTTGGTCACCACTTCGCCGTCGTAACGTAAGATCACGTCCCCTTCGCGCAGCCCGGCTTTATCGGCGGGGCTTCCTTTGATGACCTCAGTGACGCGGACGCCGCGCGGCTCATTCAACCCATAGCGCCCCATCTCATCTCGCGTGATGTCTTTTGTGAACACGCCGAGATAGTTGCCGCCGATGGTGATCGCCACTTCGGGTCCAACCTGCTGGGCCCTAACAGCCATCGGGAAAAGGATCGAAACCAGAAGAGCAAACGCTTTCCGCCTCATCGTTTGATCCTCCTCAGGACAAGCAAAGAAGTGATCCGTCGCTAGATTACTACACGCAGTTAGAGGGAGTGCCGTTCCAGAATTAGTTTGATGTCGGGCGAAAGCCCGCGCGTTGACTGCTGGCCCTTCAAAAAAGCGCCCCGATGTTGTATTACAAATGGCGGCGAATTCACGGGACGAGGGGAGAAGATCCTTGAGCGATCGACAGGCGGCGCGCTCGTTGAAGATCCTCGATCTCGGTTGCGGCAAGCATAAGACGCCGGGCGCGATCGGGATCGACATCAATCCGAAGACGGATGCTGACGTCATTCATGACCTCAATCAATTCCCTTACCCTTTTCCTGACAATGAGTTCGATCTGATCATCGGCAATCAAGTGATCGAGCATCTCGCGGACATCCCTGCCGTGATGGCGGAACTTTATCGGATAGCGAAACCGGGCGCGCGCATCATCCTCGAAACGCCGCATTACACGGACGTTGCCTCTTTCTGCGACCCGACTCATCGCCATCATTTGACGAGCGAATCCTTCTCATACTTTTCGGAGAAGAAGAAACCGGAGTTCGCCTTCTACAGCGACATCACGCTGCGGACGCGCGTGATTCGCATCACATTGCTCAGATTCTGGCGCCTGCTCGGTTTCGAACTTCTCATCAATAGCCCCAATCGCTTTCCTTCGCTGCGCTTCATTCGCCGCTTCTGGGAGGCCTACTTGAGTTTCATCATTCGCGGCAAAACGCTCCACTTCGAATTCGAAGTGATCAAGGATCAACGGCAAAAGTCCCCAGCGCATGATGAGAGCGCACCTTGATGGCTATCGATTCAAACGACCGCACTTCGGACGTAGATCTCGCGCCCATCGCTCATCTCGACGGCCAATTTCCCTTCGGCAGAGGCGAGATCCAGATGGGCGATCGTCTCCGATAGGGCGAGGAAACGTTGAGCTTCGCCGACATCAGGGAAGAGCGCGAATGAAAGCTCCCACGCGGTCGCGCCCCGTTTCGGTATGAGCCGCAACAATTCCTTTTGGCGCTCGCGTAACTGGCGCAGGTAGCGGTTGAAAAGCTCCTCGTAATCGTTGATCGGCTCACCATGCCCGCCATAAACGAGCGTCGGCGCGAAACTGCGCAACCGCGCCAAGCTCACCAGATACTCTTCGAGCGAACGGAAACGACGCGAGCGGTCGATGGGATCGGGCGCGAGGATGGGATTAGGGGTGATGCGCTTCAAAACGCAATCGCCGGCGATGACGGTGCGATCCGCTTCACGCAAGAACGAACACGAACCGGGCGTATGCCCCGGCGTGTGAATGACGCGCAGCGAGCCGGAGGCGAACTCTAGCTCTTGCTCATCTAAAAGCTCACGGCACTGGCCCGGCTCGAGCGGATCGGTGTAACGGCGCATACCATCATAAAGCCCACGCATCGCCTCGACCGCATCCGTTGGCACGCCCGCACGCAACAGCAGCGCGCGGTATTCCTCATAAGCTAAACGCGACGCCAGATGGCCCGCCTCCCATAAATGAACGTGAACCTCCGCGTCAGGCGCCTCATCGAGCAACCTGCGCGCCAATCCGCAATGGTCCTCGTGCGTATGCGTGAGTACGATCCGCTCGATGTCCAAGAGGCGCACTCCGGCTCGACGCAAACCCTCGCGCAAAGCCTCGAGCGCTTCGGGCGTCTTCGGTCCCGTGTCGATCAAGGTCACGGGATCGTCCAGGATGAGATAGACGTTGACCGGTCCAATCTCGAAAGGCGTCGGTAATGTGATCGGATGTATGCGCATAAATTCGGGCTCTCGCCGAGGAATCTTCGGTCACTCTCCGGCCTGCGCCGCTTCGCGTTGGCGGGCGAAGTGGGCGACGATCTCTTCGGCGGTGGCGCGTCCGACAAACGGCTTAAGCTCCTCGACGCTCGCTTGCGCGATGCGCGTGATCGAGCCGAAATGGCGGAGCAGTCGGTTCTTGCGCTTCTCGCCGACGCCCGGAATGGCCGTCAACTCCGAGGTGAAGTCGCGCAGTTCGCGCCGCTTGCGATGATAAGCGACCGCCGCGCGATGCGTCTCGTCGCGGATCATCTGGATGAGATGAAGGACCGGCGAGTGCGCATCGAGATAGATAGGTTCATGCTCGCGCCCGCGCACCAGAAGATGCGAAACTTCGTTGTGGCGACCCTGAGGTTTGACCACACCGACCAGCGGGATGGCTTCTAGATCGAGTTCGCGCATCGCATCCGCCGCCGCTTGAAGCTGCGTCCGCCCGCCGTCGATCAGGACGAGATCGGGCAGCGGGTTTCGCTCTTCCAACTGGCGCCGATAACGGCGGAAGACCGCTTCGCGCATCGCCGCCGGATCGTTCGCGCCTTCGACCGTCTTGATGCGGAAGCGTCTGCCGGCGGCGCGGTCGATGCGCCCGTTTTCGCACACCACCAACGCTGCCACGGTGTCCGTGCCCGAGATGTTCGACACGTCAAACGACTCGATGCGCGCCGGGTAGCGCGGCAACTCCAGGACCTCTTGCAGCTCTTCGAGCACGCGCTGCATGTCGGGCTTGAGGAGGCGGAAACGCTGCTCGAAGGCGAGCCGTGCGTTCTTTTCGACGAGTTCGACCAGATCGCGCTTTTCGCCGCGTTGCGGGACGATGATGTGGACGCGCCGTCCGCGCCGCTCGCTCAAAGCCTTCTCCAGAAGTTCGCGGTCCTCGAAATCTATCGGCACGTAGATCTCGCGCGGCACGTAATCGGTCGAGTAGTACTGGGCCAGCACTTCGCTCAAGAAGGCCGACGGATCGAAACCCTCTTCCGGCAGATCCTCCCAGAAGAACTCGCGCCGCCCGACCACTTTGCCTTCGCGCATGGTGAAAAGCTGCAACGCCAAACGCGCGCCTTCGCGGTGGTAGCCGAAGATGTCAACGTCACGGTCGGGCGAAGTTGCCATCTTCTGCTGTTCGGCGAGCGCGAGCACCGTTTTGCGCATGTCGCGGTATTTGGCCGCCAGTTCGAAGTTCATCGCATCCGAAGCCGCGTACATGCGCCGTTCGAGGTCTTCAACCAGCTCTTTGTTCTTCCCTTCGAGAAACAGTCGCACGTCGCGCACGGCTTCTTTGTATTGTTCGGGCGAGCATAACTCTCGAACGCACGGGCCGAGGCACCGTTTGATGTGATATTCGAGACATGGGCGTGGCAGTCTCCCATCGATCTCGATGTCGCATGTGCGAAGCTGGAACGTGCGATTGATGAGATCGATCGTCCGGCGCGCCAGACTGGCCGGCAGGAAAGGGCCGAAATAGAGCGCTCCGTCGCGCTCTACGCGCCGCGTGATCATGACGCGCGGGAAAGGTTCATTGATCGTCAGCTTCAGGTGGGGATACTGTTTGTCGTCTTTGAGCAGAACGTTGTAGCGCGGCTTGTGACGCTTGATCAGATTCGCTTCGAGGACCAGCGCTTCGACTTCCGTATCCGTGACGATGAATTCGAGATCAGCGATGCGGCGAATCAGTTCGCGCGTCTTCGCGTCGAGCGCGCGGTTCGATTGAAAATAAGAGCGCACGCGGTGACGTAGACTTTTCGCCTTGCCGACGTAGATGATGCGCCCCTCGGCGTCTTTGTAAATGTAGACACCAGGCTCGGTCGGCAGAAGCTGAAGTTTCTCTTCGAGGGTCATGGCGCTTACACGTCGTCAAGCCTTATGATTGAAATTGTACAGGATTCCAGCGAACGGAGCGAATCGCGATGCGTTTCCCGCTCAAGTTGCCCGAAAAGAGGGAGTTCGACTGCGTCGGATTCGGGTTGAACGCCTTCGATCACTTAATCGTCGCGCCGCAGTATCCGGCGTTCGACACAAAGACGCGCTTTCTCGAGTACGCGCAATCCGCTGGCGGGCAGACGGCTTCGGCCATGGTCGGGTTGCGCCGCCTGGGGTTGCGCACGGCCTACGCGGGGCGCTTCGGATCGGACGAAGAGGGGCGCAAAGGGTTGCAATCGCTCGTCGATGAAGGCGTCAACACGGATTTCGTCGAGATCGTCGAAGGGGCACGCACGCAGGTCGCCTTCATCATCATCGATGCGCGCACGGGCGAACGGACCATCCTCTGGGATCGCGATGAACGCTTGGCTTACAGCGAATGGGAGGCCCCGGTCGGATTCGCCGAACGCGGGCGGATACTGCATCTGGATGCCCACGACCCGCCCGCCTGTGCGCAGGTGGCTCGTGAAGCCCGCCGCGCCGGGACCATCGTCTCCGCCGATATAGACAACATCTATGATGGGCTGCCGCAACTTCTGCCGCTGATCGATGTCCTCATCTCGTCGGCGGAGTTCCCGCGCCGACTTACGGGGTTGACCGACGAACGCGCCGCCTTGATGGAGATCAAGGCGCGGTACGGTTGCGCTGTGGTCGGCATGACGCGCGGGACGCGCGGCGCGTTGCTCTACCACGAAGGGCTGTTCATCGAAACGACGGCGCTGCCTGTGCCCGGCGGTTGCCGCGACACGACCGGCGCAGGCGACGCCTTTCACACCGGATTCCTCTACGGCCTCCTGCAAGGAGAGGAACTCGAAACATGCTTGAAGATGGGTTGCGCCGTCGCCGCGCTCAAGTGTCGCGCTCTCGGCGCGCGCAAGGCTCTCCCGACGCGCGAAGAGCTTTACGCTTATCTTCAATCGCTCGGCTGAATGATTCGGCCAGCGCGCCATTCGATTCATCTCGAACTTCATCTAAAGAGTGGCCCATTGACCAACAGCGCTGCTCTGTTTTTAACTAAAGTGGGCGATTTCGACGACAAGTTGAAAGAACGGAGAGCGAAATCAATGCCGAAGCGCAGAAGATTCCCGATAGTCTGCCTCCTCTTTCTCGCCGCCACCTCTGCTTTCGATGTGCGCGGCGCATGGCGCGCCGCAGGCGATGTCGTCGCGGTCGAACCGCGACCTGACGGTGCGACGTTCCGCCTATCGAGCGGCGCGCGCGCGGCGATCGCCTTCATCGCGCCCGATGTCGCGCACGTGCGCGTCGCGCCTAAAGGTGAGTTCGAACCCGATTTCTCTTACGCTGTGGAGACGGAGAAGCGAATCGCAATCAGCGCACAAGTTAACCGTTTCGACGATCGAACCGAGATCAACACGATGGGCGCGCGGCTTGTCATCTTCCACCGTCCGCTTCGCACCGTCATTTACGACGCGCAAGGGCGCCTGGTCGTCGAAGATGATCCGGCGCGCCCCTTCTCTTTCGACCCCGAAACGGGCGCAGTCGAAACTTCAAAGCTCCGTCCGGCGACCGAAACTTACTACGGCTTCGGCGAAAAGGCTCTGCCCATGTCACGCCACGGGCAGACGATGGTGATGTGGAACTACGACACCTATGCTTACGACCGCAACACCGATCCGCTCTATAAATCCATCCCCTTCTTCATCGCGCTCCATCAAGGCCGGGCTTATGCCATCTTCTTCGACAACACGCACCGGACCTATTTCGATATGGGCAAGACCGATCCGGCGCGCTACACGTTCGGCGCGGCGGGCGGCGAGATCAACTACTACGTCTTTACGGGCGGCAAAGAGCGTTCGCCGCACAACATCCTGCGTGACTACACGGAGCTGACCGGACGTATGCCGCTACCGCCCATCTGGGCGCTCGGATTTCAACAATCGCGTTGGTCCTACTATCCGGAAGCGCGCGTGCGCGATCTGGCGCGCACCTTTCGCGAAAAGCGCATCCCGTGCGATGTCATCTACCTCGACATAGATTATATGGACGGCTACCGCGTCTTCACGTGGGACCGCGGACGCTTTCCCGATCCGGCGAAGATGATCCGCGACCTTCGCGTGCAGGGCTTTCGCCTTGTGGTCATCATCGATCCCGGCGTCAAGGTCGATGATCAATACGAAGTCTATCGTCAAGGTCGCGCAGGCGGCTATTTCGTTCGCGCGGCTGATGGGAGTGAGTTTCACGCGCGCGTCTGGCCCGGCACATGCGCCTTTCCCGATTTCACCGATCCGAAAGCGCGCGCGTGGTTCGGGGCGCTTTACAAGAAACATACGGATGAAGGGATCGCCGGCTTCTGGAACGACATGAATGAACCGGCGACCTTCTTGCCCGATGATCTCGCGGAACCGCGCATCATGCACCATCCGGGCAAGACCTTTCCGCTCGACGTGCCGCACGCGGGCGAAGGCGTGCTCCCCGACACCCACCGTCGCTACCATAACGTTTACGGCATGCAGATGGCGCGCGCAACCTTCGAGGGTTTAAAGAGGCTGCGTCCCGATGCGCGCCCGTTCGTCTTGACGCGCGCCGCCTATGCAGGCGTGCAACGTTACTCCGCCGTCTGGACCGGCGACAACGTTTCGACGTGGGATCATCTGGCACTGAGCATCCCGATGCTGGCTAACCTCGGCGTTTCCGGCATCCCCTTTGCTGGCGCCGATGTCGGCGGTTTTGCCGATTACCCGCTGCCGACGGGCGAGCTTTACGCCCGCTGGTTGCAGGCTGCCATCTTCACGCCATTCTTGCGCGGCCATTCATCGGGTGGACCGACGCGCAACCAGGAACCGTGGGCGTTCGGCCCCGAGTTTGAGCGCATCAACCGCGCGACGATCGAACTGCGTTACCGCTTCTTGCCGTACATCTACACGCTCTTTCGCGAACACGAGGAGACGGGCGCACCCGTCATGCGTCCGCTTTGGTTCGAGTATCCGAACGATGTGCGCACCTATTTGATCGAAGATCAGTTCTTGCTCGGGCGCGACGTGCTGGTTGCGCCCGTGGTGCGCGAAGGCGAAAGACGTCGGCGCGTCTACTTCCCCGCGGGCGATGAGTGGATCGATTGGTGGACCGGCGCGCGTTATCGAGGGGGAAGCGAAATGATGGTCGAAGCGCCGCTCGACCGTTTGCCCTTCTTCGTAAGAGCCGGAGCCGCGCTCGCCGTCCAAGCGCCCGTTCAGCACACGGACGAGATGAAAAACGCGCCGCTCACGCTCGTCGTTGCAGCCGGTGCCGGTGGAGAAAGCCGCATCTATCAGGATGAAGGTGACGGCTATGCTTATCGCAACGGACGCTACCTCAACACGATCGTTCGCTTAAGCGAAGAGCAGTTCGGTTTGCGTATCGCCTTCGCTCACGCGGGTGAATACAAAGATGCGCGCCTGCCTTCCGCGATCGAGATTCTGGGGGTGAGCGATCCGCCGCGCGAAGTGCTCGCCGATGGGCGTAAGATCGAGCGCGTGGAATTCGACAAGGCGGCGCACCGTCTGCGCGTCGAACTGCCCGCCGCGCCGGTCACGGAGATCCTCATCACGCGATAACGTATGCGCGCCTGCTTCTGTTAAAATCGAGCGAGAGTCTGGTGGGATTCTCTTCTGACGCTCGGCGAAAGGCGAAGCTATGGAAACAGCGATCGTTCCGCCCGGTCCGCGATGTCTTGTGCCGGGATTACAACTTCTCTCTTTTCGGCGCGATCCGCTCCGCTTCCTCACAGAGCTTGCGCGCGCTTACGGCGATGCGGCGCAATTTCGCATCGGCCCGCAACATTTCTTCCTGTTCAACCATCCAGAACTCATCAAAGAGGTGCTCGTCACGCGCCACGAACATTTCATCAAAGGGCGCGCCCTTCAACGCGCGAAGAAGTTGTTGGGTAACGGACTGCTGACCAGTGAAGGCGAGTTCCACCGGCGCCAACGCCGCTTGATGCAACCGGCTTTCCATCGCCAACGGATCGCCGCTTACGCCGACGTGATGGCGTCGTATGCGGCGGCGCTTTCCCAACGCTGGCGCGATGGCGAAGAGATCGACGTCGCGCGCGAGATGATGCGTTTGACGCTCTCGATCGTCGGCAAAACGCTCTTCGATGCGAACGTCGAATCCGATGCTGATGAAGTGGGAAGGGCGCTCGCCGATCTGATGGACCTCTTTGAGATCTTGATGATGCCCTATTCGGAATTGATCGAGAGGTTTTTGCTACCCTCGCGTCGCAAGTTTGAACGGGCGCGCGCTCGCCTCGATGCGATCATCTACCGCATCATCGAAGAGCACCGCACGAGCGGCGTAGATCACGGCGATCTACTGTCGATGTTGCTCGCCGCGCGCGACATGGAAGGCGACCGCAGCGGCATGACTGATGAGCAGGTGCGCGACGAAGCGATGACGCTCTTTCTCGCCGGTCACGAGACGACGGCCAACGCTCTGGCGTGGACCTTTTATCTGCTCGCGCAACATCCGGAGATCGAACACAGACTCCTCGATGAAACGAAGGCCGTGCTCGGAGATCGCCTTCCGCGCTTCGACGATGTGGCGCGACTCGAATATGCCGAGATGGTCTTCGCCGAAGCGATGCGCCTTTATCCGCCAGCGTGGGTGATCGGGCGCTTGGCGATCAGGGATGTCGAAATAGGCGGTTATCTCGTGCCCGCGGGCTCGCTCGTCCTCGTCAGCCAATACGTCATGCACAGGGACGCGCGTTTCTTCCCTGAGCCTGAAAGGTTCGATCCCGAAAGGTGGCGGCCCGAACTGAAACAGGCGCGTCCGCCGTTCTCTTACTTCCCGTTCGGCGGCGGTCCGCGCCGTTGCATCGGCGAAGCCTTCGCGTGGATGGAAGGCATCATCGTGCTCGCCGTGTTGATCCGCGACTGGCACATGAGGCTCATCCCGCAACGAAGAATCGAACCACTGCCGCGCATCACGTTACGTCCGAAGGACGGCATCCTCATGCGTCTCGAAAGGCGACGATGAGCGCCTCCCCAAGATCGGGGTGATATTTCTTGCTCGCGACCTCACCGAACTGTTAAGCTTTGCTTGCGATAACGGCATCTCTTAACCGATCGCAAAAATCCTTCGAAGGGGCCCTGATATGGCGATCAGCAAAGAGCTTCTGGAGATCCTCGTCTGTCCGTTGTGCAAAACCAAGGTCGAACTCAAACCCGACGGCAGCGGGTTAAAATGCGCGCAGTGCAAGCGCGTCTATCCGATACGCGATGACATCCCCGTGATGCTCATCGACGAAGCGCAGATCGAAGATGATCAGCCGCAAGTTTCAAGCGGGACCGCCAGTTGATTTACGAAAGCGGCTCCACCTTTCCGGATCGCCGTGGCGATGCAACCGACGACATGCGGGCAGATCGTTCCCGAAGGCGCGCAACCGCTCGGACCGGCGCGTTGGGACTGGAGCGAGGTACGGCGCGTGCTCGTCGTGCGCCTGCGATCCATTGGCGACGCGGTTTTGGCGACGCCCGCGCTTCACGCGCTACGCCGTTTCCTGCCCGAAGCCGAAATAGATGTTCTGCTCGAAGATTGGGTCGCGCCGCTGTTCGACGGTTGCACGGACGCGACGCGCGTCATCTCGATTGCGCCAACTTCGACGGCGCGCATGCTGGCGGTCAAAAGCTTGCGCGCTTCGAACTACGATGTCGCCTTCAACCTTCACGGTGGAACGACGGCGACTCTTCTGACGTGGGCGTCGGGGGCGCGCCATCGCGTTGGTTTCGCCAGTTACCAGTACGCGCGCCTGCATAACCATCTGGCGCCGCATCCATCTGAAATCTGGTGTCAGGACAGGACGCACTCAGCGGAACAGCAACTCGCTCTGCTCGGCTGGACCGGCGTTCCCGTAACCGACCGTCCGCGCGCGCGCTTGACGGTCACGCAGAAGGCTGACGAGGCCTTGATGCGAAAACTTCGTACCGAAGGACTGCGCGCATCACAGCCGTTCGTCTTGATGCATCCGGCGGCGGCTTTTGAATCGAAAATGTGGGCCGCGGAAAAGTTCGCGCGCGTTGCAGATGGTTTACGCGCCCGCGGACTCATGACGATCATCGTCGCCGCACCTGCGGAAGAGGATGTCGTGCGCGATGTGATCGCGCGCGCTCACGCGCGCATCATCCCTTTCACGACGCTCTCTTTGCCAGAAGTCGCCGCGCTCGCCCGACGCGCTAAACTCTTCATCGGCAACGATAGCGGCATCGCGCACATCGCCGCCGCCGTCGGGACGCCAGCCGTCGTCATCTTCGGTTCATCGAACGTCGCGCACTGGCGTCCGTGGACCGACGCTCCGCACGAGGTGGTGCGCGTCGAGATGGACTGCGCGCCTTGCCCCGGTTACACCTGCGCCGTCTTCGACCGGCCCGAGTGCATACGGCGCGTTTCGGTCGAAAGCGTCATCGCGGCGATTGACCGCTTGCTCGGTCGGATTTGACCGAAAGATGAGCTTCTTCATCTGGTGGCCTCATTCAGATTGACCGCTTGCTCGGTCGGATTTGCCCCCCTTGTGTCGGTTGACCGCTCGCTCGATTAAAGGATAGCATTCGGCGCTCGGATTCTAAGAAGATCGAGATTGAGGGAGAAAGGATTTGATACCGCACCTTTCGCCGCAACGCGCCAAGGAGATCTTGCAAAAGGTACGCGATCGAAACGTCGTCGTCTTCGGCGACGTGATGCTCGACGAGTTCGTCTGGGGCGACGTCACGCGCATTTCGCCGGAAGCGCCGGTGCCCGTCGTTGACATAAAACGCGAATCGGTCCGACTGGGCGGCGCCGCCAACGTGCTGGCCAACTTGCGGGCGCTCGGCGCGAGCGCCACGGTCGTCGGCGTCGTCGGGCGTGACCGAACGGCTGACCGCTTGCGCGCTGAATTGCGCGAAGTAGGAGCCGACGATGAGACTCTGATCGTCGATGATGCGCGTCCGACGACGACCAAGACGCGCATCATCGCGCACAGTCAGCTCGTCGTGCGCGCCGACCGCGAACGGCGCACGCCCGTCTCTGCGGAGATCGAAGATCGGTTGATCGAAACTTTGAAAAGAAAACTCAAACGCGCCGATGCCCTCATCGTCTCAGATTACGATAAAGGCGCCGTCACGCCGCGCACGCTAGCTGAAATCCTCTCCTTCGCGCAAAAGGCGAAGATACCGACGCTCATCGATCCGAAGTTTCGTAACTTCGACGCTTACCGTCCGGCGACGCTCGTCACGCCCAATCATCACGAGGCGCTGCGATTGACGAACAGCGAAGATGATTCCGATGACGGCATCGCGCAAGCGGCACAAAACATCCGCGCGCGGCTCGCCTGCCGTGCCGTGCTCATCACGCGCGGCGAGCGCGGCATGATGCTCGTCGAAGAGGATCGCGCGCCGGTGTCGGTCCCGACCGTCGCGCGCGAAGTTTATGACGTGACGGGCGCAGGCGATACGGTGATCGCGGCTCTCGGCGCGGCGCTCGCAGCGGGAGCTGCCCTCTTCGAAGCCGCCATGCTGGCCAATCACGCGGCAGGGATCGTCGTCGGCAAAGTCGGCACGGCGACCGCTTCGCCCGAAGAGATCGTCCATTCGATCGAAGCGCTGATTTTGAGCGAATCGCATGGCTGATTTTTGCGTTCGACCGGAGCGTTGATTCACGATTTTCCGTTCGGATTAAAAAGCGCCACCATGTTTAGTTGCGAGCTTTCATAAAGAGATCGCGACTTTGAAAGGCGCGCTCCAAAAACCAGATGTCGAAAAGCTTTCGAGGTTTCATGATGGATCGCGAGAGAGCATCTGAGGTCGGGCTTGGCATCAAGAATCGGTTTAGGGCCAAGCTAGCGTTAGCACTCATCATCGCGCTTTTCTCCGGCACCGCGCCGGCCCAAACTCCGCCGCCGCAAGATGCGGTGCGCGCGCGCGCGGTCACGCAGACGCAGAACGCCCCGCAATCGGCCCCGGTCCCGTCGCCCATGCCGTCCGCCCCACCGCATCCAGCGGGCTTCGTTCCGGCGACGACGCGGACCATCGGAGAATTGCGCGCCGCTATCGAAGAGATCCTGCATCAGCCGGAACTCGCGCCCGCGCAGTTTGCCGCTAAAGTGGTCTCGCTCGATACGGGGCGCACGCTCTTTGAGCTGAACGCCGATAAGTTCATGCAACCGGCTTCCAACATGAAGCTTTACACGATCGCCGCGGCGCTCGATCGTCTCGGTCCAGATTTTCGGTTCACGACTTCCGTCTATGCGCAAACCCGCCCAGATGCTTCGGGCAAGATCCGCGGCGACCTCATCATCTATGGCCGCGGCGATCCAACATTCGCTGCACGTTTCTATGACGGCGACTACTATCGTGCGATCGATGAGCTGGCCGAGAAGATCGTCGCCGCCGGAGTGCGGCGGATCGAAGGCGATCTCATCGCCGACGAAAGCTACTTCGACGGCATACCGTTCGGCTCCGGATGGGAAGTCGATGATCTTCAGTGGTATTACGGCGCGGAGATCAGCGCTCTGACGATCAACGACAATTCGCTCGATCTTTTCGTCAAACCGGGCAAGCGCGCAGGCGAACCAGGTACAGTCACGACCGGACCGGAGACTTCGCTGCTGAAGATCATCAACCGGACCGTAACCGCGCCGCGCGGGGCGCGCCGCAAGCTCTACGTTTACCGCCCGCTCGGCGAAAACACGCTCGAAGTCGGCGGCGCGCTCCCCGAAGACGATCCCGGTTACACGGCGAGCGTTTCGATCTCACATCCGGCATTGCTGTTCGCCTCGCTTCTCCGCTCCGCGCTCGAAAAACGCGGCGTCAAGATCCGCGGAAAGACACGCACCATCGACGCATACATGCGCCGTACCGCGCCCTTCGATCCCTCTTCGTTGATCGAGATCGCGCAACGTCAATCCCCACCGCTGGGCCAGATCATCGCGCAAACCCTTAAACCGAGCCAGAATCTTTACACGGAACTCATCCTGCGCGCGCTCGGCAACGCGACGCGCATTGATCCCAAACAATCGAGCGAAGAGGCCGGCATCGAAGCCGTCAAACAGTTCTTGCGCAAAGCCGGAATCGACGAAGACCGCGTGCAGATGGTCGATGGCTCGGGTCTTTCGCGCAGCAATCTGGTGACCGCGACGACGACCGTTCAGCTTCTGACCTACATGAGCCGTCACCGCTACGCGCAAGTCTTTCGTGACGCGCTCCCCATCGCTGGCGTGGATGGCACGCTCCGCAACCGCATGAGGGGCACCGCTGCCGAAGGGAACGTCCGGGCCAAAACGGGAACGATCAATAACGCGGCATCGCTTTCCGGTTACGTGACGACGGCGGCGGGCGAGCGCCTGGTCTTCTCGCTCATCGTGAACAATTTGCCGCGCGAAGCCGATGCGCGGCGCGTCTACCTTGACGCCATAGCCATTCTGCTGGCCATGTTCGCCGGGCGCTCTTAATCTACCTTTCGCCAATCACCGCATGGACAGACTTAAATTCTCCGGTATCCATGCTCACTGAGCCGCTGCGTGCGGCGTCCTCGCCAATCACCGCACGGACAGACTTAAATTCTCCGAGGTCATTAATCTCCCACATTTACCGTTTGACCGTAGCGCGAGGTTTCGCATCTTGACCGAAGATCGAAGCTAGGAATGACTGTGAAATAACGAGCCATGTGCAGCGAAGAGAGGAGATGTGATGACGAAGGCTGGCTCCGCGAAGAGCGAAAGCGCGATGCGAGAGGATCCACGTGTGAGAGTCAATTTGATTCCGCGTTCGCCGCTCTGTTAACCTCTTCTCTACCGAACGATACGGTAAGGAAGGGGCGATGCAATATGGCGAAGGAAGTCTTCATTCTCGGCGGAAAGCGTACGCCGATGTGTGAATACGTCGGCGCGTTGAAAGACATCAAGGCGATCGATCTCGCGGCCATCGCTTCGCGCGCGGCGTTGGAAGCGACTGGCGTCGCGCCCGAAGAGATAGATCACACGGTGATCGGCAACGCGCTGCAGACTTCGGGCGATGCCATCTACGGCGCGCGGCACGTCGCCTTGAAAGCCGGCGTGCCTATTGATCGTCCAGCGCTGACGGTCAACCGTCTGTGCGGAAGCGGCATTCAGTCGATCATCTCGGGAGCGCACATGATCCTGCTCGGCGAAGCCGAAACGGCTCTGGTCGGCGGCATGGAATCGATGTCGCAAGCTCCTCATGTCATCTACGGCGCGCGCGCCGGATTCGCGCTCGGTCAAGGCAAGCTCGAAGACAGTTTGATGGTCGCGTTGCTCGACAGCTACTGCAACACGACCATGGCTGGGACGGCGGAGAATCTCGCGCGCAAGTATGGGATCTCGCGCGAAGAGCAGGATCGCTATGCGCTCCGTTCGCAACGGGCGGCCAAACGAGCGCAGGACGCGGGCGTTTTTGCCGAAGAGATCGTGCCCGTCGAGGTGAAGACGAAGAAGGGCGTGCAGATAGTTGACCGCGACGATCACATGCGCCCCGATACGACGCTCGAAGCGCTGGCGAAACTTCCGCCCGCCTTCAACAAAGACGGATTCGTCACCGCTGGCAACGCTTCCGGCATCGTCGATGGCGCAGCGGCGCTCGTCATCGCGAGCGAAGACTACGTCCGCCGGACCAATAAAAAGCCTCTCGGGCGTATCGTCAGTTGGGCTTACGCCGGAGTCGAACCCGAGATCATGGGCATCGGCCCCGTCCCCGCCGTGCGCAAAGCGCTCGAAAAGGCCGGCCTCAAACTCGGCGACATCGATCTTTTCGAGGTCAACGAAGCTTTCGCGGCGCAGTACCTAGCTGTGGAGAAAGAACTCGGTCTTGATCGCGAGAAGACCAACGTCAACGGCGGAGCGATCGCGCTGGGCCACCCGCTCGGCGCGACGGGGACGCGCTTAGTCTTGACTTCGCTCCTCGAACTTCACCGGCGCAAAGGGCGTTATGCTTTGGCGACCGCCTGTATCGGCGGCGGTCAAGGGATCGCTATCATCTGCGAGCGCGTTTGAGCGCGACGGGCCGGTTCAGAGAGACCGATTTCCGCCGAACCCGCGAACGCTGGGTCTTCTGGCTAATCGCCCTTTGAATCGCTCGATTCGCTCATCTCGACCCTCTTCGCTTCGATATCGAGCCGCTCGTGACTGATATCGAGACGTAGTCTTCCGTAAAGGCTCATATATTGATTGGCGATCCAGACGAGGGCGAAGCCAGCGATCAAGTACCCGCGCCAATCGGCAAAGAGCAACTTGTAGCGGGTGATGAGAAGGAAGATCACAACTACGTGATGACTGAAGCAGTATTCGCAGGTAAAGAGATAGAAGAACTTTCGCTCGAACAAACGGCGACATGTGCGACTCTTCTCGAGACAGAACTCGCGCGGCTCGCGAAAGATCTCTTCATGCGTCACCGTCCACGAAATGCACGCGACGGGTATGGCAAGCACGAACAACCAAACGATCTGAACGCTTAAACCCATCCGCCCACCCTCCATCCGCCGCATGGACGATCATTTTCAACGGGATTTCGCCGCATTATACACGAAACATGCGCGCGGAAATTCTCGCGAAGTGGCGGCGGTTGGGCACGGACGAGTCGCGTCCGTGGCCGCTTTGAGCCATAAACGCCAAAAAGCCTGTGATGCTGATTTTGCTTCGCGCCCGAATGGCTGTAAACTGGGGCGGCGCTGGTGAAGCTTGAAGATGAAAGAGCACGGGAGTGAAGGCGCGGATTTTCGTCCGCCCGCATTGCGCCGCGATGCCAACGGCGAGGTAGAGGCCTCTTCGCTTGCTGCCGTGATCGAATGGTTTCTGCGTTACGACCCGCGCGTCGCTGTCATTAACCATCCGGCGGTGCAGGAACTTTTCGAGTGGAAACGGCGCGAAGATGAGCGGATCTATGGCGAGACGTTCGCCTTCTCGCGCGCCGAAGATAGGCTTGCCATCGGCATCTTTCAAGCCCTGGCGACCTACAAGGATGAGCACGCGCTTTACGAGTGGATCGGCGAATTGCTCGCCGCGCTCGACGAAGCGCGCCGCACCAATGAGGAGATCGCCAGCGCTTATCGCTTACAAACGGCCCAAGGCGCATCGGCGCTCGAAGAATCGAGCAAAATTCCGACGGCCCGCGAACGCGCCATCTATCTGACCTCGTGTTGGCTCGAAGCGCTCTGCACGGCGGAGATACGCGTCCTCGGATGGGTCTATCAGGACCTTTACGGACGCGGTTTTCATCCCCATAATTTTTGAATCGCGCGTTCGTCAGCTTCAAGCGACCAAGCGATCGACGCGCGCCGAATTTTCGAAAGGGAGGTCCAGAAATGCCAGAGGAGAGACCGAATTATACTAACACCTCGCAAACGGTCGTCGTCGAAGCGGATAAGTTCACCTTCGAAACGCTCGAACAGGAGAACGGGCACGCGACGGTCATACGTTTTCGCGTCGAAAATCCGCGCATCAGGGCCGGCGACGTGCTGGTCGTTCTATCGGGCACAGAGATCTATTTTCACGGCATGATCGGACACATCGAAGATGGCTACGCAATCGCCGCCGATCGGCGCGGATCGCTTCTCCCCGCTTCGACCGTCCACTGAGCGAACTGACGAACCATGCGCCGCGTTACGCTTCGCCCCTCTCATTCTTCAGAACGGATCGTAACGCGGCCCTCTTCACGAAATAGATCGGCAGCCCAGTCATGACGAGCAAGAATCCGATCCCAGATGTGGCCGGCGCAAGATAGATGAGATCACAGACGAGCGAGACCGCCAACGCGATGTAAATCAACGGCACGAACGGATAGCCCCACGTGCGATAGGGACGCGGCGCGTGCGGTAGACGCCATCGCATGATGATGACTGCCCCAACCATCAGAACGTAGAAGATGAGATCGGCGGCGATGATGTATTCGAGAAGCTGCGTATAAACGTTGCCATACTGCACGGCACCGGTCCGCTCATCGAATGAGATCGTGCGCGGCAAAGTCAAGGCCGAGGCCCAGACCCCTTGCGCGACAAGCGCCGTAGCAGGCACGCGCCGTTCATTCAGCTCGCCGATCCGCGCGAAGAAGAGGCCATCGCGCGCCATCGCGTAATAGACGCGCGCGCCCGCGAGAATCAATCCGTTGTCGCAACCGAAAGTCGAGATCATGATGCATGCGGCCATGATGAACTGGCCTGGCGTCCCCAAGATCGCTTGCATCGCCGCTGTCGCTACGCGCCCCTGTGGTGCGCGCTGAATCCCCTCAAGCGGCAAGGTGACGATGTAGGCCACATTGGCAAGAAGGTAAAGGACGACGACTAAGCTGCAACCGTAAAGCAGAGCGCGTGGGAGCGTGCGTCCCGGATCGCGCGTTTCGCTTCCGGTGAAGGTCACGTTGTTCCACGCCGATTGCGCAAAAAGTGGACCAGTCATCGCGCGCCCCAGAAGCATCAGCAAAGCCAACGCTCCGAACGCTTGCAATCCCGGCTGCGCGTTTTGCGGCGTCCAACCGTTGGCCCACGGATCCCACCATGAAGAGGTGTAAGCCGCGCTACGTTCGTTCCAGCCGAAGAGCAACCCGACGCCGATCAATCCGATCAGCGCCGCCGTCTTCGTGAACGTGAAGAGGTTCTGCACGACCTTCCCCGCCCGAAGCCCGCGCGTGTTGGTCCACGTCAGCAGCAGGATGAGCGCGATGGCGACCAACTGCTGCGTCGAAAGGCTGACGGCATACGGTCCTACGCGGATGGGAGCGACGACGTAGCGCGCGGGCGATACTGTATCGGTAAAGACTCCGAGGAAATTGGCGAAAGCGACCGCGACGGCGGCGATCGTTCCCGTCTGTATGACGATGAAGAGCGACCAACCGAAGAGAAATCCGATCGCCGGATGATACGCTTCGCGCAAGAAAACGTACTGCCCGCCCGCCTGTGGCATCATCGCTGCAAGCTCGGCGCAACACAACGCGCCAGTGATCGTCAGAACGCCCGCGAGCAACCAGGCCAGCAGCAACCATCCCGGCGCGCCGACCAACCGTGCCGATTCAGCCGAAACGATGAAGATGCCCGAACCGATCATCGAACCGATGACGATCGCCGTCGCATCGAGTAGACCGAGGCCGCGTTTGAGCCCGAAGCTCCCGTCTTCGCGCATCACACCCCCGCTTTCGAAGATGAACTTCCCATCTTGACACGATTCGTTGATCGCCGCACCGAAACCGCCCCGCGCTCTCTTCCGAGCCGACCGAATCTTTCCGGCGCGCACTCGACCCGCATCGCTTTCGCTTACAGGACGCCGAAAATTTACCATCGAGCGAATCGGTCGAGCCAGCTCGAAGATGGGCCGAACAACCTTCGCTTCCGATTGACGATCTTTGCGCAAACGTTGTAACTTCATCGCGCGTTCACAGATCTTCCCTCAAAAACGCTCCCTGAAAGGCGAAAGGTCGGATGCTTACGTTTCCACACCGCATGAAAAGTCCTCGTCGGGGACTCTTCGCATTACGCCGCTTTCCTTCGCCCATGAAGAGGCTCGCGTGGGCCGCGCCAGCGATCATCTCGCTCTGTATCGGATGCCGCACCGCGTTGGCCGAAGGTCCCATAAGCGCCACGCGCGAAGAGCGCATCGCGCAAGCAGCCGAGAGCTTGCGCGCTAGGCTGATCGAACAACGGCGCGATTTCCACATGCATCCGGAGCTATCGAACCGCGAAGAGCGCACCTCTAGGATCGTCGCCGAAAAATTGAAAGCGCTCGGGTTCGATCAGGTACGAACCGGCGTCGCCCGTCACGGCGTCGTCGCCTTGCTCAAAGGATCGAAGCCTGGTCCAGTCGTCGCCGTGCGCGCTGACATGGACGCGCTCCCGATTCAAGAGACGATCGAGGTTCCGTATAAATCGCGCGTGCCGGGCGTCAAACACGCCTGCGGGCACGATGTTCACACGACGATCGCGCTCGGCGTGGCCGAGATCCTCAGCCGGATGCGCGATGAGATCCGCGGGAGCGTCAAGTTCATCTTTCAACCAGCAGAGGAAGGTCCGCCCCCCGGCGAGGAGGGCGGCGCACCGTTGATGATTAAAGAAGGCGCGCTCGATGACCCGCGTCCACAAGCGATCTTCGGTCTCCACGTCATGCCGACCATCGAAATCGGGAAGATTGGCTACAACTCTGGTCCAGCGATGGCCTCCTCAGATCGTTTCGTCATCACAATTCGCGGCAAGAAGGTTCATGGAGCCTATCCACATGAGGGCATCGATGCCGTAGTCGTCGCCGCTGAGTGTGTCATGGCTTTGCAGACGATCCGCAGCCGTCGCATCAACACTCAAGAGCCTCTCGTCATCACGGTCGGCATCATTCAAGGGGGCAACCGTTTCAACATCATCGCCGATGAAGTTAAGCTCGAAGGGACCGTCCGAACCTTGAGCGAAGACGTGCGGCGCCAGGTCCAGAAGTTGATGCGCGAAACCGTCGCCGGCATAACTTCAGCTTACGGCGCGACTTTCGAGATGCAGTACGAAGAAGGCGCCGCCGTGACCTACAACGATCCTCAACTGGTCGCAGAGATGCTGCCGACTTTGCGTCGCGTCGTCGGCGAGAAGAACGTCATTGCGCCTTTGCCGCAAATGGGCGCGGAAGACTTCTCTTACTACCAGAAGGTCATTCCCGGCTTCTACTACTTTCTCGGAGTCGCTAATCCGGCGCGCGGCATTACGGCGATGGTCCATACGCCCGAGTTCGATGTGGACGAAGAGTCGCTCGTGATCGGCGTCAAGGTGATGGCCAACGTGTTGCTCGACTATCTCGACCGTCATGCCGAATGAAAGGCCGCGAGATCGGTTGGAACCGAAAGATCTTCTATGGCGCAGAGCCACCCGCTTCGCGCGTAAACCAGCGATGGGCGCGAGGCCGTTCTCGGAATTGCCGACATTAGGAATGATCTCGATGAACTCTACCTTCGGTTCTTCCGATCATCTCGTCACCCGTGCCGATTGGGCTTTTCGATCAAGAAAAATCTCATTGACTCGAAACGCACATAAGCGCATACTGAAGTCGCAGTGTGAGTTCCATCCAGCCAAGGTGAGGAGGTTTTCCGATGACGATCGGGACGATTCTGCTCATCATTCTGATCCTGCTCCTGATCGGCGCCCTACCCACATGGCCATATAGCCGCGGATGGGGTTACTATCCGAGCGGATTGCTTGGGTTGATCCTTTTGATCATCATCATCTTGCTGTTGCTGGGCCGCATCTGATGAAGCTTAAGCGGCGAACGGTTTTTTAGCTTCTTCGGTCATGAACGACAGAGATCGATCCCTATCGCCTCGACTCGAGGGCGATGAGCTGGGGATCGGATCTCTGGCGCGCCGAGGGGCGCTTCGCGGGTCGGGGAAATGGGACCATAGTCTTTAGCGCACGCGACCGCGCATCGTCCGTCATCGGCCTTCGATTCGCGGTCGCGTGTCTGAAACCGTCCCTACAGCGCCGCTTCGCCGCGCTCCCCCGTCCGTATGCGAATCACATCATCGAGCGTAGTGACGAAGATCTTGCCGTCGCCGAACTTGCCCGTGCGCGCGGCTTTCATGATCGCGTGAACGGCCATCTCCTCGATGTCATCCGGGACGACCACCTCGACTTTCATCTTCGGAATGAACTCGATTTGATATTCTGTGCCGCGATAGGTCTCCGTATGACCGCGCTGGCGTCCATATCCTTGCACTTCGCTCACGGTCATCCCTTTCACGTCTATCTCCTGCAAAGCGTTACGAACCGCGTCGAGCAGATGCGGTCTGATGATGGCTTCGATCTTTTTCATCTCTTCCTCCAGTTCCTCTTCGAACTTCGCTAGGGATCCATCCAAATGCCGATTTTATGTGTCGCGCGCATAGGGCGATGGCTTTCACCGGTTATGCCTCGATCGCCAACGCACGGCGAAGCGCGCGGCAGAGCTCTTCTTCCTGTGTCGCTGAGAGTTTGTTCCCCTCTTCATCAGTGACGTAGAAGACATCGAGCGCGTAATGTTTCTCGGTGCTTATGCGCGCGCAAACGATCTCAAAACCCAGATCGGCGACGATGCGCGCGATGCGATAAGCCAAGCCGGGTTCGTCCGCCACGCACACTTCGAGCACAGTGTAAAGCTGCGCGGCCTCGCTATCGCACGTCACCCGTGGCGTCGGACTGCGCTCTGCGCGCGCGCGCATCCGGCGCGGAGCGTTACGCGCTCGCCAACGCTCGACCTGCGCGGCGACATCGCTCTCCCCGGCTATCGCCGCACGCAAAGCGCGTTCGATCCTTCCGCGCCGCCGTTCCTCGACCGCTTGATGTGTCGCCGCTTCGCGCAGAACAAATTGATCTATGACAAGTCCGTCTTCGCGCGTGTTCAACTCCGCGCTCAGGATCTCGATCCCATGCGACGCCAGCGCGCCAGCGATATCGGCAAAGAGTGCGTGTCGATCTCGCGTACAGATGGTGAGTTCGGTCGTGTCGCGGCTGAAAGGGCGCCATTGCCAACTCCACACATCATCGAGGCGCTTGATCAAGCGGAGATGCCTAGCGATCGCTTCGGCATCAAACGTGAGGGCATACTTTTCCGGAAGCAAGGCGAAATGGCGCTCGATCTCGCTCGGCGGGATCTCGCCCTGCAGCAGAGCGAGGACGCGCTCTTTGCGCAGCGCGCGAGCGCTCGGGGCGCTGATCAACGGCTCGCCCGTTAAAACCTTGCGCGCGCGCATGTAAAGATCCCACAACAGCCTTCCCTTCCAATCGCTCCACACGCCCGGCGCGACGCCATGTAGATCCGCATAAGTGAGCAAGAGCAACATGTTGAGCGCATCCAACGACTCTATCTGCGCGGCGAAGCGCTGAACGATGCGCGGATCGGTCAGATCGCGGCGTTGCGCAAGATGCGCCATCAAAAGGTGATGCTTGGTCAAAAGGACGATCTTCGCGCTGCTCGCTGGATCTAAATGCAATCGCCGACAGACACGCGCCGCGACGAGCGCGCCGCGGGCGGCATGTCCGCGCCCGCGCCCTTTACCGAAATCGTGCAACAGAACGGCCAGATAAAGCAGGGCGACATCTTCGATCTGATCGAAGACGGCACGCCAGTGCGCGCGCTGTTCATCCTGGCTGCGACTCAATTCATCGAGCGCTTCGATCGCCTTGAGCGTATGCTCGTCGATCGTGTAGTGGTGATAAAAATCGTGCTGGATGAGAAGACTGATCCGATCGAACTCCGGCAGATAACGCGAAAGAAAGCCAGTGTCGCGCATCATGCGCAACGCGCGCGCGACGCGCCCACGTCGCCGCAAGATCTGTAGAAAAGCCTGCGCCGCCTCGGGCGAATGGCGGAATTTGCGATCGATCAGATCCAGATTGGCCTCCAACGCTTGCAGGAGATTGTGCGAAAGCTCCGCGCCGCTCTCCTGCGCGCGCGCGAAGGCCTCGAAGTAAAGGAGCGGGGCGCGACGCAAACTGCTGGCCGCCTCGTCGTTCAGATACACACGCCCATTTTCGACGATGAACGGTCTTGCCGCGCGGCGCCATAGGAACCACCGCGCGCGCGGCAGTCGTTTTTCTGTTGCCAACGCGATCGCCTTATCGCACGCGCGGCTGATCGCCAGCGCGTGTCGGTAGTAGTCGCGCATGAATTTCTCCGACGCCGCCAGATGCGTATCGGCCCGGTAACCCAAACGCGCCGCCAATTCCGGCTGCAGATCGAATGTCAAACGGTCGGCCCGCCGTCCGCCAAGCAGGTGCGCTTCGCAACGCACGCGCAGCAAGAAATCGCGCGCGCGGATGAGTTTTTCCTCCTCCTCTTTGCTCAGCAACTCGCTCGCGCCGAGTTCATCGAGGGCGCGGCATCCGTTGGTGAGGCGCGCGATCCACAAAACCGTGTGCAGATCACGCAACCCACCACAGCCCTCTTTGATGTGAGGCTCCTGGACGCAAACTTCAGCCCCAAAGCTCCGCCGCCTCTGCTCATGCTCTTCGCAAATAGCCGCGATAATCTCGGATCGTCGCCGCTCGCGCTCGATCTCAAGCGCCGCCTCGAAACTTTCGAACAGCATCGCGCTCCCGATCACCAATCGCGAACTGAAGAGGGCCGTTTGCAGATGCACATCGGCGCGCGCTGCCGCCAACGTCTCGCTGATTGTGCGCAGACTATGGCCGACCGTTAGCCCCGCATCCCACAACAAGCGAAGCGCCTCTTCGGTCACAAGCTTCGCCGCCGCGCGCCGATGGCCGGTTGACAGAAAGAGCAGATCTATATCGGAGCTGAATGAAAGCTCGCGACGACCGTAGCCCCCGATGGCGATCAGAGCGAAACTGCTCGAGGCCACGCGCAAAGCCTCGCTCGCTTCGCCAGATCGTTTGAGATGTTGGAAGATGCGTTCGATCAAACAATCGAGCGCAAAGCTGCGCGCAGTGACCGTCCAGCTACCGGGCGCGCCACACCGATGCGCGATCTTCAATCGCTCGTCCTCGAGCTTGATGAAGGCGCGAAGCTGAGCTGCCGCCTCGACCGGATCGGAGACGCCGGAGAGCGCGGCGAGACGCCTCGCCGCATGGGCTTGAACCTTACGCCGATACGCGCTCGTCGCCGGATCCATAATCTCGCCACCCGCTTTGAGCACCGAGAGCTTTTACAAAAAATTCGTAAAGAAGCAATAGCAAATTTGCCCCAGAAACGCACCAACAGAGGCCGAAAATTTAGGTATTGCAAAAAGCTACGTGATCGCTAAAATTGTCGCTTCTTCAGACGGCAGCCGTTGACCGCCCGGTCTTTGGCGACTTTCACAGGAAGGCCGGGGCGTTGTCAAGCTCCTTGTGCGACTTCCAAGCGGGTTCAGTCCGTAACTGTCTGGAGGCGCGCTACGAGTAGTTCGTCGATCATTTTACTTATCGATTGGCTAAGCGCTTTTGGTCTGCGCGGCCACACGCAATCATCGCAGCCTGCCGCTTTGGGATCTCCCCAAGTCATATTCGAACAAAAGGAGATAAGACGATGTCAGCTTGTAGGACCTTTCATATGGCGATTATTGGCTGCCTATTCGCGACAAGCGCTTTGGCACAAGGAGTGGAAGAGCGCTTGAGCCGTCTTGAGACGAGCGTCAGCGCGGCGCAGAGCGCTGGCGACAACGCTTGGATGCTGATGAGCGCGGCGCTCGTCTTGCTGATGACGGGCCCTGGGTTGGCGCTCTTTTACGGCGGCCTTGTGCGCAAGAAGAACGTGCTGGCGACGATGATGCAAAGCTTCTCGTTGATGGCCGTCATCACGGTGCTTTGGGCGCTTTACGGCTACAGCATCGCCTTTTCCGAAGGCACGCCGTTCTTCGGTGGGACAAGCTACCTATTCCTGCGCGGCGTCGGGATGGAACCGAATGCGGATTACGCGGCCACCATCCCGCAACAGACCTTCATGGTCTTTCAACTGATGTTCGCCATCATCACTCCGGCGCTCATCACTGGCGCGTTCGCCGAGCGCATGAAGTTCAGCGCGATGCTCATCTTCATGGTGTTGTGGGCGACGTTCGTCTACTTCCCACTGGCCCACATGGTGTGGGGCAAGGGCGGATTTCTCAACGCTGCGCTCGGCGGACGTGTTCCGGCGCTCGATTTCGCGGGCGGAACGGTGGTCCACATCTCTTCGGGCTTCTCCGCGCTGGTGTGCGCCATCATCCTCGGACGGCGTTTGGGCTATCCGAAAGTTCCGATGCTGCCTCATAACATGGTCCTGACCTTCATCGGCGCTTGCTTGCTGTGGGTCGGCTGGTTCGGTTTCAATGCGGGCAGCGCTCTATCGAGCAACGGACTTGCGGCTAACGCTTTCGTCGTCACCCATTTTGCCGCCGCTTCCGCCGCGCTCGGCTGGATGTTCGCCGAATGGATTCGACACGGCAAACCGACCGTCCTCGGCGCGTTGTCGGGAGCGGTTGCGGGACTTGTCGGGATCACACCCGCATCCGGTTTCGTCACGCCGATGGCCGCTTTGATCATCGGCGTCGTAGCGAGCGTCGGATGTTTCCTGATGGTGACCGAGGTGAAGAAGCGCTTCGGCTATGACGATTCGCTCGACGTTTTCGGCGTGCACGGCACGGGCGGGACCATCGGCGCGCTCCTGACCGGAGTTTTCGCCACCAAAGCGATCAACCCGATCTTCAAAGATTCGGCTGGCAATCCGCTGCCTGTCGGCCTGGTTGATGGTAACGCGGCGCAGGTGCTCAATCAATTGATCGGCGTCATCGTCTCCATCGCGCTCGCCATCGTCGGTTCGTTCATCATCCTGAAGGTCCTCGATTCGACGATCGGCCTTCGTGTTAGCGAAGATGACGAAGTGACGGGGCTCGACCTTACGCAACACGGCGAAGAAGGATACAATTTGGATCTGGAGCTTACGCCGACGCGCGCCATCGAGCGCAATGCGATGTCAACGTCTACGGCAGCGTCTGCAGCGCCAGCCCACGAGTGAATGGCGCGCATCGATCCTGCGCCAGCGCCGCTCCTTTGCGGGAAGATCGGGCGAAGAAGATCCTCGCTCGATCTTCCTTTTCATCTCACCGAGCGGCAATGGCTCGAGCGCAGCTTAAAATTCGCCCTCGCCCTCTCGCGCTTGCGGACGACCGACCCATTCAGGTTAAATGCCGTCTTGTTCCTCCACACCTTAGCCACAAGGGGACGAGACGACCATGAGGTCATACGGGCTTTCGATATGCGCATTCTGCCTTCTGTGTTTTGCCTCGATCTCAATCGCAGCACAGGCGCCTTCATCGCGGGATGACAAGATGAAGGCGCTGGACCAGCGCGTCCGCGCTGAGATCTCCAAGTTCAAGGGGCATGTCAGTCTTTTTGCGAAGAATCTCGATACGGGAGCGAGCTACGGATTCGGCGCCGACGACCGCGTGCGCACGGCGAGCACGATCAAGGTTCCGATCATGGTCGAAGTCTTCGCGCGCGTCGCTGAGGGCAAAGCGAAATGGGATGATGAGTTGGTCCTGACGGAAGCGAAGAAGGTCTCCGGCTCCGGCATCCTGCTTGAGCTTTCCGACGGATTGCGCCTCACATTGCGCGACGCCGTGCGCTTGATGATCATCCTTAGCGACAACACGGCGACCAATCTTATTCTCGATCAAATCACGACGGATGCGGTGAACGATCGGATGGACCAGCTCGGGTTGAAACAGACGCGCGTGTTGCGGAAGGTCGGCGGCGGCGGCGAGAGTCGCGCCGGAATGATCCCTGAAAACAAACGTTTCGGCCTCGGCGTGAGCACGCCGCGCGAGATGGTCGCGCTTTTGGAAAAGCTCGAGCGCGGCGAGGTCGTCAACACTGAAGCTTCTCGCGAGATGTTGGCCATCATGAAGCGCCAGCAATATCGCGACGGGATCCCGCGCGCGCTACGCGGCGTCGAAGTGGCCAACAAGACCGGCGCGCTCGATCGCTTGCGCAGCGACGTCGGCATCGTCTATACGCCGCGCGGTCGCATCGCGATGGCGATTACGTGCGACGACATGCCGGAGATCATCTGGAGCGTAGACAATCCGGGGCTACTTCTTATCTCGCGGCTCGCCTCGCTTCTGGTTGATGGTTTGAGCAAATGACGCACGTCAATGGCTCGTCACATAGTAACCTTGGCGCGCGCGCACGCGCAGATCAGGACGCGCCGCAACGCGCACGGCGATGCGACGGAAAGTCCCTTCGGGCGCTTCGACCGATGAGTAATATTGCAGCAGATATTGTGAGCGCAGCTCGGCGGCTATTTGGCGGAAGGCCGGTTCGAGATCTTCGAGCAGGTTTGGGAGGAAAGTCGTTCCGCCCGTCGCTTGCGCGATCTGTACCATCCCCTCCTGACCGCGCGTGCTGATCTTATTGAGCCAGATCGATTGACCGCTCGGGTTGATAGCGTAGAAGACAGCATCGGCGCGCTGCACTTCAGCGAGCGCTGCCGCCGCGCTCTTGTACTCTTCGCTATGATTATCCTCGCCGTCCGAGATGACGACGATGACGCGGCGATGGCGCGCCGGCGTCGAACGCTCAAGATATCTCGCCGCCTCCGCGATCGTATCGTAGAAAGCCGTCGCTTTATTGGCCGGTTCGATTGATAGAACTTTTTGTGCCGCTTCTTCGGCTGCTGTCCGCTCCTGAATACGCCTGGGCTCCTCATCTATAGCGAAGATCGTGGCGCGATCGTTCTGTTTGAGAACCTCACGTAGAAAACGAGCGGCGGCCTCCTTCTCGAAATCGAATTTCGCTTTGACGCTTCCCGAAACATCGAGCAGAAGCGCGAGTTCAATAGGCACTTGATCGGGATCGCCGATCTGCGCTATCTCCTGGCGACGCCCTTCTTCCTCGATGATGAAATCTTTCATCGTCAAGCCGAGCACTGGATCGCCTTTCGCGTTCGTCACGGAGACGGGGACGACGACCAGTTTGGAGCTGATGCGAACGACCTCCTCATCCTCATCGCTCTTTGTCGATCGCTGCTGAGTCTGGCGCGGCGTGTTGGGCGGCGAACCGCCTTGCGCGATTGAGATCGTACAAAAAGAGATAACCAGCACCAGAGAGCATAACAAGGTCCGCCCGAAACACCAACGATCCGTAACCCTCTGTTCGAATCGAATCATCTTCGCATCAAGGCCAAGAAGAAAGGCGCGCCCCCGCTCTGAGCTGCACGTTCAGCGCGCCTTCTTACCGGGTGCCAACCCAAGAAGTCCACCATCGCGCGGCGCGCGAAAAGGTTGGCACAATTGAGCTCGTCCTTACAAGCCCGGATTGTTGCTCCCGGTCATCCTGGTTGTCGTTGTTGGCGCTGGGGGCACGTTCATCTCCGGCGCCGGTTGCGTCAGCCCTCGACTGACGAGCAGCCTCACTTCGACGCGACGATTGCGCGCTCGCCCCTCGCGCGTCGTGTTATCGGCAACGGGCTGCGACTCGCCGAAGCCATAGGGCGTGATGATGCGGCGCAGCGGTATCTTGTGAATCTCGACCAGATAGCGCACGACCGCATCAGCTCGACGCTGGCTGAGACGGCGATTGAACTCCGGACTGCCCGTTGCGTCGGCAAAGCCGGTGACTTCGATCATATACCCTTTCGCCTGCTGAGCCTGTTGCGCCAGTTGGTCCAACTGCGCTTTAGCCTGCGGCGAAAGCACCGCGCTCCCGACGCGGAAGTTGACCGTCAGAACCTGCTGTGGGACGTAATCATCGAGCGCGGAGATTCGCTCGTTAGTCGCACGCACTCCGGCGACGGCGGCATCGGCCGTCGCCTGCGCAGCTACCGCACCGCCGCGCGCTGCATTTGAGATCGCCGCCAGCTCTTCGAGCTGGCCAGAGAGGCGTTGCGCGTTCTGCTCGACCTGCGACAAGCGCGACTCGGTTGAACTGACGCGCGATTCAACTGGCGTCACCCGCGCTTCGAGCGCGCGCGCCACGCGCAGTTCGTCATCGGAGAATTGCACCTTCTCAGCCACGAGCTGCCCGGTCGTGTCGCCGCGCCCTTCAACCTCAAGGTTAAGGCCGGGCAGGATGTCAGTCATCGCATAGTTCTTGGCGCGACGGAACGGATTGCTCTTGCGCTCCTTCACGCTCGTGCGATCCGTCAAACGCACGACCGTGTCTACGCCGTTCGCATCACGCACGACGAAATTGTCGCCGTTGCGGCGCACGACCACGCCTTTGATCTTCATCTTCTGGCCGTTGGCGACGGAACGCACGGAAGCTCCTGCAGCAGGGGCCGTTTGCGTGCCAGCATCTTGTGCGCTCTGCGCTAACGCCGCTGGAGCGACGATGAGCGTCATGGCGAAGAGAACCGCTCGCAGGATCGTCAACTTGGTCTTCATATTCTCAACTCCCGTCTTCTGGAATTCGACCTCAAGGGATCACAAGATCCATTCTCGCCGAGATCGCCGTGGATCCTAGTCTCTCCTTCAGGCTCATTATACCTCGATCTGTCACATCCACTGGCTTTTAACTGACCGCCGTTGACGTTCGATGCCGAACGCCAACAGCAGTCGCTCTTTTTGATGCGCCCAGGGCTCTCTTGGGATCATTCCCACAAGAGGGCCTTCAGCCTTCCTTCTCCAACACGACTTTGACGCTCGCCGACTGACCCGTCTCCACCTTCACGTCGCGCACGACGGCTTGCTTGAATCCGGGTGCGGTGACGGTCACAGTGTAAGTGCCAGCCGGAAGCGAGGCCACGTTGAAATCGCCTTTCTCTGAAGTCGTGGCATTGAACTCAGCGTTCGTCGCGCTGTTCTTCACCACGACGGTCGCCCCCGAAACGGCCGCTCCCTGTGCATCGGTGACCGTTCCGGAAAGCGACCCTGTTGCGCCGGTCTGGGCCGAAGCGAACAGGCTGCTCGCTAAAGCGAAGATGAGCATCAAACTCAACGTACCGAGAATCCTTCTCATTTCCCCCTCCCGCGTTCGATATTTTTCGAGGCTCCTTAAACCTCGTTGACGACGCTCTCGCGCCATCAATTCATCGGTGCATTTGAGTTCGATGCTGATTCTGAGCTCAAGGTGAGGGCGCGTCAAGGGGGTTCGCCGTCTTATCATTCAATCGCTAGCTGATCGCAACAATAGGTGAAAGGCTTCGATTGCGCGAGGTGAAACACCCGCCTGCGCGGCGGGAAAAATTAATGGGGGCAACGGTGCGCTTGCCCCCATTACGTCGGAGTCTTCCGGAATCTCGCTTAAAGCGAGAACTGACCAGCTTCGAGCACCTGTTTGATGTGACCGAGGAAGCGTTCCGCATCCGCGCCATCGATGATGCGGTGATCGAAGCTCAAGGCGAAATATGACATCGTGCGAATGGCGATGTAGTCGTCGCCTTCCTCGTTGGTCATCACCTTGGGCCGCTTCTCGATCACGCCGACGCCGAGGATGGCCACTTGCGGCTGATTGATGATCGGCGTGCCGAACAGGCCGCCAAAGACGCCTGGATTGGTGATGGTGAAAGTTCCGCCCTGAACTTCATCAGGTTTGAGCTGTTTGGCGCGCGCTCTTTCCGCAAGATCATTGGCCGCTTTAGCCAGTCCCGCGATCGACAGTTCATCGGCCCGTTTGATGACGGGCACGATCAATCCCCAATCGAGCGCGACGGCCATGCCGAGGTTGATGTCGCGTTTATAGATGATCTGATCGCCGCTCACCTGCGCGTTGAAGATCGGATAACGGCGGATAGCGCTGATGACCGCTTGAAAGATGAACGGCATGAAGGTGAGCTTCGTCCCGTGCCGTTCGAGGAACGATTGTTTGTGTTGTTCGCGCAAGCGCGCGACGCGCGTCATGTCTATTTCATAGACGGTCGTGACGTGCGCCGAGATCCGTTTCGAAAGGATCATGTGCTCGGCGATCTTCTTGCGCATGACGCTCATCTGCTCGACGCGATCGCCCTCCGCCGGCTGGACCACGGGAGCGTGAACGGGTTCGATGATCGACGGCGCCTGCGCGACGGGTTGCGCTGATGGCGCTTCGGGCTGCGGCGCAGTTGGCGTCGGTTGTTGCTCCGGCGCTGCTTTCTGGGCCGCTGCGCCACCCGATTCGATGAAACTCAGGATATCGTTCTTTGTGACGCGCCCGCTCATCCCCGTGCCTTCGATCTGCGCGAGATCGATCCCGTGCTCGCGGGCGATCTTCCGCACGAGCGGGCTCGAGCGCGTCCTTCTCAGCTCTTCAACCGTTTGACTCGCTCTGGTGACCGGTCCGCTCTCAACCGCAGGTGGTTGCTGCGCAGCCGTCGCAGAACCATTGGGCTGCGGCTGTGGCGCAGGCGGCGCAGGAGCCGTCGCGGTCTCGGTCCGCGCAGATTGCGTAGTCACACCTT
Organism: Pyrinomonas methylaliphatogenes; assembly: GCF_000820845.2. Classification (GTDB taxonomy): domain Bacteria; phylum Acidobacteriota; class Blastocatellia; order Pyrinomonadales; family Pyrinomonadaceae; genus Pyrinomonas; species Pyrinomonas methylaliphatogenes. The sequence continues at coordinate 680,220 of NZ_CBXV010000008.1, read as the reverse complement.
CAGCGGCGGCCTCAGGTTTTTGTGTCTCCTGCGGCGCGGAAACGCCCGCGCCTTCGCCACCGATGACGGCCACCACCGTTCCCACAGGGACGGTATCGCCCTCTTTGAATCGGATTTCAACGAGCGTTCCGGCAGTCGGCGCGGGGATCTCCGCATCGACTTTATCGGTCGTGATCTCAAACAGCGGCTCGTCGCGTTCGACGCGCTCGCCGACTTTCTTTAACCATCTCGTGATCGTCCCTTCCGCGATGGATTCGCCCATCTGCGGCATCACCACTTCTGTGCTCATAAGTTTCTCCCCAACGGGTTTCCGGTATTGGGCATCAGGTGCTCCAGCAAGTTAACTTGTCGCAAAAGCCTGCGCTCGGAATCGATGAAGGATCGCTTCAAATCGCAAGCAACGAACGCGCGGCGTTTTTCGCTCAATCTATTTCGTCGATCCCTCATCGTCCGCACCTGACGCTTAGTATGCGGCCAACCTCCTCGCCGCGTCCACGACATCCTTCACCTGCGGCAGATGGTACTCTTCGAGCGGCGGCGAATAGGGCACTGGCGTATCCGTCGCGCCAATACGCACAACCGGCGCGTCCAACCACTCGAAGGCTTCTTCGGCGATCAATCCGGCGATCTCGCCGCCGATGCCGCCCGTGCGCGGCGCTTCGTGCAGGATCAAAGCGCGACTCGTTTTGCGCACGCTCGCCAGAATCGTCTCTCGGTCGAGCGGCAGCAGCGTTCGCAGATCGATCACCTCGATGTCCAATCCTTCGCGCTCCAACTCTTCCGCCGCATCAAGCGCCGTCAGAACCTGCGCGCCGAAGGTGATGATCGAAAGATCGTGTCCTTCGCGCGCGACCCGTGCGCGCCCGATCTCGACGATGTAATCGTCCTCGGGTATCTCTTGCCGCAATCGCGGCAGCCGATAGAGCTTCTTATGCTCGAAGAAGAGCACCGGATCGGGATCGCGGATCGCCGCTTTGATCAGCCCCTTCGCATCATACGGGTTCGATGGTTCGACCATCTTCAACCCCGGCGTGTTCATGAAGAAGGACTCGACGTTCTGCGAATGAAACGGGCCAGCATGCACGCCCGCGCCGCACGGCCCGCGAAAGACCGCCGGAATGCCCGCGCCCCAACGGTAGCGGCACTTCGCCGCGAAGTTGGTCAGCATGTCGAAGCCGCACGAGATGAAGTCGATGAACTGGAATTCAGCCACGGGGCGCATGCCCATCAGCGCCGCGCCGCACGCCGCGCCGACGATGGCCGCTTCCGAAATCGGCGTATCGATCACGCGCTCGGGGCCGAAGTAATCGATCAGCCCATCCGTCACCTTGAACGCGCCGCCATAGACGCCGACATCTTCGCCGATGACGAAGACGCGCTCATCGCGTTCCATCTCTTCCCAGATGCCTTGGCGAATCGCTTCGACGAATGTAACCACGCCGCCGCGCGCCGGACGTTCCGCCTTCTGCTCTTTTTTGAACGCTGTTGCCATGCTTTGAATCTTCAGATCGATTTCGACCGATTTTTCCGCTCAGCTCCTCTCGCTCGCCTCGGAGTTGCTACTTCAAATAGTGCTGCGCCACATACGGATGCTTCGGGTTGACGACCAACCGCCGCTCTTTCGGTTCGACGACGAGATTCATCTCTCCGAGCAAGCTGACGCCCATCGAGGGCTCAGCTTCGCCCCGGCAACACGCGCGCGCGCCTCGTCGCCGCGCGATTGGCGAAGCGCACTTCAAGCGGGCTGTGGTCAGCTTTCGCATGGTCGTTCTATCGCTCCAAAACCTTTGGCCGAAAAGCTGGCGGCACGATGGAGTTATCGTACACATTATACGCCGCTCGTTCCGGTTCCGGCAGCGGCGAGCTTTCAGCCCACGCGACCTCCTCTTCGAGTTCCTGCTTGATGCGCGCCGTGATCTGGTCGAGTTCTTCGCGCGTCGCGATCCCTTGCGAGGTGAGATGTCGCTCGTAACGATCCACTGGATCGCGCTTCTCCCACAGCTCCAGTTCTTCGCGCGGCACGTAGCGTTGGTCGTCGTGCTCGGCGTGACCTTTGCGCCGGTAGGTCTTCGCCTCGATCAACACGGCGCCGCCGCCGGAGCGGGCGAAGTCAACGGCGCGCTTCGTTGTTTCGTAACAAGCGATGATGTCGTTGCCGTCGACGATGTAGCCGGGAATGCCGTAGCCTGCCGCCTTGTCCGCCAGATTCTTCACCGCCGTCTGTTTGTGCGTCGGAGTGGAATACGCATAGCAGTTATGTTCGGCGACGACGATGAGCGGCAAGCGTTGTACGGCGGCGAAATTCAACCCTTCGTGGAAAGCTCCGGTGCTCATCCCGCCGTCGCCGATGTATGCGATGGCAACGATCTTTTTCTGCTGCATGCGCGCGGCCAAGAGCACGCCTGTCATCACCGGGATCATGTCACCCAAGTGCGAGATCGGCCCGATGAAGCCGCGCTCCATGTCGCCGAAGTGGATGTTCAGGTCGCGCCCTTCGGATGGACCCCACGCTTTGGCCATGTACTGCGCGAAGATCGCACGCGGGCGAATCCCCTTGGTGAGCACGGCGCCCAGATCCCTGATGAGCGGCGCGATGAAGTCGCCCGGCTCGAGCGCGTAGCAAGTGCCGACGGCGGTCGCCTCTTGACCCAATGAGCGATAGACGCCGCCGATCACTTTGTTCTGGCGATAGAGGTTGACGAGCCGCTCTTCGACCAGTCGCGTGAGCTTCAGGTAGTAGTAAAGCTCCAGCATCTGCTCGCGCGTCAAACCGGTCTCAAGCGAACAGATCAAACCTTCGTCGATCGCCGGAGCCTGCACGCCTTCGACGATCTCAACCAAATGAACGGAATCGCGCCCGGCGGTCGTTTGCATGGCGACGCTTGTCGCCGAAGCGCCGTTTCCGCCGCGCTGCGCGATTTCGCCAGTCCCCGCTTCATCGAGCGCGACGGTCGCAGCGTCTACGACCTCGGCGGTCCGCGCCGTTTCAGTCCTGTTCGACGTGCGCTTCTTTCCGTTGGCTCTGGTCGATTTGCCTCGCGATCCCCGTTTGTTTGTCATGACTCTTCAGACTTCGGACCGGATTCCGATGATGCTGGACCAGAGAGGGCCTTCGCTTCGAGCCCGTTCAGATCCTCTGGCCATCGCAGGGCCCGGTCCAGCTTAGAAATGGATTGCCAGCTTGTGCACGTCTTCGGCAGCCTCCATCACCGATTCGGAAACGGTCGGATGCGCGTGAATCGTGCGGCCCAGCTCTTCCGCCGTCGATTCGAGCTGCATCGCCACGCACGCTTCGGCGATCAACTCGGTCGCGTGCGGGCCGATGATGTGGACGCCCAGGATCTCATCGTACTTCGATTCGCTGACGATCTTGACGAAGCCTTCATCCTCGCCGAGGATGCGCGCCTTGCCTGAAGCCGTGAACGGGAACTTGCCAACCTTGACATCGTACCCAAGTTCGCGCGCCTTTTGCTCCGTCAACCCGACCGATCCGACCTCCGGATCGCAGTAGGTGCACGATGGGACGAGCCGCAGGTTGATCGGCTGGACCTGCTTGCCGGCGATCTGCTCGACGGCGAGGATCCCCTCTTTGGAAGCGAGATGCGCAAGCCACGGCGTCGGGATGACGTCGCCGATGGCATACACGTTCGGCTCGCCCGTGCGCAGATACTCGTCAACTTGAATCGCCCCGCGTTCGACCTTGATCTTGGTCCCTTCTAATCCAAGCCCTTCCGTGTAAGGCATACGACCGACGGCGACGAGGAGCTTCTCCGCCTCGATCTTCACGGGTTCGCCCTTGGATGTTTTGCCCGTCACGATCACGCCCGTCTTGGTGCGTTCCACGCCGTCGAGCTTGGTATCGAGCTGTAACTTGATGCCGCGCTTGCGGAACGCGCGCGCCAATTCGTTCGAGATCTCTTCGTCTTCGAGCGGCAGCAGCCGCGGCATGATCTCGACGATGGTCGTTTCGCATCCGAAGCGCGAGAAGATCGAAGCGAATTCGACGCCGACGGCTCCGGCGCCCATCACGATCAGCGATTTCGGGACCTCTTTCAATTCGAGTATCTGGTCGCTGTTGATGACGCGGTCGCCATCGGTCTCAAAGCCGGGTATGGGCCGGACGACCGAACCCGTCGCGATGACGATGTTCTTGGTGTGAACGGTCTCCTTTTTGCCGTCTTCGCCGGTGACCTCGACGCGACCGGGAAGGTTCAACCGTCCGGTGCCCTTGAAGACGGTGATCTTGTTCTTCTTCATCAAGAACTCTATTCCTTTGGAGTTCTTGGTGACGACCTGCTCTTTGCGCTTTTGAACTTGGCTGAAATCGTAACCGACGTTGGAGGCGAGAATGCCGAACTCGGCGGCATGCTTCATCTTCTCGTAGATATATGCCGATTGAAGCAGTTGCTTGGTCGGGATGCAGCCGCGCAGCGTGCAGGTGCCACCCAAGCGTTTGTCCTTTTCGACGATGGCCGTGCGCAGACCTAACTGCGCCGCGCGAATCGCGGCCACGTATCCTCCGGGACCGCTTCCGATGATCGTCACATCAAACTGTTCTGTCGCCACTTCCACTCCCTCTCATGATTGCTTTGTTGATTTCGACATGGAATCGGTGATGAAAAGCGGAAAAGGACTCAAACTATAGATCGAGCGTAATGGCCAGCCCCCTCCACCCGTATTTTCATCACCCGACGGAAAGCATGGCATTATAATGCTTCCCGCCCTTTTCATCCAATCAAGCGCCGATCTAGCTGCAATTGAATCTTGCCCGATGTGATTAAACGCGCCTTTTGCTGGTCATCGGCTCAACGCGCCTTGTGGTTGTGATGAGGCCCGTTCGTTCGTGTAGCCTATTTGAAATTTCGCGGATCAATCGCCGACGGCTTGCAGCCTGGTGCGCTTTTCGGTCATGCGCGTCTCGGCTTTCGGTAGGATGATGTGGAAGGTCGTGCCGCGCCCGACGGCGGACTCGACGCTGATGCGTCCGGCATGCTCTTGCACGATGCCATAAGTGACAGCCAGCCCCAGTCCGGTGCCCACGCCGACGCCTTTAGTCGTGAAGAACGGGTCGTAAATGCGCGGCAGATCCTCGGGCGCAATGCCGATGCCCGTGTCAGCGACTTCGATGGAGACGACGCCATCCTCTTCGCTCGTCGTCAACGTGATGCGCCCTCCACCGATGATGGCATCGCGCGCGTTCAAGAGGAGATTAGTAAAGACTTGCTGCAACTTTCCGGCGTTGCCCCAAACGGGCGGTAAGCCATCTTGATAACGCCGCTCGATCTCGATCTGCCCTTTGCGAAGCTGCGGCTCAAGCAATTGCAACGTGTCGTCAAGCACGCGGTGGATATCGACGGGGCCGAATTCGGTCGCGCTGCCCGTGCGCGAGAAGTTCAACAGGTTGTTGACGATGCCGGCGGCTCGTTCCGCTTGGCGATGGATCTTCTCGAGCAGCCCGTGTTTCGGATCGGTCGGCGGTATCATCCCCAGAAGCATCTGCGTGTAGCTCGATATCCCAGTGAGCGGCGTGTTGATCTCATGCGCGACGCCCGCTGCCAACAGACCGATGGAAGAGAGCTTCTCCGCCTGTTGCAACTGCTCTTCAAGCTGCGTGCGCGCCGTCACGTCTTCGAGTACGACGAGCGTCCCCGTGTTGCCGTAAACGTCGGCGCGTTGCAGCGGGGCCAAAGCGATGTTTAGGACCAGTGCGCGACCGTCGCGCGTCGCGACGCGCAGCTTATACTTGTGGCGCAGTTCGATCAGGTTCCAGCCCGTGCTGCCGAGAAGCTCGTCGAGCGTCTCGGCGAAGTTCTCATCGAAAAGCTCTTCGACCCGGCGACCGATGATTCGCTCACGCTCAACCTGCAACATCTCCTCAAGGGCTGAGTTGCAGCGCGTGATGCGCCCTTCGAGATCGACGGCGAGAAGACCGATGTTGACCGATTCGACGATCGATTCGTTGAACTCTTTGAGCTGTTCGAGTTCCGCCGCGCGCTTCTTCTGCTCCTGATAGAGCAAACTGTTCTCGATGGCGACGGCGACGTAGCCCGAAACGGTGCGCAAAATCTCCAGATCTTCCGACGAAAGCAGCGCGCCATGCGCCGAGCGGCCCAGCCCGATCACGGCGACCATCGCATCGCGCACCGTGCACGGAACGTAGTAGTGCAGCGGACGCCGGATCGCGCCTTCGGTTTCCGGGACGATCTCGAGATCATCGGCGCGCACGATCCCGGTCTTCGCTGAATGGACGCGGAGCGCTTCACGGAAATCCGCCGGCAAAGAGATCTCTCCGCTGAGGCCGACGGCGCGGGCGAGCCTGTAACCGGCAGGCTCATGCGCGTCTTCGATGAAGATGGCGATGCGCTCGACGCCGAGAACTTGCTGCAAACGGTTGATCAGCGCATCGAGCAGCGGATCGAGCGCGGTGGTCGCTGAAAGCGTCCGTCCGAAATCGAGCAGGCTGTTTCTCAAATCATATCGCTCACCGTAGAAGAGCCGGTCCGTCTTCTCCTGCAAATAGTTTTTGATCGGAGCCGCCGTCATCACGATGACCGCCATCGCCATCACAGCGACGACAAAGCGCAGCGTGACCATTCCGGGTTGCAGGTCTTCGCTCCCGATGGCGTAAAGTCCCGCCGTGTAAACCACTGCGCCGATCATGAGCGCGATCGCCAGCGTCGTCAGCGCATAAACGGCAGCGCGCCGGACGACGATATCGACATCCATCAAACGATAGCGGACGACTGAATTGCCGAAGGTGAGCGGAATGAGCGCGAGCGGGATGAGCGCGAGGTCCGTAAGCCAATTCTCCGCCACCACGCCCTCCAGCAGATAAGCCATCGCATAAAAGAGCGTGAACGGAAGGATGGCCAGCGCCGATCCCCAAACGATCCACTTAAGCTGCTGGCGAACGATGGCGTTCTCGCTCCTGAGGAATCGACGCACCAAGATCGCCGCGCCGGCGACGAGCGCCAGCCAGAAAAGGGCAAATGACACCCAGTACAGGCCACCAACCCAATCCTCAGGAACCTTAAACCGTGACGTCGGAACGAAGTGAACGAGCGCTGCGAACCCGATGAGCGCAAACGCCGGGACATAAAGCAATCCAGCTAACCAGCGCCTTCGCGCGATGAGATGCCGTCGAACCGGATAGATCGCGCAAAAGTGAAGGAAGAGCGGAGCGAAGAGGATCAGCGCGGAAGTGTCGAGAAACGCGATCGCCAGATCCAAATCCTCGTAAGTCCCGATCGGCTTGTAGAAATGGAAGACGAAGGCCGTCAAACAGAGCGAAACGAAGTGCGAGACGAAAGGCGCGCGCCCGCCTTGCTTAAAAAGCACGAATAGCCCAACAAAGAGATAGACGAGGCCAACGGCTTGAATGATCAGATCGCGCGCCGTCCAGCGCTCTATCTGGTCCAGCCCGTAAAGATCCGCGTAATAGAAGCGCGTTTCGGGCGGAAATGACGGGCGTTCGATCAAATAGTGGAGATTGCCGCCGACCCCCGCTTGCTCAAGATAGATCGAGATGTTCGATGCCGAATCTATCGCTTCATAACGCAGGTCATCGAAGGCGATGGCGATCAGATGATCTCCGGGCAAAATGCCTGCGCGCTCGCCAACCGACCCCGGCGCGACGGCCCGCGCGATGATCCCTTTATTCGTCTCCTCCCACTGGACGCCATCGGTCGGCGGCAGATCGTGCGTCAGGCGCTGCGCGAAATTGAGCGCACCAGCGGCGAACAGCACCGCCGCCGTCATCAAAAGCACCCAAGTTCGCGTTGCCAGCACCGGATTCTTCATCCTCTCAGGTTAAGCCCCGCTTTCTCGGGAGCAAATGCCGTTCCATTCACCCGAAACCTTAAAAAGCTCCCGCCCCGAGGCGCCCAAGGCACCTCGGGCCCAGCGCGTAAATAGCTCTTTTGCCGAAACTTTGACGAAAAACTTATGCCTCACTTAATCCGACATATGGCCTCTCAGCCGTGGATTCGAGCGAAGCGCATCCAAAATCTCGGATGCCATCCGAAATCTTGGATGGGCTTCTTTCGCTGTCACTGCGCCCGTAAACGGAAAAGCCCGCGCATGAGAGGGCGGGCCGCTCCGAACCATCTTCTGCCAAAACTTAGAATCAAAATCTGATCGAGATTCCACCCCGCACCGAACGCGGCAGCGAACTGAGAAAGATGACCGTTTCGCCATCATCCGCGCTCGGCAACACGTTCAGCACGTTTCGCGCGTCGAGCACCGCTTCGGCACGCACGGGCAAGCCGAAGGTTGGGAGCTCCTGCGTCACGAGGATGCTGAGCGATGGATCGTAAACGGCGAGCCTTCCGGCAAAAGGATCGATGGCGAAGACCGTCGCGCGCGGCGAGAACCGGAAGACCGTCCGCACGCAAGTCCCGCGTCCTAAATCGGCATCGAGTTGCGCGGCGAGCGTTTGGAAGAACCCCGGGCGGAAGAGCTTCTCCGGGTTCGTTAAACCTTCCGCAGCAAGCTCTTGCCCTTGCCCAAACGAATATCCAGCCGATGCGCTCAAGGCATGACTGATGCGGCGCGTGTAAATGACGCGCATTCCGCGCGCCGCGCCCTGCTGATTGGCGATGCGGATCAGTTCCGCGCCCGCTTCATTGGCGAAAGCAGCGATCGGCACGCCCATCAAACCGAGGCCGCGGCCATCCACCGTATCGAAGAAAGCGGTCGCCTCAATCCTCGATCGCTCGTCGAGAACGCGCTCAAGGCCGACTTCGAAACGGCGACTGCGCTCGACGACGGCCCGCCCATCGACCAGCGCGACCGGTTGCGCCTCAAACCTCTTGAAACTAGTCGCGCCCCCTTCGAGCGGAGCGGCAGTTTGCGCCTCCCTTTCCGCCGGAGCATAGGCAGCGTGAATTCGCGTGCGCGAATTGGCATCGAACTGCAAGCCCACTCGCGGAGCGAAGACATTCAGACCGCCCGCTCCAGCAAAGTGCGAATAATCGAGGCCAAGCACGACGACGATCCCGTCGCGCACCAGCCACTCATCCACGGCCCGTACCGAGAGTTGACCGATGGCCTCACCTTTCGCCTTCGCCCCCTCATCATCGGCTGAGATCGCCTTGGCCTGCGCGCCGCCCAAACCGACGCTCACCAGATGATGATCGACGCGCTTGCGCGCGGTCGCTTCGAATCGCGCTCCGGCGCCGGGCGCGACCTGTCCGACGAGGATCAGCGCGACATCTTGAGCGACCGGCGTCGCCATGGCGAAGTTCAGGCCGGGGAAGCCGGGCGTAAACGGCGCATCTGAAGCCGCATAGTATGTCTCGACGACCCCGCTGGTGGTCCGCCCCTCTTTTCGCAGACCCTCGCGCGGCTCTCCCTCACCTTCCGCGACCTGGACCTTTGTCGACTGCCCCTCTTCGAGATTGAAGATCGAGCGCCGACCGTTTGCCAATCGGAGGCGCCATTTGGGCTCATTCCGATCGGCGCGCCGTTCAGGCAGCGTGCGATTGGAGCCAACCGGTTCGAGATTGAAACGATAGATCAACTCGGAGGATGGCGAAATCTCCACGGAAGCGAAGCGCGCCTCATTGAATCCGTCAGCAATGGCGCGCAAAATATAGCGTCCCGGCAATACGCGCAAGCGGAACGTCCCATCGGATGAGCTGCGCGTTTTTTGGACGACCGTCTCGGCACCTTCACGCAACAGGACGATGAGCGCGCCAGCCAAGGGCCTGCCCCGATCATCGCACACCGATCCGGCGATGATCCCAAGCGGGCGATTGCGACTCGCTATTTCATGTGCCGGGGAGAGACATAGCAGAAGCGCGCTGAGTATTGCCGCGGCACTAAAGGGCAATCGACTTCTCCTCATCTTTTCGTCCCCTCCTGGCGCGTTCGGAAACGCCCCATCAGCAACAACACAGCGAGGTCTGAACTGCCGTCGTTCGGTCGGAGTCACGATGAGGTTATTTTCCGCCAAGGCGGAAAAAGGTGTCAAGCATATCGGGATTCGCCGATTGGCCCGCCAAAGAGCTCTCTCAAAGCGCTGACTCGACCATCAGCGCGTTCGCTCGATCAGAATGTTTCGTCAACATCATGTCAAAGCGATTGGTTGAGCAACAGACGGTCAACCATTCGCTCAATCAGAACGTCTCGTCAGCATCGTAGGATCAAGGCTAAATGCATGACTCGCGATCAACATTCGCTCAATCAGAACGTTTCGTCAGCATCCTAACGCCCGCGTCGCTTCGCGTAACTTCTCCGGGTAGGTCGTCATCAGCTCGGTGCGTTTCCGATACCATCCTTCATCCAGCTCCGCGCGCGCGCGCGATGCTTGCAATATGCGTCGCGTCTCTTCTGGAGAGGGACCGCCCATTACACCGCGCACGCGCACGAAGTTTAGCGGATCCAACGCGCGCCGCGTCTCTTCAGGTGACAGGCTGAGCGTGCGCCCTAAGATCTCGCGCGCCGTCTCCTGCAAAAGCTTATGAGCCGCTTGCGCTAAAAGATCAGCGTGCAAGCTCTCGCCCGAAGTCTGAATGGTCGCGATGACGCCCTGCGTTCGGCGAACGAAAGAGGCAACGATTTGATGCGCCACGCGGAACGGCAATCCTTCCCGACGCACGATGGCATCGGCCAACTCCGTCACCGTAATGAAATCCTCGGCGGCGCGTTCGCGCAAACGCTCAATGTCGAATTGAGCGTGTGAAATGGCCGCCGCAAAGACAGCCGTCGCGCGCCGCGCATCGTGGAGCGCGCGCCAGATGAGCGGTTGAAGATCATCCTCGGCATCGTTCACATCGCCAAACGGCGTATTGTGGACCACCGTGAACGCGCCTTGCGCTTCGGCGAGCGCGCAGCTTGCCAAGGCGCGCACGTGTTCGAGCGCGACCGGGTTGCGCTTCTGCGGCATGATGCTCGAAATCTGCACGTAGCCATCGGAAAGCCGCAAGAAACCGAACTCGCGCGTCGCCATCAGCAAGAAGTCCTGCGCGAACCTTCCCACGTTGACCATCGCCACCGCGACGGCGCCCATCGCTTCCGTCAGGTAATCGACGGCGCTGATCGCCGCGTAAGAGTTTTCGGCGACCCCTTCGAAGCCGAGCAACTCGGCCGTGCGCGCGCGATCGATGTCGAAACCCGTGGTCGTGATGGCGCAGGCGCCGAGCGGCGAAAGGTTCGCGTTCTCGAAAGCGCGTTGCAGCCGCGCGACGTCGCGGCTCAAAACTTCCGCCATCGCCAGCAGGTAGTGCGCCAGCGTCGTCGGTTGAGCCGGTTGCGTGTGCGTGTAGGCCGGGATGGTCGTCTCATGATGAAGCGCCGCTTGATCGAGCAAAGCGCAGCGCAGATCCATCACCGCGCGGATCAGAGCGAGAAGATCGCGCCTGAGCCTCATGCGATAGATCGTCACGTCTATGTCGTTGCGGCTGCGCGCCGTGTGCAAACGCCCGGCTGTCTCTTCGCCGCACTTTTCGCTGAGCCGTTGTTGCAAGTAGAAGAAAAGGTCTTCGCAGCTTCCATCGTATCGCGCGGCGAGTATCTCATCGCGATTCATCCCTTCGAGCGCACGCAAGATCTGGCAGGCATCTTCGCGCGAGATGATGCCGCGTTCTGCGAGCATCACCGCGTGGGCGATGTCAACCTCGATCAAGGCATCGAGGAAAAGCCGCTTGGCATCCTCGAAAATCTCCGCCAGCACGTTCTCCGCGTAAGCGGGCGCCGGGAATCTCTCCTTCTGTTCCACTGGACCACTCCTCTTCAAGAAATCTTGCCCTTCAGCGATTCAGCTCTCCCGTCCGGTGATCCTCACCGCGTCCCGCCAGCTTGCGCCGAAGCCGAAAGCTTTCGGCTTGACGAAACGCGAGCCGTCTGACTTTCCGCGAAACGTCGGGAATCGATCTTCACCGCACGGCTTCGCTCAACACGTGATGGCGCTTTCGCCAAACTTAGCAGGTTGGCGAATAACCTGTATGCGCCGGGCACGCCCGCGGGCAACTGCCTGAACCAAGCATAAGACGTGTAGACATACTTGCCGCGTCCGATCTCGGCGTAAACTTCGCCGCCCGTCTGCGGCGGCTCGCCCGCGTCGTGCGATTCAAGAAGCGGCACATAGCGCGCATCGTAAGTCGTGAAGTTGTAGAGGCTTCGTTCTTGCACCCAACCGCGCCAATCATCCGCCGTGATCTTGTTCGGGAAGTTGAAAGCCGGATGATCAGGCACAAGTATCTTCACCGGCGCGTTCTCGTCCGTGACCCGCGCCGCCATCTTCGCCGGAAACGGAGCCAGCCCGCGCTCGACGTAATCGGGCCGTTGGTACTGCACGATCAGCGTTCCGCCCTGCCGCACGTAATCGAGCAACCGACGGTTGTTGGCGACAAAATCGGGCCGAACTTGCGACGCACGAATGCCAACGACGATCACATCGAAACGCGCAAGATCGCCAACCGCCAGATCATCTTCGTTGAGCAAAGTCACGTCCAGTCCCATCTGCCTGATCGCTTCGGGCACGCGGTCGCCGCTTCCCATGATGTAACCGACGCGCACGGGCGCGACCTTCAAATCGAATACGCGAAACGTGGCCTGCGCCGGCGCGTAAACGCGATGCGTCTGAATGTGCGGGTAGCTGATCTCGCGCTCCGCAAGGGCGAACCTTCGCCCCTCGATCTCGGCTTCGGCGCTGATAGAGTAAGCATCGGCGCGCGCGCCGCCGGGAACGCGCACCGTGAAGACGAGCGTTCCCTTTTCGCCTTTACGTTCGAGCGCGAATGGAGCCGAAGCCGGCTCAACGCGCCAACCAGTGGGCACATGCAAGCTCACCCGCCCGTTGACAGCGCGCGAAGCGTTGCTCGAAAGTCGCACGAAGACGCGCCGCTCTGTCTCTTGCGCCGAAGTCGGAACGATGACCAACTCGGGATCGAGCGCGACCGAAACCATCGGCACGACGTTGATCTCGCGCCTGATCTCGCCACGAACCGGATCGGCGTAACGGTACTGGACCGGCGCGGTAATGGTGACCGGCTCGCCTCCGATTACCGCTTCGACTTCAGCGCTGACGAGCGGCGCATCGAAGGGCCTAGCTTTCGGCGCATCGCTCGTCCAGCGGAAAAGGTCCCCATCGCGCGGCTCGCGCAACCAGTACGGCATCGTCGGCCCTTCGCCATCGGGCACGGTGATGCGAAAGCGCGCTTGATGCTGCGGCGTCTCGCGCCCTTCAAACTCGCTCGCGACCAAAAGGGCGTTCGATTCAGGAGCGACCTCTTCGAGGCGCCAACCGGCAGGCGCGCGCAAACGAATCGCTTTGATCTCAACCGCCCTCTCGTCCGACAGAAAGACGCGCGCCGTAACGTTCAATCGATCCCCTGCAACCACCGTTTCGTCATCGGCCAATGCGTCAACTCTGATCGCCGCCGCGCGCCACAGCGCTTCGGAGAACTGCGCTTCCTTCTGCGCGAGCAGGAAGTCGGCCTCATACTTCGCCTCTTCGCTCTCGCCGCTCGCGCGCAAGCTTGCGCGCAATTCGCGCGTCCGTCGCAACCCTTCGGCGAGGATGGGGATGAGCTTGCGCGGTTCCATCGCATCGAACTCGCGCAGAGCGCGCCGCGCAAGATCCTGTATGACGCCGAGCCGTTCGATGATGCGCGCATCGCGTATCCCAGCCAACTGTGCGATGCCGCGGATCGTCACGTCGATGCCATCGAAGACGCTCCGCTCATCGCCCGCGCCCGCGGCGCTTTCGAGCAAGCGCACGCCCGAGGTTTGTGGACCGAGAAGCTCGAGCGTCCCCATCTCCTGCGATTTGTGCTGGCTGCGCCCGTACATCGCGATCTCGAAGTAACTGCGACCGAGCAACTCATCGTGCCGCCCCGTGTCGAGCAGCAGCGTCGGACGGTTGTTTGGATCGGCGCCGCGCCGAAATCCTTCGCTCACGTAAATCTTGAGCGCACGCCATGGACGTAACCCTTCAGCAAGCTGCTCGGGGAAAGCCTTCGGATCGGCGGCCAAGCGAAAGGCGAGCGGAGTGAGATAACCGGCGAGCTGATGTTGACCGTGGCCATCGGCGGGCGTGCCCGTAAACCGCGCGATGATGACGAGCGGGCGAAAGAGCCGGATGACGCGCACCATGTCGGCCAGAATCTCGCGCTCGCCCCAACGCGCGGCGGCTTCCGCGCGCGTCTTTGTAAAGCCGAAATCGAAAGCGCGCGTGAAGAACTGCTCGCCGCCGTCGAGCCGACGCGCCTGCAATAACTCTTCGGTGCGAATCACGCCGAGCGTTTCGAACAATTCTGGACCGATGATGTTCTGTCCGCCCTCGCCGCGATTGAGCGCAAGATAGGCCACGCGCGCCCCATCGCCGCGCGCAAGCCGCGCGATGAGCGCCGAATCTTCGTCATCGGGATGCGCGCCCGTGTGAAGCGCGCTCGCCGTGGTCTGCAAACGCACAAGCAACTGGCCCAGCGCGAAAGCGCCATCATCATAAGGCGAACGCACTTGCGCGCGCTCTACCTGAAGCGACGCTAAAATGATCGCGATCGCGCAGAACGAAGATAAAAGGCGAAGCGAAGCGCCCTTCGCGAAATGACCGACTCTTTTCATATCCTCTCCATGCGATCCATCAGTCTTGCCGAAAGCACCTTCCAACCTTGCGCGCCCAAGCTTTAGCTTCATCATGCGATCCATCAGACCTGACGCAAGCATCTTCTCGACCGGTGCGCCGCGCGGGATGAATTCGCAAGACGCCTCGCCGACGGTCAGAACGAACGCGCTCTGACCTTTTTGTCCGTCAAGCTGAGAAGCGTCCCGACGATGACGACAACCGCGCAGCCGATGACGTTGAACCACAAAAAGGCGATCTCCGTGTAGCGGCTCGCGATCCACACCGAAACGATGCCGAGCAGCAGCCCCCAGAAAGCGCCGCGCCCCGTCGCGCGCGGCACGGCGAAAGCGAGGACGAAGACGCCGAGCAGTGAGCCATAGAAGAACGAGCCGAAACGATTGACGACTTCGATCAGCGAACCGAGCGAAGTCGAATAGAGCGCAACGATGCACGCGAAAACGCCCCAGAACGCGGTCGCCAAACGTCCGACCAAAACGTAATGCCGATCAGCCGCTTCAGGTTTGAAGTGACGGCGATAGATGTCAATCACCGAGGCGGTCGCGAGCGCGTTCAATTCCGCCGAGATGCTCGACATCGCCGCGGCGAAGATCGCCGCGATGATCAACCCGACGACGCCCACCGGCATGTACTGAACGACGAAGGTCGGAAAGACGTAGTTCACGTCCGTGAAACTGCGATTGCCGCTTTCGACCTTCGCCGCTTCCAGCCCCTTTTCGCGCACTTCCTCGAAAGCACGCTCCGCTGCGAGATATTCGCTCCTTGCATGTTCCGAATCCGAAGACGACGCATCGCGTAGCGCGCGCACATATTCGATGGCCGCGCGTTCGCGCGCCGCGTGAGCCGCTTCGTATTCCGCGCTCAACCGCTGATAATCGAGCGTTCGATGCCGCTCGACGCGCTGCGCTTCAACGCGATTGAAGATGAGCGGCGGTCGCTCGAATAGATAAAAGACGAAGACCAGCACGCCGATGAGCAGAATGAAGAACTGCATAGGGATCTTGATGAAGGCGCTCATCAGGAGCGACGTGCGCCCTTCATTCACCGAACGCGCCGTCAGATACCTTTGCACTTGGCTCTGATCGCAACCGAAGTAAGAGAGCATCAAGAAGAGTCCGCCGATCAGACCGGACCAGAGCGTGTAACTCTCCTGCAAACTGAACCGCGCGTCCACGGTCGTCAAACGCCCCGCCGCGCCCGCTAGGTGAAGCGCATCCGTGAAGGCTACGCCCGCCGGGAACTTCGACAGGATGACGAAAAGACAGACGCCCAGACCGACGAAGATGATGACCATCTGCTTGACATCGGTCCACGTGACGGCCTGCACGCCGCCGGCCATCGTGTAAAGGGTCGTCGTCAATCCCATCGCGAAGACGGTCGCCGCTTCGCTCCAACCGAGCACGATCGAAAGGATGACGGAAGGAGCGGCGATGATCACGCCGACGCCCAAACCGCGCGATAGGAGAAAGAAGAAACTGGTCAGCGTGCGCGTGCGCGCGTCGAAGCGACGTTCGAGATACTCGTAGGCCGTGAAGACTTTGGCGCGATAAAAAAATGGCACCGCCGTCATGCAGAGGATCACCATCGCAAACGGCAGCCCATAGTAGAACTGGATGAAACGCATGCCGTCGGCGAACGCCTGTCCGGTCGTGCCGACGAGCGTGATCGCCGATAACTGCGTCGCCATCACCGAAAGACCGACGGCCCACCAAGGCAGACTTCGGTCGGCGAGGAAGTAGCCTTCGACCTTGCCGCTGTGCTTCGAAAGTCGCACGCCATCCCAAACGATGTAGACGAGGTAGACGACGACCACCGCCCAGTCAATCCAACTCATGCGCCATCGGTCTCCTTTGCGCGCCGACGGGCGCGCATGATGAAAAAGTTCGGACTTCGCGCCTCGGACGCTGGTCCAGAAAATTAGCGCGAAAAAACGGCGGAGAAGAGCCAAAGCGCGCCGATCAGCATCACTGTGTAAACGATGACCGCAAAGTACACGCGATGCCAACGCGCATCCTCTTCCCGCTGCGCTCTGAAATCATCAGTGCTCATAGGGCGGAATCTATGCTCGCTCAAAGCCGACACCCATCCCCAAAGGTCGAATTGAAAGCTTTACAAGCTTAGACTTGGAGCGAAAGCCCTCAAAAGTTGAACTTGAAGCCAAGCTGAAACTGCCGGCTGTCCGTTCCGACCGGATTGCGTTTCGTGAAATCGGGCAGCGGCCCGGTCAAACTCCCATCCGGATTGGTCGGCACGATGCCGTTGACCGAAACGATGCTGTTGATGTTGAAGACGTTGATGAACTCGCCGAAGATCTCCAAATTGAAACGCTCGCTGAAACGCACGAAGCGCGTGTAACGAAGATCGACGTTGAACTGGTGCGGCGTGCGCCCCGTGTTGCGCCCGATGAAGAGCGGACGATCCGCATCGCCAGCGGTGCCGACTCCGTCTCCATTCAAATCGCGCCCCGTCGTGATGTTGAAAGTCTCGCCGCTGTTGGCCGTCGCGATGATCCCCAATTGATTATCGTTGAGCACGCTCCGCCAGAATCCGCTCTCGAGATTGAAAGTCGGTCGCCCGACGAAGCTCAGGACGAACGTGTGGCGCTGATCGGCGAAAGCGTTCCCGCGATCGCGGCGCCGGTTCGTCGGATCGGACAGCACGTAGCTTGTCGCGGCAACGAGGTTCTGCTCCGGAGCGTCGTCGATCGCGTGCGAATAGGTGTAATTCGCGCTGAATTGATAGCCCGATGAGAAACGCTTGCTGAGCACGAGCGTCCCCGCCGTGTAGTTCGACGTGCCGACCGATTCGACCATCAACACGTTGTTGAATTGCGGATAGAGGCGCGTCGTCGGACTCACCGTGGTGCTGAACACAGGGCGACCATCGGCCAAAAATCCGATCGGATTGATCGGATTGATGTTGCGATAGACGGGCAAGTGCGTCCCGCGCGAGTTGATAAGGCCGACGGTCAGCGAAAGATTCGGCGACAGCGCCTGTTCCAACTGCAAGTTCGTGTGGAAAGCGACGAGGTTTTCGTAATCGGGCGAGACGGCTTCGATGCTCTGGCGCGGCAATGTCGCTCCAGACGGGAGAGATCCGAGCGTGTTCGGAAAGCGCGGCGCACCCACACCGCTCGGACCGACGGCGAAAGTGACGAAACGCGGATTGCCGTTGTTCTGCAATGCGCGCCGGTAGATGTCGAGCCACGGCTGCTCGTAGTAGAGTCCGGCGCTCGCGCGCAAGACGGTCGGAAGAACCCCTTCGCGCAAGGCATAGACGATGCCGAGCCGCGGCGCGAAATTGTTCTTATCCGTGTGGAAGTGGCGCGAAAACTCGAGCGGCGCGTTTGGATCTCCATCCGGCACAGCATAAAGGTCATAGCGCACGCCGTAGTTGATCTTCAGGCGCGAAGTGGCCTTCCAATCATCTTGCACGAAAGCTTGATAAAAGGTAGCCGGGACGGTGATGCTTGGATCGCCGAGCGTCTCTGTGTACTGCGTGTAGCTGAAAGGGTTCGCTCCGCTCTTCGCCGCCACATAGGCCGCGATCGATGGAAAGGTATAACGCGCGAACACGCCCGCACGCTGCGTCTGACGAACGCGGTTGAAACCGGCGCCGAATTTGATCGTGTGCAGGCCGCGCGTGATCGTCACGTTGTCAAGCAATTGGTTCGACACTTCAAGCGGCGCGATCGTGTTGGCGTTCTCCGGCGCGCCGAAAGCGGCGATGCCCGAGATCAAGATCGAAGGGCCGCTGCCGGAGTTTTCGTTTGGCAAGTTCTCGGATTTGCGCCGCGCATACTGATAACGTAGTTCATTGAGGACGACGGGCGAAAAGGTCGAAACGAGCTGCAATCCGACCGAATCGGCGCGGTCAATGAAATCTATGCTCCGCTCGAGCGTCGTCGTGCCACCAGCGATGTTGTTCGGCGACGTGTTGCGGAACAGGTTGAAACGCCCGACGAGGCGATGCTTGTCCGTCAGTTGCGCATCCGTGCGGACGATGAAGAAGCCGACCTTCTGCGAAGCCGGAATCGAGTTCGGGAAAGCGTTCGGACTGACGCCGGCAGCGATCAACGCCGCTTGGTCCGCCTTGCTGATCGTGATGACGCGCTGCGGCTCGCCCGCCAGATCGCGCATGACGCGCTCGAATCCCGCGTAGAAGTGCCAACGGTCGCGGATGATGGGGCCGCCCAACGCCGCCGTGTAATCATCGACTTTCGTCTCCGGCTTCGGCTTGGTCGGATCGGAGAAGAAGGGGCGCGACGAAAAGGGCGTGCGCCGGAAGCGATACCCGACCGTGCCGCGATACTCGTTCGTCCCGGCGCGCGTCACCGCGTTGAAGACCACGCCGGGCGTGTTGCCGAACTCCGGGGCGAAGCCGTTCGTCACGACTTGGACTTCGCCGATGAAAAGCTCTGAGATCGGCATCAGGCGGATACCGGCGCGGTCCGATTGCGTGTTGTAGTTGCCATCGAGCTGATAGTTGATCCGCCGCGCATAACCGTTGGCGCTGATGCGCGGCACGCCGAACTCGACGTTGGGCCGCCCGACGACGTTCGCTTGAAGCAGCGCAAAGTTGTATGGGTTGCGCGAAACGAGCGGAAGATTGGTCACCTCGCGCTCGTTGATGACGCGCCCCATCTCAATCTTCGCCGGATCCGCGATCGGCGCGTCGCTGTTGACGGTGACCGTTTCGGTGACGCCGCCCGGCTCGAGCGTTAAATCGATCGTCGCCGTCTGCCCCGCCGTGAGCGTGATCCCCTCGCGCACGAGCCGCTTGAACCCTGCGGCTTCCGCCGTGACGCGATAGGTTCCAAGCGGCAGCAGCGGCGCGCGGTAAAACCCGCTCTCGTCCGTTTGGACCGTGCGCGTCGCGCCCGTCTCTATGTTCGTGATCGTGACACTAGCGCCAGCGATGACCGCACCGCTCGCGTCCTTGACGGAACCTTCGATCTGTCCGTTGAGCGCTTGCGATTGCGCATGCGCCGTTTGAAATGCGAGGCCGATCAACAAAAGCAAGCTTGCCGCGAGTCTCGACCGTAACATAAGCTCTCCTCCTCCGAAAACGATCTCAACAGCCCAAGACGCGATCCCTAACTCACCAAGCGCAGCCCTACTTCACTTGCACGCGCTGGCCCAATGACTCGTACAAAGATTCGTTCGCGCGCTCGAGCGCCAACCGCACGCTGCCCATCAGGGCCGCCTCTTCACCCAGCTCCGTCAGGATCATCTCCGGACAGTTCGGCACGATACGCGAGGCCACCTCGCGCACGCGCGGTAAAAGGTCCGGCGATGATGCGGCCAAACGCCCGCCGAAGATGATCAACTCTGGATCGAGAATGGTCGCGATGTTGGCCACAGCCGCGCCGAGACGTAGAACGTTCTCGTCGCCGAGCGAACTCGCATTCAACCGCGGCGCGCGCGTCGGACGCGACTTGGGCACCGCGCCCGCGTAGAACTCAAGGTAACCGGCGGCGCCGAAATCGACGTTCCACTCGCGAAAATCGACGTTTATGTGGCTTATCTCGCCAGCATGCCAGCGATGCCCGCGATGCAGACGATCCTCGATGACGATCCCGGCGCCGATCCCGGCGTCCATCCAAATGAAGACAAAGTTGTGCACTCCGCGCGCTCGCCCGCACCACTGCTCGCCTAAAGCCGCCAGATTGACGTCGTTATCGACGATGACCGGCGCGCCGAGCTGTTCGCTCAAGATCGCTTCTACGTTGACATCGGTCCACCCTTCCAAGTTCGCCGCCTCGATGACGATGCCGCGCGCGACATCGGTCATCCCCGGAGCGCCAACGGCGACGGCAAGCAACGGCGTGTGTGGAAAATCGCGAAGCGCTTTCTGCGCGGCGGTGGCCAAACGACGTAACAACGGGCGCGGACGAGTGTCTTTGATGATCTCCAGAGAATGCTTCTTCAAGATGCGGCCATTCATGTCCGCAGCCGCTAACTGGATGGCATTGGTGCCGATGTTCGCCCCGATGACGATGCCACAGCTGGCGTTGAAACCGAGAAGCACGGGCTTCCTTCCGCCGTTGGAAGCGCCTTCACCCTTCTCTTCGAGCAACCCAGCGTCGAGCAACCTTTCGACGAGCGCGGAAACGGTCGGCGGGCTCAGTCGCGTCGCGCGCGCAAGTTCGGCGCGCGAAACGGTCCCGAGTTTGCGCACGGCGCGCAACAGGCGCTGCGCGTTGTGCGCGCGCATCGCTTGCGCATCCATTTTCCCGACGCTCGCCATGCGCCCCCTCTCGGAACTTAAGCAAGAAACTTTATTAAGTCTTTTAACAAAGCATGAGGCGCATGTCAAGCTCTTTCCAAGCGGATCCGGCGGCCTCAATTCGGCTGCGCTCCGCAGTTCATCCGATCGAACCTCTTTCGCAAAGCGCGCCACAGGGTGAGCGCAAACAAGGCGCTCACCCCGCCAGCCGTATCGAGCAGGCTATCCCAAATGCTCGGCGTGCGCGTTGGGACGAAGCTCTGCCGATACTCATCCAACAGCGCGTAGCAGACCACCAGCGAAAAGGAGGCGATAATCCAGCGGCTTCGCAGCCAGGCCTTCGACGATGTGCTGAAAGCGCGCGCCGCAAGGAGGGCGAGCACGCCGTATTCGGCGAAATGCGCAGCTTTGCGGATGGCGAGGTGAATCAGCGTGAGGGTCTCTTCGCTCATATTGGGGAAGAGCCAGCGAAGGAGCGGACCGATGAGGCGCGAAGTGTTGGCAGCGGAGAACTCATCGCTCGAAGCGAAGAAGATCATCAGCATCCACGCGATCAACGGTCCGTATCGCCAAAAACGCCCTTTGATTCCGCTCTCCTCCATCATCGGCTCGGTTTCAGCTCAGCCCCTTCTGCCAAAAATCGAGAAGGGAAGCTTCTGGCTTCCCTTCTCTTGACCGCTGATCCTAACAGTTAAGCCAGATCGACGTTCGCTCGGTCAAAGCGCCGCCGCTCCTGAGACGACCTCGATGATCTCTTTGGTGATCGCCGCCTGACGAATGCGGTTCATCGTCAGAGTCAGGTGGTTGATCAATTCGCCCGCGTTCTTCGTAGCTGAATCCATCGCTGTCATGCGCGCGCCATGCTCGGAAGCGACCGACTCCAGAAGCGCGCGGAAGACTTGCGTTTCGACATAGCGCGGAAGCAGGCGTCCGAAGATCTCCGCTGGCGGCTGTTCGTAAATGTACTCGATTGTCTGTTGTGGTCCGGTCTCGACGCGCGGCACGGGCAGAAGCTGTTCGACGACGACGCGTTGCTGAAGCACCGACTTGAACTCGTTGTAGATGATGAAGACCTTATCGAGCGATTCGTCCTCGGTGAACCGGCGCATGATGTCGCGCGCGACGTCGAGCGCTTCCTCATGTTCGATCCTTCCTTTGCCCGTCAGCCCGACGTATTCGCCGACGATGTTGATCTGGCGGCGGCGGAAGAAGTCGCGCCCCTTTCGTCCGATGGCGAGAAGCTCGATCTGTTTGTCGGCGTTCTCTTGCAAGAAGATCTGCGCGGCTTTGATCAAATTGGCGTTGAAGGCGCCCGCTAGCCCCTTGTCAGCCGTGATCAAGACGAGCAGGTAGTGTTGATCGCCACGTTCGTCGAGCAATGGATCGTGAAAGGAGTCGCCGGCGCGCGCGGCGAGCCTTCCCAGAACCTGGGTCATCTTGGCGGCATAGGGTCGCGCCGCGACGACGCGATCCTGCGCGCGTTTGAGCTTCGCCGCCGAAACCATCTTCATCGCCTTCGTGATCTGCTGCGTGTTCTTGACCGAACGAATGCGACGACGGATGTCCAAAAGATTAGCCATACCACTCTCTAGCCGATCACGGGATCGCCCGTCGAAACGAGCACTTCATCGCCAGCCGAAAGCCGAAGATCAAGCGCCGACGGTCGCCGGCGTTTCGGCGCGTTCCGCAGCGCGCGCGCCGCGCGCGCCATCGCCGCTCGTCGCAAAGCGCGCTGACTGAGCGGCGCCAGTCTCGCACCACGTCTCTTTGAAGTCGGCGAGCACGCGCTTGAGATCGGCGATGATCTCATCGGTCAAAGCCTTCTTCTCGGCGATGGCGCGCAACACGCCGGGATGCGAATTCTCGACGAAACGCAGGAGATCGGCCTCAAAGCGGCGCACCTGCTCGACCGGTATGTCATCGACGTAGCCATTGGTCGCCGCCCAGATCACCAGCACCTGCTTTTCGACGTCCATCGGATGATACTGTGGCTGCTTCAGGATCTCGGTCAGGCGTTGACCGCGCGCAAGTTGCGCTTGCGTCGCTTTGTCGAGGTCGGAGCCGAACTGCGCGAACGCAGCCAGCTCGCGATACTGGGCCAGTTCCAACCGGAGCGTGCCGGCGACCTGTTTCATCGCCTTGATCTGCGCCGCGCCGCCGACGCGCGAAACGGAGTTGCCGACGTTGATCGCCGGACGGATGCCCGCATTGAACAGGTCCGTTTCGAGAAAGATCTGACCGTCGGTGATCGAGATGACGTTGGTCGGGATGTAAGCGGAGATGTCGCCCGCCTGCGTTTCGATCACGGGCAATGAAGTCATCGAGCCGCCGCCCTTGGCATCCGAAAGTTTGGCCGCGCGTTCAAGCAAACGCGAATGCAGATAGAAGACGTCGCCCGGATAAGCTTCGCGGCCCGGCGGACGCCGCAACAGCAACGAGATCTCGCGGTAAGCAGCCGCGTGCTTCGATAGATCATCGTAGATCGTCAGAGCGTGGCGGCCCGTGTCGCGGAAGTACTCGCCGATGGCCGCGCCCGCATAGGGGGCCAGATACTGCATCGCCGCCGGCTCCGAAGCCGAGGCCGTGACCACGATCGAATAGTCCATCGCGCCGTAATCCTGTAAAGTCTTGATCACCTGCGCGACCGTCGAAGCCTTCTGCCCGATGGCGACGTAGATGCAGATGACGTCCTTGCCCTTTTGATTGAGGATCGTGTCGATGGCGATGGCGGTTTTGCCCGTCTGCCGGTCGCCGATGATCAACTCGCGCTGCCCGCGCCCGATGGGGATCATCGCGTCGATCGCCTTGAGTCCCGTCTGCAGCGGCTCCTTCACCGGCTGACGATCGACTACGCCCGGCGCGAGCCTCTCCACAGGGTTATAGTGTTCGGTGACGATCGGCCCGCGGCCATCGAGCGGCTGGCCCAGCGCATTGACCACGCGCCCGATGAGCGCCTCGCCCACAGGCACCTCCATGATGCGCCGCGTGCGGCGGACGGTATCGCCCTCTTTGATGAGCTGATAGTCGCCGAAGAGCACTGCGCCGACCTTGTCCTCTTCGAGGTTCAAGGCCAGGCCGCGCACGTCGTGTGGGAATTCGAGCAACTCACCGGCCATGACCTTCTCAAGGCCGTAGATTTCGGCGATCCCATCTCCCACTTTGATGACCGTGCCGATTTCGGCGACCGTCACCCCGGCCTCGAAATTCTCGACCTGCTGTCTGATTATCTCGCTAATCTCGTTGGCTTTGATCGCTTCCATGACTTCCTTCCCACAGACCGTTGAAAACTTAACTCAACCCCTCGCCCATCAATCGCTCGCGAATCGTCTGCAACTGCCCTCGCACTGAGCCGTCATAAACGGTCGAGCCGATGCGCGTTACGATCCCCCCTATGAGATTCGGGTCAATAGTAAACTGCAGACGAACCTCGCGCCCCGTCACCGCCTTGAGCCGCTCCCGCAAACGCTCGCGAGTTTCATCGTCGAGAGGGCGCGCCGTCGTGACCTGGGCTGAGATCACGCCTTTACGCGCATCGAGCTCCGCGGCGAAATAGCGATTGATCTCCTCCAATTGCGCGAGCCGATGATTCTGCAAAAGGACCCGTAAGAAGTTGGCTGTCGTCTGCCGCACTCTCGTTCGCGCGATCAACGACTCCAAAACCTTACGCTTCTGCTCGCGACGCACCGTCGGGTTGCGGAAAACTTCCAGCAACAACGCATGCTCCTCGATCATGCGTTGCCATGCGAGCAGTTCTTCCTGCACTTCGCGCGCTTCGTTGCGCGAGAAGACGACATCGGCCAAGGCTACAGCATATCTTCTCGCAACAGCGGCGCTCAACGCCGATCACCTCCGAGTTCCTCAACGTATCGACCTATCAACCTAGCCTCGTCCTCAGGACGCATTTCGCGCCTGATCATCTCCTCAGCCAACCGCACGCTCTGTTCGGCAGCAAATTCGCGTAGGCGAGCGCGGGCCGCTTTGGCCGCCGCCTCTATCTCGCGTTCGGCCTGATCCCGTAAACGGCGAGCCTCCTCCTCTGTGGTTCTCCTGATGCGCTCGCGCTCTTCGGCCGCCTCGCGCTCGGCCTCGGCACGCGCTTCGGCCACCTCCTGGTCCAACCGCGCCAGACGCGCTTCGACCTCTTGAAGCTTGGCTAAAGCCGCATCGCGTTCCTGACGAGCCTGCGCCAACTCGCGTTTGATCGCCTCGCGCCTCGTGCGAAAGACCTCTCCGATCGGGCGCCGCAAGAAGAAATAGAGCGCCAGGACGAAGATCAGGAGATTCAGCACGCGCCATGCATTGTAATCATAAAGAAGCGAGCCGCTCTCCCCAGCCGCTAAAAGAAATGCCGCAGACAAAAGGTCGTGCATGGATCCTCATCAATGAACTCGTTGGCCCCGACCGAACGAACGATCGCGCCTCGCGAGTCTCTAAAACCGTAATTGCGCAGAAGGCGCATCGCCGACCGCGCGCCCAAGGATGTGCCGACCGATCTCGGCGGCGATCCGGCGCGACTCCTGCTCTAAAATCCGCTGCGCCTCCTCGGCCTGCTTGGCGATCTCCAGCTTTTCACGCGCGATCAAGTGCGCGATCTCATCGCGCACTTCGCTCAATCGCCTCTCCCGCTCCTCCATCGCCTCAGCGCGCACGCGTTCGAGCAAACGATAGCCTTCGGCGCGCGCCTCGCGCAGCGCACGCTCGTACCGCCCTAACTTCTCATCCACCCGATTCAGCAGCTCGCGCGCTTCGCGCCTGCGCCCCACAGTCAATCTCTCACGCTCTTCGAGAACGCGCAGCACCGGCTTATAAAGCAAAACGTTCAACGCGGCGATCATCACGAGGAACAGCAGGATGTGAAAGAAGAGCGTGCCATCGGGCACAAGTTGAATGGAGTTTTCAGCCAAAATGAGCAGAATCATGACGCGCCCTCAAGTTACTTCGCTGACCAGTACAACAAGATGCCTGAGATCAAACTCTTCTATTCGGATGGATGGCCTCGCGCCGCTAAAAGGTGGGAAGCTTAGCACGCTATTTCACAAGCCGTCAAGCCCAGATCCCCTAGGCTCGAACCATCCGCAAACGAATGCGGAATGGATCCTAGGCTCGAAACGAGCCGATCTTACCGCTTAGTCGCAGACGTTTGATTGCAGCAGCCTGCGCGGCGTTCGAACCTTCGAGCCGATTTAACCATTGGTCGCAGGGCGCGCTCATCACTGATGGCGCGATGAAAGGCGGCGCTGCCCGCCCGATCTTGGACCAGCCCGAAGACTTCGCCGGCGCTCAGAATAATTCACTATAAGGCCCAAATGCTCCACAAAGGGCAGGATCGCTCAAGCCTTTGACGTTGAAAACATCCCGCTCAAACGACCAGGATCAAAGGGCCATCGCGCTCGATCACTTCACCGATGATGTAAGCCTCGACTTTTCCGATAAACTCCTCGGCAGCGGCGGGAGAGAGACTTATCAGTAGGCCGCCCGCCGTCTGCGGGTCGAAAAGGGCGCTTTGCATCTCGCGCGAAACATATGGCGCAATCTCAACCGCATCGCCCACATAAGCGCGATTGTTGCGGTCACCGCGCGTCAGCATGCCTTGTGAGATCAATTCCAATACGTCGGGAAGCAGCGGTACGCGCCCAGCTTCGATCCTCAAGCTCACTCCGCTAGCGCGCGCCAACTCATAAGCATGCCCGATTAAACCGAACCCGGTGATGTCCGTACATGCATGAGCGCCCACTCGAACCATCATCTCCGCTGCGCGCGCAGCCGACTGCGTCATCACGCGCATCGCGGCGGAGACCGTCTCCTCCTTCGCAACCCCGCGCTTAATCGCCGTGGTGATCGCTCCCGTTCCCAACGGCTTCGTCAAGATCAACAGATCGCCCGGCTTCGCGCCGCTGTTTTTCACCACTTTATCGGGATGCACGAGCCCCGTCACAGCATAGCCGAATTTTATCTGATCATCATCGACCGAATGCCCGCCGAGGACGATCACCCCCTCTTCATTCATCGTCCGCTGGCCGCCCGACAAAATCCGCTTCAGCACGCTCATCTCCTCCTTTTGGGGATAGCAAACAAGCGCCAGCGCGGTCAGCGGCCTGCCTCCCATCGCATAGATATCGTTCAGAGAGTTGATCGCGGCGATCCGCCCATAGGTCTCCGGATCATCGGCAATCGGAGTGAAGAAATCGACTGTTTGCACTAACGCAACATCATCTCGCAGACGAAATACGCCGGCATCATCGGCCTTCTCGTACCCGACGAGTACGTTCGCGTCGCTTGGTTGTGGCGGCAACTCGCTCAGCACCTGAACGAGATCGCGTGGCGCGAGTTTAGCCACTCAACCAGCATATGAGACCATTTCAGTCAACCGTTTCTTCATTTTACCTTCTACAACGACTTCGAAAGGGCCCGTTCTTCAAGTCGCTGCGGCGCGATCGCCCGCCCCGAGCAGCAAGCGATAGATCCGATCGAGATCGCGCATATCGTAATATTCGATCTCTATCCTCCCGCCTTCTCCTTGAGCATCCGGCACTATGCGCACTTTCGTGCTCAGATATCGGCGTAGCCTGTTCTCCGCCGCCTGCACATTCGGATCGAGCACTTTTACCTGTTTCGGACGATCTTCGACCGCGGCGGATGGCGATACTCCGGCGATGACGCGTTTGACGGCCCGCTCCATCTCGCGCACGGATAAGTTACGCGCGACGCAATCCTCCGCCAACTTGCGTTGGATCTTCGGATCGTCCACTGCCAGCAGCGCGCGCGCATGGCCCATGGAGAGCTTCTCCTCTTCCACAAGCCGCTGAATCTCTTGCGGGAGACGTAAAAGTCTGAGGTAGTTGGCGACGAAGGAGCGGTCGCGGCCAATGCGTTGTGCGATCATCTCCTGCGTCAATCCAAGGGTGTCGATCAGCCGCTTGTACGCGTGCGCCTCCTCGATCGGATTCAACTCTTGGCGCTGGATGTTTTCGATCAGAGCGAGTTCGAGCAGCTTTTCGTCCGGCACCTCGCGCACGATAACCGGGACCTTTTTCAAACCGGCTTTCCGCGCCGCGCGCCAGCGGCGCTCGCCAGCGATCAACTGGTAACGCCCTTCGCGTCTGCGCACGAGAAGGGGTTGAACGATCCCGTTCGTGCGGATCGATTGCGCAAGATCGTCTAACCGACCCTCGTCGAAGTTGGTACGCGGTTGCACCTCGCTCGGATCGATCAGGTCGAGATCCACTTCCAGCAACTCATCACTGGGTATCGCCCGTGTATCCGACAGCAGCGCGCTCAGGCCCCTGCCGAGAGCTCTTCTTGTCATGCGCCAAGACCTCCTTCGCTAACTGTAGATAGCTTTCTGCGCCGCGTGAACGCGGATCATAAAGGATGATGGGCTTACCGTAACTGGGCGCTTCGGCCAACCTAACGTTCCGCGGGATCACCGTCTCGAAGACTTGACTTCCATAAAAATCGCGTAGATCAGCGGCCACCGCCGCCGAGAGATTCGTCCTCTCGTCGTACATCGTCAACAGGAGACCTTCGATGACGAGGCTCGGATTGAGCGATCGGCGAATTCGAGCGAAGGTATCGAAGAGTTCCGTCACGCCTTCTAGCGCGAAATATTCGCATTGGATAGGAACGAGCAGGGAATCGGCAGCGGTGAGGGCGTTAAGCGTGAGCAGCCCCAGCGATGGCGGGCAATCGATGATGATGTAATCGAATTCACCCCTCACATCCTGCAACGCGGCGCGCAGACGATACTCACGTTTCTCCACATCGACCAATTCGACCTCTGCGCCGGTCAGATTCCGCTCTGAAGGAGCGATCTTCAGCAAAGGTATCTCATTGCTCTGAATGATGTTCGCCAAAGGCTCGCCGAGCACCAAAACGTGATAGAGGCTTCGGCGAAAGCTGCCGCGCTCGATACCCGTGCCCGAAGTGGCATTCGCTTGAGGATCCGCATCTATCAAGAGCACGCGCAAGCCGCCCACGGCCAAGCAAGCCGCAAGATTGACCGCCGTCGTCGTCTTTCCGACACCGCCCTTCTGATTAGCTACCGCGATAACTTTCGCCATGACACGAAACCTCGCTCTTCGCTCGAAGGCGCATAAGCTATCACGAAAAGGCTCTACGCGCCACATTTTTTTGTCACCGTGCAGCCGCTTCGAACGTTCGGCGCGCAAGATGGTCACGAAAAGGCTCTACGCCCCACATCTTTTGTCACCTTGCACCATCCCGCGTTACACGTGAAACACAATCGAAGGCGTTTTGGGATTCCGGGTGGCCCCGCTAAATGCGCTCGGCAGAATTCTAGCGCGAGGAAGGAATTTTGGATTCCGCTTCGGGCGTTTCACGTGTAACATAATCCGGCCAGCCTGTGACTCATCCCCGCGGGGTAAGCCACTCGCGTTTCACGTGTAACATAATCCGGCCAATCCGATCGGCGACTTCGAGGTCGGCGAAACGGCGAAAGTGGGCGGGCGACTTGAGCCCTGCGTGGAAGCTCGGCGAGAGCAAAGGTCTAGCTCGATCAAATGGCGAGAGCAAAGGTCTAGCTCGATCAAATAAAGGGCAGCGTGGCGCTGGAGAGCGAGCCGCACGTCGCGTCGCTTACGTGTCTAGCTCGATCAAATAAGGGCAGCACGGGCAGCCCTCGCCGATTAAGCGGGAAGCGCTCGAAGCGTCGAAGTTTTGCGTGTTCGTATCGTCGAATCGACGACCGACAGCACATGAGCTTTTCCTTTATGCAATACAGATCTCATGGGAGAGCCTTTGAGTATCGCGAGCGCGTTCGAGGCCATCGCTCCGACAGCGGATGCAATACAGATCTCATGGGAGAGCCTTTGAGTATGTGCATTCCGCCTCAAGCTGCCCGCTTGAGCTTTAGATGGACGAGCAGGGTAGCCAAAGCCCCATGAGTTATCCCAGGGATGCGTCTTGCCTGTCCGAACGTCTCTGGGCGAGCCCGCTCAAGCCTTTCAACCATCTCACGCGATAATCCGCTTATCGCTCGATAATTGAAGTTGGCCGGGATAGGAATATGGTCGTGCTGGTTTATGCGCTCGTTTGTCGCCCGCTGTGCTTCGATGTAGCCGCTGTAGATGATATCGGCCAAAACCGTCTCCAAGTCGCTTAGGCTCGTCTGAGTGCGAACCTCCTGTGGCAGCAGATCGTAGATCAGATCAGGTTGCGCGCCAGGACGCTGTGCCAGTTGGGCGAGCGTGATCGAATCTCCCAAATTCTGACCGAGGCGCTGCGAAAGCTGCGCGTAAGTCGGATCGGAGCGCTTGAAGCGGGTTCCCTCGACCACGGCGCGCAATCTTGCGAGCCTTTCCCGACGGCGATTAAACCTTTCCCAATCCTCATCGCCGACCAAACCGAGACGCCGCCCGTATGGAGCCAGCCGCGCATCCGCCGTGTCGTAGCGCAGAGCCAATCGATTCTCCGATCGTGAGGTGAACATGCGATAAGGCTCGTCGACGCCATTGGTGATCAAGTCATCGATGAGCACGCCAATATATGATTCCTCTCGACGCAAACGGAACAGCGGCTCCCCGCGCACAAAGAGGGCTGCGTTGATGCCTGCAATAAGACCTTGACAAGCCGCCTCCTCATATCCGGTCGTGCCGTTGATCTGTCCGGCGAAGAAAAGGCCGCGCACGCGCGTCGTCTCCAAGAACGGGGTTAACTCTCGCGGGTCGACGAAATCATATTCAATCGCATATCCGGGACGGATTATACGCGCCTCCTCCAACCCTTCAATTTGGTGGACGAGCTCCTGTTGCAATTCAGCGGGCATGGAGGTTGAAAAACCGTTTAAATAGACCTCGTAAGTTTCATACCCTTCTGGTTCGAGAAAGAGCTGATGCCGAGTTTTGTCGGGAAATTTGACGACCTTATCCTCAATGGACGGACAGTAGCGTGGACCTATGCCTTTGATTTGGCCCGAGTAGAGCGGAGATTCGTGGATGTTGGCGCGGATAGTCTCATGCACGCGTTCATTGGTGTATCCGATATAGCATGTAATCTGCGGTTGCTCTATGCGCTCCGTGGCGAAAGAGAAGGGGACTGGGCGCTCATCCGCAGGCTGTGGCTCGAAGACCGACCAGTCTATGGTCCGCCCATCGAGGCGCGGAGGGGTGCCGGTCTTCAGCCGTCCGACCGGGAAACCGAGTCGCTTCAAACTTTCAGCCAATTCTATAGACGCGGGCTCGCCTGCGCGCCCCGCCGTATAAGTCCTTCTGCCTGTGTGTATGAGGCCGTTTAAGAAGGTCCCCGTCGCGAGGACAACCGCTTTGGCACGTAAGCGGCGGGTATCTTGCAACTCTACACCTTGAATCCGCCCGTCGGTGACGATCAGATCAATGACCAATCCTTGGCGCAAGTGGAGATTGGGCGTGGCCTCAAGCGTGCGGCGCATCTCCGCCCGATAAAGCGCGCGATCAGCCTGTGCGCGCGGAGCTTGCACGGCAGGGCCGCGCGAACGATTGAGCAGACGAAATTGAATACCTGTGCGATCGATGACCCGCCCCATTATTCCGCCTAAGGCATCTATTTCACGCACAAGATGGCCCTTGGCGATGCCTCCGACGGCCGGATTGCATGACATCTGCCCGATTGTGTCGAGGCTGAGGGTGACAAGAGCAGTCTCCGCCCCCATGCGCGCGGCGGCAGAAGCGGCTTCACAGCCGGCGTGTCCAGCGCCTATAACGATGACATCGAAGCTCTCATCGAAACCCATGAACTTCACGGCCCCATCACCTCCACATGCTCGCAGCGGATTAAATCGATCGAGCGGGATGCGTTCCGAATCGATCAGACCCTAACGACCCAATTTTGCCAGAAAAAAGCTCGAAAGAAAATCGCTCCGGGCGATCGCGCGAGCGTGGTCGAGTCGAGGCAGATCATTTTCCGATACAGAAGGTCGAAAAGATCTGGTCCAAGATATCTTCGGGGGTGGTCTCGCCGGTTATCTCACCGAGATAGCGCAACGCATCGTAAAGACCAACTAACACCAACTCTTCACTGGCCCGCTGTTTGATCAAGTCTTGCGCCGATCGCAGCGACTCGCTTGCGCGCCGCAGCAGATCATAGTGGCGCGCGTTTGTGATCAGGAATCCCCCGCTTGAATCTTCCGAACCGGCGAACGAGCGCAAAATCTCATCCCGAAGCGCTTCTAAACCATCTCCCGTCCTCGCGGAAACGGCGATGAGCTCGGCATCGATTTCGATCCCGCTCTCGCGGACTCTTTCGAGGGAGAACCCCTCAAGGTCGCTCTTATTGACGGCGATCAGATGACGATTTTCGCGCGCTTGAGAGAGAACCTCGCGATCCTCTTCGGTTAGCGGTGCGGATCCGTCGATGACGACGATGAGCAGATCCGCGTCGGCGATGGCGCGTTTTGTCCTCTCTATGCCGATGCGTTCGATTCGGTCCGTGGCCTCGCGCATGCCCGCCGTATCAGTCAGGAGCACGGGTATCCCGTCAAGATTGAGCATCTCGCTCAAGCTGTCACGTGTAGTTCCGGGCAATTCCGTCACGATGGCTCGGTCCTGCTTCAACAAGGCATTGAAGATGCTCGATTTTCCTACGTTCGGGCGCCCTATCAGAGTGACCCGCAAGCCCTCCTTGAGCAAGCGTCCGGTGCGAAATGTGGCCGCTAGATCCTCTATTTCGCCTATGAGATCGGAAAGCCGTGCGCTTATCCCCTCGATGGCCAAATCCGGAAGATCGTCTTCAACGAATTCGAGAGACGATTCGAGAGGCACAATGATCTCTAGCAGGGAATCTTTGAATGGCTGCAGGCGAGTCGAGAGTTCGCCGCTCAGTTGGCGCGCCGCTTGACGCGCGGCAGCCGTCGTTTGGGCATCTATGAGGTCGCGTATGGCCTCGGCTTGACTCAAATTCAAGCGGCCATTGGCTAAAGCGCGCAGCGTGAATTCACCCGGATCGGCGGCACGCGCGCCGAGTTGCAGGAGGATATCCACGATCTGGAGAAGGAGGATGGGGGAGCCATGGCAACTGAGCTCAACGACATCTTCGCCCGTGAAGGAGCGCGGCGCGCGAAAGTAGGTGATGAGAGCGCGATCCAGCTCCTCGCCGGTCTGCGGATCATATAGGCGGTGGAGCGATACGCGATTGGGTTCGGGTTGAAAGTCTGGCTTTTGCAAAAGCTTGCGCGTGAGGCTGAGCGATTCAGGGCCGCTCAAGCGCACGATGCCTATACCACCGCGTCCCGGGGGCGTAGAGATAGCGACGATCGTATCGCTTATCTGCAACACGATTTCTACTTTAAAACAGAACCCTATTTGGCGGAATCTTTCAAACTCACCTTGAGACGGCGCTGTTGACCTTCGCCGACCGACTCGGTCACCAGATCCTCGTTGT
Source organism: Pyrinomonas methylaliphatogenes (assembly GCF_000820845.2). GTDB lineage: Bacteria > Acidobacteriota > Blastocatellia > Pyrinomonadales > Pyrinomonadaceae > Pyrinomonas > Pyrinomonas methylaliphatogenes. The sequence continues at coordinate 647,033 of NZ_CBXV010000008.1, read as the reverse complement.
TGGCGAGCGCGAGGTGGATTATGCGCCGTTCATTAGCGCTCATCGGGCCAAAGACGAAGGGGACTCCGGTCGAGCGCACGCGCATGGCCGCATGCTGAGCCATCGCGCGCAGTTCAACCTCGCGTTCGGCGCGAAAGCCATGCGAATCGCAAACGATCCGCGCGCCGCGCGGTAGTGAGGAGAGGAAGATCTGATTGAGCAGGTCTTCGATCGCATAGAGCAGCTCTCCGCCTTCGCCGCGCAGAAGGTGCTCATCCTTGCCGACTATCTCCAACGAGCAATCTTCGGCAGAGGCGCTCGCGCGAGCCTGCAGCTCAAAGCCTAGACGACGGAAGAACTCGTTCAGAAACTTTTCCGCTTTCTGCTTTATCTCGTTCATCTTCAAGCGTTCGCGCGCCTTACGGGCATCCCCATCACACTTTCCGCTTTATCTCGCTCATCTTCAAGCGTTCGCGGTTCGACGCGCAGCCGCCGAGGCGGGCGATGTTGCGCGCTCGCCCTTTCCCCTCGATTCGACTTCAACCCTCTTCGTCGGCGGCGGCTCATCATCCTCCGATTTTAGCATACGATTGATGACCAGTTGTTGGCCGAAGCCGACGAGATTACCGACGAACCAGTAGACGAGTAGACCGGATGGCGCGCGCCAGAGCATGTAGAGCATCATCACCGGCAATAGTATGGCCATCATGTTGCGCTGCATCTTCGCCGCCGGATCATCAGATGGACTGGGAGTGACGATCTGCAGCACGAACATCGAAATGGCCATCAAAATTGGCAAGATATGAAGCGGATCGGCAGCCGAAAGATCTGGCATCCACAGAAATGATGCCTGCCGGAAGTCGAGCGAGATGGTGATGGCGCGGTAAAGGGCGAAGATGAAGGGCATTTGGATGAGAAGCAGCATGCAGCCGCCGAGGAAGTTCGCCTCCTTCATCAGCTTGAGCTGCTCCATCTGCAATTCCTTGTAGCGCGGATCATCCGGCTTCAAGCGCTTCAACCTCTCCTGCAGCTCTTTCATGCGCGGAGCGACCTTCTGCGCGCGCTTCATGGCCTTCGTCGAGCGCCACTTGAGAGGGAAGAAGAGCGAATAGATGGCGATCGTGAAGATGATGATCGCCGCGCCGTAGCTTCCCGTAACGCCGTAAAGACGCTTGATCGCCCAAAGGATGGGTACGGCTAGCGGGCGTGAAAGGCTTGCCAGAAAGCCGTAATCGATCAACCTCTCTAAATCCACGGGACGCCCCACCGTGCTGCTTATCGTCGCGCTCGCCTCCTGCAAAAGGTAGTGATCTTTCGGACCGACGTAGAAGCGCAGAGGGAAACCATCGGTAGGGATCGCCATCAGTCCCGTGATCAGGAAACGCTCCTCTTTCTGCCCGTCAGCTTGATGCTCATATCTTTCCGTGCGGTATTCGATGCTCGCCACGGGCCGCTGAGGGATAGCCACCATGGCAAAGTAGGTGTCGCCCACGCCAGCCCAATCTATCTTCCCCTGAAGTTTTTTGACGTCGTTGTCATCTTTGTGAACCGAGGATGCGTGTACGCGCTTCACCTCATCATCGACGATTGCGACACCTTCGGGCGGCACGGAGTAGAAGGTATAACGCGGTATGCCTTGATCGCCTATGCTCGGGCCGATCGCGAGCCTAGCCTCCGGCAGAGGATTGCCGTCGCGCGTAAGCTTTAGAATCAGATCGAACCCATAACGGTCCGCATCGAAGACGACTGTTTTGATCGCCTCGATCCCCATCTTCGGATCGCGTAGAACGAAGTCGAGACGCGCCGTCTGCCCCCCCTCGAGTTCTAACCGCACATCGCCTTGAGCGTCTACCCCGACGATTGAGTAACTGCTATGGTCGAGTATTGTATCGAGCGCTTGATCGCCCGTTCTGATCTGCAACGGGGCTTCGCCGCGTTCAAGACCGATCGGCGATATCAGTTCTAAAGGCTGCTTCCCATCCCTCCCAACGGAGTAAAGAGGGCGACCAGTATCCTTGTTCTTTTTGAGAATCCAGCTCTCGAGCACAGCGCCGCGGCTGCTGAATTTGGCTTCATAAAGCGGCGTCGAGATGGTGATGGTTTTCGGCGGAGCCTCTTCGATGGTTTGAACGCTCTCCGGCAGGAGAGCCTGGGCCTGTGCTTGCTGGGTTGGCTGTGCGACCGGCTGCCGCACGGATTGCGTTTGCGGCACAGAGGGGCGAAACAGATATTCCCAGACGATGAGTACCGTTGCCGAAAGTATCAGCGCTAGAATGAAACGTCTCTGTTCCATGAAAAACTTGTGTTCGCCTATTCGACAGGATCGTAGCCGCCCGCGCCAAAAGGATGGCAACGCAAAAGACGCCGCACGCTCATCCATGAGCCGCGCCAAACGCCGTACCGCATGATCGCTTCGCGCGCATACTCCGAACAAGTCGGCACAAAACGGCAAGCGGGAGGCAGCAGAGGCGAGATGGCCGCCTTGTAAAAATCCAGCAGCGCTATCATCAAAGTCTTCACGTCTGTATCGCTTTGCGCGCTAGTTCCATGCTACCTCAAAAAGTTTCGCTTGTCCCGTTCAACTAGCATGACTTCCGCTCATCTTCTGCAATTTGCGCGATAATTCGCCGCAACTCGGCCAGCGGTTGCCAAACCTTGGCCTCGATCAACGGACGGTTAGCGTTGAGCACCCAATCATACCTGAACTTCAAGCTCTCCAACTCCCTTCTACTCAGACGGAAAGCCTCCCGCAATAGCCGCTTCAAACGATTACGCTGCACGGCGTGGCGGGCTGTCCGCCGCGACGCCGTAACGCCTATGCGATGTTGATCGAGCTCATTTCGCCGAACGAAGGCCGTCAAATAACGCCCATCGTAGCGCCGCCCCAACGTATAAGCTAGACGAAATTCCGAGGAACGCCGCAGCCTGATCGAGCGCGGTAAATCGAATCTCAATAGTGCTCCGGCGTGAGCCGCTTGCGCCCTTTCGCCCGTCGCCGCTTCAGAACTAGGCGCCCTTTCTTCGTTGACATCCGCAGACGAAACCCGTGCTTCTTCGCCCGCCGACGATTGTTCGGCTGAAAAGTCCGTTTTGGCATAGAGTACCATTCTCCCGATGCGGATTTTCCGAAAAGGATAAAGGGTAACTTCTATGGAAATTGGCTGTCAAGAAAAGCGTTGCCCAAAAGATGGCAGCGCGCCTTTGTTCGAGTTCAGTGAAGTTGAAAACGCGCGAGAGTTTGCCTCGCGAATCTCGGCCAGCATGCCTTTCTTCGAGTTCAGTGAAGGCCCGTCTGAAACCGAGCCATCGGGGTCTACAGCTAATCGCCTGAGCAACCGCTACGCACGATCCAGAAGGGCATCAAGCTCGCCGTAGAAGGTCTACAGCTAACCGCCTAAGCATTTCGACCCCGAAGGCGGTGAGAGAAGTTGCGGAAGACATTCGCGTAGAAGGTCTGCAGCTAACCGCCTTAAGTACTTCGACAGTCGATTCCGCGGGGCGGCTGCCGATAAAGTCTACAAGCTAACCGCCTATGCGGTGGAAAGCGAGTGCCCAAAGTCACCTGCCGATCCCCAGGGGGCAAGCCCTCATTTAACCTCAAAAGGCCAGCCATGCGCGTATCTGGTCCCCTGCTGATCACTAGGGGACGAGCCCCTTGAAATTCAGGATTTTCACATTTCAACGAGCTTCCCCCAATTAAGCGGTCAACGGAAATTCGAGGACTTTCAGGACCGGCGGCGCATTCGGCAGCTATCGGGCGAGCCCAATTAAATGGGTCAACGGAAATTCGAGAATTCGAGGATCTTCCCTTATCCTCAAGGCTGTTCGAAAAGCGTAGCTTAAGCCAGTGTTCGAAAATCGTTCTCTACCGCAGCGAAACCAGTTAGCAACAGATCTTCAGTCGCCCGGAACGTCGCAACTATCGGAGCCAAAAAATTTTCTCCTTACCTTGTGGAAAACCCCTTGCGTTTTCCTTCGAATTGTGGTAGTCTCCGCGCCGTTTTGGGATCAGACTAAGACCGTAAACCATTGAAAACAAAATACTTAAAGTTCTACCTTAAGTTTCCCGGAGTTTTCCACAACCCTGTGGAAAACTTTGTGGAAAACTTTTCCGAGAGATTTTCAAACAGCGTGGCAAGTAGCGAACTTGCAATATTTTTACCCGGCGATTCAAAGGAAGAGCTTGAGAAGGTTATGTAACTAAATAGTACAGCTAGAGAGGAGGAGGCCATGAGGACTTCCGTCGAAGATCGCATTTGGAATGACCTGCTCCAGGCCATAGAGAGGCGTTTGAATCGGCAGAGCTTCGAGACGTGGTTCCGTCCCATACGGTTCGAAGGGTGCGATGAGGCGCGCCACGTGCTTCGGCTATGCGCCCCCAATCAGGTCGTCAAGGACTGGGTTAGCTCAAACTATTCCGATATCTTGCGGGCATCGCTTGAGGAACTGAACCTCGCCTCCTATCACGTCGACTGGAAGGTTGAAGATGAAGAACAGCAAACGGAGCGAATAATGAACGAGGAGTTTATTTCCTATAACGATGACTCTCTCGATCTTTCGTCGGACAAGGACCTATCTGGCCAGCCTCTTCCGAAGGGCAAGGGAACGAGTTTTCTTCCCTTGCTCGAAGCGGCGGAAGCGGAAGGTTTGATGCCCGGCTCGACAACTTTCGTCGATATAGAGCCGATGGAACTATCGCTCAACCCCAAATATACTTTCCAAACTTTCGTCGTCGGCTCGTGCAATCAATTCGCGCATGCGGCTGCGCTGGCCGTCGCCGAAGCGCCCGGTAAAACCTACAACCCGCTCTACATCTATGGTGGCGTGGGATTGGGCAAAACCCACTTGATGCACGCCATCGGCCACTTCATACGCGAGCGCAATCGACATCTGCGCTTATCTTATATCTCCGCGGAACGCTTTATGAACGAACTGATCAACGCCATACGCTACGACAAAGTGCAGGCGTTTCGCGAGAAATACCGTTTCATCGATGTTCTCTTGATGGACGATGTGCAATTCATGGCGGGCAAGGAGCGGACGCAAGAGGAGTTTTTCCACACCTTCAATGCGCTCTACGACGCGCAAAAACAGATCGTGATCACCTCCGACTGTCCGCCGCGCGGCATACCGATGATTGAGGAGCGTCTCCATTCGCGTTTCGAGTGGGGGTTGATCGCCGATATCGAGCCGCCGGACCTCGAAACCAAAGTCGCTATTTTGAAACGTAAAGCCGATCTCGATGGCGTAGAACTCCCGGACGATGTCGCCTTCTTCATCGCCAGCAAGGTCAAAAGCAATATACGCGAACTAGAGGGATCGCTCGTCCGTCTTGTCGCCATCTCTTCGCTACGCGGGCTCCCAATCTCGATCATGCTCGCACAAGATGCCATTCGCAACATCGCCGAAGATGACCGTCCCGCAGGGATAACCATAGAGCAGATCCAACGCGCCGTGGCTCAACACTACAAACTGCGCGTCGAAGATTTAAAATCCAAAAATAATTCGCGACAAATCGCCGTGCCGCGACAGATTGCCATGTACCTGTGCAAAAAGCTGACTAAACACAGCTTCCCGGAGATCGGGCGCGAATTCGGTGGCAAACACCACACAACCGTCATTCACTCCGTCGAGAAGATCGAATCTCTCGTCGAGAAGGATCCAAATTTCCACAGGGTGGTTAGTGACATTATCGATAGTATTTGCAAATAGTTAGCGGTTTGAGCAGGTTTCAGATTTCCACAGTATGGTTTCAATACAAACCTTTTATAATCAACGACTTAACTCTCAGTTTTCCACATTTCCACAGGTCCTGCGAAAAAAGGGCTGTGGAAACTGTGGAAAACTTCGGAAAACGGAAAAATTTTCCACAGGGGATCGAGATTTCCACAGAAATTTCCACAGGGGTTGTGAAAAACTAGTTCTTTATTTTCAATCACTTAAGTGGGTTTTCCACATTTCCACAGCCCCTACTACTACTACTAAATATACTCTTAGGGTGTAGAAATTAGCAGTAAGAGTAAAAAGGCTCAGTTTCGGATTTTGATTTTGTGACAAGAGAAGGGAGAGTTTATGGAATTTTCAATCGCCAGAGATGCTTTGTTGAAAGAGCTTCAATTTCTTCAAGGCGTCGTCGAGCGGCGCAACACGATACCGGTTCTTTCGAACCTTCTGATCGAATCCACAGAATACGGTACGGTGCGCCTTCTGGCGACCGATCTCGACACCACGTTGCGATGCGAGACAGGCGCGGAGATTATCGGGGAAGGGCGGATGCTCATCCCGGCGCGCAAGCTCTTCGATATCGTTCGTTCGCTTCCCGATGGAGAGGTCCACTTGCGGGGCGAAGCGAACAACTGGGTCGAGCTTAGATCGGGGCGTGCGCGCTTTCGTTTAGCGAGCGCCGCGCCGTCCGATTTTCCAGCGCTTCCTTCCGTTGGGACGCCCTCTCCGCTTGAGATAGCGGCTTCGCACCTTAGCTCGATGATCGAACGGACGATCTTTGCGATCACGCTGGAAGAGGCGCGCTACACGCTCTCCGGCGCGAAATTCATCTATACGCGGGAGTTCGTTCGGATGGTGACGACCGACGGCCACAGGCTCGCGTTTATCGAGCTTAAGGCTGAGCCAGGGCAGGGCAAGGAGATCGATGCGCTTATCCCACGCAAAGCGCTCGCTGAACTGGCCCGACTCGCATCCACTTACGATGGTTCGCTGAAGCTGTGGACGACCGAGAACCACATCCATTTTGAAATTGGGCCGCGCCTTCTTGTCGCACGTTTGCTTGCGGGGCAGTTCCCAAATTACGAGATGGTGATGCCGCGCGCGAGCGCCAGGAAGGCGCGCCTTGATTGTGCCCTCTTTGCCGGAGCGATCCGCCGTGTCGCGTTGATGGCCGATGACCGCTCGCGAGCCATTCGGCTGGCGTTCTCTCCGAATGGCTTGCAGATCAGCGCCCAATCGGCTGAAGAGGGATCGAGCGAGGAGAGGGTGGATGTCGATTACGACGGCGAGGAGATCGAAATCGGTTTCAACGCGCAATATCTGCTCGATTTCCTGCAAGTGGTGGGAGAGGGAGAGATCCTCTTCGAATTCAAGGATGCGAACAGTCAAGCTCAGTTGCGCCCCGTAGCGCAAGATGGATTCGATTATCGCTATATAGTCATGCCGATGCGATTGTAGCTTTGTCCGAGCTTGCGGCTGCCGCCTTTAACGCTAGATGTTTGAGGAACGCTTCTAAAACGAGCGGCAGCAGCGGCTGCTCTGAGGCGGTCTTTAGCGAGGTTCCAAATGGGATTTGGAGGCGTTCATGTGGTAGAATTAGCGCATGCTGCTCGAATCCCTTGAGGTTCATCAGTTCAGGAATTTGAGCGGCAAAGTGTTTTGGCATTCGAACCTCAACATAATTTATGGCGATAACGGGCAGGGAAAGACGAACTGGCTTGAGGCCATATATCTGCTTGCTACGAGTAAGTCTTTTCGCACTTCGCGACCTCAAGAAACCATCCGCTTTGGTGCCAATTTAGCTTTTGTGCGCGGACGTGTTCGGCAAAGCGAAGCGGTCTCGCGCGATCTGCAGGTCACCTTACAAGGGAATTCGAAACTCCTTTTCGTCAACGGGAAGAAGGAGCAGACCTCGGCTTATTTAGGCCAGCTTCAAGTCATCGCTTTTACCGCGGACGAATTGGAGGTCGTCCGCGGAGCTCCAGAGGCCCGTCGTCGTTTCTTGGATCGCGGCGTTCTAGCGCTCCATCACGCCTATATTCAAACGCTCGCCGATTATAATCAAGTCCTCAGGCAGAAGAATCGGTTGCTGCAGGAGGTCGCGGAAGGTAGACTGGCCGTCGAGCGCGCGCGCGAGCTGCTTTTGCCTTGGAATGAGCAGTTGGCTGAACTCGGCACCGAGATTCACTGCGCGCGCATCGATTATGTCAAGCGGTTAAATGCTGTGTTTGAAAAGAAGCTCTTTGGCCGCGAAGAGGTAACCATTCGATATCTTTCATCTTTGGAGGGCAAAGGTGATTTGAGCGATTACCGGCTCCTGTTAACTGAACGCCTGAACTTACGTTTGCCGGCTGAGATAGCCGCTGGATGCGCCCTCGTTGGCCCTCATCGTGACGATTTGGAGATACTCTTTGATGGGCGCGATATAAGGGCCTACGGGAGCGCCGGCCAACAGCGTAGCGCCTTGATTTTACTTGATTTAGCAGCCCTCTCGGTGTATCATTCATGGTGCGGCGAGTACCCACTATTTCTCATTGATGACATAGATGCTGAGCTTGACAGAAAGCGCATTGGGCATCTTTTGGAGTATTTGGAAGGGCGCACGCAGACCTTTATCACCACTTCGAAGGCCGATCTCATTCGAGGCTATTCATCGGATCAACAGGTTGCGCTGTATGAAGTAAAAGAAGGGCTCATCGTGCCGTCTTCATCAGAAGGGGTGCGCGCTGCATCGCAAATGGAAGGAGTTTTTCGCTCCTTGAGTTGACAGGGAGGTGATACGAATTTGGCGGCGACCAAGGTTGAAGAGGTTTACGATTCCAGTTCCATAACGGTCCTCGAAGGGCGCGAAGCTGTGCGCAAGCGCCCGGCCATGTACATCGGCTCGACGGGCGAACTCGGGCTGCATCATCTCGTCTATGAGGTGGTGGACAACTCTGTGGACGAGGCGCTCGCTGGATACTGCGACAACATTGAGGTGACGATTCATCTCGATAATTCGATCACGGTTGTCGATAACGGGCGCGGCATTCCGGTCGATTATCACAAGCAGGAGAAGAGATCGGCGGCTGAGGTCGTCATGACCAAGCTGCACGCTGGCGGTAAGTTCGATTCGAACGCTTACAAGGTATCGGGCGGCCTTCACGGCGTCGGCGTCAGTTGCGTCAACTTCCTTTCGGAGTGGTTGCGGCTTGAGATCTGGCGCGATGGCAAGACGTGGGAGCAGGAGTATCGTCGCGGCATCCCGGTCGCTCCGCTGCGGGCCACGGGCAAGACGCGCCGGCGTGGGACGAAGATCACATTCAAACCCGATCCGGAGATCTTCGAGACGACCGAATTCAGTTTCGACCGTCTGTCCGAGCGTTTGCGCGAGAAGGCCTTCTTGAATAAGGGCATCCGCATAACGATCGTCGATGAGCGCGAGGAGCCCGAGCGGCGTCACGAATTCTACTACAAAGGCGGGATCGCGGAGTTCGTCCGCCACTTGAATAAGAACAAGAACGTCCTTCACGATAAGCCGATCTACTTCGAACGACAGGATCCGAACCTTTCGATCGAGGTCGCCATCCAATACAACGACGGCTATGATGAGAAGGTCTACTCTTTCGCCAACAACATCAACACCGTTGATGGCGGCACGCACCTTTCGGGATTCCGTTCAGCTTTGACGCGGACGATCAACGCTTACGCGCAGAGTTCCGGGTTGGCGAAAAATTTCAAGGGTTCGTTGACGGGCGACGATGTGCGCGAGGGATTGGTCGCCGTCATCAGCGTCAAGCTCCCTCAGCCGCAGTTCGAAGGGCAGACCAAAGGCAAGCTCAATTCTGACGTCAAAGGCGCTGTCGAATCTTTCCTGAACGAGAAGCTCGCCGAATATTTCGAGCAGAACCCGACCGTCGCGCGCAAAATAGTCGGCAAGGCGATCGATGCGGCGCGAGCGCGCGAGGCGGCGCGCAAAGCGCGCGAGATCGTTCGCAAAAGCGCGCTGAATTCGGCCATGCTTCCGGGCAAATTGGCCGATTGCCAAGAGCAGGATCCGGCGTTATGCGAGCTTTACATCGTCGAGGGCGATTCGGCGGGCGGTTCGGCCAAGCAAGCGCGCGACCGGCGCAATCAAGCGGTGTTGCCTTTGAAGGGCAAGATCTTGAACGTCGAAAAGGCGCGCTTCGACAAGATGCTTTCGCACAGCGAGATCAAAACTTTGATCACCGCGCTCGGCACAGGCATCGGCAAAGATGATTTCGACATCAGCAAACTGCGCTACCACAAGATAATCTTTATGACCGACGCTGATGTCGATGGTTCGCATATCCGCACGCTGCTTTTAACGTTCTTCTACCGCCAAATGCCCGAGTTGATCGAAAAAGGGCATATCTACATCGCGCAACCGCCGCTCTACAAGGTCAAACATGGCAAGCGCGAGGAGTACATCAAAGATGAGCGGTCATTGACGCGCTACTTGATGAGGCTTGCGACGAACGATGTCAAGGTGAAATCGGAGAGCAGCGGGGCGGTGATCGAAGGGCGCGACCTTGCGCGTCTGCTCGAACAGGTGGCGGAGTTTCGTCGCTACTTCGATAAGGCCGTTCGCCGTTTCGCTGGCGATGAGCAGCTTCTGCGCACCTTGCTCGATGCCCTGGCCGGGAGGAAAGGGTTGCTTCGGCGCAAGAGCGGGCTATCGCTTCGCGATATCTTCCAAGAAGCTGAAGGGCGGTTGATCGCCGCGTTGGAAGGCGCGCTCGCCAAAGCCGGATATGATACCGAACTGGCGACAGACGAAGAGCATGATCTGTGGGAGATCGAAATCAAGAACAAGACCGGGGCGCGCGTCATGCTCGATTGGGATTTAGCGAGCCACGTCGAATTCCAAAAGGCAGTAGAGCTTCACATGCTGCTCGAAGATGCGCTCGCCGCCCCCTTCATCATCCAGCAGAACGGTTCAAGCGAACGCATAGAGACGCGCGAAGATCTGCTCGAGCGCGTGCTTTCGGCGGCGAAGAAGGATCTGACAATCCAGCGCTACAAGGGGCTCGGCGAGATGAACCCGGAGCAGCTCTGGGAGACGACGATGAACCCTGAAAAGAGGACCCTTCTTCAGGTCAAGATAGATGATGCGGTCGAAACGGACCAGATCTTCACTATTTTGATGGGCGATTCGGTCGAGCCACGCCGTCGCTTCATCGAAGAGAATGCGCTCGACGTGCGCAACCTCGATATCTGAAGCTCACTCTCTTTGAAGAGGATTTCGATCCTGAACGGATCGCCCGCGCATCCCCAAACGCGCGACGGACGGAAGAGGCTCATTTGCGACGAAAGGCGATCTGGCGGAAGGTCTGGCGCGATTTGACACAGGAGTGAACTTATTGCACAATGATATTCCTTTCCTCCTGTGGATCTTGCCCGCTGCATGCTTCTCGCGTATGCAGCGGATTTTTTGTTTTGTGAGGCGATCAGGTTATAACTTCATGGAATCGCCTGACGCGAAAGCGAAAGATTCGAATCCCCTCCTCGGGCGAGATCTCGGCTTTCTGCATGGCGATCAGAAGCTGCTGCTCGGCGGTTACCACTCCCGGGATGTCTGGTAGCAGCAACCCTCTTTTAGTGCCCGCAGTGTTCTGGACGATCACGCCATAAATTTTAGGATGTAAATCAACGAGGGTGGCAGGTTCGGGCGGGGACAGGACATCGACGGAGAATCGCAGAAGGGGCAGCTCATCCGCTTTTACGGGAGGGAATCGTGGGTCGCGAGTTGCGGCGTTAATTGCGTTGGCGATGATCTCTTCGGCGAGGTTCTGCTTTGTTGGCTCGACCGTCCCGATACAACCACGCAGATGTCCTTCGAGCGTTTTGAGGCAGACGAAACATGCCGCTCGCTGGCGAAGCGGCGAGCCTTCGCCGCAAACTGGGGGAGGGATGATCCTCTTTTCGCAGATGAAGGTTTCGACCGCGCGTCGGGCTAAGGTCGGCAGTTCGACAAATGCCTTTTCTTCAGTTTGATCGTGCATTCTGCTGAGAGGCGGCGGAAGCTAGTTGAGCGACCATGTAACCGACGCCGAAAGGGGCTTCGTAGCTGAGCACTTCACAGTTGAGCGGGAGTTCGCGGCTTGCGCCGATGGAAACGATCATTGAGCGATAACCGCATTCGCCAGCGATCATCCGCAGATTGGGGTCGAGTCGGACGATGCGTTCGAGATCGCCTTCTCGTAGGCTGGCGACGATCTCTTCATCGAAGAGATGGGCTTGCGGGTTATAGCCAGCGGGCGCTTCGGGTTTGAGGCGGTGGCTGAGATCGCCGCTGGCAACCAGGGCGATGCGTCGCCCCGTCTTCTCGGCAGCGCGTTTGAGGCTGGCGCCGAAGCGCAGGTGATCTTGGTTGGAAAGGAAGCTATAGCCGAAAGCGACCACGCGACCGCGCCAGCCATTTCGTTGCAAGAAATAAAGCGGGACCGTTGTGCCGTGGTCGAGCTTGCGGTTACGCAACGGGATGAGCCGGAAGCCTTCGCGGTTGGCCTCCTTTTCGATGGCGTGGAGCAATTCGCGATCGAGCGGCGCACGGACCTCGACGTGCGGCACACGGAAAGCGGAGAAATCTCCTTGTACTTGTGGATCGGCGTAAAAGACGAAGGCATCCGGTTCGAGCGGCGCGTGTGGCGAGACGATGACGATCGTCTCCGTCTTGTTCCCGATGATGCGCTCGGTGAAATCGCGCATGGCCGCGATAGATCTTTCAACCTGCGCGATCTGATCTCCTCCGACCTCAGGGACCATGATCGGCGGATGGGGAGCGATGCCAACGAAGACGAGATTGCTCTTCCACATTTTGATCCAAAGCGTTTCAGATGGATTCGAACGGTAAAATTTTACACCAAATCGGCAGCTAAGCAATCGGGCGCAGATCCTTTTGACTGAGCCGCGCTATTTCGCGAAGATGGTGAGGAGATGCAGGCCTTCGACGCTCTGATCATCGGTGCAGGCCCAGCCGGAGCCTTCGCGGCGCAGAGATTGGCGCAGGCGGGGATGCGCGTGGCGCTTTTCGATGGGCGCTCGCCGAGCGATCCCAAACCGTGTGGTGGCGGGGTTACGGCCAAAGCTTTGCGGCGGTGGCCCTGGCTACTCGAAGCGCCAGCGCGAGTGATCGCCGATGTCAGGTTGCTCTCTCCGAGCGGGCGCGCACTGGACCTCCGATTGTGGGAGCCGTTTGCTATCTACTCGCGGCGGGCTTTCGATCATTTCTTGCGCCAGCGCGCCGAGAGATTTGGCGCGACCGTTCTTCGCGATCGCGTCAAGGACTTCGCGCGCGCTTTTGGCGCTTGGTCGGTCAAGACGGGGGCGGGGAGAGAATATCGCGCCGATTTTCTCGTCGTCGCCGATGGGGCGAACAGTCCTTTCGCGCGGCGATTGGCGGGGCGTTTATCCAATTTCGATATGGAGGTCGCTTTTGGCTATCGTGCTCCGCTTCCTTCTTCGGGAAGAGCGGAAACGGTGATCGCTTTCCTCAAGAATTGGGCCGGTTATGCGTGGGCCTTTCCGCGACTGGACCACGTCTGTTTCGGCATCGCGACGGGGCAGACATCCTTCGATCGCCAAGCGCTCGATCGCCTGTTGTGGAAGTTCATGCTCGATTATTATGGCGCGATTTCGCCCGAACAGGTCGAGAGCCGTTTGCGTTCGCTCGTCGTGCGCTATGCGGCGCGCATCCCCGGTTTGCGTCCTGAGAGTTGGGAAGAGAGAGTCGCAAGCGGAGATGGATGGGCTTTATTGGGTGATGCGGCTGGCTTTGCTGACCCCGTGACGGGCGAAGGGATCTATTATGCGCTTCGTTCGGCGGAGCTTTTGGCGGAGAGTCTCATTAGCGGCGAGGCTCGCTCTTATGAGGAGCGGTGGCGCGAGGATTTCGGGCGAGAGTTGAGGCGGGCTGCGCAGATGCGCGATCGCTTCTACGGGGGTTTTCTCGGGGCGCCTTTTACGGATCGGATGATCGCTTTCGCGCGTCTACATCGCGGCGTGCGCCGCACTTTGCGCGAGCTCATCGCTGGCGATCAAGGGTATGTGAATTTGAAAGGGAGACTGGTCCAGCGCCTTTTCGCCGTGGCGTTCGTTTAGCGTCGCCGCGATCGAACCGTTGCGGCTCGCTAGAGATCGAATTCGCCGGCGCGCAAAGCGGCGGCGAGCCGCTCGACATCTTGCGAGAGCGGGCGATCTTCCGTAAGACGCGGGGCGTGATGGCGAACTCGAGCCAAGGCGCGCTCGACCCCTTTGCCGGGGCGAAGCGGCGCGCGGTAGTCCAACCCTTCCGCTGCGGTCAATAGCTCAATGGCGATGATCTGCTCGGCTAATTCGACGATCTTTCGCAGCTTTGTCGCCGCCGTCATTCCCATCGAGACATGATCTTCCTTGTTAGCTGAAGTGGGAAGGTTATCCGCGCTCGCTGGGTGGGCCAGGACTTTCATCTCGTTCAAAAGCGCGACGGCGGTGATCTGCACGATCATCAGTCCGGAAGAGATCCCCGCTTGAGGCGTAAGGAAGGTCGGCAACCCTTCATTCAGATCCGGGTTGATCAGTCTTTCGATGCGCCGCTCGCTCATCGCCGCCAGATGGGTCAGAGCGATGGCGGCGTAATCGAAGGCCAGCGCGAGCGGCGCGCCGTGGAAATTTCCTCCGGAGAGCACCTCTCCCGTGTCGGCGAAGACGAGCGGATTATCGACGGCGCTACCGGTTTCGATTTCGACGACATCGCGCGCATGGCGTAAAGCGTCGCGCACGGCGCCGTGCACTTGCGGCATGCAGCGCAGGCTATAAGCATCCTGCGTGCGCGGATCGTTTTCGAGGTGCGATAAGCGTATTTCGCTTTCGCTTAGAAGCGCGAGCAGGTGTTGACTGACGGCGATCTGTCCGCGATGAGGGCGCGCTGCGGCGATGCGCTCGTCGAATGCGGTCGGCGTTCCGCGCAGCGCTTCGAGCGTCATCGCGCCAGCGACATCAGCGGTGCGCGCTAGTCTTTCGGCGCGGCGGAGGGCGAGCGCGCCGACGGCCGTCATGGCTTGCGTGCCGTTGAGCAGCGCCAAGCCCTCCTTCGCCTCCAGGCGTAAGGGTTCGAGGCCCGCGCGCCGGAAAGCTTCCGCGCTTGGCATCCGTTGACCGCGAAACATGGCTTCGCCTTCGCCTATCGCGCAGAGGGCGAGGTGGGCCAGCGGCGCGAGATCTCCGCTCGCGCCGACGGAGCCTCGTTCTGGGATCAATGGGAGAAGGTCACGCGCCAGCATTTCGAGCAGCGTTTCGGCGACGACGGGGCGCACGCCGCTCAACCCGCGCGCCAGAACGTTGGCTCGAAGGAGCATGATGGCGCGCGTCTCCTCTTCCGAAAGGAGCGGGCCGAGACCGCAGGCGTGGCTGCGGATGAGGTTGATCTGCAACGCGCGCGCGTCTTTGGCCGAGATGCGCACGTCGGAGAGTTTCCCAAATCCCGTGTTGACGCCGTAGACGGTTCTGTTTTCGGAGATGATCCTCTCGATCGTTTGCCGTGAAGCCTGCATGCGCGCGCGCGCGGTCTCCGCAAGGCGCGCCTGATCTTCGCCGCGCGCGACGCGCGCGATCTCTTCGAGGGTCAGCTTCTGTCCATCGAGTTCGATCACCATGATCGCTCAACTCGGGCGGTGCGAACAGCTTTATCGCGAAACCGTCTCCTCTTCGCGCGCGATGGACCAGTCGCCGGTCTCGGGATCGGCGGATCGTTCGCCCGATGGTCTCTTCCATTCGCCCGTCGTCGTGCGAACGCGCGCGCGTGCGCGCTTGGCGCGGCGCAGCGTGGCTCGGTGATGAGCGGCGCGGGCGCGCGTCCAGTCGGTGACGCGGCGGAGCGGTTCGAAGGAGAACTCATGCTCCGGCAAGACTTCGCCGCGCGCTTCGCGCAAGCGAACGGTGGCGAGCGCGAAGATGACGAGCCCGACGTTGAAGATGATGCCGATCAAAAAGACGATCTTGCCGGGGATCAAACCGATCGTCGCGCGAGCGATGAACTCCGCGAAATCGCTCGCCGGGCGTGGGTGAAGATAAACCTTCAAATTCCAACTCGCCGCAAGCAGCAGGAAGAGCCACATGTAATTTCTTCGTAGGCGTCGGCCCAACGCCTCCCATTCGCTGATCGTAAAATGTGGGGTTTGCAATTCGCTGGCCAACGCCTCCATCCATTTCGAATCTTCGCCCAGCCCGTCGGGCGAAAGGATGCGAGCAAAATAGCCTGTCTCGATCATCCTCAGCCGGCTCGACCAGATCTCGTAGTAGCGATAGCGGCGCGCTTCCATGAAGAGGAAGAAGGCGACGAGCAGCGTGTTGATGATGATGACGAAGTGCGGATTAGATGGCGCGCTGAAGGCGAACGAAAGCGTCGCGCCGGTCGTCAACACGGCCCAGTTGGTCGTCGTGTCGAGGCGGTTGCGCCAAGTGTTCGCGCGCTGTATTTCGCCGCGATAGAAATGGACTATGGCGGTGTTGAACTCTGCCGGAGAGAGCTTGAATCGAGCGGCATCATGAGCGCCCTTCTCGGCGGAAGGGGAGCTCTCCGCCGACAGCGCGATCTCACGTCGCCCAACGGGCGGCGCTGCCATCCTGATCTTTGGATTCGGATTGCTGCGCCCCGTATCGTTGCTCATCGTCTTCACCTTCTCGCGGTCTCGAGGCGGCGAGGTCGCAATTGATGAAGCGGGTCTTTCACCGCCCATCGCGCTCGATGATAACACGGTTTGGGGCGTTAGCGCTTATGCTCCCCGAACGAAGACCGGCGATCAGATAGATGGCGGCATACGATGCCCATTCGCCCCATAGCCTTTCGGCCTTTGCGCGGACATCTCTTTCGGCAAGGCGCGTGCCATCGTTGTAGTAGTTCTCCACCAGCGCGCGTAAGACAAGATCGCCTGCCGGATAGACGTTCGTGCGTCCGAAATAGAGGATGAGCGCCCAATCTGCGGTCCACCTGCCGATGCCGGGCAGTTCCGTCAAGCGTGCGATGATTGCGGCGTTATCTCGGCGCGAAAGTTCGTCGGCATCGAGTTGCCCGGATTCGATGGCGCGCGCCGTTTCGATGATGCTGAGCGCTTTGGTTCTGGCGATCCCCAAGGCGCGCAAAGCTTCGGGGGACGCCCGAGCGATGGTCGAAGGCTGCGGGAAAGCGACGTATTCGCGCCCGCGCAGATGAAAGCGCCTCCCGAAGCGCTCGATGAGCCTTCTTTTTAAAACCATGGCGACCTTGGTGGAGATCTGTTGCGAGAGGATGGAAGTCGTCAACGCTTCGAAAAGGGTGGGCCAGCGTGCGATCCTCAATCCGCGATGGGCTTTTTCGAGGGCGCGCAGCAACGGATCGTTCGCGATCTGTCGCTGAAAAGAGCGCACATCGTGATCAAGGCTGAAGACGTGATGCGTGATCCGTTCAGCCGCGGCGAACGGATCTCTTCTTTCAGCACCCTCTTTACCGACCGGTTCGAGTCCGATTTTGAGCCGCGGTCGGGCGCGACCGCCTGCGCTCTGGAACTCGAGCAGATGAGGCGATCCCGCGAGATCGATGATCCGCGTGTAGGTTTCAATCGCGCCGCTTACAGGGAATTCTAACAGTCGCACCGTCGCCTCGAAATCGAAGGGAGAGCGCACGGGGAGCTCGATTCGTCGCATGACGCGAAGTGTGGCAAAAAATCGGCTCGGTCGTCAAAAGCGGGGCTGGCCAAATCCAGCGCGCGCTGCTTCCGCGAAGAGGCTTCTTGACACCGAATTGAGCGCTGCCTATCATCTAAATTTCGGCTCAGGGCATGTGTTTGAAAGAAGAGGACGATCTCTGCTGGATGCGCGAGGCGCTCGGCGCTGCGCGTGCGGCGGCAGAGCTTGGAGAAGTGCCCGTTGGCGCCTGCATCGTCGGTGAGGATGGGAATCTGTTGGCTCTTGCGGGCAACCGCACGCGGGCGGATTGCGATCCGACGGCGCATGCTGAAATCGTCGCCCTGCGCGAAGCGGCGCGTCGAGTGGGCAACTATCGGTTGACGGGCGCGACCGTTTATTCGACCATAGAGCCGTGCGCGATGTGTGCGGGCGCGCTCATTCAGGCTCGCATCAAGCGTTTGGTCTTCGGCGCGCATGATGAACGTGCTGGCGCGGTCGAGTCGGTCTTCCGCATCTGCGACAGCGGCTCTTTGAACCACCGGATAGAGTGGCGCGCGGGCGTGCTCGAAGAGGAGTGTCGCGCGCTGATGCAGGACTTCTTTCGGCAGAGGAGATAGTTTTAGCGGAGAGGTCGCATAGTGGCTTAGTGCACCGGTCTCGAAAACCGGAGCGGTCGTAAGGCCGCCGTGGGTTCGAATCCCACCCTCTCCGCCATTAAATTCTGAAGAACTGGCGGGCGGGCGCTCTCAACCCAAGGCCTGTCGCGGGTGGCAAGAATCCTGATCTTTCAGTTGGGAAGATCATTCATGCGGAGAGGTGCAGGAGTGGTTTAACTGGCAGCACTGGAAATGCTGTGTACGGGGAACCGTACCGTGGGTTCGAATCCCACCCTCTCCGCCATGTCTTCTGTGGGCAGACTCTCGGCGATCTTCTCGTTCAATCCTCTTGCGCCGCGTTTCCCGTTTTGGGCCTCAGTTTGACAAAGTGGGCTGTGTGCCGGACAATTGCACTAGCTCTGTGAGCGATCGTCGTTTTATCAGGCCCCGGGCTCCGCACAACGTGGCGTCGGTGAACCCCGCCAGGCCGGGAACGGAGCAACGGTAGCCGCGCGCCGCGTGTGTTGCGGGTCGGTCCGGGGCCTGTCCAGAACTAAAGTTTCGCAACCTACGCTTTTGCGACTTCCTGCCTTTTATGGCGTATCAGGTCATCGCTCGGAAGTGGCGCCCGCAGACCTTCGAGGAGGTCACAGGGCAAGAGGCGATCACGCGCACGCTGGCTAACGCGATCGCCTATGACCGCATACATCACGCTTATCTCTTCGCTGGACCGCGCGGCACAGGCAAAACGACGACAGCGCGAATCTTCGCCAAGGCGCTCAACTGCCATCGCAGCGATCGTCCCGTCCAGACGCCATGTAGAACGACGGATGATGCGGCTTGTGCCTCCTGTCGTGAGATCGCGGAAGGGCGCTCGATCGATGTGCTTGAGATCGATGCTGCCTCCAACACGGGGGTGGATAACGTTCGCGAGGCGATCATCAACACGGTAGCGGTTCGTCCGGCGCGCGATCGTTACAAGGTCTTCATCATCGACGAAGTTCACATGTTATCGGGTGCGGCCTTCAATGCGCTCTTGAAAACTTTGGAGGAGCCGCCGCCGCGCGTCGTCTTCATCATGGCGACGACCGAAAAACACAAGGTCCCGCTAACGATCCTGTCCCGTTGTCAGGAGTTCACCTTTCGCACGATCGCGACGGCGAAGATCGTCGAGCGATTGCGCTTCATCGCCGAGAGCGAAGGGGTCGCCATCACCGAACAAGCGCTCGTTGAGATCGCGCGTGTCGGGCAAGGTTCGATGCGCGATGCGCAATCGGCCTTCGATCAGGTCCTCAGCTACCAATCGGAAGGGCCTTTGACGCCGGAGATCGTCCACCTTGCGCTTGGGATCGCCGGAAGCGAGTTGCTGGCGCGCACTATGCGCGCCATCGCCCAAGGGAGGCGCGCCGAACTCCTCGGCGTCGTGGATGAGATAGCCACGCGGGGATACGATCTGCGCGCTTTTTGCCGCGACCTGTTAGCCCATTTGCGCGATCTGCTCGTCGTGCGCATTGCGGGAAAGGATGCGGAGATCATCGACAGGCTCTCCGAGGACCGGCATGAACTTGAAGCGCAAGCCGCCCTCTTCTCCGAAGAGGATCTCATCCGCTTCTTCCACAGTTTGACGGAGACGGAGAGGCTCTTACGCGAGAGCGCGCAGCCGCGCTACCAGCTGGAAGTGGGTTTGCTCAAGCTCGTCGAGATCGGGCGGATCCGATCGCTAGATGAAGCGATCGAGCGGCTTCGGAAGCTAGAAGAGGCTTTACGTGCGGGGCATCCCGCTTCGGGTTCAGCGCCGAAAGAGCCCTCTCAGGCGAAGGGAGATTCGCGATCGTCTGCGGGTGACGCTGAAGGTGGCGCGAAGATCCCAGCGCTGCGACTTGTCGCCAACGACGCGGTTCAGCGAAAGGTGGATGATGAGCCGCTCGCTGGTGGCAACGGTAAAGTTGCAGACAGGGATGCGGTTCAGCAAAGGGTGGATGATGAGCGCACGGCGCAAGAAGCGCCGAGTATCGCCCCTGAATCCCTCGTGCAGCGGTTGAAAGCCGAACTCGAAGCGCGCAATCGTCCGCTTGTCTCCGTCGCCCTCGAAAATGCGCATCGCGTCGCTATTGAAGGTGATGATCTCTGCATCGAATTCGCGCCTGAGAAGAAGCACCTGCGGGACAATTTGGTCAAACAAGAGATCGCCCGGCTGCTGCGCAGCATATGCAGCGAGTTGACGGGGCGCGAACTCGGTCTGCGCATCTTGATTCGGGATACGCATAGAGATTCGGCGGAAGACGAAAAGGAGATGGAAGCCAAACGCCTTCGCGAGTGGGCCGAGAACCATCCGAACGTACAGCATGTCCTGCGCAAGGTTCGCGGCGAGGTGATCGACGTTCGCCCGATCGATGAGGATCGAGAGTGAGGCCGATCTGTGGCTAGCGTCGAATCGCCTTACGTTTCGACTTTTCACGACATCAATCGCAAACTCGGCGGCGATATGGGGGTGTGGCTAGCGTTGAATCCTTTACGTTCGACTTTTCCATTGAACCCGCCGTTGGACTTCAGCGTATTTGAGGTTTAGGAGGTGAGACGAATGCGCGATCCAGCGTTGGCGGGTATCCTCAGTTTTCTCATCCCCGGTCTCGGCCAGCTCTACAACGGGCGAATTTTGGCTGGCATCCTTTGGTTGATCTTCACGCCGGGGTTTTGGATCGGGACCGGTGGTACGCTCGGATGGATTTGCCACATCATCTCGGCATACACGGCGTACAAATATGCCAAGGAGCATCCGGTACGTTAAACCGTGCTGCGGCGCAAGCTGATGACGCTGATCTCCGGGCGGGCGCCGATACGCACGGGGATCCCAACCATGCCCGTGCCGCGCGAGACATACATCCTCGTCCCATGGCGTTCGTAAAGCCCAGCGATATAGCGAAACTCTTTGGCGAAGCGCGCCGGCGCGCCGATGAGCGGAAGGCTCACTTGGCCGCCATGTGTGTGTCCGCTCAAGATCAGAGAGACGCCTTGTGTCTCCTCCATGTCGAAGACGCGCGGTTGATGAGAGAGTAGGATCGAGGGTCGCCTGCGATCGATCCCTTTGAAAGCCCGCGCCCAATCGGTCGCCCCCCATGACCAATCGTCGATGCCGATAAGCTGTAACGTCGCCGTTTTGCGCCGGATCAGAGTGTTGGCGTTATTGAGGACGTTGATCTTCGCGCGGGCGAGCGCGCGCGCGGTCAGTTCTGGATCGGTGTAGTGGTCGTGATTGCCGAGGACGGCCCAGACGCCTTCGGGCGCAGAGAGCGCGCTCAGCAGTTCCGCACACGGTTCGATATAGCGGCGCCGCGCGGTCGTAAAATCGCCCGTCAGCACGATCATCTCGCCGTCCAAACCTCGCACAAGATCGATGACGCGCGCGATCTCTTCGCGTGGGACGATGCGACTGTGATGTAGATCGGTGATCTGGACGAGGCGAAATCCGTCGAACTCGGTCGGAAGATCGCGGATCGGGATCTCCGTGTAGGTGATCTCGTAGTTGAATGGTTCGATGAAACGCGCGTAACCCGAAGAGGCCGCGATGCCCGCCAAGCCCGAGGCGGCCAATCCCTTCAAGATCCGGCGTCTCATCCGATCGAAGGTCATCGTCATGAGATCTTAGCACTGCGTCGGGCGATGCATCTAGCGCGCTTTTCAGGAGCCGAAACCTTGCTTGACAAAATGGTGTGGCAAACTACAATATCACTTCGCCCCGGATAAAGGGTGCGGAGATGTGGCCGAGTGGCTTAAGGCGGCGGTTTGCTAAACCGTTAGGGGTCAAAAGCCCCTCGCAGGTTCGAATCCTGCCATCTCCGCCAGAAATTTTCAGCGCCAACGGGTTACTTGAACCAGTGGTTCGGGTAACCTGATTTTATTTTCGCGCTGACGTGGGCCGCATCTTGAGCGATTCGATCTCCTCGGTCTCGTGGGTCGATAGATTGAGCGGGTCGCAAATGAGCTTCGCCTTATCTTTATGGGATGGAGCGATCTGGCGCGATATGTTCCATCTCTCGCTGCCGATCGCAGAGAAGATCTTGCGCCCCGCGATCGTCTATCTTTTCCTCGTCATCTTCTTGCGCATCTTCGGCAAACGCGAACTGGCGCAACTCAACCCGTTCGATCTCGTCGTTCTGCTCTCGCTCTCGAACACGGTGCAAAACGCCATCATCGGCGATGATAATTCCGTGACGGGCGGCATCATCGGCGCTTTCTCGCTTCTCGGGATCAACTACTTGGTCGTGCGGTTAGTCTTCAAGCATCGTCGGCTGGACCAATTGCTCGAGGGCGAGCCGACCGTGCTGATCGAAAACGGTCGCTTGGTTCCCGAGGGGTTAGCCAAGGAATTGATGACCGAATCGGAGTTGCTGGCTGTCGCGCACCGACAGGGGTTCGCCAGCCTCGACGAGATCGAACGTTGCGTGCTCGAGCCGGGAGGCACCTTCTTCATTCAAGGGAAGCAGCCGCGCCTCGTCGAAAGGCAGCATGCGGAACTGCTCGAACGCTTCGATCGGTTGGAGCGCAAACTCGATGATTTGGAACGGAGATTGGGCCGAAGCTGCGAGGGATGATCTGAACCACATGTCCTCTCCGGTTCGCATGTTGGTCGGTCAGAAGGGATCCCGTCGCCGGAGCGATGGCTTCCGTTCGGTCGCATGCTCCAGTTAGAATCGGAGATTCGGAAGTTTAAAATGGAAGGTAGATGCTGGGATGAACGTGAGAGTACGTTTCGCGCCTTCTCCGACCGGATATCTGCACATCGGCGCGGCGCGCACGGCGCTTTACAACTGGCTCTTTGCGCGCAAGCATGGCGGGAAATTCTTGCTGCGCATCGAGGATACGGACCTGCAGCGTTCCACCGAAGAATCGACTCGCTCGATCTTCGAAGGTCTCGCGTGGCTCGGTCTCGATTATGATGAAGAGGTGGTCTTCCAATCCGCGAACGCCGAAAAGCACCGCGCCGCCGCGCGCCGTCTGCTCGAAGAGGGCAAAGCTTACAGAGATTTTACGCCGCGCGAAGAGCGATCGGATGCGAACATCAAACAGGAGATCGCCGAACGCGCCCGTCGCGCGGCAGCCGGAGCTGAATCCAAGATCAACCCTTACCGCGATCTTCCGCGCGAAGAGTCGGATCGTCGCGCTGCCGCCGGGGAGCCTTTCGCCATCCGTTTGAAAGTGCCGCGCGAAGGGCGTTCGGAATTCTACGACATCGTCTACGGCAAACAGGAGCGCGAGTACGCCGAGATCGAGGATCTCGTGCTCGTCCGTTCGGATGGCCATCCGCTCTACAACCTGTCGGTCGTGTGCGACGACATCGAGATGGGCATCACGCACGTCATTCGCGGACAGGACCATTTGACGAACACGCACAAGCAGATCCTGATCTATCGCGCGCTCGGCGCGCCCGTGCCGCAATTCGCCCATTTGCCGCTGATCCTTGCGCCGAATAAAGCGAAGCTGTCAAAACGCAAGCATGGCGAAGTCGTCTCGTTGACGACCTATCGCGATCGCGGTTTCGTGCCGGCGGCGTTTCGCAATTTTCTCGCGCTGCTCGGGTGGTCGCCCGCTGATGGCAAGGAGATCATGACGCTCGAAGAGATGATCGAGCGCTTCTCGCTCGAGGGCATTCATCGCTCGAACGCGATCTTCAACTTCAACGAGCATGATCCGCGTCAGTGGACCGATCCGAAAGCCCTTTGGATGAACGCCGAATACATCCACCACATGCCGCTTGCCGAACTGCTGCCGCTCGTGCGCGCTGAACTCGAAGAGGCGGGATTGTGGCGCGCCGAATACGAGGGCGAACGGCGCGCGTGGTTCGAACGAACCGTCGATCTGATCCGTCAACGCTTCCACACGCTCAAGGATTTCTCCGGCCAAGGGCGCGCCTATTTCAGCGACGAGTTCGCTTTCGACGAAGCGGCGGTGGAGAAGAACCTGCGGCGCGAACCGCGCTTGAAAGAGCTGCTGCCGGAACTGGCGCGCCGACTCGAAACGGTCGAACCGTTCACGGCAGAGACTGTCGAACGGGCGTTGCGCGCCTTCGCCGAGGAAGCGGGCGTCAAAGCGGGTCTGTTGATCAACGCCGCGCGCACGGCGCTTACCGGACAAGCGGTCGGTCCTTCGATGTTCGAGATCTTCGAAACGCTGGGGCGCGAGCGCTCCATCCAGCGCTTGCGCGCCGCAGTTGATCTGATCTGAGCCGAGGGTGCCGCCGCATGAGATGGCTGCGATGGCTTTGATTCAAAGGATGTCGTGAATTTAAATGCAGCACGCAGCTCGCTCGACGAAAACGCGCGGCGGAATCTCGCTGCGCGCTTTCATGTCGGCGGGCGAATTATTGCAAATTCTTCGATGGAGGGAGGTGAATGCTGATCATGATGCGATCTTTCGCCGAAAGCCCACATCGCATGATGAATTCGAAATTCGGGCGCACATTGAATATAGGTCTCGTTCTCATCATTCTCTTCTTCGCCGCGGCGATCCGCGGGCAGCAAACGAGCGTTTCGAAGGCGCAGATGGATTCTCCGAGGCGCGATGCGCAAACTGGCCCCGCTCAACGAGGAGGATCTCGAGCGCGAGGCAGGCAGACAGGCGCGGGCATCTCCGGTCCAGGAGAACAAGCTGTGCGAGCGGCCTTTGAAAAACTGCTCGATGGCATTCGCCATGCGAACGTTGACGAGGTGATGAGCGTTTATTGGAACTCTCCTCAGCTCATCATCTTCAACAACAACGGCACGGTGACCAAAGGTTGGGAGCAGGTGCGCGCCAATCGCGTCAGCCTCTATGCCGAAGTGAAGGATGTCAAACTCGAGGTGCGCGATGTGCGCCTACGGATGCTTGGGCCCAATGCGGCGCTCGTCACCTGCCTGTGGACGCAATCGCAAACCTTTCGTGGCACGCCGGAAAGCTCTTCAGGCCGCTTGACACTCGTCTTTCAGCGCATCGGCGGCGAGTGGAAGGCGGTCCACGCACACACCTCGCCTGAGGCGCCAGATCCATCGCGCCTGATGCCTTCGGAACGCCCAAGCGCGACGCCGAAGGCGAAGAGCTAAACTGTCTGGCCCTGGAGCGTAGGGGTGACGCGGTTCGGCGCTCGATAGCAAATGGTCGCAATTCGTCTGGCCCTGGAGCGTAGGGGTGACGCCCTGGCTCCAGGCGCCTTCCGTTTCTCCGAAAATTTGGAAAGTGGTTCAAAAATTTGGAGAAAGAGGCCCACAGGCTCATCGAGCCGTCTTTGATAAACTCAATAAGTATGACTACTTAGCCGAAAATCTGGCTATTGGCATGAGGGTTGCGTGAAAATTTCATTGAATATCATCTCGATGCAGTAGAAACAGCGGGCTTTGCAAGGCTTCATCAAGCGGTTTGTTCTCATCGTTCTTAAAGTTTTGCCAAAAACAGACTGGAGGGAGCCCAACAATGAGACACCTTGCATGCAAGCTCGCGTTGCTGGTCTTTTACTCGCTGACTTGCAGCGCGTTGGTCAGCGGTCAAGTCATCTCGACCGGTTCTCTTTCAGGGGCGGTTGTGGATCAAGCTGGCGCTGTGGTTGCTGGCGCGACGGTAACCGTCAGAAACAACGAGACCGGCGCTGAGTACACAGCGCAGACTGCCGATAATGGCACCTTCATCGTCCCTTCCTTGCCTGTCGGTACGTACACCGTTACGGTTACGATGCAGGGTTTCAAGCAGGCGATCTTGCAGGATGTGAAGATTGACGTTGGCAAAGTTTCGAGCGTTAATGTCTCGCTCGAACCTGGTCAGATTAACGAATCGGTGACGATCACAGGGGCGGGTGGCGAGCTACTACAGACGCAATCGACGAACATCGCCACAACGATCACCGGGCGGCAGATCACGGAACTGCCGTTCACTTCGCGCGATTCGCTTGATCTAGTGTTATTGCTTCCCGGGACAGTACAGGTCGGGCGTCCGCGCGCCTCATCGGTAAATGGTTTGCCTAAGGGGACGCTCAACATCACGATTGACGGCATCAATGTTCAGGACAACTATTTGAAATCGAGCGACGGTTTCTTCACCTACATTCGTCCGCGCATTGACGCCATTGAAGAGGTCACCCTCTCGACGGCCACGCCGGGGGCGGAGAGTGCCGGAGAGGGGGCGGTGCAGATCAAGTTCGTGACACGCGCTGGGACGAATGATTTTCGCGGGAGCCTTTACTGGTATCACCGCAATCCAGCGCTCAATGCTAACTACTGGTTCAATAACCGCGATTTGCCGCCCGATCCGGTGGATGGCAAGGCGCCTCGCAATCGCGTATTGCTCAATCAGTTCGGCGGGCGTTTGGGTGGTCCGATAATCCACAATCGCGCGTTCTTTTTCGTCAACTACGAAGAGTTCCGTTTGCCGGAGAGGAACCTGCGCGAACGCACCATCCTCAGCCCACAGGCTGAGCAAGGCATCTTTCAATACATCACCTCTGGCGGGGTACGTTCAGTTAATCTGCTTGCCGTTGCTGCCGCAACGAACTGCAACCCTGCGGGCGCAAATGCCACTCCTTTCACCCCCTGCACTTCGACCATCGATCCGACGATAGGGCCGTTGCTTGCGGCCATCCGCAGTTCAACCAGCGCTGGCGGCGTTCGCCCGCTAACGGACCCGAACTTCCAAGCCTTCAGCTTCATCAACTCCGGGCTACAGAAGCGCCGCTTCCCGACGGTGCGTTTCGACTTAAATTTAACGGAGAAGCATCATCTGGAGAACATCTACAACTACCAGAAGTTCGATTCGACGGTTGATTTCCTCAACAATGTGGATCCGGCTTTCCCGGGCTTCCCGAACTTCGGCAGTCAGAAGTCGAACCGCTTCTCCAACGTCACGGCGTGGCGCGCGACCTTCTCGCCGCGCCTTGTCAATGAAGCTCGGTTCGGTTTCACCGGCGGGACCACGCTTTTCTTCCCGGAGGTCAATTCAGGTCAGTTTCAAAATCAAGGTGGATTAAGTTTTGGTACCGCAGTCGGCACCGGCGGTTTCGCGGCAGCTGCGGGCATAAGCAATCCGACTGTAACCAATAGTCCGAGTCGGCGCAACACGCCGATCTGGCAGTTTACGGACAATCTCACCTACATTCACGGCAACCACACCTTCAACATCGGGGGAAGCTTCACGCAGGTCAACTTCTGGGGGCAAAGCTTTCCGGGCGGCGTCGTGCCGGCGATCAGCTTTGGGGTTGACAGCAGCGATCCTGCCTCGCGCATCTTCACGTCAGCTAACTTCCCCGGAGCATCGGCTGATGATTTAACGCGCGCGCGCGGCATCTACGCCGTGCTCGTTGGTCGCGTCACTGGCGTTAGCGGCGTCGCGGCGCTCGATGAGAAGAGCGGGCAGTATCGTTATCTTGGCGATTACATCCAGCGTGCGCGGCAGCGCGAGCTTGGCCTTTACTTGCAGGACGCTTGGCGTTATAGATCGAATCTGACGCTGAACCTGGGCCTGCGCTGGGAAGTTCAGTTCCCCTTCACGGCGCTGAACAATAACTACTCGTTCGCGACCTATGACGATCTGTTCGGCATCTCCGGGCGCGGCAATCTGTTTCGACCCGGAGTTTTGCAAGGGCGCCCGACGCAGTTCGTCCAATTCAAACCCGGCGATAAGCCTTTCGCCACCGACTACAACAACTTCGCGCCGAGCGTCGGATTTGCATGGAGTCCGGACTGGAAGAGCGGTTGGTTACACCGGCTCTTTGGATCGGAAGGGCAGAGCGTGATTCGCGCCGGTTACTCGATCGCTACCGTGCGTGAGGGGATGAACGTTGTTGCCAGCATTCTAGGGGCGAATCCGGGCGGCACGGTTAACGCTGCGCGAAGTTTGACGCTCGGCAATCTCACGCCTGGAACATTGCTGCGGGATCGAGCGAGCATCGCGCCACCTTCGTTCCCGAGCGCGCCGAGCTATCCGATCACCGGTACGGTGTCGGATTCGGTCAACGCTTTCGATCCGAATTTGAAGCTCGGTTACGTGCAATCCTGGACCTTTGGCATCCAGCGCGAAATCACCAAGGATATGGTGATTGAGGCGCGCTATGTTGGCACGCGCGGCGTGAAGCTGTGGCGGCAGTACAATCTCAACGAGATAAACGTCGTGGAGAACGGTTTTCTGAACGAGTTCCGTCGCGCGCAAGCTAACCTGCAAGCGAACATCGCCGCCGGACGCGGCAACACCTTCGCTTATACGGGCGTTCCGGGAACATCGCCGCTGCCGATCATGCTCGCTTACTTCAGCGGCATCCCTGCGGCGCAAGCTAACGATCCGAGCCGCTACACCTCGGCGCTCTTCTCCAACTCAACTTTCCTTAACCTGCTCGCCATCAACAACCCGAGCCCTCAAGGGTTTGCCAACACGATCCTCAGCACGGCAAGCTTGCGAGCTAATGGGATCAACGCAGGTCTTCCGGCCAACTTCTTCGTCGTCAATCCAGACAAGCTCGGCGGGGCGTTCCTTGTCGATAATGGAGGCCATTCGTGGTACGACGGGTTGACGATCGAATTGCGGCGGCGACTGTCACAAGGGCTGCTTCTGCAAGCCAGCTACACGTGGTCGAAGGCGTTAACCGACATGTACGATGTAAGCTCGGTCGTCTTCAGCCAGTATCCAACCTTACGTCAGACCAATCTGGCGAAGTCCCTTTCGCCTTTCGATGTCCGTCATGCTTTCAAAGCCAACTGGATCTATGAACTTCCGTTCGGACGCGGAAGGGCGTTCTTCGGCGATGCTGGCAGTTTCCTCGATAGTTTAATCGGTGGATGGTCCGTCCATGGTACGGCGCGTGTGCAAAGCGGTACGCCGTTCCGATTCCAGAACGTCAGGCTCGTCAACATGACGGTCGATGAGCTACAGAAGTTCGTCGAAGTGCGCAAAGATCCGAACAAGATCGTTTACTATCTTGATCCAGACGTGATTTTGAATACCCGCCGCGCTTTTAACGTCACACCGACGGGATATTCAGCTCTGGGAGCGCCGACGGGCAAATATATAGCTCCTGCCGGTGGTCCAGACTGCATCCCGGCATATGCGGGACAGTGCGGGTTCGCCAATCTAGTGCTCCATGGGCCGAGATTTGTCCGTCTTGATATGAGTGTCGTCAAGCGGATCAAGCTCACGGAGACGGCGAACTTCGAGCTGCGCGGTGAGTTCCTGAATGCGATCAATAATGTCAACTTCCGCATCGGCGGCTGGACGGCTGATTCGGTGACCGTGACCGGACTGGGAGGCGCGACTTTCGGTCAACTCGGCGGAGGCACGGCCTACCAGGATCTTTCGACCACTAATGATCCCGGTGGTCGATTGGTCCAGATCGTCTTACGCCTAAACTTCTAGACGATCTCGATAGGGATCTATTGGGGCAAGAGGCAACAGCGTCCCTCTTGCCCCTAATTTTTCGTTTCGAATCGATCGTTAGTAACAGAGAGGGGCTTCCTCAACGCCTATTCGAACATGAGGGCCGTTTCCTGATATCCAACGGCGTTTTCATTCTCCAGAAGTTTGTGGTTCAGGCGGGATGCCCAAGCGCGCTCAAGCAAGCGCTCGCGGCGTTTTCATTCTCCAGAAGCTCGCGGTTCGGACCGGTCCGCTAGCGCGTCTAATCATCGACAGTTATAGCGCAACTTAGGCCGTTCCTCCCCATTTCAAAATGGGGGCGCGTCTCAGCCGTTCCTGCTGTAAAATAGAGCGGTCGTCGAGCTTCTCGGCGCCCCCTTCTGATCTTCAAGTTTGGTTTCATCATGGATTGTGAGTTGTGATCGGCGTCAGAAGAATGGTTCTTGAGGTTAGACCTCTGCTGAAATGGAAAAGTACGAGCGACATATAAAGATCGACGCTACGCCGGAACAAGTATTCGCGCGGCTTAGCGATTTCACGCTCGTGCCGCAGTGGATGGCGTTCGTCATCAACGTGCTGCCCATGGATGAACGCCACTGCTTCTGGCTGACCGAGGCTGCGGAAGAGACGAGCGGGCGTTGGGTCGCAGAAGTGCTCGAATGCACCCCTCCTCGATGTTTCAAGTATCTTTTGAATGAAGGAAGAGTGAGAGGGCTCGTCGAAACGACGATCGAAGAGGATGTTGACGGCGGATGCAAGTTGTGGTTCTCGATAAGCGATCGATCTCCCGTCACGTGGCAAGGGGCGCCATGTCCCGTCATCATCTTTGGCGAAGATCCTGCCTCCGGTTTGGCGAAAAGCCTCGGCCTTCTCAAGGACTTGATCGAACGGGCGGGCGAGGGTTCAAAGCTGGATTCGCGCGTTGCGGCGGGCGAAGGTGAGGTAAGTGATGAACTGAATTTGAGCGATCTCTCATCCTCAACGCAAACTACATCGCATCCTCTCAAAGTAAATGATGGACCGGATTTGAGCGATCTCACCCCTTTCGAGCGTCGTGTTGCTGATCGGCTATTGGATTTCGGCGGACCCTCGGAACTGTCGTCCGCCGAGGCGCAGATCGTCTTCGACGAGGTTTCAGATAGTTCGAGCGGGCGAGCTTTGCGCGAAACGCAACTCGCCGTTCGAAGGGGCCATGGGCGCGCCGGGAGGTTCAGCTGGGGATATCTGTTCATCTTCGTTTCGATCGCCTTTAGTTCAGGCGTCTTCGTTTGGTCGATGAAACAGAGCGAGTTGACGCGCGGCGCACAGAAGCGCGCCGAATCTAAAGCGAGCGCGGAACAGCCGACCGCGGTCGAACGGACGATGCAAGCGGGCCCCGGAGCTGCAGCCGATTCGATCGGCGAATTGAAAAAGAGATTATCGGAGTGGGCTGAGGCGATTAACGAGGGTGATTTGAAGGGATTGATGAGATTCTATGCTCCGGTGCTCGAGCGTTACTATCTGCAGAAGAACTTCCCGCGTGCGGGTGTGCTTGCCGATAAAGCGCGCTATGGGATCGGCGAAGGCAGAGTTCGTTTACAAATCTCCGATCCGAAAATAGATCTTTCGCCCGATGGATTGCGGGCCACCGTGACCTTTCGCAAGGGGGCTGATCTCGAGCGGCAGCGCGGCGTGACCCTACAGCAGTTGATCTGGGAACGCGGCGATGATTGGCAGATCGTTAGCGAGCGCGATCTGTCGATCCGTCGCTGATGGCCAGTCAAAAGACGAAGATCTATTCGAGATTATGGATCGTAGCGTGCAGCGAAAGGAGGCGACCGTTACGACCAGTCAAAAGACGAGGATCTGTTCGAGATGATGGATGACCGTGAAGAGCGACCTTGCCTCTTCACGGTCATCCATCAAAAGCGGCTTCAATCGCCGGTGGCTTGCGAGGCGGGTTGAGTTTCGAGCCTCTCCACTCCGATCCTCATTGCGTAGAACGAGCGCCAGACGAAGATGATCGAGACGGCGAGGAAAGCCGCTGCCAGAGCGTGGCTGGCGCTGGCACCGTAGTCGCTCGTCAACTTCACGGCCAGTTCGACGGCCAGCAAACCGAACAGCGTCGTGAACTTGATGACCGGATTCATCGCCACGGACGAGGTGTCCTTGAACGGGTCGCCCACCGTGTCGCCGACGACCGTGGCGGCGTGAAGTTCAGTCCCTTTCTGTTTAAGTTCGACTTCGACGATCTTCTTGGCGTTATCCCATGCGCCACCAGCGTTGGCCATGAAGATCGCTTGATAGAGGCCGAAGACGGCGATCGAGATCAGGTAGCCGATGAAGAAGTAAGGTTCGACGAACGCGAAGGCGAGCGTGGCGAAGAAGATCGCCAAGAATATGTTGAACATGCCGCGCTGCGCATAGCGCGTGCAGATTTCGACCACGCGCTTGCTGTCGGCGACCGACGCTTTCTCAACGCCTTCGAGCCGGATGTTCCGTTTGATGAACTCCACGGCGCGATAGGCACCGGTGGTCACGGCTTGCGTCGAAGCGCCCGTGAACCAGTAGATCATCGCGCCGCCAGTGATCACGCCGAGCACAAAAGGCGCGTGAAGCAACGACAGATTCTGCGTGTTGGTCGTCAATCCGGCTGTAAGCGCCATGATGATCGAGAAGATCATGGTCGTCGCGCCAACCACAGCTGTACCGATCAACACGGGTTTCGCCGTCGCTTTGAAGGTGTTGCCCGCGCCGTCGTTCGCTTCGAGCAAGTGCTTGGCGCGTTCGAAGTGGACCGTGCGCCCGAAATCGCGCCGGATCTCTTCTTCGACGTTGGGCACCTGCTCGATGAGCGATAGCTCATAGACCGATTGCGCGTTGTCCGTCACCGGCCCGTAAGAATCGACGGCGATCGTCACCGGCCCCATGCCGAGGAAGCCGAAGGCGACCAGCCCGAAGGCGAACACGGGCGCGGCGACCATCAACGCGCTCAAGCCCATCGCGCTGAAGTAGTAAGCGACCGTCATCAGCGCGACGATGCCGACGCCGAGCCAGTAGGCGGAGAAGTTGCCGGCGACGAAACCCGACAAGATGTTGAGCGACGCGCCACCTTCTTGCGACGAAGTGACCACTTCTTTGACGTGGCGCGATTCGGTCGAGGTGAAGACTTTGACCAGTTCAGGAATGATCGCCCCCGCCAGCGTCCCGCACGAGATGATCGTCGCCAGCTTCCACCACAGCGTCGCATCGCCGCCTAGATCCGGGATGATCAGGTAGGAGACGACATAGGTGAGCGCGATCGAGATGATCGAGGTCAACCAGACGAGGTTGGTCAACGGTTGCTCGAAGTTCATCTCCGTCGCGTTGCCGTAGCGTGCGCGCGCGATCGCTTCGTTGATGAAGTAGGAAAGGGCGCTCGCCACCACCATCATGATGCGCATCATGAAGATCCAGACGAGCAACTGGACCTGCACGGTCGGATTCGGCACGCCGAGCAGGATGAAGGTGATGAGCGCGACGCCCGTCACGCCGTAGGTTTCGAACCCATCAGCCGTGGGGCCGATCGAATCGCCCGCGTTGTCCCCCGTGCAGTCGGCGATCACGCCCGGATTGCGCGCGTCGTCTTCCTTGATGCCGAAGACGATCTTCATCAGGTCCGAACCGATGTCGGCGATCTTGGTGAAGATGCCGCCCGCGATGCGCAGCGCCGCCGCGCCCAGAGATTCGCCGATGGCGAACCCGATGAAGCACGGTCCGGCGTAATCGCCCGGCACGAAGAGCAGGATGAAGAGCATGATCAGCAGTTCGACGCTGATCAAGAGCATCCCGATGCTCATGCCGGCTCTGAGCGGGATCGAATAGACCGGAAAGGGTTTGCCTTCGAGGCTGGCAAAGGCCGTGCGCGAATTGGCGAAGGTGTTGACGCGAATGCCGAACCACGCGACGCCGTAGCTGCCGGCGATGCCGATCAGACTGAAGAGCAGGATGATCAGCACGCGCGAAGCTTCAAAGCCGAGCAAGAGTCCGAAGTAGAGGACGATGATGACGGCGATGAAGCCTTCGAGGATCAGCAGGAACTTGCCCTGCGTGATGAGATAGGTCTTGCATGTTTCGTAGATCAGCTCCGAGATCTCCCGCATCGCGCGGTGCACGGGAAGGTTCTTCAGTTGCATGTAGATCGTCAACCCGAAGAGCATGCCGAAAAGGCAGGCGAACAGTCCGATGAAAAGGATCGTGCGCCCATCGAGACCGAGGAAAGATGCGCGCGTCAGATCGGGCAGGACCAGGCTCGCTTCTCCGCCCCCTCGATGCGCGCCATCATGCGTTTGTGCGACGACGGAGATCGTCTGGACGACAAATGAGGAGAAAACGGCGAGTAAATAAAACGCGATTCGCTGAAACCTCGTTCCAGCGAAATCCTTTTTGATCTTCTTTTCTGTGCTCTCGACCCGTTTCATAGCTATCCCATTCCCCTTCATACAGTTTTCAGGCCCCATCGGTTTGGAAGATGTGCGAACAAATCGGCATTGAACCGCAAGTTTACAAGAACTCGAGCCGAATCATCCACCGCGTATGGATTCGAAGGAAGCGCAAGTTTGATCCGCTCGTTAGCGAACGAACCAAGGCGCAAGCACAAGGCTGACGACTGACATCAACTTGATCAGGATATTGAGCGATGGTCCTGCCGTGTCCTTGAACGGATCGCCGACGGTGTCGCCGACCACCGCCGCCTTGTGTGCGTCGGACCCTTTGCCGCCGAAAGCCCCGCCTTCGATCTGCTTTTTGGCATTATCCCACGCGCCGCCGGCGTTGGCCATGAAGAGCGCGAGCATCACGCCGGTGACCGTCGCTCCGGCGAGCACGCCGCCGAGCGCTTCGACTCCTAAAAGCTTTCCCACGATGATCGGCAAGATGACGGCGCTTGCGCCGGGTAGGATCATCTCGCGCAGCGCGGCGCGCGTCGAAATATCGACGCAGCGGGCCGGATCCGGCTTCCCTTCGCCGCGCAATAGACCGGGTATTTCGCGGAATTGACGGCGCACCTCTTCGACCATGCCTTGTGCGGCGCGCCCGACCGCCGTCATCGTCGCCGCGCTGATGAAGAAGGGCATTGCGCCGCCGATGAACAGGCCGATGACAACAAGCGGATTGACCAAATTTAATCCGCGCGTGCCGAGTCCGACCGCAGAAGCATAAGCGCTAAAAAGAGCTAACGCCGTCAACGCGGCGCTGCCGATGGCGAACCCCTTGCCGATGGCCGCCGTCGTATTGCCGAGCGCGTCGAGGCCATCGGTGATCTTGCGCACTTCTGGCCCCAAGCGGGACATTTCAGCGATCCCACCCGCATTGTCGGCGATCGGGCCGTAGGCGTCAACCGACATCGTCACTCCGACAGTTGCGAGCATGCCGACGGCGGCGATCGCGATGCCGTATAGGCCGGAGAAGTGATAGGCGGCGTAGGTCGCCGCGCAGATGACGATGATTGGTAAGATGATGCTCCGCATTCCGACCGCTAATCCGCCGATGATGTTCGTCGCCGCCCCGGTTTGCGATGCGCTGGCGATGAAACGCACTGGCCGCGCCGAGGTGTAATACTCGGTGACGATGCCGATCAGGATCCCGGACAAGGTTCCTGAAAGGACGGCCCAGAATGGGCCGAGGATATCGTAGCTTGTGCCGTCGGCCCGCCGTTGCTCGATCGGCAGCCAGAGCGTCAGAAAGAAGGCGAAGACGAGGAAAAGAGAGGCGGCGATGAGTGTCGTCCAGCGCAGCGCCGCCGCCGGATCTCTTCGCTCTAGGACGCGCATTGCGCCAATGCCGATGATGGAGGCGAAGAAGCCGGCCATCGTGTAAGCGATTGGAAGACTGACGGCGTTGAAATTGTTCGTGATCTCCGCGTTCGTCGCGGCGATGGCGATGGCCGCGATCACCGCGCCGACGTAGGATTCAAAGATATCGGCTCCCATCCCGGCGACATCGCCAACGTTATCGCCAACATTATCGGCGATCACCGCCGGATTGCGCGGATCGTCCTCGGGGATGCCGACTTCGATCTTGCCCACGAGATCCGCCCCCACATCCGCCGCCTTCGTATAGATGCCGCCGCCGACGCGCGCAAAGAGCGCGATCGAGCTTGCCCCCATCGCGAACCCTGAGATCACTTCGGAAAACTGGCGCCACTCCGCGTCCGAAACGACATCGGGCACAAGGTAGTTGAAGATCGCGCCGATGCCGACCAGACCGAGGCTTGCGACGCAAAGCCCCATCACAGAACCGCCATTGAAAGCGGTACGCAACGCACGAGCCTGACCGTGCGTGCGCGCCGCTTCCGATGTGCGCACGTTAGCGCGCGTGGCCGCTTCCATGCCGGCTAATCCTGCAAGGATCGAACAGGTGCCGCCAGCGATATAGGCGAACGCGGTCCCCGCGCCCACGGCCCAGCCGAGAAGCGCCGCGACGAGGATCAAAAAAGGGATCAGAACGGTGTATTCGCGCCGTAGAAAGGCCATCGCGCCCGTATGGATCTGTTCGGCGATGAAATGCATCGCATCGTCGCCCGTCGGTTGACGTTTGATGGCGATGTAGGTGAGCGCAGCGAGAGCCAAGCCGAGCAGACCGGACCACAGGGCGAAATAGGCGATCGAAGGTGATGAAGAGACGAAACCGAAGATCAGAGCCTCGTGTTGGGCCATGCTGAATCCCCATCAAAACTTTCTGGCGGCGAGTATACTTCGAACACGATGCTTCAGCGGCATGTCGGATGATCGTCAGCGTCGCGTCTAAGGGCGAAAATTATCGCCTATTTCCGCCGCCGCTGCAACCTGACTTCCAACGACGGTGGGAGATCGCAGGCCCTGCGGCGACAGAAGCCCTCTCGAATCCGCTTGAGGGCTTCGCCGTTCGAGTCGATCGATCCATCGCTTCGGACTTAACAGAGTTAGTTGGCCGGATCGTTCCGATCCGCATACAGCATCCAACCGAGCAGGTTGCATCCGAGCCCGAGCAAAATGGTCGCGATCCCGCAGAAGACGCGCGCGTTCATCGTCGCCTCTGAGGAGGCGAGGGCGCGGATGGATTCGGCGAATTCGCTAAACATCTCGCCAGCGCGCAGTCCGTGCGGGATGATGAATAGGCCCAAGGCGATGAGCAGAAAACCGATGGCCATCAGCTTCAACGACGGCGTCGCCCGATTAGGTCGTCCCAAACGCCGCCCGACATCGCTATGCGTATAGCCGTAGGAAGTGTAAACGGACAAGCCCAGCATCAACCACCCGATGAATCTCCACCATGAGGCGGGCGGCAGATAGTACATCAAAAACAGACAGGAGAGCGCGCCGAGCGTGGGCAGCAGCACTGGACCGAGGGGAACGCGAAAGGGGCGCGGGCGTGAAGGATCCTTGAATCGCAAGACGATGACGCCGAGACAGACGAGGACGAAAGCGAAGAGCGTTCCGATGTTGGTCAGATCGACCATCTCATCGATGCTCGCCACACCGGCCACTCCGCCGACGGCCAATCCGGTGATGATGGTCGTGACGTGGGGCGTGCGAAAACGCGGGTGAACGCTGGCGAATGCGGGCGGTAACAGCCCATCCCGCGCCATCGAAAAGAAGATGCGCGGCTGGCCCAGTTGAAAGACGAGCAAGACCGCGGTCGTCGATACTACGGCGCCGATGGCGACCACCAGTTGTTGCCACGCCGCCTGCGGAGCGCTGTATTGCAGGGCGAGCGTGAGCGATTCGGAAAGACCCTCTGGCGGCAGGCGGCGCAGCTCTTCGTAAGGGATGATGCCGGTGAAGGTCGCGGAGACGAGGACGTAGATCAAGGTGCAGATGACGAGCGAAGCGATGATGCCGATGGGAAGATCGCGTGCCGGATTCTTCGTCTCTTCGGCGACGGTCGAAACGGCATCGAAACCGATGTAGGCGAAAAAGACCACCGCCGCTCCGGCCAGCGTCCCGGCCCAGCCGTTCGGTTGAAAGGGTCGCCAATTCTCCATCAGTTCGGTCGGCGTGATGTGGCGTAACGCGACGATGATGAAGAACAAGAGAACGCCGATTTTGACGAGAACCATCACAGCGTTGAAAGTCGCCGATTCCTTGATCCCCCAAACGAGGATCGCCGTGATCAGCATGACGATGCCGAAGGCGAGAAGATTGAAGACGATGGGGATGCCGAAAAGCCGCGGCGCTGCCGCGATGACTTCGGGCGATGCCGTGCGGTAGTTGGTCGCCAGCCACTGTGGAAAGTCTATGCCGAGAGAGCGCAGTAGAGCGTTGAAATAGCCGGCCCAACTGATCGCCACCGCGACGTTGCCTACGGCGTACTCGATGATCAGATCCCAACCGATGATCCAAGCGACGATCTCGCCGAGCGTGGCGTAGGAGTAGGTGTAGGCCGAGCCCGAGATCGGAACCATCGAGGCCAATTCGGCGTAACAGAGCGCTGTGAAGGCACAGACCACCGCCGTGATGACGAAAGAGAGCATCAGCGATGGTCCAGCCCCAGGTCGCGAGGCATCGCCAGCAGCGGCGGTGCCGACCGTCGTGAAGATGCCAGCGCCGATGATCGCTCCGATGCCGAGCAGCGTGACGTTGGTCGCCCCGAGCGCGCGGCGGAGCGAAAACTGCGGTCCACCCGCTTCGGCGAGGATCGCGTCAAGGTCCTTGGTGCGAAAGATACCGCGCAGCAAGTTCTCTCTCCCTAGATGGAGGGCCTGTGCCCCATTCTTCTAGATCACCGCGCGGAGTTTGTCACAGCAACCGACTCGAAAGCAACAGCCCAGCGCCTCGTCCGACTCGCCAACTCGATGAGCGCAGAAGCGACTTTGAATCGCAGATCCCGAGCGAGAACGCCGCTTCCGCGCCCCGTTGGGCTCAGCGGTGAACCGGACATCTTCGAAGCTCGCCGGTTCGTCCCGAGCGATTTCTACCTTTAGTTCGCAGGCGAGGTGGAGTTCGATTGACGCTCCGCATGCCCTTTGTTAGACTTCGCTCTCTGAACCGAAAGTTGCTCTCGGCAAAGAGGCGATTCGTTCGCTGGCCCACTCGGCCAGGCAGACTGCGTTTGGAACGAAGTGGCGATCCCGAACCTATTTCGCGAGGTTGAAGCGGTACTGTGTATCCATTTCGCAACATCCTCTTCCCGACCGATTTCTCCCCTCACGCGCACGCTGCTCTCAAATACGCCGCCGCTTTCGCGCGTGAGAGCGGCGGACGTCTAGTCGTTCTGAGCGTGCAAGAAGGGAGCGTGCCGGCCAACTTGCTTTCGCTCCCCGATCGCGCCTTGGAGGAAGAGGGAAAGGAATGGTTGAGGACTTTGCGGCGCAACGTGCGCAACACGCTTGCCGATCCGCTGCTCAGCGGATTGGAGGTTGAAACGGTGATCGTCGAAGGCGAACCTGCGGCGGAGATCGCACGGGCGGCGCGCGATTTTCACATCGATCTGATCACCGTCGCGACGCATGGGAGAAAGGGATTGGCGCGCTTCCTGTTCGGTTCGACCGCCGAGGAGATCATCGCCGAAGCGCCTTGCCCCGTGTTGAGCGTCCGCCCGCCGCAACACGATTTCGTCGAACATAGAGACGGTCGCACGGAGATCCATTTGAACCGCATCCTTCTGGCGACGGATTTCCGTCCCGTGACGGAAGCCGCCGCCCGTTTGGCCAGCGAAATCGCGCGGCGCGCTGGCGCGGAGTTGCATGCCATCTACGTCATCAGCGACTTCGTCGATCAGATGGCCGATCTGCTCCCGGATAGCGGCAACCAGACTCTGCGCAACCTGCGCGCTTATGCGCAAGAGCGAATGAGTCGGCTGGCCCGCGAATTGGGCGGAGCCGTCTCTACTCACATTGCTGAAGGGCGGCCTTACGAAGAGATCGTGCGCCTCGCCATGGATGGCGATTTCGATCTGATCGTCGCCGGGACGAGCGTTCATCCATCGCTGTTCGGCGGCGCGGCCTCTCTCGGCCAAGAGATCGAGCGCATCGTGCGCAATGCTCCTTGCCCAGTGCTTTGCGTTCCAGCAGGTCAAGTGATGACGTCGGCCCCCGCGCGCATCGGCGATCCTCTCCCCCAAACGTGAAGCGCCGATCTGATCGTCTTCAAAGCGCGCTCTGCGCGAAAGGCGTCGGGCACATTACGCGGGATGATCGCAATGACCTTCCTCGTCGAGGTCTGCTATGGGAGAAGCTCTCCGTAAAAGGCTCAAGCAGGAACGTTTTGAAAGTTCCGTGCAAGAGGCGCTGCTCAACCTCCTCGTCGCCGCCAATCACGTTCGCGAGCGCTTCAATCGAGAGTTCGCCCGCTACGGCATCACGCTCACGCAGTACAACGTTCTGCGCATCTTGAAAGGCGTCTATCCAAAAGGCCATTCGCGCGGCGAGATCGCCCAGCGTATGATCGAACGCGCGCCGGACATCACTAGGTTGATCAGCCGTTTGGAGGAACGCGGATTGGTCGAACGCGACTCGTCGGAAACCGATGGGCGACTTTCGATCGCGCGCATCACGCCGAAAGGACTGGCCTTGCTCGATGAGATGCGCCCATCTTTGGATGCTTTGCACAGATACTTTGCCGAGCGCGTCAGCGGCGCGGATCAGCACGAGCTATCGCGCATCTGCGAGAAGATCTACGAAGATTGAGAGGGCGAGCGGAGAAGATATTTGTTGCAACCTCGGTCAACTCGCCTTCGGCGGCGCGCATGACTTCAAATTGAGAGGGCGAGCGGAGAAAATA
The DNA here is from genome assembly GCF_000820845.2 of Pyrinomonas methylaliphatogenes. GTDB lineage: Bacteria > Acidobacteriota > Blastocatellia > Pyrinomonadales > Pyrinomonadaceae > Pyrinomonas > Pyrinomonas methylaliphatogenes. The sequence continues at coordinate 607,012 of NZ_CBXV010000008.1, read as the reverse complement.
TTTGTTGCAACAAAGAAGCTCTTATGCTAGGCTTAGGGCCATCGTAGGGCAAAGACGCGAGCCACTGTCCGCCCGTCGCCCCTACAGAACGGCGGGTGGGCAGTGGTTAAGCTTGATCGGCGAATGATCGGTTCTGATTTGCGTCGTCCATAGAAGCAACTCCTCCCTATCGGAACGAGGTACGCTGTCAATCAACGAGCGCTTAGCTCGCTAGCAAGCCAACGTGGAACTTTGAAAGCGTTGCCGTTGAGGCAACGCTTTTTTTCTTCTCCGCTTTTTCGCGAATGAAAGATGGCAAAGCGAGTTAGGGCCGCCAATGTTGAGGCAGCGCTTCTTTTCTTCTCTGCTATTCCGCTCTTCCCCATCGGCATGCCTTCCTCGAGCGAGAGGCATCCTCTGCCGGGAGGCAGCTTTCCGGCGCTGAAGATTTAAGGTCGAAGAAAGGTTTCGATAAACGGGGCGCAACGTTTGGCTGTCAGCATTCGCCGCGAACGATTAGCGGCCCTCGATGGGCGAGGCTTTACGACCTTTTAGGAGGCATGTTCGATGGAGAGGAAGGGCATTTCGCCACGAGCGTGGATTCATTGGCTGTGGATCATATTCATGACGATCGTTTTCGTCCCACATTCGGTGGCGCAGGTCGATACGGCATCTTTGACCGGGCTCGTCACCGATGCGAATGGCGCGGCGATTCCCGATGCGCGAGTCATCGCACGCGATCAGGAGACGAATGCGACCTTTCAGGCGATGACGGGAGCGGATGGTTACTACACTTTCACCGCATTACGCCCGGGCCTTTATACGATCAGCGTCGAGCGGAGCGGCTTTCGGCGCGAAATGCGATCCGCTTTGAAGCTTTCGATCGGGCAGCGGGCGCGTTTGGATTTCACTCTCGCCGTCGGAGATGTCGCGGAGGTTGTCACCATCACGGACGAGCCGCTCCAATTGCAGCGCGAGGATGCTTCTCTCGGAAATACCGTGGACAATCGTCGGATCACCACGCTGCCGCTGGCGCAAAGGACGTGGGATGATCTGCTCGTGCAGGTTGCGGGCACGCAAGGCGACCCGTACACGGAGCAGGCGGGAGGCACGGCATCCGGGCGCACGGGCGGAGTTAACATTCACGGCACGCGCTCTTTGATGAACAACTTCGTTCTCGACGGACAGGACAATAACTCGATTTCGACCAACGTGCAGGAGCTTTCCACACAGGTTGCGCGCCCTTCGATCGATTCGATCGCGGAATTCAAGGTCATCACATCGCAATACGCCGCCGATACGGGGCGTGCAGCGGGCGGCGTCATCAGCGTGACGACACGTTCTGGGACCAACCAGTTTCGCGGTCTCGTCTACGAATATTTTCGGAACAAGATCTTCGATGCTAACGATTTCTTCTCCAACCGGCTGGGCCGAAAGAAGCCACAGCGCAACCAGCATCAATTCGGCGGCAATCTGGGCGGTCCGATCGTGCGCGATCGCGCTTTCTTCTTCGCCGACTACGAAGCGACGCGCATCAGGCAAGGCGTCTTGAGAATTGCGACCGTGCCGCTCGATGCGGAAAAGCGCGGCGATTTCTCCGCATCGTTGGGGGATGAGTTGCTCTTCAATGGCCAGCGCGTTCCGATCTTGAACCCTGATGGTACGCCATCGGGCCAGTTTGTTCGCCGCGGTCAGATATTCGATCCGCGCACGCAGGTTCCAAATCCGCGCTTCGATCCCTCGCAGCCAGTTTCACCTCTCAACCCGCGCTTCATCCGTCAGCCTTTTCCCGGCAATCGCATCGCGGATATAGATCCGATCGCTGCGCGGCTTGTGGCGTTGTGGCCATCGCCAAATCTTCCGGGACGGGCGAACAACTTCGCCCGCACGCCGGGCATATCCGATGATCAAGATCGGTTCACGACGCGGCTCGATTGGCGCCTCAGTGAAGGGAACGATCTTTTCGGTCGCTATGCATACAGCCGCCGCGATCGTTTCGTCCCGGGATTCTTCGGCGGCCTCGCCGACGGGACGGACACCTCCGCTTGGGGAAGGAACGAGATCATCAGTCATGCGCTGACCATCGGTTGGAACGCGGTGCTTTCGCCGAAGATCATCAATCAATTCCGTTTCGGGTATTCGCGCGCCGACGCCGAAGCCAAACAGGAGCCGTTCGGGCAGGGTTCATCGAGCGATTTTATCGCTGGCATCCCCAATAACGCCGAGGTGCAAGGGGGGCTTCCCGGCGTAGTCGTCTCCGGTTACAGCCCGCGTTTGGGTTCGCCCGACTTTCTGCCGAAATTTCAGCGGTCGGAGCAGTTTCAGTTTACCGACACGCTTTCTTACGTGCGCGGCGCGCATAGTTTTCGTCTCGGCTCAGATGTGATGTGGCCGCTTCGGCTCGATTATCTCGATGTTCCAGCGACGCGCGGGCGCGTCTCTTTTGACGGAAGTTATACGCAATTTGCCGGAGGGCTTGCCGGCACGGGCGCACCGTTAGCCGATCTTCTCATCGGTTGGGCGCGCAACGCGGCGCTCGCCAATCTATTCATCGTCCATCAGCGGCGTTACATGTACGCCTTCTTCGCTCAAGACGATTGGAAGGCGACGCCGCATCTGACGCTCAACCTCGGGTTGCGTTACGATTTCGGTTCGCCAGCTTATGAGGCGGGCAACCATTTGGCCAATTTCGATCCGGAGGCGGGAAGGCGCGCGCGCACGCCACAGGAAGCGCTCGCTGCGCTGCGCCTCGCCAAGGACGGCGATCTAGCTGATCGTGCGCTCGTGCGTCCAGATCATCTGAACTTTGCGCCGCGGTTTGGCTTCGCTTATTCGCTGGCCGAGTCGTGGGTGCTTCGCGGAGGTTACGGCATCTATTACAACTTGATCGATCGCATCGGATCGGAAGATCAGCTTTCGCTCAATCCGCCCTTCCTCGTCAATTACAACTTCACGAGCGATGCTTTCACGCCGGCGCTTCGGCTGAGCGCGGGCTTCGCTTCTGACACTTTATCGCCAGCGAAAGTTGATGTGCGTCGCGTGCAACTTCGCGCTGCCAATCCGAATGCGCGCACGCCCTACATGCAGCAGTGGAGCCTCAGCCTTCAACGGCAGTTCGGACGCGATTGGTTAACTGAAGTGAGTTACGTTGGGAGCAAGGGGACGCACTTGATGACGTTGCGCGATCTGAACCAGCCGCTGCCGGGCGCAAAGCCGGCTGCCGTCAACGATCCGGATCCCAACATCTCATTTCCGGCGCGCTCGCTCTTCTTCCCATATCCGGCTTACGGCTTGATCGAATATCGCGACGATAACGGAATCTCGAATTATCACTCGATGGAAGTGACGCTCGATAAACGTTTCAGTCACGGGTGGACGACGCGCGTCGCCTACACGCTTGCGAAATCGCTCGATAACTCCTTCGAGCACTTGACGAGCGGCGGTTCGAACTCTTTTCCGCAGAACGCACGTGACGTTCGTTCTTGGTATGGGCCATCGGATTTCGATGTTCGTCATCGCTTGGTCATCAACGGGATTTGGGAGCTGCCCTTCGGCAAAGGGCGCGCTCTATTGCGTAGCGGCGTTAGCGCCGCCGTCCTCGGCGGCTGGACCATCGCTGGCTCGTTCAATTTTCGCTCCGGTCTGCCTTTCACCGTGACGCAATCGGGAGATCCGCTCTCTCTCGGCTCGCTTTCGACGACATTGCCAGATCTGATCGGCGATCCGCGCGTTTCCGCCCCGACGGTTGAAAGGTGGTTCGATCCGCGCGCTTTCCGCGCGCTGCCGAACGGTTTGAATCGTTTCGGCACGGAAGGGCGCAACATTTTGCGCGGACCGAATTTCGCTTCGCTCAATCTGGGAATCCATCGCCGCTTCGGATTGGGCGCAGAGACGCGCTACTTGGAATTCCGCTGGGAGATGTTCAATGCGCTCAATCGGGCCAATTTCGGGTTGCCGAATAGAGATCTGCAAAGCTCGAGCGTGGGAACGATCACCACTTTAGCGGGCGATCCGCGCGTCATGCAATTCGCTCTGCGGTTAAATTTCTAAACGGAGGGTGAGCGGAAGGTGAAAGGGAAGCTCTCGATGATTGCGCTGCTGATCGTCATCAAAGCGCTGAACGCTTCTTTGGCATCCGGGAGCACGCCACCTCTCCGTCAGCGGATCGAAAAACGCTTCAAGATAGCGCGACCAAAAGCGGATAGCGAGCGCTACGTTTACATCCCGTTCGAGGTGCCGGCGAATGCGGTCAGACTGAACATTGAGATCATCTACGATCGCGCTGGCGGCGCCAATGCGCTCGATCTCGGTCTTTTCGATGCTCGTTCCACCGGAGAGGCAGTGGACCAGAAAGGGTTCCGCGGTTGGAGCGGCGGTCGGCGATCTTCGATCTCCATCGCGCGCGCGAGCGCGACGCCGGGTTACCTCCCCGGACCGCTCTTTGCCGGGACGTGGCGCGTCATCCTCGGCTTGTATCGCCTCGCTCCGAACGGCGTCGAGGTCACACTGCGCATCGAGATAGAAAAAGAGAAGGAGGAACAGAGTTCGATCATTTCCCGCCATGCGCTACGCTCCGAGAACAGCCCAACCTATAGCGCAGTTGCGATGTCCGTCGCGCGCGCACCGCGACGGACATCGTTCCCACCTTCATCTTCCTCACGCTCGGCGAAAGAACGAGATTCGCCTATCGGAGGTTGGTTGCGAGGTGATCTGCATCTGCACACGGTTCACAGCGACGGCGATTTGACGGTCGCGGAATTGGTCGAACGCGCGCGCGCAGCCCGGCTGGATTTTATCGCCATCACCGATCACAACACGCCGAGCCATCACGCTGAAATAGACGCTCTCCTGGCTCAGGGAAAGATTTCGCCGCTCATCATCCGTGGCGAAGAGGTGACGACTTATGGCGGCCACTTCAACGTTTGGGGATTGAGCTCAGGCGAGTGGGTAGATTTTCGCCTAACGCCGCGCGATCCGGCGAAGTTATCCCGAACCATCCGGCATGCGCGAAGTTTGGGCGCGATAGCTTCGATCAATCATCCTTTCGCCCCGTGCGATGGTTGCGCTTGGGAGTATGCCGAGAGCGAGAAGCTCTTCGATGCGATAGAGGTTTGGAATGGGGCGTGGGACGATTCGGACGAACGGGCGTTAAAACTTTGGGATGAGATTTTGCGTCGCGGCGGGCGGATCGCTGCCGTCGGCTCAAGCGATGCGCATCGTGTGACGGATCGTCTGGGCCAGCCATCTACTTACGTGCGCGCTAGGACGCGCTCAGAAGGCGCGATCCTCACCGCGATTCGCACCGGACGCGCCTATGTGGCGGATCTAGCGTCGGACTTTCGGCTCGCTTTTTCGCTCCGAGTGGCAGGCGCGAAGAAACTTTATGGCATCGGAGACTTTGTGCCATTGCGCGCGCCGCAGGAGATAGAGTTGAGCGTGAAGGTCGCGAGCGCGCCTTCAGGCGCCATCGTCAAGATCATCTCGAACGGCAAAGTGATCGAAGAGTTCGCGCCCGATGGGAGAGAGAGGATTTTCAAACTGCGAAGCGAAAACGCATATTACCGTCTCGAACTACGCGATCATGAGGGAAGGATGCTCGCCTTCACGAATCCGATCTACGTTGGATCTAAAGAGCGTACACGATGAGGAAAACTCTTTTTCTGTCTCATTCACGAATCCGATCTACGTTGGATCGAAAGCCGAAGGGCCGCTCTTCCTTAACCGATCCACCTCTCGCTGAGAGGTCCGCGATGGGACGCTTTGCGACCAATCTTCGCCTGAGGAGAGGAACGGGGCTTTTGACCGCGCTCTTCGCGCTCGCGCTGCCTTTGAGCGCCAACGGGCAGCGAACCGGGACGATTTACGCGCGTGACTTCAGTTTGATGGAGGCGAGCGAACTCGGGTTCGAGATCGAGGCGCGCGCAGTTGGCACTTCGTGGGAGCGGCAGGGGGCGGAAGCCGCCGTGTTGATCGTCTATCTCGATGGGATGCGCAATCAGGACCTGCTGCTTTGGTCCGGAGATAGCTTCTTTACCTACCGAATACTTCTCGGTCGGGCATCGGCAGGACGGCACACCGTCTCGCTTTCGCTCGATGCCGCGAGCAGGGCGAAAAACGCGCGCGCGGTCGAGATCCGCTCGGCGCGCCCTCTTCTCTTCAACCGGGCCAATACGTCGGAAGAGGATTTGATCGCGATCGCAAACGCCCCCATAATCGGCGCGCGTAGCGATTCGATAGAGCGCTTCACCGACATACCGCTTCTGATGTACTACGAACTAACGCGCGGACCTGAAGATCTTCTTCGCCTGCGTTATACGCTCATCTTCTCGAATGAGGATGGAGGCACGCAAACCGCCGCGCTCATGGCTCGTTGGGGAAGGACGACCGACATCGAGTGGGTTTATGAATTGAGCTTACGCGGAGGCAGAATAGAAGAAGCCTCTTATCAAGGCGTCGAACATCGCACCAAGCCTTTCGCCGGACGAAAGATTCAAGGCGATCATCCGTTGCTTACGGTCGTTTCATCGAACAACAACTTCTCGGACCTTCCATCTCCGACGAGGCGTTTCGCGCCGCTGCCCATTCGCGTAGAACTCAAATCCGCTTCGCGTGAAAGCGTCATGGATGCGCATCCCTGGATCTATCGCATCATGGCTGAGGAGCTGAAACGCGAAGGGCGAATAGGCGAATCGCCATCCGATCTAGACAAGATCGCTGATCCGCGTGATTATCTGTATATCGAGGCGCGGGCCGAAGCGAAAAGCGGCCCGATCGCTTTCGAGGTGCAGATGGATGGGGCGCGGCGAGCCTTCCGCTCCGATGGCTGCGATGAAAGATTATGCGTCGAGCGGGAGGGATACTTTCGCGCCGCCGTGCGACTCCCCAAAGATTACGATCCAAGGCGCATCACCAGTCTTCGCATTCGCTGCTGCGGTTGTCGCGAAAATTTGAGCTGTTCGCCTGAGCGCGTAAAGGTGCTACGCGCTTTCAAGTTGGATCGCGATTACATTCCGCATCAACTCGAAGTTGACCGCTGGCTTCGATGATCGAGAGGGGGTTCGAAGTTGGGCCAGCCCTGTGATACTGATGGCCGGGACGGCGCGCACTAAAACGGGTCGTAGAGGCGATGGATCGCTTCGGGCGTCCAATCAGCGAGATTGGGAGTGACGATCTCAGCTCCGGCTTCGCGCAAGAGGTGCGCCGATACGGTATTGGTGACTGCGAGCGTGCGCATTCCGGCAGCGCGCGCGGCGCGCACTCCGGGCGGAGAGTCCTCGATCGCCAGGCACTCTGCGGGTGATAGCTGACTTTCACCGCGACGGTAACGCGCCTCATTCAGCAGGCGAAAGGCGCGGTTGAAACATTCCGGATTAGGTTTGCAAAGTTGCACATCTTCGGCGCTGACGATGACCGTAAAAGTCGTCTCGAGTCCAGTGCGATTCAAGATGTCCGCGATCTCGCGGCGGCGAGACATGCTGACGATGCCGAGCGTGTAGCGGCGGGCGCAAGCTTTGATGAAATTGATGACGCCTGGAAAAAGGGGCGGCTCCCCTTCGAGCATTCGACGATGTAACTCCGTCTTACGCTTCAGCACGCGGGTGAGCGCCTCGTCGGATAACTCTTTGCCCGCGCGCGCGAAGGCGCGGATCACAAATGTCACTTCATCCGTGCCGAGCGAATTGTAGTAATCCTCTTCCGTAAGCGCGATGCCTTCGGGCTTCAACGCCTCCTGATAGGCTTGGAGTTGGAGCGGTTCGTCGTCGATAATGACGCCGTTAAAGTCGAATAGGATGGCGCGGATCATTTCCCCTCTGTGATCTAAAGCGAGTTTTTAATCAGAAAGCCGTTGCGTCTCACAACGGCTTTCTGCAAACGGAAGGCCACTCGCGCCGCAAGAGCCTAAACTACCTTGTATTCCGAATCGACATCTTCGTCCGCCCAAGCGACGCGATAGTTGGGCGATTGCTTCTGCTTGGTGATGAGCAGATCGTCCTTGGTCTTCAGCAGATCGGCGCGATTGTAGACCGATAGCTCGAAGTTGTAACCGTGCGTGATCGCATCCTTCGGACAAGCTTCGACGCAGAAGCCGCAGAAGATGCAGCGCCCGTAATCTATGTTGTAAACGGCCGCATAGCGATTATCCACGCCGATCCGCTCTTCGTACGGGCGCGGGTCATCCGCCGCGACGATGTAGATGCAGTCCGACGGGCAGGCCGCCGCGCATAGGAAACAGGCGACGCACTTCTCTTTGCCGTTCTCATCAACGTGAAGCAAGTGCTGCCCGCGATAGCGCGGCTGCACGGTGACGGGTTCATCCGGGTACTGAACGGTCCACTTCTCCTTCGGTATCTTCGAGAAGGTGACGCTCATCCCCTTGATGATCGCTTTGGTCGATTCGACGATGTCGCTGATGATTGACATGGCGTTATATTCAAACCAACGGTTTCGGTTCCTCGGATCGAGAGCCGCTCTTCGTCAAACCATTTCGAGGCGGCTGAAGAAGTAAGCGATCTCGATCGCCGCGTTTTCGTCCGAGTCGGAACCGTGCACGGCGTTTTCGCCGACGGACGAGCCGAACTCCTTGCGAATCGTCCCTTCGGCAGCCTTCGCCGGATCGGTCGCGCCCATCAGATCGCGCCACGCGCGCACGGCATCCTCCTTTTCCAGTACCATTACAACACAAGGACCACTCGACATGAAAGCCGTCAGCTCGCCGAAAAAAGGTCGCTCGCGATGGACGGCGTAGAAGCCTTCGGCCTCTTCGCGCGTCATGCGGATCAGCTTCATCGCGCGAATGTTGAAGCCGCGGTCGATGATCCGTTGCAGGATGAGTCCGATCTTCCCTTGTCTTACAGCATCGGGTTTGATGATTCCAAGCGTCAAATTGTTAGCCATGAAGCGCTCCTCGGTCGTGAAAACTCTAGAACTCAGAATTCAAGAATGTAGAAAACTTTGCGACGCTAAAGCTCGATAAAGCGCCTTCGGGAAACGGGCGCAGACAGAATCGATCGAGCGCTCGGTTGATCGAATCTTTCGTCTCGCGTTGCGGCGTCGTTCGCCTTTCTCAAAGCTTCATGTTTCACAAACGCGAGTCGCGCAAAGGCGCGCTGGCATCCGATCCGATGGTTTCGGGATCGATCGTTCCGCTCGAAGCTTTGCCTAACCGTAAAGGCCACGTTGCCCCGAACGCTTTGGCTGCGACCCGCATTCTTTCTATCCCCTCAAAGCCTCCTTCATCGTCGCGCCGATCTCCGCCGGCGAGCGGACGACGCGGATGCCCGCTTGTTCGAGCGCGCGCATCTTCTCCGCCGCCGTCCCCTTACCGCCAGAGATGATCGCGCCCGCGTGGCCCATACGACGGCCCGGCGGCGCGGTCTGCCCGGCGATGAAAGCGACGATCGGTTTGGTCACGTACTTTCGGGCGAACTCGGCGGCCTCTTCTTCCGCCGTGCCGCCGATCTCGCCGATCATCACGATGCCTTCGGTTTCGGGATCGTCTTGAAAAAGCCGCAGCGCATCGGTGTGCGTCGTGCCGACGATGGGATCGCCGCCGATGCCGATCGCCGTTGACTGGCCCAAACCCAGCTTGGTCAACTGGTCCACCGCTTCGTAGGTCAACGTTCCCGAGCGCGAGACGACGCCGATCGGCCCTTCTTTGTGGATGTGGCCCGGCATGATGCCGATCTTGCATTTACCCGGCGAGATGATGCCCGGACAGTTCGGCCCGATGAGGCGCGTCGCTCTCCCTTCCAGATACCTTTTGACCTTCACCATGTCGAGCACGGGGATGCCTTCGGTGATGCAGACGACGAGCGGCACGCCGGCGTCCGCCGCTTCCATGATCGCGTCAGCGGCGAAAGCTGGCGGCACGTAGATGACCGAAGCGTTAGCTCCCGTCTCGCGCACGGCTTCGGCGACCGTGTTGAAAACGGGCACGCCTTCGTGCGTGGTTCCGCCCTTGCCGGGCGTCACACCGCCGACCACCTTGGTGCCGTATTCGATCATCTGCCGCGTGTGGAAGGTCCCCTCTTTGCCCGTGATGCCTTGCACGATGAGGCGCGTGTTGCGGTCAACGAGTACGCTCAAAGTTACGTCGCTCCGAATGGCTTCGAGATGAATCGCAAAACGCGATAGTATAGCACGAGCAAGGCGCGCAGCCGAAAGCGCTGAGATGTTGATGGGAGACAGGGTATCGCTCGTGAGGAGGCCGTGATGGGAAGACGGCGAAAGCGACGAGGAGTTCATGCGTTTCGCTCTTCGGTTCGAGCGATGCGCGACCCTCGTCCTTCACGCAAAGCTCTAGCCGCCATAATCCCCGAGTCTGCGGGAGACGGGGGCGGCGACCAAGTTTGGATCAGGTGATAGATGGGTTGTGCGCCGTCAATCGAAAGTGCGCCATGTGGCGCGACGCTAACAGTTGCCGCAAACGCTATAGAGCTATGATATATAATGAGCGACCATGACGGAGAGCGAACGGGCGCAATTCGAGCGATTGATTCGTGTTGGATTGGAGGTGCAAGCGAGATTAGAGCGCCTCAAACCATATGTTGCCGGCGGTACGGCAGCTGCGCTTCACGCGGGCCATCGGTTTTCGATGGACATCGATTTTCTGACATCTGAACTTGCCGGTAATTTTTACGAAGTCAAGCGGGAAATAGAGAGTTGGCCGGAATGGAAAACCGCGCGTGAAGTGGTCGGTGTTATGATCCTCGGAAGTTTCGAGGGAAAACAGATCGGTCTTCGACAGCAGAGAAGATCCTCCCCTGTTGAAACTACGATAAGTGATCGTGGGTTGAGGCTGGCAACACTTGAAGAGATGGTCCTCATCAAAGCCCACCTATTGACGGAACGCGGCGCGTTGCGGGACTATGTTGACCTTGTGGCGCTAGTTGACAAGATGGGCTTTGAGAAGAGCTTAACGGCGCTCGACCGACTCAACGAATTGTATCCGTCGCGATCGAGTTTGACGCGACGCCTTCGGTTGGCCGAAGCCCTTTGCCGCAAACCGGCAGATGCTGATGATGTGAAACTCTCTGAGTACAAGGGATTAATCACGCCTTACGATCAAGAGGAGTATATCTACGAGCGTGGGCGAATGTTGGCCGCATCGCTCGCTCGACGTGAGTTGGAACGACAGAGCGAAAAGAGGCTGACAAGAGAGCAGGAAGAAGGACGTGTAAGATGATCGATTTTGCTCGTTCGCTCAAGCGCGCGTCATCGCCGGACGAGATGACCCAAGTTGAGTTGGTGAATTTAATCCAACACGGCGGAACGGACGATTGGCGTTGGCTATATGGCAAGATTCGCCAAAGCAGCGAGTGGCGTGCGCGCGTTAGGCGCGCCCTCAGACAAGTCGACCCTGTATTTGTCGGATCGCGGCGGTTGTGGGAGACGCTCCTTGAGGAATACAACGATCAGGATGGGTGCGACCTGCGCGTCAGTAAGTGGTGGCTTGAGGATGAGCCGAGTGGAATTTAAGGCTTTATGCTAAGCGGGCGGCGTGAATGGATCTCGCCCCGAGCGCCGCGTTCTGGATGTAGAAAGACGGTCAGGCTCGAAACCTTTTTCAGATCTTCGCGTTTGAAGGTCGTCGAACCGAGCGCTTCGAAGTCTGTTTCAAGCTCTTCGGCGATCCGCGCCAAATTGCGATTGGGTCTCTCATGTTCGGCAGATAGGATCATGATCTCGAGCGTCCCCGCACTGTATGTCAAAAGCGGCCCAACACTGTCTTGATGCTCTCCCGACGGCGATCTTGGTCTCTTCGCTCAACCGAGCGCGACGGTTTGGCCGTAACTTGCCGTTTCCGCGCGCCAGCCGAAACGCTCTGCGATGTGCGCGCGTAAGGCTTCGGCGGCGTGCGGCTCGCCATGCGTGAGGAAAATGGTCCGGGGCGCGCGTTCGAGCCCGCTCAACCAAGCGAGCATCTCTTCGTAATCGGCGTGAGCTGAAAGGCTGCTGATCTGCCGGACGCGACACCGCACGGGGATCATCTCCTTCATGATCTTGACTTCGCGCGCGCCGTCGAGGATCTTCCGTCCGGTCGTCCCGGCGGCTTGATAGCCGACGAAACAGATGATGGCGCGTTCGTCCGGCAAGATGCGCATCGCGTGGTGGAGCACGCGCCCGCCCGTCATCATTCCCGATGAACTGATGATGATGCGCGCACCGCGCTCCTCGTTCAAGCGTTTCGATTCTTCGCGTGACGAGGCGATGAGCATCGACTGAGTGTGCAGCGGGCGGCGCTTCAACACGACCAGATCGCGGTACTCTTCATCCTGCTCCTCGCTCCGATTTTGGTAGATCTGCGTGATCGCGTTAGCCATCGGAGAGTCGACGCGCACGCGCAGAACGGGAATGCGCCCTTCGTCTTCTAGTTCACGGATCAAATAGAGAATCTCTTGCGTGCGCCCGATGGCAAAACTCGGAATAAGAAGCGGAGCGTCGCTTTCAGCGGCTTCATTGATGACGGCGGCCAGAAGATCTTTCGGCGGCGTGCGGTCGTGCAGTTGATCGCCGTAGGTCGATTCGAGAAGGAGATAGTCACAAGCGGGCGGCGGCGCAGGCGGGCGGATGATCGGCTGATCGAGGCGGCCCAGATCGCCCGAAAAGAGAACGCGCAGTGGCGGCGCATTCACGCCTTCCGCTTCGACGAGGATGTGACTTGCGCCGAGGATGTGCCCGGCGACGTGAAAGCTCGCGCCGATGCCGCGCGCCGCTTCGACGGGCGTGCCATCGTTGCTCGCAGCTCGCAAAAGATCGAACACGGCGCGCGCGTCCTCTTCCGTGTAGAGCGGGAGCGCGGGCGTGTGCGAAGTCAAGCCGTGGCGGTTGCGATAGTCGGCCTCTTCCTCTTGCAGCCGCGCTGCGTCGAGAAGCGAAACGCGAAGCAACTCGGCGGTCGCGCGCGTGCAATAGATCGGGCCGGAGAATCCGCGCGCGACGAGACGCGGCAGATACCCGATGTGATCGATGTGCGCGTGCGTGATCAGGCAGGCATCCAAAGCGGCGGGATCGAACGGCGGATCGGTCCAATTCAACTCCCGTAACTCTTTGAGACCTTGAAAGAGGCCGCAATCGACGAGCACCCTAGCGCGCTCGGTTTCGATCAGATATTTCGAGCCGGTGACCGTGCCGGCGGCGCCCCAAAAAGATAACTTCAGCATCGAACGTCCTTTCCATTTGGACCAGTCATCGCGGCGAAAGAGCGTCGGATGAAGAGCTGGCGCAAGTTCGATCAGCGTGCCGATTCGAACTCGACGCCCTCGTAGATTTCGCTCAACGGCAGCTCGCTGCCGAGCGAATTCAAGCGCAAGACGGCTTCCATCCCTTCGATCGTGCGTTCGAGCCAGCTTCCGTCTTGCTGTTTCGTTCGCTGTGTGACGTGTGGCCGATCTTGCGCGATCAACAAGTATTCCTCGAAAGTCGGGATCGACTTGTACCACTCGAATTTCATGCCGCGATCGTAGTTTTCGGTCGTCGGCGAAAGCACCTCGGCGATCAACACGGGATTGACGAGCGCGTCGAGCACTTCGATGCGCCGAAACTCCGCCCGTCCACAAGCGACGCTCACGTCGGGATAGCGATAGGGCGGCGCTGCAGGGACGAAGAGAGCGATGTCGCTTCCGTAAACGCGACATCCTTGGGAAGCTAAGCGGTTGCCCAAGTGTCGCACAAGATTACTCGCTATCGCGCCATGTTGACGAGTGCCGCCGGACATCAGGAAGATTTCACCGTCGCGGTACTCGAACCGCCGCTCCGAACTTCGTTCCAGCGCGAAATATTCTTCGAGCGTGAAAAAGCGTTCGGGTTGTGCCGACATCTAGCGCCTCCTTTCAAGAGCGCTCAAGGCTCTAGCCTAAATCTTACGCGAAAGCGCAGAGCCTTCAACCTCGAACTTTCCGTCCTCAACTTGACGACCTGCGCGCAAGCGCGACCACCTTCTCCGCCGCATCCTTCATGCCGTCGGCAACCGTGAAGTTCAACCCCGATTCGCGTAGGACGCGCTGTCCTTCTTCAACGTTCGTTCCTTGCAGCCGGACCACGACCGGCACTTTGACGCCTGTCTTGCGCGCCGCTTCGACCACGCCGCGCGCGACCATGTCGCACCGGACGATGCCGCCGAAGATGTTGATCAGCACGGCGCGCACGTTCTCGTCGGCGAGCAGGATGCGGAAGGCGGCTTCGACGCGCTCTTGCGACGCACCGCCGCCGACATCTAGGAAGTTCGCCGGTTCGCCGCCAGCGAGCTTGATGATGTCCATGGTCGCCATCGCCAGTCCCGCGCCGTTGACCATGCAGGCGATGTCGCCATCGAGCTTGATGTAGTTCAGATCGTACTTCGACGCTTCGATCTCCAGCGGCTCTTCCTCGTTCAGGTCGCGCAGTTCGGCGTAGTCGGGATGGCGGAAAAGCGCGTTATCGTCGAAATTCACTTTAGCATCGAGCGCGATCAGGCGTTTGTCCTTCGTCAGCAGGAATGGATTGATCTCGACAAGGGACGCATCCAGTTGCTCATAGGCGTTGTAGAGCGCGAGCATGAACTTCACGGCTTGGTTGATCAGCTCAGTCGGCAGTCCGAGACCGAAGGCGAGCTTGCGCGCTTGAAAGGGGCGAAAGCCGATCGCCGGATCGATCGTCTCTTTCAGGATCTTTTCGGGCGAGTGCGCGGCGACCTCTTCGATCTCCATGCCGCCCGCCGCCGAAGCCATGAAGACGGGGCGCCCGATCGCGCGATCGAGCACGATGCCGAGATAAAACTCCTGTTCGATGGGCAAGCCTTCTTCGATAAGGAGCGTGCGCACTTCGCGCCCTTCCGGTCCGGTTTGATGCGTGACCAGTTTGCTGCCGAGCATGCGCGCCGCGATTTCGCGCGCCTCTTCGGGCGTCTGGGCCAGTTTGACGCCGCCCGCCTTGCCGCGCCCGCCAGCGTGAATCTGCGCCTTGACGACGACCGGCGCGGTCGCCAACCCCTTCGCCGCTTGATAGGCTTCGTCGGGCGTGCGCGCGACGATGCCGCGCGGAACGGCGACGCCATATTTTTTCAATAGTTCTTTGGCCTGATACTCATGAACGTTCATCTGCAGACCTCAAGCTAGAATTCTTTTATGATCGAGAGCGCGAGAAGTGTAGCTGCACGGCGTGATCCATCGCAAGTTGATAGCGGTCCTATGATAGCGGTCCTAAAAGAGACGAAGAGCTTTCGGCACCCCCGCTTCTCAAGCCTTTGAGTCTTTCGCGATCCTGATGCCGAAAGCTCTCTGAACTGGTCGGGACGGCGAGATTTGAACTCGCGACCTCACGCACCCCAAGCGTGCGCGCTACCAGGCTGCGCCACGTCCCGGCAAATTGAAAAGGTATGGCAGATGTTATGGGTTTGTCAAAGCGTCAGCGCCGTTCGTTTGTGCCCTGCGGGGCGCGATCGCCGTCGAGAAGTTCAAGCAGTTCGATGAGATTCTGCCGAAGCGCGCGCAGCGCCAGACGTTGTTCTTCGGTCAGGGACGAAGAGTTCCCGGCGATGAAAGGAGAGACTTCCGCCCCTTGTGCCGGGGCGAGCGGTTGTGGCCCGCTCATCTCCGGGGTCACGACCTTCAACTTGCTGGCATTGCGCAGTTCGTTGGCCAGCTTCTTCTTCGCGCCGGCGATCGTGTACTGTTCTTCGTAGAGCAGTTCTTTGATGCGCAGCACCATTTCCACATCGCGCTTGCGATAGGTGCGTTGTCCGGCGCGATTCTTCTGCGGCGCAAGCATGGGAAATTCGGATTCCCAGTAGCGCAACACGTGCGCTTGCACGCCGGTGATGGCGCAAACTTCGCCGATTTTGAAGAACAGCTTTTCGGGAATCGTCACAGCCGCGCGATTCATCGTCCGCTCCCGAAACGACTGCCAATCTTTTGGGCATGCATGTTATCGCGTGCACGCCGACGCTGTCAATCTCCTTTTTTATCAAAGATTAAGAGGGATGCCGCGGGGCCTCTTCGACGAGGATCGTGCGCGCCAGCCGAGAATCGAGCGCGTGAACTCGTTTGCCTATGCGCACCGTGACCGGCCCTTCAAATGGCGCCCGTTCGATCAAACGCAGGTGCGCGCCCGGGACCAAACCGAGAGTGGCGATGTAGCGCAAGCGTTCGGCATCCTGGTCGCGAACGCGCACGACCCGCAAACGTTTACGCAACGGGGCATCGGCCAGCGTCATCGTCGCTGTTTCGGGAAGAGTGCCGTCAAGGGCAGGGATCGGATCGCCGTGCGGATCGAGCGTCGGATCGCCAAGATGCGCCGCGATCCGCGCTTCCAGCTTCTCCGAAAGGACGTGCTCTAAGACCTCGGCCTCCTCATGCACCTCGTCCCAACTGAAGCCCAGTGCTTTGACGAGATATAGCTCGATGAGGCGGTGATGGCGGATCACCTCTAATGCTATCTGGTTGCCGAGCGGCGTGAGCGCGACTCCGTAGTAGGGGCGGTATTCGACGAGCTTGAGATCAGCCAAAGTTTTAAGCATGGCCGTGACGGACGATGGCTTGACACGCAAGCGTTTCGCCACATCGGTCGTTTTGACCTGCGCCTGCTCTTGCGCCATGAAGTAGATGGTCTTCAGATAGTCCTCGATGACGGGCGTGATGCCCGCCGGAAGCTGTTTGCGCGCCACCGCTTTGGCCATCTTCGGTCTCAGGCTCCCCCTTGATTTCTCAGATTATATCGGATATAACTCAAAACGGAAGTTTAGATCGGTCTAAACTTCCGTTTCTGTAAGCAAAAAAGTGCGCCCTCCGGCAGCGCGCTTTCGCGTTGTGGGGAGCGACGGAAGGGGCTATGGGGGACAACTGGACCGACGCAACTCGTTTGACTGGCTGGCGGAGGTTCTCAGCGCAGGTGAGTCTGCCGGAGGCCTATCGCGCTTTGGGCGTGCCGCAACGGGCTGGGTTTTGGCGCAAGATGCTCGCTTTCTCCGGTCCAGGTTACATGGTCGCCGTCGGCTACATGGACCCGGGGAACTGGGCCACCGACATCGCCGCCGGATCGCGATTCAACTATACGCTGCTATCGGTCATCATGCTGTCGAATCTGATGGCGATCCTGCTACAGAGCCTCGCCGTCAGATTAGGGGTTGCGACGGGGCGCGATCTAGCCCAAGCCTGCCGTGATCATTACAGTCCGCGCGTCTCTTTCATCCTCTGGGTCCTTTGCGAGATCGCGATCGTCGCCTGCGACCTTGCCGAAGTCATCGGTTCGGCCATCGCGCTTAATCTGCTGTTCGGCATCCCGCTGGTTTGGGGCGTGATGCTTACGGCGCTCGATGTCATCCTGCTTTTGATGTTGCAGAATCGCGGCTTTCGTCTGCTGGAAGCCATCGTCATTTCGCTCATCATCGTCATCGGCGTCTGTTTTGCGGCGGAGATCATCTTCTCGCGTCCCGATGTGAGCGGCATCTTGCGCGGTTTCATCCCATCGCCGCAGATCATCACCGATTCGGGAATGCTCTATATCGCGATCGGCATCTTAGGCGCGACCGTCATGCCGCACAATCTCTATCTTCATTCTTCGGTCGTGCAGACGCGCCGGTATGAGCTGTCGGCGGCGGGGAAGCGCGAGGCGATTCGGTTTGCGACGATCGATTCGACCATCGCCTTGATGCTCGCTTTATTCATCAACGGGGCCATCCTCGTCGTCGCGGCGGCGACGTTTCACCGCACGGGCAATTACGCGGTGGCCGAGATCCAAGATGCGTACAAGTTGCTTTCACCGCTTCTCGGCGTAAGCGTAGCGAGCACGCTCTTCGCCATCGCTCTGCTCGCTTCGGGACAGAACTCAACTTTGACGGGAACGCTCGCTGGCCAGATCGTGATGGAAGGTTTTTTGAACATTCGTCTGCGCCCGTGGCTCCGCCGATTGATCACGCGCCTTGTCGCCATCGTTCCGGCGATCATAGTGACGGCGCTTTACGGCGAATCCGGCACGGCGCAACTTCTCATCTTCAGTCAGGTTGTGCTTAGCATGCAGTTGAGCTTCGCGGTCTTCCCGTTGGTGAAGTTCACGAGCGATCCGAGGAAGATGGGGGAGTTCGTCAATCCCGCGTGGTTAAAATGGCTGGCTTGGACGGTTGCGGTCATCATCGCCTCTTTCAACATCTGGTTGCTTTTGCAAACGTTCCGCGAGTGGATCGGTTGAAGAGGCGCAACCCCCTCTGGAATTTTTTAAAGGGGGGCAGGCGTTACCCGCCCCCCTTTATCGTTCTTCGTCGCCTTGCTCAGTTTCAAGCGCCTTGTTTGGCAGCGGCCTCGCCGCTTTCGGCGAGGAGGCTGCGGAGCATCCACGCCGTCTTCTCATGAATCTCCATTCGATCCGTCAGCAGATCAACGGTGGGGGCGTCGTTGACCTGATCGGCGAGCGAGTAGACGGACCGCGCCGTGCGAACCGCCGCTTCATGCCCTTCGACGAGCAGGCGGATCATCTCTTCGGCGGTCGGGATGCCCTCCTCTTCGTGAATTGAGGAGAGGCTGCTGTACTCTCGATAAGTGCCCGGCGCTGGAAATCCGAGCGCGCGAATTCGTTCGGCGATCGTATCGACCGCTTGCCACAGTTCCTTGTACTGCTCCTCGAACATGAGGTGCAGCGTTTGGAACATTGGGCCAGTCACGTTCCAGTGAAAGTTGTGCGTTTTGAGATAGAGCGTGAAAGTATCAGCCAGAAGGCGCGATAGCCCTTGTGCGATCTCTTCGCGTTCCTTCTCGTCAAGACCGATATTCAAAGGAATCGCTCTCGCCTCTATGCTCTGCATGATTTTCCCCCTCCCCTTGGTTTTCAAGATCACGTTGGCATTCGCCGCACAGGCCGCGGACCACGACTTCGATCGATTCGACCTGATAATCGCTGAACTTTTCGCGGGCCTCAACTTGTACGGCGCTAGCTTCGATATCCTCCAGTTGCCCGCATCGGCGGCAGATGAAGTGGTGATGCGGCTCAACCTTGATGTCATACCGCGTCACCCCGCCCTGCCCATACAGCTCCTGCACCAGCCCAGCCTCGTGCAACGCATGCAACGTGTTGTAGACGGTCGCCCGCGACGCACACGGAAACCGCTGGTTGACCGCCGCCTCGATCTCCTCGGCGGTCGGATGCGTCCGATTGCTCCACAAATAATCGAGCACGGCGTAGCGCTGCGGCGTCACCTTCAAACCCGCCGCGCGCAACTGCCCCTCGATGATCTCTCTCACATCTGCAGACATCTTCGTTTACACGCATGGATAAGCTTAAGTCCAAGCGAACGCTTTGTCAAACCGCTTCGGTTTGGGATTTGGGCTTAGAACGACGTGTCGCCGGGTTAACGGTTTGGCAAAGCGCGGCGCGTTAAGCTAAGCTTCTCGCGCGCATTCGGCGTCTTTGATTGACCTTATCCGAGATGAGGCTCATCTGATGATCTCCACGATTCGTCGTCGAGCGGCGTCGCGCTGCATCGCTTCGTTGCTCGCTTTATTGCTCTTCATCGTTCCAACCCTCGAGTTGAGCGCGCAGCGGCGCCTTGTGTCTCAAGCCGAGGGCGCGCGTCCGCGCTTGGTCCTGCTGATCGTCGTGGATCAATTCCGGTACGATTATCTCGATCGCTTCGGAGACCTCTTTTCCGCCGGAGGGATCAAGCGGCTCTTGCGCGAAGGCGCCTCGTGGACCAATGCCAACTACGACCATGTGCCGACCGAGACGGCGCCCGGTCATGCGACGCTGATGACGGGGACGTGGCCCGCCAATACTGGGATCGTCGGGAACAGTTGGTTCGACCGCGATGAGGGCAAGCTGGTGACCAGCGTTTCCGATGAGAGCGTTAAACTGCTCGGCGGAGGGGAGAGCGAAACGGCCTCCAGTCCGCATCGCCTGCTCGCTTCGACGCTCGGCGACGAGCTGCGCCTTGCGACGCAGGACCGCGCCAAAGTCATCGGCATCTCGCTCAAGGATCGCTCGGCCATCCTCCCGGCTGGGCGTCACGCCTCGGCGGCCTATTGGTTCAGCACGCAGACGGGCAACATGGTGTCGAGCAGCTACTATCTGACTCAGCTTCCGGCGTGGGTCGTTCGCTTCAATCAATCGCGTTTCGCCGACAGGTATTTTGGGGCGCGGTGGGAGCGTTTGTTGCCCGAAGCGGAGTATGAGAAGCGGGCCGGAGCCGATGCCCCTTCGTGGGAGAACATCGGACGGGTCAAGGATACGAACACGTTCCCGCACAACATCACGGGCGGCGCCCAAAAACCGGGCCGAGAGTTTTATGAAGCGCTTGAATATTCGCCCTTCGCCAATGAGCTTTTGGAAGCCTTCGCCGAACAGGCCATCATCAACGAAGGTTTGGGCGCAGATGATGATACGGATCTTTTATCCGTGAGCTTTTCGTCGAACGATTACGTCGGGCACCGCTTCGGTCCATACAGCCATGAAGAGATGGATATGGTCTTGCGCGTGGACCGGCAGATCGAAAAGCTTCTGAATTTCGTCGAGGCGCACGTCGGTCTTCGGCGGACGATCGTCGTCTTTACTGCCGATCACGGCGTGGCGCCTATCCCCGAACATGCCGCGACGCTCAATCTGCCGGGCGGGCGCGTCAAACGCGACGCGATCCTGAACGCGATTCGCGAAGCGATTCGCGCGCGTTACGGTCGCGAGAAGGAGTACGTGCAGCACTTCACCAACGGCAACGTCTATTTCGACCTCGCGGCATTGCGACGGGATGGGATCGCGCGCGCGGAGATCGAACGTTTGGCCGCCGAGGCGGTGATGACCGTTCCGGGCGTCGCGCGCTGTTTTACGCGCACGCAACTTGAGATGCACGGCGTTTCATCGTCGGATCCGATCGCGCGGCGCGTCTACAACGGTTTCAACTCGCGCCGAAACGGCGAGTTGGTCATCGTTTACGAACCTTTCAAATTTTCATCCGAATTCCCAGCCGGAACGACGCACGGCACGCCATATTCCTACGACACCCATGTGCCGCTCATCATCATGGGAGCCGGTGTGCGTCCGGGCCGTTACGCCCAAGCGGCGACGCCGGCTGATATCGCGCCGACTCTGGCGACGCTGTTGCGCGTGCAACCGCCGAGCAGTGCGACCGGGCGCGCGCTCGTCGAAGCGCTGGACAGCGACGCGCTGCGCGCGCGGGCGGAGTTGAGGTAAACTCGGTTTACATCTTTTTGATCGCGAGGTGAAAGCGGTGTTTGGCGCAGGGCTCCGAGCGGCGTTGATCTTCATCCTGCTTTTCTCAGCGGCGTCAGAAGCGCAGCAAAAGCGCGCAGCGAAGGCACCCGAGAATCGGGTTGGAGCGAAGGACGGGGCGCGACAGCTCGTGACGGACGAAGAGTTCGCGGCGGTCGCCGCGCTCCCCCCGCAGGAGCGGATCGAGCGTTTGCAAGCGCTGGCGCGGCAGGCGAGCGGCGACGAGGTCGCCATGCGCAAGGTGGCGGAGCTACTCGTGCGCGCGCGCCTCGAGTTTGGGCTGAATCAGATCGAAGCGGGCGATCAGCAGGGCGCTCTCGAGCAGTTTCGCCGCGCCATCGCCGAGTTCCCCGAAAGCGATTCGGACAAGCTCTTCATCGAGACGATCGCTCAGATTCCGCCTCAGCTCTTCGCGCGGAAGCTTCATCGAGAGGCGTTCGAGATGGCGAGGTTGATTGAAACGAAATTCAACGATGCTCCGCAAAAGTTGCTCGTCATCGCGGCTTTTTATCTCAGAGTCGAAGATGCCGCCTCGGCCGTGCGTTGTGCGGAGCGGGCGATTGAACTTGCGCCTCGGATGAGCGCCGCGTACCAGGCGCTCGGCGCCGCGCGGCGGCTCGAACTCAAACTCGATGACGCCGTGGAAGCGTATCGGCGCGCGCTCGAACTCGAAGGCGGGCGAAGTGCGAAGCTGAGTCTGGCGGATCTTCTCCGCGCAACGGGGAGGACGGAAGAAGCGCTCAAACTCTATCGCGAGCTCGTCGCCGATAACGGCCAGGATGTTGCGGCGCGCGCCGGACTGGTCCTCGCGCTCTTCGATTCGGGCCAGCGTGAGGAGGCGGAGCGCGAGTTGACGGCTGCGCTCGAGGAAAATCCGCGCAACTTCCCGCTGCTCGTCGGCGCAGCATATTGGTATGCGGCCAGCGGCGATGCGACGCGGGCGTTCGAGCTAGCGCGTCGCGCCGTGGAGATCGAGCCGCGTTACACTTGGGCGCAGATAGCTTTGGCGCGGGCATTGATCGCGCAGCGACGCCCGCTCGAAGCTGAACGGGCGCTGCGGTTCGCACGGCAGTACGGCGACTTCCCGACGCTCGATTACGAATTGGCCGCGGCGCTGGCGAGCGCCGGTTTCTATGCGGAAGCGGCAGAAGAGCTGGCGCGGTCGTTCAAAATAGAGGATGGCCAGATTGCGACCCATCTTGCCGGAAAGATCGCGGCGCGCGCTGAGACTTTCACCGATCTCCTGTTGCCGGAAGTTCGCGCCGGCCTCTTCCAATCTCGCATGGCTGAGACGCGCGAGAACGCGCAGCGACTCAAAGGGCTCCTCGCTCTCCGCGCGGCCATGCAGGCGGAGGCGAAGGATGAAGAGCTGCGCTCTGCGATCGAAGAGTTCACGGCAGGCGATGATGAGATGAGCGCCTTTCGCGCCCTTTACGCAGCCGATCAACTGTTGGCGCGGGGGCGAGCTTATGAACTGGCCATCGATCTAGCGCAGAAGGCCGCCGCTCGAGTTGAAAGCGCGGTCAACTCGCCCGTGGCGAATGTCGCCGCCGTCGCCAGCGAACTGCGCGATCTGCGCGCGCAAACGATCGCCGTTGGCGCGACGCCCCAATTGCCCGAAGTGCCTACGTTGATCATCTCGCACATCATGCGCGGGCGGATCGAAGATATCATCGGCTGGTCGTTGTTCAATCAGGGGAGGACCGAAGAAGCGATCATCCATCTACGGCGCGCGACCGGCGTGTTGCCGGAAAAGAGCGTGTGGTGGCGCACGGCCCTATGGCATCTCGGGGCTGCGCTCGAAGCCGCCGGTGAAGCGCAAGAAGCGCTTTCGAACTACATCGCGAGCTACCGCGGTGGACCACCCAATCCGGCCCGGCGCGCGATCATCGAAGCGCTCTACCGCCGACTCAACGGCTCGCTCGACGGTTTGGAAGAGCGGATCGGCGGATCGTCGCTCTCATCCTTCGAGCTTAAATCGCCATCTTCGACGGGCGCGCAACCCGCCAAAGTCGAAGCGAAGTCGCCTGAGGCGGCAGTCGAGCCGGCGAGTGGAGCCCCGAGCGCGCCGCCCGAAGTGAAGCGCGAGTCAGAAGCGGATCGGTCGGCATCTCAAACGCAGAACAGCGCAAACGCCGTCGGTCAAAACGATGAGCGAAGATCTGCTGAGAGGCGCGTTGGCGGAGAAGCGACTTCGCCGCCCGTGCCGCGGAGCGAGGATCGAAGAGCGGATGAGGGGAGCGAGGCGAAAAGGCAGCGCAGAGGGAAGTTCGCTAAAGAGGATGAGCCCCAACCTGGTGAGCCGCGATGATCAAATGTGCGCGGCGAGATGGGAGAAGATCACGCTTTTGGGCTGTGCGCCGATCAGAACATCGACCACTTTGCCTCCCTTGAAGATGATGAGCGTCGGGATGCTCTGAATCCCGAGGCGTAGCGCCGTCTGCTGATTTTCATCGACGTTCAGTTTGGCGACGATGTAGCGCCCGTTCGCTTCCGCCGCCAACTGGTCCAACGCCGGGGCGATCATCCGGCATGGCCCGCACCACGGCGCCCAACAGTCGAGCAGGACGGGCTTTTCGCCTGATTCTCGCAGGACGCGCGCAAAAGTCTCGTCGGTCACTTCGATCGGTCGGCCATCGTCCAGATGCGCTTCGAGCTTCGCCCCGCACCGGCCACAGACCGGCTGCATCGTTCCAACGCGCGTTCGATCTACGCGATTCTTCAGCCCACACTTGGCGCAGGTGACGATCATCGTCCTCTACCGGGCGTAGTATCCTTGTTTCGTGCGCGCAATCAGGTCAGGTCGCTTTATCTCGACGCGGATCGACCGCCAGCTCCCATCTCGCGGACGATCGCCCGAAGGCTGATAGGCGATGCTATACAGCGTGCGCAGATCTGCGGCGACTTCTGCATAAAGCCGGCCCAGATCTTCCAAGCGATTGATCTGGTGAAGACGTCCGCCGGAACGATCGGCGAGAAGCTGCAAGCGCGCGCGCGCGGCGCTGTAGATCGCCATAATCTGCGGCGTCGTGATCGGCAGGCGGCGCGGGTCGCCCGAAGCCAAGGCTAGCGGATAGATCGTCACGCCTTGATGATCGATCGCATCGAGCACCCCTTTGAGCAGGGCGTTCGCCTCGGGCTTGACTCGCGCTAAGGCCTCTTCTTCCGATTGCGCATCGGCCACCGCCGTGCGATCGAGGTTGCGTAACTCGGTGTCTAACCCATCGGTCATGACGACGATCGCTTTGCGCCGCTTCCCCTCTTTGGCGAGAAGTTCGAGCGCGTAGCCGAGCGCGCGATAGAGCATCGTTTCGCCATGACCTTCGGCCCTCTCGATCGCCCACGCGATCTTCTTGCGATCTGAAGTGAAGTTGGTCAGCAGCTTCGTATGGTCGTTGAAAGCGACGACGGCGACGCGATCGTCCGGCGCTAGGGCATCGATGAAGCGCAGCGCAGCCTGTTTGAGCGTCGTGCGGAAGTTGAGCGTCGAACCCGAGACGTCGAGCAACAATACGAGGCTGAAAGGCGTCGTCGTCGGCTCGAAAGAGACGATGCGCTGCGGCACTCCGTCTTCGTAGACGACGAACTCTTCCGGCGAAAGATCGGTCACCGGATGGCCTCGGCGGTCGGTTACGCCGACATTGAGTTGCACGAGGTTGACGCCGATGCGCACGACATCTTCGTCTTGCGCGCGCCCGCTCTGGCTCGCGAGCATGACGAGCGACAGGGCGATGATCGATCGAAAGATTTCGTGAAGCCTGATCCGGAGCATCGCGCGAACTTCTTTCTCCCACGAGTATGACGAAGCGCGAGCTCATTGGCAAGCGCGTATCGCGTCGATCCGAATCAGTTTGTGAAAGATCTTTAAGATCCCGATCCCGGATATCTTCACCTCATCTTGAAGCCGCGCGTCGGCGCTTCGCTGCGCCTTTCATCGCCGCCTCTTTTTCGTTCTTCTCCCCGGCATCTTCGACGACGCGCAAACGGCGCGCTCGTGCGCGCGCCTCTTCGACCGAAGCTTCGCGCTTGGCTTTCTCGATCTGACGGCGCGGCACGAGCTGGTAGCGCAGCTCCATCTCCTGCGAAACGCGATAAATCTTCTTCGGCTTCATTCCTTGTTCGGCGCGTTTCAAAGCTTCCTGATGAGTGACCAATTCGGCGCGATCGTCCGCGCCGATCCAGATGTACATCGCTTCAGCCATCTTCCGTTTGACCTCCAAAACCAGATGAGGACCCGACGGGGCGAGCACGGGAAGAGATCGCTCTAACTCTTCGCGGCTTCGCCGAAAGGTCAGATACCGATCCAGCATCGAATCGACGGTCTCGCGATTGGCGTCGTAAAAGAGCGCGAAATCGCGGCAGCGTAGCCGATACTGGCAATTGAGCGCGCAAACCAAAGGATCCTTGAAGTGCGAATAGCGGTTGCAATAGAGCTTCATAAAGGATCACCGTTTGGCGGGAGCAAATGAGACTATAGCACGTTGTTTCAAGTCTCGCAAATGATGCCGCATATGAAACAACGCTATCGACGTTCGGCGCGATCATCTTAATGCCGCCTCGAGGCGGCATCTTCCCGAGGCGCTGCTTCGCGATCAGCCGCCTTTCAGGCGGGCGCGTTGAAGCGCGCCTTCGCCCTCTATTCTTCGGCGCAAATCAAGCGCTGGAGCGGCTCGTTGGCTTTCTACTCTGTTTGCCGGTCCAGCGATGCTGTATTCTTCGGCGCAAATCAAGCGCTGGAGCGGCAGGTTGCAGCGATCGCTTCATCGAAGATCTCGATGGCGACATCCGCTTGCTCGCGCGTCAGGATGAGCGGCGGTGACCAACGGATCGTATTCGTACCGGCGCCGAGCAAGATCAAGCCGCGTTCGAAACAGGCGCGCTCGACGCGGTCGCGAAGTTCGGGCGCAGGCTTCATCGTCTTTCGGTCTTCGACGAACTCGACGCCGATCATCAAGCCAAGTCCGCGCACATCGCCGATCACTTCGTGCTTTTCCATCAGCCGACGCAACCCCTGCTGCAGGTGCTCGCCGACGCTCGCGGCATTGGCAATCAGTTCGCGTTCAAGCAGTTCAATCGTTTTCAAAGCGGCGGCGATGGCGACCGGATTGCCGCCGAAAGTCGAAGCGTGCGCGCCCGGCTTCCATGTCATCAGATCGGCGCGCGCGACACATGCGCCGAGCGGAAGGCCCGATGCGATCCCCTTCGCCAGACAGATGATGTCCGGTTTGAGGTCGTAGTGTTCGCAAGCGAACATCTTGCCCGTGCGTCCCATCCCGGATTGCACTTCGTCAACGATGAGCAAGATGCCGTGTTCATCGCAGATGCGACGCAAGCCTTGTAAGAATTCGCGCGGCGCAGGGATGTACCCTCCTTCGCCCTGCACGCACTCGACGACGATGGCGGCGCACTCTTCGGGCGGCAACGTCGTCTTGAAGAGGCGATTTTCGATCCAATCGATCGCGCCCAAACAGCATGCACCATCTTCGCGCTTGCCGAGGTTGTACGGGCAGCGGAAGCAATAAGCGTAAGGCACGTGCGTGACGTCCAGCGCTTGCCGGCGAAAGCCGCGCCGCTGCGCCGCTTTGGACGAAGTGAGCGAGAGCGACCCGAGCGTGCGCCCGTGAAAGCTATTGAAGAAGGCGATGAATTTTTCGCGCCCCGTCGCATACATCGCCAGTTTCAAGGCGGTCTCGACCGCTTCCGTGCCGCTGTTGGCAAAGTGCGTGCGCGTCGGACTCGGCACAGGCACGATCTCATCGAGCTTGCGCGCTAAGAGTGGCATGTGCCGGTAGTAGTAGTCGGTGCCGCAGACGTGAATCAATTCAGCCGCCTGCTCTTGAATGACGCGGACGATTTCGGGGTGGCAGTGGCCCGTCGAGCAGACGGCGACGCCCGCGTTGCAATCGAGGAAGATGTTGCCGTCCGGGTCTTCGATCCAGACGCCTTCGGCGCGCGCCGCAACGAACGGATAGGGCCGCGTGTAAGAAGGCGAAACGAAACGGTGATCGGCGTTGATGATCTCTTGCGCTTTCGGTCCGGGTAGTGCGGTCTTGATCTGCGGCCTGTTGACGGTGAAAATGGCGGACATTTTTTCTTCTCCTTTCTCTCGTCGAAGAGTCAAGCGTATGGGTCGAGCGTTTGTTGATGGTGGTTGAGACGGCAGGAGAAGCTGGGAGCTAGTCCGCAAAGAGGTTCGGGCGGAGATCAAGCGGACGAAGGTGCAACGCGCTGGTCGCGCGGATGATCTTGCAAGTGTGCGTGGAAGCTCTACGCGATTTCATCTTGAACCGACGCTCGATTTACAACCATGCAGGCTGACTTCGTTCCAGAACCGAAACGAAGTCAAGGCTTGATTTTATCTTCTCTCGCTCGGAAAACTCAACGGCGCTCGAATGTTCTGTTAACCAGATGAGTTTGATCGGAAAGCATATGTTGATGCTAGCAAAAAGTCCGTAGCTGAGGGGCATCGAAGCGTCCTTTTGGAGCTCAAACCTACTTGGGTGGTTGATCTATCTAACGATGCTGAGGGCATAGTCCGTTACCACATTTTGGGAATGGCGAAAGTGGACAAAGGAGGAGAAGTTTACAAGAATGAGATGGCAATAGAAGCGCGCTGGATAGGCGAAGATTGGTATTTCTCAGGTTTGAGAGATGTTATAGAAGATTGGTATTTCTCAGGTTTGAGAGAGGTTATAAATGACTGAGCCTTTTTGCTGAGATTCACTATAAAAGCTGCCAAGATAAACCGACTCGGAGCCTAGAGATGAGAACCCCATCTATTCACCACTGGCACAGGATCTTTCCAATGTGCGCCTTGATAATCATGCGCATGGCTCTTTGCGCACGAGGGCAGGATAAAGAACAAGCCGCCAAAGCGTAGGCACCGACGATGATGAATTCAACCCCTTCTTCTTTCAAGCACGACAACATCTCTTTGTAGTCGCGGTTCAGCATCGAGTCGCTCCTTGAATGCCCAAGCGCTCAACGTCAACGATCACACCAACCGAAGACGCTCCTCGGGCGACATGTTCTTCAGCTCTCCGTCATCCTCGCTCCGGTCGCGGAGAGGCTTTTTTCTTAGACCTCGCGCATGTGTTTGACTTCGGAAAATCTCAGAGCGTGCGCCCGGCTGTCTTCCCGCTTCGCCGGATGAGCGACGGAAGATGCTGAGCCGAACCGATGAGTTCAAAAGAGACCGCGGACTAACATTGCTGATAAAGGGTCGCTCTTTCAGGTCCATGCGTTCGATGGAAGCCAGTTTGGCTCAACCCCAACGAGTACGCCCCCGCCTTCAGGTTAATGCGTTCGATGGAAGCCAACTCATGGCCCAGCATGTTCACTTCGGAAGCACTATGAACGCTGCGCCCGTGCCAACCAGCGCATCGCGCCTCGAAGTTTTCATAGAACGGCGATGTGCTGATCGTAACAGAAGCGCCTATGCAGCCCGTTACCTCACTCCTTCTCGGGAGGCGTTTTTTCTAACGCCGTTTCCAGCGGACGCCTTCGCGCGTGTCTTCCAGAATGATGCCGCGCTCGGCTAGATAATTGCGGATTTCATCGGCGCGCGCCCAGTCACGACGGCGGCGAGCTTCCTGCCGTTCATCGATCAAGGCTTGAATCTCCGAGTCCAACATCTCGCGTTCCGGTTTACCGAAGATGTTGAGCACGGAATCGAAGCGCGCGACGAGGTTCAATAGGTCGCGTTTATCGTCCTCGCGCAACGCGCCGCAGACGAGCACAGGGTTGATTTCGTGCGTCAGCGTGTGGATCGCCGCGAGCGCGACCGATGTGTTCAGATCGTCATCCATGCCGGCTTCGAACTCTTCGGCGGCGCGCGCGGCGGCAGCACGCACTTCCCCGTTGCTGCCCGGTTCCGTGCGCGCTTCGGCCAATCTGAGGTGAAAATCGCGCAACGATTCGACCGTCTTTTCCGCCGCGCGAAGCGCATCGAAGGTGAAGTTCAACTGCTTGCGATAGGGCACGCTCAGCAGAAGGTAACGGATGCCTTCTGGCTTGTAACCTTGCGCGCGAAGATCGCGGAACGTGTAGTAATTGCCGCGCGATTTGGACATCGTTTCGCCTTCGACTTTCAAATGCTCGGCATGGAGCCAGTAGCGGACGAACTGCTTTCCGGTCGCGCCTTCGCTCTGCGCGATCTCGTTTTCGTGATGCGGGAAGACGAGATCGATGCCGCCGGCGTGAATGTCGAACGTCTCGCCCAGATATTTCATCGACATCGCCGAGCATTCGATGTGCCAGCCGGGTCGCCCACGCCCGATCTCGGTATCCCATGCAGGCTCATCGGGCGTCTTCGGCGCTTTCCACAGGGCGAAGTCGCGCGCGTCCTCTTTGTCGTACCGGTCTGAATCGACGCGCTCGCTTCCGCCGACGATGTTGCCCGCGAAATTTATCTTCGATAGCTTCCCGTACTCTGGGAAAGAACTGATGCGGTAGTAGATCGAACCATCCGACTTGTAGGCGTGACCGCGTTCGAGCAGCCGTTTGATCAACGCGACCATCTCGGGGATATGGCGCGTCGCGCGCGGCACCACGTCGGGCCGTTCGCAACCCAGAGCGTCGAAATCTTCCCACAGCGCTTCGATATACTGCGCCGTGTATTCGTCGATCGTGATGCCGCGCTCCTGCGAGCGGGCAATGATGCGATCTTCGACGTCCGTGATGTTCATCACGTGCGTGACGCGATAGCCTTTGAACTTCAGGTAACGCCGCAGCACGTCGGCGAAGATCATCGAGCGGAAGTTGCCGATGTGCGCGTAGTCGTAAACGGTCGGCCCGCAGAAGTAGAATCCGACTTCGCCCTCGCGCAACGGGCGAAACTCTTCGAGCCTGCCTGAAAGCGTATTGTGAAACTTCAACATTCCCGTTCGCTGTGTCTTTAAAGTTTTGGCGGATGGATCTTCGATGGCGCCTCGAACTTTAGAGGAGCGCGAAATTGTAGGCGATGGTGCCGTTCACTTTGACCGGCTTGCCGTCGACGCGCGTCGGCGTAAAGCGCGCGCGAAGGGCCGCTTCTTCCGCCGCTTGGCGCAGCGGATGGCCGGAGACGGCCCGGGCCGAGATGACCTTGCCCTCTTCATCAACGACGATTTGCACGTTGACCGCGCCGGACGCGCGCGCTGCTTTGGCTGCCGGCGGATAAACGGGCTGCGGCAAAGAGATGGCGCGCCCGTTGACGATAGACGGCGAATTTGCGGCGCTCGTGTGGCAGAGCGTTCCCATGCCGCTGTGGCGCGTGGAATTTTCGCCGGTCCAGCGATTCCAAACGCTCGCGGTGCCCGTGCCGAGCAGAAAAGCGCAGAGCGTTGCCGAAAATCGAAGTAGCGCTTCTCTCATTGCCTAAGCCCCCTTTAGTGTCACCTCATCTTCACGGAAAGAGTCTAGGCAAGGTCTGCAAGCGAGTCAATCAGCGGAAGTCCGGCACATGACCGCGAAAATCTAGGAGCGATCCGCAAGGGATCGAGTGTTCGTCGCTCTCACGCGAGAGGCTTTAAAGATCGGCGCGGAACGAAGAAGATCCACAGGGCTGAGAAGAAGATCCACAGGGCTGAAATGAGAAAAACTTCTGGTCATTTATTGCGCGCAAGATGAGACGTGCGAGCGCGCGTCTGTCGCGAAATGAGAAAAACTTCTGGTCATTTTATCGGCTGTGGAAATGGACGAAGCCGCCGGGGCGCAAAGGGAGCGTGTGCCCGTCACGAACGAGCACGAGCCGTCGCCGTGCCGTCACTTCGCCGATGCAGACGGCGCGCACGCCATCCAGTTCGCGCGGCAAACGTCGGATATCTCGCGGGCGCACCGTGAAGAGCAGCTCGAAATCCTCGCCACCATCGAGCGCCAAGCGAAGCGGATCTTCGCCTCGTAGCGAAGACTTGGCGATCAGCGGATCGATAGGGATAGCCTCGGCGTTGATGATCGCTCCGACGCCGCTTTCGCGGCACAGGTGCGCAAGGTCGGACGATAGCCCATCGCTTAGATCGATCATCGCCGTCGCAAGCTTCTTTTCAGTCAAGTAGTTGCCCCATGAGAGCCGCGGCTCTGGACGCAGATGGCGACGGATCAAGCGACGATCTGCGCGTGACGTGCGTCGCGGACGAAAAGATGCGTTCTCGTGCGCTTCTTCGACACCGTTCGTCATGAGCAGATGCAATCCGGCGGCGGCACCGCCAAGCGCGCCCGTGACGAAGAGCAGATCGCCCGGGCGCGCCCCTGAACGCATGATGGCCCGCCGCGTTTCGCCGAGGACGACCGAGTCGATCACGATGCGTTCGGGCGTGCGCGAGATGTCGCCGCCGATCAGCGCGACGCCGCTTGCGCGCGCCAGGGCGAACCATCCGCGGTAGAAATCGTCGAGAAAATCTGTGCGCCAGATCTCTTGCGGCACGCCGAGCGAAATGAGCGCCCAGCGCGGACGCGCACCCATCGCCGCGATATCGGAAAGAGAGACGGCCAAAGCTTTGTGGCCCAGATCGCGCGCCGTCGTCCATTGTCGCCGAAAATCTATCTCCTCGACGAGCATGTCAGCCGTGATGGCGAGCGTCTGGCCGGTCCGCTCGCGCACCAGAGCGGCATCATCGCCGATGCCGATAACAAGGCGCGGCTTAGCGGTCGCTGCGATGCGGCGAAGGCGCGCGATGAGGTCAAACTCGCTGCGTCCTTTCCCGGCCACATGCTTGCTAGCAGGTCCAGACAATTTTTCTCGCAAGCTCTCGGATTCATCCGCACGTGGGCTTTCTTGCGATGCGTCGAATCCGTTTGCGCCCAACGCCTTCGCAACGCCTCGGCTTTTCATCGATCTTTTGCCGCTCTCGCTAATGGTGAAAAGACGCCTCGCTCACAAATAACCTAGCTCTCCAAGCGTAATGAACGTCGCGAACGTTACCCAAACGATGACGGGCGCGATACAGTATGCGGCGATGGGCGAAACGCGCCACACGCGCGAGATCGTGAAGGCGGCAAGCGCGATCGTCCAGAGATTGCCGATCAAACCGCCAATCACGCTGCCGATCGCTAGCGAATAGAGCGGATAAAGCAGGCAGGAAACGAGCAAAAATGTTATCCAAAAGCGGGCGCGCCTAGCTTGCCCGGTCGTTGTTCCGTTGAGTTGCCAGCGGGCAAAAGCCATTAGCGCGAACAACGCTACCCAAACCGCGCCGACCACATAATCGGGCGGCTCAAACCAAACCCTTCGCATCTGGTCGCTTGGGATGTTCCAACCGAAACCAAAGATCAGCGCGTTCATCAGCAAAACGGACGCAAGCGCAACACACAGATTAGCGATGAGCGACCCTCTGTTCGGTCTATTCAGGACATCCAGCATCTTCAACCTCGAAAGACGAACGTATTTGGGATTATAACGCGAAGCAGCGCAAGGCCCGATATCAAGGGCGGCCAATTTCCGTCGCCAAGCCATACGATTCCAAGCCTTCTCCCCCTTACAACGACCTTCCCTCTCTCGCTTTCTGCTAGGAATACGACTCAACTCCCTAACTCGTGCGTGACGCGCCCCTCCCATCGCTTAAATCAACGCTGTGGATGGCTTGAGCGCGGATCATCAGGCGCGGGAGCTGAGCCGCGCACCTTCTATCGCTTAAACTAGCGCTGTGGCTGAGCTGGTTTGAGCGTAGAGCGCGATACGACTAACCCTACCTCATCGCTTAAACTAGCGCTACGGATGAGGCGGTTTGAGGCGTTGCCGCTGGAATAACGTCTGCTGAGGGGTTTCAGTCAACAGTTCTTTGCTTTCTCATCGACTTGTAGATAGTCAGTTTCGCCCTCAGTCTTTTCATCTTTCAGCCAGCCCTCTGCTTTCTCATCGACAGCGTATCCGTAAACTTACGATCAGGTTTGCCGTCATGCATGCTCAGTTAAGTATCGACTTTTAAGTAGTGTTGGAATAGTTCTGCCCGCCGGTCACGTTAAATATGCATGCTCAATTAAGCACTGACTTTTCGCAAGTGAACGACTGTCCTTGAAAATGGCTCACGCCTCGTCACCCTCACTACGGCGAGGGTGGGCCGAGATGCCTGACGAGGGCGTCGCGAACTTTGTGGTAATTTGCATCCTTGTATCGCACGAGAGCGGGAGTCAGCTTCTGTCGCCGACCACCAGCAGCGAGATGTAACTCAATCCTGACTAAATCTGGCCCTCGCGAACTCATTTCGTGCAAGCTCCAACCTGAGATTTCGTCCCACCGGTGGCTCCAGCTAGACCAGTAATGCGACTGAGAGATCCCCCAGTCGTTGATCTCGATATGCGTGCGAAACGTGAGCAGGGCGTCCAAGACAAGCAAAAGCGGCAAGCCGACGAACAAGTAGGCGACAGGTTCGAGTTTGTGGGTGGCGCTAATCAAAACCAGCACGCCGAGTGCAAAGAGGCAGAGGAACGCGATGCGAACGGCGAGTTGGGTGCGCGACGGTCGAATAATCAGGTGCGGGATCTTGCCTCCCAGATGAGGTGAACCGATTTGCATCTGCACCTTCCTTCAATCAAAGCTTAGCCTAGATCTGCTGCTGCGTTTTACTGGTCGCTCCAGATGCAGAGCTGTGTATGCTGCTGTTATGCGCGGTACGAACCAAGCCAGAAGGAAGTTGCCTGTTGATACTTCTATTTTCTCATTGCAAAGATGAACCGTCCTGAATGGCCCCTATAACTTGAACTCTCTCCAACGTCGTTCTTCCTCCTCGGGCGACACATCTTCAATATGGGTAGCAACCCACCAGATGTTGCCACAGGGATCCTTCACGCCACCGTATCGCTCGCCTGAGGGCAAATTTCTGATGGCAAACACTGATTCCCCGCCAGCAGCTAACGCTTGTTGATAGACCCGGTCGCAGTCTTGAACGTACAGGTAGATGGAGGCGGGCATGGGCCTAAACTCGCTGCTGGCTTCTCCAAGCATCACCATCGAGTCACCGATGCGCACTCGGCATGCATCACCGTGCCATCGGGACGGAATTTGCGATCCAGGATTTCGGCATCGAATGCCGCTGAGAGGAAATCAATCAGTCGGTCAGCTCCGTCAACCAGCAAATAGGGCGTTACTGTATGGAATCCCTCGCGAATTGGATTGACTGCCAGATTCTTATCCATAATCCTTCCTCCTATGGAATTTTTTAGGCATTGACGCCTAACAACTTGTGCCTTAGCGGCGAGCGCGGGGCAAGCGAAGTGCCGTCCGCATCAAGCGCAGATTAGCTGCTGCTCTCCCAACTCTCGTAGAATCTCTTCTACCTGCAGCGCTACCTCGCCCAACTCAGCGCTCACAATCTCCCACACCACATCTAGGCTCACCCCAAAATAGTGATGGATTAAGCGATCCCGCATCCCCGCCATACCCTTCTAGGGAACTGTAGGATACCTCTCCCGCACCTCGCCGGACAATCCCTTCGCCGCCTCACCGACTATCTCTAGGTTGCGTACCACTGCATCCTGCGTCTTCGTATCACCTCAAAAACGCCTCAAACGTTCCCACCCGTATATGACTGAATCCGGCGGATGGCTTCTAGGATGTCGCTCAAGAACGAGAGATGCTAAGCGTAACGTCCGACTATTTTTCGGGGATGGTTTCTAGGATGTCGCTCAAGAACTCCCTGTCTGTCCGTTTAGACATAGATAATGCTTCGCTCAATCTCTGCGGCTACCCACGGCAACCGAATCCCGCGAACCCCCATTAGAGTTAATACATCAACCTTCCGGCCTAGGAGATTCTCCAAATACTCGACCAACTCTACTAACCGAAACCCTATCGGACGCTCAGACTCCACAACAAGGTCAGAGTCGCCTGTTTCACCTGGCCCGCCCTGAGCAAAAGAGCCGAACAGATCAATTCTTTTAACGCTGTAGTGGAGGTGGTTCCCGCAAAACGAAAAGTTGCGCAGCGATAGAGCTGAACAGACATATTCTTTTAACGCCGTAATGAGCGGCCAGATAGGGTAATGTTGCCGTAGTAATTTGATGACCTCCTCACGACTCATCTTTTACCTCCCAAGATTTATGGCGGCGGCTAATTTTTATCTGATTTATGCCTAAAATGCATCTAGAATGTCGGCATAATACACATCGGCGGGTGGATGGCCAAGTTCTTTGTTTTCTTCGTCATATTCCATCACTCGAAGAAAACCTCCGTCGTGTCATCTGGTTTCCGTCTAACACTCATAACGTATCGTTGCCTGCACTGTGCTTAACTTCATCGTCACACTCTGCAATTGGTGCGCACGTAGCTTTGCGAAAATAATCAATGCTCGGGGAAAAGCCGACACGCGCTCCGCCGGAGTGGTCTCCGACCCGCCGCTTTCTGCGAAAATAAATGCCCGGGAAAAATCGACACCTTTTAGTAAGGCAACTCACCAATTCTGATGCGGGCTGCGCAGCACCGCCTGCTGTAACCGACGTTTAGACGCTCACGTCATGCGGCTGCCCATTCGGCGGAGAGGAGTTCGGCTTGCTCGAGCATGGTCTCGGTTGCTTTTTCCTGCTTATCGGGCGGGTAGCCGTATTTGCGCAGGATGCGCTTGACCAAGCGCCGCAGGTTGGCGCGAACGTTTTCGCGTACCGCCTAGTCGATCGAAACGTTTTCCCGAACAGTTCGCACCAGCTCTTGGGCGATTTGCCGTAGTGTCGGCTCACCAAGAACTTTCACCGCGCTATCGTTTATCTCCAGCGCATCGTAGAAGGCAAGCTCTTCTTCGGTGAGGCCGAGCGCTTCGCCGCGGCGGTCCGCCTCGCGTATCTCCTTAGCCAGCTGAATAAGCTCTTCGATGACCTCTGCTGCTTGGATAGCCCGGTTTTTGTAGCGGCGAATCGCCGCCTCCAGCATCTCGGCGAAGGAGCGCGCCTGAACCAGGTTTTTTCGCCTCCAGATTTTGATTTCGCCTTCGAGGAGCTTGCGCAAAAGCTCCACCGCTAAGTTTTTCTGCGGCATGCCGCGCACTTCAGCCAGGAACTCATCGGAAAGAATGGAAATATCGGGCTTTTTGAGACCTGCCGCAGCGAAAATGTCCACGACACCCTCAGGAGCTACTGCGCTGGAGACGATCTGGCGGATAGCGTGATCGAGTGCCTCCTCGGTTCGCTGCTGGCTGGGGGCGCGTTTGGTGAGAGCTGCCCGCACTGCCTGGAAGAAGGCCACATCATCGCTGATAGCAAGGGCTTTTTCGTGGGGTACTGCCAGCGCGAAGGCGCGCGAAAGTGCCGAAACCGCCTCCAGCAGCCGTTCCTTCCCGTTCTCCTGGGCGAGAATATGCTCCTGAGCCACAGACAGCAGAGCACCGCTCTTCGGAGCTGCCGGTCTTCCACGCCGTCCAGTCGAAGCCGTGGAAGGGGCTGCAGCAGACCTCGTACCTCTCCAGAATCAAGCTGCGGCTTCTGCCTAGATCAATAGCGATAATGCCTGTGCCGTGATGCCCCTGCGCAATCCTGATTTGCTTTAGTGTCCAGTTGCAAGCATGCAATATTCTCTCCCACGCTTTGGGCTCTTTCGGAACGCGCGGACCAAATCGATGACCGCCTCACGCGCCGCCTCCCGCTCCCAGCGGTCAAAGGTAAAGTTGACACGAGGTCATCCGTCAAAATGGGGTTTTCCAGTTTTTCGGAAATAGGCATCAAGCGATTCACGCAGGCATCCAAGAACCCGGATAGCGTCGTTGTAGCGCTTGAGCGTATACTTGCCATATTCCCATTCATCGAGGAGAAACAGATGTTCGCGATTGCGCCAGTCCCATAAATCGTCAAGGTCCTTTTTTAAATTATCAGAAATCATACCTTGTTCGACCATGGCGGCAGTCCGCTGTTTATATCCCGCGTTCTTCCCACAAATATTCTTATGCTGTGCAACATCTTTGGTGATGCTTTCACAGAGGCTGCCGACGAGACAGATTCCCTCCTTGATAATCATCTCACGAGCTGTACCGTACAGGTCAGTTCGATTCAACAGCCACCGGTAAACGTCGCTAAGGATCAGTGTGTAGGCGATGTTGCGCTGCAGGTTGGGATTGCTGATAAACCAATACTGTTTCCGAAAGAACTTGGCCTTTCGCAGATAGCCGCGAGGGAAGCGGATTTTCAGACATCGATCGCCTTCGCTCTTTAGACAGTTTTCGATTTCTTGCAAATCGTTTCCGATCCGCTCAACCAGTGTTTCGATTGACTTTTCCATGACGCTTTCGCCCCACACTTAGTTGTTCATCAATTTTTTACACACTCTTCGCTTTCTCCAGTTGTGCGGACAAGCTTGATAACCGCTTCATAACCTCCCGCTCCCCTGCCGTCAAGCCCAACACGTCGAACACTATGTCGTCCAAGGCACGAGGGTCGGGCTGACGAAACTTCAATCTAGTTTGATTCATGGCTTGCTCGTGTAATGCTTGTCGAATTCTTTGAGAATGTTTGGGTTGAAAAATGGTTTTTTCGCGCTCTTAGGATTGTCGGGGTCGAGTCGGCGGACGTAGCAGTAGCGTTTGTCGTCTAGGAGCCCTTTGCGGATAGCGTGGTATTGCTTGTCCACTTTGAATCCGTCGTATCTGTTCTTGCACTCCTCTGTCAGCCTTGCGTAATCCCAAGGATACCGTTCGCGAATTTGCTCGTTAGTCAAGCGGACGGCTGGGGCGTTCGGGTTGTTGGTGACACGAACGGGTGTTGCCGTTGTGGACTTCGAACGGACGAACCGTACCTCGACATTGATCGCCACGGAGTACTTGCCATTGGGGTCGCTCTCACCGCTATCCAACCGGGCAAGATAGCGGAGAAAGTTCTTTTCTTCCTTGTTTAACTCTATTGCTTCCGTAGTCGGAGGCGGTGATATGAAGGAAAGCGGCATGATATAGAAGTTGAAGCGGGAGAGATCTTCCTTAAACCAGTCCTGTGCAGCCGCCACAAAGTTCTTCACTGCGGCCATACCGATTTCCTGGACCCGCTCCTCAAGCTCGGGGCTGCGGTGATAGAAGTGGACGCTCGTGTCGCGAAGTTCAGCCAGGGCTCCTAAATTCTTGCGGCAGGCTTCATCGAGCACCTTCTGCTCGGTGAGCTTCTTAGCCAGTAGTCGAGGGTGTGCGTGCGAGGACTCCCCGATCACGTGCGCTTATAGCGAGGGCGCTTCCCGCCTTTCCCTTCGCGCATGTAGAGGCTATTTAGACGATTTTTGTTCATCACCAGCCATTTGGCCTTGAGCAAAAGCTCCCAGGCGTTGAGCGCCAGGATCGTGAACGATTCGGCGCGATAGGGGAAGTCAGGCTTGTTGTACACGTCGATAGCCGCTACCATCGCGGCAATGGCGTGGTCCAACAGCTCACGCGATCGGGCTTTCATCTTTCAATGCTCTCCGTCCCAAGTCCGAGATTTCCCAGATTCCGTGCTGAGAATCCCGCTTCATCAGGCCTTCGCGAACCAGCGTATTGCGGCACCACTTGGCCGTGTTGCGCCAACGAATGGAATTGGGATCTGATGCTAACGGCTCAAGGTCGTATTTCGTCAGCTTGGCGCGCATTTTCTTCCCGACAAGGTCGAGGACCTCGCCAATGGATCCTTTTTCCGCCAAGCTCGACGAGCGCTTCCAAAATGGGCCGGCGAGAAGCGTCCTCTGGGGTACGAAGTCCCCGCGGCAAACGGCTTTTGACCGCGCGACCCGCCTTCTTCGGGTGCTGTGGCCTCTTGGCCAGGAAAGAAGCCCATTCTTTTTGAAGGGCCTTGACCTTCTCACGGAACTCCGCCAGACGAATCGCTTATTCTATGGCGCGGCGCGCCGTATCGAAATCGCCTTCTTTGAAGGCTTGCGCGCCGTCGTCGTTGAGTTGGTTGGCGACAAGCTCGATCTCTTCGAGCAGAATCTCGAAAGCTGTGTTGACTTCGTTGCCCTGCATCGGTTCACCTCCGGTTACTGGCTTCGCTTATTGTGCTTGAGTCTGCTCCTGCGGGCGTAAGCCGGATATTTCTCATAAACCGCTTTGAGCAAAGCGTTGTAGTCAAGATCGCCGTAGGTTTCGATGATGCTCCACCCTCGCTCACGGAGATGCTTCTCAATCAGAAGTTCAGCTTCGGCTTCATTGATTGGTCTATTCGCCATAGAGACCTCCTGTTTTTCTGACCGATACTTTTGGATGTGGTCGAAAACCTGCCGCATCGCCACCTCCTTGCTAACGCAAGGATAGAAAAAACAATCCTATCTCATTCGCTTGTTTAGCTGCCATAGCCCAGTCTCTGAAGACTCTTCCCAATCGCCTCATCCCACCTCGGAGTCTCGGCTTCTGATTGCAGGACACGCGCACCGGCCTCATCCTTGTTCCTCCAGCCACTGCAAAAGCCGCTCGATGGCGAGCTTCAAAGCCGGTAGATCGCGCTCCACGGTCTTCCAGACCTCCCCGAGGTCAACGCCGAAGTATTCGTGAACCAGCACATTGCGCATGGCAACGATCTGCGGCCACGGCACCTCCGGGTGCGCCTCGTGAAAGTCCCGGCCGAGGTTGGCCGCAGCCTCACTGATGATCTGAATGTGGTGAAATATCCAGACCTGGATCAGCTCGTCGCCCTCGAAAACCTCGCGGCCGCGGGAGGCGTAGCGCTCGATCCGGACGATGGCCTCGAGGATGTCTCTGAGGCGCTCCTTCGGGTCCCTCATAGCGGCACGGCCTCCTTTAGCACCCGCTCCCGAATGCGCGGCTTGATGCCGCGTTCGCTCACCACGTCCACCTTGCAGCCGAGTAGTTCCTGCAGTTCGAGCCAAAGCGCCGCATGATCGAGCAGGCTGCGTTCGGGCTCGAATTCGACAACGAGATCGATGTCGCTTTGCTCGTCCGCCTGGCCGCGGGCTACAGAGCCGAACACGCGCACATTACGGGCGCCGTATTTGGCGGCGACGCGCAGGATTTCCTCGCGTTTCGCTTTAAGAAGCTCTTCAACCATCATAGCCCAGTTCCTTAAGGTTCTTCGCAATCGCCTCATCCAACCTCGCAGCCTTGGCCTGCTGCTCGCGCAGTGGTGCCACGAGGCGGGCCATTTTCTCTTCAAACGGCTTGTCGCCCTCGTCCTGCACCTCGGCGCCGACATACCGGCCCGGGAGGATTGTCGCGCTCGACGGCTTCCATTGCTTCATCAACGATCTGGCCGATGTTCGGCTGGCGGGCGTTTTGCTTAAGTCTCTCCCAGCGGGCTTCGGGCGGCGCCCAGAAGATACCTTCGGCGCGATATTCGTCGGGGTCTTCCGGGTCGGCGCCCTCCGAGCGCTCGGCTTCGAGTTTCCGGTGATGCTCCTCGAAAGCGTCGGAGATATACTTGAGGAAGATCAGACCGAGGACGACATGCTTGTACTCGGCGGCGTCCATCGAGCCGCACAGGGCGTCGGCCATTTGCCAGAGCTGAGGTTCATAGCCCACCGTGGCGCCATTGGTGCTTGTTGTGTTCCTATTGTTTCTTCGCTTTGCCAATGTCTACCTCATTCGATCGTTTCGCTGGCGTCTTGCCTTAGGGCGTTTTGTTTCCGCCTTACAAGCTTATGCCAATTTGCGTCGGGATGATTTGCGTCGATATGGCGCGATAATTGGCGTAGACGCTGCCCTTATGATGCCAGTTTGCGTCGGGATAATGTGCATCGACCAGTGGTTTGTCAAGTTTTCTCGTCGCTCTTGGCTTACGAGAAGCTACCGCCCGAGCGGTCCACCTTTCGAAGGAGGAATGAAGGCGCAACGATTGGGCTTGGCTTCGCGCGAGGCGCGAGACCGTCAGCGCGGCCCGGAGCGCGCCTCAAGCCCCTAGAGTGAAACTGCTCGGGCGGACGTTGGGGTCAGATCCCTTGCGTCCGTGTAAATTCCCTTGCGGAGGATGTGAGGAGGTCCCTCCTCAGCAGTTGTTGATGTGTTATCTGATGTTCGCAGAAGTTTCAGTTAATTGGTAAAGGTGTAGTAGCGCCGGAAGCTGAGTTGAAATGCTCGTGAGGCGGCAGCCGCCGATCTGCAATCTTCTCGACATGGTTGAAATCACGGAAAGTCAAAGTTAAGCTGAGATGAGCGATCAAATCGCGTGCTGTAACATTATCCCACAATCGTCCATTTAAGATTGCGTCTCTGATGATCACCCGCATGCGCGTTTCGCCGTTTGGTAGTTTGCTTGTAGGTATAGTCGTTTTCCCTTTTGGTTCGGTAAGCGGTGGCAAATTGGGTTCCGACAAGGGTTTTAGCGTGGACGCACAGGCAGCGCTTAAAGATGACTGTGGGAATGACTGAGATAATCGGAGTATAGAGCTTATGCATTTTCTTTCCTTTGATTAGTAACAGAGATGATCAGCCGAAAGAGCGAAGCGATAAAGAGCTTATCCGGTTTCTTTCCTTGGACTACGGTTCTCCTCCTTGAGCAGGGCGACGCCCGTCAGCTTTTCGCAAACGGCTAAGAAATCC
Organism: Pyrinomonas methylaliphatogenes; assembly: GCF_000820845.2. GTDB lineage: Bacteria > Acidobacteriota > Blastocatellia > Pyrinomonadales > Pyrinomonadaceae > Pyrinomonas > Pyrinomonas methylaliphatogenes. The sequence goes on along the minus strand of NZ_CBXV010000008.1, from coordinate 565,448 downwards.
TCTTGCAACGCTAGGTCGTCGGCCCGAGGGTGATAGCGCGCTTCGCGCAGGTGGTAGAAGTAACGGCCGCTGACCTTTGCTTGTGGATCGTCGCTTGCAGCTAACCAAACTTGCGTCTCGACCCCCTTTTCGAGATCGTCCGGCGCGTTTGGACCGCCCATCTTCGTCGGCACCCAACCGGGGTCGACCGCGTTGGCATACACGTTCGACCATTTGCGAGCGACGGCTTTCGCCAGCAGCACCAAGTAGAACTTGGAATCGGCGTAGCTGATCCTTTCGGAAGCCAAGGCTTTGAGATCAGCGCGCCCGTGCAAGTGCAGATCCGAACTGATATAGATCAACCGCTCAGGCCTGTGGATCAGGCAGGTGAGAACGTAAGGCGCTAGGGTGTTGACAGTGAGCAGATCACGGTTCGAAGCTTGATAGACTCCGGCGTTGTGGATCACCGCATCGAACGGGCCTATGACGTTGGCTTCTTCGGCCAAGCGCTTCACCTCTTCGAGGCGAGATAGATCCGCGACGAGCACTCCCTCGGCTTTCGAGACGCTGGTCAAAGCCTCGCGCGCTCTCTTCGGGTTGCGCGCGTGTAGAACCACTCGGTGTCCCTGCTCCGACAATCGGCGCGCGGCCAGCTGCCCTAGACCATCGGCTGAGCCGGTGATGAAGATCCTTCTCGATCTCATAGGCGTCTTGTACTTGCGATCAGTTCATGCGGCAAACGGGGGCGCTCCGCTAAAACTCCGATTCGCTTATGCCGATTCAACGCGCGGCAAGATCCGAACCGTAGCCGAACGAGCGCGCGCGCCGATCATCGGCTCAAGATATGGACTGCCGCGGTATTTTGCGCGATAGGCATCATCGATCCGGCCCTGAATTGGATCATCGGCGGCGACCGCTTCGAAGACCACCTCTTTTGTCATCCCGGCGACCGTGACTCTTCCCGCGCGTTCTCGCACGGCGGCTTGATACCAGCTCGAACGCGGCCCGTTATACGCTCGCGCGCAGACCGCCTCGTCCACCACCACGCACCAGACCCAAGTGGGAGTGCCGTAGGTGACGCCGTCTTCGCGAAAGGGCGAGACGTGCAGATCGTCCGCCGTCGCGATCTTGCTCAATTCTTCTCTGGACCATTTTCCCGCTTCGATCTGTTTATCGAACACCAGCGATCTCCTCCTTTCGCTTCCGCCTCCTACTTGCGCGGCGCTTCCATGAGTGGCCCCAACCGAAAGGCAAATCAGGCCCTTAGGCTTAGCACCTGCTCGCCACGTGGCGCGAGTTCCGGCTCGTGGATCAAGGGCGCAGCATGACCGTTGCGCTCGTGAATCGGTCCCGTTCTCTCGCGCAAGAAACCGCCCCGGCGATTCCGCAAGACGCTTTGAATCTCCGCGATGATGGAGATGGCGATCAACTCCGGCGTGTCGGCGCCGATGTCAAGCCCGATAGGCGCATGCAGTCGCTCCAAATTTTCGGCGGATAGCAAACCATCGACTTCCGCTCCGCCGCGAGCGAGCTCGCTTAGGATCTTTTCAGCGCGTTTCTTTGGACCGAGCGAGCCGATGTAAAAAGCTTCCGAGCCGAGAAGGAACTTCAAGATTTCGCGGTCATGCGTGTAGCTGTGCGTCATCACGACGGCGGCGACGTTCCCACCGATTCGCAACCTCGCGCTCAGCTCTTCCGGGCGCGATTGCAACGTTTCGTCAGCCGTTTGGAACCTTTCGCGCGTGATCAATGCCGGACGGTGATCAACTACAGTCACACGCCATCCCACGCCCTTCGCCAATTCGGCGAGCGAGACGGCATCCGACCCCGCGCCGAAGATCACCAGATGCGTCGGAGCGCTGACGTATTCCAAAAACGCTTCGCCGATCGGCGTCGCCAGAAGCTTCGACTTCCTTCCCCGCAAAACCGCATGGCAGTGCGGGAGCAGGGCATCAAGCGTCGCGTCGCTTAAGTCTTTGAAGACGATGCCGCGCTCATCGAGCAACAATCGCGCTCCAACCCGCTCCTCGCGCTGCGCGTTTTTAACTGAGATCAAAGTCGCCGCCACGCCAGGCTTGTCCGTCTGCCAACGGTGTTTCAGAAAACCGATCAATTCTTCGCGAGGAAGTTCGAGCAAGATTCTGATCGCGCCCTTGCATCCCATGTTCAGCGAGAAGACGGAATCGTCGCTCGTTCGCGTGTCATAGGTGATGACTTCCGCCTCTGCGGTTCTCAGAACACGTTTGGCGCGTTCGATCAGATCGGCTTCGAGGCAACCGCCGGATACCGTGCCGATGGTCCGTCCGTCCGGCGCGATCAGCATCCGCGCGCCGGGCAAACGATAGCTCGAACCTTCCACATCCACGACGGTTGCAAGAACGGTCCACGGCGCTTCAGGCGACTCGAGATATTCGATGATATCGAGCAGTTCCTTGTTCATGGCTCTTTCAACGGTCCCGAACCTCTTCGTTCGCCAGTCTTTGAAAATCCTGATAGGTGTCGATGTCGAATGCGGCTTCCGGCGCGTTGACGATGGTCGCTCTCGTCAAATCTTTGGCGATGAGTTTTTTCGCCCCCTCATCGCCCTGCAAGGTTGCGAATTCAACGAAAGTCTCCCGTCCGAACAGAGCCGGAGCGCCGATCGCGCTTCCGTAAGAGCAGGCCGCGATTGGCTTTTTCGATCCGATGAAAGCGTCTCTGAGCCGCAGCAAGGTTTCAGACGTTACGCGCGGCTGATCGCACAACATGATGATCGCTCCATCCAGCTCTTCTTCCATCGAAACGGAGATGCCTTTCTTGAGCGATGAACTGATCCCGGTCGGCCAATCCTCGTTGATGGCGATCTTGATCGGCAGATCTTCGATCTCTCTTTGGCAAGCTTCGTGTTGCGCTCCGAGGACGACGATTGTCCGCAGTTCCGTGCGCAAAGCCGCCTCAACCGCTCGCCGCAAGAGCGTTTTGCCTCGAAGCTTCAGCAATTGTTTTGGCTCGTTGCCCATCCTGCTCGCACGTCCGGCGGCGAGGATGATGATGCCGATTTTCGGTCTCATAAGAGTTTATCGGGCGTGATCGGCAGCTCTCTGATGCGTTTGCCGGTCGCATGAAAGACCGCATTGGCGATCGCCGCCGGGATGCCGACCATGCCGAGTTCGCCCATACCTTTCACGCCCAGAGGGTTGACGATTTTGTCATCCTCTTCGACGAAGATCGTTTCGACCTCAAGCACATCGGCGTTGACCGGAACGTGATAATGTTGCAGGTTCGGGTTCACGATTCGCCCGTAACGATGGTCCACTTCCGTCGCTTCCTGCAACGCCATGCCGATGCCCCAGACGACGCCGCCGATCTCTTGGCTATGGGCCGTTTTCGGATTGACGATCCGCCCGCAGGCGGTCACTTCGACGATGCGCGTGACGCGGACGATCCCCAATTCGGAATGCACCTTCACTTCAACGAACTGCGCTCCGTGGGCCAACATCGCATAGTCTTCTCGTTCCCTCGACGGGCGGGCTTCAAACGTCTCGGTGATCTCGTTAAGGTTATGGCGCTTCATCAGATCGAAAGCGTCAACGTATCGCGACGGGTCGCTTTTAAGTTGCAACCGCCCATCAAGTAGCTCGACATCCGATGCCGCCGCGCCCTTCAGCGGCGAGTCCTCGTTGCGGTTCGCTAAATCAAGCAGACGCGCGACGATGGCCATCGCCGCGCCGTGTACAGCCGAGCCGACGCTGGCCGTCGTCATCGAGCCGCCTTCCAGCGGAGCGCGAGGGAACCTCGTGTCGCCCAGTTCGAATTTGATCTGCTCCGGCTTCAAGCCGAGGAATTCAGCCGCGATGATGGTCATCGCCGTGTATGTCCCCGGACCGATGTCGCTGGTTGCGCTGACGACATGCGCCGTGCCGTCCGCCCTGAGCGTGATGCGAGCGGCGGCGGGCGCTTGAAAAGCTCCCCAGACGCCGGTTGCCATGCCCCATCCGATTAACCACTCGCCATCGCGCATCGAACGCGGCTCGAATTTGCGCTTCTCCCAACCGAACTTTTTCGCCCCCAGCAGGTAACATTCGCGTAGCGCTTTGCTCGACCACGGCTTGCCGCTTTCGGGATCGGTCTCGGCATAGTTGATGAGGCGCAGTTGCAGCGGATCGATCTTGAGCGCGTAGGCCAACTCATCCATCGCGGATTCGAGAGCGAACATGCCGCTCACGGCGCCGGGAGCGCGCATCCATGTCGGCGTGTGAAGGTCGGTGCTGACTATCTTCAGCGAGGCGCGAAGATTCGGACAGGCGTAAACTTGGCGCGCGAACCCCGTCGTGTTGTCATCGAACTCTTCGAAACTGGACGTGTTATGCACCGCTTCATGGATTATCGCGGTCAGCTTCCCGGACCGGTCCGCGCCGAGCGCGACTCTTTGAATCGTGTAGGGGCGATAACCGTGTCCGGCGAACATCTGCGTGCGCGTATAGACGATTTTGACCGGACGTTTGAGTTCGCGCGCGGCCATCGCCGTCAGCGTCGGATAGTAGTTCGGTCTGAGCGCGGAGCCGAAAGCGCCGCCGACAAAAGGCGAGATGACGGTCACATCCTCTTCGGGAATGCCGAAGCTCGAGGCGAGATGCCTGCGCACTTCGTAAACTCCCTGCGTCTTATCGAAGATGGTGAGCCGGTCGCCCTCCCAAAAAGCGATCGCCGCATGAGGCTCCATCGGGTTGTGATGCTCGATCGGGATGCGGTATTCGGCTTCCACCTTCACCGGCGCCTCGCGCAGTGCTACCTCGGGGTTGCCGCGCACTCTCGTGCCTCTTCCATGTGAGGGATCGCGCGCGCTTGCTAGCAGCGCTTCCGTGTCGGTCTGATGCTTTTCGGCGTTGTAATCAACCTTGACGAGGCGAGACGCATAGCGCGCTTGTTCATAGGTCTCGGCGACGACCAAGGCGACGGGCTGCATGTTGAAATAGATCCGGTCGGATTGCAGGGCACGAAACGATCTATCTTGCGGATCGTTTCTGAACTTCGGCGCGTTCAAGTGAGTGAAGACGCGGATCACGCCGGGCGCGCGCTCAGCTTCGCGCGTGTCGATGGATTTGATCGTCCCTTTCGCAATGGAACTCGATACGATGAAACCATAGGCGAGATTCGGCACGCGAAATTCCGCAGCGTATTTAGCTCTGCCTGTCACCTTCGCGATCCCTTCAACACGGCTCATCTCCTTTCCGATATACCTTGCCATCCCTTTACGCCTCCTTAGCTCTATATCGTCTCATCCATCGCGCGTTGCAGAGCGAGAACGATGGCGCGCTTGCCGAGCTCGACCTTGTAAGCGTTGTGCGCGAGCGGCTTCGCCTCTTTCATCGCCGCTTCGGCGGCGGCGCGAAAGTTCGCTTCGGTCGCCTCTTTCCCGACCAAAGCATCTTCAGCTTCGGTTGAGCGCCAAGGCTTATGGGCGACGCCTCCTAAGACGACGCGCGCTTGTTTGATTCGATCGCCTTCAAGCGCCAGCGCGGCGGCCACGGCGACGAGCGCAAAGGCGTATGAAGCGCGGTCGCGAACCTTCAGGTAGTAGGAGTGTTTCGCGAAATCGTTCTTCGCCAGTTCGACGGCGACGATCAATTCGCCGTGCTGAAGGTTGTTGTCTTGTTCCGGCGTATCGCCCGGCAGGCGATGAAAATCCCGAATCGGGATCGTGCGCTCTTGCCCATTCGCGCCGCGAATCTTCACCGTCGCGTCGAGCGCATAGAGCGCATTGGCCATGTCGCCCGGATAGGTCGCGATGCATTTATCGCTATAGCCGAAGATGGCGTGCATGCGGTTGAGACCATGAAAAGCTGCGCATCCCGAGCCCGGCTCGCGTTTGTTGCACGGCATCGCCGTATCGTAGAAGTAGGGGCAGCGCGTGCGTTGCATCAGATTCCCGCCGACGGTCGCCATGTTGCGGATCTGGGCCGATGCGCCAGCTAATATCGCCCGCGAAAGGAGTGGATAGTTCTGCCGCACGAGCGGATGGTTCGCCACTTGCGCGTTCGTTGCCAACGCCCCGATGGAGATCCCGTTTAAAGTTGGCCTGATCTGCGCTAGGTGACTCAAACGTGTGAGGTCAACGATCTGCGTTGGGCGCTCGACATCTTCCTTCATCAAGTCGAGAAGATTGGTCCCGCCGGCTAAGAATTTCGCCGTCGGGGTAGCGGATACCAATTGCACGGCCTCCGCTTCGCTTGTAGCGCGCGCGTACTTAAACGGTCTCATCGCTTCTGCCCTCCCGCAGGAGTTTGTCGTTCATGACAGCGGCGATCTCTTCTTGGGTGGCAAAATGCCATGCTTGCGCCGTTTGGCGGCCCGATTGCACTTCGCGGATCGCGGCGACGATGCCCGGATATGCTCCGCAGCGACAGAGGTTGCCGCTCATGCGCTCCCGGATCTCTTCATCGGAAAGCTCCAGATCCTTCGTGATCGTCCGTAGATTGCGGGTGACGTAGCTTGCTTCGCCAGCTTCGGCTTCCCGTAGCAGCGCGACCGCCGAACAGATCTGCCCCGGCGTGCAGTAGCCACACTGGAAAGCGTCGTGCTTGATGAAGGCCGCTTGCATCGGGTGAAGTCCGGCGCCATTGGCCAATCCTTCGATGGTCGTCACCTCTTTGCCTTCGCAACTGGCTAAGAGCGTCAAACATGAAAGCACGCGCCGTCCATCAACGATCACCGTGCAAGCACCACATTGCCCTTGATCGCACCCCTTCTTGGTGCCCGTGAGTCCCAGCCGTTCGCGCAGAGCATCGAGCAGAACCGTGCGCGGATCAACCGTCAAAATCTGCGTCGAGCCGTTGATCCTCATGGTCACTTGAATGGCGTCTCCCGACGCCGCGTTCTGCGCCAGCACGGCGTCGGGAGAGGTCATCGCCGCCAGAGCTTTTTCTTTCGCCAGCAACTGAAGCGCGAAAATGCCGAGTCCGCTGGCAAGAGTTTGCCCCAGAAACTGGCGTCGCGCAGCGCCGAATAGCCCGAGTTCGTCGAGCAGCTTCTCTTCGTCCGCACTGAGCGACTCAAGATCGCCATCGTTAACGCTGGGATGTTCGTTCTTGTCGTTCATATTCGCTCTCCGCCTTTGCTTAGAGACCCTTCGCCTCTTCGGCCTTCAACGAAGACATGTCGATCGCGAAGCGATACTTCACATCGGACTTGAGCAATCGGTCGTAAGCTTCGTTGACCTTCTGAATCGGGATCACTTCAACGTCAGCGGTGATCCCATGCTCGCCGCAAAAGTCGAGCATCTCCTGCGTCTCGCGAATTCCGCCGATCATTGAACCGGAAAGATTGCGTCGCCCCATGATCAGAGAGAAGGCCGGAACTTCGAGCCTTTTCGGCGGCGCGCCGACGATCGTCAGTTGACCATCGCGCCGCAAGAGATTGAGATAGGCGCTGATGTCATGATCGGCTGAAACGGTATCGAGGATGAAATCGAAGCTTCCGGCGCGTTTCTGCATCTCTTCGGCGTCGCGCGAGATGACGACTTCATCGGCGCCGAGCCGTAGCGCATCCTCTCTCTTGTGAGGCGAGGTCGTAAAGACCGCGACGTGCGCGCCGAAAGCTTTGGCGAACTTCACTCCCATGTGGCCCAGTCCGCCCAAGCCGACGACGCCCACTCTGTGGCCCGGACCGACGCCCCAGCGACGTAGCGGCGAATAGGTCGTGATCCCCGCACAGAGCAACGGCGCGGCTCCTGCCGGATCGAGATGGGAAGGGACGCGCAATACGAAGCGCTCATCAACCACAATGCTTTCCGAATAACCGCCGTAGGTGACGCCGCCGAGATGCTTATCCGGCGAGTTGTAGGTGAGCACGACGTTCGGACAGAACTGCTCGAAGCCGGCCTGGCATTCGGGGCAAGTGCCATCCGAGTCAACCATACAACCGACGCCGACCAGATCGCCGGGCTTGAACTTCGTGACGGCTGAACCCGTCTCGACGACGCGCCCGATGATTTCATGGCCTGGGACGATCGGATAGGTGGTCGGTAGGAACTCGGTCCATTCGTTGCGAACCGCGTGCACGTCGGAATGACAGATGCCGCAGAAAAGGATCTCTATTTGCACATCGTGTGATGTCAAGCTGCGTCGCGCGATCGTCGTCGGAGCGAGCGACGACGTCGCACCGGCAGCGGCATAAGCTTTGGCTTTGTACATGACTCCGTCCTCCTATGATTCCTTGAAAATCTGATCTGATGATCGCTGAATGGCTCCGTCTAAACTCTCACAGGACTGCTTGATCGGCGCCGGCCATAAGCTCCGCGCATGATCGCTTCGCGCCCGCTTCTCCCGAGGTGGTCGCGAAATGGTTTCTACCGATGCCAGCGGGCGAGAAGCGAGCAAACGCCTGCGACGACTCTCCGCACGCGATCAGTCATTACAGCGAGCGTCGGCGTCTGGAGAACTCGCCGATCTCTGGATCGAGAAGCTTTCCCAACGCGCGCATCGCTAAGACGGCGAAGATCGCCCAGCCCCGCTATGCGTCGTATTCCTCATCGCTCACCTTCTCCAACCACTCAACCGCTTTGCCCTCGAAGGCTTCTTGAATGGCGATGTGCGTCATCTGAGTGGTCGAAGTGGCGCCGTGCCAGTGCTTGACGCCGGGCGGAATCCAAACCACATCTCCCGGCCCGATCTCCTTCTTGGGGCCGCCCCACTCTTGCACCCATCCGCGGCCCGCCGTGACGATCAATGTCTGGCCCAGCGGATGGGTGTGCCAGGCGGTTCGAGCGCCCGGCTCGAACGTGACGCTGGAAGCGCGCACGCGCGCCGGATCGGGCGCTTCGATCAACGGATCTATGCGCACCGAACCGGTAAAGTATTCATCCGGCCCTTTGCTGGAAGGTCGTGAATCAGCTCTTCTGATCTCCATGCTTTACCCCCTCCACTCTTGCCGATCGCTTCTTCGAGTTTCAATCGAACGATCTCAGAGCGCGAAGCGCGCTCATCCTCTCGAATGGCGCCTCGCAAAAACTTCAGCCCTGATGCCGGTCCACCGCATCGCTGAAGAGCCTCTTCGCGTAATGCCCCTTTAGGGTCTTTTTTGCCGCTTCTCGAAGACGTGATACGTCACCGTATCCCAAGCGTTGTGAATGCCGATGAAGAGCAGCAGCAACGCGCTCAAGCCGACGGCAAACAAAGCCGAGCGCAAAATGAAGCGGGTGGCGACCGCCGCTCCGACGAGCAGCGCATAGGCTGCAAATGGGAGCAGGGCATGAAAAAGCCAATCTTCGCAGACGGGCCGGTAGACTTTTTGGACTCTCATGCGCCGAGCCACGATGATGGTGTAGATGAGCCCGCTGAAACCGATCACGCCCCAGCAGATTGTTAGCGCTTTTCTCCCATGCCATGGCGCGCTCGCCACCGCCGAGAGCAGAAGCGCGACGGCGAAATGGACGACGCTCGGCGTCGTGAAAGCGGCTCCGGCTTCCGGCGGCACGTAGTCCGCTCTGTTGGCGATCAACGTCATGACGACGAACTGTAACCCGATCAAAGCGCCCGTCGCCGATCCGACGATCACATAGAAATCGGCCCATTCGGACAGCTCCGCCATATGGCCTCTCCCCTTATCGCGTCGCGCATCGCTCAGAGATAGGTCATTCGCTCCAGCTCTTCCGGGTAGCGAGCGCCTTGTATCTGAATCTTCGACGCGGCCTCTTCGATTTCGCGCAGATCGTCCGCCGTAAGTTCCACCTGGGCAGCTCCCAAGTTCTCTTCGAGGCGATGGAGCTTCGTCGTCCCCGGAATCGGCACGATCCAAGGCTTCTGCGCGAGCACCCAGGCGAGCGCGATCTGCGCTGGAGTCGCCCCCTTTCGCTCGGCGACTTTGCCGATCAGCTCAACCAGAGCGCGGTTCGCTTTCCGGTTCTCCGGGCTGAAGCGCGGAATGGTGCTGCGGAAATCGTTCTTGTCGAGTTGCGTGTTCTCGTCAATCTTGCCCGTCAAAAAGCCCTTGCCTAGCGGGCTGAAGGCCACAAAGCCGATGCCGAGTTCTTCAAGCGTTGAGAAGAGTTCCTGCTCCGGACGCCGCCACCATAACGAGTACTCGCTCTGAATAGCGGTGACTGGACAGACGGCGTGCGCGCGGCGGATCGTCTGCGCGCCCGCTTCCGAAAGGCCGAAGTGCTTGACCTTCCCCTCTTGGATTAACTCCTTCACCGTCCCCGCCACATCTTCTATAGGCACGTTCGGATCAACCCGATGCTGATAGAGCAGATCAATGGTTTCGACCTTGAGCCGTTTGAGCGAGCCTTCGACGGCCTGCCTGATGTGCTCTGGCCGACTGTTCAATGCCGGTCTACCTCGCATGCCGCGGGGATCGGAGTTCGGGCTGATGTCGAATCCGAATTTGGTGGCGATCACGACTTGATCGCGGAACGGAGCGAGGGCTTCGCCGACAAGCTCCTCGTTGGTGAAAGGACCGTAGACTTCAGCCGTATCGAAGAAAGTGACGCCGCGTTCGACGGCGGTTCGGATGAGCGAGATCGCCTCTTGCTTGTCCATAGGTGGACCATACCCATAACTCATTCCCATGCAGCCGAGTCCGATGGCCGAAACTTCCAGATCGCTTCTACCGAGTCTGCGTTTCCGCATCCCTTCTCCTCCTTTCCGTCAGTCGCCGTTCAATATATCGGGGAGGCGGCAGAAGGTGATAGAATGATCGTCCAAAGTAATTGAACTATTCTGCAGATTTTCGAGGCGCGCGACGCCAAAGATGAGTTCGCCTATGGGCACAAAGGCCATTCAATTGCCGAATCGCGAAACGCAGCGGATGAAGTCATATCGAGAAGAGTTGTTGGAACGCATCGCGCGGGCCGTCCCCGAAGATGGATTGATCGAACCATTAGCCGGACTGCGTCTCTATCGCGCCTCTTCACCCACCGAACCTCTTCCGGGCGTGTCCGATCCAACCTTTTGCGTGATCGCGCAAGGCAGCAAAGAGGTCTATTTGGGCACGGAGCGCTACCGGTACGATCCTTATCATTACTGCCTCGGCACGGTCGAACTGCCCATCGTCAGCAGGATCGTCGAGGCGTCCAAGGAGCGGCCTTATTTGAGCCTCGTGCTGAGACTGGATCCGTCGCTCGTCGGGTCAGTCATGATCGAATCGGGCCATGCCGTCTCCTCATCGCCTGTGGATGCAAAAGCGTTTGATGTCAGTCCGCTGGATGCGGGTCTGCTTGATGCCGTAGTGCGGCTCGTCAGATTGCTGGACCACCCAGAAGAAGCCTCTTTCATCGCGCCGCTGATCAAGCGGGAGATCATCTATCGGCTCCTGAGGGGAAAGCAGGGCGATAGGCTTCGCCACATCGCCATCTTGCGCGGCTACACTTCGCCCATAGCTCGGGCCATCGAACTGCTGAGGCGAAATTTCGATCAGCCGCTTCGCATCGATGAGATCGCACGCGAGGTCGGGATGAGCGTGTCTGGTCTCCATCATCACTTCAAAGCCGTCACCGCCATGAGCCCCTTGCAATTTCAGAAGCGGATACGGCTTCAAGAGGCTCGCCGACTCATGCTTCATGAAGGTCTGGACGCGGCAAGCGCCGGTTTCAAGGTCGGCTACAACGATCCTTCACACTTCAATCGCGAGTACAAGAAGCTCTTCGGGCTCCCGCCGCTTCGCGATGTCGAGCGGTTGCGCGGGTACAATGGGAAACGATCTGGCCGCGATTCAGTCAGAAGAGTTCGCGCCGCTTGAAAGGCAAGCGGCGATGCGGCAACCTAGGGAAAAGTGCATCGCGATTCAGTCAGAAGAGTTCATGCTGCTTGAAAGAGGGAACGATTAACCTCTTCGGCTCGCGAAGGTCTCGTGCAGGGAAGTTGCGATGAGGTCTCCGCTCGTCTGACGAAAGGCTGAGCGCTAAAGATTGCGGCGTAGCGAATCGAGTCCTTGTTCGATCGTCTCGATCGAGGTCGAGAACGAAAAACGCAAATGACCTTCGCCGTGCTCGCCGAAGACGACGCCCGGCACGGTCGCCACTTGCGCTCTCTCCAACAGGTGATCGGCTGCCGCGCGGCTGTCCAGGCCGAGGCGCGAGACGTCTGGAAAAGCGTAGAAGGCTCCCGCAGGAGCTTCGCAATGGAAACCGAGTTCGTTCAATCCGGCGACGAGAAGATCGCGCCGCCGGCGGTATTCGGCGCGGATCTCGTCGAAGAATGAGACCGGCGTCGCGAGCGCCGCAACCGCGGCCCACTGCGAAGGGGTCGAAACGCCATTGGTCGAATAGAGCGTGGTCTTGCGCAAGCCAGTCATCCAAGGCTCAGTCGCCACCGCATAGCCGACGCGCCAGCCGGTCATTGCGTATGATTTCGAGAGCGTGAATGAAGTGATGGTCCGCTCGAACATGCCATCCAATGAAGCGATGGAGACGTGTTCGCCGTCGTAGACCAGATCTTCGTAAGCTTCATCGGCGATGACGATCAGATCGCGCTCCGTGGCGAAACGCGCGACCTCCTCCGCTTCGGCGCGCGTAAAAACCACGCCAGTCGGATTCTGCGGCGTGTTGTAGTAGATGGCGCGCGTCCGTGGACTCGCGTAACGCGCGAGCGTCGCCGCAAATCCTTCGCGTCTGGCTTCCGCCGTTGGCACGAGCACCGTCACGCCTTGGCAATGCGCGATCAGATCCTTGATCGGCGTCCAGTAGGGCGAAAAGACCAGCACCTCATCCCCGGGATCGACCACCGATTGAAACGCACCGAAAAGCCCCTGCATCCCGCCGTTCAAGACGATCACATCCTCTTCGCGCGCCGGGATGCGGTTGCGCGTGCGCACCTTCTCGGCGATCGCGGCGCGAAGCTCCGGGATGCCGGACGAAGGCGCATAGCGCGTCTTGTTCTCGCGCAATGCGCGCATCATCGCCTCCTTGATGTGTTCCGGCGTGTTGAGAAAAGGTTCGCCGCCCTCGAATTGAAAAACTCGCGCCCCTTGCGCGCGCAGTTCCATGATGCGATTGCGTATCTTCACGATGTCGGAAAACCCGACTCCGTCGAGTCTGCGGGCGAGATGGAAAGCTTTCAGACGCGCGCCGGACACGTTGCCCCCCGGAAACCCAGCGATAAAAAGCGGTAATGAAATTATAACTCTTGCTTCTGACTCTTTCCAACTCCGTTCGCCGCGACCGGCGCCTGACGGTTTAACAGGTCCATCTTGGGGTTGCTGATTAAGTTGGCGATCTTTGCGCTCACGGCGCTTGACGGTTTGGCTAATCCATCTTAGGCCGGGTTGCGCGAGGATGATTTGGTGTTGTTGATCGACGTTTTCGTGCAGTTTGGCTCACTCGCAGGCTCTTCGGTTTATTGCGATCGCGTTGCGGGGTGATTATTTCTCGCTAGAGGCCTTTAAGAGAAGAGGCTAAATCGGGAAAATGTAGGCGATTCGGCGAGACAAGGGTTTACATGCGGGGCGAGAGGTACGGCAATTGCACCACAGAAGGGCGAGGAGTCTTGGATTCCGAAGACAGAGCTTTTCGAGGGAGAAGGGAACAATGTTTGCGACCAATAACAGCAAGATTCTGGCGATCGGGTTGGCGGCGGCGCTTCTAGGCGGATCGGTTGGGGCGCTCGTTTCGCGTTCGACCGCTCCGAAGGCGAGCGAGCCCGTGGTTGCAGCTACGTCTACGCCGCAACCTACACCGCAGGCCACGCCGCAAACGACTGATCAGCAGGGGGCGGAGGCGCTCACGCCCGAGCAAGCGGCTTATCGCGATGGTTTCGCCGAGGGGTTCCGCATGGGCCGCGAAACGGTCGAGCAACCGAGAAGTGCAGTTGGCGCTACGCGATCCGAGCGGATCGTTTACCGTAGCGTCCCGGTCAGCTCTTCGCGGCGCGTTTATTACGACTATCGGCGCGATAATCGCTCGTTTTGGGACAAGCATCGGGATAAGCTGACGGTTGCGATCGGCACGGGCGTCGGTGCTGCCGTTGGAGGCGCGATCGGTGGCAAGAAGGGCGCGTTGATCGGCGCTTTAGCGGGAGCAGGTGGCTCAGCGCTCTACACGTATAAGCTGCGCAAGCGCGACGATCGATGATGGTCACAGTTAGCCGTGCAACCAGCGTCGTGAGAAGCGAAGGACCGTGAAGAGACAAACGTTAGCCTTCATTTTTAGCCTCCTCCTTCTTGTCACTTTCATTGGGGCAGCTCCGCACATCGGAGCTGCCATTTTTTCTCATCGGGCGCCAATCCCTCAGGCCCCGCTGCCGCGCCCCGTGCGCTTTCGCGAAACGCGCGCGCGCGGCCTTCTGCTGCAAGCTTGGGTCAATGGCGTCGGCCCATACACCTTCGCTTTGGATACAGGGGCCGGAGCGATCATCCTCTCCCCGCGTGTGGCATCCGAAGCGCAGGTCGCGCGGATGGGACGGCGAGTCAAGATCGCGTGGTTCGATGGTCGGAGAAGCATCTTCGGCGAATACGCGCGATTGCGCAGTTTAGCTGTTGGCGATCCAGATAATCGGTTGCCGGCGCAAGGGACGACGATCATCGCTGCGCTTCCTGAAGGCGTTGACGGATTGCTCGATCCGACAGAAGGCTATTGGCCCTTGGGTTACATCATCGACATGCCGCGCGACGAGTTGGGAGCTTTCGACCCGCGGAGAGAGGCGATCGAAAGCGGCGGGACGGAGGCGACGATCTTGCGCTGGTTACCTGATCGCGAGGGGAGGCGTCCATTCGTTCAGCTCGCAGACGGGCGACCGGCCCTGCTCGATACCGGTTCGAGATTCGGCTTGGCTTTGAGCCGGGTTGCGGCGAGGGCGATGGGGATTGTAATTGATGCGCCGCGCGAGGCGCGCGTCCTGCGGCTCGCTCCGATGACTTTAGAACTCGGATCGCTAGTTTTGCGCAACGTGCCGACGGATTTGATCGTCGATGCTGACGAGCAGACGCCTATCCTGTTGGGCCGTGAGGCGCTGCGCCCTTTCCGCCTCCTTTTCGATCCGCAAAAGCGTCTGATCCGAATCGATCTTCCGCGTAAGGGTAGGTCAGCGCAAGATCACTCGCGCATCAATGCGGCGGGGACTCGCACCGCCTCCTCTTCGTCCGGTGGGCCAAATATCTCTGGGTGAAAGATACGCGCTAGGATCTCCGCCCCGCGGACCACGCGCGGTCCAGGGCGGCTGAAATAAGCTGTGGCGTCGGTCGCCCACACCTCGCCGCGCTTGACGGCGCAAAGTTCGCGCCAGCCCTTGGGCAATCGCGCCTTTTCGAGGGCGGCGAAAATGTCTTCCCTGTAGTAGCCGCACGGGATGAGGACGATCTTCTCAGGATCGTAGGCTTTGATCTCCTCGGCGGTCGTCACGCGCGAAGGCGATCCTTTGAAACCGAAGGACGGATCGCCGCCGGCAAATTCGATCTGCTCCGGCACCCAATGCCCCGGCGCAAATGGCGGTTCGAGCCATTCGAGCAACAGCGCGCGCGGGCGCGCTAGATGGGCGACGCGCGTTTTCAGCGCGTCAAGCCGTGCGGTCAACTCCTGGACCACGCGCATCGCTTCATCCTCTTTACCGGCGAGGCGTCCGACGGTGAGGATGTTGTCGAAGATGTCGGAGATCGTATTGGGCTCCAGTGACACGACGCGCACCTCGCTCTCGAACATGCGCGCCGCGCGGCTGACCGTCTTGTAGCTGACGGCGCAGACATCACATAGCTCTTGTGTCAAGATCAGATCGGGCTTAAGCTCGCGCAACAGCTCCTCGTTGAGGTCGTAGATCGAGCCGTGTCCATCCAATTGCGAACGGACAGCGTGATCTATCTCCGCGCTCGACATCGTTTGGTGCGAGATGCGACTTGACGTCAGGCGCGGTTTTGATGCGATCGCGGGCGGATAATCGCACTCGTGCGTGATCCCTACCAGCGCGTCAGCGAGTCCGAGCGCGCAGACGATCTCCGTCGCTGATGGCAGTAGCGAGGCGATGCGCGGCGTGCGTGCGGCCATAGCTCTCTCCGAACGCTCCACAGCATAAAGCCATTCACCGATGCCGTCAAAGGACACGAAGTTATTAAATCCGTTTCGACGCGCGCTGTTGCCGCGGACATTCAGGGCACGCTCTGGCGTCAAAGGACACGAAGTTATTAAATCCGTTTCGACGCTATTCAGTTGGCGGAGGGCGCGCGCGACATCATAGTCAAAGGACGCGATTAAATCCGTTTCGACCTTAGCGACGCTCCCTTCCAACCTTCTGCCCATCTTGCGCTCGCCTTTGGATGGTTACGATCACGTAGCGGCGCATCCACGCGAGATCTTCCAACCTTTGAACATTTTGCGCTCGCCTTTGGATTTTTCAGCCGTCGGTTTTACGCTGCCCAAGCGACGCGCTACAATCGTCTGCGATGAAGACGCCTTCGCCCGAAAAGGTAGAGGGTTTCGAGATGGACGAACCGCCCGCAGACTTCCCCGCAACTCGACCGGACGGTTCGCCTCTCAAGCCGATCACGCAGGTTTTACTGGACCGGCGCGCCACCGTTAGCTTCGCCTCGGATGAGGTGCCCGCCGAGGTGCTCGAGGCCATCCTCAGATTCGGGGCGCAGGCTCCATCGGGCTATAATCTTCAACCTTGGCGTTTCATCGTCGTGCGCGATCGTGCCAATCGCGCGCGTCTTCAGCGCGTCGCTTTCAATCAGGCGAAGATCGGCGAAGCGCCCGTGGTCATCATCGCTCTTGGGTTGAAGGGCAGTTGGCGCAAGGATGCCGAGCGGATCTTTCGCGAGGGGGCGCGACGCGGAGCGGGCCGTCTCGACGAGGTCGAACGAAAAGTCGCGCAAGCCATCCAAGATCTTGAGCAGACGCGCACCGACGTTTGGGTGACGCGACAAACGGCCATCGCGCTTACAACCATGATGCTCGTCGCCGAGGCTTATGGTTTTGACACGGTCCTGTTGGAAGGGTTCGACGTCGAGGGCGTGCGGCGCGAGTTCGATATTCCGGAAGAGGCGGAGATCGTCGGGTTGCTAGCCATCGGGCGCATGAAGGGGGAAGAGAAACCCTATCCGGGGCGGTTGCCGTTGCGCGAGATCGTCTTCGAGGAGCGTTACGGAAGGCCGTGGGTCGGAGCAAAGCGCGAGGGTGAACCGCGCATCAAAGATGATTCGCTGAAAAGATCAGCGAACGAAGGAGATTAAATCCTCTTCATCGCAACGCATGCTGCGGTTTGGTCAGTGGCGGGCCTAGTCTAATGCGCGTGAACGCAAAATTGATTGGAGGATAGGGATGTTCCTGCTGATCTTCGAATTCCTAGGGACGACGGAGTTGCTCGTCATACTCGTCGTGGCGCTCATACTGTTCGGTCCGCGACGGTTGCCGGAGCTCGGGCGCTCCCTGGGGCGTAGCCTGAGCGAATTTAAGCGCGCGTCGGAGGATTTCAAACGCACGTGGGAGATGGAGGTCGAGCGCGAGCGGATCGAGCGTGAAGCGGAAGTCTCGCGCGCTATGATACCGGAAGAGCCGCAGGCGGATCAGTCCGTTTCGCCCCTCGAGCCGCAGGTCGCGCCTGCGGATAATACGGTGGCGCGCTCATCGTCGCCGCTCGCTAGCGAACCGGAAAAGTCGAGCGGAACGGAGAAGCGTGATTGGCTATGAACGTCCGTCTCAGCGGAAAGAGGGTGGCCTGGGGCGCCTGATTATCGGTGCGTTCGTATATGATTTCGACCATATCGCGACCGGAGATCGAAGGGGAGCGCGAGGGAGAGCTCGGCGGGCAGATGTCTTTTCTCGAACATCTCGAGGAGTTGCGCCGCCGAATCATCTACTCGATCGCATTCGTCTTCGTTTCATTCATCTTCTGCTGGTTCGTCTCAGATCACATCTACAACTTCCTCGCCATCCCGATCCGGCAGGCCCTCGCTGAGGCGCAAGAGCGGCAACTTCCCCTCGGCGGATTGACCGGTGGAGAGAAAATCCTTCCGCTCGATTCGTTAAAAGAAGGCGATGTCGGGCGATACGTCTTCGCCGAAACGACGAGGCTGGGGACGAGCGTGATCCCGGCGGGAACGGCGGTTCAGGCGCGCGTCGCGCGCGATGCGAAAGGTCAGATCGGTCTCTTCACGGATGAGCCGATCATCGCCGGAGCGACGGTGATCCCGAGGGGCGTGCGGTTGCCCATCGAACTCGATGCGCGTTCGCTCCCCGGCATCGATGACAAGTTGATCGTTACAACGGCGATGGAGCCCTTCTCGCTCTACGTCAAGGTCTCGCTCTATGCGGCGATCTGTCTGTCGGTCCCTTTCATCCTGTGGCAGATCTGGGCGTTCGTCTCGCCCGGTCTCTATCCGCATGAACGCGCTTATGCGTTGCCCTTCATCCTGCTTTCGACGATCTCGTTCGTCATCGGCGCAGCTTTCGCTTACTACGTCATCTTCCCGCCGGCGGCGACCTATCTCCTCGGGTTGGGGCAAGATTTCCGCTTGCTGTTGCGCGCGACGGATTATTTCGATTTCATCATCCTCGTGATGTTAGGCATGGGCGTCATCTTTCAGATGCCGGCCATCACCTATGTCCTGGCCCGGATCGGGCTGGTCTCCGCCGGTCTTCTGGTGCGCATTTGGCGCCCGGCCTTGATCGTCATTCTGATCGCGGCAGCCGTGCTTTCGCCGACCAATGACGTTCCGAACATGATGCTCTTTGCCGCGCCGATGATCTTGCTTTACATCGTTTCGATCTTCGTCGCGTGGCTCTTCGGGAAGAAGCGCACGACCGAGTGAGGCCGCTTTCTTGACGCGATCTCGAGCGAGGTCATAAAATTTTTTCCGCCGAACTGAAAGGTCGATGCATCCAAAATAGGCGAGATCCTTCGCGCTGACGCATTGACGGCCCCGAGGCTGGCGCCGACAACCTACGGAGGTGAGGAGCAGAGCGATGATTGGCAAGCTGTCCCGTGTGGTATTGTGGGCTTTGATCTTCTCGTTGGCGTTCCCTCCTGCCTTGGCGCAAAACAAAAAGGGCGAGCAAAACCAAACGCCGGTCGAAGAGCGCCCGCGAAACGTCAAGCCGGAACTTAAAAAGGTCTATAAAAAATGGCTCGAAGAGGACGTCGCCTACATCATCACCGATGAGGAGCGCAAGGCTTTCTTGAAACTTCAGACCGATGAAGAGCGCGAACAGTTCATCGAAGCTTTCTGGCGGCGGCGCGACCCCGATCCGGACACGGAAGAGAATGAGTTCAAAGAAGAGTATTACGAACGGATCGCTTACGCGAATGAGCATTTCACCTCGGGCATCCCGGGCTGGAAGACCGATCGGGGACGAATCTACATAAAATTCGGCAAGCCGGACGAGATCGAATCCCACCCGATGGGTGGACCATATCAGCGTCCTTACTACGAGGGCGGTGGCGAGACGACCACCTATCCGTTTGAAATCTGGTTCTATCGCTACATCCCAGGCGTCGGCTCCGGGATCGAGATCGAATTCGTCGATCCGACAGGCACTGGCGAATATCACATCGCCCGTTCGCCGAATGAAAAGGATGCTCTGCTCTACGTGCCGGGCGCGGGATTGACGCTCGCCGAGCAGCTCGGATTGGCCAACAAGGCCGACCGCATCGCAGGGCTCAACACGATGGATTACATGCGCGAGCAGGACAATCCCTTCACGCGCTTGCAGATCTTGGCCGATCTTGAGAAACCGCCGCAGATCAAATTCAACGATCTGGCGACGGCGGTCAACACGCCCGTCGTCGAGGATAATCCGCTCAACTTCGACATGCGGATCGATTTCTTCCGCCAGTCCGAGGATCGCGTCGTCACCGCTTTCACGATCCAAACGGAGAACAAAGACCTCGTCTTCAAAGATAGCGGCGGCGCGCAAGTTGCCCAATTGAACATCTTCGGGCGCATCACCTCGGTGACCGGGCGGCGCGTCGGCGTCTTCGAAGACGCTGTGACGACGACGGCGACGCCGGAAGAGTTGGTCGCGCTCAAGGATCGCAAGTCGGCTTATCAAAAAGCGGTAGCGCTTCCGCCGGGGACCTACAAGATCGATGTCATCGTGCGCGACATCAACTCTGGCGCGACCGGCGTGCGCCACGTAGGTTTTACCGTGCCGAAATACGATTCGCAGAAACTCTCGACCTCAACGCTGGTCCTGGCCGCCAAGTTGCAGAGTTTGACCGATCAGCCTGCCGTCGGGCAGTTCGTCATCGGACAGAACAAGGTGATCCCGAACGTTTCAGGGATCTACCGGCGCGGCGATCCGGTCGGCATCTACATGCAGGTTTATAACGCGGGCATAGATCAAATGACGTTGCGCCCATCGGTCGATGTCGAATATGTTTTGCTGAAGGACGGCAAAGAGGTCAATAAAGTGGTCGAGGATTGGCACGGGATGAGCGATGCGGGGCAGCGTTTGACGCTCGCCAAGCTGATCTCAACGAGCGGTCTGCTGCCCGGCGAATACGAACTGCAGATCCGCATCAAGGATCGCGTCTCCGGTCAATCGCTTACGCCATCGGCCAAATTCACGCTCGTAGAGTGAGCGCATCTATTCTGTGAAATTTTTAAGGGAGCGCGATGTGTCGCGCTCCCTTTTTTCCTTCCGGCCCATTCATCCGCTCAAGTCGCGCCGCTTGCCGGCAAAGGTTTAGCGCGGCGGATGAATCGTCGCAGCCCCTTCAATCCGCACGCATCGGCGAGTTCGCGCATCCATTCCTCATCTCCCTGCTTCGCTTTCGGGTTGAGGATATCTGCGGCGACCAATTCAAGAGGCGCCTTCATCGCGCAGTGCGCTCCGATTACCGCCAGAAGGTGACAGAGCGCGCGGTAGATGAACCAGTAGCCGATGATGTTCGGGCCGGGCAGCGGCATCAGGAGCAAAGTCAAAGGGGCGATCAGAAGGTCTATGACGAACCATTTGAGATGGGCCCTCCTTTGACGCGCTAGATAACCGCGCCAAAGCTTTTGCGCTTCGCCCTCTGCCATCGCCGAAGGGTAAACCAGTTCGATCGTCGAAGCGTGACGTAATCTGCGCAGCAGAGTCTCTTCGGGGGAGATTCGACCTTCGAGCCATCGTTCGAGCCGGCGAAATCTCGCCCCGACCCCATTTTCAGCCGCTCGCACGCTCTTTCGGAAACGGCGGTATTGGCGCTCGATCCACGCGCGCGCCCGCTCTCTTCGTGCATCGTCGGTCGAATCTTCGACGCGCTCGTTGTAAAAGAGCGCGCCGACGCTGTCGATATAGAGCAAGTAGATCTTCACTCGGTCGCTCCAACCTCTGCGCTTCTAGCGGAAACTTGATCAATCCGTCGAGGATTCTCATCGGTCGTCGCTGAACATCTTTCAATGAGAGCCCCGACCACATGCTGGATCTTTTGAAGATTCTCATCGGTCGTCGCTGAACATCTTTCCGGGATTGAGGATCCAATTCGGATCGAGCGCGCGCTTGATGCGTTTCATCGTTTCGATGGTCGGCTCGCTAAGCGCCATTCTGAGATAGGGCGCTTTGGTGTAACCGATGCCGTGTTCGGCGCTGATCGTCCCACCCAGTTCGAGGGCCGCGGCGAAAGTCTCACGCACGGCTTCGCGCGCGCGCCGCACGGCCTCGCGATCGTCGCCGTCGCACATGAAGTTGACGTGGATGTTCCCATCGCCCGCGTGGCCAAAATTGACGACGAAGATTTCGTATCGCTGCGCGATCTGTTCGACGCGCTCGATCAACTCCGGGATGCGTGAGCGCGGGACGACGACATCGTTATTCAGCTTAAGCGTCCCATATCGTTTGATCGCGTCGGAAAGAGCGCGGCGCACTTCCCAAAGCTCTCTCTCCTCTTCAGCCGTCTCTGCACGCCGCACATCGAATCCGCCGCTTTCGCGGAGTATCCGTTCGACCATGCGCGCTTCGCGCTCCACCTCGTCTCGGTTGCCGTCAACTTCGACCAGCAGTAACGCTTCCGCCTCGTCCGGGATGCCGAAGGAGAAGGCGTCGTTGACGGCGCGAATGGAATGGCGATCCATAACCTCGATCGCGGCTGGGACGAGCGCGGCGCGGACAAACTGCGGGACGCAGGCGCAGGCTTCGCGCATAGTGCGAAAAAGAGCGCGCACCGTACGCCTCGCTTCAGGCAGCGGCAGAAGGCGCAAGATCGCCTCCGTGATGATGCCAAGCAACCCTTCGGAACCGCAGATCAAGCCGACTAGATCGAACCCAACGACGTTCTTCGTCGTTCGCCCTCCGGCGCGAATGACCTCGCCCGTCGGCGTGACGATCTCCAGTCCGAGCACGTAGTGTTTGGTCACGCCGTATTTAATCGAACGCGGGCCGCCGGCGTTTTCAGCGATATTCCCGCCGATGAAGGATTCGCGAAACGAAGCTGGATCGGGCGGATAAAATAGCCCGCGCGCTTCAACCGCACATTGCAACTCATAGGTGCGCACCCCCGGTTCGACGACCGCGTAAAGATCGTCGAAGTTGATCTCTTTGATGCGGTTCATCCGCTCGGTGCTCAGGACAAGTCCGCCTTTGATGGGCACGGCGCCGCCCGTATAGCCGACGCCACCGCCGCGCGCCGTCACTGGCAAGAGCTTCTCGTTAGCCAGTTTCATGATGGCGGCCACCTCTTCGGTCGTGCGCGGCAGGACGACGAGATCGGGCAGGAAGAGTTCGCCGAGAGCATCTTGTCCGTAGGGCGCTAGCCTCTCCCCTTCCGTGATGACATGATCTTCCCCGACTATCTCACAAAGGCGTGTGATGATCTCCTTTTCGATCGCGCGTTCCATGCCTACTTGGCAATATTACGTTGGCGCGCGAAATCAAGCAACACGCCGGTTGCCCGAAAGATCGAAGAGCTCCCGGATTTAAGTCCACCGCGAGAGCTCTTCGATCGGAAAGCGTTTGTAAGGTAGTTTCAATCCGGTTTCGCCGGATCGAAGGCTGGGTGAGAGCATTTAAACGTGAGCTCAATTCTCTTTCGCCTCGATCGTCAAGTGAAAGACCGTCCCTTTCTCCAAGCGCAGATCGCCGCCCGCGAGCGAAAGCGTCGTCCCGCCTTCGGCTGTCGCGCCAGTCGAGATGCGCACCGCATTCAGTTGGCGTCCAACGACATTCGTCGCCCCGCCGACCACGCCGCCGACCGTTTGCGTTGCAGAGCCGGCGACGTTGCTAACGGTCCCGACCAATCCGCCGACCAATCCGGGGTTGGAGCTGCTGGCGCGCACCGCCCCGCGGCTTTGCACGCTCATATCCGCTCTGCCTTCAGCCATTGCCGGTTGCGCTTCGGCCTGTGTGATGGCATTGATCGTCGCGGTGATGGGAACCGATAAGGTTCCGCTTTCTAAACGGTCGAAGAGGAGTTTAATGCGCGATTCGGCGGCGCCGCCCGCGTTCGATTGTACTTCGACGACGCGCCCGATCAGGCGCGCGCCCTTCTTGGCGACGACCTCGCCATTTGATCTGATGTCTTCCGTGGTCTTCAAGACGACTTGATCGCCAGTTCTCAACTTGCGCACATCGAGCGTTTGCTGAAGTTGCGCGGCGACGCGGGTGCCAGAGGCGATCTTGATCGTCCTCCTGCTTTGCTGTAAGGCCGTCGTGCTCTTGGCGGACGCGCTTGCTTGCGTCGATTGAGCGATCGTGTTCCCAGCAAAACAGAGAATGGAGACGAGCGTCAACGTTCGCAGCATGAAAACTTCACCCCCTTTAGTCAGAGCGTTTAAGGGATGGACCCTCGTTTTTCGCCTTTCATCATGCCCGATTCGGTCGCGGGAGTTGGGGAAGGATGTCGGAAATTTTCATTGCAATTTGATTGCGTGGCCCCGAGAGACAGTTTCGATGGCAGGCTCTGCTTTCCCAACGGCGATCGCTTTTGACGTGCCATCGGATGCCGACTGAGTTTTCAGCTCGACGGATCGCTTCGAGCTTCGATAATCGGCATGAAGGCCGCCCCATGTGGAACGATGAACCCTTCTTGCTTCGCTTCGATTTGCGCCATCGCCTCCTCCAAAGATGTTGCCGTGCGAATGCCAAACCGGCGCACATCGTCTTCCTTCAAGTCAGAGATGAGGAAGATGCGATATCGCTCGGCCTTGCGTTGCCAAGCGCGTAGCATCCATCGGCACGCGCCCAAACCTTCGCTGCATTCGGCGAGCAGAACGATCGTTCCGCCTTCGATGCAAAGGCGTGAGGCCATCTCCAGCGCTTCGTAGGCTTCAGCTAAATTGAGGTCGAAAGGATCGCCGCCACAGCTTGCGATGACGAGCGGGCGTTTTTCGCCAACGGCGAGCGTATGGCGCGTCGCATACTCTGCGCACGCGTGTCGATGCGCCAAGCGCCAATCGCCCGCGTGAAAGCTCGTGGGGCGCCCGCGCTCATCGACGATCGTGCAGGCCAGAAATGATGGCGCGACCTCAGCCGCCACGCGCTCGCACTCCTCATGCGCGACGTTGCCATCGAGAAGGCCCGGCCCGACGCCCGCGCGCCGTTCCCCGGTCGCGCCATCGAAAGCCGATTCATACAGCGCCTCGATCGTGCGCGCTGAGCACAGTCCCGGACAGATCAGCTCGCGACCGCCAGTGAAACCGAAGACGGAATGGAAGGCGACAGAACCAGTCAGGATGATGTGCGAATGGTCCAGCAAAGCGCGGTTTACCTCGATCGGAAGATGATGCTCCGTCTCCCCTAAGTTGACGAGCGCCGCTTCGGCGAAAGGGTCATGGTCGAGCGCAGCGATCCGCTGTGCAATGAAGGGCGAAAGCAGATCGCGCTTCTCCTCTTTCGTCAAACGACGGTCGATCCCCGTAGCGAAGATCGCGCGAATGTCGCGCGCCGCCACCCCGAGTTGGATCAACCGACGGACGAGCATCTGCGCGACGACGCCGCTCGCGCTCAGGCGCGTGACGTTGGCGAAGATGATGAGCACGCTCTCGCCGGGTGAGATGATCTCTTCGAGCGGTTGCGCGTCGAAAGGTTGGTCAAGCCGCGCGCTCATCTCACCGTCGGTAAGCGGTCCTTCAACTGCGGATGGAGCGAGGAGTTGGAACCGCGCCTCATCGTAGTTGAATTCCACCGCCTGACGACCGTAACGGAGTCTTATCGTCGCCATCTGAAATCGCTATTGATCGCGCGTTGAGCGAAAACACGAGGTGTCCACGTGACAGAAGCGCAAGGTTTCGTCGTCGAAATCCATCGTCTCCATCTGAATAGTTAAGTGATCTATGCCGAAGCGCGTGCGCAACTTCGCGCGCAAAGCTCTCAATAGTTCAGGTTGCGATATGCCCTCGGCATGAATGACGTGCGCGCTCAGCGCTTCACGCCCGGACGTGATGGTCCATACGTGAAGGTCGTGAACGTCGGTGACGCCTTCAGTCTCAAGGATGGCCTCTTCGACCGCCGCGAGATTTATGTGTGCCGGCGTCCCTTCGAGCAATACGTCCGTCGCCTCACGAATCAAGCGCCACGCGCTCCAAATGATCAGGAGCGTAATCAAGATGCTAAAGAGCGGATCGGCGATCCACCAATTGCGCGCCAACATCAACGCTCCGGCGATGATCGCTCCTACGGATCCGAGCGCATCGCCGATGATGTGAAGCCAAGCGCCGCGCACGTTCAAATCGTGCTCATGCTCGCCATGCAACAACCACGCACAAAAGAGATTGGTGACGAGTCCGCCGATAGCGATGGCGATCATCACCGAAGCTTTGACTTCCGGCGGGGAGAGGAAACGCTTGTAGGCCTCATAAAGGATCAAAATCGAGATGAGCACAAGCGCGATGCCGTTGATGAATGCCGCGAGGATCTCCAAACGGTAGTAACCGTAAGTCTTGCGCGAATTGGCCGGACGCGCGCCGAACCACGCGGCGAAAAGCGCCAGCGCGATGGCCGCAATATCCGTCAACATGTGGCCCGCATCCGCAAGCAGAGCGAGAGAGCCGGTCCACCAGCCGCCGATGGCTTCGGCAAACGCATAGAGACAGGTGAGCGAAAGCACCCAAACGAGGCGTTGACGCCGTGACAGTCGCCGATCGGCTCGGTTTGCAAAGCCCTCATCTGACTTCATCGCCGCTCCCGCCAATCCCCAAGATCGAAGAGTGCCCGAAGCATTCAAGCTTACAGATCGCTTCTCATGAGCGTCAACTCAGTAGCGCCGGACCACCCGAATCGATCCTCGGAAAGCAGCGACGAACTGCCTGCCCGGCCTTTCCTTTGACGCAATGATCTTCGGTCGAACTAACCAAGCGAATTGTGTTGGCTAAACGAAAGCGTGCGCGCCCCAATCTAAGCTCGCAATGATCTTCGGTTGAACTGACCAAGCGAATTGTGAGTGTATACCTGGTTGCCACTGTATACCCCATTAACAAGATCCTCAACCTGAAGCTATTCCCGCATGTTTACGCAGGCTGAGCGCTTCGGCTGATGCGCTCTGGATACTCGGTATTCAACTGGTCCAATCGCTCGCGCCTTTCGGGGGATGGCCCTCGTTCCGCTTAAACCATTGGTGCGCTTCGGGTTTTGGGATCACACGGGTTGGCCGTCGGAGGCGGCACGGGATTTGTCAATAGGTCGGGCACAGAAACCTTAAAGAAGTTTAAGGTGAGGCACAAGGGGCTCCCTTCGAGGGAGTGGTCTCGAAGCCATGAGGGGCGTAACCTCGCACGCCCCGCTTTTCAAATCTCCGTTTAGCGTTGGAAGGAAGTCCAAATGTTTCGTCGCGTACTGGCGCAAGTTATCTCATTGAGTTTGGTGATAATCAGTTTGATCCCATTATCGACGCCCGCAGCGATTGAGCGGCGTCAAGATGGGCGCGGGAGCAGACCGAAGCTCGCGCTCGATTTGAAAGGTCGTCGATCGACGACCAAGCGTTTGGTGCGAGTCATCATTCAGACCAAGGGGCGTCCTTCGGGCGCGCATTTGAACCTGCTTGCAATGCGTGGCGGCATCGCGCGGCGCACCTTCAAAGCGTTCGATGCGTTGGTCGCCGAAGTGCCCGAGGATGCGCTTGAAGAGCTAGCCAAGCGTGAGGATATCGCTTATATCTCGCCGGATCGTCCGATCAAAGCCGATCTGGAATTGACGCGCGAGACGACGGGCGCCGCGCAGGTCCAAGCTCAGAGCGCCTCGGGCGCGCCAGGGTTGACCGGGCGCGGTGTGACGATCGCCATCATCGATAGCGGGATCAGCGCGGCGCACCCGGACTTCGATAATCGGATCATCGCCGCGGTCGATTTCACGGGCAGCCCGCGACATGGTGACTTCGATGGCCATGGCACGGGCGTGGCCAGCGTGGCGGCGGGAAGCGGGGCGGCCTCGCGCGGCTATGCGGGCAATTACGCTGGGATTGCGCCGGGCGCCAATCTCGTCGATCTTCGCGTGCTCGATGAGCACGGCACGGGCCAGACGAGCGGTGTGCTTCAGGCGATCGAGTGGGCGATTCAGAATCGCGAGCGCTACAAGATCCGCGTCATCAACATGAGTTTGAGCACGCCAGTACAAGAGTCATACGAGACCGATCCGCTTTGCCAAGCGGTCGAACGCGCCGTTCGCGCTGGGATCGTCGTCGTTTGCAGCGCCGGGAATCGCGGTCGAACTGAAGAGATCCTCGGCTATGATGCTCAGGGCAATCCGATCTATCGCTTGGTTTACGGCGGGATCGGCAGCCCGGGCAATTCGCCGTTCGCCATCACGGTCGGCGCGACCGACTCACACTCGACCGTCACACGCACGGATGATACGGTCGCTTCGTTCTCCTCCAAGGGGCCGACGATGTACGACCATATCGTCAAACCCGATATCGTCGCCCCAGGGCGTCGCATCGTCGCTGCCATGTCACAAGAGCCGGGGGCGACCATTCCAACCGAATACCCTGACCGCATCCAGCAACCAACCTCGGATGGCGTTCCGAACATGTACTTTACCTATTCGGGCACCTCGTTTGCCGCCCCGGTAGTTGCCGGCGCGGTCGCGTTGATGCTCGAAGCCAATGGCTCCCTCACCCCCGCCCTCGTCAAAGCCGCGCTCATGCGTACGGCACAGCTTTTACCGGGGCAGAGCTTTGCCAATGCGGCGCTGAGCGCGGTGACGCAGGGTGCCGGGCTCATCAATATCCCCGGCGCGGTCAAGATGGCGCAAGCCATCAGCCCTAAAGCCAACGAACTGCGGGCCGGAGATCCGATCTTTCGCGGCGGGATGACCTTGCGCGATTTCGGCAGCGGAAATACGATTGCGGGCGAACGCGCCTCGTTCAACGCGCGGCTCATCTATGCCGACGGCGTGCTCTTTAGCACGCGCCCGATACTTTGCAACGGCATCATGCTGGCCGATCAGAAACTTTCAGCCAACAACTGGCTGATGATAGGCGAGATCTCTAAAGACGGCATCATGCTGGCCGATGGCGTCGTGCTGGGTGACGGCATCATGTTAGCCGACGGAGTCGTCTTAGGCGATGGGATCATGTTGGCTGATGGCGTCGTCTTAGGCGATGGGATCATGTTAGCTGACGGAGTCGTCTTAGGCGATGGCATCATGCTATCTGATGGGATCATGCTCGCTGATGGCATCATGCTGGCCGATGGCGTCGTGCTTGGCGACGGGATCATGCTCGCCGACGGCGTTGTCTTAGGCGATGGGATCATGTTGGCTGATGGCGTTGTGCTTGGCGATTGATGGACATTGGTCACCTTGAGTTGAAAGCGCGCGTTGGGAAGACTTGCCCCAACGCGCGTTCGCTTAATCTAGCTCGATGAGATCTGTCTCGATCTCCGGCCCATCTTTCGCGCCATCGAGTGCGACTTGACGTTCAACGATCAGTGCGCCGACGATCCATGCCACCTCGCCCTCTCTTGACCGCAAACGCAGGCTGTACTCGCCCGTCGGGGCATCCGCGCCGATGCGAACCCGCAAATCGAGAACGGGGAACAGGGCGCGCGCACCTTCGCCTCGCGCGTTGATCCCTTCGACCACAAGATAGGGTGAATCGCTCGCGACTTCGACGATCTCATCCAATCCCTCGCCGCCGATCGAAAGCGTGTAGGTGCGCCCGGGGGCGAGCGCGAGCGGTGCGGTTGAAAGCTTTCCGTTCAAGCCCAGCGCGCGCGGATCTATCTTCGGCGGAACGTCTTCAAGTTTGATGTTGAACTCGACGAGCGAATTAGCGTTGACTTCGACGGCGCGATCCGAGACGAAGGAGCGGAAGTCATTCGACACGTTGAGCGCGGTCGAGCGCGCGAAGATCTCCGCTGGTTCTATCGGCCCATCGAGCGGTTCGACTCCGACGCGATACTCGCCCGCCGGCAAGCCATCTATCCTGTAGGACCCATCCTCGCGCGATATATCGCTGGCGGCGATGCGCCCCGTCGCTATGTCTTCGACGAAGACGTGGGCGCCGAAGACCGGATATCCGTTGTTGAAGGAGACTTTGCCGATCAGGCTGCCCCATTCGGTGCGCGGTCTGTAAAGCGCGCGCGCCGCAGCGCGATCATCTTCAGCCAGTCGGCGCAGAGCCGTTTCGTGACCTGCGTCGCCGTTCATCGGCAAGCGCGGCTGCATGATCGAACCGATGACTGCCGAGTGGGAGAGGCCGAGCGCATGTCCGAATTCGTGGATGAGCGTGGCTTCGAGATCGTAGGTGCCGGGCGTCCCGTCGGTCGAAAAGAGGATGTTGGGGTTGAGCGCGATGTCGGCTTCGACGATCGCGCCCGTCTGCGGTTGAAAGAAGACGCGCACGCGGCTCGGAAGATCGCCTTCTCCCTCGAATAAGGCGAGGTTTTCTGCGGTGCTCGCGATCGTGATCAAGTTGAGGCGGTCGCCGCCGCTCGAGGCGCCGCTCACCGATTGGGCTGATGAGATGGCGAGGCTGAATTGAATTCCGGTCTCTTTGGCCCAGTAGGCCAGAGCTTTGCGCGCCGCCAATGCTATCTCCGCTGGCTCCCCTTGAACGTTCGGGGCGGAAAAGAAAGAGGAGGAGAGCGCAAAGCGGATCCGCTTCGCGTGCCAACGTACGGTCCCGCTCGATTCCGCGCGTTGAAGCGTATAAGCGAGACTCGCCTGCCACCCATGCGTGAGGAGGAGGCAAGAGATCGAAATGGCCAAAAGGGAACGCATCTTGCAAACGCCCGTCGGCCAAGGTTGAGGCCGAAACGTCCGTCGCCAAGCATATGTTAACCGGCGCGGGCAGATCAATCTCGCCCGGGCGCTTCTCGCCATGTGGCGATCTTGTCGGCGTTGCAAGATCGCCACACGACCCGCGCGATGCACATCGCAGGAAGTCGGCCTTTTCTTCCCCTCCAGCTTTACGGCACGTGGTTTGCCCGAAGAGTAAGGGCGCAGGCCGAGGAGAAGTGGCAAGATAGCTGAATGTCGAGGCAGCTCCTCCAAAGCAAGATCTCTTCTGCCTGCGCCTTGAAACATCAAACTTTGCATAAAGGAGAAGGAGAAAGAAGACGATGAAGAGAATAGCTTTGGTTCTGGCTTTCGTGCTGACGTTGGGCCTTGGAAGCTTCGCTGCGGCTCAGACGACGAGCGGGCAGAACACGAACACGTCTGCTAGCTCAAGCGCGAGCACGGCGAAGACGAAGCGGCATAAACGCGCACACAAGCGCGCCAAGAAGTCCAAGGCGACGAACACGAACGCAAACACCAATACGAGCCGTTAATCTCTCGATCGAAAAAGCTCTGAGGCCGCCCGCATGACTCCGCAGATCAATTTTCGGGGAAGAACGGCGGGCGGCCTAGGTTCTTCGGTTCCGCTTCCCTGCATGATCTCGAAGGATAAAACGAAAGTGTCCTCCCTCTGGGCGCGACTTGACTTCAGTTACAAGGCCAATCGCGCGATCGCTGGGGAAGCTTTGATCGTCTCATTGCTACTCTGCGGTCTGCTCTCCTTCGCCGGCTACTCGTCCTGCAGCAGGCGTTCAGTCGAGGAGACGGTGACGACGGATCTCGCGCGCCAGATGAGCGGGCCGCAGAACGCGCAGCCCATCGTCGTCCAACATCCGCCATTGCCCGAGCGCGATCCTGACATCGAAACGGCAGGCGATCGCATCGCCGAAGCGATCATGCGCTTGCGGCGGCATCAAAGCTCGACCGCCCTTCGCGCTTTGGCGCGCGCAACATCGGCGCTGACGCGCGCCAATCGCTCCGCCGAACGCAACGACCGGGAGCGCGAACTTCTCTTTACGGCCATCCATCAGGTGCAAACGGCGGAGAACCTGATCGCGCGCGGAGCGATCGATCAAGCGATAAAGCAGCTTAATGAGGCGAATCGCAACCTCGATCGCGTCAATCTCCACCAACCTTGAACTGAGGGGCGCGGATTCACCTCGCTTCATGCTTCTGCTCACCGCTCTCTTCGCCGAGCTTGAGCCCGAAACGTTCAGCCATTCGATAGAGCGTGCGTCTATCTATCCCCAATATCTCCGCCGCGCGCGTCCGGTTCCCTTCGACCGCCTCGAGGACGTGAAGAAGGTAGCGGCGTTCCAGTTCGTCGAGCGTCGGTAGATCCGCATACAGTGTGGCGAGCGCTGGATTTTCGCGCAAAGCGCGCAGGCGCGCCTCATCGCCGCGAAGCTTCGGCGGGAGATCTTCGGGCACGATCTCATTGCCGCGCGCGCGCAACGCGGCGTACTCGATGGCCGATTCTAATTCGCGGACGTTACCGGGCCAAGAGTAAGCGATGAGCAATCCCATCGCTTCAGCCGAAAGGCGCAGGCGGCGTCCCCGCGCCGCGCTGATTCTTCCGAGAAAGTTCTCGGCGAGAAGCGGGATGTCGTTACGCCTTTCCCTCAACGCCGGGACGCGCAGCGTGACTACGCTCAAGCGATAGAAGAGGTCTTCGCGGAAACGACCGGCGGCCACCTCTTCTTCCAGATCGCGATTCGTCGCTGCAATGATGCGCGCATCGACGCTGATGCTCCGCGCCGAACCGACGCGCTTGATCTCGCCCGATTGCAGCGCGCGCAGGAGTTTGACTTGCATCGCTGGACTCATCTCCCCGATCTCGTCAAGGAAGAGCGTTCCGCCGTTAGCTTCCTCCCAGAGCCCTTTGCGGTCGCTGACGGCGCCGGTGAAGGCTCCCTTGACGTGACCGAAGAGTTCCGCTTCGAGCAGCGTTTCGGTCAGCGCGCCGCAGTTGACGGTGATGAATGGGCCGGCGGCGCGCTGACTGTGTTGGTGGATGGCGCGCGCGACGAGTTCTTTGCCGGTCCCCGATTCTCCGATGATGAGCACCGTGGAGCGCGCTGGGGCGACGCGCGCGATCTCTTTGTAAAGTTCGATCATCGCAGGCGTTCGGCCAACTAGCCCGGCGCTCTGATAGGAAGCGATGTCCACCTTTTCGCCCGCCGGTTCTTTGCCGCTCTCCATCGCGCGTCGAGCGGTGGCGATCACTTCCGTCACTTTAAAGGGCTTGGAGATGAAATCCCAGGCGCCTTCGCGCGCCGCTTCAACCGCCGTTTCGAGCGTGCCGAAACCTGTGATCAGGATCACGGGCGCGCGATCGCGCAGAGCGCGCAGAAGATCGAGACCGGATTGATCGGCTTCGAGGTTGATGTCGCTGACGATCAGATCGAACTTCGTATGCGAGGCCAAATTCAACGCTTCGGCTGGGGTCTGCGCCGTCTCGACGTTCCAATTCTGAGCGGCGAAGATCTCGCGCAGCAGCTCACACGAAGCGCGATCATCATCGATGACTAAGATCCGTTTCATGGCCGTTTCACCCCTTCTGAATTGAAGGATCGCCGAAGCTTCGCTCCATCCTAGCGCCAGTCGAATGCGCGCTTCAATCGGCGCTGCGCGCGCGGGGGAATCGTAGGCGAAAGAGCGTCCCGCGTTGCGGCGCGCTCTCGACTTCGATTTGACCGCCGTGCTCGCGGACCACTTGTTGGACGATGAGCAATCCGAGTCCGGCACCGCGCCCGCGCTCTTTCGTCGTGTAGAATGGCTCGAAGATGTGCGCGCGGACCTCTTCAGCCATGCCGCATCCGGTGTCCGCGATTTCGATGATGACCTCCTCATCGGCGTTCCTTTCAACGCGCGTCCTCACCGTCAACGCGCCGCCCTCGGCCATCGCATCGAGCGCATTATTGATCAGATTGATGAAGGCCTGTTGCAGGCGATCAGCGTCGCCCGCAATGGGCGGTAGATCTGGAGCGAGATCGGTCTTCAGTTCTATGTTGCGCGCGTCGAGCACGGGCGCCGTCGCATTCAAGATGCGACGTAGCAGTGCGCTCATGTCGATATGGGTGAAGATGCTCGCCTCTTGGCGCGTGCGGTCGAGCGTGCGGCGCACGATCCTTTCGATCCGTTCGATCTGCTCGCTGATGATATCGAGTCGCGACGTGGCGCGCGCGTCATCGATCGAGGCGCGCAACAGTTGCACATGTCCGCTGATGAGATTGAGCGGAGTGCCGACCTCATGAGCGATTTGGGCCGCCGTCTGTCCCGCGGCGGCGAGCCGTTCGAGTTCCGTGATGCGGCGCGCCATCCGCCACAGCTCGCGATTGGTCGCCTCGAGCTGTTGGTTGCGCCTCTGCAGTTCGGCGGTCGCTTCGCGGACGCGCTCTTCGAGTAGCTGTTTTTGCCTCTCGCGCTCCTCGCTCATCGCGCGGATGCGCGCGATCATGCGGTTGAATCCTTCAGATAGTTGACCGAGTTCATCGGAGGCGCGCACGGGCGCTTGCGCTTTGAGATCACCAGCTTCCGCGCGCGCCATCGCTGATAAGAGCGCTTCGATCGGACGATAGATCAGATGGCGGAAGAGCAGGTAGGTCGAAAGCGTGATCAGCGTGACGGCGAGCAGGGAGATCCAGATGGCAGTTTGCTGATAACGCACGGCGACTGACGGAGCGTCATCGAGCTTCTCGACGATCTCGACGGCGCCGCTCACTCGGCCCTCTTCCGTGATCGGGGCGAAAACGCGGTAGACCGAACCGTTCATCTTGCTGGGAAGCGCGCTGACGACGCGCGATGCTAGACCGCTACGCAGCGAATCTTTCGTCTCTTCGGGGATCTCTTCGGCTGGCGCGCTCCCTGCCGCCGCGGCGGTTTCGACGAAGACGCCCCCAACCCGCTGCCAGATGCGAACGCTGATGATGCCGGGGCGCGCGCCACGCGCGAGCGTCGCCGCTTGAGCCATCTCTTCTGGTTGGCGCGGCGCGGGCATCTGGCTGATCTGCTGGGCCAGGTTGATCGCCTGTAACTCGGCCAGAGCCTTCTGCTCTTCGCGCACGAGGTCAGCCACCCGCGCGCTGATGATGATGAACATCGCGGCCAAGACGATCAGTGTGATCGCCGAAGCGAGCAGCGTCGTCTTCGTGTGCAGCCGAAGCGAGCTCGTCAGCCTTCGTCGCCACATCATCCCTCTCCGTCGAAACCGTGCTACCTCGGATGCTGCGCGCGATTAGAGCTTACTTCATTTGGTCGCGATGATCTAAATCACCCGCGCCATTCGACAGACGAGGCCGAAAGACGGTGGTCATTGCGATAGGAAGCAAGCCGGGGAAGATGATGGGGACTGTTGGGTAGGGTCGATTGGCGGTCATTGTGAGGCGAACGACGCGCGCTGAAGTTGCGCTTGCTGGACCAGTGACGTTGGTACGGTCGATTGGCGGTCCATTGCGAGGCGAAAGCCGTTACACCGGCCCTCGCCCCTTCGGAGAGGCGGTGGGGGCACTCTTCGGGGGAAAGCAGAGCGCGACTGCGCCATCCTAATCATCGGTCGCCTGGCCCGATCTCTTCGCCCCCTCGAGATCGGCGAAGGCGACGATCAGCATGAGGATCGTCAGCCCGAGTGTAGCGAGCACGTAAAGCAAAGCGATCTGTTCAGTCCAGAGAAGGGCGATGATGATCGCCGCCGCGATCGCGCACCACAGGATGGTCCGTTGCCTCCTCTTCTTTCTCATCTTAGCAAGGCTCGTTTGCCTCACGATCTCCTCGTTGCCTCCACGAACTTTAGGGTCTCCGAGAGCTGATTCAATCCGTTCAGTAGATGACGCGCAAAGGGATCGCCGTGCCGAGCGTCGTCACGCTGCTGAAGGCGCTGCCGAGCAAGGTTTGCATCAAAGTGCCTTTGGTTACGGTCGCGCCCGGCACTTCGATGATGTCGTATGGCTTGAGGGCGATATCCTTCTGCTTCTGTCTCCTTATCTCGTTGAAGTCGACCTTGATGATCTCCGGCTCCAACGAGCCCAATTTACGGCGATAGATTTTGATCTCGTTCGGTTTGGCATCCTTCCTCAATCCGCCGACCATCGCGATCGCCGTCATGAGCGAGGTCGTTTCGCGCAAGTATATGCCTTGCGGCGAGACGACCGCGCCGGTGACGTAAACGGGCGCGGCTTCTTGCACGATGACGATGTCGCCCGGGCGGATGATCGGATTAGCCTCCGGTTTGCCGAGCTTGAGGTCCTCTAGGTTATAGACGTCGAAGGGGACGCGGAAGACATCATCTGTCGTCTGCTGCGCTTTCTCTTGGGCGGCGAGCGCCATCTCTTCCTCGGTCTCGGGACAGGTTATCGGTTCCGTGTGGAAGACTTGGATCGTCCCGCCAGCTTGTTCCGTCACGCCGCCGGCGCTCGCGAGGACTTCGAGCAGTCGAACGCGCCGCAACATTTGCAGCCGCTGGGGAGCGCGCACCGCGCCGTAGACGATCGCCGGCGTCTTGCTCCGCTGTTCGATGACGCGCACGCTCACCTGTGGATCGCGCAAGTATCGGGCCAACTCTTGCGCGATCGCTTTGCGCACCTCGTTGCGCGTAAGGCACTTGACCTTGATCGGCTTTTCGACGAAGGGGATTTCGATGTTGCCATCTTCGTCAACCTCGACCGGCCCATTGAACTGTGGTTCGCCGAAGA
The DNA here is from genome assembly GCF_000820845.2 of Pyrinomonas methylaliphatogenes. Lineage (GTDB taxonomy): Bacteria > Acidobacteriota > Blastocatellia > Pyrinomonadales > Pyrinomonadaceae > Pyrinomonas > Pyrinomonas methylaliphatogenes. Next base: position 529,691 of record NZ_CBXV010000008.1, on the reverse strand, counting down.
CGCGGATGTCGAGAACGTCGCCCGGACCGACTTTGTAGTAGCGGTTCGTTCCAGAAGCGTCGAGCAGCCCTTCGAGCGCCTCGCTGCTTGTTGTTACTCCTGAGGAACCGCTTTGGCCTGCGCCTTGCGCCCGCGCGCTCGCCATCAGGCCGCAAAGAAGGGGCACTAAAGCTATCGCGATTCCGGTCTTTCTCATGGCGCAACTCCTCAAACTCGAGATCGCCTCCGCCTCGATGGGCAGAATGATGGCACAAAAATCGGATGGAGACAAAGCGCGCGCAAAAATGGTCGAGATGTGGGGCCTTTTGGTAAGATCATCGCCGCCGTTCTTCGTTTGCGTGGAGATGAGAGGATGGGAGAATTGAACGGACGAGTCGCGCTCGTGACGGGAGCGACATCAGGGATCGGTCGCGCCGTCGCACGGCGCTTCGCGCGCGAGGGAGCGCGCATCGTGGCCGTCGGACGGCGCGCGGGCGCACTTCAGGAGTTGGTCGGCGAGATAAGAGGCGCGGGCGGCGAAGCCGCAGGCGTGTGCGCCGATGTGACTCGAGAGGCGCCGCGCATCATCGACGAAGCGATGGCCAGCTTTGGCGCGCTGCACGTTCTCGTCAATGCGGCGGGTGTGATCGCCAATGGGACGATCGAAAACACGACGTTAGAGGATTGGGACCGGATGTTCGATGTGAACGTGCGCGCCGTCTTCCGTTTAATGCAATTGGCCGTGCCGCATCTGGAACGCACGCGCGGCAACATCGTCAACGTGTCGAGCGTGACGGGGTTACGCGCCTTCCCGGGCGTGCTCGCTTACTGTGCGGCGAAAGCCGCGCTGGACCAGTTGACGCGCTGCGCGGCGCTCGAACTCGCCCCGAAGGGGATTCGCGTCAACGCGGTCAACCCCGGGGTCGTGCGCACGGAACTGCATCGGCGCGGCGGGATGAGCGAGGAGGATTACGCCGCTTTCCTCGAACGATCGAAGCAGACTCATCCGCTTGGAAGAGTCGGCGAAGCCGAGGAGATCGCCGAGTTGATCCTCTTCCTCGCTTCGGACCGCGCCTCTTGGATCACGGGCGTTACTTACGCGATCGATGGCGGACGCGCGCAAACCTGCGCGCGATGAGCGGTCGGACTGGACCAGCAAAAGGCGCGCTCCTCGGCAAGGCTAAACTTCGCCGTTCAGTGCGCCGTTTCGAACTCGGCTTCGACGTGTTCGCCGCTGACGCCATCGAGGATGATACGTCCGTTGGGCAGGATCTTCTTGACGCGGAAAGTTCGCTGGGCGGCGTCCCGCCCGGGCATCAATTCGGCGCGGAAGGTCACTTTCATCCCGGGACGCGCCCACACGTTTTGGGGCAGGCGGTGCGCGCGGCGCCTCCTCATCCACAACCCAACGCCCAAAGTGCCGAGCGTTACGGCCAAGCTTTTCAAGAGAAGTTTCGTGCGCTTCCCCATGCGAGATAACCTTCCGGGCGAGCCATCCGTCGCGCTTGGCGCCCAATTCAGCGTGTAGATCGCCATCTTCATTGTGCTCGAGGGTTGAAACTCAGCAGAGCGGATCTAGCTTCTCGGTGATGACGGGAAGCCCGCTCGCCGCTTTGTCTGCGTTCAACTGAATATAATGTCGCCACTCTTCCGGGACTTGATCCTCTGGATAGATCGCTTCAACGGGACATTCCGGCACGCATACATCGCAATCGATGCAAGCTTCTGGATCGATGACGAGCATCGTCTCCGCGAGGCGAAAAGCTTCAACCGGACAGACGATCGCGCAATCGGTGTAGCGACAGTTGACGCATGGTTCAGTTACGACGTAGGCCATCCTTTCGCTCCTTCCGAGGTGGTCAAAGTCACCTCGAAATTTTAAGGGCAAAATGGCCCACGATGGAAGCGAAGGCGATCACGCTTCCGCTCCGCTCGTTTGCGCTGTCGGTTCGATGAGCGATTTGAGGACACGCGTCGTCTCCTCGCGCTTCTTCTGCTGAAATTCGTTGACCCATTGCGAGACGTTGGCGACCATCTCCCGCATCGCCTCTTTGGCCTTCGGCGGAGATGTTTCGCCACGCCCCTCCTGCTCTTTGCGCTTGATGACTCTGATCTTGGCAGGGATCATTTCGATGACCATAGCTCCCTCAAGTTCGATTTCCATCCGCTCAAACGTTCCAGGCTGTTGTGATAAGCAAATCTCGCGCCAGACTCCGATGTGGGGTTTTGCCGGTATATGCGGGCGTTTTTCGTCGTCTGACGCTCACAGATGTAACGATTTTGTTGCGGATCGTGGACAGGTCAGGCTTACTGGCGCGAAGATCGCGCCCGCGCTGACCGTGAAGCACGCTTTTCTGTGCATCGATTTAGATGCGGGAAGGCGTCCCCGCGTCGCCTGCGCTTCTTCGGAAATCTTCAGGAGGCGAGCGGTTGAGGCGCCATCACGCGCTCCAAGGCTGCGGAGATCTTGTCGAAGACGAACGGTTTGCTGATGACCGCATCGACCAGATCGGCCGTCTCACCGTTCAACTCGATGGTCGCGCCGTAGCCGGTCACGAGCAAGAGTTTAACGTTGGGCCAGCGCGCGCGCACATGTCGGGCGACGGTCCAGCCATCCATCTCGGGCATCGAAAGATCGGTGAAGACCACGTCGAAGCTGCTCTTTTCGAGCCACCGTAGCCCTTCCTCTCCGCTCGACGCTTTCACCACCGTGTGCCCCATCTCGATGAGTATATCGGCCAAAGTTTCGCGCACGATCTCTTCGTCATCGATGATGAGCGCGCAGACGGTTTGGCTCATCCCGGAGGATTCTTGTGGCGCCGAACTCGAAGCTTTATCTCGCGCGGGTAGCGTGATGGTGAAAACGGTGCCGCGCCCGAGTTCCGACTCGACTTCGATCTGTCCGCCATGACGTTCGATGATGCCGTAGCTGACGGCGAGCCCGAGGCCGGTTCCCGCATGCCCTTTCGTCGTGAAGAAGGGTTCGAAGATCCGGCGCTTGACCTCTTCGGTCATCCCTACTCCGGTGTCGGCGAAACGCAGGATGACTTTCCCTTCATGGCGCCTCGCTTCGATCAGAAGACGCCCTCCTTTAGGCATCGCATCAAGAGCGTTGATGATCAAGTTGGTGAAGACCTCGCGCAATTCTGAAGCTATGCCCATGACGATCGCGTCTTCGTCCGCTGCGAGTTCGACTTCGTAGCGGATGCCTTTCGCCAGAGCATCGTCGCGCCATCGCGTGCGCGTCAACTCCAGCACGTCTTGCAAAAGCTGCTTGATGGCGACCGGTTCGCTGGCCTCATCCGTGCGCCGCCGCGCGAAATTCTGTAGGCGGTTGACGGTCGCGGCGCCATCCAGCGCCGCGCGTTCGATGACTTCGAGGCTCTTCTTCATCCGTTCGTCGATGGCATGTTTTTTCAACAGTTGAGCGCGACCGAGGATGACCGCGAGGAGATTGTTGAAATCATGGGCCACGCCCGCCGCGAGCTGTCCGACGGCGGCGAGTTTATTGGTAAGCTCCATCTGCTCGGCAGCGCGACGCTCATCCGTCACATCGCGCGCGACGACGAGCACGAACGAGATCGCGTCGCCCGTCCTGACGGGCGAGAAGCTGGCCGTGAACCAGCGGATCTCGCCATCGCGCCGGACGAAACGGGCTTCGCAGATGTTACGCTCGCCCGAAAGCGCGCGGGCCAGCGCTTGGCGCGTGCGCTCGAGATCTTCCGAGTGGACGATCTCGCTGAGCGTCCCATCTTGTAACTCCTCGGCGGAAAATCCCGTCGCCTCGCAAAGCCTCCGGTTGAACCATCGCGTGCGTCCGCGCGTGTCTATGGCGCAGATGGCTTCCTGCGCGAACTCGATCAACTGTGAGACGAGCTCGCGTTGCGTGTGCGCCTCCTCTTCGGCACGTCGCAGATCGCTCAGATCGCGCGCGATAGCGATCGCCCCGCAGATCCTCCCTTCGGCGCGCAGAGGCTCGACCGTTATTAACAGCGGGTGCTCGAAACGCGACAGGCGAAGCTCTCGCGCGACCCGTTGTCCGGTCCCGATCGCTTCGGCGACAAGACACGTCCCGCCTCCATCTTCGGTCATCACTTCGCAGCAGCGCCGTCCGATGAGTTGCTCGACCGAACTGTTCTCCATCTCGGCGGCGACGCGGTTGGCGCGGCGTAGCCGTCCATCTTCGCCGAAGATGAAGACGCCATCCGACATGCTGTCGAAGGTCGTTTCCCAATCGACCTTGCCTTGCTGCACTTGCTCAAACAGGCGCGCGTTGCTAATGGCGATGGCGATGTGATTGGCGAGCAACATCATTCGCTCCACATCGGCTTGCGAGTAGCTGTTCGGTTCGTGGCTCTGCACTTGGAGCGTGCCGACCACGCGGTCGCAGGCGATGAGCGGCAAATAAAAGACCGACCGCACGGAGGACGCGCTTTCGCCGATGGAATAGGCGAGCGATTCGTCATCATCGGCGGAAAGATCATTGATGATGATCGGCTGGCGTAAACGTATGCAGCGGCTGTGAACGCTCTCGCTCAAGAAGAGCGGTGGGAAAAGATGCGGATCGCGCTCTTCGCCGCCGACCCAAGCGTAGACGCAAGCGATCTTCCCTGTCGCCTCATCATAATCGGAGATGATGAGGTTATCGGCGCGCGTCTGCGATGAAGCATAGCGCCGCGCTGCGCGACAGATGCTCAAAAGGTCGAAGGTCGAAGAGAGTTCCTGCCCGATCTTATCGAGCGCCGCGATCCAGGCGGCGTGCGCGCGCGCCTCGCGCGCCGCCTCTTTCGCCCGCAAGGTGAGCGCGTGTTGCTCATCCAACGCTTGCTCGATGCTATCGGCCATCTGCGAGAAGGCTTGGGCCAGCCGATAGGCTTCGCGCGTCCTCATCCGAGAGAGGGATGGCCGTGAAGAGAGATCGCCGCTCGCCAGACGCAGCGCCCCGCGCTCGAGAAGCTCGAAAGGACGGCTCAGGAAACGGCCAATAAGATGCGAGATCAAAACCGCGATCAAGGTCAAACAGGAGAGGATCGCCAAAGCTTTCAAATAGAGCGCGATGACGAACTCTTCGACGGACCAGAGCGAAGCCTTGACGATCACCTTCCAGTTGGCTTCAGGGATCGTGTCCCACGCAACCCACGAACTGCTGCCCAACCCTCGCGCGCCGCCCGTCGAATCGTTGAGCATCCGGACGCCCATGTCGCTCGAGGAAGTCTCGCGATAGAGCGGTGTGTTGGCGATGCTGATCGGCTCTTTGTAATCCTCCGCCGGTCGGTCGGAATCGGCGATGAGATACCCATCCGCGTCGGTGATCAGCGCTTGATCCCTGAGATTGCGCGAGATGGCGACGAAAGCCACATCGTGAAAAGGCTTCAAATCGTACCAGGCGGCGACGAAACCGATGACGCGCCCGGAATCCTTGTCGAAGATGGGGGCCGCGATCGCCGCCGTCGGCGCGTTCTTCCCTTTGCGCTCTTGGTAGACGCCAGATAAGACCGTGCGGCGAGTGCGCATCAAATCCCGATAATATTGTCGATCGCTGTAATTGGTCCCGATCAGCGATTCGCCCTTCTCGCCCTTTTGCGGCGAATGGGCGACGGCGCGCCCCTTCTCGTCAGCCACATACATGCCGGCAAGTTCCGGATTCTGCCATCGCGCCGCGTCGAGAAGCACGTTGAGCCGCGTCGCGTCATCGAGACCGATCCCCTCGTCGCGGACCAGGTTGGCGGTCATCTCAACCGTCCGGCGATAGGTCTCGATGCGCCGACTGATGTCTCGACGGGTCGAAGTCGCCCGGGCCAGAGCGTCGGCCCGCACGGATTCAACCGTTTCGTTGAGGATGTAGCGCGTTATCCCGATGATCGAAAGGGAAACGGGGATGAAGATGCCCAGCATCAAGGCGAAACTGATCACAGAAGCGTGGCCCATCTGCGGCTCGCCCTGCGTGCGCCGCCGATGCAAAAGGCTGTAGAGCAGAAGGATGCCTTCGGCGATGAGCGCGCAAAAGAAGCCGTTGACGAGACTGCGCAACCCGAGCGCTAGGCTCGTTTGCCAGGTGAGGCCGAAAAGGTAACGCTGGACCAGAAGAACTGCCCAACTGCCTAATAGCAGCCAATAGCTAAGCACGGCATAGAGCAAGCGCCGCCGCCGCGCGTAGCCGACAAATACACCTTCGCCGCATAGCCATAAAACGCTTGCCGGGAACCATTGCCCCCACAACCACCACGTGCGCAATCCGGCAAGCAGCCCGGCTGCGCCGCCGCTCAGCGGTCCATAGCGCGCAGCGCAAAGAAGCGTCGAAACCGCGCCGAAGATCAAGTAGACGCCAGGCAAAAGCTCCAACTTCCAGGAGTTGACGATGAAACCTAAAACGCCGAAGGCGATGCCGATGAGAATCTCTTTAAGCAGGGCGCGTGATCGGGAAGCCATTTTTCAGGTCTTTGGAAAACTCCGGGAATCAGGATGTTGTGGAACGAACCCTGGACTTTGGAAGGCGAAGAAGAGATCCGGCCCCAATGATCATCTTCAGGCTGGGCGCGTGGCCCAGATGCCAGCCGGATTATAACACCAACCGCCCGATCTTGAGCAAGAGGTTTGTTAGTCTTTGAAACTTTCTTCTGCCCGCCCCGAAGATTGGTTCGAGGTCTAGGCGCTTCAGCTTGATCCTCTAGGTGAGACGTTGCGATCTTGGGTACCTGATGGCGATCTTCAGCTTGATCCTTCAGGTGAGGCCGTTGAGAGGAGCGGCGATAGCATCGAGGGATGATGTCCAGAATCGGCGACGATCGAGCGGGTTCGACAAACCCGCTCGATCCGCATCAGTCAGCGATCTTGGCCGGTTCCAGTCTGGGCACGAGCAGATGAATGATGAGAAGCGCGACGAGATAGGTCGAACCGGCGATGATGAAGATGGAGATGTAGCTTCCGGTCCACTCGAGGATGTAACCGACGACCTTTGCGATCAACATCCCGCCGATCGCGCCGGCCATCCCGCCGAAACCGACGACCGTGCCAATGGCGCGCCGTGGGAACATGTCCGAAGTGAGCGTAAAGATGTTCGCCGACCAACCTTGATGGGCGGCTGCGGCCAACCCGACCAAAGCGACGGCTGCCCACAAGCTCGTCACGCGCGGCGCGAAGATCACCGGGACGACGCACAGCGCGCAGATCAGCATGGCGATCTTTCTGCCAGCGTTCACCGTCCAACCGCGTTTGATCAGCGCCGAAGAGAGCCATCCTCCGCCGACGCTGCCGGCATCGGCGATCAAGTAGACGGCGGCGAGCGGTGGGCCGAAGCTTTTCAGGTCGAGCCCGTGTGTTTTGTGAAAGAAGTCTGGGAGCCAGAAGAGGTATAGCCACCAGATCGGATCAGTCATGAATTTGCCGATCGCGAAAGCCCATGTCTGTTTGTGCGGGAGGATCCGTCCTATGCTGACGCGCCCCTCCTGCGTTGGGGGATCGCTGCGGATGTAAGCGAGTTCAGCTTTCGACAGACGCGGATGTTCTTCCGGGCGATGGTAGATCGCCAGCCAGAGGATGAGCCAGAGGAAACCGAGCGCGCCCGTTAGGATGAAAGCCCATTCCCAGCCATAGCGATAAGCGATCCAAGGGACAAGCAGCGGTGTGGCGAGCGCGCCGACGTTCGTCCCAGCGTTGAAGATGCCCGTGGCAAGCGCACGTTCGCGTTGCGGGAACCATTCGGCGACCGTCTTGATCGAAGCGGGGAAATTGCCCGCTTCGCCCAACCCGAGCGCGAAACGCGCGGCGCTGAACCCGAGGACGGAACGCGCCAGCGCGTGCGCCATCGCAGCAACGCTCCACACGCCGACAGCCAAACTGAAGCCGAGCCGCGTCCCGAGCCAATCCATCAGTCGCCCGACACCGAGCAGCCCGATGGCATAGGCGAGTTGAAAAGAGAAGACGATGTTGCTGTAATCGATCTCGGTCCACCTGAACTCGTTCTCCAAAACTGGCTTGAGGATGCCGATGACTTGGCGATCGATGTAGTTGATCGTGGCGGCAAAAAATAGGAGCGCGCAGATCGTCCAACGGAAATGTCCGATGCGCGCTTTGATCTCTGTTCGAGCTTCCTCCGCTCCGCTCGTCGTCGGTTGCGCTAATGACTTGGCGGATGCTACCGAATGGCCCGCGCCCATTTTCTCGTCCATAAAAGCGAACTCTCCTTTCAAGACGCGCTCGCGTGCCGCGCGCGGATTGAAACTGACCGCCGAAGCGTTCGAAAATTTTGTTCGCTTTTCTCCCAAAATGTCAATGGTATCCGACCTCAAATCGAAAAGGCCATCTTGATCGCCCCTTCGCCCGTCGATCGATCCGGTGAAAGACGGCCAAATTCGCCGCCCCGCGGACCTCGCGCGGAGAAGTTTTGCCTTATATTTGAACAAATTGGGTGGACTTCCCGCCAGCTTCCGAATAAAATCGCGGATTTCGAAATGCTCTTCATAAAACTAAAGCGAGATTTTGGAAGATGGCATACGCACCACTGGATTTAACGGGCAAGACGGCGGTCGTCATCGGCGGGACTTCGGGAATCGGTCTAGCGATCGCGCGTGGGTTGGCTGAAGCGGGCGCAGACGTCATCCCGACTTCGCGTCGCGCTGAGCAGGTCGAGCAGGCGGCGCGCGAGATAGAGGCGCGCGGGCGGCGGACGTTGCGCCTCACCTCGGACGTTTCGGATCGGGCCTCTTTGCAGAAGCTTTTGGATGAGGCTTTGGGCGCATTCGGCAAAGTCGAGATCCTCGTCAACTGCGCCGGGCGGACAAAACGCGCGCCGACCATAGACTTTTCGGAAGAGGATTGGAACGCGATCATCGATACGAATCTGACCGGCACGCTGCGCGCTTGTCAGATCTTCGGGCGGCACATGATCGAGCGCCGTTACGGGCGCATCATCAACATCGCTTCGCTCTCGTCCTTCGTCGCTTTGTACGAAGTCGCCGCTTATTCGGCGAGCAAAGCCGGGGTGGCGAGTTTAACTAAATCGCTGGCCATCGAGTGGGCTAAGTATGGGGTCACCGTCAACGCGATCGCGCCCGGCGTCTTTCGCACGCCGCTCAACGCGAACCTCCTCGATAACACGGAGCGCGGGCGCGAATTCCTTTTGCGCACGCCGATGGGGCGGTTCGGTCAGGTTGAGGAGTTGATCGGTGCGGCTATATTGTTGGCTTCGGATGCGGCTAGTTTCATCACGGGCGAGGTGATCGTCGTGGATGGCGGGTTCTTGGCCTCGGGCGTCAACCACTGATCATCGCTCGGAACGAGCGCGACGCTTCTCAAGGAGAGAATGTGGATGATCCTCGATGCTTTCAAATTGGATGGCAAGGTGGCTCTCGTGACCGGAGCTTCACGGGGGCTTGGCGCCGCCATCGCCATTGCGCTCGCCGAAGCGGGCGCGCATGTCGCATGTCACGGCAATACGCATTCGCCCGAAGAGACCTGCGCTGAGATCGAGCGGCGCGGAAGATCGAGTTTGGCTTTGCGCGGCGATATGCTCGATCGGGCCACGCCGCAGCGCCTCGTCGAAGCGACGCTTGCGCGATTCGGGCAACTCGATATCCTCGTCAACAACGCGGGGACGATCCGCCGCGCGCCGGCGACCGAATATGCGGAAGATGATTGGCGCGAAGTGGTCGAGATCAACTTGACGAGCGTGTGGCGGTTGGCGCAGCTTGCCGGGCGGCACATGATCGAGCGCGGGCGTGGCAAGATCATCAATATCGCCAGTCTCCTCTCTTTTCAAGGCGGCATCCTCGTGCCCGCATATGCGGCGGCCAAAGGAGGCGTGGCGCAACTGACCAAAGCGCTCGCCAACGAATGGGCCGCCAAAGGCGTAAACGTCAACGCCATCGCTCCCGGCTATATGGCGACCGACAACACGCGCGCGCTGCGCGAAGATCCGGTGCGCAGCCGTCAGATACTCGAACGCATTCCGGCGGGGCGCTGGGGCGAGCCAGCGGATCTAGCTGGCGCTGCGGTCTTCTTGGCTTCGGCGGCGAGCGATTACATGCACGGTCACGTGCTCGTGGTGGATGGCGGTTGGTTGGCGCGATAGGATCTTTCGACTCGGCTCGAAATTTGCCAAAAGCATGCGACGCAAAACTCACCTCTTGTTTGGCTCTCTCGTCTTCTGTGCGCTCGCCGCTCCGTTTGTCGGCGCCGTTTCTCACGTCAAGATCATCAAACTGGCGGTGGCGAATCAAACGGACCGTGAGCGCGAACATGAGAACATCGTCATCGAGGTCGCGGCGTTGAAACGAATTGCGCCGGATTTTAACGCCGGGGCGTTCGTCATCACGACGAGCGATGCGGCGACGCTCGAAGAGGACGCGCGCACGCTGCAGACGATCGAACTGCCATCGCAGGCGGATGATCTTGATGGTGATGGCAAAGCGGATGAGATCGCCTTTCAGATCCCGCTCAAAGCGCAGCAAACGCGCATCGTCAACATCGCCTACGGCGATCAGGCGACGATCGCGCGTTTGCGCAGCGACTACCCGAAGCGCGTCCATGCTAAATTCACCGCAAAGTACGAGGGCATCGGTTGGGAATCGGAATTGGTCGCATGGCGGCTCTATTTCGATCAGCGGAACGCCATCGATCTGTTCGGCAAGCGGCGGCCCGGGCTCTATTTGGAAACATTCGGCGCGCCCGATTACGACTATCACGCGGAGGCGCCGTTCGGGCGCGACATCTACAAGATCGGTGATGCGCTCGGAATTGGCGCCGTCGGGGCGCTCGTTGACGGCCAAGCGGTTAAAGTTTCGGATGTCGTCGAACGGCGTTGGCGCATCATCAGCGCTGGACCGGTGCGCGCCATCGTCGAACTTGATTACAAAGGTTGGCGCGTCGGCGATCGCCGCATCGATCTGACGAGTCGGATCACGCAATGGGCCGGCGAACGATGGTTCGAACATCGCATCGTGGCGAGAAACGTTGCCGGAATCCAGTTGGTCGCCGGGCTGCCGCTCAAAGAGGGCGTGGCGAAGTTTGAGGAGACCGTAGCGCAAGCGCGCGTCATCGCTACGTGGGGGCATCAGGTGTTGCGACCCGGAGCCGAGGCGACCGAATCGTTACCGGACCAGAGCTTGGGTCTAGCTTTGATCGCGCCGCAGAGCGGCGCGAAGGCGCTTGCCGATTCGGCAAATTACCTTTTGCCGCTCGAACTCGAGGGCGGTTCGGCGCGCTGGTACGTAGTCGCCGCTTGGGATCAAGAGGAGACCGAGCGCATGGAGGTGCGCGCAGAGGATGCAGCGCACAGGAATGGGACAGGGACGCTCGTTCTGCCGGCGCGCGCGATCAGAACGCAGGATGAGTTCGCGCGCTACGTTCGCGCGCTCGGCGCGCGTTTGAGCCAACCTGCCACCTGGCGACTGCTTTCCGAAGCGGCGGCGCCGCAATCGGCTCCGCCCGATACGCTCAATCCGGCGCGGAAGAGATCCTACCGTGAAGCGATCGAGTTGATGCGCCAAGCGGTCGATCGCGCGGCTCAGCGATGGGAGCCGATCATCGCCGCGGCTCCGATCGGAAAGATGACCGCAAACGGCGGCGGACAAGGCTTCTTCACCGAAGGCGACAATTGGACGGGTGAGTGGCGAAGGCAGGACGGTTATTTCTGGACGGGCGGCTTTTGGACCGGTCTGCTCTGGAAGTTTTATGACTGGACCAGAGATGAACGCTATCGGCGTTGGGCTGAGCTGTGGAACGCGCGTCTGCTTGGCCGGGAGATGATTCAAAATCACGACGTCGGTTTCTTGAATTTCTATTCCTCCGCCCTCGCTTACGGGTTGACGAAAGATCCGAAGTATCGCGCGGGAGCGTTGCGTGCGGCTGAGAGGTTGAAGCAGCTTTACAATCCGACGACCGAACTCGTCGCCGCGTGGGAGGTCGGCGGCGATGATACGATCATCGATACGATGATGAATTTGCAGATCTGGTGGTGGGCCAGCAGGGAGACCGGCGATCCCGAATGGCGCGAGCTCGGGCTGAAACATGCGCTCCGTTCGGCCCAATGGTTGGTGCGGCCAGATGGATCTGTCATTCAATCGGTCCACTACAATCCCGGCGATGGCCGTCAAGAATTCAACTCGCACGGCATCAGGGTTCAAGTGGCGAACGCGGCGCGTCCTGGCGAATGGGTCTTCAACCACACGCATCAAGGTTTCGCCGCCGATACCTCATGGTCACGCGGCACGGCTTGGGGGCTCTATGGGTTTACGGTCGCTTACGCGGAGACACGCGACGCGCGCCTGCTTGCTACAGCCGAACGGATCGCCGCTTTCGTCCTCGACCGATTGCCGGAAGATGGCGTCCCTTGGTACGACTTCTACGATGAGGGCGTGCATTTTCGCAATCGCGATACATCGGCTGCCGCGTTGATCGCCGGAGCGCTTTTGCGCCTTTCGGAACTGACCGGCGACCGCGAGCGCGCGGCGCGTTATCGGCACGAAGGTGAGCGCATCGTGCAGTCCTTGATCGATCGTTACTTGACGCCCGTGTCGGCTGACGATCGCACTCCGCCTGGCGTATTGCGCCACGGGTCTTCGACGCGCCCGCACGATGGGCGGTTGATCTACGGCGATTACTACTTGCTCGAAGCGTTGCTGTGGCTTGAAGGGCATCGGTGACGAGAATTGCTCTCTTAGGGTTGCCATGGTTTGGAGCATCGGCGGCTGGCGTTTAGGCTGCGCGGTCGGTTCGATTGGCGTCTCCGCTTGACTCGGAGGAGAGCGGTCGTTTAGCTTGACTCATGGGATCGATGGGCCAAGTGAAGGATTCGGATTTTGCGACCGAGGTTGATGAGCGCCGTTTTTCACCTTCGATGAGCGAGCAAGCCATTGCAAGACGGATCGTCAAGCGCGCTATTTGCTTCTTGCTGATCGCGCTTATCGGCGGAGTTGTCGCTTGCTCGCGCCGCGCGGTCGAGGTGAAAGAATCGGGGAATGTTGGCGCATCCTCTTCGATCAGGACTGCTGGATCGAACGGAGCAAATTCCGCGCTGCCGGCGGTGCCGGCTGAATTGATGGAGGCCGAGATCCGGATGCTCGACGGCGGGACGATCCGTCTGGCCGATTATGCCGGCAAGGTCATCGTTTTGGATCTTTGGGCGACGTGGTGTCCGCCGTGTCGCGATGAGATCCCGCATCTGGTCTCGTTGAACGATGAGCTCAAGTCGCGCGGAGTGGAGTTCATCGGGTTGACCGTAGATGCTAACGACAACGCGCATAAGCTAAGGGATTTCGCGCAGCGGTTTGGCATCAACTATCGGATCGGATGGGCGGATGAGGATTTCGCGCTCGCTTTCATGGGCGATTATGGTTCGATCCCTCAGACCTTCGTCATCACGCGCGATGGGCGTGTGCTGAAGAAGTTCGTCGGCTTCGATCCCGAACGCAGTCCTGCGCGTTTGCGCGAGGCGATAGATCGGGCGCTCGACGGCGGCTCATAAGTGAGGAAGCTGGAATGGGCGGAGGAGTTAATTATTCGTTTCGCCGTCTCTTCAGTTTGCGTTCCGCCTCTTCGCGCAATTGGCGCCCCTCGCGTTCGAGTTCGGCGTCCTGCAGAGCTTGAGCGACGCTCTCTTTGGCGCGCCCCTCGAGAAGCTCCATCTCCGCTTCGACGATCCCTTCGACCTGATCGATGGGCGCTTCTTCTCCGGTCTCTTCTTGGGTCCTGATTTTACGTTTGTCGATCTCCATCTTCGGTCCCCCCCTGTCATTTGGCGATGAGACATCGTCTCATCCTTCATCTCATCGCGTCAACGCGAGAACGAATGGGGCGCGGGCTGCTCTTTTCGGAGGGCGATCGTTGACGCGCGAGGCCGCGACTGGCTAGAATCCGCCAGCGAGGGCAAAGGCGATGCGACCGCGAACGCGCCGACAGAAGGAGATACTCGACTACATCGCGGGTTTCATCGAGCGGCATGGTTACGAACCCTCCTATGCGCAGATCGCGCGCCATTTCGGCATCTCCTCGAAAGCGACCGTCGCCAAGCACATCCAAGCGCTCGAGCGGCGCGGTCTGATCGCGCGCCGGCGCGAAAGCAGCGGATTCATTTTGCGGGTGGTTGCGGAAGGGGATGCAAATGGATGGTGCGAGATCCCTCTGCTCGGTCGCATCGCCGCCGGTCTGCCGATGGATGCGATCATCGACGCTGAGACGATCCCTGTGCCTCGATTCCTCTTAGGGCGCGTGCGCGCCGAGAACGTTTACGCCTTGCGCGTGGTCGGCGATTCGATGATCGACGAGCACATCTGCGATGGCGATATCGCGATCATCGAGAATCGGACTGAAGCTTGCGATGGCGAGATCGTCGTCGCGCTCATAGATGGCGATCGCGTTACGTTGAAGCGATTCTATCGTCTCGGGGACGAGATCGAATTGCGCCCAGCGAATTCGCAACTTACCCCGCTGCGCTTGCCTGCCGTGCGCGTTTCGATTCAAGGCATCTTCCGCGGTCTGCTGCGTTCGGCGAGTTAAAGCGTGTGCTCTCAGGAGAGGTGGGCGAGACGCCGCCGCGCTTTGGCGATTTGACGATCGAGATCTTCGGCCATCTCGGCAAGCGCGTCCCGGCCTTGTCGTGCCGCGTCATCGACTTTGAGCTTTATCCTGTAGAGCGCGTCCCCTTTGATCCGCTTGATGCCGAACTCGATGGTGATCAGTTCCTCTTTGAGATCGAGCAATCGGCTTTTAGGATCATCGGCTTCGTTGCGTCGAGCCGATGCGCAGTAGGACTGCAACCGTTCATCGGCGAGCAGTGAATGCAAGCTCTCGACATCGCCCTCGCGATAGGCGCGGCTCGCCTCGGCCATGATCGAGTGGCGGCGCGCGGCCTCTTGCGGATTGGCGGCATGATCCGGATGGAACATCTTGGCGATCGTCCAGAAGATTTTGCGTAAGCTCATCCTCGTTTCCGGCTGAGCTTCGGGCGGGTCGCTCGTCGCTTCATCTTCTCCATCGTCGCTCGCGCCGAGGAGCCTGCGTTCCGCCTCGCGGATAGCTCGTTCGATTTCGGACAACTCCGCCAACCGACTTCCGATGATCCGCGTGTAGAGCGTGCGGAAGGCGCGCATCTCCTCTTGCAGCGAGGCGAGTTCGCGCCGCCGTTCATCGAGCAAGCGTTCGATGCGGGCGATCTCTGCCGCAAGATCTTCAGCGCGCGATATCGGTTGCAAGCTCAGATTCTGCATCGGGACGATCTAGCGACCGGTTCGCGATCGGCGTGAAAGCGCGTAAGTTTAGCAAGATTTATGGGAAAAGTCTCGCGAGCGCGGCTCTTCATGTGAGTCGACCGGGGAGCGACCGCCGATTTAAGGCTGAGATCACATTATCAGTTTGTTTTCGATCGAACCGATCGGGGGCGGTGAATTGAGCGCGAAGAAATCGCGCTCGCCGCTGTTGACGGCGCGGATGAGCTCTTCAGCCGCGCAAGCGGCGAGCGGTTTGGAGAAGAAGTAGCCTTGCCCGTAGTGGCACGAGAGCGCGCGCAAGATCTTGACCTGTTCCATCGTTTCGATGCCTTCGGCGATCACCTCCATCCCTAAATTCTGGGCCAGGCGGGTGATCGTGCGGACGATCTCGATGTTTTCGTCGCTGCATCCCATGTTGGAGATGAAGGAGCGATCTATTTTCAAGGCATCGAACGGGAAGCGATGTAGATAGCTGAGCGATGAATAGCCGGTGCCGAAATCGTCTATGCTCAGGCAGACGCCCAGGGCGCGCAGTTGCTCGAACACGGTGGTCGCCGCGTCGGCGTTCTCCAACACCAGGCTCTCTGTAACTTCCAACTTCAAACAATGCGGAGGGAAACCGGTACGCGCCAATATGGATTCGACCCGAGCGACGAAATCGGATTGGATCCAATTCTTGCTTGAGATGTTCACGCTGATGGCGAGCTGTTTGTTGGCCGGAGATTGTTGTTGCCAAACGCTCATCTGGCGGCAAGCCTCTTCCAAGATCAACATGCCTATCGGCACGATCATCCCCGTCTCTTCCGCGATGGGGATGAATTCGGCGGGCGAGACGAGCCCTCGCTCCGGATGATGCCATCGCGCCAGCGCTTCAAACCCGACGAGCTTGCCCGTTTCGAGTTCGACTATCGGTTGGTAATGCAGACAGAATTCCGCGCGTTCGATCGCGCGGCGCAGATCGTTCTCCATCTTCAACCTCGCCACCGCGCGCGAATGCATCTCTTTGTCGAAGAGTTCGTAACGGGCCTTGCCGCCTTCTTTGGCGCGGTACATGGCGATATCGGCGTCGCGGATGATCTCATCCGGGTGATCGTATCCGCTGATGCTCAACGCGATCCCGATGCTCGCGGTGATGAAGGCTTCGCTCCGTTCGATGGTGAACGGGGCGGAGAGCGCCTCTTGAATCTTCTCCGCCACGCGGACCGCGTCGCTCGAGTCGCGGATCCCATCGAGCAGAACGGCGAATTCGTCGCCGCCGAAGCGGGCCACCGTGTCAGCCTGCCGAAGGCAAGATTCCAACCGCCGCGCGGTGGCGACGAGCAGCTTATCGCCGAAAGAGTAGCCCAGGCTGTCGTTGATATGTTTGAAGCGGTCCAGATCGAGGAAGAGCACGCTGAAGATGTATTCCGGACGGCGCTTCGCGCGTTCGATGGCTAAGCGGACGTGATCGGTGAACAGCGCCCTGTTGGGCAGGCCCGTGAGCGCGTCGTGGAACGCCGCGTAACGGAAGTGCTCGCGACTCTCCTTCAACGCGCGGCTCGTCTGCTCGAGTTGAGCGATGTAGCGGTTGAGTTCGCGCACGTGCCTTTCGGCCTGCTCGGCGCGTTGGCGTTCGAATTCGGCCCGTTGTCTTTCGGCCAACTCCGCTTGTGCCGCTGCCGTCCTGATGTCGTCGAGGTATTTAGAATAGGTCAGGTAGAGGATGAGGACGACGGGGCTGGAGATCAGCAGCCCGTAGAAGCCGACATAGTGGCCCAGATAGGCGATCAGTCCGGCGATGGCAGCGCCTATGAAGTAGGTGAGCGAAGAGCACAGATAGTTTCTATACCACGCCTCTAGGATCGAAAGATCGTTCTTGAGCGCGAGGCCGATGGCGACCAGCCCGGTGTTGCCGATGAACTGGACCAACGCCATGGCGCAGAGCATCGTGATCGTGACGGGCAGATTGCGGTCCGGAAGGAGCGAGGTGTCGCCGAAGGCCGAACGCACCGCGATCGCCGTCGCGAAAGTGGAACAGGCCATCGCCGCCGAGTTGAAGAGGATGGTCAACGGTCGCCTGCTTTTGCTGATGCGCAATCCGGAGCAAAAACCTTCGGCGGCGGCGAGCAGGACCGCCACTTCCCGACCGTAAAGCAGAAGGGCGAGGAAGATGAAGGCGTCTGAGATGGTGATGTTCGTATCGAATCGCGGGATCGGGATGGCGAAGCGGAGGCTCGTGATGACGATCATCGCCGTTAGGAACAAGAGGCTTAAATCGAGCCTTTCGACCGGAAGCGACCGGATCGAGCGAAGGGCTATGAGCAGGCCGATCGCGACGATCAACCATCTGTAATAGTCGGTGAAACGCTGCTTGTCGATGGTGGTTTTCGCGACCTCTTCGCCCATTGCGCATCTGACCGCCGATCGGTTATCGCCTTCGCCCCACTTCCCTCGAAACACATTTCGGCATTTATTGCCAAAACTTTAGCCGCAGGCGTCGAGGTTTGCGCGCCGAAGAGGCGCAATATGCGGGGGGAAGGAGGCTGAAAAATCTGGGAAAGCTCGTTAAATTGCGCTTTTCAGCCGTCAGTCAAAACCATCTGTCGCCTGCGAGCGGCTTTGAAGAGCGTCGTCGAACGCTCTAAAATCTTACGGGTGAATTCTCGCTTGTGAGGGAGAGTTTAAGAGCGATGACGCCGTATCCTGAGATCATGATTCGCCCGATGCGCGAGGAACTGACGCGCTTAGGGATTGCGGAAACGCGCACGCCTGAGGAGGTTGATCGGGCCATCAATCAGCCGGGGACCGTCATGGTCGTCGTCAACTCGATCTGCGGTTGTGCCGCGGGCAAGGCGCGACCGGCGGTCGCTATGGCTTGGCAACACGACGTGAAACCGGATCGCGCCATCACGGTCTTCGCGGGCGCGGATATCGAAGCGACGGCGCGGGCGCGTAGCTACTTCACCGGCTATCAGCCCTCCTCGCCGCAGATCGCCATCCTCAAAGATGGCAAGCTCGTCTACATGCTGGAGCGGCATGAGATCGAATCGAGCGATGCGGCGAGCATCGCCCGCAAACTGATCGAAGCGTTCGATCGTTACTGCGCGCAGAAGGACTAGCCGAAGGGCGAAAGATTTAAGGCATCGAGCCCCAAATTCATGTTATCCCTCTCCACCCCGATCCTCGAGCTTGCCGCGCACGGCATCCCGCGACTGGGCCAGCATGGAGCGCGGCGGTTGGCCTTGGCGGTCGCTGCCTATGTCAACAAGCGCGACGCGAGGGAAGCGACTGTGGAAGATCTGCTCAGTTACTTCCCGATGCGTTACGAGGATCGGTCGAATCTGGCGCATATCGCCCAACTGCGACACGGCGTGGAAGCCTCGCTCGAACTCTATGCGCGAGTGGCTGGCGGCTATCAGGTCGGTAAAAACCGCGCGCCCAATCAGCCGCTCTACATCTTCGAGATCACGGCGAACGATGCGGAGATGACCGGCAGACCGGTCGTCGTCTGGTGGTTCATCTCCGGACGGCATGCGCCGCGCATCGTCAAATACTACACGCAGAAGTTCGCGCGCGGGACGCGCTTTATCGCCTATGGACGGTGGGAGTGGGATGCACGCCGCAACACTTTCGCCCTGCGCCTGAACCGTCCGGATGAACTCGAGGTGCTGCCCGGGCACGGCGCGCCGGCATATGGGCTTTTGCGCTTGGTCGAAGAGAAAGAATCGGCGGGGGAGGATAGCGCCGGCTTGTCCGAAGAGCTTTTGGAGGAGGCGGAAGAGGATGGCGATCCGGCTTTGGCGGCGATTCACGCCGGGCGTCGCGTGCCCATCTACCGCAAGCTGGGCGAATTTCGCACCAAACGCTTGCGCGAGATCATCTATGCCGTGCTGGACCAGTTGCCGGATGATGCCATCCCCGAAACTCTGCCTGCGGACCTCATCGCTCGTCAGCGTCTGATCGGGCGCGCCGAGGCGCTGCGGCGCATACATTTCCCGGCGGAAGACGCGCCGCTTGGCGAATACGAAGAGGCGCGCAGTCCGGCCCACCGGCGGCTCATCTTCGAAGAGTTCTTCTGGACCTCTTTTGCGCTCGCGCTTCGGCGCAGCGAACGCGAAGCAGAACCGAAGGGCGCGGTCATCGAGATCACCGACCGGATGCGCGAGCGGATCTTCTCCATCCTCCCGTTCAAGCTGACGACCGCGCAGGAACGCGCCATTCGCCGCATCTTCGACGACATGCAATCGAACGTCCCGATGAACCGCTTGCTGCAAGGCGACGTCGGGAGCGGCAAGACCGTGGTCGCCGTGCTGGCGATGCTCGCGGCGATGGAGAACGGCTATCAGACGGCCTTGATGGTGCCGACCGAAATCCTCGCCGAACAGCACGCGCGCAACATCAAACGGTTGCTCGCCGCGACGCCTTACAGGGTGGAACTTTTGATCGGCAGCTTGCGCGCGAGCGAGAAACGGCGCTTGCACGCTGATCTCGCCGCCGGCGACATACACTGTTGCATCGGCACGCACGCGTTGATTCAAGAAGCGGTCCGGTTTCACAAGCTTGGTCTTGTCGTCATCGATGAGCAGCACCGCTTCGGCGTGCTCCAACGCGCCGCGCTGCGCGAGCGGGGCTACAACCCGGACGTGCTGGTGATGACGGCGACGCCCATCCCGCGCAGCCTCGCGATGACCGTCTACGGCGACTTGGACGTTTCGGTGATCGACGAATTGCCGCCGGGGCGCACGCCCGTCAAAACGGTGGTCATCGGTGAGGATAAACGCGCGGGCGTCTATCGCGGCATCGAGCGCGAGGTGCGCAAAGGGCGGCAAGTCTACGTCGTCTATCCGCTCATCGAAGAGTCGGAGAAGATCGATCTCAAAGCGGCGACGCGCATGTACGAACACTTGCGCGATGAAGTCTTCCCGCACTTCACAGTTGGGCTCCTGCACGGCAAGATGAAGGCGGCGGAGAAGGAAGAGGTGATGCGCCGTTTCGTCGCGGGCGAGATACAGATCCTCGTTTCGACGACGGTGGTCGAAGTCGGCGTAGACGTGCCGAACGCTTCGGTGATGGTCATCGAACATGCCGAGCGGTTCGGCCTTTCGCAGCTTCATCAGCTTCGCGGGCGCGTCGGGCGCGGAGCCGAGCAGTCCTTCTGCGTGCTGATCGCATCGGACAAACAGACTTCGGTCGCGCGCGAACGGCTCGGCATCATGGAAGAATCGTCCGACGGCTTCCGCATCGCGGAGAAGGATCTCGAGATACGCGGTCCGGGCGAGATCTTGGGTACACGGCAATCGGGATTGCCCATGTTCCGGCTGGCGAATCTGGTGCGCGATCTGCGCCTTCTCGAAGAGGCGCGGCGCGAGGCTGACCTTTATATCTCGACGCGTCGGCACGCGCGCGAAACGCTGCGCATGATCGAGCGTGTAAGAAGCGACGCGCGCTTCGGTTTGGCGTCGGTTGGGTGATCTGGTTATTCGAGGAGCACGAACGTTGAAAACAGTGACCATCTTTTGCGACGGATCGAGCATCGGCAACGGGCAGGGGAGCGAGCGCGCGGCGGCGGTGGCGCTTCTAAACTATCGCGACAAGTGGCGCGCGGTGGGGCGGTTTTTGGGGCGCGCGACCAATCAGCAGGCGGAGATCGTCGCCGCCACGTTGGGCCTCGAGCGCTTGCGCGAGCCATGTCGCGTGCGCCTGATCACCGATTCGCGTTACGTCGTCGAGACGATGACCGGGCGCTTTCGCAAGCGGGCAAATCAAGAGTTGTGGCAGCAGCTTGAACGGGCGATCGATGCGCACCAGATAGACTGGCAGTGGACGCGCGGACATGCCGGGCACGAGATTCAAGAAGCGGTCGATGAGACGGCGCGTCGCATCGCGCTCCTTGGCCGGGTGGACCAGAGCTTGCTCGAGCGGTTGGAAGAGAAGGCGCGCCAGGCCGTCAAGCGCGATGAATAACCGGCGCGCTCGCATGTTTCGCCGGAACCTTGTTTTGGGCCTTTTCATCGTGAGGCGCTTTGGCAGGTTTGGCTCGAGCGGTGAAATCTTCTTCAACCATCCTTTCGCCCAATGACGCGATTCCGACATGGTTCGGCGAGGCGTGGCCGAGCGGTGAAATCTTCTTCAACCATCCCTTCGCCCCCTTCAGTTTAATCGCCGCTCTGAGCGGTGTTAAAATTTTGACTCTCGAGCGCACTGTGCCGGATCGAAAGAAAATTTTGTGAAGATGGCTTCCCATCCGTGCTTCTAACCCTCCTCAAACTGCGCCCGTTTCTGCTCGCGCTGTTCGTCGCCGCGGCATCAAGCGCGCAACATCGTCGCGCGTGGATCTGGCAGAATCCCTTGCCACAAGGTGGATCGATCTATGCCATCCGCTTCGCTTCGGATGGACGGCATGGTTGGGCCGTCGGCGCGGATGGTCTCATCCTGCGCACCGCTTCGGGCGGTTTCGATTGGGAGTGGCAAGAATCACCGGCGCGAACGGCTCTCTACGGTCTGTTCATCAAAGATGAGAAAAGGGCGGTGGCGGTCGGCGCGCGCGGGACCATCTTGCTGACCGATGATGGCGGCGCGCATTGGAAGCTTGTGCGAAGCGGGACGGGCGATCATCTTTATTCGGTCGCTTTCGCCCCGGATGGTCAGCACGGCTGGGCCGTCGGCACTTACGGATGTATCGTCGCGACGGTCGATGGCGGGAAGACTTGGCAGAGACAGACATCCGACACTCGAGCGCATCTGTGGAGCGTGGCCTTCTCCGATGCGTCACACGGCGTCGCCGTCGGAGATAAAGGCACGGTGCTCATCACCAGCGATGGCGGGTCGAAGTGGGAGCGGCGTCAGGCGGTGACCGATCTTACTTTGACTGGGGTCGCCTTTGCCGATGATCGGACCATCATCGCGTGCGGTGTGAGCGGTGCGATTCTGCGCAGCACAGACGCGGGCGAAACTTGGCGGCGCATGGAGTCGTATGTCAAAGCCGATCTGATTTCGGTCTTCTTTCGCGATGCGCGGCACGGTTGGATCGTTGGAAGCGACGGCGTGACGCTAACGACGGCTAACGGCGGCGAAATCTGGTTGCCCGTTAGCGTCAAGACGGAACCGCGCTTATTGACCGTTTACTTCGCTGACGATAAGACGGGATGGGCTGCTGGTGAGGGCGGTTTGATCCTACGCTCGGATGATGGCGGGATCGAATGGCGTCGGTTGACCGATGGCGTGCGCGATGATCTGCTCGATATCTTCTTCATCGACGATGTTCACGGCTGGGCCGTCGGCGCGCGCGGCAAGATCCTCTTCACGAATTCTGGAGGGAGGAGCTGGACCATTCGCCCGTCGGGCACGACGGCGCGCTTAAACGCCGTTTTCTTCCTCGACGAGCGACGCGGCTTCGTCGTCGGCGATCGAGGGACGATCTTGCGCACGCTGGATGGCGGCCTCATCTGGCAGAAGGTTTCAGTCGATACAGATCAAGATTTGCTTGGAATTCATTTCGTCAACAACGAAGGTTGGGCGGTCGGCGCGCGCGGAACCATCATCCATTCGGCGGATGGCGGCGCGACGTGGCATCTTCAACGTTCAGGCACGCTCGCATGGCTTGAAGCCGTTTGGTTCACCGACGAAAAGCATGGTGTCGCGGTCGGCTCCGGCGGAGCCATTCTCCGCACGAGGGACGGCGGTGAAACTTGGGAGAGTGTCGCGGCGAACGTGCGCGAGTGGCTCTATGATGTAGCCTTCACCGACGCGCGGCGCGGATTCATCGTCGGCGCGCATGGGCTTATCTTGCGTACGGATGATGGTGGGCGAAGTTGGCGCGATCAAGAGAGCGGCGTTGATCTTAACCTCTTCGCCATCTCGCTCGCCAATCGCGATGAGGCGCTCATCGTCGGCGATCAGGGATTCATCTTGCAAACGCGCGATGGCGGCGCGACGTGGAGATTGATCCCGAACGTTAGCCACGTCCGTCTGTACGGAGTCGCATATCATGGCGGAACGGCTGCTTGGGTTGCAGGGAGCAATGGCAGCATCTTAAAGCGCGCTGATGCGCTGGCGACGGTCAAGATCCCGCGCCCCAAACTGTTGCCCACGCTGCGGGAGACGAGGAGAGAGGCGAGCGATTCGCTCCCTTCTGATGATATCCCGCGCGCTGTGCCGCCCGAGGCGCGTAAACCTTAAGTTGGCATAGATCGTCATCGGTCTGACGCTCAGCCGAGCGGTCACAAGATGCGAACGCCGAGCCTGAGATCGAGGCGCGCTCCATGCCCATCTCACCCCTCACTTGATCGCGATTACTTCGCCCCCGAAGCCTCTATAACCTTAGTTGTAAGCGAAGACCGTACTCAAGTTTAGTGGTGAGAGGACGATTTGTAGCTATCATCGCCAGCCAACGCAAGCGGTACCGAGTTCAAAGCTCAGCAGACTCGTGAGGGATCGGCGATGAGTCTTCTTCGTATGCGGCGCACCGTGGCCGTTTTAATCTCTTCGTTCCTGTTTTCGTTTTCCGTCACGTCTCAGATCACCGAAGCGACTTTACGCGGCGTCGTGAAAGACGCGACGGGAAACGCGATCGCGTCATCGGTCGTTGCGGTCCAGAGCGAAGCGAACGGGCAGGTCAGAACGGCCACGACGAACGAAGGCGGCGACTTCAGCTTGACCGGTCTTGCTCCCGGCATCTACACAGTCTTCGTGCGCGTGCCGGGATTCAAGACCTTTGAGCGCCGCGGCTTGAGATTGAACGTCGGGCAGATCACCGATCTCGAAATCAGACTCGAAGTCGGCGAAGTGCAAGCGACAGTGCAGGTCGATGCTACGGAGAGTGCGCCGCAGGTTTCAACTGAAGGGCGCGTCGCCGACACCTTCACGCAGCGCCAAGCGACAGAACTTCCGCTGGCCCAGCGCGATGTCTTCCTTTTGCCGAAATTGAGCGCAGGAGCGACCGCCATCCCCGGAGCGGCCAACTCGACCAAGTTGACCAATTCGCCCGTCATCACCGTGAACGGCAATCGGTATCGTGGCAACAACTATGTGCTGGATGGTGCGATGAACACGAATCCGAACAACACGGGCGAGCCCGCGATCGTGCCGAGCCTCGAAGCGGTTGAAGAAGTGCAAGTGCAGACGAGTAATTTCTCGGCGGAATTCGGGCGCGGTAACGGTTCAGTCATCAACATACGCACACGGTCTGGGACGAATGAATTTCATGGTCGGTTGTGGCACTACCACCGCAACGCAGCGCTCAACGCGCGCAACTTCTTTTCAACGGAACGCGCGCCGCGAGTCTTCAACCAGTTCGGCGGCAATCTCGGCGGCCCGATCATCAAGAATCGCACCTTCTTTTTCGCCTCCTATGAAGGGACGCGCGATGCTATAGCGCGCGCGCTTTCATTCCAAGTCGAGACGCCTGAGTTGAGAGATTACATCATCAGGCAACGCCCTAACAGCGTGGCTGCCCGTCTGTTCCGTCAGTTCCCAGCGCCGACGCCGCTGCCCGGCAGCGGCGCCAAGCGTTACGCCAATCAAACCGATCTCACTCTTGATGGCGTGACCATCCCGGCGACGGGAACGGCCACGATCAATTTGCGCGATTACATAAGACTGGACCAATATCTGGCGCGATTCGATCATTCGTTTAACAGGGATAAAGACAAATTGACGGCGCGTTGGATTGCGGAGTATCAGCGCGATGCTGGCGGCACCAGTTCCTCGACTTCGATGCTCGGTCGCGCCGCGCGCGGCAGTCGCGGCCCCTTTGATGGTTTCTTCGGCAATTTGAACCTCGGGCACATACATCTATTCGGTCGCGCCGTCAATGATCTGCGCCTATCGTTGCAATTCATCGATGCGCTTCGCGGCAACGACAAGGCGATCGTTCCCGAGATTAGCATCACTGGGATCACCGCGCCTTTCGGCGACGTCTTCAGTCAACGGACCAAACTCCGCACCTACGAAGTGCGCGACACGCTCTCCTTCGAGCGGAGCTCGCACATCATCCGCGCCGGAGGCGAAGCGCGTCGTATCTTCAAGGGGCTTTCGATCGGCCCAGCGACCGCTGGCACTTTCTCTTTCGCCAGCGTATCGGACTTCATCAACGATCGCCCTTTTCGGCAGACGCTCACCGTCGATCCTCGCACAGGACAGCCAATTGGTTTCCCACGCTACTTTACGGTTCATGAGTTCGGGCTATTCGTACAGGATGATTGGAAGGCGAGTGCGCGACTGAACATCAATCTAGGCGTGCGTTACGATTACTTCGGCGATGCGCGCGAACGCGAAGGGCGACTCTCTTCGATCATCTTCGGGCCGGGCAACAGCTTTCGCGAACGCTTGGCGAATGCGTCGGTGGGACGCGTCGAACGGCTTTACAAGCCGGAGCGGTTGAACTTCTCGCCGCGCGTCGGCCTCGCCTATGACCCTTTTGGCGACGGCAGGACCAGCATCCGCGCCGGATTCAGCCTCGCCTTTCAACCGCATCATGGACAATCAATCGCTGGGGCTCGTGCGCTTCCGCCCGATGCCGTGCAGATCGTCAGTCAGCCAAGCGTCGGCATCGGTACGCGCATACTCTATGACATACCTGTGCCTTTCAATCCCGAATTCGCGCGCGGGCTGAATCCGCAAGGTGGCATCAACCCTCTTCCCGGAGAGCGTGCGCGCATTCGCCCGACCGGCTTCGTCGTCAATCCGACGATCAAGACGCAGTACAGCGAAAGCTTCTTCTTGAGCGGGCAAAGACAGTTCGGTCACGGATGGATCGCGGAGGTCGGATACGTCGGCACGCTCGGCATCAACCTTGAGCGAATCGATGACATCAACCGTTTTCGCGGCGATCTTCTGGATGGGAGTGAGGATCGCATCAATCCGAATTTCGGGACGCTGCTTTTTGTGACCAACGGCGTCAACTCCAGTTATCATGGTTTTACGGCGGAAGCGCGGCGCGGTTTTTCTTCCGGTCTTTCGGTCCAGGTGAATTACCGTTTTTCGAAGTGGCTTGACACTTCGAGCGACACTTCGACTGGCCAGTTTCAGGATAATTCCGAGCCGGGTAAAGGCGCGCAAGATGTCGATTGCTTGCGATGCGAACGGGCCCGTTCGCTCTTCGATATTCCGCATCGCTTCACGGCTTCACTGATCTGGACGCCGCGGGCGTTCAAGGGGCGAGGCGGTTGGTTAGCTGGATTGCTCAACGACTGGCAGGTCGCGGCGCTCATCACCGCGCAATCCGGACGCCCTTTCTCCGTATGGAATGGATCGCGGCAGGGCGATTACAACCTCGACGGAGGAGGCGGCGCGGTCGGCGGCGGTTTCTATGATCGGCCCAATGCGCCCTTGCCCGGGACGATCAAAAAAAGTTTTGCGCAGAGAGATTTCTTGAACGGCTTGTTCCCGGCTAGCGCCTTCGCCGCACCGCGACCCGGGCAGAACGGCACGCTCGGGCGCAACACTTTTCGCGGGCCGCGCTACAGGACGCTCGATCTGTCACTTGCACGCAGTTTCGAAATTGCCGAAGAGAAGCGTTTGCAAATTCGCTTTGATGTCTTCAACGCGCTGAACAACGTCAACCTCTACTTGCCGAACGCCGATCTATCGCTCGGCAACTTCGGTAAATCGACGCAAGCTTTCGATGCGCGCGTCCTGCAGGCGGGTTTGAGGTTACTGTTTTGAGCCGAAAATGCGCTAGAGCTATTCCACCCAGACGCCGGCGAGTTTAAGATGTCCGTGAGATATCCATGCGAATTCGCTTCGAGCGATGAGTCAGGGAGGAAAAATGGGACGAGTTACGCTCTCTTGTCTGCTCGTTTTAGGGATGACGTTGGCGATGGTGGAAGCTCAGCCGCGCGAAGAGAAATCTGCCAGAACGCTCTTTGGGCGCGGGATCAATCATCAGGGTTCCAAGTGGCGCAGGATGACAGAAGATGAGTTGCGCGCCGTCGTTCCGGAACGCGCGCCGGTCGTCAAAGAGCGGATCGAAACTGAGCTGCGTACCGCATCCGGCATCATCGATGGCAACGGTCGCTACATCTTCGGCGTCGTCATCATCACTGCCGGATACGAAGCGGAGGGCAAATACACGCACTTTTTCAAAACGCAAGTGCCGCTCAGAGTCGGCGATCTCGAACTAGGGGCAGGCGAATACGTTTTTGGCTACCAGCGCCTGGCGGCAGATGCGCTGCGCGTCATCTTCTACCGAGCGACGGATGGCGGAATGATCGGCGCCGTGCGGGCCGCGGTCGAAAACAGGCGAGGCGCGATCTATTCGTTTCTCATCGAACCACCAATTGCCGGGCGAGGCAAGATCAAGATAGGTCGTTTCGGTTTCGAATATGCCCTGCTGGAGTAGAAGGTAGAGATGCTACGCGGAAAAACTGTTCGTTTAAGCGTCGCGATCTTCATCGGAGCATCGTTCCTTGGCTCATTCCGTTCAGCGGCTCTGGGAGGGCGGCTGGATGGGGCGGCGCTTCACTCGCTCTCCTCTTTGGAGGAGATGGCGCGCGGCAAAATAAAGATCACTCCACACGTCGCGCTCGCCGAAGGTCTTTCGGCAGCGGAAGTGCCTAATGCGGATCCGCTTGGGGGCGAGCGCGTGCCCAACTACATCCGAGCGTTGGCGCAACACACGAAGGCTGCGCCGCAGTTCGCCCACTTGGTGCGCACGGTCCTTTACGGAGGCAGTCTCTCTCCGGAGACGAAGATGGCCATTGTCCTGCGCGTCGCGCAAGTTTACGGCAGCGCCTACACGGCAGCTCACGCGCAGAGATGGCTACGCGCGAGCGAGAGTGGGCGGGGACTTCTCGCCGCATTGAAAGGTGGCGCAGAAGAGTCGCTGCCTTCTGCCGATTCGCTCGCGCTCAGATATGCGGAATTGCTGACGCGCGACATCCATGGAGTCAGCGACTCGGACTTTCAGCGCGTGCGCGCCCATTACAACGATTCGCAGATCGTCGAATTAACGATGACGGTCTGCTTTGCCAATTACTTCGTGCGATTGAACGAAGCTCTGAACCTGCCCGTCGAAGCGTGGGCGTTCGAACTGACGGCGAACGTTCAACCGGCGGGCCTGCGAGAGAGTCCATCTGCGCGTGTGGCGTTGATCTCAGACGAAGAAATGGAGGCGACCCGAGCGGCATTGGCTGCCAGCCGATCGCCGCAGCCGGGCGGATTGGGGTTAGGGATAGCCAACTCTCAACGCGCGATGCTGCGCGTCCCGGCTTTGGCCAAAGCTTGGCGCGAATATGGGATGAGCGTGCGAAACGGCGCGGCCATCTCGCGCGAACTTCAACTGCACATCTCTTTCGCCGTCTCGATGGCGAATGGCTGTCGCTACTGCACGCTGCATCAAGTGCTCGGCCTCAAAAGGCTCGGCGTCGATCCGAAGAAGCTATTGGCGATGAGAAAGGATGACTCGGCGTTGACCAAGAGCGAACTGGCTGCGGTCAGTTTCGCGCGCAAGCTGACGCGCATGGCGACCGTGACGGATGAGGACTTCGCCCTGTTGAAGGCTGAATTCGGCGAGCGGGGAGCGGTCGAAGTGGCGTTACAAACATGTGCCTTCGCTTTCATGAACCGTTTCACCGACGGGCTGCGCTTGCCTTCCGAGGACGAAGCGATACGCGCTTATCAAGAGATCTACGGCGCTGGAGCGATGGCCCGGGATTGGAACTGGTAGATTAAAGGATTTTCCTGCAACTCGAAGCTTGCATCTAGAAGCGAATCAGAACTTGCGAAGTCGTTCTGCCTTCAGAGGCGAAGGATCTTCGCCGATCCCTCGCCTCTTTGCCCGCTTTGTTTATTTGATCACACCGGAGTGACCTTTAATTTCGCCCATCGGCTCGAAGCGCCCGCCGAGGTGTTTGGCGAGAAACTCTTCGGCTTTGGCATAAAAATGCAACCGGTTTTCAGGGCGCGCAAAGCCGTGGCCTTCATCAGTGTAGACGATGTACTCGACCGGGATGTTGGCTTTACGCAGAGCTTCGACGATCTGATCGCTTTCGGCCTGTTTGACGCGCGGATCGTTCGCCCCTTGCCCGATCAGCAGCGGCTTCTTGATCTGATGGGCACGAAAGAGCGGCGAACGCGACTTCAAGAACTCCTCGTCGCTCCCCATGCGTTTGCTGAAGAGCGCTTTCATCGGAACCCAATAGGGCGGGATCGATTGCAGCAGCGTGACGAGGTTTGATGGCCCAACGATATCGACTCCGGCGGCGAACTCATCCGGCGTGAAGGCGAGTCCGACGAGCGTCGCATAGCCGCCGTAGCTGCCGCCCATGATGGCGACCCGCTTGGGATCGGCGATGCCCTGCTTGACGAGCCAGTTCTTGCCATCGATCAGATCGTCGTGCATCTTGCCGGCCCATTCGCGATCGCCGGCGTTCAAATAGGCTTTGCCGTAGCCGGTCGAGCCGCGGAAGTTCACTTGCAGCACGGCGTAGCCGCGATTGGCGAGCCACTGGACCATCGGATTATATCCCCACGTGTCGCGCGACCACGGACCGCCGTGAACGAGCAGGACCGTCGGCAGGTTTCGCGGCTCGACGCCGACGGGCAGCGTCAAGTAACCGTAGATCGTCATCCCATCGCGCGCTTTGAACGAGATGGGCTGCATCTTGGCGAGCTTGTACCGCTCCAGTTTCGAATTGTTACTGAAGAGCAACTGCGCGCGCCGTGTCCGACGGTCGTAGGCGTACCAGTAGACCGGTCCATCGTCCACGACGTAGGTAACGATCCACGTGCGGTCGTCTAGATCGCGGCTGGCGATCGTGATGTCGCCATCGCGCACCTTGCGCAGCGCGGCGAAGTCCGGTTCCAGTCCGCGATCGAGGATCTGCCATTCTAAACGCGCGCGCACGAAACTGACGGCTTCAAGCGTGCGTTTGCGCGGGTGGACCAGAATGCCGCTGACATCATACTGCGGATCTTCGGCGATGACGCGCTGTTGACCGTTGGCAAGATCGACCTCGAGCAGCCGCGCCGCGTTCGCGTTCACGCTCGAGATCAACCAGATGCGTTTGTTGTCTCGCGTGAATCCGGCGATTCCGCCGAAAGACTCGTCCGGCCCCCACTTGAGAAACGCGCGCCACGGCGATCGCTCGTCATCGCGGATGCGGATCTCCGTGCTGCCGTCGGGCAGCAGGACCTGCGCCGCGCGCACGCGCAAAGCGTTATCCGCCACCCAATCCGATACGTCGCCCGGATTCTGCGTGTCCAGTTCGAGCTTGCCGGTCGTCAAATCGACGCGGTAAACGTCATGTAGGCGCGGATCGCGGTTGTTGAGCGCCACCAGCATGCGGTCCGGGATGTCCGGATCGACGGCGACGATGCGCGCTTGCACGCGCTCGAACGGCGTCAGGTCGCGCGTCTGTTTGGTCTCCACAGAGGTCTGATAAACGCGCCAGTTCTCATCGCCGTTCTGGTCCTGCAGGTAGATGATGTGGCGGCTGTCGGGTTGCCAAAAGTAGATGCGGATGCCGCGCTTGCGGTCGTCCGTGATCACACGATCGTCCTGTTTGCCGACGGTGCGCACCCAGACGTTGAGAACGCCGTTGTGCGGCGCAAGATAAGCGAGCATGCGCCCGTCGGGAGAAAGTTGTGGGCTCGCGCGTTCGGGATTGCCGAAAAGGATCTCTCGCGGGATGAGCGGCGGCAGTTGTTGCGTCTCTGCACTCATGATCGGAAGAACAGAGAGCAAGGATAGTAGCAGTAAGCGCCTCATCTTGGCATCTCCTCCAAGCTGGTCTTTTGACGATTCGATTGCGGGAGCTTTGGGCCGTCGTTCATATTAACGAATCGAGGCATTGAAATGTTTCAACGACCCTCACGCGCGCAAACTCGCGCGCCGCCTTCAAATGGCTGTGCCATCGGGGATGACGGCGTTTTTGGGGATGATGATGATGCGGTCGCGGATGTAAAACATGCCGTCTGGCCCATCGGCGTGCTCGAGACCGGCTTCGTTGATCAACCGGACGCCCGCGCCGATGCGCGCGTTTTTGTCGACGATGGCATGACGGATGACCGAGCCTTCGCCAATACCGATGCGTGGCAATCCTAATCGATGGTCAGTTTCGATCTCGTCGATTGTCTGGAAATAATCGGCGCCCATCAGGATCGTCTCCTCGATGATCGTCCCGCTCTCGATACGGCTGCGCAATCCGACGATCGAACGGCGAATCCGCGCGCCGTTGATGATGCATCCCTCGCTGATGATCGAGTCGGTTATCTCGCAATTGTGGACCTTGGAGGGCGGCAGATATCGCGCGCGCGTATAGATGGGCGCATCGGCGTCGAAGAGATTGAACTTCGGGAGCGGAGAGGTTAGATCGAGGTTGGCCTTATAGAAGGCCGAGATGGTGCCGATATCCTCCCAGTAGCCGTTGAAGAGATAGGCTTGGACGTTGCTGCACCGAATGGCCGCGGGGATCACCTCGCGCCCGAAATCGACCCACGACGGATCACGCTTGAGCAGTTCGACTAACTTCTCGTAGCGAAAAACGTATATGCCCATCGAGGCGAGAAAGGGACGCGCCGCAGCCTCTTCCTCGCCCAATCCGAAGGCGCGCGTATCGACGCGCATCTCCTCGAGCGCGTGTCCCCTCGGCTTTTCCCGAAACTCGATCACCCGGCCCGTCTCATCCGTCTTCAATAATCCAAATTCCGACGCCGCTTCCATCGCACACGGGACGACCGAAATGGTCACATCGGCCCCCGTTTCGTCATGACGCCGGATGAAGTCGCGATAGTCCATGCGATAAAGATGATCGCCCGATAGGATCAGCAGCGTATCCACTCGCCAATCCTCGATGTGCGGCAGAACCTGCCGCACGGCATCGGCGGTCCCTTGAAACCATTGCGGGTTTTCGGGCGTCTGCTCGGCGGCGAGGATCTCGACGAAGCCATCGCTGAATTGCGAGAAGCGATAGGTCTGCGCGATGTGACGGTTGAGCGAGGCCGAATTGTACTGTGTGAGGACGAAGATTTTCGTCACGTCCGAATTGATGCAGTTGGAGATGGGCACATCGACCAGACGATATTTGCCGGCGAGCGGCACAGCCGGTTTCGAGCGCCGCTGCGTCAACGGGAAAAGGCGTGTGCCCGCTCCGCCGCCCAGTATCAGTGCCAGAAGGTTCCGCTTCATGGCGCGCAGCCTCCGTCGGGATCGTTTACGGTTGGAGCATAGATCCGCCGCGCGCGCAATGCAAGACCTTCGTTGAAGGCCTCTCGGAGCGAGCGAGTCGAAGGGACGCCCTGTGGTTGCAGGGCGATCTTCAAAATAGGGAGAGCGACGCCGCTCGACCGAGCGACCTCGCTCTCGCTTCCAGACGGGGCGCTAACTGAGGATCTTCTTCGCCAGATCGTTCAACAGCTCGAAATTGATGCCAGGCGCGAACTCCTCTTCGACGTTCGGCAGGACCGGGACGGCGCCGCCTTCCGGCGGACCATCCTTGACTTCAAGCGGCTTGCCATCTTCGGGATGTTCGCCGGTCCAAAGCTTAGCGATGTCCTTGTAATCTTCGGGGCTGAAGCGATAGAGGAAGCGATGGAATCCGCGCTCCTCGTACTTGCGCGCTTCGGGGAACTTCGCGTTCGGGATGCTCGGGATCGGCAACATCTTCTTCACATCGACGCCCGTCACCGTCTCGAGCGCTTTGGCGTAGGCTAAAGCGTGGACGCCGCCGCGCACAAGCAGATAGCCGATCATCTCGCGGGCGACGGGATCGTTCGTCATCTCGTAGACGCGGATCTTCTGTGTCCGCGCGCCGCATTCGAGGAAGAAATTGTGCAGGAGATCGAGCACGAGGTTGCCGCTGTTAAAGACATAATCGCCCGACCAGCCTTTGCCCATGGAGTTGGCGACGACCGCCGTCTGCGCCGTCTCGATGAAATGGCGCGTGTTGCGCGCGTGCACTCCGGGCGCAAGCGGCGCCGAGGTCGGATCGCCATCGGAAGTCGCGCCGTTCAACAGCAAGTTGATCGTCGCCGCGACCAGTTCGATGTGCCCCAGTTCCTCGGTCGCGATGTTCGCGATCAAATCGTAATAGGGCTTCAGCTTGTCGCGTTGACGGAAGTTGAAGGATTGGTACATGTAGTTCATCAAGGTGGACATTTCGCCGAACCTGCCGCCGAGAAGCTCCTGCACGGCGGCGGCCGCATCGGGCGAAGCCTCTTTCGGTTGTGGCAGCTCGATCTGCAGTCTATTGATGCGTAAGAACATGGTGCATTCCTCCTTGGCTCGTTATGATCAGGACAGAGAACGCCACGCGCGCTATGGCGAGCGCATCGTGAGCGTTCTTGCTCGGGTGGCAACGGAGAGACTATATAGCCGAGCTCAGCTATAAAGTAAAATACTTTCTTCGTATATCTTCGATAGGCAAAACCTATAGATCGAGGAGCCTCTTGAGATGGAGATGCACCAACTGCGCTACTTCGTCGCCGTCGCCGAGACGGGCAGCTTCAGCCGCGCCGCGGAGCGTTGCCACGTCTCGCAACCCTCCTTGAGCCAGCAGATCATGAAGCTCGAAGCGCGATTGGGGCAGCGGCTGTTCGATCGCCTGGGAAGGCGCGTCGTGCTCACCGATGTCGGGCGCCTGCTGCTCGACCATGCGACGGCGATCTTGGCCGAGGTCGAACAGGTCGAAAGGCAGATACGCGAGGCGACGCATACAGTTCAGGGAAAGCTCGCCATCGGCGCCATCCCGACGGTCGCGCCCTATCTGCTGCCTTCGACGATCGAGCTCTTCCTTCGCCGCTACCCGGAGGTGGAGATCACGATTCAAGAGGAGGTGACCCATCAGCTGTTAGCGGCGACGATCGCCGGTGAGATAGATCTCGCGATCGTCGCGCTGCCCGTCTCCGACAGCCGCTTGCGCGTCGAGCCGTTGTTTACTGAACCCCTTCTGCTCGCCATGCCGCGCGGCCACCGATTGGCGAAACGCAAGCGCGTGCGGATCGAGGATCTGAAAAAGGAGCGCTTTATCTTGTTGAGCGAGATGCACTGTTTGGGCGAACAGGTCTCGAACTTCTGTCGGCAACATGAGTTTGAGCCGCGAGTCGCCTGTCGCAGCGCCCAGCTTCCGACGATCCTTTCGTTGATCGCGGCGGGACAAGGCGTGTCGCTCATCCCGGCGATGGCGAAAGAGAGCGATAAAAGCCGTCGGCGAGTCTATCGCCCGCTGAGCGATCCGATCCCATCGCGCACCATCGCCGTGGTGCGCCATCGTCTACGCCATCAAACGCCAGCGATGCGCCAATTCGTTCAGCTTTTGAAGAAGAGGGCAGGCGACGCGAGGGCTTCAGCGCCGAAAGTCGGCGCCGAGTGAGGCTCGATCCGAGCTTGATTGGAGCAGAGACGCGGTTCAATAAGCGGGCTTCGCATCTTGAGAGGAAGAGTTCTGTCCGCCAGCTTCTTGCACGATCTTCACGCCGACGCTGGCTCCGATGCGCGTCGCTCCGGCTTCGATCATCTGCCGCGCTTGGCTGAGGTCGCGGACGCCGCCCGAAGCTTTGACGCCCATCTCTTCGCCGACCACTTGGCGCATCAACGCGACATCGGCGACCGTTGCGCCCCCTTTCGAAAAGCCGGTCGAGGTTTTGACGTAATCGGCCCCGGCGCGTTTGGCGGCAAGGCAAGCGCGCACTTTCTCCTCGTCGGAAAGAAGCGCCGTTTCGATGATGACCTTGCAAAGGACGTTGTGTTCATGCGCGGCTTCGACGACCGCGCGGATATCGTACTCGACGGTGCAATCGTCGCCCGATTTGAGCGCGCCGATGTTGATCACCATATCGACTTCGTGCGCGCCATCGAAGATCGCGCGGCGCGTCTCGTAGGCTTTCACGTCAGGCAGCGTCGCGCCGAGCGGAAAGCCGATCACCGTGCAGACAGGGACGCCCGTCCCGCGCAGAAGACAAGCGGCCGATTTCACCCAGAAAGGGTTGACGCATACGGAAGCGAAACCATACCGCGCCGCCTCTTCGCATAAACGTCTGATGTCGGATTCCGTCGCCTCTGGCTTGAGCAGCGTGTGATCGATCAGACTGGCCCAGTCGCGCGCCGAAGCTGTCGCGCCCAAAACCAGCCCGATGCGCGCGGCGCCCGCATCGACGACGCGCTTTATCCTTTCGGGGCAGCGGTTGAAGCATTCGGAGGTGCAACTGCAAAGAGCCGCTTGATCGATCCCGCGCTCGCGCTCGAGCCGCGCGACGATCTCTTCGGTTATCTGCTCGACCAATCTCTCCAGTTCGCCATCGTAAGCGACGACCATTTCCCATTCACCCTTTGCGGGAGCCAATAGTTTGACTCAAGTGGTTCTAGCGTATTGGCGTTCGATCGCTTCGATCTTCGCGACGCGGCGGCGATGGCGCTCTTCGCCGATCTCGGTCGAAAGCCACGTGCGCACGATCTCGCGCATCTGCTCTTTGGTGATCGTGCGGCTGCCGAGCGTTAGGACGTTCGCTCCATTGTGCTCGCGCGAATTGCGCGCCAGCTCGACCGAATAGCAGGCCGCCGCGCGCACGCCCGGAACCTTGTTCGCTGCCATCGCGCTGCCGATGCCGGCGGCATCGACGATGATCCCGAGATCCGCTTCACCACGCGAGACGGCGCGCGCCACAGCGTGAGCGAAATCCGGATAATCGACCGCGGCGGTCGAATCGGTGCCGAAGTCACGCACGTGGTGGCCCAGTTCGATGAGGAACTTCTTCAGTTCCTCCTTCATCTCGTATCCCCCGTGATCGGCTCCGATGGCGATCACCTGCGGCGCGGAAGCCCCGCGCCGCGCCGTGCGTCGGACGAGTTCGATCCTCTTTTCGCGGACGATATCCGCCGCCAGCGGCGTCAAGCGCGCATCCGCCGCGATGCGCAATCGCGCGCCCTCTTCCAAATCGCGCACGTCCGCCTCGGTGATGATCCTCTTGGCCGATTCGTCGCGTATGGTGGCCGAGTCGGCTTCGTCTGGCGCGTTGGCGAGCGCTTCGCGAGCCATCCCCCTTATCCGTTCCATCACCGAGCGTCTATCGTTCATATGCCATCTCGATCAGAGCGCTTTGATGACGATCAGCGTTATGTCATCGTCAGCGCCGCGCCCGTTGGTCCACTCTAGAACATCGCCGTAGATCGCGTCGATCAGATCGCGCGCCTTGCGATCCCGTTCACGGCTCACTGTCTGGGCCAGCCGCTCGCGCCCGTACTCCTCGCCCGCGTCGTTGGTCGCTTCGGTCAACCCGTCGGTGTAGAGCACGAAGATCTGGCCCGGCAGGATGCTCAGGTAATATTCGTAGTAGCGCGCGCTGTCGAACATGCCGAGCGGAAAATCGCCGCGCTCGATGAACCGAGCCGAACCATCGACGTCGAGGAGCAACGGCGGATTGTGCCCCGCGTTCGCATAGGCGAGCGTTTTGTTCGTCGCATCGAGCACGCCGTAGAAGGCGGTCACGAACTGATTCTCCTCGGTCGATTCGCAGAGCAGAGAGTTGACCTTCGCCATCGAAACGTTGGGCGCGTAGCCGACATGTATCGCGGAGCGGAGCGAAGCGCGCAGGAAAGCCATGAGAAGCGCCGCCGGCATGCCGCGTCCCGAAGCGTCGGCGATCACAAGACCGAGTTGGTCGTCGTAGATGCGGACGAAATCATAGTAGTCGCCGGAAACATGCTCGGACGAGAAGTTGTATGCGCTGATATCGAAGCCCTCGATCTGCGGATGCCTCGACGGCAGAAGCGCAAGCTGCACCTGGCGCGCGACCTCAAGTTGCGCTTCGAGCTGCCGCTTCCTGATCAACTCCTGATGCAACATCGCCTTCTCGATGATGATGGCGACTTGCGAAGCGAGCAGCATCAGGACCTGAAGATCATCCTCCGTGTAGGCGTTCGGCTGATCGCTCTCGAGATCGAAGACCCCGATCACCTCATCGTTCGAGATGATCGGCGCGACCATCTCCGAACGGGTCCGTTCGCGCGCGTTGATGTAGCGCGGATCTGTTCGCACGTCCGGAGAGATGACCGGTTCTCCAGTCTGCACGACGTAGCCGACTAAACCTTCGCCCGCCTTAAGGCGCAGTTCGGTCAACTCTTCGATATCATATCCGCGCACGGATTCGGCGTGAAAGATCATCTCGCCGTTCGCCGCGCGCGCCCCGTCGCGCTCGATGATGTAGATGCCCGCCGCATCATAGTGGACCAGTGAGCCGAGCGTGTCCATCACGAGATTGAGCACTTCGTTGACATCGAGCGAACGGCTTATCTTCTTCGTGATGTCGAGAAGCAAACGGAGTTTATCGACGAGGCTTAGTTCCGCCGTTGCCGATTTTTGATTCTCTTCCGCCATCTTTGCCGATCCCGTTGCGGCGAGAGTTTATAGCTTCTTTGGCGGCGCCGCAAGCGACCCTTTCACGCCTCCAGCGCCGCTTCGGTGAGCAGCGACAATTCCAGCGCCGCAGATGGGCGCTGGCGGAAAAAGTCATTGACGTCGAGCGGTAGTTCGATGCGCGCCAAGGTCGATCCGTGCGCTCGGAACATCTCCGCATAACGCGCGGCGGCGCGCCTGCCCGCTTCGTCAGGGTCGAACGCGGCGACGACGCGGAAGCGGGCGAGTTGAGCGATCCACTCCTCCTTCAAACCGCCCGCGCCGACCAACCCCACGGCGGGAAACCCATGCGTGAGCAGCGTCAAAGTGTCCGTGAAACCTTCGACGAGGTAGATGAGCGCGCCAGATGGCAACTCGTTTAAAAGGTCGACGTTGTAGAGCGCCGGAACCGAGCCGCGCATGTTGTGCCAGCGCGGCTCAACTCCAGGGGCCGTCGCTCGCGCTTGCAGATAACGCGGGCGGCGGTTGACGTAGAAGGGAAAGAGCAGCCGATGTAGATAGAAGGTCAGATGAGCGCGGCTGTTGAAAAGGCCGCTTCGCTGTAACTCTTCAAGCGCGAAGGCCTCGCGCAGCCTCTGCATCACGCGCCGATATGCGCGACGCGGAAAATAGACGACGCCTGCACGCTGCGCCGTCTCCGGATCGATCCCGCGCCGCATCAGGTAATTGAGCCCCGCCGTTTGCTCCTCCTCTCGGCAGAAGGCGAGGAACGTTTCGCAGATCGCTGCCAACCGCTCAGCGTCGAGCGGTTCGAGCGCCTCCGAATCGGCATCGGGGGCGGCGCGAAAGGCGAGCGGCATCTGTCGCTCGCTGAGCCCGAGATCGCGCGATAGTTCGCGCACCGCCTCGGCGAATGAGAGGTTGTGCATGAGTTCATAAAACCTGATGGCATCGCCGCCTTCGCCGCGCGAGAAGCAATGAAAGAGGCCGCGCGCGAGATCGACCGAAAGGCTTGGGCGCCCCAGACCGCTATGATTGTGCGACGGGATCGGGCAGCGCGAGTAAAGTCGCATGCCTGAGATGCGGGCCGCAGGACAGTAGCGGAGAAAGAACTCCTTGTAATTCAAA
Organism: Pyrinomonas methylaliphatogenes; assembly: GCF_000820845.2. Lineage (GTDB taxonomy): Bacteria > Acidobacteriota > Blastocatellia > Pyrinomonadales > Pyrinomonadaceae > Pyrinomonas > Pyrinomonas methylaliphatogenes. The sequence goes on along the minus strand of NZ_CBXV010000008.1, from coordinate 491,113 downwards.
CGGCTCTTAATGGCATCGCGCAATTCGGGCCATCGCTTCGCGTTGTCTTTCGGGCGCGCCATGTTTCCGGCTAGCGTGGCTGTGGTTCAGACGGGGCCTCCTTCGCTTGGCGCGCGCGATATTCGGCCCACAGTCGCGTGACCTTCAAACGATACTCGACCAACTCGCGACTGACGTTGAAATGGCGCGCGATCCTTGAGATCGAGAGCCCATCGCGCACGAAGCGGCGAAGCGCCGCAAAGGGAACGAGCGCCGCCGCGCCGACGGCGTAGGCCGCTTCCTCATCCTGCGGATTGTAATCGCGCGCGATGATCTGCTGCCCATTGCTTTCGTTGACGACCGCCAAGCGATTGGCTTTATGGCCCAGAAAGACGTGACAGACCTCCTCCATCAGCGTCGCGTTGTTCCTCTGCGGGCCGTGCGTCGGGTTCAGGATGATCAAACGCCACCCGTTCGGAAGTGGACGCGAACACGCCCCGCCGGACCAAGCTTCAGCCCCCTCTCCGAGCAGATGGGCGCGCGCCTGCGGCGAAAGGCCCTCGATCTGGTCGAAATCGACGACCAGCAGTTTGGCGAAGCGCGCCAGCGCGAACGGGTCGAGCGGTTCTTCGGGATGGCGCAAGCCCGCGAACTCGCGCAGGCTGAGCGCACGCAGCTCGTAAAATCGGCCCTTGCTCGTGGGTGGTAAAGCTGCCCCTATCACGCGGGAAATTATAAGACACGTGACCTCGGGCGGCGAAGGCTGTCGCGGTCCGATGTGTGACGAAATGGGTGGGACGCGCTATGAGCCTGGCCGCGCCCGTTTGACGCGACCAAGCTTCTTCAAAACTATCAACTTCACCGGTTGCGCTTGCGCGACGGACGCTCGTTGCTTCGCGCCGCTTGGTTGCTGAACTGAGCATAGGCGACGCGGAATAGCTCGGCGAGCGCCTGCGCCGTCTCCGGCGTCAGATTGCGATCCGCGCGCAGATGAGCCTCAACGATATCGGGCGTCGCTTCCTGTGGGAAATAGACCACGGGGGCGGCTCCCTCGCCCAGGATGATGCGCTCGACCGGCATGTTCAACCATTTGCTGAGTCGCGCGATGCTTTCGGTATCGGGTTTGCCCGTGCCGTTTTCGATCCGCGACAAGGTCGAAGCTGAAACTCCGGTTTCGTTGGCCACATCGCGCAAGCTCAAGCCGAGCTCTTCGCGTTTACGTCGGATCGCCCGTCCGAGTTCGAGCGTGTTGATCAAACTCTTCGTCGATGTCGATCGCGCCATATCCGTTGCCTCCTTTGCGGCGGGATCTCTTCCCGCCACGTCGGGGAACATAGCACACCTTCTTCCCATTTGCAAGATTAAGTTTCGCGCTTGCAACGACCGGAGATTTGTGGTACATTGTTTCGTGCATGAAACGGACGGCGGATCGTCCGTAGAAGTGAAGGGAGGGCGAAGGTGAGCAACGAATACATTTGGGAGACGTTCGATACCCTCTTCAAGACGCTTCATCGCCAAGGGCGTCGCGTCGCTGAATTGGAAGCGCGCGTCGGGGACCTTGAGCGTCGGTTGCGTGAGATGGTCGAACGGGCGCGTTCGGAGACGGAGCGCGCCGCTTGAAAGTGGAAAGGAGGCGTGGAACGATGGCGGCAGGGACGGCAAATAAGGCTGATAGGGAAGCGATCATGCGGGAAAAGCGCGCGCGCGGGCTCGTCGCGATGGGGCTGGTAACGCGCGATGGCGATCGGTTTCGCGTCCAAACGCCCTCTTTGCGCGGGCGACGGACTTCGTATGAGGTTTGGCGCGATGAGGGTGGGAAGGTCCGGTGCTCGTGTCTTGAGTACGAGGAGCGATCGGCGCAGGATCCGAGCTTCCGCTGTGAACATATCCTCGCCGTCAAACACGCGCTCTTATCTCAGGCCGAGGTGAAAAGCGTTCAAAACGAGGGGCGCGATCTAGGACAAGCGCCCGACAGCAACGAGACCGCATCCGAGGAGCGCCAAGCGCGCTTCGAACGGGGGCGGGCTGGCGAACCCAGTTCGCCTGCGGAAAACGAAGACGAAAAGGAGACGGAGATGAGGAAGAAGAGAGAAGAGATCATTGTGGAAAAGGGCGTGGAGGAAGCTCAAGCTGAGGCTTCAGCGAGTCAAGACGAGCAGGGCGCGACGGTCGTGCCGCTCTCTTTCGTGCAGACTCTGCGCGCTCTGCGGCAACCGATCGATCCGAAGCTCATCAAGCAGCGCGAGGGATGGCGCGATCCGGAAGGCAACGTCCACATGGTCGAATATGTCGAGTGGCACACGGTCGCCGACATCCTCGACCGCGTGGCGCCGACGTGGTCGCACGCTGTCCGTTCGATCACGCAGATCGGCGATATGGTCGCCGTCGTCGCCGCCATCACGATCGATGGCGTCACTCGTGAAGGCGTCGGGACCGGAACGGCGGAGAACGAAACCGGGATCAAGAAAGCAGAACACGACGCCTTGAAGCGCGCGGCGATCAAATTCGGCATCGCGCGCGAACTCTATCAGCGCGAATCGGAGGTGATCGAGCGGGTTGGAGCGGGGCCGCAGCCGGGCGATTTCCCTCGAGACCCGTTTGCCAAAACGATCGCGGACCTTGTGACGCCGAAGCAGATCGGCATGATCCGCGCTTTGGCGCGTGAGGCGGGGATCGACGCTGATGAAGAGTGTCTAGCCGTACTCGGATGCCGCGTCGAAGAGCTTTCCAAGCGTGCGGCATCGAGTCTGATCGATCACCTGAAGCGCCTGCAAATGAAGCCTGCTGCGGAGAGCGTGCGTCGCGCGGGTTGAAAGACGCTTCAAGCGCGAGAAGGAGCGAAAGAAGATGATGACTGAAGATCTGCTTGAACGCGAATTCAAACCCCTCTCCATCGAATTGGAATACGCCGACGAAGAGGATGAGCTGAGGGAAGAGGTAGAGACATCCGCCGCAGAGTCAGCTCAGCGGACCAAAAAGGAGCGCATACTGGAGCTGTACGGCGCAGGGATTACGGACGTGGCCGAGATCGCGCGCCGAACGCCAGCGCGCCCGAGCTACGTCGCGCAAGTGCTGCAATCGGCCGGACTGCTCGACGGCTACTTCGACCTTTACACGACGACGGCGCGCGAACAGAATGTCTACTCGCGCTTTTTCCGCAACGTCCTGTCGTTCAGATCGGTCGAAGCGGCGCGCGAGTCAGTCCGCAAGATAGACCGCCTCTACAACTACTTCGAGCGCATGGGCGACCGCGCTGGACAGCACCAAGCGATGGTGCTCGCCCTGACGGGCAAGAACCGCGCTCGGTGGAGCGGCAAGCTCGAAGAGGCGAAGGTCTTCGATGAGTGGCTCGCCAGCCACTGAGCGAGCCCAACTCAGCGAAAGAAGCCGGACTCCAACGTCCGGCGAGAACGAGCAAGGGTAGGGGAAAAAAGGTGGGCGAGAACGCCCACCTTTTTTAGCTGATCTTTTGCGGGGAGAGGCGGCGTCCCGCCCATTCTCGCCCACCTTTTTTAGCGGCGCTCGGCCCGGTGGGTCGAGGCTCTTTGCGCCTTTTTGTCGATGGATGCGATTCGGTCGAGATAGCACGTCGAGCCGCGCGAGCCCGCTGAGCCTGTCCGCTTCTTCGATGAGCGCTCTTTGTTGAACTGAGAGCCGGATGACTGAACGCGGCGATCATTGAACACGAAGAGGCGCGCAGAAGATAGGCCCTTTGGTCGGGATGGCTTCTCCTCGCGCCTAGGATTTGTTAGAAAGAAACCTTTTCAGTGCTCCAACCTCAGTCGAGATTGCTATCCCTTACGCCTTCTGTATGATGGGCGCGAGAGATCAGTCATCGTTGGGGAGGCAAGGGGAGAACATGCCGGCCAAAAATCAGGACTTGCACGGCAGCGCGCCCGATAGCTCGCCGGTGGCCTTGTTGTTGATCGATTTCATCAACGATCTGGAGTTTGAGGGGGGCGAGAAGATATTAGAGCGGGCCGTCGCCGCGGCATCGCGCGCGGCGGAGTTGAAGCGCCGCGCGAAGAGTTGCGGCGTACCGGCCATCTACGTCAACGACAACTTCGGGCGGTGGCAGTCGAACTTCAACAATCTGATCGAACATTGTCTGCGCGATGGCGTGCGCGGGCGCCCGTTGGTCCAGCGGTTGCTTCCCGAGCCGGACGACTACTTCGTGCTCAAACCGAAGCATTCCGGTTTCTTTTCGACCACGCTCGACGTGCTGCTCGATTATTTGCACGCAAGAACGCTCGTCCTGACGGGAATCGCGACCAACGTCTGCGTCCTTTTTACGGCCAACGACGCTTACATGCGCGATTTTCACCTCGCCGTCCCGCAAGATTGCGTCGCCGCGTTGACCGACGAGGAGCATCGCTGGGCGCTCGATCAGATGGAGAGAATTCTGAAGGCCGACACCGGTCCATCTGCACAATTGGATTTCGAGCGGTTGAAGCTTCAATAAGCGGGCGTGCCGAATCGAGGCAGCACGGATGGCTTTGAACGGGAGGGATCATGCGCCGCTTCTTCTACGAAAACAGTCTATCGATCGTTCTTTTCACGCTCTTCTTCGTCTGCGTCGCTGGACAGGCAGCGACAGGCTTTCGCGTGTACAACCAAGACCAGCGCGAACACGGACAGCCGACCGTGGATTTCGCTTCTTATCTATGGGGCGGTCATTTCATCGAGGCGGTCTTTGAAAACTGGGAGAGCGAATTTTTGCAAATGGGCGCCTACGTCGTGTTGACCGTCTTCTTGCGACAGAAAGGGTCGGCGGAATCAAAGAAGTTGGACGAACCGGAGGCGGAAGATAGATCAGCTCAGCCTCGCCCCGATGCGCCGTGGCCCGTGAAGCGCGGCGGCTGGGTGCGGCGTCTTTACGAGAATTCGCTCAGCCTCGCGCTGCTTGTGCTCTTCGCGCTCTCCTTCGCGCTCCACGCTGCGGGCGGCGCAGCCGCCTACAATCAAGAACGGCAGGAACATGGCGAAAGTCCGGTCTCTACGCTCCGCTACATCGGCACTTCTCGTTTCTGGTTCGAATCCTTTCAAAATTGGCAGAGCGAATTCTTGTCGGTCGGCGTGTTAGTCGTCCTGTCGATCTTCCTGCGGCAGAGGGGATCGCCCGAATCCAAGCCGGTCGACAGCCCGCACGCGCAGACGGGCAAAGGTTAGTCGAACGGAGCGATCTCACGCCCAGCGGTTGTGCGAAGGCCGAATCGAGGCCGATTATGAGTTGATAGTCAAGTCGCGCGCGCAGAGTGGTTGCACGGCCCAGCGTGCGCCGACACGGCCTCAGAGGCGGAGCGAGCGTTTAAAACGAAGAGGCAAAGATCGTCGCCGGCATGCGTGAATATGACCGCAATGCGGGAGCGAGCGTTTAAAACGAAGAGGTGAGGCCATAGGCTGTCTAATCAGTTCGCGCAAGCTTTGGCGAGAAAGGGTGAGCATGAAAAGAAGAGCCGAGAGAAGGATCTTACTCGGCTCCCCAAGAGCGTAGTTCTGTTATGGGCCGGAAGTCTGCGGGTCACTTCCCATCGCTTCCACCCTTTACTCGAACGATTTCTGGCGCGGCGTGCGGTTGCGCGCCGCCATCGCCAACTCACGCGCGCGCGGCAGCAGTTCGATTGCCTTAAGGACTTGCGGATCATCGAGGATGTAAACGCGCGTGGCAGTCACCGTCCCGTAGGCGGCGGTGATGATGTCATAGCGGAGTTGGCGTCTGACGAAATCCTGATTGGCATCGACGAGCGTCGAAAGGTTCTTGTACGCCGGGCTCTTATTGACGAAGCTTTTGAACGCTTCATAGAGCGCGTCCGTTACGGGGAAATCGGTCGGCTGTAGTTCGTGATTGTATTCGATCGGGCGCTGCACCTTGTAGGATTCGAATCCGGCGATGCGCCCGTTGACGAGTTCGCGCACGAAGGCGAAGATCGGATCGATCAGCCGTTGTTGCTCAGGTTTGATCAAACGCGGTTTGACCAGTTCGTCCGGCATGATGCCGCCTCCGCCGTAAACGGGACGCCCCGTGTCGGTGTGGCTTTCCGGTCCGGTCGGTGTTTGATTGATCGTCGTCTCTTCGTCTTGGTTGCCGACACCGCCGCGCGTGATGTAGTCGTAGTAACTGCTGTTAGTGTAATCGCGTTGGATCAACCGGCCCGAAGGCGTGTAGTACTTGGCCGACGTGAGCGTCAGGCCAGCGCCATAATCGAGCGGGATGATGCTCTGGACCAGTCCTTTGCCGAAGCTGTTCTCGCCGACGATGAGCGCGCGATCGTGATCCTGCATCGCGCCCGCGACGATCTCGGAAGCCGAGGCCGTGCCGCGGTTGATCAAAATGACGAGCGGGGTCGTATCCGGAGAGCCGTTCGTCGCGCGATAGGTCCGATCCGCGGTGAAGTTACGCCCTTTCTGCGTCAGGATCACTTGACCATCGCTTAAGAACTTCTCCGCCACGCGGATGGCCTGATCCAGGAATCCACCCGGGTTGTTGCGCAGGTCCAGGATCAAGCCCGTCACTCCGCGCTGGTGCAGCTTCTCTAGCGCCTCTTCAAGCTCATCCGCCGTCGTGACGTTGAATCCGCGCGTCATATCTATGTAGCCGACTCCGGGGCGGATGACATAGGCGTCCGGGACGGAGGGTTGAGGGACGGCATCGCGCGTGATTTCGACGGTTTCGATGCGACCGGTCGCCGCCCGTTCGACCGTCAGCTTCACGACGGTGCCGCGCGGCCCGCGGATGCGGTCGCGCACTTCAGCTGAAGGGCGCCCGTGCATCGGCTGTCCATCGACGGCGACGATGCGATCGCCGAAACGCAGCCCAGCTAGCGCCGCCGGCGAATTCTCGAATGTCGCTAAGATGTAGGTGTCAACTTGGTCGCCCACGCGACGGTCGACGATCGAGGCGCCGATGCCGAAGTATTCCGAGCGCTGATCGTTACGCAGCTCTTCGAACTCTTTGCGATCGTAATAGTTCGAATGCGGATCGAGCGAGCGAAGCATCCCGATGATCGACGATTTGATCAAGTTGTTATAGTTGAGCCGCGCGCCGTCCACGTAATTAGCCTCGACGAGGCTTAAAGCTTCGGCGAAGCTCTGTTCGACCTCGGCGATCTCGTTGGATTTCGATAGCCTCGCTCGTCGTGCCGTCCCTTCGCCGTTAGGCGCGGTCGTCTGTTGCGCGAAGAGCGGGGAGAGGAGCGCAAGGAGCGTAAGCAGGGCGATTGCGCGATAAACCTTCATCTTCTTTTTCGGACCTCTCGGGTTGATTCAAGATGAGCGCCCTCGGCTGTTCGTCGGCGTCGCTCTGCAGATAGAGTAGCGGAAGCGGCGGTGGGCGGCAAGGAGAAAATCGCCTTGCCACAGCAGCGCAGCCTGCCAGTCGCTTGACGCCGTTTCCATCGCCTTCCTAGAATGTGGCTAAAGGAGCTGAATCGTCTGAAAATATCGCGCGCGGCGCAGTCGAGGGCGAGGGTTATGAACCAGAGATTTGATCCCGAATCGCGTCCGGAAGAGCAGGTTGAAGGTGAACTGGTGCTACGCGACGAGGCGACACCGCATGAGCCGGACCCGGAGCGCTTCTCTTCGCCTGTGCGTGAAGCTTTGCAGCGCATCCCTGAATCTTTGAGCGCCTTGGGGCGCGACATCAGCCGCACGATCGAACGCGCGCTCGCGGCCAAGGACGAATACATGCTGGCGGTCAGATTATCGCCCGAAGCCCAGGAGAAGCTGGAGAAGCTCGTGCAGGCTGGAGTCTTCCGCAACCGCGCCGAAGCGGCCTCCTATCTGATTGATGAGGGGATCAAAGCGCAAGGGGCGCTCTTCGAGCGAGTCGAACAGAAGCTCGCTGAGATCGAGCGCTTGCGCGCGGAGCTTCGCGACATCATCAATCAGCCTCCATCTTCGTGAGCGCGTTTGCGCCAGCGGATCGTTCGGATGAAACAAACGGAGGTGGATCTTCGTATCAACACAAGCTTCGAGCTTTGCCGAAAGCTTAAGGCCCCGACAGTTCGATTGTCGCGGGGGAAAAAATCATGAGGACCTAGATCGATGACGAAGAAGGTTCGCATCACGATGAGCGCCGCCCTTGCGCTCGCCCTCCTGCCCGCCGCTCTGGCCCAGAAAGCACGTCAAACCCGCACGATGACTCATCAAAATAGAGTTCAAAATAGAGTCGAAGCTGGTCAGCTGAGATCGGTGTTACCGCGAACGCCGATCGAGAAGTTCACCTTGCCGAACGGTCTCCGCGTCGTCCTCAGTCCGGATCGGACTGTGCCGGTCGTCTCCGTGGCGGTCTATTATGACGTCGGTTCGCGCAATGAGCGGCCCGGGCGCACCGGTTTCGCTCACCTGTTCGAACATATGATGTTCCAGGGTTCGGAGAACGTCCCCAAGGCGGGCCACTTCCAATACATCTTCAACGCCGGCGGGACGATGAACGGCACGACGACATCGGAGCGCACGAACTACTTCGAGACGTTGCCATCGCACCAGTTGCCGCTCGCCTTGTGGCTCGAGAGCGATCGGATGCGCTCGCTCAAGGTCACGCAAGAGAATTTGGACAACCAGCGCGAGGCGGTGAAGGAAGAGAAGCGGCTTCGTTTCGACAATCAACCCTATGTCAACGCCTTCTTGCGGATCAACGAGATGATCTTCAAGAATCCGGCCAACGCGCATTCGACCATCGGCTCGATGGAGGATCTCAACGCCGCGACGATCGAAGACGTCAGGGATTTCTTCCGCATCTACTATGCGCCGAATAACGCGGTGCTGGCGATCGTCGGTGATTTCGATCCGCAGGAAGCTCGCCAATTGGTCGAGAGGTATTTCGCGACCATCCCGCGCCAGCCCGACCCGCCGCAGGTCGATGTTTCCGAACCGCCTGAAGTGGCCGTGCGCCATGATCGCTACATAGACAGTTTCGCTCAGCTTCCGGCGTTCATGATCGGTTGGAAAGTCCCGCCGCGGCGAACGCCCGATTTTTACGCGCTCTCGCTGGCCAGCGATCTTTTGCTCGAGGGCGAAAGCTCGCGCCTTTATCAACGTTTGGTCAAGGGCGAAGAGTCGTTGATCGCCATTCAAGGAGGGCTCAACGCGCGGCGCGGCCCATCTTCGCTGACCATCTTCGCGTTGCCGAAGCCTGGCAAGGAGGTTGAGCAGATTCGGCAGACGATCATGGCCGAGATCAAACGACTGGCGACGGAGGGCCCGACCGCTGAAGAGATGGAGAAGCTACGGAACAACCTTTTGAGCAACGCCGTGCGAAGTCGCCAATCGTCGCTCTTTCGCGCGCAGCGGATCGCGGAGTTCGCGCTCTATGATGGTGATCCGGAGCTTTTTAACACGGAGCTGGAGAGCTATTTGAGCGTGACGCCCGAGCAGATCAAACAAGCGGTGGCGCGATATCTCGATACCGACAATCGCGCCGTGCTCGACATCATCCCGGCGCGCATGGCGAAGTCGGGGCAAACGTCCGATGCGCCTTCCGCCCCGCAGAAACAGTAAGGAGGGAGATGATCATGTTTGAGCGAAAACAGCTTCTGCTCGCCGCCTTGCTTGTTTGCGGCGCCTTCATGAGATCCGCCTTTGCCCAAGCTGGCCCTATGAGACAATCGGAAGATTTTCGTCGTCAGCCGCCGCAACCGTTAGCCCCGAGGCCATTCAATCTGCCGAAGCCTTTCGAGACTTCGCTCGCCAACGGTCTGCAGATCGTCATCGTTGAGGACCATCGCTTGCCATATGTGAGCTATCGGTTGGCGCTCCGGACGGGCAGCGCACATGATCCGGCGGATCTGCCCGGACTCGCCAATCTTCTGGCGACTATGCTCACCGAAGGGACCGAAAAGCGCACGAGCCGCCAGATCGCCGAAGAGGTTGCGCGCTTGGGCGCAGAGCTGTCCGTGGTCGCCAACTCGGATTACACGACGGTCTCAGCCGCCGGGTTGTCGAGCTATAGCGATCGCGTGTTGGATCTGATGGCCGACATCGCGTTGCATCCGGCCTTCCCCGAAAACGAATTGGCGCTCGTAAAACAGAACGCCAAACAGGCGCTGATCGCGCAACGCGCGCAACCATCCTTTCTCGCTAATGAACGTTTGGCGCGAGTTCTCTTCGGAGAGCATCCCTATTCAGTCATCTCGGCCACGCCGCAATCGATCGACGCCGTAACGCGCGAGAAGCTGCAGCAGTTTCACCGCGCGCGTTTCATCCCCAACAACGCCGTCCTTATCGTCGTTGGCGATGTGCGCCGTGAGCAAGTGTTAAAACGCATCAATGAGCTATTCGGTTCGTGGGCGAGGGGTGAAGCCGGTGCCGCGAACTTCCCTGCGCCGCCGGTAAGGCGCGAGCGCGCCATCTATCTCGTCGATCGCCCCGGATCGCAGCAATCGAACATCGTTATCGCCAATCTGGGTATTACGCGCACAAGCCCGGACTATTTCCCCCTTCTCGTCATGAACACGATCTTGGGCGGAAACGCCTCTTCGCGCTTGTTCATGAACCTGCGCGAGAGGAACGGCTACACCTATGGCGCTTATTCGAATCTCGATGCGCGGCGAACCGCCGGCTCGTTCCGCGCCTCGGCTGAGGTCCGCACCCCGGTGACGGGCGCTTCGCTCAAAGAGTTCTTTTACGAGCTCGAACGCATCCGAAATGAGGCGGTCAGCGACGAAGAGTTGAAGAACGCGAAGACCTATTTGACGGGAACTTTCCCCATCAGATTGGAGACGCAGGACGGGTTGATCGATCAGCTCGTGCAGATCAAGATGTATGACCTGCCAGCCGATTATCTGCAGACCTATCGCGAGCGCGTTGTGGCCGTAACCAAAGAAGATGTGCAACGAGTGGCGCGGCAGTACGTTACGCCCGACAAGGCAGCCATCATCATCGTCGGCGATGGCAAGGCCATCATGGAACAGATCAAACCTTACGCTCAGACGGTGGAGATTTATGACAGCGCGGGCAACTTGAAGGGAGGGGCCGAAGCCTTGGTGGGCGCGACGACGAACGCTGCTAGCGCAACGGATATCGTCGGAACGTGGACGATCAACGTCATGACGCCAGCGGGGCAGGCGTTGCCCGTGACGCTCATCATCGAGCGGAATGGCGAGGGTCTCAGCGGCAAGATCAGTTCACAGATGGGTGACGCCGCGCTCAAGAGCGTGAAATTGAACGGCAACGGCTTCGAAGCTCGCTCGACATTCGTGCTTCAAGGGCAAGAGATCGAGTTGACGATCAATGGTCGTATCGAAGGCGATCGGCTGAGCGGCACGATCAGCATTCCGAGCTATCCGGATCTCAACTTCAACGGCACGCGCGCCAAATAAGTTTCGATAAAAAAGCCGCCCGATGTGCGCCTCTCACATTCGGGCGGAAAACCACAGGAGAATCGTCCGGCTGTCGGGAGAGTCGCACTCACGGCTCTCCCGGCTTACTGCTCTGCTCGAGTCTTATGATGGCCTTCGCTGTTCTAGCGTTGCCTTCGAAGTTAAATCGCCTCGGGATCTGGGATCGAACGCGCATCGTGTCGCGGCGATGGGTTGCCTTCGAAGTTAAATCGCTTCGGGATGATCTGCGGGGCGCTTACGCCTTCGCTGTTCTACCGTGGCAGCTTTCGATCTCGAGTCCATAGTCCAGCTACGGGATGCCGATGAGGTTCGCTGTTCTACTGTGGCAGCTCTCGATCCCTCGATGCCGGGCCATCATCGTGCGCGCTTACGCCTTCGCTTTTCTACCTTGGCTTTCGAAGTTTCGCCTCAAGTTGCCGGTTTGCGTAGCGTGCCGATCCTTCGCTTCTTCTAGGTGCGGTCGTTGGGAGGTAGGCCGCGCTCGGTTGCGTTGCGCGTCGTTGAGAGTTGAAAAATGAGCGAGTAGAACGAGCCTCATCGCTGACGGTCGTTTTGCGCATCGCCGCCGAAAAGAACAGGTTGAAAGAGTAGAACAAGCCTCATCGCTGGCGACGCAAAACCCAGTCCCGCGTTGGAAAAATGGGCGAGTAGAACGCCCTCAGTCGCTCGCCTTTCGATCCTTCCGATAAAGGAGAACCAACCCATCATCGCCCACTGCCCAATTGCGCTTCTTGTCAGCGAACAGGGCGTAGAGGTTTTTACTCGTCTTGCTCTCTTGGGCGATCCAAGTTCGTCCGCCGTCACCGGAGCGAAGGATGACGCCTCCGCGCCCGACGATCCATCCGTTCTCTCGATCGGTGAATTTCACGCAGAGCAGCGTCGCGCGCACCGATCCTTGAACTGCGAGCCAAGTCGCGCCGCCATCAATTGTACGTAGGATCGTCCCCTGTTCGCCGACGATCCAACCGGTCTTCTCATCGTAAAAGTCCACGTGATAAAGCGTCGCCTGCGTTCCCGTGTTTTGCTGCGTCCAAGTGCGCCCGCCGTCGTTTGTATGAAGCACCGTCCCGTTTGCGCCGACGATCCAGCCGGAGAGTTTTTGGGGGAAATCGAGGTGGATCAGTTCGGTTCGTATGGGGATGAGCTGCCTGCGCCAAGAAGCGCCGCCGTCGTCGGTGAAGAGCACGAGGCTGTCGATGATCTCATCGCGTCGGCTGATCGTCCCGACGATCCAACCGGTCTTCTTATCGGCGAAGCGGATGCTGTAAAGTTCCGGCGTGCCGCCGAAATCGCGCGCCGCAAATCGGTTCGCTTCGATCCAGATGCGCCCGCCATCGTTTGTACGGAAGATCCTATTGCCCGCGAGGAGAAAGCCGTGCTCTTTGTTGCGAAAGTAGATGTCATTGACGTTATCCGTCGTATCGATCGTCTGCTGTGACCATGTCTGCCCTCCGTCTTCCGTGTGAAAAACGGTGCCGCCGTCGCCGCCGATCCAACCGTGGTCGGGGTCGACGAAGAAGACGACGGTCAAATCCTTGCCTTCGATGAATTTTTTGAGCGGCACCCAGCCTTGGGCGCGCACGGCATGAGAGTGCGCGAGGATCAGGACGATGATGGCGTGCCGGACGAATGAACCTTTGCTTCTCATCTGCTTGAAGCCTTCTTCTCGTTAAAAGGTGCGGCGGTTCGTGAGTTTGTTGTACACGAAAGGCGCGAGGCGACACAAGGCCGTGAAAGCGGTGATCGAAACGCTCCGTTCGACGCAAACGGGCCGGTCGCGGAAAATCGCCGCCTTCATTTCATCTGGGGGCGTCGGCTTCGGGCGATCCATCCCTTATTTGCTGCGCGTCGCCAGCTTGAAAGGGGCGCGCCCGTTCCGCCGCGCCGTTCGGCGATCATCTCGGCGAGGATCGAAAGGGCGACCTCTTCTGGCGTGACCGCTCCGATATCGAGCCCGATCGGCGCGCGCACTTCGCGCAACACCGCTTCATCGAAACCTTCCGCGTGCAAGCGACGCAGCACGATATTGGTCCGCCGACGGCTTCCGATCATGCCGACGTAGTCCGGGCGCGCCTTGAGCACGGCGCGCAGGCATTTTTCGTCCTCTTTGTGCCCGCGCGTGACGATGGCGGCGAAGACGCCGCGCCCGGTCCCGATCGTCTCGCTGATCGCCTGCTCCCAATCTTCAGCCGCTACGAGCGCGATATCTGGATCGGGGAACTTCTCGCGCGAAACGAAATCGGCACGGTCATCGATAACTGTGACACGGTAACCGATCGAGCGCGCGAGTCGAGCTAAAGCGGCGCCGACATGCCCCGCTCCGCAAACGACGACGTGCGGCTCCGGCGCGATGCGCTCAAAGAGCAAGCGTGCGCCGCGCCATGCGATGATCTCGGGAGCGAACTCTTCGACTTTGAAAGTCTGCGCCTCGACGCGCGATCGAAGAAAGATCTCAGCTTGCGCTATTGCCGCTCGGTTCAGCATTTCATCGCCGAGATCGCCTGCCGTCGCGCCCTCTTCCTGGACCAGGAGTTTTCGCCCGACGGCCCTTTCCGCTTGGACTATGGTGATGAGCGCCGCGAGCGCGCCCCTTTCGAGCGCGCGTTCGATCGCGTCAATGATCGTTAGTGATCCGCCTTCACGCTCCATACTCATCGCTCAGCCGGGCGCACTAGGTGTAGCGCTTCGCCGATGCGACGCAAGAACCAGAGCAGGCCGATGAGAAGATAGATCGGGTTACGCAGGAACGCCGGTTGATTCCCCTCGATGAAGTGCCCGACGAATTGCAGGATCCAACCGCCAGTGAAGAGCGCGAGCGCGACGCGCCAATTGAAGAAGAAGAGCGGAAGCGAGATGGCGATCATCGGGATGCCGATGGTGTGGAGCAGTTTGTTGACCGGGTGGCGGTGTTTCTCCCGATAACTTTGCATCAGAGATGAAGGCATGGCGATGACCTCCGGCAAGACTGAAGCTGCGATTTGAGCCTCGGGTTTGCGGCTGAGCGAGGATCTTTCTCCTAATTTTTGCGCGTTTGCTAGATCTTCGCGCGCAGCCCGTCTCTCGATCGTTGTCGCTTTCGGGAGCGGCCCGCTTCAAATTTTCGTCGGCAGGCTGACCTTCTCTTCCGGCCCCGCGTCATTCTTCGCGCGCCTTTCGGCGACCATCTGCTCGACCTCGCGCACGAAAGCCTCGATGATCTCCTCGCTCGAGACTTTCCGCAATGGGTCGCCGTCTTTGAAGATCATGCCGACGCCGCGCCCGAACGTTACACCTAGATCGGATTCGTGCGCTTCGCCCGGACCGTTCACGGCGCAGCCCATGATCGAAAGGTGGAGCGGTTCGTCTATGTGTTGTAAGCGCCTTTCGATCTCGGTGACGATGCCAACGAAGTTATCGACATCGATGCGCCCGCAGGTTGGACAAGCGACGACCGTCACGCCGCGCTGCCGCAGTTCGAGCGCGCGCAGGATCTCCCACGCGACGCGCACCTCTTCTTGCGGTTCGGCGGCGAGCGAGACGCGGATCGTATCGCCGATCCCCTCGTGCAACAAGATGCCCAAGCCGATCGCCGATTTGATCGTCCCAGCGAAGGGGGTTCCCGCTTCCGTGACGCCAAGGTGCAGTGGATAGTCAACCTTTTCGGCGAGCAGACGGTAAGCGGCGACCGTGCGGCGCACGTCCGAAGCCTTGAGGCTCACGACGATGTCGTGGAAGCCCAGATCTTCGAGGATGCGTATGTGGCGCATGGCCGATTCGACCATCGCTTCGGGCGTCGCCGCGCCATACTTGGCCAGCAGATCTTTTTCGAGCGAGCCGCCGTTGACGCCGATTCTGATCGGCACGCCTTGCGCTTGGGCGGCGCGCACCACTTCGCGCACGCGCTCGACCGAGCCGATGTTGCCCGGGTTCAAACGGAGTTTATCCACGCCCGCTTCGAGAGCCATCAACGCCAGCTTGTAGTGAAAGTGTATGTCGGCCACGAGCGGCACATCGGGGACACGCCGCCTGATCTCCTTGAGCGCAAGCGCCGCCTCTTTGTCCGGGACGGCGACGCGCACGATTTCGCAGCCGGCGCGCACCATCTCCTCGATCTGACGCACGGTGGCATCGACATCGACCGTATCTGTTTTCGTCATTGATTGGACGGCGATCGGCGCGCCGCCGCCGATCTGCACGTTCTTGACTTTGACCGCTCTCGTTTTCCTACGCATCATGGATTCCGAATCTTCTGCCCGAACTATTTGTTCGAAGTCGCGGCTGGACGCGCGTCGTCGCTGCTGCGCCAGCGCGAAACCTCTTTCATCAGATCGTTCGTGATGACAAAACCCATCAGCAGCAGAAGGGCGACGAAGCCGATCTGTTGGATGCGCTCGCGAAGCGCGAGCGATAGTTGAATGCCAGCTTTGGCTAAGACCGCTTCGACGGCGAGCAGCATGATCGCGCCGCCGTCGAGCATCGGGATCGGCAACAGATTGAAGATGCCGAGGTTGAGGCTCAAGAAAGCGAGCAGACTGAAGACGCCCGCCAAACCGCCCGTGTTGGCGGCGATCGAAGAGGCGCGCGCGATCCCGATCGGACCGGCGAGCGTATCGCGGGCTGAGCGCGCGCCTGTGATGACTTGGCCGAGCGCTTTACCGGTCAACCGGAGTATCTCGAGATTGGTGCGCACGGCATGTGCGGCGGCGGCGACTGGTCCAACCCGTTCCGTGGGTAGTCTGCTGCTAAACGAGAAACCGAGCCTCTCTGTGCCATCCGGCAAACGACGCACGCGGGCCGTCAACTCCAATCTCTCGTCACCGCGCTCGACGACGATCCTTATGGGCTCGGATTTATGTTCTTGGATGTAATCGACGACCTGTTGATCATTGCGCACAGGCTCGCCGTTAAGCTCCAGGAGCCTATCGCCTGGACGCAGACCGGCTTCTTCGGCTGGTGAGCCTTTCTCGACCATGCCGACGATGACGGGGATCTCACCATAATCGGGGCGAATCCCGAGTTCACCTACCGCTTCGCCGCCGCGCAATTGTTTGGTCGGCGTGATCGTCAGCCGTATGCGTTGGCCGTTTCGTTCGACGACGAGCGGAAGCGGTTGACCGGGCGAGAGCAACGCATCGCCTTCGATGCGATCCCAGGTCGGATGCTCTTTCCCGTTGAACATGACGATGCGATCGCCGGGTTGAATGCCTGCTGCCTCTGCCGCGCTGCCGGGAAGCACGCGCGCCACTTTGGGCGAAGGCGAAACCGGAACGCCGATGACGAGCGCGGCGAGGAAGGGGATCGCTAGGGCCGTCAGAACGTTCATCGCTGGTCCAGCGATGATGACGAGGAAGCGTTGCCAGCGCGGACGGAGATCGAATCGCTCTTCTAGCGGGACGGCTTCCGTGCCTTGACCTTCGAGCGCAGCGTTCGATTCATCGCCGCCGAGCTTAACGTAGCCGCCGAGCGGGATGGCGCTTACGCGGTAATCGGTCGTGCCCCAGCGCCAACCGAACAGGCGCGGGCCGAAGCCGACCGAAAAGATTTCGGCGCGGATCCCGAGTAGCTTCGCGACGATGAAGTGGCCGAACTCGTGAATGATGACGGCTGCGCCGAGAATGAAGATGAAGGCCAAAGCCCCGATCAGAAAACTCATCTTTAGTTCCCTCTGACTATTCGATCGGGAACGCCCGGTCGAACGATCTCCTCACGAGGAAGTTTACGCGCCGCGCGCGCGATGCGTCAAACGGGCGCGACCGAACCGCGCTCCGCGACGAGCGCCGCGATCTCGCTGGCGGCGGCATGACGCGCCCAAGCGTCGGCTTTGAGGATCTTTTCGAGCGCGGAAGCCGGACCTTGAACGTGTTTGTCCATCACGCTTTCGACCACGCGCGCGATATCCGTCAGCCTTATGCGCCCGGCGAGAAAGGCATTGACGGCCTCTTCATTGGCTGCGTTCATCACGGCAGGCAGCGTGCCGCCTTTGCGCAGCGCACGGTAAGCCAGTTCGAGGCAACGGAAGCGCCCCGTATCAGGCGGTTCGAAATGAAGCGCGCCGATGCGCGCTAGATCGAGCCGCGGCAGCGGAGAGGGCAGACGTTGCGGGTAGGTGAGCGCGTACTGAATGGCATGACGCATATCGGTGATGCCCATTTGCGCGATGATCGAGCCATCGATGAGTTCGATCATCGAATGGACGACCGACTCCGGATGGATGAGGATGCTGATCTGATCGGCCTCGAATCCGAAGAGCCAATGGGCTTCGATGACCTCGAGCCCTTTGTTCATCAGCGTCGCTGAGTCGATAGTCACTTTCGCGCCCATGTTCCACGTCGGATGGCGCATCGCCTCTTCAACAGTGGCGCGTTCCATCGCGGCGCGATTGCAGTTGCGAAAAGGGCCGCCGGAAGCGGTCAGGATCAGACGCCGCACTTCGGCGCGAGTCTCTCCGCGCAGACATTGATGAAGCGCGTTATGCTCCGAATCTATGGGCAGAAGCTCGGCGCCGTTCTTTTGGGCGGCGCGCGTCATCAATTCGCCCGCCATGACGAGCGCCTCCTTGTTGGCTAAGGCGACGCGCTTGCCAGCTTCCAGCGCACGAAGCGTCGGCACGAGGCCGACCGCACCGACCGTGGCGCTGACGACGCACGAGGCTCGCTCGCAGGTTGCGACTTCGATCAAGCCCTCTTCGCCAACGACGATGCGCGGAATGGCGGGCGCTCCAAGTTCACGCAAACGCGCGCGCAGATCATCAGCACAGGATTCCGACGCGACCGAAACAAGTGTCGGACGATACCGAGCCACTTGCTCGGCCAGCTTCGCGGCGTTCTGCTTGGCCGCGAGCGCGACGACGCGGAACGGGTCGCCGAGCGAGTCGATGACACGCAGCGTGTTACAGCCGATCGAGCCGGTCGAACCCAGAATGGCAATCCCCTTGATCTTCATCGGCACCGTGATTCAATGGCGTTCAGAACACACAACTTTATAGCACCAAAAGCCATCAAATGGCACGGGATCGCGAGGCCCACTTGAACCCCTCTCTGCGGTCGATCGGCAGATCTTCGGAAAGAGGCCTCAGAAAGAACAAGGGATCTCATGGCTCGATCTCCCACTCTGGCGGCACGAACTCGACAGCGACGACTTCCCCATCAAACGACGCACGATTATCCTTCGTTGGATGGTAGGTGGGATGGTAGGTGACGGCGACAGGGCTGGCCAAATTGCGCGGCCCGCAGGTGATTTCGCCGCTGATGTTTGGAATGTATGAAACGAACTCGATACGTTGTAGATCGGCGTTGTGCAATCTCAAGATCCGTTCGCCCGTTTTCACAAAGAGCAACACGCCTTTCGGTCCACACTCGATCTTGATAATCTCGCCGCGCACGCGCGTGCCTTCGAAACGCTTCGGCAAACGTGGTGGGGTAGGGCGTGCCTCGTCGTTCGGAGTTGGCGCATTGGGGACGACTTGACGTTCGCCCCTTTCGTTGGAAGGATGGAGCGCCCTCTGCTCTTCGATGAGCCTGACCGTTCGGAGCAAAGACTCCGCGGCTTGCCGCATCTGCGGCTCCGCGCTCGTCTGCGCGATTGGTTCCAACATTTGTCGCGCGGCGGTGAAATCTTCACGGCGCATGTAAACTTGGGCCAGCGCGAGCGCAAAGTCCTCACGCCCCGGCGCTAGTTGCATTGCGCGCTTGAGCATCGACACCGCTTCGTCCAAGCGCTCATCTGTTACAAGATCGATGAACGCCAGCAAATGGTATGATTCCGGGAACTCCGGAGCGAGTTCTATCGCTTTGCGTAGTTCGGCGCGCATGCGATCGGCGAGCTCCGGCAAATACGCGCTCACACGCCCGTTCGCGTCCATGCCCTCGCGACTGAGAGCGAAGGCGTAATAATAATGCGTCAGATGATTTCGCGAATTCGCGGCGATTGCGCGTTCCAGATGAGAGCGCGCGTCCGCCAGTCGGTGTTGTCTTACCAGAAGCAGGCCGAGGGACGAATGGGCTATGGCGAGATCGGCATCGAGCGCTAGCGCTTGTTGCAAGTACTTCTCCGCTTCATCGAGCTTGTTCAGATGAAGGAGCAGATCCCCCAAGTAGGCTTGCGCTTCGGCTTCGCTCAGCGGGGCGCTTTGCATCGTCGCATCGAACTCCAAGCGCTCATCGAACGATATGACTTGGACTGGATACGTGTCATGGCGAATGTAGTCTCGCAGCTCCTTCTCCATCGTTTGGAAATCGGTCTGAAAAGCCTGCGTAAAGCTACGTTCGACCGGGGTGCCTGTCGCTAGTAGATTGACGAACTGCGCCAGATCTTTCTGCCTTTGGCCGTTGTTTCCGAGGATCAAGTAGTGTACGAAGGCCCATGATTCTGCATAGAAGATGCTGCTTTTGTCGCGCTCGTTGTAGAGCGGGGAGCTGCGATCGACAGCAAAGAGCGTGCGCAGCGGGATGAGTTGCTCGCGTAAGCGAAAAACGTGGCGGGCGATGGGTTTGCCGAGTAGCACCTTGCGATCACCATCGGAGACTTCGAAGCTGCTGTAGTATTCAGCCAAACCTTCGTTGAACCACAAGGGCGCGTGTGGGACATTGTTTTGCACAAATAGGTGGACCAGTTCGTGAAAGATTACGCCGAAGGGATTCTCGCCCTGTTGTTCGGTTGTGAGTGTAATGTAGTTGACATCCGGGCCGGCTTGAAAGTAGCCGGCGGCTTCTATCGGGCGTCCTTGATAGAGCGGCTTGAAAGGTTTGTAAGAAGAAGCGCTTTTGAAGATGATCACCGTCGTCGGCACCGGGGAGTTCAACCGGGCTTTAGTAAATAGACGGGCGAAAACATCGCGAAACTGTTCAAGGCGTGTCCCTACGCGGCGTATATCGCGTTCGCTCGCGTTGCCGACGAGCAGGAAGTTGCGGGAACGGACCGACGTCCAAGTCTCACGCGCGGGCGCAGAATACGTGACGACAAGCGAGCTGAGGGCGATGGCGGCGAAGATCAACGTGCGGCTTTTCATGAGGCTCCTCCACGATCGAGAGAAGGGATGGCGACTTCCGGTGGTGACAAATCTAGCACGACGGTGGAGCTTTGCTCCAGAAATTTTTTCTCCTCTAGGTCATGCTTCGCGCGAGGGTGAAGAGGCTAAAACTGGAGACGCAAAGGGACATCCGAAGTGGTGGAAGAGTATCTCGCGCCCTGCGCTCGACGGCATCGACACGCTCGCCTCGAGAGCGGGTTTTACCAGATTCGTTCCCTAAAGATGTCACAAATTCGTGGGGAAGGAGATCAGATTGACACTCGTTCCAACGAATCGGCGAAGATGTAACCGAGCGTTTTGTAGACGAGCTTCGCGCAGAGGAAGGCGGAAGCGTGATGTTCGCCAGCAGGCGCGTATTCGACCAGATCCATGCCGACGATGCGGCGGCGCCCGGCGAGCGCGCGCAACAGGCCGAGCGTTTCGTACCAGCCTAAGCCGCCCGGTTCCGGCGTCCCCGTGTGCGGGACGAGCGAGGGATCGAGCCCGTCGATGTCTATCGTCAAGTAGACGTTTTCCGTCAGTAGCGAGATCGCTTCGTTCCAACTCTGCGGTCGTCCGACCACATCCTTGGCCCAGAAGATGCGCGTCGGCAAGCGATCTTTGACGCGCGCCTCCTCGGCAGACATCGAACGGATGCCGAACTGCACGGCGGGAATCCGCAAATCCTCGACGATTCGGCGCATCACGCACGCATGCGAATAGGGAGTATCATCGTATGTCGCTCTCAGGTCGGCGTGTGCGTCGATCTGAAAGACGGAGAAGTTCGCGTAACGTTCAGCGTGCGCGCGAACGATCGGCGCGGTGATCGAATGTTCGCCGCCGAGCGTGACGAGAAATTTGCCCGTCGAGACGAGGCGTCGCGCTTCTTCATAAAGCTTCTGGTTCATCTCTGCGGGCGAGGGCGCTGGCGGGAAGATCGGAAGCGTGTGAATGCCTATGCGGTAGGTTTCGGCATCGAGTTCCTCATCGTAAAGCTCCATGTTACGTGAGGCGTCGATGATCGCTTCTGCGCCGCGCGCGGTGCCCGCCCCGTAGGAGACGGTCCCTTCGTATGAGACGGGCCAGACCAATACACGGGCGCGCGGTTGCGAAGAGAAAGCCTCTTCGCTGAGGCCGCCGAAGTTCATCGGAAGGTGGGCCGATTCGGATGCCATCTTCGTTGGACGACGCGCGTCTGCGGTTATGGTATTTCGACCGTTAACTCGCGCGCCAACGTGAAGTTCGGACGTTTGCGTCCCTTCATGTATTTGGCGCCCGTTTGCGAGAGCGCCGTGATCAGGATCGGCAGCGCGATCGTCGGATCGCAATTGATGTAACTCGTGCTCGCGCCGCGCATCAGCTTGCCGTAGATGAAAGCTTCATCGTTGGTGACGAGGCCGGAGCGCCCGCCCGTCGGGATGATCTCTGTGCCGATCTGAATGGCGTATTTGTGGCCGCTGCGCGCTGGCGCTTTGATGACATCCATGGCGTTCTGCGCCTGTTGCAAGAAGGTGCGCGGCGTCCCGCCGCCGATTTGGATCGCGCCTGTGGTGCGCGCGCGGGCGAAGATATGCGCGATATCGAGCGCATCCTGTGCCAGATCGAACTGAAAATTGTTCTTCTTCTCGAAACGCGCCGTCGCGATGCCGGTGACGATCAAGCTATCGGCGATGTCGGGGCAGAAGACCGGCACGCGCGATTTGAAAGCGGCGGTGAGCACGCCATCGTCCGTGGAGATCTCCGACAGTTCACGTCCCAGCAGATGCAGCAGCTCGCGCACCGAATAAGCGCGCGACTGGTCCAGTTGGTTGACGAAGCCGCTGACCCACTCAGCCGCTTCGCGATATTCTTCTTCGCTCGCCAGCACGTCCAAAGTGCGCACGACCTGTGCGGCTTCTAATTCGGCATCCGGCATGCTCGGATGGGCCTGGTAGTGTTGTCGTCCGAGCGTTTCATGCAGATCCTGAAAGATGAGCGCGCCCGATAGGATGAGCACATCGACGAACCGGTTTTTGACGACATAGGCGAGCAGGCGGCGCATCCCAGCGGGGATAAGCGGCCCCGACGCGGCGACGAAGATCACCGTGTTGTCGCCGAGCATGTCAAGCCAGATGCGGTGCGCTTCGGCCAGTTGGCGCGCGCCGAAACCGGCCCCTTCCATCTTCTCCAACAATCCGGCGATGGATCGGTCGCGGTCCACCTGAATCGGGCGAGTCGGCGTCGTGAGATAACGCGATGGTCGCGGTTTGCGTTGAGTAACCATAGCCGTCATTGTGATCCTCTTTCCATCCTTACTGAAGTCCCAACACCCTTGTTCGAATCTCAGTCCCGAAGACGACGGCTCGGCGTCGAGCCGTTGACTAGATAGGTGTACGAATTAATGCGCGATTCGTAATATTCCACGAGTTCCATCCCCTGCGCTTCGCTCAGTTCTCCGCGCCGGACCAGTTGTTCGATGCGGCGACGAAACCCTTCGTGCAACTGGCCCCGATCGTAGTGCGCGCGCTCGACCGCCTCGCCGACGTTCGTGCCGGGGATGACCTTTTTGATCAAGTACCCATCGTCATCGATGTAGATGTGCGCCTCGTTCGGATTCCCGAAGAGATTGTGATTGCTTCCCATCACCTCCTGATACGCGCCGACCAGCAAGATGGCGATGTAGTACGGCTCGCCCGGCGTGAGCGCATGAAGTTCGAGGATCTGCTTGACATCATGCAGATCGACGAACTTATCCACGACGCCATCCGAATCGCAAGTTATATCACAAAGCGTCGCGTATTCGGTCGGCTGTTTATTCAGCCGATGGATCGGCACGATGGGGAAGAGTTGATCGATCGCCCAGTGGTCGGGAACGGAGCGGAAGACGGAAAAATTCGTCAGATACTTCGCGCAGAGCAGACGACGCAACTCGTCGAAATCCTCCGAAACATCCTCGGTCTGCCTAGCGAATCTGTTGGCGCGCTCGCACACGTCCCAGAAGAGGACTTCGCCTTTGGCGCGATCCTCGAGCGAGATCAGACCGAGATTGAAGAGCGTGAAGAGTTCGTCGCGGTGTTCGAGCGCGTCGTGATAATACTCGCGGTAGTTCTTGGCCGAGATCGTCTCGCGTAGGTCCGCCAACTCGATGATCACCTGCGGATCGTCATCATCGATCTCGATCGGTTGAATGTCTTCGACGACCGTCTCGATCTCGTCCTGCACATTGGTGACGAGCATCGCATGGTAAGCGGTCAGAAAACGGCCCGATTCCTGAATGATCGTCGGATGCGGAACGTTCTCGTCTTCGCAGACCTGCTTGATCGTGTAAACGACGTCGTTGGCGAACTCCTGCGCCGTATAGTTGGCCGAGGAATCGAATGCCGTGCGCGAGCCGTCGTAATCGACGGCCATGCCGCCGCCTACGTCGAGCAGATCGATCGGCACTTTCATCTGCCTGATCTTCGCATAGACGCGCGCCGCCTCTTTGATCGCGTTCTTGATCCGTTTGATGTCCGTCAGTTGCGAGCCGATATGGAAATGGAGCAGTCGCAACATCTGGATGCGACCGGCTTCCTGCATCCGCCGGATCACTTCGAGGATCTCGGTCGTCGTCAACCCGAACTTGGCCGCTTCGCCACCGGATTTCTCCCACCGGCCCGAACCCTTCGAGTAGAGCTTGACGCGGATGCCGACCATCGGCATCGGACCATCCTCGTAGCGGTCAGCGAGACGCAACACGTGGTCCAGTTCGCTCAGCTTCTCGATGACGATGACGACCCGCTTGCCCGAACGCGCGCCGACGAAAGCCATCTCGATAAACTCTTCGTCCTTGAAGCCGTTGAGCACCAAGAGGCTATCGGGCGATTGTTCGAGCGCAAGCGCGGCGTAGAGTTCGGCCTTCGATCCGGCCTCCAGCCCGAAATCATACCGCGACGCTTCACGCAAATACTCCTCGACCACGGCGCGGTGTTGGTTTACCTTCATCGGATAGACGCACATGTGCGCGCCTTGATAGTCGAATTCGCGGATGGAGTTGCGAAAAGCGCGCTGCAGTTTCCGCACTTGGCTCGTCAGCAGTTGCGGGAAGCGCAGCAGCACGGGCGTGCCGATGCCGCGTCGCGCTAGATCATCGATGATCTCTTTGACGTCCGCCGCGCGCGGATCGTTCTCCGAAGGTCGGACGATGAGGTTGCCCTTGCGATTGATGTCGAAATAGCCTGCTCCCCAGTTCTCTATGCCGTAAAGTTCCAGCGTCTGTTCGATAACCGTACTCAACTTGCGGGTCTCCTACCGTGCTCAAGGAAATCTCTTCGCGCTTGAAGCTTATGCCTGCCTTCGTGAATCGACCGGTTGGAGCACTCGGAAGGCGCAATGTAACAAAAAAAGGCTGAGCGGTCAAAAACTATTTTCTTCGCCGCCTTGTCTTGATCGGGTTGAGCGCTAGCCAAACGCGCCTTCGCCTGTCGAGTCATCTTCACGCTCGAGGTTTTCACGGGACAAGGCTTCGGGATATTTGACCGGAAGCGGGGCAAGGCTGAAAAAGATCGGCCCTCAAGGCCGATCTTTCGAGATCTTGGCTGGGAGGCTAGGACTCGAACCTAGATAGCCAGATCCAGAGTCTGGAGTCTTACCGATTAGACGACCTCCCAAGTTTGGAAAAGATAATTTAAGTTGAGTCAGCAGAGTTTGTCAATTCTCCTCCCCACCGCTCGAAGACCGCCTTGCGCCGCGCGGTCGGTCGAGCGCAAAATGGCCCTTGTGCGAGCGGCGCGAGGGGCTGTCCGAAGGAGGTGGTCAGATGATAAGCGATCAAAATGGGGGCGGGAGGGTTGACTGGGGCTCGGAGCGCGAGATCGGCGAGTTACGCGCGCTCATCAAGCAACAGGGCGAGCGCATGGAGGAGATCGTCGCCATCGTCGCGCGGGTCAGGCACGAGGTCAATAACCCGCTGGCCGGAGTGATCGGGCAAGCGCAGCTTCTCTTGCGCGACGAACTGTCGCCCAAGCAACGACAGCGCGTCGAAACGATAGAAAGGCTCGCCAAGCGCATCAAGGAGATCCTAGGCGAATTGAATATGGTCAGACTCGATTAGCCAAAGAAGGGCTGAGAGTCTCCTAACTTGATTGCCGCTCGAAGAGGCTTCTCCCTTCGCCTTTCTGATCCCTTTAGGGGGTGAACGATAAAGCCGCTGGCGATTCTCGAAGGCGGCGCGTCGCAGGCTCAAACTGCGACCTCTTCCTCTTCGAGGAGGTAGGGCGAGGTCGCTTGTCCCCCGAGCCCGCTCGACCCGCCGCAGCTGCTGCAACCCGTCGGCGTCGAACTAGCGTTGATGACGGGTAACGCGAGCGAATGTCGAGTCTTCTGAAGCGGCACGTGCTTACCCTTGGCGTAAACCGGATGGCGCCCATGCTTGCTGTACCACTCGGCCAAGTTGGCCGTCTTGTGCATGTTCTCGATGATCTGTCGCCAGCCGACGCCCGTGTTGTAAGCGCAGAAGGAGATCTCGCCTTCTTGCGTCCCGTAAGGGATGACGCACATTTCGGTGCGGCGGAAATCGTAGGTGAAAAGATCCTGAAACCACATGCCTTCGACGCACAGGACGCGCCACACGTCATCGGGATCATCGGCGCGTTGCGTCTTCATGCGGTCGTTGCGATCGCTATTGGAACTCGTCGAACTTGGCCGGAAAAGGTTGATGATCTGCGAGATGGGGAAGCCCGCGGGCGCGCTCGCCGCGTCATAGTTGCGCAGGATGGTCATGGCGAGTTGCGCCGCGGTGAGCTTTCGCCCGCGCGCCGTGTCGGTGATCACCGCGACGTCGCGCATGAACTGTTCGTAATCGAAGAACTTGAAGAGCGGCATCCATTCGCCCGTGCGCCGGTTGACGACCAGCAGCGTGAAGATGCCGCAGTTCGGATGGCAGTTGCAGCTGGACCAGCCCCAAGGCGCATCCGCCCCTTGCAACATGTCCATCACGCTCGTAAAGGCGGAGTAGGAGGAGAGCGGGAACCAATCGCGCATCGGTTCCAAACCGCCGCCGAGCTGGCGCTTGAGATCGTGCGCCATGCAGGCGAGCGTGTAGCGGTGGCGACGGCGCGCTTCGTCGCTGATATCCTCGTCGCGCCCCGTGAAAGAGACGGGTTGGAAGGCGATGGTTTGAATCTTGTCGATGTTCTTGATGGCGAACTCGACGATCTGCCCGATGGCGTCGTTGTTGATCTGATTGACGATGGTCGTCACGAGCGTGATCTTGACGCCGACGCTCGCCAGATTCTCGATGGCCTGCAACTTGACGTCAAAGAGATTGCCGACGCCGCGGTGGCGGTTCTTCTCCTCGGAGACGCCGTCGAACTGCAGATAGACTCCGTGCATGCCAGCCTCTTTGGCCGCGCGGCAGAACTCCGGATCTTGCGCGAAGCGTATGCCGTTGGTCGCCGCCAAGATGCGGTAAAAGCCGATCTTCTTGGCATACGCGACGGCATCCAAAAAGTGCGGCGACAGCGTCGGCTCGCCCCCCGAAAAGAGGATGATGATCTGGCGCCGCGGCTTGAAACTGACGGCGCGATCCAGAATCGCTTTAATGTCTTCGAACGACGGCTCATGGACATAGCCGACTTGATTGGCGTCCATGAAGCACGGATTGCACATCATGTTGCAGCGGTTGGTCAGATCGACGGTCAAGACCGCGCCGCGCCCGAACTTGATGGTCGAAGTGCCGTGTCGATGGACGTGCGCGTCTTCGGCGGCGCGGAAGTCGCGCCCGAAGAAGAGCGATTCGATCCGGCGCAGGAAGGCGGCGTCGGTCGAGAGCACGTCGGTGAATTCGCCGTGGACCGGGCAAGTTTTGCGGATGATGATGCGCCCGTCTTCTTCGAGGAGTTGGGCTTTGATCTCGCCGGGGTGCGCGTGCATCAGCGTTTCGAGCGAGACTTCGCCGCGGATCACGGCTTCGCGCACCTGTTTGACGCAGGTCGGACAGAGCGAATCGGTCTCGCGCGGAAAGCCGAGCGGCGGACTGGTCCGCTCGTATGATTTCAAGAGCGGTCCTGGCGCCCACCGCGGGCGGATCGCCTCGCCTTCGGGCAAGCGCGTGTTCACAGCTTGAAAGACTTTCCACGCGACGTTCGATAAATTCGATAAAAAGGCCGAGCCGCGAACTCCGTTAAGCCAACCCTTCAGTGATTCGTTGCGCCGGAAATGATCGCTGAACACTTGCTCTTAATCCTCCCGCGTTACGCTTGCCACGACAGATCTCAAATCGCCGACAATAACCTCACTTGCGCTCATCGAGCGCACGACATGATAATGATTTTCCGATCGGGAAGGCAAGGCTGTGGCGGGGCAAATTAAAGGCTTTTCATCCGACGCGAAGCCTTGCGTTGAAGCGATATGAATGTGCATCCCACGGCCATCATCGGCGCGCGCGCCGAAATTTCGCCTACCGCGCACGTTGGGCCATATGCCGTCATCGAAGATGATTGCGTCGTCGGCGACGGATGCGAGATCGGCGCGCATGCTGTCATCAAGCGCTTCACGCGACTGGGCCAGCGGAACCGCATCGGCGAACATGCGGTCATCGGCGGTGAACCGCAGGATGTTAAATTTCGCGGCGAACGGAGCTTCCTCATCATCGGCGATGACAACTTGATACGCGAGTTCGTCACCATTCACCGCGCTTGCGGCGAAGACGAGGCGACGCGCATCGGATCGCGCAACTTTATCATGATCGGCGCGCACATCGCGCACAACTGCCGGATCGGCGACGATAACATCTTCGCCAACGGCGTCGCGCTCGCCGGCCACGTCATGGTCGAAGATCACGTCTTTCTTTCGTCAAACGTCGGCGCGCACCAGTTCGTCCGCTTCGGGCGCTTTGCGATGGTCGGAGGAAAATCGAAGATCGTGCAGGACGTGTTGCCGTTCTTCACCACGGACGGAAATCCGGCGCGCGCCCGCGGAGTGAACATCATTGGACTGCGTCGCGGCGGAATGAGCGCGCCGGAGCGCTTGAACCTGCAACGCGCCTTTCGCCTTCTGTTCCGCTCGCGTCTGCCGCTCGAACAGGCGCTCGCGGAGCTGGAGATGATGGATGATCGGAACGTTGCGCATCTTGTCGGCTTCATACGCTCATCCAAACGCGGATGGACGCGCGCGGCGCGAGCCGAGGTCGAGTGATGTTTGGCAGCGGGAGCCAGAGCGAAGCGCGGCTTGCGATTCGAATCCGCAGTTGAGGCGGCGTGAAGTTTGATCCCTTTGGGTATGAACAAAGGAGCGTAAATGCAAATGAGCGCGCGGAAGATGAGGGTCGTCGAACTGGCCGCGCTTGTCGGCGGCAAACTTCGGGGCGACGGCGAGTTGATGATCGAAAGGATCGCCGCCCTCGATGATGCGGGCGAAGGCGCGATCGCCTTTGTCGAAGGCGAGCGGGCGATAGAGCGTGCCGCCGAGAGCCGCGCCTCCTGTTTGATCGTGCCGGAGGGCGCGCCGTGCCGCGCCCCGGCGTGCATTGAGGTGAAGCAACCGAAACTAGCTTTCGCGCGCATCGCCGCTGTGCTCCATCCGCGCGAAAGGCGCGCGCCCGGGATCGCCGCGACGGCCATCATCGCGCCTGGCGCGCGCATTGCGGCGACCGCCTACGTCGGACCTTACGCGCGCATCGGGGCCGGTTCGATCATCGGCGAAAGGACGGAAATTCACGACGGTGTGTCGGTCGGCGCGGGCGTGAAGATCGGCGACGATTGCGTCATCTACCCGAACGTCGTCATCTACGATGGCGTCGCAATCGGGGATCGCGTCGTGCTTCATGCAGGCGTCTCGGTTGGCGCGGATGGTTTCGGTTACGTGCGCGACGCCGATGGTTACTGCAAGTTCCCGCAGATCGGCACGGTCATCATCGAAGACGACGTCGAGATCGGTGCCAACACGTGCATAGATCGCGGCGCTTTGGGCGCGACGCGCATCGGTCGCGGGACGAAGATCGACAATCTGGTCCAGATCGCGCACAACGTGCAGATCGGCGAGCGCGTCGTCATCGCGGCGCAGACGGGCATTTCGGGCAGCACCGTCATCGAGGATGATTGCGTCATCGGCGGCCAAGTCGGCATGGGCGATCACGCGCGCGTCCGCCGCGGCGCCGTCATCGGCTCGAAGGCTGGCATCCTGCCGGGCAAGATCGTCCGTCCGGGCGGCATCGTGTGGGGCATTCCGGCGCGTCCGCTCGATGAGTACAAGCGATTGAACGCGCTTTGGGGAAGGTTGCCCGAGCTGCGCGCCGAAGTCGAAGAACTCAAAAGAGAGGTGCGGGAACTGAAGGCGCGCCTTGCGACATCCTCAACCGAAGATCAACGGGAGATGCAGTGACGCCTCGCGCGAAACGGGCGCGCCGATCGACAAAAGACGATCGGTTAGAGCGATCGCATTGGACCGACCGGTTTAAGCTTGAGCTTGCAGATGTTCGGTTAGATCCCGTCACCGGGGGCGTCGTTTACGGATCGCCGCTTCTCCATTCGCGAAGGGCTTGAAGGATGATCCGAGCGGCGCGCTCGCTTGCGCCGTCAGGACCGAGTTTCGCTTTCGTCTCGCGCAGCTCGGCGCGCATCGAGCGGTTCTTCTCATCGTCGAGTAAGAGGAGCAGTTCGCGCGCCAATCTTTCCGGCGTAAAATCGCGTTGGATGAGTTCCGGGGCGATCCTCCTGCCCGCGATCAGGTTGACCAGTCCGACATCATCCGTTTGAATGAGCCGTCCGAGCGTGTGCCAGTTGATTGGCGATTCGCGGTAGACGATGACGAGCGGCGTTTCGAGAAGCATGGCTTCGAGCGTCGCCGTCCCGCTCGTGACGGCGGCGACATCGGCTGCGGCCAGCGCATCGCGCGTTTCATGTTGGACCAGTCGCAAGATGCGCGGTTTCAAACGACAAGTGGAGATGATCGTTTCGGCCTCCGCGCGCGCGCGCGATGGCGCGAGTGCGATGACGAACTGGACATCGGGCCGGTCTCTCTCGATGAGGCTTGCCGATTCGAGCATAGGCGGCAGGATGCGTATAAGTTCTTTGTGACGGCTGCCCGGAAGGAGCGCGATGAGCGGGCGGGCGGGATCTAGATCGTGGGCGCGGCAGAACTCCGCGCGCGTGCGCCGTGCCGAGACGGCGCCGACCAGAGGATGTCCGACGAAGCGGACGTGCGATACTCCACGCGCCGCGTACCACTCGGGTTCAAATGGTAGGATCGAAAGCAGCAGATCGACGTCGCGACGGATGCTCTTTATGCGCCGCGCGCGCCACGCCCAAAGTTGCGGGCTGATGTAGTAGATGACGCGCACCCTCTCCTTGCGCAAAGCGCGCGCCAGTCGCAGGTTGAATTCGGGCCAGTCGACGAGGATTGCGGCATCGGCGCGACGGCGCCGCGCCGCCTCTTTCAGTTGTCGATAGACGCGCCAGAAACGCGGGAGCGCGCGCGCGACCTCGAAGACGCCCATGATCGCCAGATCGTCATCCAGCGTGACGGACTCCACGCCCGCTTCGCGCATCTCGTGGCCCGGTTTACCAAACAGCTCGAAACGCATCTGCGGCGCCGATTGGCGCAGGGCGCGCACGAGCGCGGCGGCATGAGCATCGCCCGAAGCTTCGCCCGCGACGATCAGCAAACGCAAGGTTTCACGCGCCTCACTCGCCATCGCCAAACGAAAATATACGAGGGCCGAGGGGTGTGACAAATAGGCGAGACATCATCGGGAAGGGGCGCGGCTGGCCCACATCGCCGAGGGCTGATCGAGTGCGCGTAGCTTCGGAATCGAACTGGCCTAGTTTGTCTTTAGCCGAAACGGCGTGCTAGCATTCGGGTTCCTTCACGCGATTCGAAGGAAGAGGGATGACGCGCGCAAGGTTCGGGGAAGAGATCGGGAAGTGGTCGCTCGCTTCGCGCGGCAACGTCATTGTCGCGTGTCTCATCTCGATCTTCTTTCTTGGATTTTCGTTCGCGCAGGAGCAGAATCCGGTCGAGCAGCGGGTGACCAATCCGATCACCGACACGCCGAGCGTCAATCCACCGGTCCGTAACCAATCGCTTCGTCCGCGCCTGCCCGTAAGAGCGGAAGGGGCGGCGACGGGCGAAGAGTTGACGGTCGATGCCGATAGGTTCACCGTCTCCGGTCCGCCCGAAAAGCGGGTCTTCGTCTATGAGGGGAATGTCGATGCGCGCATCGGCGTCTATCGCCTGCAGGCGGATAGGGTGAGCGTTTATGAGGCCGAAAATCGCGTCGTCGCCGAGGGCCGGGTCATCCTCGATCAACAGCTCGAACATGGCACGCAGCGCATAACGGGGACGCGGGCCGAGTGGAACTATGCGACGAAGACGGGCTACTTCGTCAACTCGACCGGTTTCACCAGTCAGACGCAGGACGGCACTGTGCTCTACTTCACTGCGGAGCGCGTGGAGAAGGTGAGTGCCGATACGATCATCATCGTCAATGGCGAGGTCACGGCCTGTGACGAGGAGGTGCCGAAATGGAGCTTTCGCGCGCGGCATGTGGAGATACGCCTGAACGATCGCGTGCGCTTGCGGGCGCCGGGCTTTTACGTGAAGGGGCTGCCGGTGCTGCGTTTACCCTATGCCTCGATCCCGATCAAAAGGCGTGATCGCGCCTCCGGGTTTTTGACGCCGACCTTCGGCTTTTCGGGGAGCAAGGGCTTTCGTTTTTCGGATGCCTACTACTTAACGCTCGGGCGCTCAGCCGATTTGACTCTGCGCGGTGACATCTACACGGCGCGCGGCTTGGGCTTCGGTGCCGATTTGCGCACGCGGGCTAACGAACGCTCGCATTTGAACGTCGGATTCTTCGCCGTCAAAGATCGCATCTTCGGCGAAAAGGAAGGGCCCAATGCGCCGAATCAGGGCGGATCGAGCCTTTACGTCGATGGCGTGCATTACTTCGCCAATGGCTTCCTCGCCGTCGCCGACGTGAACATCACTTCCAGTCTGGCCTTTCGGCAAGTCTTCTCGGATTCGATACAGCAGGCGGTCTCGCCCGAAGAGCGGCTGCAGATCTTCATCAATCGGAACTTCGGCGATTATAGCTTGAACTTCCTCGCCAATTCGCAGACCGTCACGCTCTCCGGCGTGAGCATACGCACGCGCCGCTTGCCGAGCATCTCGTTCGAGAAGCGGCCTTCAGTTTTAGCTCTGCTCGAACGGCTGCCGCTCTACTTCTCGCTCGAGAGCAGTCTCGAAGGCGTCAGTCGCAAGGAGACTTTTGAGGATCCAGCGCTTCTCGCGCGCGATAAGATACAGAACGCGATCGTCACGCCCTCGATGGTGCAACGGTTAGATCTATTCCCGCGCTTTGACATTCCGTTCTATTTCGCCGGCTGGTCGGCGACCATCATGACTGGGTTGCGCGCGACCTACTACTCGAATTCGCTCGACCCGGCGACGCGGCAGGTCACGAGCCGCGATCTTGTGCGCAATTATGGCGAGTTCGAACTTGATCTGCGCCCGCCAGCGTTGGCGCGCGATTTTCGCGCCGATGATGGCTCTTTCCGCTTTCGCCACGTGATCGAACCTTACGTCACATATCGGCGCATCGCGGGGATCGGCGATGACTTCAACCGGATCATCATCTTCGATGAGAAGGATGCCATCGCTGACACGAACGAGATCGAGTATGGCATCGTCAATCGCTTCTTCGTGCGCCGATCGACGATGAGTCCGACCGGCAAGGCGTCAGACGATGAGGGGCAGCCGTATGAAGCGCTCTCCATCACCGTTCGCAACAAGTACTTCTTCGATCCCTTCTTCGGCGGGGCGCTCGTGCGCGGGCAGCCGAATCAGTTCTATCCGATAGACACCTTCTCCGGTTTCAGCTACGGCGGCGCGCCGCGGCGCTTTTCGCCGATCAACTTCGAGGTGCGCTACCGCCCGCTTTCGGATCTCTTCACCGATGCCCGCCTCGACCTCGATTCGGGCGGCGATGGCGTGCGCGCGCTCGCGCTTACGCTCGGCGTGGATCGGCGGGCGATCAAGGTCCACCAGACTTTCTACTACACGCGCGCCATCGGGCTGGCGCCCAGTTTGCAGCCGTATGCCGATGAGCGCGGCAAGGAGCCGGGGACATTGCCGGGATCGCAGTGGAGCCCGTCCCTCTTCGTCGGCAACACCGAGCGGGGCGTCTTCGGCGGCGCCTCCTTCTTCTTCGATTTCCAAAATCGTCCTAACAAGAACTCTTCGCTCATCAGCTCGACCGTCACGCTCGGTTACGCTTTCGATTGCTGCGCCATCACGGTGCAGAACTTCAGCTTCAACGTCGGTTTGCGGCGTGAGAACCGGTTCGTCTTCAGCTTCCGTTTGAACGGCATCGGGACGATCGGCACCGAGCCGGTCGGTCAACGTACCCGCTAAGGCCGAGTCATTGCCAACACATTCGGCGTTTCGCGTGCGATGGCGCGCTAATGGCCCATTTTTGCTTGACATTCGTTTCATCTTCGCCCATCATCACAAATTCGTCTGCGCCAACGCTGGTTGACTTCACGCGGGAGGGGTTTATGTTCAGATGAAAACGCTCGGAAGGCAGCTTCTCGTCGAACTGTTCGATTGCGACAGAGATCTCCTTAACGATGCCACGCTTGTCAAACAAGCCCTACTCGATGCCGCACAACAAGCGAATGCCACGATCATCGATGCGGTGCTTCACAAATTCAGCCCGCAAGGCGTCAGCGGCGTCGTCGTCATCGCTGAAAGTCATATCGCCATTCACACGTGGCCTGAGTATGGCTATGCCGCGCTCGATATCTTCACCTGCGGCGAAACTGTGGATCCGTATTTGATCATGAGATTGGTTGCGCGCCGCCTTGCCGCCGGTGAGCATAAGGCGACGCTCGTCGAGCGCGGACTCATCAGGCACAGGATCCCAGCGGAGGAGAGGCCGGTAGCGCAAGCGCGATGTGGTTGACGGAAAAGGTTACGCCGACCTTCGAGGTTCGGTTGCGCCTGAAAAAGAGGCTCTACCGCGCGCGCTCCTCCTACCAGCGGATCGAGGTCGTCGAGACTTTCGATTTCGGGCGCGTCCTGCTGCTCGATGGGCTGATCCAACTTTCGACCAAAGATCAGCACCTCTACCACGGCGCGCTCGCCGATCGGGGGTTCGCTTTTGCGCCTCATGCGCGTCGCGTGTTGATCATCGGCGGTGGCGATGGCGGGTTGCTAACGGCTGTTTTACGCCGATCGGAGGTCGAGTTGGTCAGGCTTGTGGAGATCGACGAAGAAGTCATCGCCTGCTCAAAAAGATTCTTCCCGCAGCTTGCGCGCGGATTCAAAGACCCTCGGGCGGAGATCGTCATCGAGGATGGCGCCGCTTACGTCCGCCGCGCCCAAGGCGAGCAGTTCGATCTGATCATGGTTGACGCGCCCGATCCCGTAGGCGAGGGCGCGAAGCTCTTTGCTGCCACTTTCTACCGCAACTGCGCGCAGCTTCTTGCGCCCAAAGGGGTGCTCGCCGCGCAGAGCGAATCCCCCTATTTTTACCCGCAGATCTCGCGGCGCGTGCGCCGCGCCTTCACCAGAATCTTCCCGCGCGTCGAACAGGAGACAGTGATCGTGCCGAGTTATCCCGGCGGATCGATCGGTTTCACCTTCGGCCTCGGTCGCTGAGGCTTCGCCTCAGGCTCGTCTCGTACGTGCCGGGAGCGGGGGTATTGAGGGTGCGATTGAAGAATTCGATCACGCGCCGGTCGTAGGCTTCGCCTTGTTCGCCCGTCGCCGAGACGACATTCAGGCCCGTCAGCGGAAGCGCGTCGTGAAGCTCGAGATGAGTTGAGAGCGGGAGGCAACGGGCCAGCTGGACGGTCGAGCTACGCCAACGACTGGCATCGCTTCCGGCCAGCAGCAGGACCTCGCGACCCTCGAGGTGGCGAGCGAAGTCGCACGTCTTTGCGTCATCGTAATCTTCGAACAGATAGAGCCGCGTGCCGGAGCGCGCCAGGAGATCGAGCCAAGCGTTGGAGAATCCCATGTACCGCGCGACGGCGGCATGTAGGATCGCCGAGGGTGAGGCGGGCACGGAATCGAGCGCAAGGGCGCGCACTTGCGGGTTACGCGCGCCTGCGCGCGCGGCAGCATAGGCGCCCAGTTCCACGCCGTATAGACCTATCTGATCGCCGACCAAGGGCGTGCCGCGAGGTGTGCGCAGCGTGCGCAGGAAAGAGATGGCGGCCAGGACGTCCTCGGCCTCGCGTGCGCCGAAGGATGTCCGCTTGACCAAAGGTTGAGGACCGTGCCCGCGCAAGTCTGGCCACAACACGGTGAAGTTGGTCGCTTCGTTCAGCTTCACGCCGAGATTGAAGAGCCATGAACGGTCCGTCCCGTAAGCGTGAAGGAGGATGATGGCGGGCGCCCCTTCAGCGCCGCGCAGTAACCATCCGCGCGCTGCCGTGCCATCCGGGTTAGTCCACGTCTCTTCGGTGGCGCGCAATCCGCGATCGCTCAGGCGGGTGAACTTCTCCGGGGTCACCAGGTAATCGCGGTGTGGCGGGTGAGTGATTTGATAGACGAGCCAGGCGGTCACGCCGCCGATGGCGATGACGAGCAGCAAGATGATCGGCAGCAGCGCCTTGAGGAGCTTTCTGATCCGTCGTCGTCTTGATGGCATACTGTATTCGCTGCACCCATGAAATCAGGACGCTTGCTCTAAAGCGGAGGCTCGCGCGTAATCCGTCGGTGAGTTGACGTTGAACAGCAGTCGCTCAGCGCCGGGCAGATGGGCGTATTCTTCGCTGGCGATGTACCTTACGTCGAGTCGCTCGAGCAGCGCGCCAACTCTCCTTTCTCCAGATCGGAGCAATGCGCTTGCACGCTTCAGGCACGGCTGACTTTTGTAGAGCGCGCATAAAGGTTGTGCCCGTCCATCCGCTTGGATCGGGACGATCGCTTCGCTTGCGCTGCGCGCCTGCACAAGCAGGGCGAGGAATTCTGTCGTAATGAAGGGGAGATCGCAAGCGACGATGAGCGTCCAAGGGGATCTGCTTGCCGAGAGCGCGGCGTGAATCCCGCCTAACGCTCCGCAATCGGGATAGAGGTCATAAACCGTCGGGAGCGGCCAGGGGCCGCTTCGCGCGCGCGAACTGACCAGACGGAGATCGCGTGTGACGGGGGCCATGGCGCGGGCGACCCGCTCGATGAAATCGAGCGCGCCGAGCTTCAGCTTCGCCTTATCGCGTCCCATGCGTTTTGAGGCGCCGCCGACGAGGATGAATCCATCGATCTCGCTCGGGATGGTCGGTGGTGATTGGTCAAACATCGCGCTTGCGACCCGATTTTTGAGATGTCGATCTCCCCTGTCGGAGCATCTAAGCAGATGCCGAACCTTATCACGTCGCGCGTGCGCCGACAAGACGAAGCTTGACCGGCCTTTTGCGCGCGTTCATAATCGAACGCAGGGTGCGGGCTGAGGGACCAAACCGGCTTAGAGTAGTGCGAGGAAGGGAGCATCGATGCTGAGGTTTTCAAGAAAGCTCATCGCCGTCCTCTTTGCCTTTTCATCTCTCGCCGCTGCGCAGCAGATGCGCAGCGACAGGCCGCAGATCTTCCCGTTGGAGGAGGTGCGGGCCGGGATGAAGGGGGTCGGGCGCACGGTCTTTTCCGGGTCTGAACCGGCGGAGTTTGGCGTAGAGATCCTCGGCGTGCTGCCCAACTATCCAGGGCCACGCCAATCGGTGATCATCGCGCGTCTTTTCGGTCCGCAAGTCGAAAAGACCGGCGTTTTCGCCGGGATGTCCGGTTCGCCCGTCTTCATCGACGGCAAACTCGTCGGCGCGATAGCCTACAGTTTCCCTTTCTCGAAGGAACCGATCGCGGGCATCACGCCGATCGAACAGATGATCTCGATCTTCGAACAGGGGCAGGTGAGCCCACCCCGCCGACAGGCGCCGCGTCAGGTCTCTTTCAGCGAATTGACCGGGGCGAGATGGAAACCCGAACTGCCGAAAGCGCCTCTTCAAGCGACGACCTTCATCGCTCCAGTCGCAAGCGGCTCGCCGCTTGCTTCCCTTCTGGGCCAGCAGCTATCTCCGATTGCGACGCCCGTCGTCTTCAGCGGCATCTCTTCGGACGCGCTCGCTCTTTACGCGCCGCAACTTCAAGCGCAAGGACTGTTGCCCGTAGCCGGGGCTGGCGGTGGCGCGGCGATCACGCCGCTTGCTAAACCGACCGAAAAGACGCTCGCTCCGGGCGCTTCGGTGAGCGTGCAGCTTGTGCGCGGCGATTATTCGATCGCCGCTTCGGGAACGGTGACGATGCGCGATGGCGAAAAGGTCTACGCCTTCGGCCATCCTTTCTTGGGGCTCGGCAGTGCCGACATGCCGATGAGCGAAAGCTCGGTCGTCTCGGTCATCCCGAGCGCATACAACTCCTTCAAACTCACGGTGCCGGGGCAGATGGTCGGGCGTTTGGCACAGGACCGCGCGACCGGGATTCTGGGGCAGCTCGGCGAGGCACCGAAGATGATCCCCGTGAGGATCAATCTGCATACGAGCCGCGGGCGGACCGAAAAGTACGTTTATGAGGTCGTCAGCGATCAGTTCTTGACGCCGCTTCTGTTGAACATCACCGTTTACAATACGATCGCGGCGAACGAACGGAGTTTGGGCGATTCGACGGTCAGCGTGCGCGGCGAGATCGCCCTTAGAGGGCAGGAGCGAGTTCATCTCGAGCAACGTTTCTCCTCATCGGACGCGCCGCTTCTGGCGGCTAACACGGTCGCAGCGCCGGTTGGCGCGTTGCTCGAAAGCGGTTTCGAAGGGGTAGAGATTCAAGGCATCGATCTCGACATCGACTCGATCGACGTGCGACTTACCGGCACGCTCGATCGGATCGCGCTCGATCGGACGGAAGTGGCGCGCGGCGAGACCGTCGAGGTTCAGGCCTTCATACGCACCGAGTCGGGCCAGCAGATCGTCCAACGCATCCCGGTCGAGATCCCTGCGGATGTCCCGACGGGGCGTTTGCTGCTGTTTGTCGGCGACGGCGGAGCGCTCGAGCAGAGCATGGCGGCACGAAGCTTCGTGCCGAGGGATCTGAGTCAATTGGTCAGCGCGATCAATCGCTTGAAGAAGAACGACCGGCTCTATGTCAAGCTCTTCCGCCTGACGCCGGGAGCCGTGATCGGCACCGATGAGCTTCCCAATCTGCCCCCATCCGTGCTCGCGATGCTGAGCAGTCAGCGCACGGCGGGCGGCTACACGCCGATGCCGCTATCGCCGATTTACGAACGGGAATTGCCGCCCGCCGAATTCGTCATCGAGGGGCAGCAAACGCTTGAAATCGAAGTGGTCCGGTAGCTGCTCGGAGCGGTTGGTTTCTATCGAGGGCGTTCGACGGACAGGTTAACTCTTGAACCTCACGGTTGGATCTCGCAATTGATCGCGCGCCACTCGCGCGTTCGACGGACGGGTTAGTTCTTGAACCTCACTGCCACCACTTCCATCTTGATGTTGGCGCGGACGGCCTCTTTGCTGATGCCTTCGAGGAGGACGCGAGCTTGCATCGTCTCATTGGGGGCTAGCTCCGCCTTCTGATTGGGGATGACGGCGACAGTCCTCTCTTTTACCGGTTTGCCGTTAAGATCGACCACTGCGCCGTACACTTCTAGCCCGTTGATCGTCCGCCCGGTGAAGTTGCGCACCGTGCCCTGCAAAGTCATCACGATGTCACCTAGAGCGCGCGTCGATTCGAAAGCTTCGACCGAATCGAGGACGATCCTGTCGCGGTAGCGCTCGAATTCGGGGGAGCCGGCGCGAATCGCCCCTTGAAGCTGCGCCGGTTGCGGCACATTGGCGATGGGACGATAGAGCAGGTATATGATGCTGGCGACGAGAACCGCGCTGACGATGCCGACGACGATGAAAATGGTCCGTCTAGAGTTATCCGCCATAGACTGCTCCATGAGAATTGAATGCCCGCGGGTGAAACGAGCTGGATTTATCTATCATCATTGCCTGCCAGGCGCAAGCTCATTGGCGGGCCTGTGGGCCATTGATCAGCGATCCGGTTCCGGTCCGTTGCGCGACGGTTCGCGGCCAGACGATGCGGAAGCGGCTCCCGTGTCCAACGCGACTTTCGACTGCGATCTCGCCGCCGAGCAACTGGACGATCTTGTGCGTGATCGCCAATCCTAGACCGACGCCGCCGTAGGCGCGCGTCAGACGGTCGTCGGCCTGCCGGAAACCTTCGAAGATGAAGGGCAAAGTCTTCTCCGGGATGCCGATCCCCGTGTCGCTCACTTCGAGATACCAGGAATCTTCGTCCCCATTCGCGGCTCTGATCGTGACGATGCCATCTCGCGTGAATTTGATGGCGTTGCTCAAGAGGTTGAAGATGACTTGGGCGAGCTTATCGCGATCGGTCGTCACCGTGTCGAGATCGGGCGCGATCTGTGTAATCAATTCGATTCCTTTGGCGCGCGCCTCTTCGGCGAAGTCTCCGACCAAAGACGAGATGAGGCGCGCGACATCGACGCGCTCGAGCCGCAGCCCGGCGCGCCCCGCTTCGAGGCGCGAGTAATCGAGCAGCGCATTGACTTGGGTTAAAAGCGCGCGCGCGTTGCGTTCCATGCGCTCGACGATCTCGTGTTGCAGCGGGCTGAGCGGCGTCTCGCTATCACGTTCGAGCAGGCGGCAGAGGCCGATGATGACGTTGAGCGGCGTGCGCAGTTCGTGGCTGACGTTGGCGACGAAAGCCGATTTCAAGCGATCATGTTCGCGCAGCCGTTCATAGGCTTCGGCCAGTTTTCTGTGGTGGCTCACCTCTTCCGTCACGTCGCGGAATACGGCGACGGCGCCATCGTGTCGGCCACGTTCGCCGATGAGCGGCGTGGCGCTAATATCGATGATCCGCTCCTCTTGAGCGAAGGTGACGAAAAGCAGTCGCTCGTTGCTTACGGGTTCGCCGCGCTCCAAGGCGCGCCCGAGCGGCGTCTCGATCGGGGCCAAGCGTTTGCCGTCGAGCGTGAGCAGGTGAAGTGAGTTGAGCAGACGCCAGATGCTCTCGCCCCGTTCGTTCGGTTCGAGCGCGAGGATGCGCGCCGCCTTCGGATTGACGCGATATGCGCCTTGGGCATCGACGATGATGACGCCTTCGTCCATCTGGTTGACGACGCTCTCCAGCTCTGCGGCGCGCGCCCGCTCCGCCGCAAAGGCGGAATGGGCGAGGCGCTCGGCCCGCACGCGATCCGATACCTCCGAGATGATCAAGATCAGATCGGCGCGCGCGACCGATTCGCGGATGGGCCACAGGATCACATCCCAGAAGGTCTCCTGCTCGGCCCGCTCGTCGAGCTTTATCTTCAAACTGTAATTGATGAAAGGGCGGCGGACGCGGCGCACATCTTCGATCGCTGCGCGCAGGGGCAAGAACGGCCTAGCGGCTTCGTACAGGTTGTGGCCGATCAGATTGGCCGGTGAGCTGTTGATGAAACGGGCGAAGGTCGGATTGGTGCTCCTGATCGTCAAGGCGTCGTCGAGCACGGCGACGCCGAGCGGCAGACTGTTCAGCACCTCCTCGGTGAAAGCGCGCTGATGCTGAAGTTCGGTGAAGCGTTCCTCCAAACTAGCCGCCATCGCATTGAAGCTTTGGGCGAGAAGGCCGACCTCGTCGCGCGTCTCCACGGCAATTCGCTCATGAAAACGCCCTTCGCCGAAGGTGAGGACCGCTTGGGCCAGGCGGCTGAGCGGGGTCGTGAAGCGCCCGACGGCCCAGATCGCCAGCATGGTCGAGGTGATGAGCGCCAAAGCCCATGTCGCCATCAGCGCCAGCACGGT
Source organism: Pyrinomonas methylaliphatogenes (assembly GCF_000820845.2). Classification (GTDB taxonomy): domain Bacteria; phylum Acidobacteriota; class Blastocatellia; order Pyrinomonadales; family Pyrinomonadaceae; genus Pyrinomonas; species Pyrinomonas methylaliphatogenes. The sequence goes on along the minus strand of NZ_CBXV010000008.1, from coordinate 450,029 downwards.
CCACGTTGATCGAGTGTATTCCGGAAGCCCGACGGCCACGCTCCATCCGTATGGCTCAAGACGGCGAACGCTCGTCGTGCGCTCGATCCCATCGCTCCACATCTGCTTGCTCAGAACCGGCGCCAACTGAAGCGGCGCCGACGCCCCGTTGAGCGGTCGCCCATCAGGAGCGATGACGACGATGGAGACCTCCACATTGTTGGGAAACTGGTCGCGCAAGGTGGCATAGAGTCGAGCGATCTCGTCGCTCGACAGAGGGGCGGCGCTCCCGTCGCGCTCTTCGAGCCAGAGTCTGAGCTTATTGGCTGCGGTTGTGGCCCCTAACTGGACGATGATTCGCTCATGCTCGGCGACGCTTTGCCGATAGCGGTTGATCTGCAAAAGGCTCACGATGAGCAGCGGGAGCGAAAGCAGGACGAGCATGATCAGCAAGCGCGCTCGCACGCTGTGCTTGATGCTATCTGTCTTGACCTCACTCATCGTGCTTCTCGCATAAACTTTTAGCCTCGTCCATAAGGCAGCGACGCGAGCCACGCAAAGCCTCAGATCAAAATGGCAAGTCTCGTGCCATCTTGATCGACGCGCTCTTTGGCCGCCTAGTGCGGTGGGAGAAGGCGCTGCAGCAAGCTCTCTAGCTGATCGAAATCGACCGGTTTAGCGATGTAGTAATCGCACCCTGCGGCGAGCGCTTCGGCTTGAAAGTCGCGCACGTCGTGGGCCGAGACGGCGATGATCGGTATTCGCTGTAGATCGGGCTGTTGGCGCATCTGGCGCGTCGCTTCGAGACCATCTATCACCGGCAGGCTCAGGTCCATCAGGATCAGATCCGGAGATTCGCGCTGGGCTTTTTCGATCGCCTCGCGCCCGTTGATCGCTTCGATGACCTTGTAGCCGCACATCTCAAGCAGACGCCGCATCATGAAACGACTGTCTTCGAAATCTTCAACCACGAGGATCGTGTACGGCGCGTTGTGGGCGGCTCGTGTCATCTTCGCTCCGGGTTTAAGTTTGTACGCCAAAACCTCCCCGTTAGGCAAATCGGCGAAAGGACATCTCGAAAAACGTTTAGCGCGGCTGCGCGGTTTCTGCTAAGATAACGCATCGAACTGCGACACTCGAAGGCGACCGGGTGAGTTCAATTAATACACTCTTTCTCGGCGCGGCGTCCGAACTGAAATCGGGTTTGTGGGATGATCCCGAGATCCCAAGGCGAGGATTTGCATGGATCAGGTGGCGTTGGCCGAACTCGGGCGGGCTTTCGCCGAAACCGCTCACGACATCAAGAACCGTCTCGGCGGTCTGAAGCTCTACGCGACCTTCCTGCGCAAGAAGCTGGCGCAGGGCGAACGTCCCGTTGATGAGCTCGAGGCGCTCGATAAGCTCATCGCTGGACTGGACGGCGCAGCTGAAGAGTTAGCCTATGTGGTCAGATACGCGCGCCCCGTGACCTTGCAAACGCGCGCCGAGATCGATTTAGTGCAACTTGTCAGTCGTATCGGGAGCGAGTGTGGGCACGCTATCGTTTGCGAGTCGGATGAGTGCCGCGGTCAGTTCGATGGGCTCGCGTTGAGCGAGGCTTTGCGAGCGTTGTGGGCGGGGGCGCGGGACAGCCAGTTGAAGATACGTCTAAAGCGCGACGGCGCTGGGGCCGTGATAGAGTGGCAGGATACAGCCAGCGAATCGCATTTGGCCTCCATACGGCGGATGTATGGTGAGCGCATCGTCTGCGCACATGGAGGTCGGGTCGAGCGGAAGAGCGCGCTCGTTCGGGTGAATTTGCCGCTCGGATCTTGAGCTTATCCGCACGCATCTTGGAGAGACGTTTACGGAAATTCAGGGTGAGGAGGCGTCAAGGGTGGACAGAAAAGATGTGCGCATTCTCGTCGTTGACGATGAGCCGATCATGAGCGATGCGCTCAAACAGAACTTGAGCGCAGAGGGCTATCGGGTCGATACGGCGGCGAACGGCGCTGAAGCGATCGAGCTCTTCGATCAAGCGGGCCATCACCTAGTCCTCTGCGACCTTATGCTGCCAGACATGGATGGCATGGGCGTGCTCAAGCACGTCAAGGACACGCGCCCATCGACGGAGGTCATCATGATCACCGGCTACGGTTCGGTAACGCGCGCGGTCGAAGCGACGAAGGCGGGCGCGTTCTACTTCGTCGAAAAGCCTTTCGAGTTCGATCAGCTTCATATCCTCATCGAAAAGGCTTTGGAACGGCGGGCGCTTGTCACCGAGACGGAGAACATGCGTCGGCAGCTTTCGACGCGAACCGAGTATTTCAACATCATCGGCGCCTCCAAAGCGATGCAGAACATCTACGAGACGATCGAGTCGGTCGCCAAATCGGATGCGAACATCCTGATCGTCGGCGAGTCGGGGACGGGCAAGGAGTTGATCGCCAACGCCATCCATTATAACTCGCATCGCGCCAAAAAACCCTTCATCAAGGTCAACTGCGCCGCCTTGCCGAAAGAGTTGATCGAATCGGAACTTTTCGGACACACCAAGGGAGCTTTCACCGGCGCTTACGCTGACAAGGACGGGCTCGTGCAGCACGCGGCTGGCGGTTCGCTCTTGCTCGACGAGATCACGGAGATGCCCATCGAATTGCAGCCGAAACTCCTTCGCGTCCTGCAAGACAGAAGCTATCGCAAGCTCGGCTCGGAGAAGACCTACGCCGCTGACTTCCGCTTGATCACCTCGACCAATCGCATGCCCGCCGATGCCATCCGCGAAGGGCGTCTACGCGACGACCTCTTCTATCGCATCTCGACGATCACGATACATGTGCCGCCATTGCGCGAGCGGACCGAAGACATACAGCTTTTGGCCGAACATTTTCTGAAGACCTACGCGCGCAAGTATCAGCGCCCGATCACGGGCATCTCGCAAGCGGCTTATGCGCGCTTGTTCGCCCACTCGTGGCCCGGTAACGTGCGCGAACTGCAGAACGTCATCGAACGGGCCGTGCTGCTGGCGAAAGGCAATAAGATCGAGCCGCACGACTTGCCGTTCGACAACGGTTCGTTGCCGGGGGGAGGAACGCAGCAAGTGGCATGGGACGTGCCGCCGAACATGACGCTCGAAGAGATCGAGAAGTTTGTCATCGAGCGGACGCTGCAACGAACAGGCGGCAACAAACAGGCGGCGGCGAATATCCTCGGCATCTATCGCCCGCGCCTTTACAGCAAGATCAGGAAGTACAAGATCGATCTGAACTCGCTCGGCTCCTCATCCTGACTCGCGAGTCGCCTGTGGGTGGACGAAAGATGTGGGTCGCAATGCTCGAAGGGAAAGATGGCTGAACTGGAAGAGAAAAGATGGGCCGTCATCAGCGAGCGCGGCTGTGAAGGCGCAAACCTCACCTACAAAGAAGCACTAGAACTCGAACAGCTCCTCATCGCGCAGAAGGTCTACGGCCTCTGCATCGTGACGCAAGAAGCGGCGCGGCGAGCGGTTGCACCAGAAAGCCAAGAGGGTCGGGGCGGTTCGTAATGGCCTTTCTGTGCGTTCCTCTTCGGCGGAAGAAGAAGGCACCCCTAGAGCCGCCGTGAGAAGGGCGCTCTCCTCGCAAGTCGCGTGCTGTTTCAGCATAGCCGAATCAGCGGCCAACCATCTTGCAGATCGCGGCTTGCGCTGATTCACACCAAAACGGGTTGCGGGACCATCAACCGGCGCAGGTACTTAGAGGCGTGATGGCGGCGGATTGAGGAGAAGAGATCGCTACGTAAAAGGGCGATCTCTTCTCCTGAGGCGGAGATGGGATCAGCCTTTCCGCCCGCCCTTTTTCGCCGCCTTCTTCGCAGCTACTTTCTTTGACCCGCCTTTAGCACCGCCCTTCTTGGCCGCGCCTTTTTTAGCGGCACCTTTCTTCGCGCCGCCCTTCTTGGCAGACTTCTTCGCTGCCTTTTTGGCCGCCTTCTTCGCGCCGCCCTTCTTGGCAGACTTCTTCGCTGCCTTTTTGGCCGCTTTCTTCGCTGGTTTCTTGGCCGCTTTCTTCGCTGCCTTCTTGGCGGCTTTCTTCGCCGGTTTCTTAGCGGCCTTCTTGGCCGATGGGGCTGGCGCAGGCGTTACGGCTGGTCCGGTTTGTCCTTCTCCGGGGCCCTCGGCGCCGGGCGCGCCTTCGCCCTGGCCTCCGGTGGTTTCGTTGCCTAAGAAGAGGTTGTCCCTGTTCTCACCGTAGTCTCTTTCAAGCATTCTTGTACGCTCCTTTGCTTAACATAGAGATTGCGCCTCGTCAGGCGAGGCCACATCTTCCACTTCAGCGCGCAAAACACTCTGGCCCATGCGTTGCGGAGAATAGCACAACTTTCGCTTTTGTGAACCAGGATTTCATCCCAGAGCGAAAAAATTTTTTTCATTACGAATGATTTTCATGTCAAGTAGAATCTCCCTTCGCCATTGCCCCGATCGTCTAAAGCTCGTTAAGATACGGGAGCGGTCGAAATGAAGATGGAAACGCTCTCATCGGCTCTGGCCGTGCTGACGGCGATGATCACGCCCGCCGTGCTGATCTCCGCGTGCGGGACGTTGATCCTTTCGACTTCGACGCGGTTGGGGCGGGTGGTCGATCGCGTGCGCGGATTGTCGGAGAGGTTCGAAGAGTTGGCGCGGAGCGAAGAGCGAGAGGCCATTCGACTTCGACGCGGTTGGGGCGGGTGGTCGATCGCGTGCGCGGATTGTCGGAGAGGTTCGAAGAGTTGGCGCGAAGCGAAGAGCGAGAGGCCATGTTGGAAGAACGGCGTTCGATGATCTTCGATCAACTGGATAAGCTGACAAGCCGCGCGCGCCTTCTGCAGCGGAGCATGACGGTCTTTTATGTCGCGCTCGGCATCTTCGTCGCCACCAGCTTCTCCATCGGCGTCTTCGCCGTCACGGGCGGTACGGACTATAGCTGGGTGCCCGTGATCCTCGCGCTCTCCGGCGCTTCCTGCCTCTTTTACGGGAGCATCCTGCTGATCTTCGAAGCGCGCTTGGCCTTGAGCGCGCTCCATGCGGAGATGGATTTCCTGTGGAAGCTCGGACAATATTACGCTCCGGCGAAGCTTCGCGAACAGAGCAGGGAGCAGAACCTGTTGGCCAGAATACCGTTCATCAAATCTGGCGAGAGGGGCGAAAGCGATCGTTAAATCTCGTGATCTTATCTACGCTGGGGAGGTGCTTGTGATCCGCCCATCATACTTGGATCTATTGGAAACGGGTGAGCTGGAAGAGCGCGTCGAAGCGCTCGAGAAATTGCTCGAACGATGCACCGTCTGCCCGCGCGATTGTCTGAACGACCGGTTGAGGGATGAGCGGGCCGCCTGTCATGCCGGACGGTTGCCGATCGTCTCCTCTTACACGCCGCACTTCGGCGAGGAGCCAGCGCTCGTTGGGGAACGCGGCGCAGGCAACATCTTCTTCGGCCTGTGCAATCTGCGCTGCGTCTACTGCCAGAACTATCAGATCTCGCAAAACTACCGCGAAGAGAAGAGAAACGAGGTGACGCATGAGCGGCTGGCCGAGATCATGCTCGAGTTGCAGGAGCGCGGCTGCCACAACATCAATTTCGTCAGCCCGACCCATTTCGCACCGCAGATGGCGCGCGCCATCCTGATCGCGGCACAGAAGGGATTACGCCTGCCCATCGTCTACAACACGAATGCTTATGACTCGGTCGAAGTGCTGCGCCTGCTCGACCGCATCGTAGATATCTATCTTCCGGATTTGAAGTACGCCGATTCCGAGGCTGGTTACGTCTACTCGAAAGTGCGCGACTATACGGAACACGCGCGCCGCGCTATTCGCGAGATGTACCGGCAGATGGGCGATGAACTCATCTTCGACGAGAATGGTTTGCTCAAGCGCGGGCTCGTCATTCGCCTGCTCGTCCTGCCGAACGATCTGGCTGGGATCAGAGAGTCGCTCGAGTGGATACGCGACGAATTGAGCCCGCGCGTGGCTATTTCGCTCATGGCGCAGTACTACCCGACCAATCGGGCCGGGACCGATCGCCGCTATATCCTGCTTTCGCGCCGTATTACGGAAGCGGAATGGTGGCGGGCCGTCTCATTGCTCGGCGAACTCGGCCTGGAGGAGGGTTGGATGCAGGAATACGACGGAGCCGCCTTCTATTACCGCCCCGATTTCACCGATCGCGAGACGCCTTTTCGCGACATCCGCGATTTTCAGAAAGGATCTTGAAACGACGTTCGGACGACCGCGCTCCGAGTCGATCCTGAGATCATAGCGGGCCGCAACCCGGCGATTCCCGCATCGCGAGGCGACTTCGAACCGAGAGGGCTTTCTTCTTGCCCTCCCTTTGGTGTAAAAAGGCTTCGCACGTAAGCACATCTTTCGGAGACGATGGTTGATGAGCGAAGCGAAAGATCCGCGAAGAATCGAGATAGATCCTTCGGACGCGGCCAAGGAGAACTTTATCCCCGTGCTCGACCGCGGATTCGTGCGGCTCGTGGATTTTATGGGTGGTGATATGGCCGTTGTCGAGGCGGCGCGCGTCTCTTTCGGACAAGGGTCCAAGGGGGAGGAGCGCGACCGCCGGCTGATCGATTACCTGATGCGCCACGAGCACGGCACGCCGTTTGAGATGGCCGTCTTCAAATTCCACGTCAAAGCGCCCATCTTCGTCGCCCGGCAATGGTTCAGACATCGAATGGGTTCTTACAACGAAATCAGTTACCGATACGTCGAGGTCGCCGATGAGTTCTATGTGCCCGATCGGTTGCGCGCTCAAGACGCCAAAAACAAGCAGGCATCGGTCGTCGGCGCGTTCACTGAAGAGGATCACGCGCGCGGGCGCGCGCTCATCGAAGAGGCTTACCGCGCTTGTTACGCGCGTTACCAAGAGCTGCTCGCCATGGGTGTGGCGCGGGAACTGGCCCGCATCGTGCTGCCGGTCGGCATGTACACGCAGTTTTATGTCACCTACAACGCGCGCAGTTTGATGAACTTCATACGTCTGCGAACCGGCGAGGGAGCGCAGCATGAGATCCGCCTCTACGCCGAAGCGCTCAGCCGCCTCTTCGAACGGAAAATGCCCTGGACCTACGATGCTTTCAGAAGATTCGTCCTCCAACCGGAGGAGAAAGGATTGGCCGGAGCCGCTTGAGAGTCAGGCTGAAGCGCGCCATCGAATGGTTTGTAACTTCGATCACGGCATCGGTGCCAGCTCGAACGTAGGCTTTCGGCGGCGGAGTCGAAAGGGGAGCGGATTGATGGCGATTGAAATGGAGTAGGAAACCGCCCGCGGTTGATCCCGTTGATTGAGCTCAATCATTTCGGCGTGATTGAAATGGAGTAGGAAACCGCCCGCGCCCATTTTGTGGGTGCGATCGCCATGGCGTATCATGGTTCGCATTAAGAGGAGGCGTGAGGATGTCAGAGACGATCAAGTGCGCTCGTTGTGGGCAGAAGCGTTCGGCGTTGGGTTATGCGCCCGTGCCGGTCGAAATAGGGCAGAGGATTGCGCAAGAGATCTGCCAGCCCTGCTGGTCACAATGGCTTCAGCAGCAAACGATGTTGATTAACCATTTCGGTCTGAACGTCGCCGATCCGGAGGCGCAGGAGTTCTTGCTCGACCAGATGCGCGCTTTCTTCTTCGGACAAGGCTCGCAAGCGGACATCGACACGAGCAAGCAAGGGACGATCCAGTGGTAAGTTTGCCTGTCTCATCATCTATCAGCATCTTTGGGATTTGCATCGCTTCAATACATCACCATACCGCCGCTTCGAGGCGAAGATCGCGTCATTGACGGATCGGAGGGCGGGTCCTCTTCCCGCGGCATGGGGTTTGCTCCGTTTGGCTTGAAGCTTTGACGAAAACGGAGCGATTGGGGAGGGGATAATGAAAGGGGCATTTTTCGCCGGCCTCATTTTGGTCGTCGCTGTTGCGGGGTGTCAGACGACCGAGACGACTAACGAGAATTTGAGCAACGCCAATACGAGCGCCAATCGGAACGTCAATCACAACGCCAACGCGAACGTCGCGACGGTTAATTCGAATCGCGAACTTTCGCGCGAAGAATTCGAAAGAGAGCGAGCGCGGTTTGAGCGCGAAGCGCGTGAGGTCGGGAGTCGCATCGGTTCCGGCGCTGAGGATTTGTGGTTGTGGTTCAAAACTCGCGCGGCTCTGACTACGGCGAGCGATCTGCGCGATTCGACGATCAACGTGGACGTTGACAATAGCGTCGTCACGCTTAGGGGGAGCGTCGCCAACGCCGAGCAAAAACATCGAGCGGTTGAGATCGCGCGCAGCATCGAGGGCGTAAAGAGCGTTCGCGACGAGTTGAAGGTTTCGGCGAGCGGGGAGACGAACGCGAATTCGCGGAGCGCGACCAACCACAATGGGCGTTAGCTTCTTGTAGAACGCTTCATCGAGCGAGGGCCAGTTTGGCCCTCGCTTTAGTTTCCGGCATCTTCCCTTCCAAGCTTTAAACTAGATCCGAGGCGCCGCGTCGCTCGATTCGGGCGCGCCGCTGAAACTTTCGCTTGGGCCGAATCGTAAAACCAAAACGCTCATTCTCCATGCTCGTAGGCGGTTGGATCGAGCAAGGTGTGCGAGCGGCAGTCCTTCCATCTAGCTCTATAAAATCTCGTGCGCCATTAGGGGCGAGTCTCTAATCGTGCATTGGACTTCGGAGAAGAAGCTTATGCGAAAGGCTCTGGTAGGATCCAGTCACGCCGTCGTCTATCTGATGGCGGCCCTTCTGGCTTTCTCTCCAACCTTCCACCTGTACGCACAGCAGCAGGCGACCGTCGAAGCGGTCAACACCTATGCCATAACGGGCGCGCGCATCGTGACGGTTGCCGGGCCGGTGATCGAACGCGGCACGGTCGTCATCCGTAACGGTCTGATCGAGGCCGTCGGGGCGAACGTCTCGCCGCCGCCCGATGCGCGTGTGATCGATGGGACGGGGCTGACGGTCTATCCGGGACTGATCGACGCGAACAGTTCGCTTGGGATCCCGGCGCCGACGCCTTCGCCGCGGCCCACGGCCAGTCCGGGTGCGGCTCAGCTGCCGGCGTTTTTGGCGCAACCGGCGCCGAGCTTCTCTGCGCCCAACTCGTCGCAGCCGCCCGGATTACAGCCTGAGGTCATGGCTGCCGATCTGATCCGTCCGGGCGGCGAGCAGATCGAGGCGGCGCGTAGCGCCGGGATCGCCGCCGCTTTGACCGCGCCGCGCGAAGGCATCTTCATCGGTCAATCGGCTTTGATCAATCTGGCGGGCGACACGCCGCAGCAGATGATCATCCGTTCTCCCGTCGCTTTGCATATCGGGTTTACGCCGCTTCGTGGCGGCACCTATCCGGGTTCGCTGATGGGCGTGTTTGCGGCGATCCGTCAGATGTTCCTCGATGCGCAGCGTTATGATCAGGCGTGGCAAACTTACGAGCGCAATCCGCGCGGATTACGTCGGCCCGAACCGGATAAATCTTTGGCTGCGCTCGTTCCCTACGTCAAAGGGCAATTGCCCGTCGTGATGTACGCCGATACGGAGCGGGAGATCCGACGCGCGCTCGATCTGGCGCAGGAGTTCAACTTGAAGGCGATCATCGCCGGTGGCACGGAGGCGTGGAAGGTCGCTGACCGTTTGCGCCAACAGAGGGTCCCCGTGCTCGTTTCGCTCAACTTCCCGCGCCGGACCACCGCCGCGAATCCTGAAGCCGATCCGGAGCCTTTGCGCGTGCTTCGGTTGCGCGTCGAAGCGCCGCGCAATCCGGCCAGACTCGCCGCCGCCGGAGTGGCGTTCGCCTTCCAATCCGGCGGGCTGACGAACATGGCCGATTTTCTCAACAACGCGGCGCGGGCAGTCGAAAACGGGTTGGCGCGCGAGGAAGCGTTACGCGCGATGACCATCCGTGCGGCGGAGATCTTAGGCGTCGCTGATCGGCTCGGCACGATCGAACCGGGCAAGATCGCCAATCTGACCATTACGCGCGGCGACATCTTCGACCGCAACCGGCGCATCGCTTACGTCTTCATCGACGGGCGCCCGGCGGAGCTGCGTCCTGAAACGGCGGCTCCTGGGCAGGCGGCTGGAGCTTCGGGCGATTGGGCCCTGCGCATCGTGTCGGCGGAAGGGCGTCAATTGAGCGTTACGCTCAGCCTTCAGCAACAGGGCGATCGGTTGAGCGGCAGTATGCAAGGCGATCTCGGCTCGACCGAAATCGCTAACGGTTCGATCAGTTCGGCGGGTGAGTTTCGCTTCACGGCGCGCATCCAGTACGAGGGGCAGACGACCGAGGCGACATTTACCGGCACCGTGCAGGGCAACGAGATGCGCGGTTCCGTGCAGATCGTCGGGCGCAGCCCGGCGAACTTTACGGGCACGCGCGCCGGTGGGCCGCGACGTGCTGGTCCACCGCCGCAAGATGGCGGTGCCGTGCCCGATCTTTCCGGCACATGGAGCTTGACTTTCGACCTCGGCGATCAATCGTTGCCCGCCACGCTTACCTTGCAACAGCGGGAGCGTTCGCTCACGGGCACGCTCCAGAGCACGCTCGGGACGGTTGAGATCAGCGATGGTTTCGTGGGGCCGGAAGGGTTCCGTTTTGCGACGACGGTAACCTTCGATGGCGAGAGCTTAAACCTCGCCTTCTCCGGCACTGCCCAAGGCGATCAGATGAGCGGCACCGTCTTTTCGTCGCGCGGCACTGTGACATTCAAGGGCACGCGCCCGCAAGCTCGAGGAGGAGAAAGATGAAGAGACACGCGGCACTTCTTCTTGCGTTACTCGTCTTCTTCGCTCAAACGGGGATCGCCCGTGCGCAGCAATCATCCGAATCGCGCCCGGGCGCTGCGACCGAAACGCTGATCCGCAATGCGACCGTGTTGACTGTGTCGCACGGGACGCTGCGAAATACGGATATTCTGATCCGCAACGGCAAGATCGCCGCCATCGGTCAGAATCTGCGCGCCAGCCCGAGCGCGCGCATAATCGACGCGACGGACAAATATGTCATGCCTGGGATCATCGACTGCCATTCGCATTCGATGATCGATGCCGTCAATGAGGGCACTTTGTCGGTCACCTCGATGGTCCGCATCCGCGATGTGCTTAATCCGACTGATGTCGATCTCTACCGCGAGTTGGCCGGAGGCGTCACCACGCTCAACGTCCTGCACGGGTCGGCCAATGCCATCGGCGGGCAGAACATGGTCGTTAAGATCAAATACGGGCGGCCCATCGAAGAGTTCATCTTTCCCGGCGCGCCGCCCGGGATCAAATTCGCGCTCGGCGAAAATCCGAAGCGGTCCAACTTTCCGGCCTTGCCGGGCCAGCCGCGCCGTTATCCGGCCACGCGCATGGGCGTTGAAGAGACGATCCGCGACGCCTTCACGCGCGCGCGCAATTACAAAGCCGAGTGGGACGAGTATCGAGCGCGACTTGCGCGCGGCGAAAAGAATCTGATCCCGCCGCGGCGCGATCTACAGCTTGAACCTTTGGTCGAAATCCTCGAAGGCAAACGATTGGTCCACGCGCACTGTTACCGCGCGGACGAGATCCTGATGCTCATCCGATTGGCCGATGAGTTCGGCTTCAAAGTGCGCACCTTCCAACACGTGCTCGAAGGCTACAAGGTCGCCAGCGAGATCGCGCGCCATGGCGCAGGAGCGTCCACTTTCGCCGACTTTTGGGGCTACAAGATCGAGGCTTACGACGGGATCCCGTACAACGCGGCGATCATGGTGCGGCATGGCGTCAACGTCTCGGTCAACTCTGATTCGGATGAGCGCGCGCGTCGGCTGAACATCGAAGCGGCTAAGATGATGAAGTATGGCGGATTGACCGAAGACGAGGCGCTCAAGCTCATCACGCTCAATCCGGCGTGGCAGTTGGGGATCGACGATCGCGTCGGTTCGATCGACGTCGGGAAGGATGCCGATCTGGCGATCTGGAATGGTCATCCGTTGAGCGTCTATTCGCGCGTCGAGATGACGCTGATCGATGGCGAAGTCTTCTTCGATCGGCAACAGGATCTCGCCCGTCGCGCCGAGCTCGAACGCGAGCGCGCGCAACTAGAACAAGCCGAACCGAATCGCCCGCCAGCGCAAGGGCCCGCGCCGGCGGTGCCCCGTCCGCGCCGCACAGCTTACGAGTATGCGGATGACATCTGGGATGGAGGTGACTACGACCAATGATCATGAAAAAGCTCGCCGCTAATCCGATCAAACTCTCCGTGATCGTTCTCGCCTTCGCCGCGGCAATCGGGGCGCAGCAGCTCAATCGCGTCGTCGTCGAGCGCGTCAAAACCGGTCCACAGGGCCTTTATGCCATCAAGAACGCGCGCATCGTGACGGTTGCCGGTCCGGTGATCGAGCGCGGCACGGTCGTCATTCGCGACGGCAAGATCGAGGCTGTCGGAGCGAACGTTTCGATCCCCGCTGGCGCGCAAGAGATAGACGCAAGCGGCCTCACCGTCTATCCCGGAATGATCGATGCCGGAACGTCGCTCGGCTTGGTCGAGGTTCCGACGGGCGCGCCCGGGACGGTGGATCTCAGCGAAATCGGCGACATGAACCCGAACGCGCAAGCGATCATCGCCATCAACCCGCACAGCGCGCACGTCGGCGTCACGCGCTTCAACGGCGTGACGACCGTTGCTACGCTTCCGCGCGGCGGCATCATTGCGGGACAAGCCGCCATCATCAACCTTGACGGAACGACCCAATGGGAGATGGCGTTGGTTCCCGCCGCCGCGCTCGTCATCGATTTCCCGCGCGTCGGTGGTGGCGGGCGCGCCGAATTCGCCTTCATGCAGGCGCAGCAGCGGCAGCCAGATCTAACCGAAGCGATCCGCGCGCGCGATCAGCAGGTGGAGCGCCTGCGCAAACTGTTGCGCGATGCGGAAGCTTATGCGCGCGCGCAAGAAGCTTACGCGCGCGACAATCGAAACGTCCCACGTCCAGATCGCAACGTTGTGCTCGAAGCGCTCGTCCCATACGTTCGCGGTGAACGTCCTGTGATCTTCCGCGCCGATCGCGAGCAGGAGATCCGCGCCGTCATCCGCTTCGCCGAAGAGATGAAGTTGAAGCCGATCATCTTGGGCGGAAACGATGCGTGGAAGGTCGCGTCGCTCCTTCATGAGAAGAACATTCCCGTGATCCTAGATGGCGTGCTCGATCTACCGATGCGCGAAGACGACCCATACGATCTGCTCTTTGAAAATGCGGCCAAACTCCAGAAGGCTGGCGTGCGCTTTTGCATCTCGACCGGAGATACGGGCGCGCATGTGCGCGATCTACCTTATCACGCTGGAATGGCGGCGGCTTTCGGACTGCCTAAAGATGAAGCTCTGAAGGCCGTGACGCTCTATCCGGCACAGATTCTGGGCATCGCCGATCGCGTCGGCTCGATCGAGCCGGGTAAGATCGCCAACCTCGTCGTCGCCGATGGCGATCTGCTCGAACCGCGCACGAACATCCGCTATCTGTTCATCAACGGAAAACAGATCCCGCTCGTCAGCCGGCACACTGAGCTTTACGATCAGTTCAAAGATAGGCCTTGAAGACTCTCGGCGAAGCGAGGTGCGTCTCGCTTCGCCGACCCTCATCCTTGAAAGGAGGTTGCTCTCCGTTAAAGCAGCCGTCCTTTGTTTGGATCGTTGCGTTTGGGAGCAGGGGCCGTCGCCCTCGAATTCAACTGCCCGCTGCCGTTGAAAGCGTCCGTCGCATTACAGGGTTGCGGGGAGAGATTGAGCTTCAGTTCCTCTTCGTTCTCCGTAAACAGTCCGCTCGCCCTCACTCGCGGGCATGGCGGCGGAATCAAGGGTTTGAAGCTCAAATCATCGATCTCGACCGCGCCATCGCGGCGGACGCTGCCAGTGGCCGCGCCTCTTAGTGCAGCTTTTGGCCCCTGAAGTTCAAACAACACCGTCGCCAAATCGCCTTGGCGCATGATGCGCAACTCGCCAGTCAACTCAAAACTCTCGCTTCGCCCAGCGATCCCGCCCGAAACTTTGAATTCGCCAGACAACACGCGGTAAGGCCGCATCATGCGTTGCCACGCACCATCGGCTTCGATGATCACCGGATCATCTTTCGCCCAGGGTAAGGAGACGATCTTGAAAGGCGTCGTCAGAACTTGTGTCACCAGAGCATCGGGCGGTGGGCCTTCGCTGCCGATCCGGATTCTTCGCCCATCGCTTTCGATTGTGACGCGGTAGCCGCCAGTCGGGCGTTGCCCGAGAAATGCGGCGACGACGATGTTGGAAGCGAAATGATCTTCGCTAAGCTGCGGAAGATCGGTCACGAGCGCGCGTAGTTTCGCGTAAGTTTCGGCGTCGCGCGCGATAGCCAGGAAAGCATCGGCAACCGGGCTGTGCGCCCCTTCCGATAGAACTCGCATCGTGGACCTCGTTCCGGTCTCGAATCGCGCTGGATTGCAGTTGAACGCTCCGCCGCTAGCTAGCGAAAGCGTGATCGCCCCGATGATCGCAAACCTGCTCATCACGCGCTTCCCCTTTTTCGCCGTCAAAGTTTAGATGCCGTCTCTAACGGTTTCGCGTTCGATGGCGAGCGTCAATCCCATGATGAAGTAAAAAACCATCGCCACTTCCGAATCGCCGAGATTGTAGTGCACGAGGCCGCTCGCGAAGAAGCCGACAAGCCCGCCGAGCGCACCTAAGACGATCCCGCGATCTCGCCAATCGCTGAGATCTCTTTCGCGCAACATGCGCCAGAGCATGCGCGCATAGAGGGCGAGAAGAATAAGCCACACGACGAGCGTTGGTATCCCGCGTTCGAGCGCCAATTGCAACGGCGTCGAGTGCATGTGCCCGATCGGCAGTCGCCCCTGATCGAACATGCCCCACTCGCGCCAATGGCGTTTGATCGAATCCATCCCGATGCCAACGAGCAGATGTCGCGGACGACTGATGAGCAGGTGAAGGCCTTCGCGATAGACGGTCTCGCGCCACTGTATGGAGCCATCGCGGCGATCGAAAAAGCCGACGTTCCTTTTCTGTTGCAGGAAGCTTATGCCGAACGGCGCGACGAGCAAGGCCGCGACGACCATCGCCAAAACAGCGCGCCGACTCATCGTGCCAACCGCGACGATGACAAAGCCCGAAAGCAAAAACGCGAGCCACGAAGCGCGCGTCACCGTCAAGAAGAGCGCGCCGAGCAACCCGACCAACGCCACGGTGAGCGACAGAACGGCGCGTTGCCGGACGCCGCCCTGCCATGCGGCGACGAGAAGGCCAAGGGCGAGCGAGGCGATCAACTGCAAAACTTCCGCATAGGTCGCATAGTGGCCGTAGAAACCGGAAGCGCGCCAATCGCGCCCGCGCCCCCACCGGACGATGCCGAGCCGCTCTTCTGCGCTCGTTCCGTTCAATAACGCGCGCGGAACATCGAGCGTGCCGACCCATTCGTAGCGGTAGACCTTCACTTGAGCGGGCTGCGCGGAAGGCGTAGACAACGCGCTCTCGAGATCTTGCGCGCTCTTGATCTTGTGCCCATCCACTTCAAGCAGCGTATCGCCTTCTTGAACCTTCGCCGCGCGCAGCGGGCTATTTGCCGCCAGCGCGTAGATCTTCACTCCTCGCCCGATGGCGCGTTCGATGAACGTATAGCCGACGTTGATCATGCACGAAGCGATGAGCACGAAGGCGAGCTTCCGCACAGCGCTCAACGTGCGAGCGTTCTGTGCGACAAGATAAGCGATGGTGAAAAGACTCGCGCCACGGAGCTTGCCGATGGACACTTCCGGTTCGTAGGAGAAGAGCGAAGAGATGATCGTGAGCGCGAAGAAACCGAGAAGGGCATAATCGAGCGGCGTGCGCGCAAGCTCCGCACGACCGCGCTTCGTGCACAGGAGCGCCGCCCACAGAAGCAGCCCCACAGCCCAGAAGAGTTGCGTTGCAGCTATCGAATGGGGCGCACAGAAAGCGAGCGCGAAGAGCGAAAATAGGATCAGACGGCGGAGCCGCCCTCCGCCCTGTTCGGTCACTTCACTGAGCGAGTGCAGCATGGTCTCGTTTTTGGTGCCGGTCGTCCGGTCTTCTCGCTCGATCGCTTTTTCGCCGATTCCCGTGCGACCGAGCGCCTCGCCCTCAAATCGCGCCTTCTTCTTCCGCGCCCGGCGATCTTTCGGTCCCCCATCGGTTGGCGGTCAACCGTCGCGCCGATAGATCAGCACGTGGCGGCGACGCGCCATCGCCGAACCGATCCAACGCAGCCGGCCTTTGGCGTCGCGCAATCCATGTTCGCGCAAAAAGCGGCGCACGTCGAGCGCATGAGAAAAATGCATCGGATGCGCCTCGGTCGAACCGAACGGAGCCGTCAAGATGAGAAGGCCGTGCGGCGCGAGCCGTTCGACGAGGAAGCGGAGCGCCTCTTCCGGATCGACCAGGTGCTCCAGCACGTCGAGCGCGTAGATGGTCTCGAACAGACCTCTTATCCGGCGCCGATCGGTGTGAAATTCTATGTTGCGCAGACCAGCGCGACGCGCGCGCCATGAGGCGAAAAGCCTCGCCTCGCCATCCACGTCGAAGTGGACCACTTCGTGCCCACGACGCGCAAGCTCCAATGCCAGATCGCCCGTCCCAGCGCCGAAATCGAGCACGCGCCCGCGCGCCAGTTTCATGAGATCGAGCGTGAACCTGATGTGCTTGCCGTAAAGGTGGAAGTTTGCCAGATCGTAGATGTAAAGTCGCGCGTTGCGCCGATACCAAGCCGCCGCCTCTTCGGGCGAGGAAGGCCGCTCGCGCCTCCAGTTTTCCGCCAGCGTGCGATTCGCTGAAAGAAGTTGGCAACACACTTGGTCGCGCGTCTCGCCGGTGAAAGTCGCGATTTCGTCAGCGACGCGCGCAAGCGTGCGCCCGTGCCAGTTGAACGTGAAGGCGGCGAGCACTTCGGTCGTGCCCAAACACGCAAACAATCCTGCGCATGCCGCGAACGCGCTTCGATCGCCCTCTGCAACCAATGCGAGAACGAAGGCGGCGACGGCGGCGAAGACAAAGATGACGACGCGGCGGCGCGCCCGCTCCCAAACTGCCCGTCCTGGTCGCGACGTGAGAGAGAAGGAAAGCAGCGCCCATTGCAGCGCGAGCGAGAGAAAGGTGATCGAACCGATCTTCCACCACGTCCAAAAGAGCGCGATCGCAACGTCGCTCACCAAGTAGATCGCCGGAACGAAATCAAACGCCCGCTCATGGCCGCGTCTTTTGATCAACTGCCGGACCAGCACATTCGTCGCCGCGACTGACAGCGCCGTGCCGAACAGAGCGAGCCACATGACGCCGCGATCAGCCGCGCGGACAATGAACGGAGCGCCCGCTAGCAGAACAAAAGCGCTGACGATCCAACGAAACTTCACCGCCCAACGAAGCCTCTTTTCCGTTTCGGTCGTCAGGTTGAGGTAGAAAGGCAGGTAATAGACCGAGCTGGCGAGCGCCAAAGCGAACAACGCTAGGGCGAGCTTGCCCGCGTTCGACCCCCTTTCGGAGTAGATCGCGAACAAGTCAATGAGTGCCACCACTGCCGCGCCGCAACCGCCGATGATGCGGTAGCGGCGGAGCTGTTCCTCCTGTTCAGCGTAGTCCATGAAGGATCATCGACTTTGTCAGTAAGCATCCTCGCCGCGCAACATCGCTGGCAATGTGCGCAAGATTATCTTCAGATCGAGCCAGAGCGACCAGTTTTCGATGTAGAAGAGATCGAGCCGCACCATCTCGTCGAAAGTCAACCGGTTGCGCCCTGAAACTTGCCACAGCCCGGTGATCCCCGGTTTCATGTCAAGCCTTTTGCGATGCCACAAGTCGTAAAACTCGACTTCATAGGGGATGGGCGGACGCGGGCCGACGATGCTCATCTCGCCGCGCAGCACGTTCAGAAGCTGCGGCAGTTCATCCAGACTGGTCCGGCGGAGCCACCGTCCGACGCGCGTCACGCGCGGATCGCGGTGCAGTTTGTAGATGGGGCGCTCGTCGTCGCCGAGATTCGCTTCGCGCTCGCCGGAGATGAGCTTGCGCTGGTACTCGCGATGTATGCGGTCGTCCGCATCGGCATGCATCGTGCGGAATTTGTAGAAGAGAAAGATGCGCCCATCCATGCCGACCCGCTCCTGTTTGTAGAGCACGGGCCCGCGCGAATCGAGCTTGATGAGAACGGCGATGACGATCCACAAAGGCGCAAGCAGCAGGAGCGCGAGCGCCGAAATCAGAATATCGAAGGCGCGTTTGATGGCGCGCGCCGCTTGCGGTAAAGGCTCGCGAAAGAGGCGGATCATCGGCAACGCGCCGATTTGATCTATTTCGGTTTTGCGCGGCAGACAGTTGAAAAGGCTCGGCGCGATGCGAAACTCGACGCGCCGGTGGCGCCCGACGCTCATCATCACGTCGAAGAGCGCATTGCCGGAAAGGCGTGTGTCGGTGATGATGACTTCGTTCGCTCCCGTGAGCCTGATCGCCGCGGGCAGATCTTCGAGCGCGCCGATGATGGGCACGCCGTTGAACTCCGAGGCCGATCTTGTGCCATCGGTCGCGATCACTCCGATGACGCGATAGCCGAGTTCGGGTCGCGCGCGCATCTCGCTGATGCACATCTCCGCCTCGTGATTGCAGCCGACAACGAGAGTCGGTATTAAGTTGATGCCGCGCGCTCTCACTAACCTTTGACCGCCGCGCACGGCAAAACGCGACGCGCCAAACGCCGCAAGCGCCAAGACGAAATCGAGCGCGAAGACGCCGCGCGCGTACGAAAAGGCGCGGTATTGATAACCGCCGCGATGAAGAAAGGCCGCCGCGATGATCAGAAGCGACGCGGTCGCCATCGCTTTGAATAGCCTCGCGCCGTCGTCGAGCAACGAGTATTCGCCGCGCAAGCGATAAAGATCGTGGTAGGCGAGCGTCGCCACGCGCGCTAGAACGACGAACGGTAGAAGCACGGCATAAGGCGCAAACTGCGCGCTCCACGTCCAACCGCTGCCTGAATGAACGATGAGGGGTAACCGTTCGCGCAAATAGAAGGCGGCGAAGAAGCAGAAGGCGGCGAGCGCGACATCGCTTGCGAGGATCGCCAGTTTCACTGCCGGAATGGCCCAACGCGGCGCGCGCGCCGCGGCGCGGACCGCGACGAGCTTCGCCTCTTTTTCCTCCACTCTCTCGGCGCGCATGGCGAGTCCTTTTCAGAAGCGCTAATCTTAGCCTTTTACCGTCTCCAGTAACAAATCTACGACCTGCTTGCGGACGGCGTGCGCGCGGCGCGGCGCGATCCCTGCCGGACGCTTTTCGACGCGCAAGGCGCCTAGCTCTTCGCGCGTTGAGATGCGCCGCAACCGCCCTTCACGCACGAGAAGATCGTCGATGGCGGCCCATCGTCCGGCGTAGATGCTCGCCGCGGGGACGCCGAGCGCCGCCGCCTCGCGGTTCATCGTCCCGCCCGCGCTGATCACGAGATCCGCTGCGGCGATGAGGTTGAGCCCATCGAGCGCGCGTTCCGTGACGATCACATTGCTTCCGCCGAAACGTTCCGCATAGTGGGCGCGTTGCTCCGTCGTGCGCGCAAGGAGGATGACCTTGACATCGGAGCGCGCCGATAGCCGTTCGAGCAGTTCATCGAAGAGCTCGTTGTCGAATCTGTGGTAGAGCGCGCCGCGAGCCGGGGGGCGGATGACGATGAGTTTATCTTCGCCCCGTATGCCGAACGCCCGCAGCTCCTCGGCGAAGCGCTGGTCCGGTTCCCAATCGGCTAGATAGATGTCCTCTTTGATGCCGTCGTAGCGGCGCGCTTTGCGGTGGGCGCCGAATCGCCGGAGCGCCTCTTCAGGGAAGGCTCGCGGGACGATGACGCGGTGGGCCAGTCTGAAGGCCAGATGATTGGCCGGTTGGTGCTCGTAATCCATCATCGTCGCGCATGGGATGCGCAAAGATCGCGCGGCGAGAATCTGCGCGTAAGAATTATGGCTGATGGCGAGATCTATCTTTCGCCCGCGCGCCCACCTCATGAGCTGCCAGGCGCGCTTGAAAAGATCGCTACCTTTGACGGCGATCTTGCCGCTCTCGCATTGGCCGATAACGGCCGCACAGAGGCCGGAACTTTCGGCCATCTCAACCGTCTGCGCGAAACGCCGCGCCGTAAATACTGTTTCGTGACCGCGCGCTTCCAATTCCGCGCGCAGCGCGCGAAAGAGCGGAACGTGAGGCGAATTGGCGAGATCTATCCAGATGCGCATGCCGGTTGATTCCCCGTTATCAGGGCCGACCCGACTGCATGTCCTTATGCCGTCAGCTCGTCGCGTTCGAATCAAGCCTCCTCGCCGGACCAGTCCTGCGTCGCGTGATCGTTCGACTCGATATGGCGGTTCGCAACGAGCGCATGGCTCGTCGTCGCGTCGAAACTATCAGCGTACTTTCGTTCGATCAATCGCGCAAGCGCGTAGAGCATCCACGCCTGCGTCCAGCGCATGTACGGGATGCGCACGGTGAAGAACCGGCGGCGCTGGTAGTAAAAGTAGCCTTCAGGATCGCGCAGATGCTCGATCGCCCAGCGCGCCACGCGCTCCGCTTGTCTTAAACCATCCTTTTCGCCGATCTCTATGAAAGCGATGATGGCCGCGCCGATCGAATGAGCGTCCACGGGATGGAGCGCATCGTGATAGTACTTCGGTCGGCCATCGGCGAGGAAGAAGCGCTCGCGCCAGAAAAGGTAGCCGCGTTCGAGGGCTTTTTCGAACGCGGCTTCGCGCACGCCGCTATGAATGATGCGCGCAAGCGACGTGAGGATGAACGCCGTGTGGAAGTTATCGCACCACGATTGAAAATCATCTGCGCCGTAAGCCCACGAACCGTCATCGCGCTGGCGGCGGACGACATAGCGCGCGGCGCGCGCGGCATATTCGAGCAGATGCGCTTCGCCCGTCACAGCGCCGACCGAAGCGAGCGCTTCCGCGGCCAACAGGCTCGCATTGTAGACGC
This sequence comes from Pyrinomonas methylaliphatogenes, assembly GCF_000820845.2. Taxonomy (GTDB): domain Bacteria; phylum Acidobacteriota; class Blastocatellia; order Pyrinomonadales; family Pyrinomonadaceae; genus Pyrinomonas; species Pyrinomonas methylaliphatogenes. The sequence continues at coordinate 429,103 of NZ_CBXV010000008.1, read as the reverse complement.
GCGTTCGATCAATCGGCGAGTAGCTGAAACAGAGCTCGTTTGCCGATTCCTCGCTTCGGTTCAATTCTTCGCTGATGAAATCGCACGCGCTGCGCGCTACGGCCAAATAGCGCGCTTCATCGAGGTCGCGCGACGCTTCGACCAGCGCGCGCACGGCGAAGGCCGTCGGGACGATGGTCGGCGTCCCGCGCGGCGCAAAGAACGCGCGCCCTTGCCAATCGAACGGGTAGCCCCAACACGCGCCGCGCCTTTGCGGCAAGCGCAATCGGAGCAGTGTGTCAAGAAGCGCGCGCGCTTCCGTTTCATCCTCCAGCTTTCGGTAGGTGCGAAAGCGCGCGAGCGCGGCGAGCGCGAAAAGAGCGATCCCTTTGGCGTTCTTCTCCGCGGGCACGCGCGCGATGGACCGGAAGTTGATCGGCGAGCGTTTGAAAAGCTGCGTCCAGAAGAGGCGCGCCGCGCGCCAGCGTTTGAACGGAGTTGCTTGAAAGATGCGGCTGTTCAAACCGTCATACGGATCATGGCCGGCATAGTCGCGCGCTCGACACCAGTTCGCCAAGCTCTCACAGGCTCGCTCTAGTTCGTCGTTGGTTCTCACCGGATCATCGGCGACCGGCTCCCCCGCCTTCGCGCATGGGGAGGAGTCGCGGTGGTATAATCTCGCCGAAGATGATACCGCGGGAGCGCGAGGTGAACGAAGACGCTAACGATCGGAAAGACGCAGAACGGTTTGCCGATCCCGTCATCGAAACTTATAAACGCCAGATAGATCGCACGTTGATCCGCGAGAACCTGCGCCTTTCGGTGGAAGAGCGTTTTCTGAAACTGATGGAAATGCAGCGCTTCGCCGAAGAATTGCGGCGGGCTGGCCGTGAAGCGCAGAGGCGACAGAAGGAGCCCAAAAGTTGAGTTGGGAGGGTGATTCGGGGGCGAATTCCGGATGAAAGCATGACCAGTTACGATCATCTTCTTCGCGCCTTGAACGAAGCGGGAGTCGAATTCATCATCATCGGCGGCGCGGCGGCTGTCGCTCATGGCGCATCACGTTTGACAGAGGATCTTGACATCGTCTATCGCCGCACGGATGAAAACATCCATCGCCTAGTTCAAGCTCTCGCTCCGTATCAACCGTACCTGCGTGGCGCACCGCCAGGGCTGCCGTTCATCTGGGATGAGCGCACGGTTCGCCGCGGTCTGAATTTCGCTTTGATGACATCGCTCGGAGCCATTGATCTGTTCGGAGAGGTGACCGGCGGAGGAAGCTATGATGATCTGCTTGCGCACACAGTGCAGTTGCAGATCTTCGGCGGCGTTTGCCTTTTCGTGCGGCTCGAGAAGTTGATCGAGCTGAAGCGCGCCGCCGGACGCCCGAAGGATCTGGAGACGATCGCCGAATTGGAGATGATCCTCGAAGAGCGCGGTCGCGTCGGCGAACGAACGCTTTGAAGGGTTCGCACCGATAGCGAGCGATCGAAATCCTTTTACTGAACGCGCTTTTGGCGATTCACCGTTACTGGTGACGAGGTGCGATCCGGCTTCCTCTCATTTGGGCCGAAGCGAGAAGAGCGATTCGAACCCATCGCTTTTCGCCTCTCGATGCCGAGCGCCGCTCACCGCCTTTCGAATCCGATCCGTTCGCGCACGGCGTAGATCGGCTTCGCCTGCGATTCATGATAGGTGCGGACGAGCATTTCGGCGAGTAGACCCATCAGAAGGAACTGTACGCCGAGCGCGAACATGACGAGCGCGAAAAGAGGGAGCGGCGTGCGGATGAATGACGTTCCATCCACGATCTTCTTGATCACGGCCCACAACGCGGCGAGAAAAGAGATGGCGAAAGCAACCAGCCCGCACGTGCCAAAGACGTAGATCGGTTTCGTCTGATATGAAGCCATGAATTTGATCGTCACCAGGTCGAGAATGACCTTGAACGTGCGCGAAAGTCCATACTTTGACCTGCCCATCGTGCGCGGGTGGTGCCGGACGGGGATCTCGGTGACGCGCGCTCCGGCCCACGAAGCGTAGATCGGGATGAAGCGGTGCATCTCGCCGTAAAGGCGCACGTCGGCGAGCGCTTCGCGCCGGTAGGCTTTCAGCGAACAGCCGTAGTCGTGAAGTTTGACTCCGCTGATCCACGAGACGAGCTTGTTGGCGAGGATCGAGGGGAGGCGCCGCGTGAGAAACTTGTCTTTGCGATCTTTGCGCCAGCCCGAGACCACGTCGTAACCCTCTTCGAGCTTGTCGAGCAGGCGCTTGATGTCCGCCGGATCGTTCTGCATGTCGGCATCCATCGGGATGAGGATGCGTCCCCGGGAGGCATCGATGCCGGCGGCCATCGCTGCCGTCTGTCCGTAGTTCCGCTTGAGGACGATGACGCGCACGCGCGGATCCGTCTCGGCGATTTCGCGCAACACCTTCAGACTGCCATCGGTCGAGCCATCATCGACGTAGATGATTTCAGCCGTCCGGCCCAATTCGGCGAGCGCCGCATTCAATTTAGCGTGCAACGGGCGCAAATTAGGCTCTTCGTTGAAGACGGGCAGGAAGATCGAAAGATCAGGTTGTTGCGCCGCTCGGTCGCCGAGCGCTTCGATCTGCGTCTTTAATTCAGCGTAAGTTCTCATCGTCCGCCTGAAATCTTTTCGCTGTGAGAGTCTTCATCGTGCTACGGCAAGGATCATCCGCCGACTGGGCCGTCCCCGCGCCCTCCGTTCTCTGCCAGAGCGCGGTTCTTTACACGAGACTTCGAAGCTTGTCGCCGCTCCGCACGAAGTCTGGAAATGATACGCCCTTCGGTGCGCAAATGGCAAAACTCACGATATTCGACTGGCCGCGCGCACTGATCTTGCGCCGGAAGACAACGGCGCACATCTCAACTCGATAAGCGATTCGCCGCACGAAACCATGCGACGAAGCGCCGAATGCCCTCTTCGATCGGAGTCTGCGGATCATATCCGAGCAAACGGCGTGCCTTCGCGATGTCGGCGTAAGTTTGCGGCACGTCGCCCGGCTGCGGCGGTTGCCAGTCGATGATGGCGCGTTTGTTCAATTCGCGTTCGAGCAGTGCGATCAGTTCGCGCAGTTCCACGGTGCGCGCTTCGCCGAGATTGATGATCTCATACGCGCTCGCATCGTAATCCATCGCCGCGCGCACGCCCTGCAAGATGTCATCTATGTAGGTGTAATCTCGTCGCGTCGTGCCGTCGCCGAAGACGGGAATCGGTCTCCCTTCCGCTATCAAACGCGCGAATTTGTGGATCGCTAAATCGGGGCGCTGCCGCGCGCCGTAGACGGTGAAAAAGCGCAAACAGATACACCTGATGCCGTAAAGGTGCGAGTAGGTGTGGCAGAGGAGTTCGCCAGCCGCTTTGGTCGCCGCATAAGGCGAGATCGGTTGGCGGATCGGATCCTCTTCGCTGAAGGGAACCTTGGCGTTGATGCCGTAGACCGATGAAGAAGAGCCGAAGACGAACTGCCGAACGCCACTTTCGCGCGCGAGCTCGAGCAAATTAAGCGTGCCGGTGACGTTGGTCTCCGTGTAGAGAAACGGCTCGCGCAAAGAGGGGCGGACGCCAGCGCGCGCCGCCAGATGCACGATCACGTCGAAGCGCTCTCGGAAGAAGAGATCCCGAAGCGCTTCCCGGTCGCGTATGTCGCACTCGATCAGCTCAAAGTCATCGCGCTCGATGTGTGCCGCGATGTTGGCGCGCTTGATCTGCGGATCGTAGAAATCGTTGAAATCATCGACGACCGTCACGCGCCAGCCGCCTTCCTTCAACAGCAGATCGACAAGATGAGAGCCGATGAATCCGGCGCCGCCGGTGATGAGCGCGCGTCTAGAAGAGAGCAAAACTCAGAACCCTCCTTTCCCGAGCCACAACTTTTCGCTCGACACAGAGCGTTGATGATTTCGCCAAGCTCCAGAGCCTCTTTCCGCCAGTCATCTCCCGTACCGGCCCATCAATTGCGCCTCGGCGAGAACGTGACCGCGCATCGCATCGAGCAGTTCCTGTTTCGTCTTACCGGCGGGCAGCCCGAGTTTGCGGTCGAGCGCGTAGAGCTTGAAGAAGTAGCGGTGCGTTCCGCCGGGCGGACACGGTCCGCCGTAGCCGATCTTGCCGAAGTCGTTGCGCCCCTGTTTTGCGCCGTTGGGAAGGGATTCAATAGGCGGAACGGCTTCGGGAAGCTCGTGCGCGTCGGGCGAAAGATCATAGAGGACCCAGTGGACCCACGTGCCGCGCGGCGCATCCGGGTCATCGGCGATCAACGCGAGACTCCGCGTTTCGTTCGGCAGATCCGACCACGTGAGTGGTGGCGAGACGTCTTCGCCATCGCACGTGTGCTTTTGCGGGATCAACCCGCCATCCTGAAAGGCGGCGCTCGTCAGTTTCATCGCCATGCCTCCTTTCTGCGTGGAAGATCGTTGATTGGCGTTCCTCGGCGATTGGGCGGCCTGGCAGGCGCACAAAGCTATGGACAAAAGAAGCAGTCGCTTGCCGATCACTTTACTCTCCATGGAAGATGCTGAGCTATGCTATTCTCGCGCCAACGGCAGTTGACCTTCAAGTTTGAAAAGGTGGCGCTTCACAATCCACCTTCGAACTTCGCTCGCCTGCGCGGGCCATCTCCGTCGCGCGGATGGTGAGCGTCGTCGTCCAGAAAAGATCGCGCGGGGAGTAAAGGGGGCGCTCGCCCTTCTGCGCCCGACGGAAGGTTTCGAGATACATCGCGCGATGCCCCTTGTCGCGCAGGCCGCGCCGGCGCGCAAGAGGTTTCCCCTTCCAACTCGCCCTCAGCGCGCGGTAATCTTCGATCTCGATGGTCAATTGATCGCGTCTCAACTCGATGCGCTCCTGCACGCCGAGCGTCGCATCGCCGCGCGAGGTCGCCGTGATCGCCGCGACCGATCCGTCGTCAAAGGCGATTGTAAGCGTGCGTTCCTCATCCGGATGAGCGGTGACTTGTGGCGAAAGCGCGATCTCCGTGGGGCGCGCTCGGTCGCCCAGGAAATGGACCGCAAGGTCTATCCAATGGCACAAGTTGCCCGCGATGCGCGTCCCCTCTTTGGGCCAGCGATACCAGTGCGCGTCGGGTATCTCGACCTCTTTGACGCGGCAGATGAGCGTCACCGGACCGGCAACTTTATCGAGCAACTTGCGCGCTTGGCGCGTCAGCGGAGCGAAGCGGCGATTGAACCCGACTTCGATGAAAGCGCGCCCGTCGCGCATCGCATCGAGCAGCATCTGTAGATCCTCGCGCGTGATGGCGGGCGGTTTTTCGACCAGAACTTTTTTGCCGTGCCGTGCCGCTTCGGAAGCGATCAGCGCGTGCGTGTCGTGATACGAGGCGACGACGACGAATTCGATCGCCGCGCTCCTGATCGCCTCGCGCCAATCGGTCAACGCGCGAGAGAAACCATACTCTTCTTTCACGTGTGCGGCGAAAAGCGGCTCTAGATCGACGATCGCATCAAGACGCGCGCCAGCGCGACGGAGCGCCGGGATGATTTGCGTCCGCGCGTAATCTCCGGCTGAGATGATAGCGACGCCGCCTCTCGTGCGTTCTTCGTCTTCGAGCGCTTGCGCCGGAGATCTCACGGGCGCGACCGGCTTGGCCCTTCCGGTCGGCGCGTCCGTATCCTGTTCGGCTAAAGCTTCGGCGACCGCTTGAATCAATCTGATGGCTTCCGGCGGGGGAGGCTGGTCCGAGTAGAAGTTGTAACCGGCGACGCTTTGCCACCTCATCGGATCGACCTTCTGCACCGCCCGCGCAAGTTCTTCTTCGCTGGGCCAGCGATCAATACGGACCGTGAGATCTCGATGAAAGAGCATGTGCTCGGCGCAGCGCGGATGGCGCGTCCCGAGACAAATCACGGGCGCCTCTTCGCCGCGGAGCGTGCCAACAGCGACGACGACGTGGAAATCGCTCGTCAAAAGTTCCTGTTCCCTTTTAGAACGCACCTTGCGCCACGTCGCCACCGGCCCTTCGGCGCGGACGAAGCTTAAGACTTTACGCCAATCGCGCGCGATCGCGCGTTGATCGTGCGGGGCGACGCGCGCGACCGGGAACGAAAGGCGCACTTCGACGAGCGCGCACGAGCGATAGGGCGCATAGCAGGGAACTTCGCGCCACCGATCTCGAAACAGGTATCTCATCGCGCTCTGTCTCGCACCGTCGAATCGCTCTCAAGCGTCGCGTTCGGTCGAAGCGCGACCCTCCGGCTGGCTTCTCGCTTGCCGGCGAGAGCATCTTCGATCAACGCGCTCACCCATTCGGCGCGGGCATCCCACGTGCCGCTGGCGACGGCGCGTTGTCGCGCGAGTTTGGCTTCGGGATCGCGTTCGGCGAGCGCTTCATCGACCAATTCGATGAAGTGTTCACGGCTGCGGGCGATGCGCAACACGTCGGCCATCGGTTCGTATTCGGGAAGCGGCGAGATGACGACCGGCAATCCGGTCGCCAAATACTCGCGCACTTTGATCGCCGAACCATAGCTGGTCCAAACGTTCTCGATGTCCCACGGAAGCACACAGACATCGAAGCCGGCGGCGTAGCGCGGCAGCGCCTCGTATGGCACAGGCGGGATGAAATGCACGTTCGGCAACGCTTCAATCTCCACGCCGCGCGCGCGATTGCCGATGAAGACCCATTGCCAATGAGGGCGCAGCCGGGCCGCCAGACGGATCAACTCTTGGTCGATCAACCATGGATCGATCGCGCCGAAATAGCCGAGTCGCGGGCGTTGAATGCGCTCGATCTCGGGCGCGATCTCCAGGCGCCCGCTCGTCACTTGCGCGAAATGGTCGAAATCGACCGCTTGCTCCAGCAGATACGATTTCTCGCGCCCGCGCTCGGCTTCATCGAAGAGCTTGCGGCCCGAATAAAAGACGATATCCGCGCGATCGATCGCCAGCTCATGCAGACGGCGGATCTTGGCCGGATCGGTCGCGTGATCCATCGTGTTCGCCTCGTACTTGTCCGACACCTGATAGATGACGAGCGACTCATCGAAACACCCGATCATCTCCGCTGCGGTCGGGATCGCAATCCACAGGATGGGTGTGCGAAGTCTGCGGCGGCGCGCGATGAAGCCGACTTGGGTTCGAAGCAAGAAACGATTGATGCTTCGCGCGAGCGCGTTGCCGAAAAAGGGGACCGTCAGCGGCGAAACGACGGCGATGCCCTCTTCCGTTTCGCGCATGAAGCGCAAGTAGGAGCGCAATTTCCGTTTGATGCGCGGCAGCAGATCTTTGTGCGTTATGGCGGGCAAGCCCATCGAGATCGAGTTGACGAACAGGACGCGGTTGCCGGCGCGCGCAAAACGCCGCATCAGATGGTTCTTCGAGTGCGGGTGATGATAGAACCAATCTTCGCCACCGAAGCAGATGATCGAGCGATCTCGGATCATGACGATTTCAACGAAACTCCGGTTTCGGATACACGGCTGTCGAACGACGCCTCTCAGCGATCCGTGCTTCTTTTGAGCGAAGCATGATACCTCACGCCATGCCGCGTCGCCAGACGCGATCCTTCTGAGAGCGAGTTGCCGCGCTCGCCGCCATCAAGAGAAGCGCGCGCTGGTGAATCGAGAGGAGATCGCGGAAGCCGCGAAACTTAAGTTGCGGCGCCGTTCGGTTCGGACCAGTCGCCGAGCGCATTCATGACACAAGAGCGTTCTTCGCCGCCGCTTTCTGCGCTTGACCGCATGAGGTCGAAGTAGGCGCGCAGGATGCGCCGCGCGTTCTCTTCCCAGGTGTGCCTTTCGATGGCTACTCGACGCGCCGCCGCGCCCAACCTCGCGCGAAGTTCCGGCGCGCGCGCAAGCTCCAAAATGGCTTCGCGCAGAGCGCGCACGTCGCCCGGCGGGACGAGCAGCGCCGTTTCGCCGTCGGTCAGGGCTTCAGCGATCTGGCCCAGTCGGCTGGCGATGATCGCCTTCCCCATCGCCATATACTCGAAGAGCTTCGTCGGCGAACCGAAGAATTCGCTCCCATCGGCGAGCGGCACGTGCGGCGAAACGAGTATTTCGCAAGCGTCGAGCAGCCGTGGGACGTGTTCATGCGGGACCGGACCGACGAACATCACGCGGTCGGATGCGCCGGCTTCGCGCACCCTGCGCTCGACCTCGCCGCGCAAGCGGCCCGTTCCGATCAGGAGAAAGCGTATGCGCGCTTCTCGCGGAACGGAAGCGATCGCTTCGGCCAGCGTCGTCACGCCATGCCACGGCCCGAAAGTGCCGGTGAACCCGACCAGAATCTCATCCGGATCGATGCCGAGTTCGGCGCGCGCGCGGTCGCCGCCCACGCCGGGCCGGAACGTTTGCACATCGACGCCGTTCGGATTGACGATGATCTTCTCTTCTGGGAGTCCGGCGCGGACCAGGTTGCGCTTCTCGACTTCGGAGACGACGAAGATGCGCGCCGCCGCCGCGAGATTGAGTCGCTCGCAGCGAGCGAGAAGGTCGCGCAGTCCGGTCCGGTCCCAGTGCCGCCCGATCCACACTTCCGATCCGTTGTACTCGAGAAAGAGCGGGCGGCCCGTGCGCAAGCTCACTTCGACGCCGGTCCAGTTGAAGCGACTGTAGCGCTGGTAGATGAGATCGAAAGTCGCCCCTTTCAGACGGTCGGGCGCGCGGCGGGTGAAGAGCAGCGCGTTGCGCAGATCGAAGAGCGCGCGCGTCAACCCATATGGTTCAGGCTCGATCACTTCGAGCGCCAGGCGCGTAGGGTCGAGTCCTGGAATCGGATCATTGCTCAAGACGAAAAGCCTCGCGCCGCAGCCGATCAAAGCGTTAATGACGCCGACGGTGTGGGTGGCTGCGCCGCCAACTTGCGTCGCCGCGCCCGGCATGGTGCGCAAGTAGAGCACGCGCGGCGCGCTCATCGCTCCATCGGTTTCGCCGGGACAAGCTCCTTTTCGGTCAATCGATCGGGGAAGTTCGACGCTCGCCTCAGCGGTTTCGAAAAGGCAGCATCTGGCCGCTTCGCGTTCGAGACGCTGCAACTGTCGGCGCGCTCCGATTATCGCCGTCGCGCTCAAAACCGCTTCGCGCGCAAGACGCGCGGGCGCGCGAAGCAAGGTCTCTGCGCGCGCCTCTTCACAGATCCCGCCGTGCGCGTCCACGATGATCGACTTCCGCGCACCTGCGAGCGCGCCAAATAGCAAGAGCAGATCGCGCCCCTGTTGCCACGTGAGCCTTTCGGTCGCGATGACGAAAAGGTCCGGGGCCTTTCGTCGCACTGAGCGCAAGCGCGCGCCCACCCAGAGCCGTTCCAGCTCATCGCGCGCGAGCGTCTCAATCTCGCGCGCTTCCGGATGAGATTCTCGCAACGTGAGCAGCGCCTTGTGCGGATCACCGCTTAGTGGAAGCAGCAGAGTTTTCATCGCTCGCCTTCAGTTCGACGCAGACGATTCAAAACGGCGCTCCGCGTTTTTCAAGCCAGATCGCTCTCTAAAGGCACTCTAGAATCTATCACACGAGATATCAAGTGAGGTTGGCGTTCGCCGCCAAAATGGCGCAAACCTTTCTCCGATAGTGCGCCGATCTGGATCGAAATCAGAGGGATGTGGCGCAGATGACCGAGTAGCTTGAATGAAGCTTCAAGCGGAGAACCCAGAGGATTTTCACGCTGATGAGACGTTCGAACCGCGCTTTCACTTCAGAGCTTGAATCAAGGCGAAGACCTCGGAGGAAATCCTCTCGGACCACAAATCTCGTTCGGCGCGTTTGACTATGGCTTCAAGATCGCCGCGCCTCAGATCGCTCTCATACAATTGGCGCACAGTGGGCGTAATCAATCCAAGCTCCTCAAGTAGCGGCAATTCGGCGAGCAAATGCTTGGCGCGTTCGGTTGGTGTTCGCCCCTTCCCTCTCTCGTCCGGACCGATCGTGTAGCCGTGCGGCCACTCCTCATATCCCGGCAATAGGGCCTCCGCCCGCGGCAAGATCAACTTCACGGGCGCGGGAGCGTGCGGCCACTCCTCATATCCCGGCAATAGGGCCTCCAGTTCAGGCGGTGAGTCTTCATCCACGCCTTCCAAAACAGTCTCACCGCTGGCGCGACACTCGACCAACCCCGGCGGCTGATGTAAGATTAACTTTAACGACCTGCCCCAGACTGATCTCGACATCATCCGAGACATCGGCAAAATCGATCCAATGCCCTTCTTTGAAGGCGAGGATCGAATTGGACACGAAGAACGGCATCAGATCGCCATCCTTCTCCGGTTGCACGTCTTCGCGACTATCCGCATAAAATATAACAAACAGTATCTTTTGTTGTAACATGTCCGACATGAAACTCTCCGTTTGGGCGAGAAAGAACGGCGTCAGTTACAGGACGGCTTGGCGCTTGTGCAAAGAGGGCTACATAAAGGGCCATCAAATGCCGACCGGAACGATCATCGTCATTGAAGATGAAAAAGAGAGGAGTCTCAGGCGGTCATCACTTGCTCGTCGTGTAGTTATGTTGATGAAGAGAACAGAAGGGTGAGAGATCAGTTTGAGTGCCGAGTTTGTCGAAAGAATCTCCATGCTGACGTGAACGCCGCCAGAAACCTCAAGGAACGTTTTCTTGCGGGATGGGCAGTTTCGCGCGGCGGTAAGGAGCAAGCCCTCAGGCGACAGGTTAACGTATCAATCGCGAACCTATCGTCTGCGCGGTATCGGAGCCTGTGGAGTAAGGGGGCGCAGCTTACTCGCCCGAAACCACTATTTTCGGGTGGTTTTGGGTGATAGCTTCGAACCTGAGGTATGGGCAAATCCCGCCTAAGGGATATTTGTCTATGCTAAAGGATACTCTGAAGCGAAGTTTTGCACGATGAAACGTTTCAGGTGCGTGCGGCTTGTGGGAAGATTCATCACTTCATACGTGTACAGGTATTGGCCATCGGGCATCTTTGCGACCGAGGCCGAAACGATCACATCGAGCGCGCCCGCTCCTTGGAAGATAACGGTCTTCTCTCGTCCGTCGAATCCGATCCACTTGAGCGCCCATCTGTCAGATCCATCACCAAGTGGTTCAATTCGCGGTTTGTGATCGTAGGTGATCTCCTCGCCGGTCCGCGGATCATAGCCGATGACGCGCCGTTCGTACTTGATGAGAGTCCTATACTCTCGCGCTTCTTTCACCAACGGTCGTCTTTGCGCCTTTTGTGCGGCTTGATTCACCGCGAACGAACATGCTGCGTTGAGCGGCAAGAAGATCGCCAGTAGCAACCGTCTCATCTCAGAAGCTCCCAAAATCTCGCCCGAGAACTTGAGAAAAGGGTCGCACGGAAAATCCTCGCCCCCTGCCTCAGCAGCGCATTACCTACATCTTCTCCTCATCGACACTGGCCTGATCAAATCAGCTCCGAGCCGAGAATTGAAAGCGAACCACCTGTCGAAGCTGTCGAGAAGAGAAAGAATCGGCCCAGGCCCGCCAAAAGAGCATTCCTCTCGATTGGGGATACCATCACAGTCTCTGTCTACCCACGAGGAACAATCGCGCGGAGCGCCGGGATAGTTTAACGGATCCCAATCATCGCAATCGACGTCCGAACAATATCCATCCCCATCGTTATCCGTACACGGCGGCGGCAGTGTCAGCAGATAGTAGTCAAAGTGGCCGCTCTTTTCTGAGTTGCCTTCGATCGCCAGGCGCATCACGTGGCGCCCAGCCTCCAAATAGCCCAAATCCGCCTCGACCATCTGGTAACTGTCCCACGAACCGGTGTTCGGGATGATGACCGATCCGGTCCGATTCACCCCATCTATCTTCACATGAAAACTCTCGCCATCGACCGCCGAGGCCACTCGCGCCGCAAACCGATACTCCCCCGCCACCGTCACGCTGATCGTATAGTTTATCCACTCACCGCCGACCATGGCGACCTTCTCCTCCTTGTCGGGGGCGTTGAGATCTACTGGTAGGACTTCCGGATAGTTGTAGACAATATCCGGATCGTCAGGCTTTGGCTCATAGTATGGTGGAACGTAAAAGCCATCGCAATCGCCATCATCATCATACTCCTCCGCTTCGACCTTTCCCGGAACTGCTGCGGGGACACCGTTATACGGTGTCGGTGTACACATCCATACCTCTTGTGAACTCGCCGAAGCTTGATCTTGGGCTCCATTCCCAGCAGGGTTTTGCAGAGAGCCACACTTCACCGTTTTTGTAAGACCGGTATTTTTATCAGTAACGGTACAAAGATCGTACCCTTCGCCCGAATATGCAAATTCAAAACGCAAATGCCAGTGGTTAGCTGCAAACTCTCTCAGCGTCCGCGTCGATCCGTGACAGCAGAAGATCTCCTCTAACACCTCCCGCCGCCGTCGCTGCCGACCCTCTACCGTGATCACATCGTCAGGCACATTCCTGTGATCACATCGTCAGGCACATTCCTGTTGTTCACGTCACAATTGATCCCTACCTTGTGCTCTTTGTGAGGACCTGACACGAGCCAACTCGATGGTTGTGTTCTGAAGTCCCTTGTGACGTCAAACTTCCCGCCAAGCCGCAAGCTCTGGTCGTTGTATCGCAGCTTGTGTTCGGCTGGGATGCCCGCAGGATAGACCCGCTGCTGATAGTCATTGGCGATCTCGATCAACGCGGCGTTCGCCCTGGCGGTCCCATAATGCCCGTTCGGATGTTGCCGATTCCCATCCTCTATGCCACCTTTCCTAGTTATCCGTTGGGCCGGGAGCTGGCAGCTCCTGCAGATCGGCCACCTCCTTGATGATCGAAGCTGTTTGGTACCCTTGGACGCTGCCGTAAGCGACCGCGTTCTGATTCTGGTCGTAAATGGTGGCGTCAAGTTGCACGTTATACAGCGCTGCCGTGTTGTAGTCGGTCTCAACCGAGGCATAACCGATGAGCTTATCAGCGCTCGCATCGAATTCGAGCGATGCGTAACCCCAAACATGTTGCGCTGGCGCGCTCTCTTGAAACAACAGGTAACAAACAGAGATGATCAGAAGGCTGCGACAGACAAACCGCCGGTGACAAGCTAGGGCGTTCATCGCGGGCTCCCCCTTTCAGTCGCGCTCTACGGCTATCTTGTTGATGTCGGACCGTTCGGACGCACCCCAGGCAACGCAGGCTTGATGTTTGGGACGATCTTCAGTTTAACGTAATCGTCGAGTTGACGGAAGGCTTGTGGCCCTAAAGCCGCACGCAACCGGTCACGCGCCCGTAAGATGATCCAGTTACGCTCACGCTGTAACTGCTGAAGTTCGGCTGGCGGCGGCGGCAATCTCTTGCCCTAAGGGACACGGCCAGCGGGGAATCGCGCCCGATAGGCATCAATGAGCGGCGACGGCTACAGTTATTTGTCAAAGGAGCTTCTACGGCGGAAGATAGTACCCCTTCTCGGCTATCGAGAGGATTTATAGACTCTGGGCGTGCGTAAAGCTCGATAAAGCTCAATGCGCTTTCGAGCCCTTCCATCTCATCCCCAAAATTCCGTTGATTTCGGACGGACGAGGCACGAGCATCGCCGAAAGCGCCTGTCCGGTCTTCGAACGAAGGTGCAATGCGACGAGCGCGAAGATGGTCGCGTAGCTGATGGTTGAGACCACCGCCGCCGCATACGCGCCGAATGCGGGCACGAAGGCGAAGTTGAGGGCGAGGTTGATCGCGAGCGTGATGATCCAGAAGAAGGGGATCGCGCGCGGCAGTCCGCGACCCGTGAAATACTGGACCAGCACGGATTCAATCCCGATCAAAAAGACCCCGGGAAGCAAAATGAGGAGAAGATATGGAGCGGGAGCGAAGGCCGCGCCGTAAAGCGCGGGCAACATGAACCCGAGCGCGCCCGTCGCCACACAGATAGACGCCATAACGGCGGAGGTGCGCCGCGCCACCTCGCAAGTCATGACCGCATCCTCATCGCCGATCGCCGCGATCCGTGGGAAAAGGAGCGTCCCGATGACGCTCGGCAGAAGCATCAGCAGCGAGGCGAACTGCGCTGCGACCGCATACACGCCAGCTTCCGCCGCACCGCGAAAATGCTCAACGATCAACAGATCGATGCGGAAGATGAGAAATGAAGCGACGAGCGTGACGTGCGCTTTCAACCCGTAGCGGATCATCTCCGAAAGCAGAGCGAGATCGGGCGCCATGTGTCCTTCCGTGAAGGTCGGATGGCGAAAGATTCGGGCCAGGACGATGAGCGTGATCGTTGCGCTTGCCGCTAGATTGAGCGCCATGAAATGGAAAAGTCCCGTGCGAGCGAGCAGCAATGCGGCGATCGCGTTGATGAGCGTGAGCGATTGTCCGAGCGCGTCGAATGCGCTGAATCGCCCGACTTCGCCTGCGCCGAGAAGGATGTTCAGACTGACAAGGGTCAGAAGTTGAAATGGGACGGAAAGGGCGGCGAGGAAGAGCAGATTCATCGGGGCTTGAGGTAAGAAGGGCGCGTCGCCGTAGGTCGCGGCGGTCAAAGCGAAAGCCAGCAACACGCCCATCGCAAAGGCGAAAAGGAGCGCGTTGAAAGAGATCGAGCGAAATCTTCGCGCGTCCTGTGCGACGAAATAGGTGGCGGCGGATGGCAATCCGAAACTTCCCAGTTGGACGGCGGTGAGTGCGACGACGTTTAGGCTCACGTAGGTGCCGAGCGCTTCTGCGCCGAGCGTGCGCGCGATGACTACGCCGGCCAGAACGTTGCTCCCGGCGATGATCAGGCGCGCCAACAGCGTCCACGCGACGTGGGTCGAAAAGGACCGCCGCGCTGTGCCTAGTCGTTCCGCATTCGCCGCCACGAGCGATTTCTCGTCTTGCCGGATCATCGCAATCTCAACGAACCGCGCTCCGCGATGGATTCAATCTCTCCGTTCGATCCATCGTCCTATCGAGCAAATACGGCGCGCATGCAGCGCGAATCAGATCCGCCGCTCGATCCATCGGTCGTACCATAGGCTCAAGTTGAGCAACGACCAGAGGTGAAAGCTCCAGTCGCGTTTGCCGCGACGGTGCTCATCGGCCATGCGCGCGATGAACCCGTAATCGAAAAGTTCGCGCCGCCGCAAAGAAGCGTGCAGCAGATGCTCGTCGAGCAGCGCCGTCGCTTCACGCTGCAACCAGGCGCGGATCGGCGCGCCGAAGCCGCGCTTCTTTTGATAAAGAACTTCGCGCGGCAAGAGGCGTTCGAGCGCGCGCTTTAGGATCCATTTGCCGATCCCGTCTTTCACCTTCAAACTCTGCGGCAAGCTGATCGCATACTCCACCAGTTGCTGGTCCAGAAACGGCACTCGCGCTTCGACCGAAGTCGCCATCGTGAGTTTGTCAACGCGCATCAAAAGCAGTTCCGGCAACCGGAGTTTGAGTTCGAGATAAGTCATGCGCGCAAGATAATCAACGGTCGGGCACGCGGCGGCGATGCGCGAAAGATGGGCCGAGATCGTATCAAGCGTCGCGTGACCGGCGAGCGCGCGATTCAACTTTTCCGTAACCAATCGCGCTTTGTTGCACTCATCGAAGACGATCGCGCCGCCCCAAAAAAGCGGTTCGTCGGCGCCAAAGCGACGCGCAAGCTCGACTCCGAGCGGGCGGCTCCCCGTCGCTTCGAGCGCCGGAACGGCCAACGCCGCAGCCGCGCGTTTCAACGCGCGCGGCAACTTTTCGGCCCGCCGCCAAAAAAGCTCGTGAATGCGTAGATGGCGAACGTAGTTCGCATAGCCGCAGAAGATCTCATCCGACCCTTCGCCGACTTGGACGACGGGCGTATTCGCCTCGCGGGCCAGGCGGGCCACGTAGTAGAGCGGGACGCAGACGGGATCGGCGAGCGGTTCGTCTTGATGGAAGATCAAGCGCGGCAAAAAGTCGGCCATCTCACGCGCGCCGATGACGATCTCGTGATGATCCGTGCTGAACAGCTTCGCTATGCGCCGCGCCGACTCGAACTCATTCAACGCCTCGTCTTCGCGAAAACCGACAGTGAACGTGCGCACCGGCTGCGACATCTCTTCAGCCATCAACGCGACGTTGGCCGAAGAATCGACTCCGCCCGACAGGAAGACGCCGAAGGGCACGTCCGACATCATGCGCTTGCGGATCGAAGCGCGAAGCAGGCGGAGTATTTCAACGATGTGCTCTTCTTCCGCACGCTCCGCAAGCGCTCGCTTCGGGAGCGCGTCCCAGTAACGCTCCATGCGCAGCGTGCCGTCGCGCTCGCAGACGAGCATGTGACCGGCGGGCAGCTTCCTTATGCCGCGAAAGAGCGTCTGCGGCGCGGGCGTTGTGAGGAACGACAGGTAGTCGCACAGGGCGCGCTCATCCAAATCCGCGCTGATCTGCGGATGGGCGAGGATCGCTTTGATCTCGGAAGCGAAGATGAGGCGTCCGCCGCTTTGATGAAAGTAGAGCGGTTTGACTCCCAGTGGGTCACGCGCGAGCACCAGTCGCTCGCTTTCACCATCCCACAATGCGATGGCGAAGTCGCCATCGAGATGACGGACGAACTCCAACCCGTGCTCTTCGTAAAGGTGAATGATCGTTTCGGTATCCGTGCGCGAGACATAACGGTGACCGCGCGCTTCCAAGCCTTCGCGCAGAGCGAGATGGTTGTAGATCTCGCCGTTGAACGTGATCCAAACGTCGCGGTGGCTGCACCCGCGCATCGGCTGATGCCCGGCTTCCGAAAGGTCTATGATCGAAAGGCGCCTGTGACCGAACCCCAGTCTTCCTTCGTCGAGGATCGCGCAGCCCGCGTCATCGGGACCACGATGGGCCATCGTGTCGCGCATACGTTCGATGAGCGACGTGCCGACGCGCGCGCCGTCGGATGAAGCGTATTCCCAAACTCCGCAGATGCCGCACATCTTATCGCTCTGACATTAAGACCGAAAAACGATCCGCGCGCAAGCGCGCGATAAGCCCTTGCGCCGTTCCCCGTTCGCGTTCAGCGCAAACCGGCACGAGCGCCCAAGAGACGACCAGCGGCAGCGCGGAATCGACGCTCCACACGGCGGCCTGCGAAGCGCGCCGCTCGCCGTAGTGGCGCGAGGTCCAACGATCCTCAATCGTTAAAGCGCCGTTCGATCCGAGCGCCGCCACAAGCAGCGCGGCTCCCGCGCGATGATCGCAAGCTTCGACCAATCCCGCATCGAGAGATTCGACCACGAGGCCCGAATCGAAATGAAAGATGAATTTGGCGCGATGATGCCCTTCGCCGAGCAACGCATCCTCGATCAGCCAGAAGCGCGAACGCTTATCGAAGAGGACGGCGCGCCGGTGCGTAACAGATGAAGACAAGCGATGATAGCCGTAATGCTCGGCGATGACTAGATCGCGATCTGGTCCGGTCTCCCACCGGATGATGCGCGGGCGCGCATCGTCGCCAATGACGAATGGAGCCCTCTCGCAAGTTCTGTTCTGCTCTTCGCCGTCTATTTCGACGGTTGAATGGAAAGCGGTTGAGCGGAACAGATGGCGAGCGTGCAGATCGGCGCTGTAGACGAACGTGCCCGGATCGCGCAAGAATGGACGCCCGCACGCAGAAAGCTCTATGCCCAGCGCATCGTTGTGCGCGTGCGAGCCGCGCCCATGAAGTCCGGTCGAAGTCGCGTTGAAGAGAAGATAGGCATCGTCCGCGCGCTGGATGTAAACGCCGGCCCGGGGGAATGCGACAGAGGTCAGTTGGGCGGAGGTGGGAAGCGCGAGGAATCGGTCGAGCGCCTCTTCGCCGCCGGTCCAGAGAAGCTCCGGCGGAACATCGTTCGACAGTTTGAATTCCGAAGCGTCGAACAGCGCCGCGCCGACCGCCAACAGATAGGCGTGATCATCAGCTTCGCGCTCGGCGAAAGGGAGAAAGCGTCCGCCATCCGTGTCGCCGATGAGCGGCGCGCGGCCATCCGGTCGCAAATAGGCGCGTACATAGGCGAGCATCGCGCGTAGCTTCTCCCAGTAGCGTTCGCCGATCTCTATGCGATTGGCGCGGCAGAGCATGAAGGTGTAAAGCAACATTTCGAGCACGAAGCGATGATAGCCGGTGGAAGATTCGTCATCAGCGCCGTCATCGAGTATCTGCTTGTCCATCTCGGAGCGAAGTTCACGCAAAGCGAAAGCGCGCCATTCGCGCGCGGCGCGGAGCTCAGGTAGCATCACGCCGAGCCACAACAGGCCGACGATGTTCGAAAGGTAATGGTTGCTCGTCACGAGATACGAGAACTCTAAGTTCCTTCGGATGTGCGCGCCGTGTTCGTCGAAAAGGGCGAGCATCATCTTCAACCTTTCGGCAGTCATGTTCGACGATCGCCGAAGCAGTTCGAAGATGGCGAGCAGGTTGACGGCGCGAAGCGCGACCTCCATCGCGCAAGTCCAGTTCGGACCATAGCCGATGGGATTTTGCGCGCGCCAGCTTTCGATCTGTCGCCAGCACTCTTCGCTCCACCGCTCATCTTGCGCGATGCTCCACGCTTGAGCGAGCGTCAATAGGTGGCCCAGACGGTTCAGCTCCCACAACACGCGAATGTCCGATCCATCGCCGCGCACGATCTTCAGATCGGCGTGAAAAGCGAGCGGCCATCCCGTTCCGGAGACGGGGCAACGGAGCCAATCCACCTGATGTCCGAATTGCACATCGCCAAAGCCGAGCAGTGGCCAACGATGCTCGTCGGCGATCTTCCTTGCAGTAGCGATGAGCTTTTCGGTCTCGCGCGGGAAGCGCGCAAGTGTCACACGCGGCGCGGAAGCGAAGCCGGGGAGAAAGATCGGAGCGCGTCGCGAACGAAAGCGATCGAGCAACGCGGCATCGGAGAGACGCGCAAACTCCGCCGTAAGGCGTGCGCCTTGGTCGCGCCGGCGCGCAAGCTCCATCCGCTCCAACCGGAGCAACGCGCAGCGCATCGAGCGTCGCCAAGCCTCTAGCGCGAGCGCGCGCCACGTCACATCGCCGCGCATGGCTCGTCTGATCGAACGAAGAAGCTTCACACGGATGAGTCTTTCAGATGATCGGGCGAAGGGCAAGCCCCAGGAAGGGCGATCGAAAGCGGATCGAAGCGCCGCGGCTGCGGCGAAAGCTCCAAACGAGCGGCGCGCGATCAGAAGAGGCTTCCCCGTTGAGCGTCAGGTGGGACGGGAGTTTCTCGGACCATAGCGAGTCGCCTCACCTTGATGCTTCTAGCAACGCATCGAGGATACGATCCGCCGTGCGTCCGTCCCAGAGAGGGATGCGTGTGGGCGCGCGCCGGATCTCTTCGGTCAACGCGCGCGACGCCTCTTCGACGATGCGCGCCCGATCCGTGCCGACGATCTTGTTCGTTCCCATCGTGACGGTGATGGGACGTTCCGTGTTCTCGCGCAAAGTCAAGCAGGGGATGCCAAGCGCCGTCGTCTCTTCCTGAATGCCGCCGGAATCGGTCAGCACGAGGCGCGCGCCGCTGAAAAGCTGCAAAAAGTCGAGATAGCCGAGCGGTTCGATGAGGCGCACGCGCTCGGCGGAGTAACAGCCGCGCAGATTGAATTCATCCAGCCGCGCCTCCGTCCGCGGATGCGCAGGGAAGATCACGGGGAGCGCCTTTCCGATCTCATCGAACGCGCCGAGCAGTCGGGCCAGCGTCTGCGGCTCATCCACGTTCGACGGGCGGTGTAAAGTGGCGACGATGTACTGGCCCACCTGAAGTCCGAGCCTTTCGCGCACGTTCGAACGGGCGGCTCGCGCCAGATTCTCGAAGAGCGAATCGATCATCACGTTGCCGACCAGTTTGATCCGTTCGGGAGAGATGCCTTCGCGCAAAAGGTTTTCATCAGCATCGGGCGAAGGCGTCAGCAGCAGATCCGCGATCTGGTCGGTCAGCAGACGGTTGATCTCTTCCGGCATGGTGCGATCACGGCTGCGAAGCCCGGCTTCGACATGCGCGACTTTAACGCACATCTTCGCGCAGACGAGCGCGCAAGCGAGCGTCGAGTTGACATCGCCGACGACCACGACCCAGTCGGGCCGTTCGCGCGCGACGATAGGTTCAAACCGCGTCATGACGGCGGCCGTCTGCTCGGCGTGCGTTCCCGACCCGACGCCGAGATAGACATCCGGTTCGGGAAGTTCGAGATCGCGCAAGAATGCGTCTGACATCTGCGCGTCATAGTGCTGGCCAGTGTGAACCAGAATCGGAGTGAACTCATCGGCGCGACGCCGCATCGCGCGGATGATGGGCGCCACCTTCATGAAATTCGGACGCGCGCCAGCGACGACGATCGTCTTGAGCATGGAGGTCGAGAAGTTCACGAGCTTGAGGCGAGATATTCGCACAAAGTCGGGCGGCGATTCAATTTGAGGTGGTAATGGTGGAGAGAAAGCTTTCTCGTCTACCCGCTGTCGAACCTGGGGTCGTGGTGGAGAGGGTAAGGAGCCAACGCCTCTGATGATCGCCCGGTTAGCCCCGCCTGGCGAAGATCTTCCGATCCGGTTCCGTGAGCGGGCGTCATGTCTGTTCGGATTGAACGGAGCGGGCGGGCCGCGCGAAGATCACAGGCGAATGATGCGCGCTTTCGCCGTTTGGCGAAGATCGCCGTTCAGCGCGTTTCGCGTATCGACGATCAAACGCGCGTGCTCGACGACCATCTCGTAATCCACCTTGCTGTGATCGGTGACGATCACAACGCAATCGGCAGCCGCCAATTCTTCCGGCGTCAAAGCGACTGAACGGAGCGGATCTCCGCCCGCTTGCGTGTGCGCGTCATCGAAGCGGACTTCCTCCACATGAGGATCATGGTAGCGCACGTCAGCGCCTTTGGCGCGCAGCCGGTCAATGATCGAAAGCGCGGGACTTTCGCGCACGTCGTCAACATCCTTTTTGTAAGCGACGCCCAGAAGCAGAATGCGCGCGCCTTTGAGCGCTTTGCGATCGTCGTTCAACCCGTCGATGACGAGCTGGACCACATGCTCCGGCATGCGTGAGTTGACCTCTTCGGCCAGCGAGATGAAGCGCGACTCGAACCCGTGCTGCCGCGCCTTCCACGAAAGGTAATGCGGGTCGAGAGGAATACAATGCCCCCCGATCCCCGGTCCAGGATAGAAAGGCATGAAGCCGAAAGGTTTGGTCGCAGCGGCGCGAATCACTTCCCATGTGTCGATGCCGAGCGCGTAACAAAGGCGCGCCATCTCGTTAGCCATGCCGATGTTGACGGCGCGGAAAGTGTTCTCGAGAAGCTTGGCCGCTTCCGCCACGCGCGCCGAACTGACGGGATGAACCTCGTTGACGATCTGACCGTAGAGTGCCGCGGCCGCTTCGGTCGAAGCCGGACTGACGCCGCCGACCACCTTCGGGATGTTGTGCGTTTGGTACTTGGGATTGCCCGGATCGACTCGTTCGGGACTGAAAGCGAGCAGGAAATCCTGATCGAGCTTCAATCCCGTCTCCTCGAACGCTGGAAGCAGTACCTCGTCGGTCGTGCCCGGGTAAGTGGTCGATTCGAGGACGATCAATTGCCCGCGCCGCAAACTCTTCTTGATCTCTTCCGTGGCGGCGAGGATGTAGGAGATATCAGGCTCTTTGGTTTTGCGAAGCGGCGTCGGCACGCAGATGATGATGCAATCGCAATCGCGGAGCAGTTTGAAATCGGTCGTCGCATCTAGACGTTGCGCCGTGACCGCCTCTTTGAGCGCTGAGGATGGGACATCGCCGATGTAGGAATCGCCGCTTTTGATGCGCTCGACTTTGCGGCCATCCACCTCGAATCCTGTCGCGCGGAACCCTTTGCGCGCGAACTCGACGGCTAACGGCAAACCCACATAGCCGAGGCCGATGACCCCGATGTGGGCGCGCTTCTTTTCAATAAGATCTATCAAGCTTTCTTTGATCATGACCCTTCAGCTGACCCGATCATGAAATGGTTTCGTGAGAGATCGCATTTGATGAAAAGGCTAAAGCTCGCCGCCTTCCAACATCATCCCGCGAAAACGGTCGCGCCCAATGACGGCGAGATGGTTTGTGGGCCCGAACACGAGACGATCACGCATCCACTTCTCCGCCGCTGGACTCTCCGGCGGGCCCTTAAATCTACCACAAGGCAGGGGAGAGGGCTAATGTCGCCGGGAGTTTTCGAAGACCTGTTGAAGCGAGCGTGACAGGACGAAGGCTTTCGCGTAGGCGATCGGGTTTTCGAAGACCTTTTGAGGCGAGCGTGAACGGTCGAGCCAACAAAGCAGAGCCTCGCCGAAGAGGTTTTCGAAGACCTGTTGAAGCGAGCGTGAGGTCGTTCGGGCAGCGCGCTGAATCTCGATTGGGAAGTTGTACTTTGCTGATAAAACGGATCGAAGGGGACGACTCCTCAGCCGAGTTCACGTTCGATGACTGAGGCTAGTTGTGAGACCAGCGCTTCGATCATGGGGCGATCGCGCCCCTCGATCATGATGCGGGCGAGCGGTTCCGTTCCCGAATAACGGAGCAGAAGCCTGCCTTGACCGTCGAGCGCCCGTTCGATCTCGTCGGCGCAAGCTTTGATCGCCGCCACTTCATCGAACGGCGCTTTCTCGCGCACGCGCACGTTGACGAGCACTTGCGGGAAGGGCGCGAAACCGGCGGCGAGTTCGCTCAGGCCCTTCGCCGCCTCGCGCATCGCACGGAAGACTTGCAACGCCGTGAGCAACCCGTCGCCCGCCAGACTCAAACGAGGGAAGATGATGTGGCCCGATTGCTCGCCGCCGAGCGTCGCCCCCGTTCGGATGAGTTCGTCGAGAACGTATTTATCGCCCACAGGCGTGCGGAGCAATTTGATCCCGCGCTCGCGCAAAGCCACTTCAAGCCCCATGTTGCTCATCACCGTGGCGACTACCGTGTTCGCCGAAAGCTCGCCGCGCTCTTGCATGCGCTGCGCCATGATCCAAAGCACAGCGTCGCCATCCACCGTCTCGCCGCGTTCGTCGATGAAGAGGGCGCGATCGGCATCGCCATCGAAAGCGACGCCGACATCGGCTCCCTGTTCGAGGACGGTACGCCGTAGGCTGTCGAGATGGAGCGATCCGCAATCGCGGTTGATGTTGCGTCCGTCGGGGCGATTGTGAATCGGCGCGACGCGCGCGCCGAGCCGCGCGAAGAACTCGGGCGCGATCTCCGAAGCCGCGCCATTGGCGCAATCGATCACGACCTTCAAGCCATCGAGGCGAAGCCCATCGGCTTTGCTCGCGAGATGTTGAAGGTAAAGCTCGCGCATCTCGCGGACCAGATTTGAATCCTCTATGGATCGCGCGGGCGTTTCTACTGGACCGGCGGTGAAGCTCGAATGGCGCGCTTCCCCTGAATGATCCTCAACTTCGCTTGCCGCGCGTTCCGCGAAGATGTCCTCTTCGATCAATCGCTCCAACCGCTCGTCGAGCTTCTGGCCCGTCGGCGCGAAGATCTTGATCCCGTTATCGCTGAAAGGATTGTGCGAAGCGCTGATGACGACGCCGGCATCGGCCTGAAGATGTTGCGTGAGGAAGGCGACGCCGGGCGTCGTCATGACGCCGGCGGAAGAGCATCGAGCGCCGGCTTGCTGCGCGCCTGAGATGAGCGCCGACGCGATCCAGGCCCCCGATTCGCGCGTGTCGCGTCCGACGATGATCTGCGGCGCGCGCCCCAATCTTTCGGCCAGATGACGTGTGAGCGAACGTCCCGTCGCGCACACGGTCTCGACGTCAAGCGGGAAACGACCAGCCTCGCCGCGCATCCCGTCAGTCCCAAATAGTTTCGCCATCTCTGTTCGCCGCCTCGTTTCGCGAAAAGGATTTCAAGACTTCTTCGTGAAGAGTTTTGGGGTGATGGAGACGAGTTCCAGTTGCCCGACGATCCCCGGCGGTCCGTCCAGATGCGGACGGATGGAGCCATCATCGCTTCGCTCGAGTTTCAAGGTCAAGTCTTCTGCGCGCAAACTCTCGACGACCGAACGCGGGCCGCGCACGACGATGCTCGCATGGTCGGGCGCATGGCGCTCATCATTGATGACGGTGATGTTCGAAATCTGCCTTTCTACGCGCTGCTCCGCGATCTCTACTTGCACGGCGACGCTCGGCTCCAGCGCGACGACTTTGGCATCCGGGATGTTCACCGCAACTTGCTGCGCTGTAAAGCTGTTGCGCCGCCCATCGAGCAGGATCGATTCGGTCGCCACCTTCTGAAGCGCGTTGACGTGGCTCTCTGGACCGCGGACCTTGATCAATTCCGGCATGACCTGGACGCGACGGATCTCAAACCCATCAGGGAGACGCCCTTCGAAACGCGGCTCGACCATCACCTCGCGCACGATGCGCCGTTCGAGTCGAATCGGTATCCGATCGGGCTCGACATCCTCTATGCGCACGCCTTCGGGAAGTTCCATCGAGATGCGGTCAGGCGTGAGGATCAGAACGCGCTCGCCCAATTCGTAGTTACGCAAATCGACCGTCGCCACCAAATTGCGCACGTTGAGCGAATCGAGCGCGCTCTTCGCGCCGCGCAACGTCAGCTCGACTTCGTCGCGCGGCGTATTGCCGATCTCTACGTCGTTGGGAAGCAGGAAGACTAACGGCACGCCGCGCAAACGGATCGCCGCCGGAGTGCGTTGGCTCGCAACCGCAAACCACAAGGCCAAAGAAATGCCCAGCGCCAACGCCTTCAATGCCCAGTCATCGAAAAGCAGGGCGCGCATCCAACGCCCGATCGCGTACAAAAATCCAGTCACCGGTTGAAAGCTCGATCCGCGTCCGTTCATTCTCGAATAGGCTCAGCCGCTTTTAAAGGCTTTAATCCGCCCGAACTTGGATTGATGGCTGCGCCGCCTTTTGCCCGCGCATGGCTTGAACTTTAATCCGCCCGAACTTGGACTGATGACTCCCGCATCGTTCTGACGGTGCACCTGCGCGCCCTGTAGTTTGCGCAGCGCGGCAAAGCTGATGACTCCTGCATCGTTCTGCGGTGCGGCAGCTTTTGAAGGCTTCGATCCGCCCGATCCCCGGCCCTTCTCGAAAACTTCTCGTTGGCCGTAAGCGGAGATGCAGAAGAACCCGCAAGAGATCGAAGTTCGCCTTCTCGAAAACTTCTCGTTTGCCCAAGCTCTGGTTAAGTGGTGATCGCCTCTTCCGCTTCGCGCTCGGTCTCCGCGCCCAGCCTTCCCACCCTGCGCCTCTGACGCGGCGCCAGCAAGGCCTGCACGATCGCGGCCCGCAACCGCGTGGCATCGAGACCTCGCTTGATCTGCCCGCGTTCGACGAACGAAATGAGGCCCGTCTCCTCCGAAACGACGATGGCGACGGCATCGGTGACCTCTGTGATGCCGATGGCCGCGCGATGGCGCGTGCCCAAATCTTTCGACAGAAGCGGATTGAGCGTCAACGGCAAAAAGCACGAGGCGGCGACGATGCGATGCTCGCGAATGATCACCGCCCCATCGTGCAAGGGGGAGGCCGGATTGAAGATCGCCACGAGAAGATCGTAGCTCAGCTCGGCGTCAAGTCTGATGCCGCTCTCGGCTGCGTTCGTCAAACTTATCCCGCGCTCGATGACGATCAAGGCCCCCGTTTTGGTCGAGGCGAGCGTCGTCGCGGCAAGCACTATCTCATCGTATACGCCTTCGCCAAACTGCCCGCGATGGCTCCGCCACAAAGGGAGACGCAACCGGTTCCCAAGGGAGATGAGCGCTTGCCTGATCTCGGTCTGGAAAAGGACGATGACCGCGACGCCGACATACAGAAGCGCGCTGCGCAGAATGAATTCAAGCGTCGCGAGTCTCTGCCAGATGGCGAGCCAGTAGAGGGCCGCAAAACCGAGCAGTCCCGCAGCCATCGGGGCCGCGCGCGTCCCACGCACCAAACGAAGCACGGTGTAGACGATGACGAAGACCAAAGCGACATCCACGATGCTGCGCGGTTCGCTTAGCCGTTCTAGATACTCCGTGTAGGACAAGAGCAGTATCACCGTGCCTCTCTCTACTCGATCTCGCTATCACGCGCCGCTCGGGAAGCGGCGTAGTGGACGACACAGTTCGCATTGCGGGCGCAATGGAAAAACGAGCGAACAAGATCTTTAAGTTTCCAAGCCGCTACGGAGCGCAGCCAGCGTTTGAATGTGCACGACCCCACGAGGAATTTAACGCATGATCTAGGGCGGAATCAAGCGGAAGGGCGGCTTTGTTGGCAGAGGCGGGAAGCCAAAAGGCGCGCAGGAGGGCGCGAAGAGCCGAACGGAGAGCCTGAGGACGGCCCCGCGCTAAAGCTAGTTTCGGAACAAGGAGTGTGTTTAAAAATTTTTGCTTGCGTTTATCGCGGGAGATGGGCAACAATGATGCGGGCGGGGCGCGCTTGCGTCCCGCCGACCTCGAGACGAGCCTTCTTTTCCGGAGCCGCTATGAGTTTCTTCGATCCTGCGCCGATCATCGAACGCATGTTGCTCGTTTCCGACAAGATCAGCGACCTCAACTTCTCCGTCGGGCAGCCGCCGCAGGTGGAGATCAACGGGAAATTGACTCCCGTACAGCCTTTGGGGGTGCAGAAGCTTACGCCCTATCAGACCGAGATCCTCGCCATGGCGATCCTCAAGGGCCATCCCGACGCAGCGGAGCGTTTGATTCGGACCGGCGCCGTCGATCTCAGTTTCTCTCTGCCGTCGCGCACGCGCTTTCGCGTGAACATCTTCCAGCAGCGCGGCACCTATTCGATCGTCATGCGCTTGATCCCGACCGAGATCCCGACGCTCCGCTCGTTGCGTTTGCCGCCGCAGCTTGCCGAGATCGCCGAGTTGCGCAACGGCATAGTCCTCGTGACCGGGCCTACCGGATCGGGCAAGAGTTCGACCTTAGCCGCGATCATCGATCTCATCAACGAGACGAAGCACTATCACATCGTCACGATCGAGGATCCGATCGAGTTCTTGCACACGCACAAGAATTCGACCATCAACCAGCGCGAGATCGGTTCGGACGCCGTCGATTTCCCTTCGGCGCTGCGCGCCGCGCTACGTCAGGCGCCGAAGGTTATCCTGATCGGCGAGATGCGCGATCTCGAGACGACCGAGATCGCGCTCGAAGCGGCGGAGACTGGCCATCTCGTCCTTTCGACGCTGCACACGATCGATGCTTCGAAGACGGTCGATCGCATCATTGGGCTCTATCCGAAGAACGAAGAGCCGGTGATTCGCACGCGACTGGCCCAGACTTTCCGCTACATCATCTCGCAGCGTTTGATTCCGCGGGCTGACGGTCGTGGTCGCATCGCAGCGGTTGAGATCTTGAAATCCACGCCGCGCACGCGCGAGTACATCCAAGAGGGCGAATCGGAGGGCAAATCTCTGCTCGATGCGATGCGCGATGGTCAACTGGACGGGATGCAAGATTTCGACACGGTGATCAAAGGGATGATCGAACGCGGGATCATCACGCTCGAGGATGGTTTGGCGTTTGCCACCAACCAGAACAACTTGCTCCTGGCGCTCAAAGGGCTCTCTTCGGGCGACGACTATCTGCGCGCGCAAGGGATGTCGCCCGCATCGGAGCCAAAACCTTCGATCTTCGAGGTCATCGAGTGAGAATCACGTCGAGGTGTTGAGATGATCGTCACCTGTTCGCACTGCGCCGCGCGTTTGCAACTCGACGAGGCGAAACTGCCGTCGCGCCCATTCACCGTGCGGTGTCCGAAATGTCAACAGAACGTCAACGTCCAGCCGCCGGTCTTAAGCCGCGTGGGCGTGCAGGAATCGGTGTCAGCTGGCCCGCCCGTGCGTCCCATTCCGGCTCCGGCCTTCACGCTCGAAGGTCAAGAGCGGGGCAGGACCGAAACGCTCGAGCGTTCGACCGGAGTTTCGACCGAGGAGCTGTTGAACGCTCTGGTTGCGCTCGTGCGCGGCGAGGGGGCGCAGGTCGACTTCGTGCGGCGTCAGCGCGCGCGCCGCGCGCTCCTTTGCCTTGAGGCGCGCCATCGCGAATCGGTCGCCCGCTCGCTTGCGGAGAACCATTACGAGGTTTACCTCGCCGCGGACACCTCACAGGCTATCGAGCGAATGCGTGAGGATAAGATCGACGTGTTCGTTCTTGACGTCGAATTCGACGCGGCTGAGCAGGGGGCTGCTTTCCTGACGCGCGAGATCATGGCGCTTCGTCCGGCTGAGCGTCGAAGGCTCTTCTTCGTGCAGGTCTCGCCGACGGTGCGCACGGCTGACGCTCACGCCGCTTTTCTCAACAACGCCAATCTCGTCGTCAACACGGCGGACCTCAAGGATCTGCCATCGCTTCTCGATTACACGATTCGCAGCTTCAACGAGCTTTACAAAGACTATTTCGCCGCGTTGCGGCTTGCGCCGCTATGATTCAGGCGTCGTGCGCGGCGATCCGCTCAACATCTAATCCATATCGCTCCATCTTGAGGTAGAGGCCGCGCCGCGTCAGTCCGAGTTCGCGGGCCGTGCGCGAGATGTTGCCGCGGTGGCGGCGCAGCGCATCGACGATCATGCGCTTTTCGAGCGTCGTCAACGCATCGGCGAGCGTCATTCCGGGCGTCGGGGCGCTGATCGTGGGATTGGCGGTTTGCAGCGGGATCGCCTTGCGTCGCACCTCTGGCGAGAGATGATCGGGCGTGATGATCGTGCCATCTTCCGCGCGCGCGACGATCCGCTGAATTTCGTTGCAGAGCTGACGGACGTTACCGGGCCAATCGTAGACCATCAGTAGGTCCATCGCTTGCGGGGTGATTTGGATATCGCGGCGACCGAAGCGTGATGAGTAGTGGTTCAGGTAATAGGTGACGATGGCCGGAATCTCTGAGCGGCGTTCGCGCAAGGGCGGCACGCAGAGACGGATGACGTTGAGGCGGTAGTAGAGGTCTTCACGGAAACGCCCTTCGGCGACCAATCTCTCCAGATCGGTGTTGGTGGCCGCGATGATGCGCACATCGATCTTGGTCGGGCGTTGATCTCCGAGCGGTTGGATTTCGCCCTCTTGAAGGAATCGCAGCAGTTTCGGTTGCACGTCGAGCGGCAGATCTCCGACTTCGTCGAGGAAGAGCGTGCCGCCGGCAGCCGTTCTGATCACGCCTGGCGAGTCAGCGATCGCTCCGGTGAACGCTCCGCGGCGATAGCCGAACAAGTAGGCTTCGGCCAGTTCCTTCGGGACCGCCGTGCAATTGAATGGGATGAAGACCTTGGTTCGGCGAGAAGAGAGTTGATGAATGGCTCGCGCGACCAGCTCTTTGCCCGTTCCGGATTCTCCGGTAATCAGCACCGTCACATCTGACGAGCGGATCTTGTGGACCTCTTCGATGAGCCGCATCATCGCCGGGCTCGAGTGGATGAAGCCGGGCATCAGGCTCTGGTCCGTGGGCGACGCGGCGAGGTTGCTGCTGAAGCCTGTCTGCGTGCGTTCGCGAAGCGCGCATACGTCGAGCCCCAGCTCGACGACGCGCAGCAGCGGATAGAGCGCGAGCCCGTTGGGCAGCGCGTCTGTGATGGCCGGAGAGACGAGGAGCAGGACCTGCGGGGCATGGGTCGGGCGCAAGGTGAAAAGCGAGACGTCATGTTCTTGCATCCAGCGTTCGCGCGCCTCGCGGCCCAAGCTGTTCCACTCCGCGACGACGAGATTGGGGAGATCTTTCCGATTCGATTGTGCGGCGCCGAGGTGAT
The DNA here is from genome assembly GCF_000820845.2 of Pyrinomonas methylaliphatogenes. GTDB lineage: Bacteria > Acidobacteriota > Blastocatellia > Pyrinomonadales > Pyrinomonadaceae > Pyrinomonas > Pyrinomonas methylaliphatogenes. Next base: position 399,564 of record NZ_CBXV010000008.1, on the reverse strand, counting down.
AGCGTTCTTTGTCATCGCGATCCTGTTCGAGCAGGACGACGAAGCGGCTATTCGCCTCCTGATGGATGATCGCGGCAAGCTCGCGCAGCAGGAGTTCGCGCGAGGCGACGGCTTCGGTTAGGCGAAGGGTCAGTATTTGCGCGAGCGCCGAGGGTTCCGGCTTCGACTCGCTGATCGGTTGGCCCAGCCCGCGCAGGGCCTCTTCCGATCGTTCGATGAGCGGACGCGCTCCGAGTTCGCGGAACGTTTTGGCGGCGAGCGACAAATGCTCGATGGCGCGTTCAGGGTGACTGTTCGCATAGGTGCGCCCGAGCCAGTAGTGGGCCAACGCGCTTCGGTACCGATCGCCGAGCATCTCGAAGATGGAGACGCTGCGCCCGAAGTGATGTGCGGCGAGCGCGTGATCGGCCTGGGCCAGCGCCAAGATGCCATAGATGCGCTGCGCTTCGCCGATGTTGGCGAGTTCGGCGGCGCTGTTGCTCGTCGTCTCGCTGACGGTCTGCAGGTAGTTGTTACATTCGTCCAGATGACCGCAATCGAGATGGGCTTCGGCGAGCAATAGATGCGCGTCGCGGATCGCTTGCCGATCGCTGATGCTTTCGGCCAACGCGAGCGCGATCCTACCCTCCTCGATGGCCCGGCGCGCTTGTCCCATCGCCAGATAGAGTCGGCCCAACGTGCGCCGCGCCTGACCGATGTACCACTTGTTGCCGTGCTCCGTCGCCAAGCGAACGGCGCGTTCGAGATAGTCTTGGGCTTGTCTGTGGTCCCCGCGCAACGTCGCCAATTCGCCGAGCGAATCGAGGATCATCGGCACCTGTGCGGTGTGACGATCGGTGCTGAGAGCCAGTTCGAGAGCTCGTTCGAGGGCCTCTTGGGCCCGTTTCCAATCGCCGAGCAGGATCAAGTTTATGCCGAGGTTGTTATAGCCGAGCGCGGCGTTGGCTTTGTGTTCGGTCCGCTCGTAATAACCGATCGCTTTTTCGAGGCACCGGATGCCGTCTTGTGGGCGTTTGAGGAACCAGTATGCCCCGGCCATGTTGGCGTAGATCTTGCCGAGCGTGAAGAGGGCCGGGCGATCGCCGATCAGGTCGAGCGCGTGCTGGAAATTCTCCAGCGCCATCTCGTAATTGCCTTCGAGCGTGTCGGTGACGGCGATGCCGAGATAAGTCTCCGCCAAACCGCGCCAATCGCCGGTTCGGCGCAGATGCGCGAGCGCGCGTTCGGCGTAATCGTGCGAGATGGAGTTCTCGTTGATGCTACGGTAGACGCGCGCCAGCGCGCTGTAGGTGAGCCCTAGTTGATAGGCCGAACCATCCTCGCCGATCTCGCGCAACGTCGCTTGCAATAGCGCGATCGCTTTCGGATGATCGCCCAGTTGGTTGTAGGCTAACCCGATCCGAACGCGCACGGCGATGTTCGTCTCCGGCGTAAGCGCTGCTCGCTTGCTCGGCACCTCGTAGATCCGCACGGCTTCCAGGGCTTCGCGATAACGCCCCTGCATCTCGAGCGCCAGCGAAAGAAGGCAGCGGGCTTGAGCCTGTAGGGATTCGTCGCCGCTCGCTTGGATGAGACGGCGCAGGCGCTCTTCGGCCAATCGGGATTGCCCGCCATCAAGCAGTTGATGGGCCCTTTCAAGCTCTTCGTTCCAAGACGACGGAGCGGCGCTTCGGAGCGGCCCGCCCCCTTCGCTTTGACTCCGCTTCGAGATCTCAACCGCTTTCGCGCTCATCTTCGGTGGCGTCATCCTCGCGATCTCCCACGAAGGCGTACAATTCGGCGTCCGGGCGGTCTATTCGACTGGACCTTATCGAGAGCGAGACCGGGGCTGCCGTTCTATGGATCTTCAAGGGTTTTGAGCCGATACTTTAACATAAAAACGCGAGAATGCGACAACATCTTTTCGCCCGCCGATCGGGGGCAAGGGAGTTTTGTCTTTTGCGGTAAACGGGCGTAGGATGGATCGTCGGACGGCGATCGAGCGCGGCGTTGATCGCGCTTGCGCCGTTTAATCTTTGAGTTTTGAGGTCGAGACCCGTTCGCTCTCGAAACCGGAGCTCGTCTCGAGCCGGCGGGGGAGGGAAGCCCGAGAGGTTGTCGAATGATCGAAACTCTGGTCCAGCGTAAGGCGACGTCGAAGCGCTTCAAACGTTGGTTGCTCAAGGGGCTGACGAGAGAGACGGAAGGTCCGCACAAGGGCGGAAGCGCCCACCCGACACACGCTTGGTGGAAGGTGATGTGTTTGACGGGTGTGGACTACTTTTCGACGCTCGGCTATCAACCGGGCATCGCCTTCTTGGCCGCAGGAGTCCTCTCCCCGATCGCGACGCTGATCCTCGTGATGTTGACGCTTTTCGGCGCTTTGCCGATCTACAGCCGCGTCGCCGCCGAAAGCCCTCATGGCGAAGGCTCGATCGCGATGCTCGAGCGGCTCTTCTCGCGCTGGAAAGGCAAGCTCTTCGTCCTCGTCCTGTTAGGATTCGTCGCGACCGATTTCATCATCACCATCACGCTATCGGCGGCGGATGCGACGGCCCATATCCTCGAAAACCCATTCACTCCGCAATTCTTAGAGCACCGCGTGCTGTTGACGCTCGCCCTCATCGCCATTCTCGGCGCGATCTTTCTGAAAGGATTTAGAGAGGCGATCGGCCTCGCCGTCCTTCTCGTCGGCGTCTATCTCGCGGTGAACGTGATCGTCGTGGCGCGCGGGTTATACGAAGTCCTCGCGCATCCGGAAGTCTTCCCGCGCTGGCGTCACGCGCTCCTTGCACACCCACAGACGCATGGCAATCCGCTGTTGATGCTGGGCCTAGCCTTCATCCTCTTCCCAAAATTGGCCCTCGGCCTTTCCGGATTTGAGACCGGAGTCGCCGTCATGCCGCTCGTCAAAGGGGATCCCGGTGATGTCGAGGAGCGCCCGCTCGGACGGATCCGCAACACGCGAAAACTGCTGCGCACGGCGGCGCTCATCATGAGCGTGATGTTGATCGCCAGCAGTTTGACGACGACGCTGCTCATCCCCGCTGAGGAGTTCGAAACGGGAGGCAAGGCCAACGGGCGCGCGCTCGCTTATCTGGCCCACCTCTTCTTCGGCGATGCGTTCGGCACGCTCTATGATATCAGCACGATCGCGATCCTGTGGTTCGCCGGAGCGTCGGCGATGGCCGGGTTGCTGAACATCGTGCCGCGCTATCTGCCGCGCTACGGCATGGCGCCCAATTGGGCGCGGGCGACGCGCCCGCTGGTCTTGGTCTACACGGCGGTCGCCTTCGCCGTCACGATCATCTTCGAGGCCGATGTGGACGCGCAAGGCGGCGCTTATGCGACGGGCGTCCTGGTGCTGATGACTTCGGCGGCCATCGCCGTGTTCGTCTCATCGCGACGACGGCGAGAGCGGGCGAGGACGATCGCCTTCCTGTGCATCACGCTGGTCTTCATCTACACGACGGTGGTCAACGTCATCGAGCGTCCCGAAGGGATCAAGATCGCTTCGTTCTTCATCGTGACGATCATCTTCACCTCATTCATGTCGCGCGCCTTGCGCACGACCGAGTTGCGCGTCGAGCGCGTCGAACTTGATGATCTGGCCCGACAGTTCATCGAAGAGGTCAGTCGTGGTCGGAATGAGATCAGAATCGTCGCCAATCGACGCGATCGCGGCGACGTGCGCGAGTACGCGCAGAAGGAGCGCGAAAAGCGCGCCGATAACCATATCCCGACGCGCGATCCGATCATCTTCTTCGAGGTGACGCCCGGCGATGCCTCGGAATTTTCGGGCGTGCTTCGCGTCAAGGGCGTCAAAGTGGACGGTTACCGGGTCTTGCGGACGGAAAGTCCGGCGGTCCCGAACGCGATCGCCGCTTTCCTCCTCTACTTGCGCGATACGACGGGCAAAGTGCCGCACGTCTATTTCGGTTGGAGCGAGGGAAACCCGCTCGCTTACCTCTTCAAGTACGTCGCCTTCGGCGAAGGCGACACGGCGCCGGTGACGCATGAGGTCTTGCGGCAAGCGGAACCGAATCCCGAACGGCGACCTGTCGTTCATGTCGGCGGCTGATTGCACTGCGTGAGGGTTAGAGCGTAAAATTGGGGTTTTGACAATCTGCGTCCTGCTGGCCGAAGCCGCGTTCGTGCGCGGCGCGGGGGAACCAGATCGACCGGGGCGAATCGCCATAGGCGCGTAGGGCACTTCCAGCCCGAGCCCGACAGCTAACCTCGTAGGCGTTATGGAAGGGCAGAGGACCGTGCGGGGGATCTTTGGGGCACGGAGGCTGCGCGCTTCCGTGCCCTTTTCGGTTTCAGGGTGAAGAAATGGCGGTTTCCATCAAACGGTTGCTGGTCGGCACTCCGTTGCCGACGGCGCAAGCCGTGCATGAAAGGTTGACGAAGAAGACGGCGCTCGCCGTCTTCTCTTCGGACGCGCTCTCTTCGACGGCGTATGCCACCGAAGAGATCCTCCTCGTGTTGGCCGTCGCCGTCGCTTACGGCGATGCGCGCGCGTTCGGTTACATCATCCCTTTGTCGCTTTGCATCGTCGCTTTGATCGCCATCGTCAGCGCGAGCTATCGGCAGACGATCTACGCCTATCCTTCGGGCGGCGGAGCGTATATCGTCGCCAAAGATAACCTCGGGGCCACCGCCGGGTTGGTCGCCGGAGCGTCTTTGCTCGTCGATTATGTCCTAACGGTTGCCGTCTCCGTATCTGCTGGAGTTGCGGCGATCACATCGGCGGCGCAGGGCACGCGCTACGCTTGGCTCGATCAGCACAAGGTCCTGCTCTCGTTGCTGCTCATCGCTTTCATCGCGATCGCCAATCTGCGCGGCGTGCGCGAATCGGGGATGATCTTCTCCGTTCCGACCTATGCCTTCATCTGTTCCTTCCTTTTCATGATCGGATTCGGCTTGTGCCGCTACTTCTATTTCGGCGTCGCCGAGCCGATCGGTGCCGGAGAGTTGAAGATCGCCGAAGGTTACAGGCCACAGCCGTTGACCTTCTTCCTGCTACTCAGCGCTTTTTCGAACGGCTGCTCGGCGCTCACCGGGATTGAAGCGATCTCAAATGGGGTGCAGGCTTTTCGTCGGCCCGAATCGCGGAATGCCGCGACGACCCTCGTTTGGATGGCCCTTCTCCTTTCGGTGATGTTTCTCGGGACGAGCGTGATGGCCTATCTGTATGGTGTGCATCCGCACGCGAACGAGACGGTGATCTCGCAGTTTGCGCGCGCCATCTTCGCCGGCCCGCTGAACTGGTTCTATTATGCGGTGCAGGCGACCACCGCGGCGATCCTCGTGCTCGCGGCGAACACGTCGTTTGCCGACTTCCCGCGCTTGGCCTCCATCATGGCGCGGGATCGCTATCTGCCGCGCCAACTCGCCAATCGCGGCGATCGATTAGTCTATTCGAACGGCATCGTGCTGTTAGCGCTCTTCGCCAGCCTGCTCATCATCGCCTTCGGCGGCGACACGCACCGTTTGATCCCGCTCTACGCGATCGGCGTTTTCCTCTCCTTCACGCTCTCGCAAGCCGGGATGGTGCGCCATTGGTGGCGCGAACGCGAGCATCAGCGCGAAGCGACGCAGGGGGGCAGCGAGTCCTCATCGGCGAAGAGCTCGCATTGGCGCCGCGCCATCTTGATCAACGGTTTGGGCGCATGTTGCACCTTCACCGTCCTGTGCGTCTTCGTCGTGACGAAGTTCGTGCATGGCGCCTGGCTCGTCGTGGTGATCGTCCCTCTGCTCGTCATGATGTTCCGCGCCATTTATGATCATTATCAAGATGTGGCGCGCCAACTTTCGACCGAAGGGATGGAGATGATCCCGACGCCGCGCCATCGCGTCGTCGTCCCCATCTCGGGCGTGCATCGCGGCGTCGTCTATGCGCTCGAATATGCCAAAGCGATCTCGCCGGATGATGAGGTGACGGCTGTTTATGTCGATTTGGATGAGGAGGCGACGCGGAAATTGCGCGAGAAATGGGAAAGATGGGGGCAAGGCATCAAACTCGTCATCCTTCCGTCGCCCTACCGCGAACTGACGCGACCGTTGCTCCGCTATATCGAACGGCTTAAACGGCGGGATGAAGGCGCTTTCGTCACGGTCGTGATCCCGGAGTTCGTGCCCGCGCGCTGGTGGCAACATCTGCTTCACAATCAAAGCTCATTGCTGCTCAAAGGCGCGTTGTTATTCAGGAAAGGGGTTGTCGTCACCAGCGTTCCCTACCACCTCGAGAGATGATGCCGATCTGAAATCGTCAAGTGGGGTGGAAAAGGTCTCTTTCGAAGTTGGCAATCAGGCTGAGATCAGGCAAATCCAAGTCAAACCGCCAAGTGGCGTGGAAGAGGTCTCTTTCGAGAGCGGATCGATTGGGATTCGAGCGCGCGTCTCGATTGGATCGAACGTCGGTTTCGGCCTTCGAGACAGTATGGACTTGACCGCCGCGAGGAGGCGGGCGCTTAGCGGCTGAACGAGCGAACCTCTTGCGCCCTTATGGCCGCGGCGAACGTCGAGCCTTCAGCTCTGCTCTGCGCTCTTGTGTGCGAGGAAACAGGAGCGGCAGTAGACGGGGCGTCCCTGCCAAGGGTAGAAGGGCACGGTGGTCGCTTGGCCACATTGCGCGCACACGACGGGAACTTCGACGCGACGACGAACGCCTTCAGCCTGCGCCGCCATGATCGCGGCGATGCGCTCGTTCTTCGCCTGCTTGCATGGTTTACATCGTTTCGGCGGGTTCTGTAGCCCCTTATCACGGAAGAAGATCTGTTCGCCTGCCGTCCAGATGAACTCCTCTCCGCAATCTATACATTTGATGATGCGATCTCGGAATTCCATCTCGACTTCGTTCCATTCTCCGTTGACTCGACTATTCCCCTCCATCTGCATACGCCTTCCCCGTCCGTGCAATTTAAAGAAAACCCTCACCGAAGATTGTTTCGGGCGTCAAACAACATCGGTGAGGGAAGTCGCTCAACGCATTAGCTGAGTTGGTGCGACCCATCGGTCATCGCTTCACATCTCATTACGGCGCGCCTTCTTGCGGTTGCGCTTGCGCGCGAGCGCCGATTTCAACCGACGCTTCTCGCCCGGCTTGAGGTAGAAGGTATGCTTCTTGTAATCGCGGATGATATCCTCGCTCTGCACGCGCCGTTTGAAACGCCGGAGCGCGGATTCGATCGATTCGCCCTCATTGACGATCACGAGCGCCACCCCTCTCACCTCCTTTCGGGCCGATAGATTTTGGCTTTCGGCGAAGCTAAGCCAGCGGCCAATTAACCCAGCAAAGTAATATCTGCTTTCCATCCCTGTCAAGAGTCAGTTTGCATGGATCTCATTAATCTTTTTTATTCCCTCTGGTGACGCCCTTTTTATGGGCGAGGCTGGCGCTTTCCACCTGTTGTCGCGGGCGAGCCGTCTCCTGTGGCGTGCATCGCGTTGCTCGCTTCGGCTTTGCGGCGAGTGCTATACTTTCAACGTTCGCGCCAAGCTTTATGGGATGCCTTTGCGGCGCTCGACTTTCGGGAGAGTTCGTTTGCCTGAATTCGAGAAAGCGGAACACGCCTTAAACGAAGACGCTCGTGAAGCTCACAGTCGAGCGCGCGCGCTCGCTTCGGCAAAGGATGCGCTGCCCGTAGATGCGGCGGCGGTCATCCTGATCCGCGAGCGCGGAAGTCGCGTCGAAGTCTTTTGGGTGAGGCGGAACGAACGGCTCTCTTTCCTCGGGGGATTCTACGCTTTCCCCGGAGGGCAGCGCGAGGCGACCGATGCCGATACGGTCGTGATCGGTTGCGACGATCGCAATCTGGCGAGCATGATCGCGTGTGCTGCGCGAGAGCTCTTCGAAGAACTGGGCGTGCTCATTGCGCGCCGCAGCGATCGTTTGACGCGCGGTCAGATCGGATCGCTGTTCGATGAACTGCGGAGCGGGCGCATGGATTTCCCTCAGCTCCTCGAACATTTCGGGCTGCATCTCGACGCCCGCGATTTCACTTTCGTCGGACGCTGGGTGACGCCGCCTTTCAGCCCGCGGCGCTTCAACACGTGGTTCTTCTTGGTCCGCTGTCCACGCAAACAACAGCCGCGCATCATCAATCCCGAGGGGGAATTATCCTTCGGCGAATGGATCGAGGCCCGAGAAGCCGTCGCCAAATGGCAACGCGGTGAAGCGCTGATGGTGCCACCCGTGCTACATGCTCTTCGAACGCTGGCGCAGGGCGTTGGGGACGATCTGGTGGAGCGATTTTTGAGCACGCCTCATGCTTATGGTCATCCCGTGCGGCGCATCGAATTCGTCCCCGGGATCGTCTGCTTCCCTTTGCGCACGCCGACCAAACCGCCCGCCACACACACGAACTGTTATATCGTGGGGCGGCGTGAGCTGGTGGTCATCGATCCAGCCTCGCCTTACGAAGAAGAGCAGCGTTCGTTGCATGATTGCTTGAACGAGATGCGCGCTCGCGGCTGCGCGGTGCGCGAGCTCATCTTGACGCACCATCATCCGGACCACGTAGGCGGCGTTGAAGCGCTACGGAAGTTCCTCAACGTTCCCGTCGCTGCGCATCGGCTGACGGCTGAAGCCTTGAAGGGAAGGATCGGGATCGACCGCTTCATCGAAGACGGCGAAACGATCGAACTCGACGGTGATCCACCGCTCATCCTACGTGCGCTTCATACGCCGGGGCACGCGCGCGGGCATCTATGTTTCTACGAAGAGCGTTTGGGAGCGTTGTTGACGGGCGATCTCGTCGTCGGCGTCGGGACGGTGCTCATCGATCCGATTGACGGCGACATGCGCGACTATTTGCGCTCGCTCGAGAGGCTGCTCGCTCTGCCGCGGTTGACCGTATTGTTGAGCGCGCACGGGCCGGCCATCGCCAACGCGCGCGCGCGCATCAGTGATTACATCGCGCATCGTTTGGCGCGCGAGCGCGAGATACTCGCTGCGGTGCGTGATGGGGTGGCATCGCCAGCGGAGATCGCTGCGCGCGTTTATGCGGATCTTCCCGCCGCCGCGCGCGCGCTGGCCGAACGCTCAGTGCTCGCACATCTGCGCAAACTCGTCGCAGACGGACTCCTTGCGCAGGTCGATCATGATCGCTATGTCGCTTTGTGACGGCGCGAGATTGAGGACGATGATCCTTAAATTTTGCGCCTTTTGATGACTCGAACGAAATCTTCAAATGAAGGGGCAAGGGAGATGGCATTACCGAGGACTTTAGGTGAACTCAAAAAGAGCGGATATCGTTCGCGATCGGTCAAAGATGAGATGCGCGCTAATCTTCTCGGCAAACTGCGCGCTGGAGAGCGGATCTTCCCCGGCATCATAGGTTACGATGAGACGGTCGTGCCGCAGATCATCAACGCGATTCTCGCCAAACACAACATGATCCTGCTGGGTTTGCGCGGGCAGGCCAAAAGCCGCATCATTCGCCAGCTCGTCACCTTGCTTGATGAGCGCATCCCCATCATCGAAGGGTCGGAGATCAACGACGATCCGCTGCGCCCGATCAGCGCTTACGGGCGGCGCATGATCGAGGAGATGGGCGACGAGACTCCGATCGCGTGGATCGAGCGCGATGCGCGTTTCGTCGAAAAGCTCGCCACGCCCGATGTCACGATCGCCGATATCATCGGCGACGTCGATCCGATCAAAGCCGCCAAGGGCGGTCACGTCCTGAGCGATGAGTTGACGATCCATTACGGGTTGCTCCCGCGCGCCAATCGCGGGATCTTCGCCATCAACGAACTGCCCGATCTGGCGGGCAAGATTCAGGTCGGGCTTTTCAACATCATGCAGGAAGGCGATGTGCAGATCAAAGGCTATCCGGTCCGATTGCCGCTCGATGTGATGATGGTCTTTAGCGCCAATCCGGAAGATTACACGGCGCGCGGCAAGATCATCACGCCTTTGAAGGACCGCATCGGCGCCGAGATCATGACGCACTATCCGAAAGAACTGCAACAGGCCATCGAGATCACGCGGCAGGAGGCCTGGACCGATCGCGATGGGATCGAGGGAGAGATCATCATCCCGGATTTCATCCGCGAGATCGTCGAGCAGATCGCGTTCGAAGCGCGCGATGATCAGCGCATCGACAAACGTTCCGGTGTCTCGCAACGCATGCCGATCACGGTGATGGAATCGGTCGTCTCAAACGCCGAACGGCGCGCGCTGCTCACGGGCGAAGAGCGGATCTCGGCGCGCATCGCCGACATCTACGCGGCCATCCCGTCGATGACCGGTAAGATGGAGCTCGAATACGAAGGCGAGCAGGTCGGCGCCACCAAGATCGCCAAAGATCTGATCAAGCGCGCGGCGGGCGAGATCTTCGAGGGCTACTTCGTCGGCATAGATTTCACCAAAACCGTCCAATGGTTCGATCAGGGCGGCACGCTGCGGCTGAGCGATACGGCTTCCGCCGAAGAGTGCCTGCTGCTCATCGAGGAGGTGCCCGAGCTGATCGAAACGGCGCTCGTTCCGTTCGATTTCAAGCGCGACGATGTGGCGCTCACGGTCGCCGCATGCGAGTTCGCGCTCGAAGGGCTTTACGCGCACAACAAAATTTCGCGCAACGAGGAAGGAGGCTATGCGGCGGCGACCAAAGCGCGCAAAGACCGTCGCGGCATGATCTACGAGGACTTGACCGGCACGGGGCGATATAGCTGAGCCACTGCCGATGACCGTGGGCGGATCATCCGAAGTCCAAACGGCAGACGCTTGCGGTCGTCGCTCGCTTGAAGGGGGCGTGACCGTCCACATGCGATAGTTGGTGGTGAACGATCATGAGATTCATACGCTACTCAAAATTCAGAGGGTTCGACGTTTCAGGCATCAATCTCGGCGACCTCATGGATGCATTGCAGGACCAGTTGCTCTACTCTGGTTACGATGACGACTACTACTGGTCCAGAAGGTCGCGCCCTATGGACCGATCGCTCGATGCGCTCCGTCAAGCGTTGCTCCAAGCCTTGATGGAGATGGGCGAGTTGTCGCAGCAGGACATCGAGCAGATGCTTGCCGAAAGCAACGGTCGGTTCCGCGGCTCGCAGCTCGAAGAGCTTCTCAATCAGCTGATCGAGCGGCTCGTCGAAGAGGGATATCTTACCCTGCGCGAAGAGCCGCTGACGCCCGCGCAGCAGGCGCGCCTGCGACGCGAAAAGGGACAGGGGCGTTTCGAAGAGCCTCTGCCGCGCAACATCAGATTTGAGGTCACCGAAAAGGGATTGGATTTTCTCGGTTACAAGACGTTGCAGAAGCTTTTGGGCAGTCTAGGTCGTTCCTCGGTTGGACGACATGAAACGCAGTATCTGGCAACGGGCGTCGAAGCGGAGCGAAGCTCCAAACAGTACGAATTTGGCGACACGATCAACCTGGACGTCAACGCGACGCTCCTTTCGGCGATCCGGCGCGAGGGGCTGAGCATCCCGCTCAATCTCGAGTACAGCGACCTCTATGTTCACCAGTGCGATTACCAATCTTCGTGCGCGACCGTCGTCATGCTCGATTGTTCGCACTCGATGATCCTTTACGGCGAAGACCGTTTCACTCCGGCGAAGAAGGTCGCGCTGGCGCTCGCCCATCTGATCCGCACGCAGTATCCGGGAGATTCCCTGAAGGTCGTCCTCTTTCACGATTCGGCGGAGGAGTTGCCGCTCGCCAAGCTCGCCACGACGCAGGTCGGCCCGTACCACACGAACACGGCGGAAGGTTTAAGATTGGCGCGCAAACTCCTGCTGGCGCAGCGCAAGGAGATGCGCCAGATCGTCATGATCACAGACGGCAAGCCGACCGCTTGTTTTGTGGACGCCGCAAGTTTGGGTCGTCGCTCATCCGAAGGCGCGCCTTCAGGTCGCCGGCTCTACAAAAACTCGATGGGCTTTGATCCGATCGTCATGGCCGAAACCTTCCGCGAAGTTCAAGCCTGTCGAAAGGCCGGCATCATGATCAACACCTTCATGTTGGCGAGCGATTACTATCTGGTCGAGTTCGTCAAACAGATGACGGCGATGACCAACGGCAAGGCCTATTTCGCCACTCCGGGCAATCTGTCGCAATTCGTCTTGATAGACTTCTTGCGGCGTAAGAAGAGTCGCGTGCGTTGAAAGGCCCGAAACGGTCCGGGGGCGAGATCTCGACAGACGGATCGGCGCGCGTTGTGAAGATTGGAAACGGATCGCTGAAGTGACGGCGGGAAAATTATCGCGATGCGCTGGGGCAGAGTCTTGGCCCAGTTCGGTCCAAGCGGAAGCGCGCGCGCAGGATGGGCGCGTCTTGTCCTTAACAATGTTGCTGCCCAGCGGCGGATGACCTCAATTATCGCGATACTCGGCAAATCTGAGAAGGCCATCGCCTACGGTGAATGAAAACGTCGCTCCTCCGGCGCCGAACCGCGCTTGCCAAGACTTGCCATCCGCGGACAGATCGGATCGGTTCACAGCGCGTTTCGCTTCGTTCACGATGCGCCCTGTGCGCAAAACTCTGGCGGATACCTCGGCGTTCAAGCTGGCCGGAATTTCGATCGTCATCTCGCCGTTGGCCAGACGCAGATCCGCGCCGCGCCCGCGCCAACTGGGTGCCGGTAGGCGAAGTTTAAGCGATCCACGCCCGACCGTTGCGACGACGCTCCCTCCGGTCATCTCGAGCGTGACATCGCCTTCGCTCACGTTGAGATTGATCGCGCCTTCGACTCCGCTCAGATGCACGGTGCCGTTTCCGGCGTATATCTCCAGATCCGTTTGCGGTGGGACGCGCACGCGATAATCGACCTTCCACGCGGCTTCGAGCAATCTCTGGGGAAAATCTGGAGCGAGGCGCTTGAGCGTGCGCCGGTCGTGCGTGCCGGTGGTGAAGATGCGCAGATGGTTAGGCTCTTCATCGATGACGAAACCGATCACGCGCGCAAGTTGAGCCAGATCCTCTTCCGAGTCGGCTCGCATCTCCATCTCAGCCGCGATCTCCGCTTCAGCCCGCGGCCAAGCTTCGATGGTGATCGAGCCGTGCGGTGCGCCGAAGAGGCTGAGCGTGCCTCCGTAAGGTAAAGGGCGGCGCTCCTGGCGCGTGGTGGTGCGCGTCAGCGATTCCGCCTGAACTTTCCGTTGCGCGTAACCCGCATTAGCCAGCGGCGCGAGAAGGAGCAAAAGCAGAGCGCGTTGCCACCGGTTGCGCGATGAGCCGCGGTCTGATCTCGCGTTGCCGAATCTATCGGAGAGCATCGGCAGATGGAACCGAAACGCTTTTACCGGCGCGTGAAGAAGATCGGCCCGCGTTGGTTAATGACGTTAAGAAGCGCGCGTCCATCGCCGGTTCTGCCGATCACCTTGCGATTGCCGCTCATGAAGTTGAAGAAGCCCAGGCGGGCGAATTCGCCGAGGTTGATGTTACGCGTAAGAGGCGCCGTCGCGTTCAAACGGAAGGCCGAATTGGCCGGGATGCGGATATTTATGTTGCCCTGCATCGAGGCCAGCGTGTAGTTGCCGTTAGGCAGCAGATCGCCGTCGAAGAGGATGTCGCCCATCGTATTTTCGGCGACGACCATCGCGGCGCTGATGTCCGTCAGTTCGATATCGCCTTCCGTACTGACGCGGGCGCGCAGCATCTGCCCCCGGAGACCGCGCACAGCTATATCGCCGCGCTTCGTCTCGAGATCGACGCTGGCGTTATGCGGGACGAAGATCATGAAGTTGACATCGCCGATCTCGCGCCCGCGGTTAGCTTGGACCACATTGATGATGACGTCGTTTTCCGAAACGTTGGGCAAGATGCGCGCCGGAGGAGATTCGAGATTGGCTGTGACTTTGACCTCATTCCGTCGCCACCCCTCGACGGAGATCCTTCCCGATAGATTGACCACCTGTACGCGGACGTTCGGGCGCGCGACGAAATTACGTGCATAGCGCTGCTGCGCGCTGACGGGATGAGCGGCCAACGCGAATAACAACGCGGCCGTCAGTGGCAGTCGAAGGCTGTAAATGCCTCGTCGATCATCGAGAATCGTTCTCATCAGCCTTTCGTTCTTCCCTCCACGGATCTTCCTCTTGAATTCGCGTCGTGAGTTCGATCAGAGCTCGGAAAACTCCTTGAGCAGCTCCATCTTCTCGCGAAGCGCGGCGTTGAGCATCTCTTCGGAGACCTCATCGTGCGGGTTGCGTTCAAGCTCTCGCAGCGAATCCTGCACCGCCTGATCGATGACCCGCATGTTGCGATCGAACGCTTCGCGCATCTTCGGGTTCCACCGCACGCGCCGTTCGTTGACGCGCTGCTGCCAATATTCGATCGCCACTTGCTGCTGGCGCAGATAATCATCGATCGGGAGCGTGCGTTCGGCGGCAACCTTCGCCGCCGCGCCCGAAGGCGCGGTCGATCTTTGCAGCGCGTTCAGCGAGAGGGCGGTGATCAGCGAAACCGCGACGACGACCGCGGCGATCGCCGCGCCCAGTTGGGGCAGGGAGAACTCCCATCTTTTATCGAGCAGGCGCGTCCACCAGCTGGCGCGTGCCGAGGATTGAGTTGCCGCCGCGCGCGATCCTTCGTCGAGGAGGCTGCTTCTGATGCGCTGCCAAATCAACCGTTCGTTCGGCGTGGCCAGCGGGTAAGCGTGGCAGTCGCGCGCTGCGAGGACGATGTTGCTGAGCTCCTCACGCACTTGCGCGCAAAGCGCGCACACAGCCAGATGCGCTTCGACGCGCGCCTCCTCTTCCGCGCTCAACGCGCCATCGATCAATTCGCTCAGTAGAGCCTGGCAGTTTCTGCACTCCATCCTTCCAACCCTCCGGCGTTGAAGGCAAAGCAGCAAGCAGATCCTCGGGATTCGCCCATCGTCGCTTCAACTTGGAGTTCATTTAGGCGGATTCTGTTGCCTCAAAAGCTCGCGCAATCTCATGCGCGCTTTGTGCAATTGCGATTTGCTCGTTCCGACCGAGCAACCCAGCATGCGCGCGATCTCCTCATGCTCATGGCCTTCGATGTCATGGAGCACGAAGACCGTGCGATAGCCGGGCGGCAATTGCGCGATCGCCTTATCGAGCGCGATGCGATCGACGATCGGCATCGCGTTCGGGTTCTCCGTCCCCTTGACGATCTGCACGGGAGTTTCGCCATCTTCGGTCGTCTGCTCCAGACGCACCCCGCGTTTGCGAAAGTGCATCAACACTTGGTTGACCGTCAGGCGGTGCAGCCAGGTCGTAAAGGCCGATTCGCCGCGGAAACTCCCGATTTTGCGGAAGAGCTGAATGAAGACCTCTTGCATGAGGTCTTCGGCTTCGCTCGTGTTGCCCGTCATGCGCAAACAGAGCGAATAGACGCGCCGATTGTGGCGTTCATAGAGCTGCTCGAAGGCGCGCATGTCGCCACGGGCAGCCTGTTGCGCCAGTTCGTAATCGGAATCCTGCGGCGCTTGTGTCTCGACTTTTTCGGTCTCAGCCACGTGTTCAGTGTCCGTCCGATCGGCAGGCATCAACCCTCCCTTGCGACGGACACAACACGTGTGCTCGAGCAGACGCTTCGTCAATGGGTGAACCGCCAGAAGGCGGTCTCCGTGAAGCTCCCCCACGCGCCTTGTGATGCCCACGGTTGTGCGCGTCGTTGCCTTGCCCGCCGCGAATTTAATCTTTTTCGTGTACCATGCTGACGTTTTCGTGTATCACGTCCAGTAGGTTCGGTCGAGCGACCGATAGCTCACGGCCTCGGCGATATGCATGGGCCGAATCTCTGGAGAATCTTCCAGATCAGCGATGGTACGGCTCACCTTTAGTATGCGGTCGATGGCGCGCGCTGACAACCCGAGACGCGCCACCGCATTCTCTAACATCCGCTCGCACTCGGCGTCAATTCGACAGAAACGCCGGATGTGGCGCGGCAGCATCTGCGCGTTGGCGAGGATGCCTTCGCCTTGGAAGCGCGCGCGTTGACGCGCACGCGCCGCGACGACGCGCGCGCGAATCTCCGCGGAGCTTTCGGCAGGAGGCGGCTCGCCCCGCAGGTCGCGAAAGCGCACAGCGGGCACGTCGATATGGATGTCTATGCGATCGAGCAGCGGGCCGGAGATCTTCCCGATGTAACGGCGGATCTGTAGCGGCGTGCAGCGACACTCGCGCGTCGGATCGTTCCAGAAGCCGCACGGGCAGGGGTTCATCGCCGCGACGAGCATAAAGGAGGCCGGGAAAGTTAAAGACATCGCGGCGCGGCTGATCGTCACCTTTTGATCTTCGAGCGGCTGACGCAACACTTCGAGCACGCTCCGATCGAACTCCGGCAGTTCATCGAGGAAGAGCACGCCATGATGGGCGAGCGAGACCTCGCCGGGTCGCGGCACGGCGCCGCCGCCGATCAAACCGGCATCGCTGATCGTGTGGTGTGGGGCGCGGAAAGGGCGTTGCGTGACAAGCCCCGCGCGTCCGGTCAGACCGGCGACCGAATAGATCTTCGTCAATTCGAGCGCGGCTTCGAACTCCAGCGGCGGCAGGATCGTCGGAATTCTCTTCGCGAGCATGGTCTTGCCCGAGCCCGGTGGGCCGATCAAAAGGATGTTATGCGCTCCCGCGCTCGCCACTTCAAGCGCGCGTTTGGCTGCCTGTTGCCCGCGCACCTCGCGAAAATCGACCGAATACTCGTCCTTGTGCGCCATCAGCGCCGCTAAATCGAGGCGCAACGGTGCGGGGCTGATCTCGCCGCGCCGCAACGCTAAAACTAGTTCGACGGCTTGGCGTAAATCCGTTACCGGGTAGACGTTGATGCTTTCTACGACCGCCGCCTCTGTCGCATTCTCTTCCGGGACGAGTAGATTTTTAATCTGCGATTGGCGCGCGCGCATGGCGATCGAGAGCACGCCGCGCACGGGGCGCACGCGCCCGTCGAGCGCGAGTTCACCGACGGCGAGCACATCGCGCAATTCGCCCTCATCGCCGAGGTCGCCATTCGCTCCGAGGATGCCAAGCGCGATCGGCAGATCGAAACTCGCGCCCTCTTTGCGCACATCTGCCGGCGCGAGGTTGACCGTCATCCGATGGAAAGGGAAGAAGAAACCGCTGTTGTTGATGGCCGCGCGGATGCGTTCACGCGATTCGCGCACAGCCAAATCGGGCAATCCGACGATCGTCACGGAGGATGGCGAATCTGCTTCGCCGCGCGCCGGAGCGAGATCGACTTCGATCTCCACGAGATCGGCGTCGATGCCGTAAACGGCTGCCGAACGGGTGCGAAAGAGCATGGTGAGGGCACTCCTCCAAAATCTCGTCAGAAGCGAAATCGAAACCTGTAGCCGATCGTGAGTTTGCGAAACCCCTCCTCGAAAATTCGAAACCGTCGAGCGGATGAAAAAAAGCGCGCCTAAAAGGGGCACGCTTTGACTCGCTAGGTTGTGCGCCTTCTAGCGCCGCTTTGACGAACGCCGTGGCGGGCGAGCGGGAGCTTTCGTCTGATTCGAGACGGGGACGATGATCTCGCGCCCGGCGCTCAGACGAGCGTGCGCGGCGAGGCCGTTCAAACGCGCCACCTCGTCCGTTGAGGCCCTGTAACGAGCGGCGATCTGGGCGATCGTCTCGCCTGCCCGCGCGCGCACACGCACCAGCCTTTTGGTCGCAGCTGGACTCCTCGCGCCTGCGGCGACTGGACGCGTCATCACCACGTTGCGGATGCTGGCGATCGGGACCGCAATGCGCGCGCCCGCTTTGATCTCTACGCCTTGATTCAAAGCCTGAAGTTGGGCCAGATTGGCTCCCGTGCGCGCGGCGATGACGGTGAGATCTTCGCCGGGCGCAAGGCGCACGAATCTGACGGAGTTACGTCGCTCGGGCGGGATGCGTTTGAGAAGCGCGACGAGCGCGCGCCCGCGTCCGGGCGGAACGCGCACTAAGTAAGGCTCGCCTTGCGGCGTCATATCGCGACGAAGTTCAGGGTTAAGTTCGCGCAGGTAGTCGAGGCTGACATCCAAAGCGTCGGCGATAAAACGCAAGCTCGTCAGCGGCGGCACGCGCACCGTGTCGTAAGAGAGCGGCGGCTCGGGTCTGACGTGGCCGAAACCGTACTTCTCCGGATTCTTCGCGATCAAGATCGTCGCGAGGATGTTCGGCACATAATTGCGCGTCTCTTGCGCAAGGTATGGGTAGATCTGCCAGAAATCGGCGACGCCGGCGCGCGCTATCGCGCGATCGACGTTCCCCTCGCCAGTGTTGTATGCGGCGAGAGCCAATTCCCAGTTCCCGCCGTAACGCTGGGCCAGCCATTTCAAATAGCGGGCCGAAGCGCGCGTCGCTTTCTCGAAACTGTGGCGCTCATCGACCCACGCCGTCTGCTTCAATCCGTATCTTGTGCCCGTTCCCGGAACGAACTGCCACAGGCCCGACGCTCCGGCCCAAGAGCGCGCCAGCGGTTGCCAGGCGCTTTCGACCTGGCCCAACCACGCAAGATCCTCCGGCACGCCCTCCTCGCGGAAGATCTTCCGTGCCAATCTCATGTAACGCCCCGAACGGCGAAGCCCGCTCTCCATCGTCGCGCGCCCGCGCCCTTGATAGTAGTTGATGAATTGCTGGATGATCGGATTGACCTTGAAGGAGAAATCGACTCGGCTCTTAGCTGCCTCAAGCTGCGCGACATCTTCGGGCCTGACGTTCTCCTCCTCGGGCGTTAACGTCAAGCGGCTCAGCTCATCGAGCGGGGAGGGTTCAAATCTCTGCTCCCTGAAGCCGATTTGCGGGGTGACTTGGGCGAGCGACGGTGCCTCTTGATCGCTTGTCGATTGAGCGGTCAGTTGTGGCGCGGGGACCTCTAGGCGATAGATGCGTTCTATGAGTTGCAGATAATAATCCTGCAAACGCGGGTTAGCCCGCACGTCAATCCCCGACTCCAGAATCGTGTCGACGGCTTTATCGAAATCATCTCGCGCCTGTTCGCGACGATTGTCCTTCAGATTCAGTTCGCCCTGCTTAAAGTAGTTCTCCGCCCGCGTGATGATCTGTGTGACGCGCGCCTCTTCGCGCTCGACTTCGCTCTGCGCGTTGCGCAGAGCCGACGCCGTAGGGGCCTGCCCATAGAGCGGGAGATTTGAGAAAAGGAGCGTCCCCAAAAGAGTCGTGCATTGAATCAGGCGGGAGAAATCGGTTGCCATCAGGTCCTCCGTCGCAAGAGTCTCTTGCCGGTTACCGCCGCGCCCTCGGAGTCGGTCAAAACAAGGGGAACTGGGGGCAGCGAACAGTGGCGCAGGTTATCATACGCCATAGGCGGAGTCAAACCTTTAGATCGGCTAAAACGGGTCGAATCGGTGAAATTTTCCACCAGACTGCGCGGATTCGAGAGCTCCTGGCTGCAAGCCACGGGGAGGGAGCGCTCTTCCCGCGTGCGCACAAGCGGATAAAGACTCTGAGCGGTTCGATCCCGCCGAGACGCTCCGGCTCGAAGCCGTGGAGCGGTTGACTAAACCGGCGTGCTATCGGTCGAAGAGGGCGCAGCCGCTTGGGGCAGCTTGGCTTGGCGCGGCGAGGCCGAAGTTGCGGTTGAAATCTTCTCGCGCAGGGCTTCGCGGAAGACCTGTTGCACGTTGTCGACGAAGACGAAGCGCAAGTTGGTGAACAGCTCTTTGGGGATCTCGTCGAGATCGCGCCGGTTCTGTTGCGGCAGGATGATGGTCGCGACGCGCGCGCGCCGCGCCGCCAGTACCTTCTCTTTGATCCCGCCAACCGGCAACACGTTTCCGCGCAGCGTGATCTCGCCCGTCATCGCCACGTCGCGCCGCACGGGGCGCTGTGAGAGCACGGAAACCATGGCTGTTGCTAACGTGATGCCGGCAGAAGGGCCATCCTTCGGGATCGCCCCTTCCGGGATGTGGATGTGTAGGTCGTATTGGTTGAAGTCCTCTTCTGGGATGCCGAGTTCGCGCGCGCGCGCTTTGGCGTAAGAGAAGGCCGCTTGGGCCGATTCCTTCATCACATCGCCGAGTTGACCCGTCAGGACGAGATTCCCTTTGCCGCGCACGCGCAACGCTTCGATGAAGAGGACATCGCCCCCGACGGCGGTCCAAGCGAGTCCCGTCGCGACGCCGATCTGATCGCGGCGCAAGATCTCATCGGGCTGGACCTTCGGCGCGCCGAGGAATTCGTGCAGGTTTTTGAGCGAAACGCGCACCATCTCGGTTCGCCCTTCGGCCACGCGGCGCGCCACTTTACGACAGATCTTGCCGATCTCGCGCTCCAGTTGGCGGAGCCCGGCTTCCTGCGTGTACTGGTTGATGATGGCCGCCAGCGCACGCCGCGAGATTTGCAGGTGGCGCGGCGTGATCCCATTCTCCTCCATCTGTTTGGGCAGCAGGTGGCGCCGCGCGATCTCGAGCTTCTCCTCTTCGGTGTAGCCGGAAAGCTGGATGATCTCCATTCGATCGCGCAGAGCCGGCTGGATCGTGTCGAGCACGTTGGCCGTCGTCATGAACATCACGTTCGACAGATCGAAGGGGACGCCCAGGTAATTATCGCGGAAGCTGTTGTTCTGTTCAGGGTCGAGCACTTCAAGCAAAGCTGAGCTCGGATCGCCGCGAAAATCGGCTCCCACCTTGTCTATTTCGTCGAGCATAATGAGCGGATTGTTCGTGCCCGCCTGTTGCAGAGCTTGAATGATTCGACCGGGCATCGCGCCGACATAGGTGCGACGGTGGCCGCGGATTTCGGCTTCATCGTGGAGCCCGCCCAAGCTCAAACGAACGAATTTGCGGTCGAGCGCGCGCGCGATCGAGCGGCCTAGACTCGTTTTGCCCACGCCCGGCGGGCCGACCAAACAGAGGATCGGTCCTTTCGGTTTCTCCTTGAGTTTGCGCACGGCCAGCGCTTCGAGGATGCGCTCTTTGACCTTCTCCAAACCGTAGTGGTCTTCATCCAGAATGCGCGCCGCTTTGGCCAGATCCAGATTATCTTTTGATGATTTGGACCACGGCAGCTCAACCATGATCTCGAGCCAATTGCGCAGCGTCGCCGTCTCAGCCGCATCTGGATGCATGCGTTCCAGCTTCTTGAGTTGCCGCTGGACCTCCTCTTCGACTTGCGGCGGCATGCCGGCGGCGGCGATCTTCTTCTGAAACTGCGCGATCTCTTCGGCCAGTTCGTTCCCTTCGCCGAGTTCGGCCTGAATCGCTTTGAGCTGTTGGCGCAGGAAGAACTCGCGTTGCGAGCGATCGATATCGGCGCGCGCCTGTGTGTTGATCTCTTGCTGAACCGTAAGGACCTCTATCTCGCGGTTCAAGAGTTCGTTGACGCGGCGCAGGCGCGCCAGCGTATCGACGAGGTTGAGCACCGATTGCGCCTCTTCGACGCGCAGTTCGAGATTGGATGCCGCAAGATCGGCCAGTCGGCCCGGATCATCGAGGTTGGCCGCGATCGCCATCACCTCTGGCGAGATGTTCTTGCCGAGGTTGGCCGCCTTCTCCAAGAGCGCGCGCACGTTGCGGATCAACGCTTCGACCTCGAGCGAGTCTTCGGGGACGGGCGGTTCATGAAGCACCGTCAGACGCGCGCTCAAAAAACCGTTCGTCTCGGCGATCTCTTCGGCGCGCGCGCGCGCCAGACCTTGGACGAGGATGCGCGTGCGGCCATCGGGCAGCTTCAGCATGCGCATGACAAGGGCGACCGTGCCCATCGTGTAAAGGTCTTCGGCGGTCGGCTCCTCCTTGTCCAAATCCTTTTGCGAGAGGAGCAGGATCATGCGATTCTCGCTGAGCGCATGGTCCACAGCCCGAATCGAACGCTCGCGCGAGACGAAAAGCGGCACGATCATGAACGGGTAGATGACGATATCGCGCAACGGCAGAACCGGCAGCACCTCCGGGATCTGCAGTTGCTCGTTCGAATCGCCGCCCGAAGCTCCGAATTCCGTGATGTTGTGCGTCTGGGTTTCGTCCAACATGATCACTTCACGCGCCCACGAGGGATCGGAAAATTAAAGATTATCAACCATTCCGCCGAGAAAGCGAAGCGCCGGAGCGCAAAAATAGCGCGCGCCAGGCCACTCGATCGAAGCTAGCCCTCTCCGCCTCAGGCGCGCGATCAGCGGCGCGATGAGGCGCGTTCGCCAGAGCGCGTGCGCACGAGGTTCTTCAGTTCGTGCATGAATTCGGAGACATCTTGAAACTCCAGATAGACGGACGCGAAGCGCACATAAGCGACTTTGTCCAGCTCCTTCAATCGGCGCATGATCATCTCGCCGATCTTCGATGTCGGACGCTCGCGTTCGGGCGACTCCTGCACGTACTTCTCCACGGCGTTGACGATCGCTTCCAGTTTCGCCGCCGGGATCGGACGTTTCTCGCAAGCGCGCAGAAGCCCCGCCATCACCTTATTGCGATCGAACGGTTCGCGCCGCCCATCCTTCTTGATGACCATATATGGGATCTCGTCTATGCGCTCGTATGAAGTGAAGCGGCGCTCGCAGCGCAGACATTCGCGCCGCCGCCGAATCGAGTCGCCCTCGCGCGATTCGCGCGAATCAACCACTCTATCCTCGAGATGACCGCAGAACGGGCACTTCATACTCCACACTCCACTTGCCGATGAGTTTCAACCATCACTCCTATGATGACGAAACGTCCTTCGCCTCTTGCGTGTGGGCGATCGATTGGGAATTTTGCGCCTCTTCGGCCTCTCGTTCCGCCGTATCCCACAGGCGCGCTAGATCCGTACCGCTGCGCAGAAAGTAGTAAAGGCCGAAGAAGAGCGCCGGACCGAAAAGAACTAGATGCATCACAATGGAGACGGCAGCCGCTTGCTCGCGTTCGACTCCGAGGAAGATCAAACCCGCGGCTGTCGCGGCGTGAAACGCCCCGGCGGCCCCACCGGGCGTCGGCACCATCGAGCCAACTAGCGCCCAGCCCATGACGAAGATCGTCTCGCTCAGGCCGAATCGGAGACCGAAGGCGCGCAGGACCAGCCAATCGGCGAAGGTGATCGCGCCCCACAGAAAAGCCGTCCAGGCGGCGGTGACGAGCAGATCGCGCTTGTTCGTCAGCACTCCCAGCGCGCGCGCAAGCTGCTCCATCGAGTGGGTGATGACCCGCGCCGCGTGACGTAAAAAGCGCGGCCAGTTCCGCGAGGCGCTCTCTATTTGACCGATCGCGCGCGACGAGAGTCGCTTGAAGGCGATCAGGCCGACGATCCCTAACGTGGCGCTGAGGAGCAGAATCAAACCGGCGATCTTGATCTGCCGGTAACGCGCGACGGAAAAAGCTGGCGGGTCGAACCACAGAAGGTTCGCGGCAAACAGCAGCACGATCGTCGTCATATCGTAGATCCGTTCGACGCCGATCGTGACAAATGACGCGGTCGGCGGCACGCGCTGGTCGCGCAGCGAAAGGAACGCTGGGCGGAGGATCTCGCCCGTCCTCCCGATCGTGAAGATGGCGCCAAAGCCGACGGTCGTCGCGGCGAAAAGATCATGAAACCGCGTCGGTCTGAGCGGCGCTAGAAGCGCCTGCCAGCGGAAGGCGCGCATGACGTAAGTCGCGCAGATGAAGAGCGCGGCTACGCCCACGAGCCGCCAATCGGCAGCGTTGAGCGAAGCGCGCACAACCCCCCAGTCTAACCGCCGCCCAAACCACCACAGGGCCACGATCGCCAGCAGAGTGAAGATGAAAAGGCTAAACTTCCGTCGCAATGCGTTGGCCTTCAACCCGTAGATTTCAAGCTGGATTCAGGGCGCTTTGAGCCCCCCAACACAATATGTTGTATCGTGAGAACACACTACTACAAATTGACCGGGGGCGCAAGGCGCTCTCTGTGGGCGGGGGATGATCGAGCGGCGCGGTCGATGCGTGCTCGATGAGCGGCGCAAAGCGCTCTCTGTGGGCGAGGAACTTTTCAAAGATACGGGTCGTATTCTAAAGTGTGGGAGGTTTCGCCCGCAGAAAGTCCGCTGGCGGCGAATCAGCGAATTAGAGGCTCAACAGTGGGGGCGACGAAAGCCTTGGCGATCGGCGATGGAGCCGAACTGGTGCGACGCGCGCGGGCCGGCGATGGCGCCGCGTGGGAGGAGATCGTGGCGACCTATTCGCGGCGCATCTACAATCTGGCCTATCGCTTCACGGCGCGCGCCGATGCGGCGGAGGATTTGACGCAAGAGGTCTTCGTCCGTCTCTATCGCTCGCTCGATCAATATGATCCACGACAAGGGGATCTGCAGAACTGGTTGATGAGGCTCGCGCGAAATCTGATCATCGATGATTACCGGCGGCGCGAGCGGGTGCCACATGATTCGCAGGCCGAGGATCTCGAAACCCACATGTATCACTTGCGCGCTGCCGGAAGATCGCCGCAGGAAGAGATCGAGCGCGACGAGTTGGGCGCGCAGGTGCAGGCTGCCATCAACCGTTTGCCGCCCGATCTGCGCGTCTGCGTCATTCTGCGTGATATCGAGGAGTTGAGCTATCAGGAGATCGTCGAGCTTTTGAAGATCCCGGAAGGGACCGTCAAGTCGCGCATCAACCGTGGGCGTATCGAGCTGGCGAAGATCCTGCGTCGAATGCGCGTCATCGGCGCCGACGGACAGTTGTCCGAAAAATCTCGATCAAGGGGGTGAAAGAGGAACGACATGCGATGCGCTGAATTTGAGGAGCGGTTGACAGACTACATCGAAGGCGCGCTCGCTGCCGAGGCAAACCAAGCGATGGCGCAACATGCGCTTTCATGTCCGGTCTGTCACGACCTTCTCAATGAGGTTCGCAACGCCATGGCAGCCTGCCGATCGTTGCCGGTGGCAGAGCCTCCCCTCGGGCTCGAAGCGCGCATCATCGCGCGTACCGTGCCGGAAGCGATGATGACGTGCGAGGAGTTCGAAGAGCATCTGACGGATTACCTTGATGGTTTTCTTCCGGCGCCGCTTTATCATCGTTGGGAACGTCATGCCGCCCTATGCCCGCGCTGTACGGATCTGCCCGGCGATGTCGTGCGGGCGATAGGGGCCTGCTATAGTCTGCTTACCGAGGAGTTGCCGGTCCCCGCCGATTTGCATAGCCGCATCCTATGCGCGACGCTAGGCGCGGCGGATGCGCGCGCGTTTCGCCCATCGCTCGTCCTGCGTTTGCGCGCTTGGTTGGAGGCGCTGTGGGGCGAGCTACAGGCGGTCACCATCTCGCCGCAGCTCGCCACCGTGGCGGTGGTCCTTTTGGTGGCCGTGCTCATCGGCTCAACGCTTTCAAAGGATGGGACGATCGGCGATGTGTATCGCACCAGTTGGCGTCTTGCGGCGCAGACCTATGCCCTTGGCGCGAATACGGCGGCGCGGATGACGACCGGGGATCTCAAAAAAGTCACCGGCGCGATCAACGGCACATGAGGCAAAATCGCTTGAGCGTCGGCGCTCGCCTCGAGCTGATGCGCTGAATGTTCTGACCGAATCGAGCGCGGCGCTACAAGGGACCGTTTGGCGAAACTTCGATCGGATCTGAGACGCTGTGGGATGGGGTCGGTTGTAAACGACGGGCTTCGTATTGAGATGAGAAACTGTTGCGCCTTCCATCCATCAAATCCGGCCTACGCGCAGTGCAGCGCATGCGCGCGACCGCTCTGTCCGGCGTGCGATCACAGGGTGCGTGGTTTCCCTTACTGCCAAGATTGCATCGTTGCCGGAGTTGAGCTGTTGCGCCAGAGGCGAGCGAGCCAGCGCCATCCGATCACGGCGTATACTAAGGTGTCGCCTTTTGGCGCGATGCTGCTATCGTTTATCGTTCCCGGACTCGGCGCGGCCTACAACGGGCAGACGGCCAAGGCGCTGGTCCACTTCGTCATCTTCGCCAGTCTCTTTCAGTTGGCGACGGCGACCAACGGCGCGCCGATCTTCGTCTTCGGCGGCATCGGTATCTGGTTCTATGCGGCGCTCGATGCCTATCGCACGGCGAGGTTGATACGCGCCGGGCTGTTGCCGGATACGGAATCGGACGCGATCGCGCGCCATCTGATCGCTCATCCCGTAGCCTGGGGCATCACTCTGCTCTGTTTGGGCACGCTCTTCTTGTTGCAAACGGTCTTCGGTTGGCTGCTTCAGATGCGCATCATCCTGCCATCGGTTCTCATCGTGCTTGGCACATATCTGATCTACGATCGGTGGAAGAGGGGAAGGCGTGCGGGCGAATCGCGGTTCGATTGGAGCGCGCCGCCTTCGATCACCGAAGATCGCACCATGCGCTTCGATCGGGAATTGGGGCGAGGGGTGCGCGATGAGATCAAAGCTCGCGATGGCTATTGATCGCGCGGATCGATTTGTTATATTTGCTCACAAAAGGTGGGCTGGGATCGGCAGATATTTCACCAAGGAGATCCGACCATGATGGGAATGCTTAAGATCTTAGGTAGGTGGGGCGGACTGCTAACGCTTATATTGCTTCTGATCGCCCTCGTGCGACAGTTGATCGCGCTCGTCGGAGCGCTGATCTTTATCATCAAGTTCGCTGTGGTCGCCGCTTTCGTCGGGTTGATGGTGCTCGTCATCTTGGCGACGTTGCGCGAAAGGCAGCGACGTCGGCGCCGCGAAGCCGAAGAGCTCTGATCCTCTCGGATCGGCGAACGGTTGACTGGGCCGCCTTCGAGGCGGCCTTCTGTTTTGCGGGAAAAATTTCCACTTGACAGCGCCAGTTTTTTTCGCATAGTATGCGCGCTCGCTTCCAGACAAGGCAGATGGGGCCTGATCCGCCCCGGCCGCATCGTGTCAACCAAGACGCTTAAAGCGTATGGTTCGTTTGTTCACAGTGGGTGTTCATGTGTGGTGATCAAGCGCGTTCCGCAACTAATTCGCCACACATGGGCTTTCTCGTCATCTTCTCGGCGAAGGTGGGCCGGAAGCGCTTGTCCGGTCGCCGCCTGCGCCTAAGATTTCCGGCGCCTTCGTGCGTCGGCAAAAGAGGAGATTTTGGTGAGGAGGATCGTCCGCTATGCCTAGAATTACCGGTAAAGTCAAATGGTTCAACAACGCGAAGGGGTACGGCTTTATCGAACAGCCTGGCTCTTCCGACATCTTCGTCCACTACAGCGCCATCCAGGGCGAAGGCTTTAAGACCTTGGAGCAGGGCCAAACGGTTGAGTTCGAGGTCACGCAGGGACCGAAGGGCCCACAGGCGGAGAACGTCGTCAAGCTATAGATCCATTCGCAGAACCAGTCCGAGGTTGGTCGGCGCTTGAAAGCGCCGCTTCAGGCCAGCAACGATTGATTTTGCCCCGGCGCTTCAGTCTTTGGAGCGCCGGTCTTGTTTCATCTCAACAGGGGCCGGTGCGGACCCTCTTCGCGCTCTTGCAGCGTTCGACGCCACAGTTCACGAAGGGCCGTATAGCGCGAAACGAGCGTGTTGTAGCGGTAGCGCTGCGTGAAGTTGAGCGTGCGATCGTCGCCCAGACGCTTGATCATCGTCTCGACGCGATTCTTCGTGTCGTAGGGCGGGCGCTTGGCTCCGCCGTTGAAGAAGATGTCGAACTCGATCTTGAGCCGACGGATATCTTCTTCCAAACGGTTGAGTTGTTCGTCGATCTGCATGTGGGCGGCGCGTTTGGGCGTCTGGAAACGATGGGGATTCAACCTTATGCCTCTCCTTTCGGCGCGGGGCCGACGCCACAAAGCAGTTTAGGTCGATTCGAAGTCTGCGGTCAATTTGCCCTTGAAAGCGTCCGGGGAGGGATTTGTTGATGGCGAGAGCAAATTCGAGGCCTCTTCCGGCCCCGGCGCGTCGAGTTCTATACTTGATGCGACGCCATGGATGAAGAGCAGGTTCATTCGAAACTGCGCGCGCTTCCTTCGGTCGACGCCCTTTTGCATCAACCGCTGGTCCAGTCGTTGCGCGCATCATTGAGCGCCGAGCGTTTGACGGCGTTGGCGCGCGAGGTCATCGGCGAACTGCGCGCCGAACTTCTGGGGCAGGAGTCTTCCGCTCCACGGTCCGACCTTTTGGTCGAAGCGGCGGCGCGTCTATGTGCGCGCGTCGAGCGTGAACGCGCTTCCTCTCTTCAACGGCGCGTCATAAACGCGACCGGCGTCGTGCTGCATACGAATTTGGGGCGCGCGCCGCTTGCCGACGTGGCGGTCGAGGCGATGGCGCGCGCGTCGCGTTACTGCGCGCTCGAATTCGATCTAGAGACGGGCAAACGCGGGCGGCGCGGCGCACGGGTCGAGCGTCTGTTGGGGGAATTGACAGGGGCGGAAGCGGCGCTCGTGGTGAACAACTGTGCGGCGGCGACCTTGCTCGTCTTAAGCGCGCTTGCGCGTGACGGCGAAGTCATCATCTCGCGCGGCGAACTGGTCGAGATCGGCGGCGATTTTCGCATCCCTGACGTGATGGCGCAATCCGGCGCAACGATGGTTGAGGTCGGGACGACCAATCGCACGCGCCTAGTCGATTACGAACGCGCCATCAACGCGCGCACACGCCTGATCGCGCGCGTGCATCAGTCGAACTACCGTATCATCGGTTTTACGCATGCGCCGAGTCTAGAGGAGCTCGCCTCGCTTGCGCACGCGCATGGGTTGTTTCTCTATGAGGACGCGGGTTCGGGCGCTCTGGTCGATCTTCGTCAATGCGGGATCGACGGCGAGCCGATCATCCGTGAATCGCTCGAAAAAGGGGCGGACGTCGTCACCTTCAGCGGCGATAAACTCCTTGGAGCCGCTCAAGCCGGATTGATCGTCGGGCGGCGCGAATGCGTCGAAAGATTGCGTCGTCACCCGCTCTATCGCGCGCTTCGCGTCGATAAACTGACCTTGGCCGCGCTGGAAGCCACGCTCGAAATCTACCGGCGCGGGCATCATCTCGATCAAGTGCCAGCCTTACGGATGCTGGCGGTCACGCCTGAAGAGCTCGAACGACGCGCGCTCTCTTTGGCGTCGCGTTTGCGCGCGAGCGCACCCAAACTTCGCGTCGAAGTGATTGCCGGACAATCGGCGGTGGGCGGCGGCGCGGCTCCAATGGCGAATCTGCCGACCAGTCTCGTGGCGCTCGAGCACGAGGAGCATTCGGCGGCGGAGATCGAAAGAGCTTTACGCCAAAGCGATCCGCCCATCATCGCGCGCGTCAGCGACGAAAAGGTCATGCTCGACCTTCGTACCGTCGCTGCGGACGAAGAGGTAAATCTGTTCAACGCCTTGCTGAAGGTCGCATGAAACCGTTCGTCCCATTCGTCGCGAAGTTAGCCCGATTTGGTCTGTTCCGCTACGTGCGTCAGGTAGTAATCGATCGCCACCTCCATGGCGCCGCCCAATCCCGAGCCTGTAACCAAACCGGCTTCGATGATCGGATCGACCAAACGTCCGGCCAGCGCACGCCGCACGGCCATCTGCAAAGGCTCGCGGATGAATTGCCAGCCTAAAACGATGCGCCCGGAGACGACGACGCGATCGATGCCGAGCCCGCTGATGACGTTGGCGATGCCGATGCCGAGATACTCGCCCGTCTGTTCGAGCGTCCTCTGCGCGCGGATCTCTCCGGCTTCAGCGCGCCGGACGATCTCCGCGTATCGGATCGGGGGAGGACCGCTCGTGGGCGCGCGATCGCCCAAGTAGAGCGCAACGGCGCTCGTCGCCGAGGCGTAGCGCTCCCAGCAGCCGCGGTTGCCGCAGACGCAGAGCTTCCCGCCGGCGACGATCGTCATGTGACCGAATTCGCCGGCGAGATTGCCGCTCGCGCCGACGCCGCGATAGATCTCGCCATCGCGAACGACGCCGATGCCGATCCCGGTGCCGGCGCGGACGAGGATGAAGTCGCGCCAGATGCCGGATTTATCGTCTTTCAAGCGGCGCGACGCTTCGAACATCGCGGCGGCGGTCGCATCGTTTTCGACGATGACGGGGACGAGCGATTTGCTCGCACGCGATGGATGAAAACGCAACGCGGCGGCGATCTCGACATCCTGCCAGCCTAGGTGGGGGGCGTAAAGCAGGGTGCGCCGTTCCGGATCGACCGGTCCAGGCACGCTGATGCCGATCGCTTCGATCTTGTGTTCAGCGAAATGCGCGCGCAGTTGTTTGATGCTTTCGCTGATCTCATTCAACTCCTTGAGCGGATCGTTCGGGGTATCGAACGCCTCTTCGCGCAGGATCGTCCCATCGACGCGCGCGATGCCGACTTGCGTCTGTCGCACGCCGATGTTGGCGCCGATAAGCAATGAGCCTTCGGCGTACAAGCGCAGCCCGATCGGCGGGCGCCCGACCGTGCGTGTGATCAGTTGCGAGGTCTCCGTCAAGACGCCGGATTCGATGAGCGGGCGGACCGCGCCGGTGACCGTGCTTCGATTGCACCCTAAGCGCCGGGCCAGTTCGGCGCGCGAAATGGGTTGCGCCGCCCGCACGAGTTTGAGCAGCGTGCGCGTCATGGTCTTATCAGAACCCGCAGTCGTCTCAACGTTTCGCTCTGCTTTCTCGGTCTTCTGTCTTTTCCTGTCTTTCATGGAAGCTTTTGTTTCAAGCGGATCTGATCTTCGTGCTTTTTACAGAACTTCGCCGCGTGCCGACCCTAAAAACAGTTCGCCCCGGGGATGATCGAATCGCGCCGCTTGCGGATCGAAGAAACAGCGCGATCTGCCAACCCCCGTACTGCGTCCGCGAACGATTAAGGCATGAGCGTTCGTTTGCCAAGCTTACTCTGCCGCGCGAGCGGCGGAGGAAGGATCACGTCGCGGATTGGCAAGTTGATCTCTCGATATGGCCGCATCGTCCAGAACGCTCTCGAATCCCGAGCGAAGAGTCAGCTATCAAGCGTTTTCGCCTTTATCTTTTCAACTTTGAAGATTATTTGGTTTTGCGAAAAGGGTCAACTCATCTCGCGCAACGATCGGCTTGCGCGTAAGCTTGCCGCGAGATTGGATGCGCGTTATGACGGGAGCTTCGATAAATCTTTCTTCGATGCTTATAAACTCGTTTTCCCCTCGCGCGGAAAGGCGGGGCAAAGGCGCGAGCTTGAGGAGGGGATCATCTCTAAGCCGCTCCTCGAATGAGGGACCTGATGTTGCTGACGATTTCGCTTGCTGGCCGAATGCGACTAGCGTCATTCAGCACAGCATGAAAGCTTAGCCGGATTTTTGCGGCGCGAGATGGCCGCGATCTTCAGCGCTTCGGCCATGGTCGGGTAGACGTGAAGTAGATCGACAAAATCATCGAGCTTGGCTCTGAATCTGAGCGCCATCGCCGCTTCGTGGATCACTTCGCCCGCGTTGTGGCCCACCATCGTCACGCCGAGGACTTCCCCGGTCTGGACATCGGCGACCATCTTGATGAAGCCTCGCGCGTCGCGGATGATCCCGGCGCGCGGCACGAGCGACATCGGCACCAGACCGCACCAACAACGATGTCCGGCCTTGCGGGCTTCCTCTTCGGTCAGCCCGACGGTTGCAACTTGCGGATCGGTGAAGATCGCGCGCGGGATCACGCGATGGTCCACCGTGCGCATCGGACCAACCGCCAGCGCATTGTGGGCTGCGATGCCGCCGTCATGACTGCCGACGGGAGTCGCCATCTGACTTCCGCGTTGCGCGCCGATGACGTCGCCGGCGGCGAAGATGTGCGGCACGCTGGTTTGCAAATATTCATTGACGATGATTTGGCCGCTCTCATCTGCGGCGACGCCGGCGCGCTCGAGCGCGAGACGATCGGTGTTTGGGCGCCGGCCCGTGGCGACAAGAAGCTTTTCGGCGCAAAACGCGCGTCCTTCGCCGCCGACGCGCGCCAGAACTCGCACTCCGTCATCGAGTCTCTCAACCGACAGGGCGCGCGCGCCTGTTACAACGTCAATGCCTTCTTCAGCGAAGATCTGCTGGATCGTTGGCCCAACTTCCGGCTCAAAACCTCGCGGCAGCAGCTTCGCGCTTTGTTCGAGGATGGTCACGCGCGCGCCGAAACGGCGGAACATCTGGCCCAGTTCGAGCGCGATGTAGCCGCCGCCGATGATGATGAGAGAGCGCGGAAGAGAGCGCAGCTCCGAGGGTTCGTCGCTCGTCAGTAGATCGCTCGTCAGATACGGGACGCGGTCGAGCCCTTCGATGTCGGGAATGACCGGGCGCGATCCCGTGGCGATGAGTATGCGCGCGCCGCGCAGCTTTTGGCCGTTGACGATGATCGTCTGTGGATCGAGGAATTCAGCATGCCCGTGTTCGATGGCGATCTTCCCGCCGACGAGGCTTTCGTATTTTTTGCGTCGGTAATCGCGGATGATCTCGTCCTTTTGCGCGATCAGTTGCTCGAAATCAAACTCGAGTTTCGCTGGTTTCAATCCGGGATAGCGCGGATGCGATGCTTCGTGAACGATGCGCGCCGCTTCGATCAGATTTTTCGATGGCAGACAGCCGCGATTGACGCACGTGCCGCCGGTGGTCCGCTCCTCGATCAGGACGGCGGTTTTGCCGAGTTCTTGCGCGCGCAATGCGGCGGCGAAGGCGGTCGAACCTGAACCGAGGATCACGAGATCATAAGATGGTTCTTCGGCCATTATTCCCTCCTCATTCGGAAAATCGGGTGAAAGAGGATGACGGGGGAGCCCCTCATCGCAGAGAGGCTCCCTTAGGTCATCATCCCCCTTTTTCGTATTTGACTTTCACGGGTGCGCGGTTGTGAGGCTCAGCCTCAAGCGCGCGTTTGGCGACGAGGCCAATGCGCCGCGCATTGATCTTGCGCGAATCGAATTGCACCACGACGTTCGGCGGTTCGCTTCCTTCCATGCGAACGTCGTTAACGCCGCGCGCGGATTTGAGCGCGTCAACCACGCGCTTCAGGCAAGAAGGGCAACGGAAACGATCCGATTGGATCACCGCGTGGTCACGGCTCGTCTTGACGACAATCTGACCGCCTTGTTGATTGTGTTGATCGCCTTGATTGCTCGCGGCGGTCGCCACACAGAAAAGTAAAGTCAGCAATGCGAGCGAAACTATCTTCGGTCGCATCTTGTTTGATCCTCCTTTCATGCTTCTTCAGTCGGCGTACTGCTTCAAGCGAAGACGCTTCAGCGCGCTCCTTCTTGAAGCATCGCGTTTACTTTTGCTGCAAGTCGGTCGCCGTCGAGCAGAAGCTCCGGTGGCAGCGTGCAAAGTTGGTGCATATAATGGTTCGGCGTCGGCGGCTCCGCCCGCCATTCAACGTCGCGGTCGTAAACGTAGTAAACGTCCCACGCGGGCTCGCTCATCTTCATCAACCGCTGATAGACGCCTCTCAATTCGCCGCGCGCGTCCCAGTAGTGGCGCACGCGCGCGTCATTCAAACGGGCTGCTGCTGCCGGGACTTTCATCTCATCGTCGGTCGGAAGACACGGCTCCCACACGACGTAGATTCGCAGATCTTCGCTCTTGATTTTCGCAAGGACTTTGTCGCGCAGTTCGCTTGCTCCGCGTCCGGCGCATCCCGGACAAGTCGGCGAAAGCAGCGCGACGAGCCTGATCTTGCCTTTGTCGCGGTTGAACTCCTCTTTAAGATCTGTCAAGTCCTTCGAGTAGCTGATGGCGGTGGATGATTGGGTCACGGATGCCTCTCCTTTTCGCGTAGTTGCACAACAAGCATCGGATGATGTGACGGTCTGCTCTTCGAGTTCGGCTTGGCGCGTGGTCGCATAGCAAGAATCTTGCGCGGCGGCAGAAGGCCCTCCGGCGCTCGCTTGCAATAGCGAATTGCGCCTCTCTCCGATCTTCAATCGGTGGAAGAGCGCGCCGGCATAGTAGGGCGCAAGCGCCGCTGCAATCATGGCCAAGATGGCGAGCCACAATCCGAGATGAGTCGATCCCTTCGGTCCAGTCGCGCAGCAACCGTCGGCTTTTTCAGAGGCGGTTTTACGCGACCGAAAGCTGTAGAGGAATCCGCCCGCTAAAAGCAGCGCAGCAAGTGTTAGAAAATATGGCCGCGCGGCTTCAAAGGTGACAGCGGCGCTGAATGCGCCAAGCCCGAAGAGGGCAAACAGTAGCGGCGCAAGACAGCACAGGCTAGCCGCAACGGCGGCGACGACCGAACCGAAAGCGAAGATTTTTTCACGATCCGGCGTTTTCACCTCCTCCTCTCCTCTCTCCTTAACCTTTTCGGTCGAGCGATCTCATCCACGACCGGGCATTCGGCAGCGGCGCCGTGTCGCCGAAGCTCACGGTCGCATTCGGCGAGATAGTGGCGTAGTGTGCGGCGAAATTGGCGTAGCTCGCTGAGGCGCGCTTCGACCTCTTCCAATTTGGCGAGCAGCAATTCGCGCATTCGCTGGCACTCCGAGATGCCGTTTGGGGGATTGACATTGAGCAGAGCGGCGATCTCTTTGAGCGAAAATCCGACGCTCTGCGCTTGTTTGATGAAGCGCACGCGCGCGACCGTATCGGGACTGAAGACGCGATAACCTCCAGCCGTGCGTGGGGCGGGCGGCAACAGCCGACGCCGTTCATAGTAGCGGATCGTATCTACGCTCACGCCAGCGCGAACGGCCACCTCTCCGATCAAGAGCTCCGATGCAGATCCACCCCTCTTCATCAGGGAGCGAGTTTACACCCTCGACCGGACTCCAGAGTCAAGCCCTCTGTTCTCGGTGGCAAGCGCGAGCCAAGGCGGTTAGCGTTGGTGACTGCCGGAGTGCACAGGGGGCCGGTGATATAAAGCGTGCAGGGGGCCGCTTGATCTCCCGGCGGCGAAGATGATGCGTGAGAAGATCGCTCGAAAGAGACCAACGCCGCGTCGCTCGATCAATCGAGGGCGAAGATGATGTATGAGAGGATCGATCCTCGAGGCGACGCGCGAATGACGCTCCCGACATCGCCAGAGGTCTTGCGGCCCATTTCTGAGCCTCCTGTTTTGTCGTTAAGGTTGTTCTTTCTTCTTCGGTTCGACTGGTCCGCCAGCGGCGACCCAGGCATCCCATCCGCCTTTGAGCGCGCGCACGCGCGTGAAGCCGTTGTTGATGAGCGTCAGCGCCACACGGGCGCTTGTGCCTTCATTCGGTCAAGTGCAGAAGGTGACGATCTCGCGATCTTTGGGAAGCTCCGACAGGTGCTTTTCGATCTCGTCGGGCGCGATGCGGATTGCGCCCTTGATCGTTTGATCGCTCGCTTCGTACGATGGACCGACGCGCACATCGAGGATAGTGAGCGGTTCGCCTTTGGCCAGTTTCGCTTTCAACTCTTCGACCGTGATGCGTTCGACTTCTGAGGGCTTGGTCGGCCTCTTCGGCGCCGTTTGAGCGGATTGGTCGGATTGCGGCGCCATCTCCCTCGGTGGCGCGCCCTGCTGCGCTTTCGCCAACGAACACGAGGCGAAACAGATGATGAGCGCGAGGATAGGTTGCCGTCTCATCGAAAACCTCCTTTCGCTTGAAAGTGCGGAAAGATTTTAACCTTTCGCTAGGTTGCGGGACAACGTAACGCCAGTCGTCCGCACTCTTCTTGGGAGTCCGTGGCGGCGCGGTCTTCGGCTCGTTTTACGAGCGCGAGATCGGTGGGCACAACCAGCCGTTCGATGGCGCATGGCTCTTTTTGTCAATGGGCTTCATCGCTTCGCGCGCGCAAGAGCTGCTCTCGCTTCGAGCACGCGCCTTTTGGCTTCGACGGTCGATGGCGAGAGAGCCGTCAGATGGCCCATCTTGCGTCCGCGCCGCGCTTCGAGTTTACCGTAGAGGTGGAGTTTGACGTCGGGGAAAGAGCAAGCGGCGGTCCAGTCGGGCTCGCCTTCGGCCCACAGATCTCCCAAAAGGTTCGCCATCGCCGCCGGTCTCAACTGTTCGGTCGAGCCGAGCGGAAGCAGGCAGACGGCGCGCAGCTGTTGTTCGAATTGACTGGTCAGACAGGCGTCGAAAGTGAAGTGGCCCGAATTGTGTGGGCGTGGCGCGAGTTCATTGACCAGAAGCCTCTCATCGCGCGTCAAGAAGAACTCGACGCACATGACGCCGACGACACCGAGCGTTTCGAGTATGTCGCGCGCGATCTCGATCGCCTCGCGCGCGATCTTCTCCGAGACGGACGCGGGCGCGACCGAAACGTCGAGGATATGGCGGCGATGTTCGTTTTCGATCACGCCGTAATGGGCAAAGCTTCCATCTTGCCCGCGCGCCGCGACGACCGAAACCTCGCGCTCGAACTCGACGAAGGCTTCGAGGATCGCCTGTTGCTCGCCGACCGCTTGCCACGCGCGTTCGATGTCGGCGACCGATTCGATCTTCGATTGCCCTTTGCCGTCGTAGCCGTAACCGGCTGTTTTCAAGACGGCGGGTAAGCCGAGCTCAGACAGCGCCATCCGCAGTTCATCCAACGAGCGGACAGAACGAAAGCGCGTCACGGGAAAGCCGTTCTTTTCGAGAAAGGTCTTTTCGCGCAGACGGTTCTGCGTCGTGTGCAGAACGATGCCGCTCGGTCGGACGGGGACGATCTGTGCTGCGGCCTCGACGGTTGCGGCGGGAACGTTCTCGAACTCGAAGGTGATGACTTCAACGCGCCGCGCGAATTCTCTGACCGCGTCAAGATCATCGTATGAAGCTTCGACTTCATGATCTGCGACTTGGCCCGTTGGCGTGTCGGAGTCGGGCGAAAGGGTGTGAACGCGATAACCCATGCGCCGCGCGGCGATGGCGAACATGCGGCCCAGTTGACCGCTGCCTAAAACGCCGATCGTCGCGCCTGGTAGGATCGATTCTCTCACGCTCATCGTGATGAGGATGCGAGAAATTCCGGACGCCCGTCAAGTCAACCTCGCGCGTGACGGCGGCTATCCCGAAGAACTTGTCGAAGGGGATTGGCCGATCATCGGGCGAGCTGAGCTTCGCGCACCTTCCGTTCTTGTTCTTCGCGGAAGCGATGCAACTTCGCGCGCAGCTCCGGTCGTTTGTTGGCGAGGATGGCGACGGCCAACAACGCGGCATTCTTCGCCCCCGCCTCTCCGATGGCGAGCGTGCCGACGGGCACGCCTGCTGGCATCTGCACGATCGAAAGGAGCGAGTCCATGCCCTTCAAGGCTTTGCTTTTGATGGGGACGCCGAGCACAGGAAGCACTGTATGTGCAGCGACCATGCCGGGCAGATGCGCCGCGCCGCCAGCGCCTGCGATGATCACTTCGATCCCGCGCCCTTCGGCTTCGGTGGCGTATTCGGCCATCATGCGCGGCGTCCGATGGGCCGAGACGACGCGGCATTCATGCGGCACGCCGAACTCCTCGAGCAGAGTCGCCGCGTGGCGCATCGTCTCCCAATCCGATGCGCTTCCCATGATGACCGCGACGAGCGGCGAACTGCTTGGTGAATCCTTCGTCTGCTCTTCCATCGCTGTGGACGTGGGATCGCTTCGCACTCTTCCGCAACCGGGCCTCGCTTGCGCAGCCCGATTGCGGAAGAGTGCGACGAAATGGTCAGAAAGATCTACTCGCCTTGGCCGAGCGAATAGCCGCGTTCACCGTCGAAGGTGTAGAGATTCTCGGTCTTGATGAAATCGAATCCGGCTTCGCTAGCGCGTTTGAGGAGCGAGATGATCTGCGCGTGCGTGATCGTCCCGCCGCTTTCGGAGATGAAGCGGCATCGCCAGTGATCCGTGCAAAAAGTCTCCGGCAAGCCGTCGGGCCAGACCTTGACGCCGCGGTTGGTGATCATCTTGAGCTTCAATCCGTCGCCGTTGATCCGTTGCAGCCGTTCGCCCAACTGGTCCGCCGTCCCTTCGCGCCAATCGAGGAACATATCCACGCCGACCAACTCCTTCTTCGCTGGGAGCTGCTCGCGCACGAGCGTAGCCGTCGTGAAAGCTTCGCCGCCTCCCTTTTTGTAACTGACGGGTTTAAGCTGTTCGGGTTTCTGGCCCAGCCGCTGGATGACCGCATCGGCGAACTCGCGCGTCCCGACCCGCTGGCGGCTCGTCCCTTCGCGATAGATGTCGTAAGTGTGAATCCCCTCTTCGAGCGTCCGCAGCCAAGCGTTGTGGATCCGTTCGGCGACCTCCGCTTGCCCGATGTGGACCAGCATCATGACGGCGCCGAGCAGCAGCCCCGACGGATTGGCGACATTTTGTCCAGCACGCCGCGGCGCCGACCCGTGAATCGCCTCGAACATAGCGCACTCGGTGCCGATGTTGGCCGAACCGGCGAGCCCGACCGAGCCGGTCATCTGTGCGGCGACGTCCGACAAGATATCGCCGTAAAGATTCGGCAGTACGACGACATCGAAGCTCTCGGGTGAGGTGGCGAGCTT
The DNA here is from genome assembly GCF_000820845.2 of Pyrinomonas methylaliphatogenes. Taxonomy (GTDB): domain Bacteria; phylum Acidobacteriota; class Blastocatellia; order Pyrinomonadales; family Pyrinomonadaceae; genus Pyrinomonas; species Pyrinomonas methylaliphatogenes. The sequence continues at coordinate 361,462 of NZ_CBXV010000008.1, read as the reverse complement.
TGCGGCGCCGATGTCGACGATCCAGTGCTCGTTTTCGATGTCCGGATATTCGGCGGCGATCTCATCGAAGATCTTATGGAAGAGGCCATCGGTCATCTTCATGATGTTGTCTTTGGTGAAGCAGGTGACCTTCTTCCGGTTGTTGCGCCGCGCGTACTCGAAAGCGTAGCGGATGACCTTCTCGCAGCCGGGGCGCGAGATCAGCTTCAAGCACTGGACCACTTGATCGGTCTGGCGGTGCTCGATGCCGGCGTAAAGATCCTCCTCGTTCTCGCGCACGATCACCACGTCCATGCCAGGGAACTTCGTTTCGACGAACGGATGATAAGAAACGCATGGACGAACGTTGGCGTACAGACCGAGCGCTTTGCGCACCGTCACGTTCAAACTCTTGTAGCCGCCGCCCTGCGGCGTCGTGATCGGCGCTTTCAGGAAGACTTTGGTCCGGCGCAAACTATCCCAAGCGCTCTTGTCTATGCCTGCAGTGTTGCCCCGCAGGTAGACTTTCTCGCCGATTTCGATCGTTTCGATCTCGAGTTGCGCGCCCGCCGCCTCGAGGATGCGGAGCGTCGCCTCCATGATCTCAGGACCGATGCCGTCGCCGTATGCGACTGTAATTGGAGTCTTCTGTGCCATCTCTAATCTCGATGCCTTTCTGTGTTAAGAGTATCGAATGAGTAGAACGGGAGCGAAGCGCGAATCAAGTGTCAAGTCGCATTATCGCCCTTCGCTCAAGCACCTACACGAAAGTTAGAGATATAACACCGAAACGGCGCAAAAGACAAAGCGCCACGCGACGGCGCGCTGAGCCTCTCAGAGGCGATCTATTTTAGCCGCTAGGATGAAATCGCTCTCGCTCAGTCCATCGATCGCGTGGGTCCAGATTCTGATCTCGGCATATCCCCAACCGAAGCAGATATCGGGATGGTGTCCTTCTTCTTCGGCCAGGTCGCCGACGCGATTGACGAAGGCGAGCGCCTCGCGGAAGTTATCGAACTTGAAGCGCTTCTGAAGGTGATGCTCATCCACTACCTCCCAATCGCGCAACTCGGTTCGGTAGCGCTCGATCTCTTCGCCGCGCAGTCGCGGCACGCCGCCCGAGCAGGGCACGCACTTGCGATCGGCCAACGCGCTCATTCGTCGCTCCTCCTTTCGAGTTGAAGTTGCTTCATATTCTACTCGCATCGCGACGATCGATCGAGTTGCCGACGGAAAAATCTCGCCCACACCCGTCGGCTTTTTGCTGCGTTTTTGCCGGAAGAAAATCTTTCAACTTTTTTACATCTCGGAGCGTCTTAAGAGCTCGGAAAAAGACCGGCGCTCGCCAACAGATGCTCTAGGTGGCGAGGCACAGCGATTGCTAACTTCTTCGGCACGGAAGGGAAGTGCGAAAGTTCGTGCGGTCCTCGATGTGCTGGTGTTGATCATCCCGACGGACTTCTGATTCTTGCTGATTGCTTTGGCCCCGCAATGATCCTCATCTGTAGTGGGGGTGAAGATGATCTTTCTCTTGCGACCACGTGTCTTGCAGCGGAGCGAAGTAGCGCGAAACGGATGGTTCTTTCTGCTGATCTCTTTCTTTTCGATCTTCAGCTATAGCGTCGTCTACTTCTGGTCGCTTCAACGCGCGGCCTCTTCTCCCGTGCCTTTTAGCGACTACCGCATCGATCTTCCCGAAGGGGTGACTGTCGTCACCGTTTCGGACCCGCGCCACGGCGCGAAACCGATCGCTCAATTGACGATCGAACGTCGTGGGGATCAGATCTTGGGCGTGCCTCGCCGGGTCGTGCGCATACCGCCGCGCGAACCTGTCAGTGAAGGTGATGCCGCTTTCTTTCGTCGGGAGATGCTCGGTCTTTTCCCCATGCAGGCATCGGTGTGGGACAAAGCGAACGCCATTCGCGAGTGGCTCGCGCGCCTACCGCATCGCATCTCGGTTCCGGGCCTTGCGACGCGCCATGCGCGTGAAGCCTACTTGCAGATGCTTGCCGGTGAGCCGGTCCTTTGCGCTAATCTCGCCGAGATCTACGTCGCCGCTTGCCAGGCGGCGGGGTTGGCGGCGCGCACCGTCGGCATGAGCCTGCTCGTGCGAAACGGCGATTTCGGGCGTGATACGCATGTCGGCGCAGAGGTCTGGATTCCAGAACTGGGCGGATGGGTTTATCAGGATCCGACGTTCAACTGCTACTGGGAGGTCGATGGCAAACCGGCAAGCGCGCTCGAACTGCATGAAGCTCTTCTCGCCAAGCGTCCGATCGAATTGCGACCGCGCGGGAGGGAGATCAGCGGCCTGATCGATCAGACGACGATCGATCCGCGTCTCTACTTCCGCTACATCTACTACGAATACAAAATTGGCGGCACGGTCCTCCATTTTGCCGATCCGCGGTTGGAGCCGGCCCATCTTTCCGATCCCAACTGGATTCAGACCGATGATCCGGAGGCGATCAGGCGATTGGATTTAGAAGGCAACGTGGTTGTGGACCAGCGCGGGGAGATCGCTCCGGGAATCTTCGTGCAGATCATTCGGGGCGGGCTTTTCGTGCGCGACCGGCGCCAGGGCGTGCGCGGCATTCGCGTTCGCTCGTCAAGCGGTCCAGTCAAAGCCTGCGCTTACGAGCACCAGCGGGCGGCGGAACTCGGCGTCTTCGCCGGTCGGAACTACGTCTCGAACGGTTCCTTTCATCAGTTGGGCGAATCGGGTGCGCTGGCCGAGGGGTGGTCGATCTCCGGACCGGTGGAGGGGATGGCTGCGCTCGGCGGTCAAGGATTGGCTGGACGCGCAGGGGCTCGATTGTGGCAGCGCGTGAGCGTCGAGCCGGGCAAAAGTTACCTGCTTTACGCCAAGGTCAATGTGCCGGCCAATCGAGTGCGTTGGATCTTCAGCGAGCCGGGAAACGAGCGGGAAAGCGCAGTCGGAGAGTGCGAACCTGAACGCATTAGCGAGATCGTTTCCGACGTGATCACGAGTCGCAACGGTCAACTCGAAGTCGCCTTCGAGCTTCCGGAAGGCGGCGCGCTGCGCGTGCTCGAGGTGATCGTCAGCGAGGTCCCGCGCTTCGATCACCCCGTTGGCGAAGAGACGGCTGAAGCTGGGCCACGCGAAAGACGCATCGCTTCGCGCCTTGCGCGGCGGCCCAGCAGATGAGTGAGGTTGAAACAGATCTCTGCGCGTTTTCCAGCAGGTCGCGTTGATCCGATATCCGAGGTAGCGATACGAGAGAGAGTCGAGACGAACGAAGCGGCGGCGTCGGCTGAAGCTGATCCGACATCCGAAGTAGCGATACAAAGCGCACGTCAGATTGCGGCACGATTCGATCCGCAGTCAGGCGTCAATCTTCTGTTGGTGGCACTGGGGCGCTCTCTTTTTCCGTTTCCTCCTTGGTTTCCGGCGTCGCCCGCTTGAGCGCGACCGTCGTGACGTTGAGGCCCGCTCCTGCGAAGAGTTTGCGAACCGCTTGAGCGACCTCTTTCTCCATTTCGGTCGCATCGATCCGTTGCGGGTCGCGCCAGAAGTGGGCCAGCAGTTGAAGCTTGTCGCCCCTGAGGCGCGCCGTAACTTGAGGTTCGACGCGGCCCGCCAGTGAAGGTATCTGCGCGAGCGCCTGCGCGAGTAGCCCGCGAGCAACTTCCGTGCTGTCGCTGCCGCTGAGTTCGACTTCGATCGCCTCGCGCACGAGTTGCACGCTGCGGTTGTTGATGACGACCTCCGTAATGAGCTTCGAATTCGGGATGATGATCATCCGCCCATCGTAACCGCGCAACACCGTATCGCGCATGCGTATGGTTTCGATCTTCCCTTCATACGTGCCCATCGCGATCTGATCGCCGATCTGAAACGGGCGGTAGATGAGGAGCATGATGCCCGAGATCAGGTTCGACAGCACGTCTTTGAGCGCAAAGCCAAGCGCGAAACCGGTCAATCCGAGACCGGTGATGAGCGCCGTTATGTCGAGGCCCATTTTGGGCAGCGCCGTGAACAATCCGAGCATGAGGATGCCGTAGTAGCAGATGCGCGAAAGCAGCAACATGATGTTGACGTCGCCGTGTACGCGCGGGACGACGGATTGGATCAGATTGCGTGCGGCGCGTGCGATGAGAAAGAAGACGAGCAGGATGATCAATCCGGTGAGCAAGCCGGGGATGGCGGCCAGCAGCCGCGCGCGGATTTGCGTGACCACCTGTTCCAACCATTCGGGCAGGAAGATGATCTGTTGCCACATGAGAACGAGATCGAGAGCGATGCACATGATTGAGCGGGAAGACGTGAGCTGATCGCCGCTATCCTTCGCCCCGTTCGCGGAACCTTTCGCCATCCGGCCCGACCCACGGGTTGCCGCGCATGTGATAGCCGCCCTCTTCCCAGAAGCCCGGTCGATCGCGTTCGAGAAACGTTATGCTCTTGACCCACTTGGCCGACTTCCAAGCGTAAAGCCGCGGCACGATCAATCGCACTGGCCCGCCATGTTCGGGCGGGATCGGTTTGCCATCGTGCTCCCAAGCGAAGAGGGAATCTTCCGCCAAGAAGTATTCGAGCGGAAGATTGGTCGTCCAGCCATTGTCGTAAGCGGTGACGAAGACGAAGCGGGCTTCCGGTCTGAGGCCGACGCGCCGAGCGATCTCGCGCGTCGCGACGCCGGTCCAGATGTTATCGAGTCTGGACCAGCGCGTGACGCAATGGAAATCGGCGTAGACGCGGACTGCGGGCAAGCTCATGAATTCCGCGAGCGTCCAACGCTGTGGACGTTCGACTAGGCCGTTAACTTCGAGCGTCCAGTTCGCCAGATCTATGTGCGGTGTGCCGTGCGCGTCGAGGACGGGCCATTTGCGCGTGCGCGTCTGTCCTGGCGGCAGACGGTTCTCGCGCCGCGTGTCCGGGCTGATGATCAGATCGGGATCGTTCAGCTCTTCAGGGCGACGCGGCTCGCCCCGCTGGTAGTAAGGATCTTCGAAGAGGTTACTCAAAAAGCTCATGCGTCGCTCCTTGCCGCGAACCGAAGGCCCATTAGCGCTCTTTTCGTCCGGCGCGTTCGGCGGCAGCCAGAAGTTCTGCCGGCAGCCATTTGCTTAAACCCTGCTCGAGCGCGGTGCGGATCCCTTTGCTCCGATCGTGCCAACGATCGGCGCTGCCGAGCGGTCCGCGCTCGCGCTCGTACCGTTCGGTCTGCTCTAAGCTCATCAGGATGCCGTCGATGATCTCGCTCCAGTCTTGGCGTTGTATGCCGCGCAAGGCGATCGCCAAGCCAGCGGACCAATCCTCTTCAGGCGCGCGCGCATCCTGTTCCGGGATGGCGAGTTTATCCGCTGGCGGAAAAGGCGATCCGCGGTACTCTTCGAGCAGTCGCTGCTTTAAATCTTTGAGCGATAGGTTCGGGTTTTCGCGCCACAAACTTTGCGCGCGACGAAAGATGTCGGCAACGGTCGGTTGAGTGCTCATCTTTTTCGCTCCCAGAAGATAAGTTACACGTTCGCCGTGTGAAGCTCAACTTCAGAATCGACGAGGCTGAGAACCGACATGTGAAGCGCCCTGGCGAGCCGCCGGTCGAGGAAAGTCTTGCTTTCGTTCGCTCGCCTCAGGCATCATAGCTGCCCTGGCCCGTTCGGGTCGAGATCTGAAGGGCGGTGTCCACCGAAACGATCGTTACGGACGAGATGATCGGACATGCCTGCCCGGTTTGCCGCCGACCGAGCGCGGCCGGGCATGTTCGTCTCGAATCACTCGCGGATTCGTTGCAGCGGCTGGTGATCGCTAATGTCGGCCCCGTCGCATCGTTGTGTGCGCGCTGTGCGAGCCTTTTTGCACGCGCTGAACGGCAGCTCCACACGCACGCCGCCATCTTCGAACAGGGGGGCGCGGTTTTGCCGATCCACTTGCGGCTTGATGCCGATGAACGTTTCACCGGACGTGGCATCGTCATCGCCTTTCTCGATTCTGGCTTCTACGCGCATCCGGATCTGACTACGCCGCGCAACCGCATCGTCGCTTATCACAGCATCATCCCGCACGACGCATCATCGCTGGAGAGTGCGGACGTCGCAAGCTGGCACGGCATGATGACTTCGGTCGTCGCGTGCGGTAACGGCGCGCTCTCCGGCGGGCTCTATCGCGGATTGGCTTCGGAAGCGAGCCTCGTTCTGGTCAAGATCAGCGACGCCGGACGCATCCCGGAGCGCAACATCCGGCGCGGCTTGGAGTGGGTGCTCGCCAATCGCGAGCGGTACGGCATACGCATCGTGAACATCTCGGCAGGCGGAGACCGCGAAGCCTCATATCTTCACAACGCGCTCTCTAAAACGGTCGAACGGGCCGTGCGCGCCGGACTCGTCGTCGTCTGCGCCGTCGGCAACGCTGGCCTGCAACCGAACCATCCGGTCTATCCGCCGGCGAGCGCGCCTTCGTGCATCGCCGTCGGCGGACTCGACGATCAGAATTCGCCCGACCGCGCGCGGCGCGGCATCTACCGTTCATCCTACGGACCGACGATCGATGGATTGCAAAAGCCCGAAGTGATCGCGCCCGGCATCTGGGTCGCCGCCCCAATCCTGCCGCGCACGCCGACGGCTGCCGAAGCGGAGCTTTACGCCATGCTTGATCGCGCATCGGATGACGAACTGCGGGCGATCATCGAACGAAACGCCGAAGTGGACAGAGAACTCTTTGAAGCGCGCACGCTGCCCGCCTATCTGCTCCGTCAATTGATCGCGATCAAGCTGCGCGAAGGGAACGTCATCAACGAGCACTACAAGCACGTAGACGGCACTTCGTTTGCTGCGCCGATCGTCACGTCGCTCGTCGCTTGCATGCTTGAAGCCAATCCGACATTGACGCCGCAGCAGGTCAAAAGAATCTTGATCGACACGGCCGAGCGCGTGCCGACTGTGGAAGTCGATCGTCAAGGCTGGGGCGTCATCGCACCACGGCGCGCGATCGAAGCGGCGCTCGCGCTTCGTCGCTGATGCTTAAGAGGATGGGAGTCGCGCTTGGCTGGACAGTCCCGACGAAGCTGTGAGACAATCGAGCGGCTAACCGGCAAGCACACCTTTATTGCGTGAAAAATCTGGATCACACGAAGAGAGGAGATGCGAGAAGAGAACATGACCGCGCCAACGAGCGCGCCTGATGCGGAGACATCTCAAGGCGCCGAAGCTCAAGCGGAGACGGAGGAGATCACTTATCACGCCGTCGAGAAAGATGGACAGGTCACGGCCATCTGGGAGATGAAGGGGCGCAAACACTTGCGCACGATCGATCCGCGTTCGCGGCTGGGGCGTGAGATACTGCGCCACTACACGCCGGATACGACCGAAGATGCCGAAACGACATCGCAGTAAGGCCTCATCGAATCTCAGACGATAGCGTTCTTCAGTTCGCCGCGGGCGAAGCTTTCGATGTTCTCGACGATCTGTTCGACCAAATTTTGCGCGGCTCTTCGACTGGCCCAAGCGTTATGCGGCGTTACGATCAGGTTCGGGATGTCCGCGGCGAGCAGCGGATTCATCTCGCGCGGAGGCTCTTGACTGAGAACGTCTATCCCGGCTCCGGCGAGCCGCCCTTCGCGCAGCGCTTCGGCCAACGCCTGTTCATCGACGAGGCGCCCCCGCGCACAATTGATTAGGATCGCATCCGGGCGCATCAGGGCGAGTTCCTCTCGACCGATGAGGTTTTGCGTTTCGGGCGTGAGCGGCACGTGTAACGTTACGATGTCGCTTCGGCGTAGCACTTCGATAAACGGCGTCCGTCCGGCCCGCACTTCGCGCGCCCCCTTCCGTTCGGCGCGAAGGACGTTCATCCCGAAGGCGAGCGCCAGGCGTTCCACTTCGCGCCCGATGGCTCCAATCCCGACGATGCCGAGCGTCGCGCCTTGCAGATCTTCTATTGGATAATCGAGCAGGCAGAAATGCGTCGCGCGCTGCCAAGCGCCGTCGCGCACCTCTTCGTGATAACGGATGAGATTGCGGCGAAGCGCGAGCATCAACATAAGGGCGTGCTCGGCGACCGAGTGGCGCGAATAGTCGCGCGCGTTGGCGACCCGAATGCCGCGCTCTTTGCAAGCTTCGAGATCGATATTATCGACGCCCGTTGCGGCGACGACGATCAACTTCAAATCCGAAAGCGCCGCGATCGCGTCTGCTCGGATCGGAACCTTGTTCGTAATCGCGATGTGCGCGCCGCGCAACCTCTGCACGACTTGATCGGGCGCGGTCGCCTCGTACTCGATCCATTCGTGCGGAACGGTTGGGCGGCGAATCTCCGCTTTGATCGTGCCGCGATCCAAGAAGACGATCCTGTCCGTCATTTGACCTCGATGGAAGTTTGTTTGTTCAATAATTCCGTGAGCCTAGCCGTGCTCTGGCCGCGCTCGTCGCGAGCGCCGCATGAGAGCGCGACAGTAGAAGCTTGAAGTTTTGCGCAGGACACCTTTGGCAGTCAAACCGTTCGACTTTTGGAGGAAGCTATGGCAGGAGAGATGGTCCAGTTTCAAAGCAACGGCAAACAGACGGAAGGCTACTTAGCCGTCCCGGCTTCGGGCAAAGGGCCGGGCGTCATCGTCATTCAAGAGTGGTGGGGGCTTGTGCCGCACATCAAGCGCGTGGCCGATCGTTTCGCCGAAGAGGGCTTCGTCGCGCTCGCGCCCGATCTTTATCACGGCAAGACGACGAAATCGCCCGACGAAGCGGGCAAACTGATGATGGCGATGAACATCGCCGAAACGGAGAAGGACTTGCGCGGCGCGATCTCGTACTTGCTCAATCATCCGGCGGTGACGAGCAGCAAGGTCGGCACCGTCGGCTTCTGCATGGGCGGCGCGCTCTCGCTCTACGCCGCGACGAAGAACCCGCAAGTGGGCGCGTGCGTCGTCTTCTACGGCGGCCATCCTAACGTCAAACCGGAACTCGAAAAGCTCGAGGCGCCGATGCTCGGGCTATATGCCGAGCGCGATACGTTCGTCACGCCGGAAGCGGCGCGCGAGCTCGAACGGCGCTTGAAAGAGCTCGGCAAACAGGTTGAGATCCACATCTACAAGGACGCCGATCACGCCTTCTTCAACGACGATCGCCCCGAAGTCTACAACCGCGAGGCGGCGGAAGATGCGTGGCGGCGCACCATCGAGTTCTTCCGTCGGCATCTGCAACAAAAAGCTTGAGATCACTTCGAGCGACCAGCCATCTCCTATCTTGGTAAGCGAGCAACTTCCAAACGGGATGCTGGTCGCATCTCGCATCCGTGCAGTCGGCTTACAAAGCATCCAGCTTCAGGTTAGCTTAGATTGATGCTGATCGCACCTCGCATCCGTGCAGTCGCCGGGTTGCTTTTGCGCGCGCTTCTCCGACAAAATCTTGTGTTGGAGCGCAGGCTCCGAAAGGCAGTGTGATGTTCGTCGAAAGCAAAATCAAAACCAAGCTGCTTCGCCAAATGGGCGAAGCCATCGAAGACTTCAACATGATCGAGTCGGGCGACCGCGTGATGGTCTGCCTGTCGGGCGGCAAGGACAGCTACACGATGCTCGATCTGCTGCTCGACGTACAGAAGCGCGCGCCCGTCAAGTTCGACATCCTCGCCGTCAATCTCGATCAGGGGCAGCCCGGTTTTCCCAAGCACGTGCTTCCCGAGTACTTGAGCGCGCGCGGCGTGCCCTTTCGCATCGTCGAACGTGACACCTACTCGATCGTCAAGCGGCTCGTGCCCGAAGGCAAAACTTATTGTTCGGTCTGCTCGCGCCTGCGGCGCGGCATCCTCTATCAAACGGCGGTGGAAGAGGGTTGTTCGAAGATCGCGCTGGGCCATCATGCCGACGACATCATCACGACCTTCTTGCTCAACCTCTTCTTCATCGGGCAACTCAAAGCGATGCCGCCCGTGCTGCGCTCCGATGACGGCAGAAACACGATCATCCGCCCGCTCGCTTACTGCCGCGAACGCGACATCGCCGAGTTCGCCGCCGAGAAGAACTTCCCGATCATCCCGTGCGACCTGTGCGGCTCGCAGCAGAATTTGAAGCGCGCGCGCATCAAGCGCCTGATCGGCGAACTCGAGCGCGAGATCCCGCACATCCGCAGCTCGATGCTGACGGCGCTCGGCAACGTCACGCCGTCGCATCTTCTCGACACCAAACTCTACGATTTCAAACGGTTCGCTCCCGTCACCGGAGACATCGAAGCCGAGCTCGACGCAGCGCTCGGCCTCAACGAAGAGGGGGCTACCGAACTGGCCCAGTTGAGCAGATGAGCTAGCTGCAGCGCGCGAAGAGCAAGCGAGAAACGGCAGTGCGCATCAAAGATGTTCCGCCGTCAGTGCGGCCTAGCTGCGGCGCGCGCGAAGAGCAAGCGAGGAACGGCAGGCGACGGTTTGGCGCGTCTTCGGTTGATCTGATCGCCTGCGTGCGCGCCGAGGCGGGGATCGTCTTCGATCATGCGACGATTGCTCGCACCTGCCGGACCGAACTTCGGGGCGATTTTTCATTCCATCACGCGGCGATAGCGGTGCGTGACGGGTCGCCTGCGTCCGATGCCGATCGCGTTGCGCGAGATGATCAGCGTCGGCGGAAGCTGTCGCCGCTTGAACTCGTTGGCCGGCGATTCCACGCGATTGAGCACATCGTAAACCAACCGCGCGTCGTTGCCTGCGGCGATGATCTCCTCGGGCGTCGCGCGCTGTTCGAAGTAGAGCTTCAGGATGGGATCGAGCTTGTCGTATGGTGGCAAGCTTTGATCATCGAACTGGTCCGGCGCAAGCTCCGCTGACGGGCGCTTTTCGATGATCGCGCGCGGGATCAATTCGCGTTCGCGGTTGATGTGGTGCGCAAGCGCATAGACTTCCGTCTTCAACACATCGCCGAGCACGGCCAAACCGCCGTTGGTGTCTCCGTAGAGCGTGCAGTAACCGAGCGCTAGTTCCGACTTATTGCCGGTCGAAAGGAGCAATCTCCCTTCAGCGTTGGAGATGGTCATCAGAATGCAACCGCGAAGGCGCGATTGAAGGTTTTCCGCGGCGAGCGATTCGCCGCCGCGCGTCGGGCGTTTCAAATTCAATTCGCGCACCAACACTTCAAAGGCTTCGCTGATCGGATGAAGGCGCGTCTCCATCCCTAGACGGCGGCCCAACTCGCGCGCGTCTTCGACGCTGCCGCGCGAAGAGAAGGGCGACGGCATCATCACGCCGAGGACGTTCTCCGGACCGACGGCTTCACACGCGAGCGCGGCGACCACCGCCGAATCTATTCCGCCCGAAATGCCGATGACGACGCGCTCGAAGCGATTCTTGCGCGCGTAATCGCGTATGCCGAGCACGAGCGCTTGATGAACTGTCTCGATGTCGTCGCCCGTCAAGCAACGCTCGTGTCGCACGCCGGAATCGAGATCGACCGTACCGATGAACTCTTCGAACGGCGGAGCTTGCAAGATAGTTTCGCCATGCTGGTCCACGACGAGGCTCGCGCCATCGAAGATGATGCCGTCGTTGCCGCCGACGAGATTGACGAAGACGACCGGCAGGTGCGCCAAGCGCGCGCGATGCGTAACCATAGCGCAGCGTATGCCCATCTTCCCTTTGTTGAACGGCGACGCGTTGATCGCAACGAGCAGCCGCGCTCCCATGCGGATGAGTTCATCGGTCGGGTCTTCGTCGTAGAGGCGCTCGCGCCAGAAGGTCTTGTCGTTCCAGAAATCCTCGCAGATGGCGATGCCGACCGGAGTGCCGTCGATCTCGAAGAGCCGTCGTTCGCGTGCCGGCTCGAAATATCGCGGATCGTCGAAGACGTCGTACTCGGGAAGAAGCGTTTTGTCGGCGAAACCCAATAGCTCGCGGTTGCGGATCACGGCAGCCGAGTTGAAGAGCTTGCGCCCGTTGCTTTCGCCGGTCGGGCGTACCGTGCCGACGATGGCCGTGATGCCTTCGGTGACCGGAATGATCCGCTCGAGCGGGCGCAGCGCCGAACGCGCGATGTCTGGATCGAGGAACCAGTCGAGCGATGTATAGCCTTGCACGCAGACTTCGGGGAAGACGACGAGATCCGACTTTTCGCGCTTGGCCTGTTCGATGGCGCGGATGATCCGCTCGGTGTTGCCTTCGTAATCGCCGTTGGTCGTGTTTATCTGGGCGATGGTGACGCGCATCTTCGGAATCGCTCCTCTTTCTTGCAGCATAGCACGAAGGGCGCGCGGCCATCCAAAAAGCGCAGCGCGAGAAAGAATCGAACAGAACAGTCTCTTGGCGGCAACGAGGGTGTGCCGCGATAGATGGTTTCACGCTCGCATATCAAACGCAGCTTCGCTTGCCGCGCCGCGTTCGCCGCGATAGATGGTTTGACGCTCGCAGTTCCATCACGCGCGCATTTTCATCGAGCGGAAGGTTCGCCGTATCCGCCGCCGCCCGGCGTTTCGATGCGCACGCGATCGCCCGCTTCAAGTTGCCATGTGCCTTTGGCCTCGATCGGCTCTTCGCGGCCATCGCGCCGCACGATCACATCGCGCCCGATCGCGCCATCTTCGCCGCCGCGCAGACCGTAAGGAGCTAGACGGCGACGTTCGGCCAGTAAACTTACGCGCGCCGGCGCGAGCAGTTCGATCTCGCGCACGACGCCATCGCCGCCGCGCTGTCGCCCGCGTCCGCCCGAACCGCGCCGCACGCCGTAGCGGCGCACGCGCAGCGGATAAGCGTACTCCAAAGCTTCGGCGGGCGTGTTCAAGCTGTTGGTCATGTGCGTGTGCACGGCATCGAGGCCGTCGAGCGTCGGGCGCGCGCCCATGCCGCCGGCGATCGTCTCGTAGTAGCTGAACTCCGCGCCGGTTCGCGGGTCCATGCCGCCGATCGTCAAGTTGTTCATCGTCCCTTGGCTCGCCGCCGGGATCTTTTCCGGAAGAGCCTGCGCGAGCGCTTTGAACAACACATCGACGATGCGCTGCGACGTTTCGACGTTGCCGCCGGCGACCGCTGCTGGTGGACCGGCGTTGACCACCGTTCCGCGCGGCGCGATGACGCGAATCGGCTCCATCAATCCGGCGCTCATCGGCACGTCCCGCTCTTCGATCAAGCAACGGAAGACGTAAGCGACGGCGGAGACCGTGATCGCTTCGACCGCATTCACCGGACCGCGAACCTGCGGCGCGCTCCCCGTGAAATCGACCGTCGCCCGTTCACCACGGATCTCGATGCGCACGCGAATCGGAATCGGATCATCACTCAATCCATCACCATCCAAAAGATCTTCCGCGCAGTAAACGCCATCGGGGATGGCAGCGATCGTTGCGCGCATCAGCCGCGCGCCATAAGCGATCAGGTGTTCGGCGTAATCGAGCGCTTCGCGCGCGCCGTTTCTTCCGATGATTTCGCGCAAGCGCGCAGCTCCGGTGCGAAGTGATCCGATCTGCGCTTCGAGATCGGCGCGCCGTTCATCCGCCGCGCGCACGTTGGCGAAGATCAACTTCAACAGATCTTCGTTGAGCCATCCGCCCCTTACGATCTTCAGCGGCGGAATGCGCACGCCTTCGCCGTAGATGTCCGCCGCCACGCCCATCGACCCCGGCGACGCGCCCCCGACATCGGCATGATGCGCGCGATTGGCGACGTAAAAGAGCGTTCGATGGCTCTTCGCTCGAGTGCGGCGACCATCTTCGCTTGCACCGACAACAGGCATGACGAGCGTAATGTCGGGCAGATGCGTCCCGCCGGCGAACGGGTCATTGAGCGCAACCACGTCGCCCGGCTCGATTGCACTCTCTCTGAGCGCGGCGGCAACGGCCATCGGCATCGAACCGAGATGGACCGGCATGTGATCGCCCTGCGCGATGACGCGCCCGCGCGCGTCAAATATGGCGCACGAGTAGTCGCGCCGTTCTTTGATGTTTGGCGAATAAGCGGCGCGCCGCAACGCCGCGCCCATCTCTTCGGCGACCGAAGTGTAGAGCGCGCGATAGATTTCAAGCGTCACTGGATCGAAATTCTTCATCTGACCTTCGCCGTTCTCCGTGAGCGCGGATCGTTTGCGCTCGAATCGACTTTGCGCTCCCGCAGGGCTCACCGCGCGTGGACTGCTTCCTGTGAGCGCGGATCGTTTGCGCTCGAATCGGGCCTCAGTGAAGCGAACCGCTTCGAGTGGTCATGCCTTCGCGCTGCTTCGAGCCTTTCTCCGAAATCGGAGTTCGTTTTTCGACTCTCGGACGCGATCAAGGCTCGATGACGAGATTGCCGAACCGGTCCACATACGCGCGCGCGCCCGCGGGGATGAGCGTCGTCGAAGAGTATTCCGTGACAATGCACGGCGCGACAAGTCGGGCGCCCGGCGAAAGATCTTCCCGACGATAAAGGTTACAGGGGCGCGCCCCATCGTCGAAGATCACGTTGACGCGCTGCGCGCTGGCGCGACGTGCCCGCATCCTTTTCGCTTTTTGTTCTGCGATCTTTTCGACTATTCCAACGGAACGCACGCGCACGCTTACGATCTCAACGGGACTTCCGCGTCGCGCGTAGCCATAGCGCATCTCGTGCGCGCGATGGAAGGTCTTCGCTGGGTTCATCTTCGGACGCCAACGAAGTTCGAGTTCGAAGGACTGTCCGCGGTACCGCGCGGCCAAGAAGCGTGTGTGCTTTTGTCGCGCGAAGCCTTCGCGTTCCAGCGCGCGCGCGTTCTGTTCTTCGAGTTCACGGAAGAGCGCTTCGATGTCTGCGAAGCGCTCTTCGCAGAGCATGACGGTACGTGTCTGCTCGCGCACGACATCAGCGGCGAGCACGCCAAAGGCCGAAAGCGCGCCGGGATCGCGCGGCACAATGACGCGCGGGATGCGCAAAGCGCGCGCGAGCGCGACCGCATGAAGGCCGCCCGCGCCGCCGAAGGTGACGAGCGTAAAGCGACGCGGATCATGGCCGCGTTCCACGGAGACGGCGCGAATGGCGCGCTCCATGTTCGCGTTGACGACGCGCAGGATGCCGAGCGCGGCTTCTTCCACGCTCACTTTACGGCTCGCCGCTGCGCTCAGCTCACGCGCCAGAGCTTCGATGGCGGAGCGCGCGCGTCCGACATCGAGCGGGAAAGCTCCGCCGAGCAGCGCGCCATCGCCGAAACGGCCCAGGACCAAATTCGCATCGGTCACCGTCGGCAGATCCGACTTCCCGTAGCAAGCCGGGCCGGGATCGGCTCCGGCTGATTCTGGACCGACGCGCAAAGAGCCGCCGCGATCCACGCGCGCGACCGATCCGCCGCCCGCTCCCACGGTGTGAATCTCGAAACAGGGGATGGCGATGGGGATGCCGGAGACGACCATCTCGCGCGTGGTGTGCACTTCGCCATCGGCGCAAAGCGCCACGTCGGTGGAAGTTCCGCCCATGTCGAAGGTGATGATGTCGCGCGCGCCTATCGGTCGCGCAACATGAAGCGCACCGACTACGCCGCCCGCTGGACCAGAGAGCACCGTGCGCACTGGTTCGGTTGCTGCCGTCTCGGCGCCGATGCTTCCGCCCGAAGATTGCATGATGCGCAAGCGCGGCACGTCGCGCCCGAGCCGTTCGATGTAACGGCTCATCAAAGGCTGAAGATAGGCATTAGCCACCGTCGTCGAAGCGCGTTCGTACTCGCGGTACTCGGGCAAGATCCGGTGCGAGACGGAGAGCGGCACGCCGAGTGCGGATAGAGCGGCGGCGATCTTCCGTTCGTGCGCTGGATTGGCGAAAGAGAAGAGCAAGCAGACGGCCACCGCTTCAACCTTCGCTTCGCGCAAACGGCGAACGATCTCTTTCACTTGGTCATCATCGAGCGGTTCGAGCGTCGTGCCGTCTGCCGCCGTGCGCTCGCGCACGCCGAGACTCAACCCGTCGGCGACGAGCGGTTGCGGTCGCGTGACGTTGAGATCGTAGAGGTGCGGGCGCGCTTGCCGCCCGATGATGAGCAGGTCCTCGAACCCGTGCGTGGTGACGAACGCGACGCGCGCGCCGCGCCTTTCAAGGAGCGCGTTGGTGCCGACGGTCGTTCCATGCACGACCTCGATCTCATCGGGCGCAAGCTGCAACTCACTGCAGATGCGGCGCACGCCTTCGAGCACGGCGCGCGATGGGTCGTGCGGCGTCGAAGGGAGTTTGAAGATGCGGATTTCGTTCCCGATGCTGTAGATGAAGTCCGTGAAAGTCCCGCCCGCATCGACGCCCACGCGAACGATGCCACGTCTTGGCCTTTTCGGCTGGCGAGCGGGGAGTTTCGGCATGCGGTTCAACTTTCGATCTTTTCGATCAAAAGCTAAGCTCATGAGCCGTTCACGCTGGTCCAGCAGCCGCTTTCGTGCGCGCGCCGCGCCGCGTCGAGCACGAGTTGCACGCGATGCCCATCGGCGAACGTTGCCGCCCCTTCGACCGAACGGCGGCCTTCGCGCAACGCTTTGACGATCTCGCGCGCAAACGCGGTAAAACCGCGCGACCAGCCGTTGTCTAGCAAGCCGGGCGCGAGATCGGTCGGCTCGACCGGCACCATCTCCCACCGATCTCCGCTGGGTTCCGCGCGCCAAAGCTCGCCACGCTCTTCGATGCGCAGCGCGCCGCGCGTTCCGAAGATCTCGGTGAAATGATCCTGCCGTCCGGCTTCGACCACCGACAGCGAAATCAATCCGGTCGCGTCCTCCACCAAGTCCGTCTTCGCTAGTCGCAGCAGAAGGAGCGCTTCGTCATCGGACGTTACGGGCCGCATCGCGCCCGTCTGCGCGTCGCGCCGCTCTTTGATGTGCGTCGCAAGCGAGCAGCAGACTTCTTCGACTTCCGTCCCGAGCAACCAGCGGACCGAATCCACGGCGTGCGAGCCGATGGCGCCGAGCACGCCGCCGCCCTGCTTCGCATCCGACCACCAGTTCCACGGGCGGTCTGGGCGCGCGCGCGTCGCGTTGCGAAAGAAGATTTTGATGTGGGTTACTCTGCCGATCTCGCCGCTCTGGACCAGTTCGCGCATCCGTCGCCGCCCGTTCAAGAATCGCAGTTCGTGATCGATGAGCGCGAAGGCTCCGGTCCGTTCGGCGCGCTCGACCATGCGCCGCGTCTCATCGGCATTCATCGCCATCGGCTTTTCGCAGAGCACCGCCTTGCCTGCATCCAGCGCGGCGAGCGCCATCTCCATGTGCGTCGCGGGCGGCGTGACGATGCTCACCAGATCGAGGTCATCGCGCGCGACCAGCTCACGCCAATCATCCGCGACGTGCGGGATGTTGAACGTCTGCGCCACTCGCGCGGCGTTTTCGCGATGGCCGCTCGCGATGGCGACCACGCGCGCGCCTTCGCAGGCGAGAAAGGCCGGAATCTGCGTTGTGCGGGCGAACCCCGTGCCGATGATGCCAATTCGCACCGTGTCACCCATGATCGTCGATCCCTAGCTCGCGTTCAAACGTGAAGAGCTTGGCAACTTATCACGTGCGGGCGCGGCGCGACAAGTTCAAACTCTCCGCGCGAAAGCGGCGATCGGCATTAACCTCGGCGGTCGGAAGTGTTACCATCGCTGGCGATGGCCGAAGATCGCGAATCATACGAACGTTTGTTGGAAGAGGCTCTCGAACGGGCGCGCCGCGAGGGGGCGAGCGAAGTGCTCGAGTATATCGTCTTACGCGCCTCGAACGATCGGCTGCGCAAGGCCGGCATCGAATGGCTCGATCGCGAACTGAGCGGAATCGTCGCCGAACTGAATCGCGCCGGGGGCGGTCTCGCTCTCGAACGCGCCGAAGAGCATAGGTTCAAGGTCGGGAGCGCGACCATGACCGGCGTGCGGTTAGCGGTGCGCGGCGCAGGCTTTCGCGCGCTGACGGTTGAAGCCGGATGGCCGCGCAGTCCGCGCGATGGCATCGTGCGCGGCGGATTGGCCTGCGCGCAGCTCAGGCGCTTCGGCAGTCCGGCGAGCGAAGAACTCGTCCTCGTCTGCGAACGCCAGGGCGCGCCGCGCTGGATGGCGCGCGACCACATGGGGCGCCTGCACCCGTTTACGGTTGAACGCCTGCGCGCGCACGTCGAAGCTTTGCTCGAACGATGAAGGGCGCTCGAACTGATCGCCGCAAAGGCGCAGCGAGTCGAAATTCCCGGGGAAGAAGCGATCGCGCTGTGGCGATGCGCGTTCGAGCCGCCACGAAATCGCCGCGAGTTAAAGCTTCAAAGGGGCGCAGCGGCAGTTGCCCGTCGAAGACGGCGACGAAAGCTTTGCGAAGTTCGCCATCTCGTTGACATGTCCGGAACGCTCTACGTCGTCGCGACGCCAATCGGCAATCTTGAAGACATCACGCAGCGGGCCTTGCGCGTGTTGGCGGAAGCGGATCTCATCGCCTGCGAAGACACGCGCCACACGCGCAAACTGCTCGCGCACTACCGAATCGAACGACCGACCATCAGTTATCACGAACACAACGAGCGCGAACGCGCCGAACAGATCGCCGATCGCATTGCGGCGGGCGAACAAGTGGCGCTTGTCGCTGACGCGGGCACGCCCGCGATCAGCGATCCCGGCTATCGTCTGGTGCGCGAGTGTCTGGCGCGCGGATTGAAGGTCGTGCCCGTTCCCGGTCCGGCGGCCTTCGTCGCCGCGCTCGTCGCTTCGGGACTGCCGACCGATCAGTTCTTCTTCGGCGGTTTCTTGCCCGCGAAGAGCCATGCGCGGCGCGCGCGTTTGATGGAAGTACGCGCGCTTGCGGCGACGCTCATCTTCTACGAAGCGCCGCACCGCCTGGCCGCGTCGCTCGCCGATGCGCGCGCGATACTCGGCGAGCGCCAAGCCGCCGTGGCGCGCGAATTGACCAAACTCCATGAAGAGATCGCGCGCGGCAGTTTGAGCGAGCTGGCCCAGCGTTTCAGCCGGGAAAAAACGCGCGGCGAGATCGTCCTCGTCATAGATCGAGCTGAAGCGGCGACCGAAGAGGAGCTCTCCCGGCATGATGATTTGGCTGCAGCATTGGAGCGGAAGATCTCGCAGCTCGAGGATGAGGGGATGGACCATCGTGCGGCGTTAAAGCGCGCGGCGCGCGAACTCGGGTTGAAACGCGATGAGGCTTACAGGATCTGGATGGCAACGCGCGCGCGCCGGACTTGATCGAATCCGTAGTCTTCCAAAAGCCGGCGCGTCAAGGCGAAATAACGCGCCAAAACCCCTCGCTCAAGAGCTGAGATTGGACGATTCGATGATCCGATCGCCGCTATCTTCCGCTCCATCCTTGGGCGCATCCGCCGCTTCGCCTTTGAGGAGTTTGCCGAAGTAACCGTTCCACGGTGGGATCACGATGGAGACCGCGCCATAAGCTTTCGCTTGGCATGAAAGGCGGATGATCGGGCGCGGCTCATCCGTGTCGATGTAACCGAAACGCGGCATCATACGCCTTTCGAGCTTGCCGACCTCGGAGAGCTTCTCCGCTCCACCCAATACCCCAACCCAGCATGTGCCGCAGGCTGCCGAACGACACTGGACCGGGATCGGCCCTTCGCCCGCCACGCAGCGCGGATCGCGCAAATGCCACGGACGCTTGTCCGAAGCCGCGGCCCAGGCGATCTCCTGCGTGTGGACCAGCTTGAAGTGAGCTTCGGGATCGTTCTCGTTGAATGTGACCGTCCAAACCTTATCCTCTGTCCGAAGAAAACCGAAAAGCCCTTGCCGATCATCGCGCGCGCGCGCTTTCAAGACCTGTTCCGGCGTGCGCCGAAGCGCCCATTCGCTAAGTCGTATCGTGCCCGGCGCGCGTTTGACCGCTTCCAAACCCGCTTGGCGGACGGTCATGAAGGCGACGGCGGTAATGCCGATGGTGAGCGCTTCAGCCACACCGAGATCGCGCGAAGCGCGACGCGCCACCTCACGGATCTGCTCGGCGAGCGAAAGCTGGGCGTTCCCGGTGGAGAAACGCTCCGCAAACTCGATCACCGCGCGTTTGATCGTGGGCCAGTAACGATGGCCGTACAGGAAGTAATGAGACTCGTCGATCTGATCACGCAAACGGTAACGGCCCTGAAGCAGCAGCTCGCGCGCAAGCTGTTCCGGGTCGGGGGCGCGCTCAAGCGCGCGCGCTAAAGCGAGCGGGAAGAAGTGAAACCAAATGCGCGTGGCGTTTTGGTCCACTTTGTGGATGTGCGGTAAGAGCGCGGCAATAGCCTGCGCCCAATCCTCTTCGCTCTGCTCATGAAGGAAAGCTTCGAAAGGATGCGCCGGTAGGTTTGGTCTCTCGGCTTGATGAAAAACTATCTCTTCCATCGTCCTTCGATGCCCGTCCGAATTTGAACTCTAAACGACGTTTGCTTGGCGACGTGAGAGGGCAGAAAGCGCATAAGTTTAACCGAGAACGGGCGCGGAGCCAAATCCGGGCGAGGCTAGATTAGAACGGTTGAAAAATTTAGAATGCTTAAAAAATAAGATAAATTGTAGCCGATAACTTGCTCCGCGAGTGAAAAATGTAGTATGAGTAGAGTGCTCCGCTAGCGGAGTCTCACGTTACAGTGTGTGCGAGTTGCATAAACTCGGCGGTGTTGTCGAGACGTTCGGCTAGGTCTACGATCTTTCAAGGTCGCTCGTTAAGTGGTTTTGAGACAAGCGAGAAGGTGAGGTAATGCCGCAGCTATTTCGTCCGAGCGCGAACTCGATTGCGAGGATAAGCATATTCGGTGCCGTCTTCATCATCGCTTCAGCCATCTTCCTCGTCATCGCGTTCCAACGCTCATCTTACATTACGAAGGCATACGTCGAAGTCGAGCAACCCGTGCAGTTCAGTCACAAGCATCACGTCGGTGACGATGGCATCGATTGCCGCTACTGTCACATGTCGGTCGAGGTTTCGGCCTCGGCTGGCATGCCTTCGACGCAGACGTGCATGAACTGCCACTCGCAGATTTGGGCTGACAGCCCTTATCTTGAGCCAGTTCGTGAAAGTTGGCGCACGGGACGTCCGCTCGAATGGAATCGGGTGCACGATCTGCCCGATTTCGTCTACTTCAACCACAGCATCCACGTCAACAAAGGCATCGGATGTTCGACCTGTCATGGACGCGTCGATCTGATGCCGGTCGTCTGGCAGGTGGCCTCGTTGCAGATGGAATGGTGTCTGCAATGTCATCGCGCGCCCGAAAAGTTCGTGCGCCCGCGTGACCAGATCTTCAACATGGAATGGCAACCGGGGCCGGACCAGGAAGAGAAGGGGCGCGAGTTGGTTAAGGCCTACGACATCAAAAGCCCAGCGGTGTTGACCAGTTGTTCGACGTGCCATCGCTAATTAGCGGAAAGGTTCATTATGGCTAAAGAAGCGACGCCTCAGGAATTAGTGCAGATTCGTCCGCGCCTTAGTACGCTCCTTCACAAGGCGCAACAGGAGCGGGGACGCCGCTTCTGGCGCTCTCTGGAAGAGTTGAGCGAGACGCCGGAGTTTCTCGAATATCTTCAACGCGAGTTCCCGCACGGGGCTGCGGAGTGGAACGATCCGGTCGGGCGGCGGCGCTTTTTGAAGCTGATGGGCGCTTCGCTAGCGCTCGCCGGATTGAGCGGTTGCGTCTATCAGCCGCAGGAGCAGATCGTCCCATATGTGCGCCAGCCAGAGGAGATCGTGCCGGGCAAACCGCTCTTCTTCGCCACGGCGATGCCCTTTGCCGGCGAAGCGATCGGCCTGCTGGTGCGCAGCAATGAAGGGCGCCCGACCAAAATCGAAGGCAATCCGGAGCATCCCGGAAGCCTCGGCGCGACCGACCTGTGGGCGCAAGCTTCGATCTTGCAACTTTATGATCCGGATCGCTCGCGCACGCTCCTCTATCTCGGCGACATCTCGTCTTGGTCGGCATTTTTGAGCGCCATCCGGACGGCGATGGTCGAGCAGGATGGAAAGCGCGGGGCGGGTTTGCGCTTGCTGACCGAGACGGTCATTTCGCCGACGCTGGCCGATCAAATCAGGACTCTCCTGCAAAAATACCCTGCCGCCAAATGGCATCAGTATGAACCGGTGACGCGCGACAACGTGCGGCTGGGAGCGCAGATGGCTTTCGGTCAACCGGTCAATACGATCTACCGTTTCGATCAAGCGGCGCGTGTGCTTTCGCTCGACGCCGATTTCCTGTTCCGCGGCCCGGGCCATTTGCGTTATGCGCGCGATTTCGCCAATCGGCGGCGCGTCGTTGCCACGCAGAGGGACATGAACCGGCTCTATGTGGTCGAGACTTCGCCGACGATTACGGGAGCGGTGGCCGATCATCGTCTGCCAGTCAAGCCGAGCGAGATGGAATCGCTAGCGCGCGCCATCGCGTCGGGCGTCGGGGTCAGCGGTGCTGGGGGCGAGGCGGCGAATGCGAAGTACGGCTCTTGGATCAGCGCCGTCGTGCGCGATCTTCAGCAGCATCGCGGCTCCTCGATCGTCATCGTCGGCGATGAGCAGCCGCCCATCATCCACGCGCTTGCGCACGCGATCAACGCCGCGCTCGGAAACGTCGGGCGGACCGTCCTCTATACCGATCCGATAGAGGCCAATCCGGCCATTCAAACGGAGAGTTTGCGCGAGCTTGTGGCCGATATGGAAGCGGGGCGCGTCGAGATGCTTGTGATCCTCGGCGGGAATCCCGTTTACAATGCGCCAGCCGATATCCCGTTCCGTGCGGCTTTGGAGCGGGTCCCGTTGCGCGTGCATCTCGGGCTTTATCGGGATGAGACGGCGGATCTGTGCCACTGGCACGTCCCCGAGGCGCACTACCTCGAGTCGTGGAGCGATGCGCGCGCGTATGATGGGACGGTTTCGATCATCCAACCGTTGATCGCGCCGCTTTATCAGGGCAAGACGGCCCATGAGATCTTGGCTGTGCTAAACGATCAACCTGATCGAACCTCATATGATGTCGTGCGCGATTATTGGCAACGGCAGCACAGCGGCGGCGATTTCGAGATGTGGTGGCGGCGCGCGTTACACGACGGCATCATACGCGATACGGCTTTCCAGACGCGCACGCTGACGCCGCGGGCGGAATTCCCGGCTCAGGCGGTGAACCAGCCGGCGCGAGGGTTCGAGGTCGTCTTCCGTCCCGATCCGTCGGTCTACGACGGGCGTTTCGCCAATCTGGGCTGGTTGCAGGAGTTGCCGAAGCCGCTCACTAAGCTCACGTGGGACAACGTCATCTACATGAGCCCGCGGACGGCGGAACGGATGGGACTCGATCGAGTCGTCGGCAGTCGCGGCGGCGAGATCTGGTCAGAGATCGTCGAATTTCGCTTCAAAGGGCGGAGCGTGCGCGGTCCCGTTTACCTCGTGCCGGGGCATCCTGATGATTGCGTCACGGTCTTCTTCGGTTACGGGCGCGAGCGGGCCGGGCGCGTTGGCGATAAGATCGGCTATAACGCTTTCGCCGTGCGCACCGCGGATGCGATGTGGAGCGGGGCTGGAGGTGAGATCGTCAGGACCGGCCAAGAGTATCAGCTCGCTTCGACGCAACTCCATTTCTTGATGGAGGGGCGCGATCTGGTGCGCGCCACCACGCTCGAGGAGTATTTGCGCGATCCGGAGACGGTGCATAAGCGCGATCACCAGCCGCCGCAGGATCTATCGCTATACCCGCAGTACCAGTACGATGGTTATCGTTGGGGGATGGCGATCGATGTCAGCGCGTGCATCGGCTGCAACGCTTGCATCGTCGCTTGCCAAGCGGAGAACAACATCCCCGTAGTGGGCAAGGAGCAGGTGGCGCGCAGCCGCGAGATGCACTGGTTGCGCGTCGATACCTATTACGAGGGCGCGCCCGAGAACCCGACCACGTATTTTCAACCGATCCCATGTCAGCAGTGCGAAGTGGCGCCGTGCGAAGTGGTCTGTCCGGTCAATGCGACCGTGCACAGCGCCGAAGGGCTGAACGACATGGTCTACAACCGGTGTGTCGGCACGCGCTATTGCTCGAACAATTGTCCGTACAAGGTGCGGCGCTTCAACTATCTGCTCTATCAAGATTGGGACACACCGACCTATAAGCTGATGCGCAATCCGGAGGTGACCATCCGCTCGCGCGGCGTGATGGAGAAGTGCACCTATTGCGTGCAGCGAATTCAAGCGGCCAAGATCGAAGCGGAGAAGGATGGGCGGCGCGTGCGCGATGGCGAGATCCTAACCGCGTGTCAAGCGGTCTGTCCGACCGAAGCGATCATCTTCGGTGATCTCAACGATCCAAGTAGCCGGGTCGCGAAATTGAAGGCTGAAAAGCGCAACTTCGCGCTGCTCGGCGAATTGAACACGCGACCGCGCACGAGCTATCTCGCCGCGCTTCGCAATCCTAATCCGGAACTGCAGGGAGCATAGACCGAATGAGCACGATTACGTCAGGGCGTCAGCAAGAGATGATCGGTCAAGACCATCCGGTGATCGCTCCGGGCCACAACTTCATCTCCGTCACGGAGAAGATCGCCAGCATCGTCTTATCGCGGCGCACCCCTTTCGGATGGGTCATCGGCGCCACGATCACCTTCGTGATGGTGATGATGTTGCTGTACACGATCACCTACTTGGTGTTGACCGGGATCGGGATTTGGGGAAACAACATTCCGGTCGCTTGGGCGTTCGACATCATCAACTTCGTGTGGTGGATCGGCATCGGCCACGCCGGGACGTTGATTTCGGCGATCCTGCTGCTGTTTCGCCAGGACTGGCGCACCTCGATCAATCGCGCGGCAGAGGCGATGACGCTCTTTGCTGTCGCGTGCGCGGGGCTCTTTCCGCTGTTTCACGTCGGGCGTCCGTGGCTCGCCTACTGGCTCTTCCCCTATCCGAACACGATGGGGATGTGGCCGCAATTTCGCAGCCCCTTGATGTGGGACGTGTTTGCCGTCTCGACCTACGGGACCGTCTCGCTGCTCTTCTGGTTTACGGGGTTGATTCCGGATCTGGCGACCATGCGCGATCAGGCGCGCCATCCGCTGGTGAAGAAAATTTACGGCGTGCTCGCGATGGGGTGGCGCGGTTCGGCGCGTCACTGGCACCGGTATGAGACAGCCTATTTGATCTTGGCGGGGCTCTCGACGCCGCTCGTCCTATCGGTCCACACGGTGGTGAGCTTCGACTTCGCCGTCTCTATCCTCCCGGGGTGGCATACGACGATCTTCCCGCCCTATTTCGTCGCCGGAGCGATCTATTCGGGCTTTGCGATGGTCTTGACGCTGCTGATCCCGATCCGCAAGTTCTACGGGCTCGAAGATATGATCACGCTGCGTCACATGAACCAGATGGGCAAGGTCATGCTCGCCACCGGGTTGATCGTCGCCTACGGCTACCTGATGGAGGCTTTCATCGGTTGGTATGCGGGCGGTTATGAATGGTTCATGATTCGCAACCGCATGTTCGGCCCATATGCTTGGTCATACTGGCTGTTGATCCTTTGCAACATCATCACGCCGCAACTTCTCTGGTCGCGGCGCGTGCGCGAGAACATGCTCGTGCTCTTCATCGTTTCGATTATCATCAACGTGGGGATGTGGTTGGAACGGTTCGTCATCATCGTGACGAGCTTGTATCGAGACTTCTTGCCGTCTTCGTGGGGGATGTATGCGCCGCGGTTGTGGGACTTCACGATGTTCTTCGGGACGATCGGGTTCTTCCTCTTCATGATGTTCCTCTTCATCAGATTGCTTCCGATGATCCCGATCTTCGAAGTCCGGATGCTTCTGCCGCAATCGCGCGTGCAATCCAAAGCCGAAGCGGCAGCGCATGATTGAGAGGTGAGAGATGGCGCACACAGAGCAGGAACGACCCGAAATCTACGGCGTGATCGCGGAATTTGAAACGCCGACCGAGTTGGTGGAGGCCGCGCGTCGGACGCGAGCGGCGGGCTACCGGCACGTTGATGCCTTCTCGCCCTATCCGATCGAAGAATTGAACGAGGCGTTGGCCATTCGGCGGACGCGGCTCCCCATCTTGATCTTCCTCGGCGGTTTGATCGGCGGCCTCTCCGGTTATCTGCTGCTTTACTACACGTCGGCGATCGATTATCCGATCAACGTCGGCGGGCGCCCGTTCAACAGCTGGCCCTCTTTCGTGCCGATCACCTTTGAGATGACGGTCCTTTTCGCCGCCTTCTCCGCCTTTCTCGGGATGCTCGGACGGAACGGATTGCCGCGTCCATATCATCCGGTTTTCAACGTCCCGCGTTTCGAGCTAGCGAGTCGCGATCGGTTCTTCCTGCTCATCGAGGCGACCGATCCGAAGTTCGATCGCGAAGAGACGGCGGGCTTCCTCTGGGGGTTGAACGCGCGCGAGGTCTTCGAGGTCGAGCCCTAGGGGGGCAACGGAAAGTCGTTAAGTGATCGAGGAGAGCAGATGCAAGGTCTTTTGACCAGAAGGGAATCGAAGATGGTCTCCGGTGGAAGCGGGAGGTGGCGCGTCGCCGCGCTCGCGTTGACGTTTGCCGCAGCCCTCTTCGGCGTCGGCTGTCGCATGGACATGCAGGATCAACCGCGCTACAAGCCGTACAGGAAGAGCGATTTCTTCGGCGACGGCGCAAGCGTGCGTCCGCTCGTGCAAGGGACGGTGGCGCGCGGTTATCTGCGTGAGGATGCGGAATTTTATACGGGCAAGCGCGCCGGCGCGACAAACACGAATGCAAGCGTCGGGAGCGCGAGCGGCGGTCAGAGCGTGCAGTACGATCCGTCGCTGGTCGACGCTTTCCCCTTCCCTGTGACAAAAGAGATAGTCGATCGCGGCGAAGAACGGTACAACATCTACTGTTCGGTCTGCCATGGGCGCACCGGCGATGGGGACGGGATGATCGTCAGGCGCGGCTATCGGCGTCCGCCCTCCTATCACGAAGAGCGATTGCGGCAGGCGCCGGTCGGCCATTTCTTCGATGTGATCACCAATGGGTGGGGGACGATGCCCGCTTACGGTTGGGTGATCCCGCCGCGCGATCGGTGGGCGATCATCGCCTACATACGCGCGTTGCAATTGAGTCGTAATGCGAGCATCAACGATGTGCCGCCCGAAGAACGGGGCAAATTAGAGGCCGCAGGAGGGAATGGAGGGCAGCGATGATTCAAAGGATGGAAGCGGCGCCGCCTGAATTGGGGCGTTTGCGCAATGTCGCGTTAATCGTCGGAATTATTGGTGCGGCTCTGACCGCGCTCGGGGCCGTTCTGGATACGCGGCAGTTCTTCTTCTCCTATTTGATCGGGTACGTCCTCTGGACCGGCGTGGCGGTCGGATCTTTGGGGTTGCTCATGGTCCATCACGTCGCGGGCGGGGCGTGGACTTTGGTCATCAGGCGCATCCTCGAAGCGGCGACGCGCACGATCCCGCTGATGTTGGTGTTGTTCATCCCGATTGCGTTCGGCATTCATCAGCTTTACGAGTGGTCACATGAAGAGGCGATGGCTGCCAACGAACTGTTGCAGCACAAAGCGCCTTACCTGAACGTTTCGTTCTTCCTCGCGCGCTTCGCCGTCTACTTCATCGTTTGGCTCGTCCTCGCCTACTTGCTCAACAAGTGGTCGGCGGAGCAGGACGCGCAGGCGGAGACGCGCGCGCTCGAAGGGCGGATGCAGCGCATAAGTGGGCCCGGTCTGATCCTCTTCTTCTTGACGGTGACGTTCGCCGTGTTCGATCTGATCATGTCGCTCGATCCCGAGTGGTATTCGACCATCTTCGGTTTGATCATGGCGACGGCTTGGGGGATGAGCGCGTTCGCTTTCGCCGTCACGATCTTCATTTACTTGCGCCAAACCGAACCGCTGCGTGCGGTGGTGCTCCCAGCGCATCTGCATGACCTCGGCAAGTTCATGCTGATGTTCGTTATGCTCTGGTCTTATTTATCGTTTTCGCAGTTCCTGCTCATCTGGTCGGGCAATTTGCCTGAAGAGATCCCGTGGTACTTGCGGCGGATGAGCGGCGGCTGGCAGTATGTCTCTTTGGGATTGGTGCTGTTTCAATTCGCGTTCCCGTTCTTGCTCCTTTTGTCGCGCGACATCAAGCGCAATCCGCGGCGATTGGTCGCCATCGCGCTCTTCCTGCTCGCCGTGCGGTGGCTCGATGTCGTGTGGTTGGTTGCGCCCGAGGCGCACCGGGAAGAGTATCGGAGCGCGTTCCATCTTCACTGGTTGGATCTGGTCGCGCCGTTGGGGATCGGCGGATTGTGGATCGCGTTCTTCGCTTGGCAATTGGGCCGTCGTCCGCTGCTGCCGCGGCACGATACGCTGCTCGAGAAGGCTTTCCATCCAGCGCATCACTGAGAGGTTGAGTTCGAAGGAGCGAAGGTATGATCGGCGGTCATCATGGCAACGGGAAGAACGGGCACGGCGAAGAGCACATCACCGAAACGCCCGATGTCTCCTACATCCGTAACGTTGACGTCTCGTATGAACGGAGCGACGTCAATACGGGCGCGATCCTGAAGTTCATCGGATGGCT
Organism: Pyrinomonas methylaliphatogenes; assembly: GCF_000820845.2. Taxonomy (GTDB): domain Bacteria; phylum Acidobacteriota; class Blastocatellia; order Pyrinomonadales; family Pyrinomonadaceae; genus Pyrinomonas; species Pyrinomonas methylaliphatogenes. Next base: position 333,133 of record NZ_CBXV010000008.1, on the reverse strand, counting down.
GATTGCGGCAACCGCGCTCTGCTTTCTGATCGTGGTCGTCATGTTCAAATATTTCCAGGTGAGCGAAGAACGGCGCGAGGCAGCTACGATGCCAACGCTGCGGCGCGAAGGGGAGGAGCGCCTGCCGCCGGAACCGCGCCTACAGCTTGCGCCCGGTCATGAGATCCATCCGCTCGATGATTTGAAACGGTTGCGCGCCGATGAGGACGCTTTGCTGCACAGTTACGGATGGGTGGATCGTAACGCCGGGATCGTTCATATCCCGATCGAGCGGGCTAAAGAGCTGCTCGTTCGGCGCGGTTTGCCGGTTTTGCCCGATGGTCAAAGGCGTGATGCGGAAGAAGGGGTCTTCGTCCCCGCGCAACAGAGTTCCGGGCGCGCGATGGATAAGAGGGTGCAGGAAAGACCTCTCGGATATTGATGAAGATTTGATCTTTGGGGATCGTCCGGCGTGAAGGCTGCAGATCGCTCGGAAAGGCGGTGAATCATGAAAAGATCGAAGAAGCCTTTGGCTGTGAAGTTGAGCGCGATGCTTCTGCTGGCGATCTCAGTTGGCGGCGAAGTACGAGCGCAAAGCGGCGGTGGCCTTTATAGCCGTCCTCCGGATATCGGGCGACAGGAGACGGGCGTCCCCGAAGCGCTGAAGAACGTGCGTATCGAGCAACGTTTGGGCGAGCAGGTGCCTTTGGACATCACCTTGCGCGATGAGACGGGGCAGCTCGTGCAGCTCGGCAAGTACTTCGGGAGCAAACCGGCGATCCTTGCGCTCGTCTATTACGAATGCCCGATGCTTTGCAGTCAGGTGCTGAACGGATTGCTCGGAAGTTTGAATACGATCTCGCTTACGGCGGGGCGCGATTTCGAAGTCTTGATCGTCAGTTTCGATCCGCGCGAAAAGCCGGAATTAGCGGCGGCCAAGAAGAAGTCGTACATGATCCGTTACGTGCGTCCCGATGCCGAGCAGGGCTGGCATTTTCTCACCGGTGATGAGAATGAGATCCGGCGTTTGACCGATGCGGTCGGTTTCCATTACGCCTTCGATCAGCGGACGGGGCAGTGGGCGCACGCGAGCGGGATCATCCTTTTGACGCCGCAGGGGAGAGTTGACAGGTACTTCTACGGCATACAGTACGAACCGCGGGATCTGCGCCTCGGCTTAGTCGAAGCGTCAGAGAACAAGATCGGATCTCCCGTGGACCAGCTCCTGCTCTATTGCTTCCACTACGATCCGGTTGCTGGGAAATATGGTCCGGTCGTACTGAACATCGTCAAGCTAGCAGGGGCGGCCACGGTGCTGGGATTGGGCGTTTTGTTGTTCGTGCTATGGTGGCGCGAAAGCCGTCGCGCGCAGCGCGCAACAGGAGGGGTCACGTAAGAGCATATGCAGCAGTTTCCATCAGAGCTTAAATTGATGCCCGAACAGGCTTCCACTATCGCCCAACAGGTGGATGCGCTGTTCTATTACTGGCTTGGCATCACGCTGTTTTTCACCGTACTCATCGTTGCGGCCATCATCCTCTTCGTCGTCAAGTATCGGCGGCGGGCCCCGGGCGAGATCCCGCGCCCCATCTTCGGTTCGATGAAGCTCGAGACGATCTGGATCGTGATCCCGTTTCTGATCGCGATGTCGCTCTTCGTCTGGGGCGCGAAGGTCTATTTCGCGCAATATCGCATCCCGAAAGACGCTCTCGACATCTACGTCGTCGGCAAGCAGTGGATGTGGAAGATGCAGCACCCGACCGGGCAGCGCGAGATCAACGAACTGCACGTCCCGATGGGGCGCAAGATCCGCCTGACGATGACGACCGAGGATGTCATCCACAGCTTCTACATCCCCGATTTCCGCGTCAAGATGGATGTGGTGCCGGGCCGCTACACGCAGATGTGGTTCGAGGCGACGAAGCCCGGCAGGTACCATCTCTTCTGCGCCGAATACTGCGGGATGAATCACTCGCGGATGACCGGGACGGTCATCGTCATGCGTCCCGATGAGTACCAAGCGTGGCTGAGCGGCAACACGAGCCAGCTTTCGCCAGCGCAACAGGGCGAGCAACTCTTCCAGACTTTGGGATGCACGACCTGCCATCTGAACGGCGGGCGCGATGCCGGCGGGCGCGGACCGCAACTTGCCGGCATCTTCGGTAAACCAGTGCAGCTCGAGGGCGGGCAAACCGTGGTCGCCGATGAGAACTACTTGCGCGAATCGATCCTCAATCCGAGCGCGAAGATCGTTGCCGGATATTCGGCCATCATGCCAACATATCAAGGGCAGGTGAGCGAAGAGCAGCTTCTGCAGTTGATCGCGTACATCAAGTCGTTATCGCCGCAGAGCGGCAACGCGGCGATGACGAGCGCCAACGCCGCTCAGGCGGCTAGCAGCCCGAATGGGCAGAGGAGGTAAGTTATGAGCACCGCAGTCATACCCGTTGAAGCGAAACCGCGCACGACCTATCTGAATGCTGGGCAGACGTTGAAGTCGTGGCTTCTGACGCTCGACCATAAGCGGATCGGGATTCTTTATCTTATCTCAGTCACCTTCTTCTTCTTGGTCGGCGGCATCTATGCGACGTTGATCCGCTTGGAGTTATTGACGCCACAGGGAGATCTCGTCTCGGCGCAGACCTACAACAAGCTCTTCACCCAGCATGGGATCACGATGGTCTTCTTCTTCTTGATACCATCGATCCCAGCGGTGTTCGGGAACTTCCTGTTGCCGATCATGATCGGCGCCAAGGACGTCGCTTTCCCGCGATTGAATCTGCTGAGTTGGTACGTCTTCATGACGGGCGCGCTCTTCGCCTCATACGCGATGTTCGCTGGCGGCGTCGATACGGGCTGGACTTTCTATCCGCCCTATAGCACCAACTACGCGAATACGTATGTGATCGCGACCGGATTGGGAATCTTCATCGCTGGCTTCTCCTCGATCTTGACGGGGCTCAACTTCATCGTGACGATCCATACGATGCGCGCGCCCGGCATGACCTGGTTCCGATTGCCGCTCTTCGTTTGGGCGCAGTATGCGACGAGCCTCATCCAGATTTTAGGGACGCCGGTGCTGGCGATCACCCTATTGTTGGTCGCGTTGGAGCGAACCGTGGGGATCGGCATCTTCGACCCGCGTCTGGGCGGCGACCCCGTGCTCTTCCAGCATCTTTTCTGGTTCTACTCCCACCCGGCGGTGTACATCATGGTTCTGCCATCGATGGGCGTGGTGAGCGAAATCATCGCCACTTTTTCGCGTAAGCCGATCTTCGGCTACAAGTTCGTCGCTTTCTCAAGCTTGGCGATCGCGATCGTCGGCTTTCTCGTTTGGGGCCATCACCTATTCACGTCGAGCCAATCGGTCTATGCAGGCATGCTCTTTTCGCTCCTCAGCTATGCGGTGGCCATCCCGTCGGCGATCAAAGTCTTCAACTGGACGGCGACCCTTTATCGCGGCTCGATCTCGTATGATGCGCCGATGCTCTATGCTCTGGGATTCATCGGATTGTTCTTGATCGGCGGATTGACGGGACTGTTCCTCGCCGCCTTGGGTTTGGACGTTCACGTGCATGACACCTACTTCGTCGTCGCACATTTCCACTACATCATGGTCGGCGGGGCGCTGCTCGCCTACCTCGGCGCGATGCATTACTGGTGGCCCAAGATGACGGGACGGCTTTATCCGGAAGGGTGGGCGCGTTTTGCGGCGCTCGTCGTCTTCGTCGGTTTCAACCTGACCTTCTTCCCGCAGTTCATCCTCGGCTACTTGGGGATGCCGCGCCGTTACTACACCTACGCGCCCGAATTTCAATTGCTGCACGTGCTCTCGACGGCGGGCGCCTCGATTCTGGCCGTAGGGTTCATCCTGCCGGCCATCTATCTGCTCTGGTCTTTGAAGAAGGGGCCGATCGCGCCGGCTGATCCGTGGCTGGCGACCGGGCTGGAGTGGCGCACGAGTTCGCCGCCGCCGCCAGAGAACTTCGAGCGGACGCCGATCGTCACTTGGAACGCTTATGAGTTCCGACCGCAGGAGGAAGCGGAGGTGATCGGAGGCGGCAAGCCCGATGCGTCGAGCTTGACCGGGGAATGATCGAGAGGGGAAGGGCAATGCCACTCGAGTTTTAAGTTGAAAAAGGAGAGAAGGGTCGTGGCACAGAGCGAAGTCACAGCGCAGCATGCGATCGCACACCATCCGGCGCTCGCCCATCATTTTGAGAACATGGAGCAGCAGCGCGAGGCGAGCACCCTCGGGATGTGGGTCTTTCTGATCACGGAGATCATGTTCTTCGGCGGTCTCTTTCTCGCTTATTCGATCTACCGCTCTTGGTACCCACAGGTCTTCGCCGAGGCGAGTCACCATTTGGATATCTTGCTCGGGGGCATCAATACGGTCGTCCTGATCACGAGCAGCTTGACGATGGCGCTAGCCGTTTACCATTCGCAAGTCGGCAATCGAGGGAAGCTCGTCCTCTTCCTCATCTTGACGATGCTGCTCGGTTTGACATTTTTGGGGATCAAGGTCATCGAATACTCGCACAAGTTTCACGATGGCCTGATCCCCGGAATACACTTCCACTATGAGGGCCCGCACCCACAACAGGCTCAGATCTTCTTCTGGCTCTACTTCGCGATGACCGGTCTGCACGCGCTTCACATGATAATCGGCGTGAGCATCCTCGCCTTCTTGATCTATTTCGCGTGGCGCGGACGCTATTCGCCTGAATATCACTCGCCGGTCGAGATCTCGGGGCTGTACTGGCACTTCGTCGATATCGTGTGGATCTTTCTCTTCCCGTTGCTCTATCTAGTCGGTTTTCATGTGAAGGGGTGACATGTCTGAGCACATCGTTCCCAAAAAGACCTATTACGCCGTCTTCGGAGCCTTGATGGCGCTGACGGCGATCACCGTGTTTGTCGCGCGGTTCGATCTGCCATGGATATTGAACATCGTCGTGGCGTTGACGATCGCCGTCACCAAGGCGACGCTCGTCGTCCTCTATTTCATGCACGTGCGATATAGCTCGCGTTTGACGCAGGTCGTCGTCGTCGCGGGCATCTTCTGGTTAGTCATCATGCTCGTGTTGACGGCGAGCGACTATGTGACGCGAGGGTTGCTCGCCCCGGTCGTCAGCATCTCGGCGCAGTGAGAATAAGGGCGGCGGGTCGAATTAAACAACGCAAGGGGAAATAAGCAGCGTGATAGCTAAAAGCATCAGCGTCGAGCTCAACTCACCGCAGACGGCGAGCGAAACCGGGGCGCGTGAGCGCATCGCCGCCTTCTTCGAATTGACCAAACCGGGCATCACGTTCATGGTCGTGATGGTCGCCGCCGCCGCCTTCTATCTCGGCGCGCGCTTCCCCTTCGATTACGCGCTCTTCTTTCACACGCTCTGGGGCGTCTGCCTGCTTTCGTCGGGCGTTGCGACGCTCAATCAATACGTCGAGCGCGAGCGCGATCGCGCGATGCGCCGGACGGCCAACCGCCCGATCCCTTCGGGAAGGATAACGCCGCGGCAAGCGCTCATCTTCGGGGCGAGTTTGACGGGGCTCGCCGAACTCCATCTGGCGGTCTTCGTCAGCCCTCTGACGGCGTTGCTCGGCCTCGGGGTGATCGTCGGGTACATCTTGCTATACACGCCGCTGAAGACGCGCACGCCGCTGTCTACGGTGGTCGGCGCGTTCCCCGGGGCGATGCCGCCGCTTTTCGGGTGGGCCGCGGCGAACGCCGGTTTCAAACTCTCGAGCGCGCTCAGCATCGAAGCGTGGATACTCTTTGCCATCCTCTTCTTGTGGCAATTCCCCCACTTTCTCGCCATCGCTTGGATCTGCCGCGAAGATTATGCGCGCGCGGGGATCTGCATGCTGCCGGTGGTTGAACCCGACGGGCGTTCGACGGGCAGACAGATGGTCGTCTATTCGCTGGCGCTCCTGCCCGTGAGTCTACTTCCGACGATCGTCGGTTTGACCGGGATGCTCTACTTCTGGGGGGCCATCGCGCTCAGCGCTTTCTATCTCTGGACCAGCGTGCGCGCCGCGCTCACGCTCTCGAATCGCCACGCGCGGCACGTTCTGCTGGCATCGGTCCTCTACCTGCCCATACTCTTCATCTTGATGATGCTCGACGCGCGCTGAAACTCGTGAAAAGGGATGGTTATCACTGTTGTCCGTCTTCATGACGACGGATGACCGCTGCGCGCGAGATAGGGACGAGCGCGTCGGAAGGTTCCTTCCCAGCGTGCTGGGCGAATTCGTGGATGTGGGTTTGCAGATACTCGAAGAAGCGCTCAAATTCGCGCCGCATCTGTTCCATCTTCTCGCGCATGTCGAGGATGATGGCCACGCCGGCGAGGTTTACGCCGAGTTCGCGCGTGAGCGAAAGGATCAATTCGAGCCGTTCGAGATCGGCATCCGTGTAAAGGCGCGTGTTGCCCCGCGAGCGCGATGGTTTGAGCAACCCTTCGCGCTCGTAAAGGCGCAACGTTTGCGGGTGAACGTCGTACTGCGCGGCGACGGCGCTGATCGTGTATGTGCGCTCTTTGCGTTTCATGGGAGCTCGATACCGATTCTATAGTTAAAGAGCTACGACGGACCCGATTGGGTTGCCACGCGAGCCTCATTCAAGTCCCATCGCGACGCGCGGGTTCTCCGGGTTGATCTGTGCGTAACGGCGCAGCAACTCTTTAGTCTCCTCGGAGATGACTTTCGGCAGCGTCACTTGAATTTCGACGAACTGATCGCCGCGCGCTTGCGGATTGCGCAAACTCGGCACCCCGCGCTCGCGCAAACGGAACTTCTGTCCGGATTGCGTGCCGGGCGGAATGCGCAAAATCGCTTTGCCTTCGATCGTCGGCACCTCGATCTTGGCCCCGAGCGCCGCTTCCGGGACGGTTACGGGGACGGTGACGTAGATATTGTCGCCCTTGCGCGTAAAATAGGGATGACTGCCAACGTTCGTGATGATGTAAAGATCACCCGGCGGGGCGCCGAGTCGTCCGCCATGACCTTTGCCGGGGACGCGCACGCGCGAGCCCGTATCGACGCCTGCTGGAATGCGCACCTTGACCGTCTCCGTTTTCGGCACCGTCCCTTGGCCGTTACAGACGGGGCACGGTGGACGCCGCTTGCCGGTGCCGGCGCAATCGGGACATTGTTGCGAGAAGCGGAGTCGCCCGCCAGCGCGCGCAACTTGACCGGACCCTTTGCACGTCTGGCAAACGATGAGCGGCCCGCCCATGTCGCCAGCCCCTTGACAGCGGGGACACTGTTCGGAGCGATTGACCGTGATGTTGGTCGTCAAGCCTTTGACCGCTTCCTCAAAGCTTAAGGCCAGAGGCATTTCAATGTCCGCGCCGCGCGTAGGTTGCGGACGAGGCGGTTCGCGCTCCTGTTTGCCGCCCCCGAAAAGCTCTGCGAAGATGTCGCGGAAGCTCGTCCCACCCGAAGAGGATCCGCCCCAGTCGAAGCCGCTGAAATCGAAACCGCTGGCGCGAGATTTGGACGCGCCCGCCGCCGTCCCGCTTAAATTCTCCGAATAGTAGCCGTGACGATCGTAAATGGCCCGCTTCTTTGGATCCGAAAGGACGTCGTAAGCCTCCGTGATCAGTTTGAAACGCTCTTCCGCCGCTTTGTCGCCCGGGTTGACGTCCGGATGGTACTTGCGGGCCAGCCGCCGGTAGGCCTTCTTGATCTCTTCCGGCTTGGCATCGCGTTTGATGCCGAGTATTTGATAGTAATCTTCTCGCTTCGTCGTCATGCTCGCCGTAACGAGCGACCGCGCTCGTCACCTATTTGTTCTCGTCCACGTCTACGTATTCGGCATCGATCACGTTATCCTCGTTCGAGGATGCGCTGCTCGAAGAGGTGCTGGCGGTCGAGCCGCTTGTCGAAGTACGACCCGCGCTGCTCGCCGATTGATAGAGCACTTCGGCCAGACGATGGGAAGCGGTCTGGAGCCGGTTGAAGGCGTTGTTCATCCGCTCCGTGCCGCCCTCCTCCATCGCCTTCTTCGCGTCGGCGAGCGCCGCTTCGATCTCCGACGCAGCCGCTCCATCCAACTTGGACCGATGTTCGTTGAACGTCTTCTCGACTTGATAGACGAGGCCGTCCAAACGGTTGCGCGCTTCGACCTCTTCGCGCTTGCGCGCATCTTCCGCCGCGTATTGCTCGGCCTCGCGCATCATCCGATCGATCTCCTCTTTGGTCAAACCCGAAGAGGAAGTGATCGTGATCTTCTGCTCGCGCCCTGTGCCGAGATCTTTGGCCGAGACGTTGACGATCCCGTTGGCGTCAATGTCAAAGGTGACCTCGATCTGCGGCACGCCGCGCGGCGCGGGCGGGATGCCGACCAGATGGAAACGTCCGAGCGTGCGGTTGTCGGCAGCCATCGGGCGCTCGCCTTGAAGGACGTGGACCTCGACGCTCGTCTGATTGTCCGTCGCGGTCGAGAAGATCTCCGACTTGCGCGTCGGAATGGTCGTGTTGCGCTCGATGAGTTTCGTGAAGACGCCGCCGAGCGTTTCGATGCCGAGGCTAAGCGGCGTGACGTCCAAAAGCAGGATGTCGGTCTTCTCGCCGGCTAAAACGCCAGCCTGAACCGCTGCGCCGACGGCGACCACCTCATCGGGGTTAACCGATTTATTCGGCTCCTTGCCGAAATAGTCGCGCACCATCTGCTGAACCTTCGGGATGCGCGTCGAGCCGCCGACAAGCACGACTTCGTCGATCTTCTTCGGATCGAGCCCCGCATCCTTGAGCGCTTGTTCGACGGGCGGCATCAGGCGCTGAAGGATCGGATCGATCAACTGCTCGAACTTCGCCCGCGTCAAACGCATCACGAGATGCTTCGGCCCCGAAGCGTCCGCCGTGATGAAGGGCAGATTGATCTCGGTCTCCATCGTCGAAGAGAGCTCGATCTTGGCCTTCTCGGCAGCCTCCTTCAGGCGCTGGAGCGCCATCTTGTCGTTCGATAGGTCAATGCCTTGATCTTTACGGAATTCATCGATGATCCACTTGATCAAAGCCTCATCAATATCGTCACCGCCTAAGTGCGTATCGCCATTGGTCGCTTTGACTTCGACGACGCCCTCGCCGACTTCGAGGATCGAGATGTCGAACGTGCCGCCGCCGAAGTCGAAGACGGCGATCGTCTCATCTTTCTTCTTGTCCAACCCATAGGCGAGCGCGGCGGCGGTCGGCTCGTTGACGATGCGCATCACTTCGAGCCCAGCGATCTTGCCCGCATCCTTGGTCGCTTGACGCTGCGAGTCGTTGAAGTAGGCCGGGACGGTGATCACCGCTTTTTCGACCTTCTGCCCGAGATAATCTTCCGCCGCTTGCTTTAACTTCTGCAAGATCATCGCGGAGATCTCTGGCGGCGACCACTCTTTGCCGCCCGCAAGGACGCGCACGTCGCCATTGGGCGCTTGGACGACTTTGTAAGGGACCTGCTTGATCTCTTCGGTGACCTCGTTATAACGGCGGCCCATGAAGCGTTTGATCGAATAGATCGTATTTTCCGGATTGGTTATGGCCTGCCGTTTGGCGACTTGACCGACGAGGCGGCTGCCATCTTTGGCGAAGGCGACGACCGAAGGCGTGATGCGGCTCCCTTCGGCGTTGGTGATGACGACGGGTTCACCGCCTTCCATGACGGCGACGACCGAGTTGGTTGTCCCTAGATCGATACCGATGATTTTGCTCATTGCGAAATTCTCCAGAATCGCGCTTTGGGATTGGGGCCCTTCGTCTTGAACGCATCGTTAGTATAAATCTTGAGCGTTCCATTGTCAATCTTCTGGGGCGCGCGCTTCGGGCTTAAGACGTTGAAAAGACTAAGTTTGGGTTAAACGTCGAATTCGCGCCGCTCCTCGGCGAGAAGGCGCGAGGCGAAGAAGATGTAGTGGATGCCGGAGAAGAAGGCGGAAGCCCCGACGAGCGAGTAGACGCCCGGCAGATATCCGGTCAAGGTCGTCAAATGCGCGGCGCTGAGGATGTAGATGATGGAGAGGATTTGAATCGTCGTGTTCAACTTCCCGGGCCAAGAGGGGCGGAAGCGACGAAAACCGGTGACCAGATGAATTGCGGCGGCCCCGACCAGGATGAAGACGTCGCGGCTGATGACGAGCGCCGTCGTCCAGAATGGGATGGGCAGATGGCGCGGCAGCGGTTGTGGGTAGATGTTGGGCATCGAGAGGACGACGAACGATGTGACGAGCAGGAGTTTATCGGCGATCGGGTCGAGGATCGTGCCGAGGGATGAGCGTTGGTCGAAGCGGCGGGCAAAAAGCCCATCGAGCCCGTCGGTCGTTCCCGCGATGATGAAGACGAAGAGCGCCCAAGCGTACATCTTGTAGAAGAGGAGCGAGACGAAGACCGGGATGAGCATCATGCGTAGGACCGTGAGCAGATTGGGCAACGTGACGATGCGTGCAGACATAAGTCGATAAAATTCAGACGAACTCCTTAGAAGCAGAAGCCTCAGGCGTGGGGAGAGGGCGCGCAATGGAGTTCGAGCAGTGAGATCTCCGGTGGGCATCCGTAGCGTATCGGGAGAACAACCGTGCCGATGCCCCGCGTGACGTAGATCTGCGTCTCTCCGTGGCGTCCTAGCCCTTGGCGAAGGCGGCGCGGCGGGCGTCGGCGCGGCCAAGCGACCTGGCCGCCGTGCGTGTGACCGGCGAGCACGAGATCGACGCCCAAGCGCGATGCGCGGCGGAGGACGGTCGGATTATGGGCGAGCAGCAATTTCATCTCGTCTTCGCGCGATCCGGCGAGCGCGAGCGGCAGATCTTCGAGCCCGACCATCGCATCATCGACGCCAGCGAGCCAGAAAGAGGCGCCATGCGCTTCAAAGCGCATCCCCTCGTTGACCAGAACTTTGATCCCTTCGGCGCGCAACATGTCGCTGATGAGCGGCGCATCGGTCCAGTGGTCGTGGTTTCCGAGTACGGCGTAGACGCCGAAGCGTGCGCGCAGTCGCCCCAAAATCTCCGCGCAAGGGGCGGCATATTCGCGCTCGTGTGAGACGTAATCGCCTGTCAAGGCGATCAGATCAGGATTCAGGCTGTTGGCGATCTCGACGGCGCGCTCGATCTGTTCGCGGCCCGTAAGCGGGCTGTGATGGAAATCGGAAAGATGGACGATGCGGAAACGATCGAGCGGCGCGGGCAGACGGCGCAAGCCGATGGGGCAGTGTTCGATCGTCAAGCTATGGGGTTCGGCTAGCGCGGTGCGCGCTATCTGAATGGCGCTCGTCGCCAGCGCGCGCCAAAGATTCTGGCGCGTCATGGGACGCGCTGTTCTCCGCCAGATCTGTTCGGCCATTAGGCTTTTAAAGCTTTTTCTTCGCTTCGAACGCGCACAGCGAAGGAAATGGGGTTTTGTCGGCGAACGGGCAGAGATTATAGCCACAGGGGGCCGTTCGCGCAACCGCTCGGGGCGACGCTTGGCGAAAATTTAGTTTCGCGCATATGATGCGGGCTTAAACCAGTCCGTAAAATTCCGGGAATCGGCGATGGATGGACAGCACTTCTCGCAAGTGAAACGTTTCTTGCTTCTCGAAGCGGAAGCCGTCGCGCGGGCAGCCGGACGGTTGACCGGCGAAGCGGTCGAGCGGGCCGTGGCCCTGCTGCTCGCCTGTCGAGGGAAGGTGATTACGACGGGGGTTGGAAAGTCTGGCAGCGTCGCGCAGAAGATCGCCGCGACGATGACGAGCACGGGGACGCCGGCTTTCTATTTGCATCCGTCCGACGCCCTCCATGGCGGTTTGGGCATCGTCGCGCGCGATGATCTTGTGCTCATCGTTAGCAACAGCGGCGAAACGGATGAGATCATCGCCGTCCTTCCTTCGTTGAAGCGGCGTGAGGTGCCGATCATCGCGATCGTCGGCGATCTAAATTCGACTCTCGCGCGCCGCGCGGATGTGGCGCTCGATGCCAGCGTCGATCAAGAGGCGTGCCCGCTCAATCTCGCGCCGACGGCGAGCACGACCGTCGCCCTAGCGATCGGCGATGCATTGGCCTTAACCTTGATGCAGACCAAGGGGCTGACCGTCGAGGATTTCGCGCTCAACCATCCGGCGGGCAAACTGGGCAAACGCTTGACGCTGCGTGTCGGCGATCTGATGCACAGCGGCGAGCGGAATCCGACCGTTTCGCCTGACGCGACGTTGCTTGAAGTCGTGCGGGCGATCACGCGGGGCGGACTGGGGGCCGTCAATGTCGTCGACGAGCGCGGCGTCCTCGTCGGCCTCATCACGGATGGCGATCTGCGCCGAACCATCGAGCGAAGCCGCCTCAGCGATCTGGAAGAGTTGCGCTGCGCCGCGATCATGACGCGCACGCCGATCGTCGCTTCGCCAGATCTGCTCGCCTACGACGCGCTCCGTCTGATGGAGGATCGCCCCTCGCAGATCTCCGTCTTGCCGGTGGTCGATAAGGATGGTGTTTGCGTCGGACTGATTCGCTTGCACGACATCGTGCGCAGCGGCTTGTGATCGGCTCGGAGCGCGCGTCAGTCGTTTGGGCGGCGGCGAAAGTTGTAGCGCAGAAGGACGCGCACGTTCACTGGAGCGCCATCCCGAAGCGCTGGACGAAAGTGCATCTTCCGAATAATTTCGCTGACCGCCTCATCTAATCCGAAACCGGCCCAGCGAACGATCTTGACCTTTTTGACTTCGCCGTCCGTCCCGATCCAGACGAGGGCATCGACCGTCGCCTCAGCTTCCGCGCGCGCCGCCTCTTCCGGGTAGTTAGGTTGCAGGCGGCGATAAGGTTGTGGCGGACTGAAATGGCGCGCGTCGGGCGCGTCTTCGTCCGGAAGGACGAGGAAATCTTCGCCCTCATCGCTGTCGGATCGATCTGGAGCTCGCATGAGCTTGGCCGCGTGCGCTCTTTCGATCAGCGAGGCATAATGGGCCGCTCGACGGTCCAGTTCTTTCAACAGCCCTTTTTCCGCTTCGGATGGCGTCGAAGCTTGAAGATCGGGCCGATCCCAAAATAGCAGTTCGCCGGTTTGCGCGTTGACGATGAAGATCGAGGCGTAGGATTCAAAATAGGTGCCGCTCGATGGTGAACGGCGCAGCGTTTGCGCGTCTCCGATGATGAAGAAATCACAACCGATCGCCGCGCCGAGATCGCGCGCTTCGTCGAGCGACATGTTGAGCGAACCGGCATAGCCGATGCCTTTGGCGGCGGAGCGGACGAGCGCGCGGTCGAGAAGCGTAAAAAGTCCGGTCGCCATGAACGATCCGTGAAGCTCGTCTGCGACGCGCTTTCCGGTTGCGGTCTCGCCGAAGTCGAGTATTGCTACCCGCGGCTTTGCGGCGAGGTTGGGCAGCCAAAGGAGCGCGATTGTGATCGGCACCAGGAGCAAACGGTAAAGAGCGAGGGTGCGCATGCCCATCGGCTGAAGCTTTCTGGTCCAGTTTTAAAGTCCGTGGTAGAGCGCATAGACGCCCTCTTTGACCTCCGGCGGGAAGCAGACGCGGTGGATCCGGTAGGCCCGTTGTAGACCGCGCACGACTTGGCTCACTTCCGAGATCTCACGTATGCGCGGGCGCGCGTAGCCGTCTTCGACATAGATGTGGGCCTTTGGTTCATCGCCTTCGCCGGTGTAAAAGCCGTAGGGAAGATCGCTCGCTTGATCTTCGATGAAGTAGTAACGCGGGTCGAAGCCAGCGCGGATGACCAATTCGCGCGCCGCTTCGAGGAAGCGTCCGCGCTCCTCTTCCGGCATATCCAGATCGATCGCTTTGAACAAGCGCCTTCCGATGAAGCGCCGACTGAGATCGCGCAAGATCGGATCCCCTGCTCGTTGCCACTGCTTGATGTGGAAGAGGACATCGGAATCGTCCATCTCCATGTGATCGCGCAAGGTGAGCGGTTTACGCAGAAGCAGTTTCTCGAAAGCCGTGTCGGGCGCGCGCCAGATATCTACGCCGCGCTCGGTCAGTTCGAGCGCGCGTTGCAACGTGGCGCGAAGGACGACTTCGGCGGAGCGCAAGGTCCGGTGATAGTAGACCTGACGAAACATGTAATAGCGCGCTTGCAAATACTCTTCAACGGCGTACAGACCGCGCGTTGTGACGTAGATGCGATCGTTCTGCGGATCGACGGCCAACGCCTTGATGATCCACTCCAGATCGTAGATGCCATATTTCGCCCCGGTCATCAGCGAATCGCGCAATAGATAGTCCATGCGATCGACATCGAGTTGCGACGAGACCAACTGAGCGAGAAAAGCCGGTTTGAAGCTCCCTTTGATGAGCGCCGCGACGCGCTCTGGCAAGCGCGCGTCATACTCGCGCAAGATGCGCCCGACCTCCGTCTCATCGCTCAAAACGGCGGCGACCGTCAGATCCTCGTGGTGGAAGCCGAGCACCTTCTCCATGACGTGGGAGAAAGGACCATGGCCGATGTCGTGAAGCAAAGCGGCGGCGCGCGCCGCCGTGCGGTCCGCTTCGCATATCTCGTGAGTCTCCTGCAAGCGATTGAGGACGCGCGTCATCAGATGCAGGACGCCGAGCGAATGGGCGAAGCGCGAATGCTCCGCACCTTGGTAAGTGTAGAGCGCAAGACCGAGTTGTTTGATGCGGCGGAGGCGCTGAAACTCGAATGAATCCACGAGCTGCACCATCAATCGGCCTTCCGCGGAATCGGTGCGAAGGCGGATGATGTTATGAAGCGGGTCGCGATAGATCCTCTCCGCCATATCTGAGAGTCTAGCACATCAGGGCGGATGGTAAGGATGGAAGAGCGAATCCCATTCAAGGTGCTGATCATCCCCCAGGAGCGGAGGGAACGCCGGGCCGGTAGGTCGAACTATCTGAGCGGTGCCGAGCGGTTCGAGATAAAGAGTCTCGCGCAGACGCTATTTGAGCTTCTCTTAGATCGAACTATCTGAGCGGCGCGGAGCGATTCGAGAGCGAGGTGACGTTGGGCGATTCTGATGTGTGTGGGGAAAGAGGCGAAGGGAGTTAAGCGCAATTTAACTCCCTTCGCGTGAGATCTAGCGTTATGCGGCTTAGAAGGAGTAGCGTAAGCCGAACTGCATGACGCGAGGCGTCCCTTGGATGGCCGTCAAGTTGCCGAAGGTCGGGTTCTTGGTCGAATTGAAGGGATCGAGCCCTTGAACCCAGCCGTCTACGGAGGTCAAGCGTTGGGTATTGGTGACATTGAAGACTTCCCAACGGAACTGCAGCTTATGATTCTCGCTCCACGGCATCGTCCATGATTTAGACAGGCCCGCGTCGAGCACGACATAACCGGGGTAACGCAGGATGTTGCGATCGCCGCGCTCGCCAGGGCGCGCGCTGCGGAATGACTGATATGCCGCTTGCGGATCGGAGAAGAGGTTCGGCGGGTTCGCGCCGCCACGGTTCGGATTGGCTTCAAGAGGACGGATGCGCACCGTATAACTGCGACGATTCCAGTTGGTGGGCCAGCCGCCGAAATCGAGCGGCGCATCGACGGGCAGCCCAGTGTTCCAACGGAAGATCATCGAAAGCTGCCACCCGCCGATGAAGGCCTCGGCCAATTTGGAAACGTTGCCTAAGAAAGCATGACCTTGTCCGAAGGGAAGTTGCCAAATGGCGTTGGCGTTGATAATGTGGCGGATATCGAAGTCGGAGACGGAACGCTGTTGTTTAAGGTTGACCGCGTTCAGGATGAACGGCGTAAACGGCGCATCCGTTTGCAGCCCTGAGACGTCGTCCATCGATTTCGAGAACGTGTAATTGAAATCGACGCTGAGCGAGTTCCTGAAGCGTTGGCGCAGCGTCAACGTCCCAGCGTGATAGTCAGAAGAGGCGATCGTGCTGTAGACGGCGAGCGCACCGTATTGCGGTTGATAGAAATATCGCTTGCCGGAGAAGCCGTCGAGGAGATCCTGAATCGTGGTCCAGTCATTGCCGATCTCATAACATCCGACGGTCGCACACCCTGGTGCCGTCGCCGCCGCCATCGCATAGACGGCTTGCGTGTTGGTCAACGTCGAGACGCCGAAGAAGATCGGGCCGAGCGATCCCGGAGCATAAAGGTTCTCGAAGAACGGAAGGGGTTGGACGTTAGCGATCGGCGTGTTGCTTGCGCGCAGCATCTCGAGGATCGTCGCCGCTTGGGTCCAGGTCTGCCCAGACTTTGGATCGGTGAAATTGAGATTCGGTTGAACGACGTCGCGCCCAGCCAGTAGGTTTCGCGCCGCCCGCCCGACATAGGCCACCTCGAGGATCATCCCCGCAGGCAACTGCCGTTGGAACGAGAGGTTCCAACTGTAATTGATCGGTGAGACGAGGTTGCTGTCGAGCGAGCTTTCGATCCGTCGCCGATTGTCGGCGGGTTGCTGTTGCGGGAAGGTCAAACGCGGCGGAATGGTGATCCCGGGCAATGTGCGGATGCTTTGGTTGAATCCGGTAAAGAGCGGCGCCGGGCGGGTCGTCACATTGTAAGTGTTGGCCGGAATGGTTTGCGCCGATGAGAACCCGAGCTGGTTTTGCGCGTTGAAGGTCACGGCCAACTGTTGACCGAAGTAGTCGTTGGTGATGGCGAAGCCAGCGCGGATCACCGACTTCTCTTCGCCGCCGAAGATAAAGCCGAGCAACCCGTGCTTAACATTGGGCGACCACGCGACTGAGACGCGAGGCTGGAAATTGTTCTTGTCCCAATTGTAGAAGCGTTTGCCGAGATCGACGCGGATCGGATCAGTATAATTGACTCCTCGACTCGCCGCTTCGATCCTCCGTTGCAGGTATTCGCCCAACGATGGCGTGGGGATAGCCATATAACCTTGGGTTTCGTAGACGGGACGGCTCAACCCGTACCTCAAGCCGTAGGTCAAGGTCAGGTTGGGACGGATCTTCCAGATATCTTGCGCGTAGAAATCGTATTCCTCGGTGGCGAAGTCGCGAAAGACGCCTTGGCCTTGGGGCAGCGGGCTGCCTTGGAGATCGAAGTTGAAATTCGCCGTATACTGCGAGAATCGCCCGATCACCGCTGTAAGCGCTGACTTCAAATCGTCGGGGTTGCCGGTGATGGTATAGCCCGCGTTGCGTATGGGCGTAAGCAACACGTTGCCGGAAGATTGGTAGAAGAACGGATTGGCCACCGCGTTGTCGTAGGCGGGGCCGAAATCCAACCTTCGATTGCGGACGATGCGAATGTTAGTCCCAAGCTGTAACGTGTGATTACCGGTGATCCAAGAGAAATCGTCCGTGATATTGTGCACCGGATTAACGCGGCTGAATGTGCGCTGGAAGAGGCGCGGTTGAAAGACGAAACGAAAGATGATGGAGTTCTGATCCGAATCGCCTTGGTCGCTGAGGGCAAGGCGTGTGAGGCCGTAGCGCAGGCTGTTGGTCTTAGTCCCGCTGATCGCCCACGTATGGCCGACGGCAAAGCCATAAGGATGGTACCAGCGCGTGACGATCGGTGTGTCTGGGAACTGTTGGGGATTAGTGAAACTTGTCGGTTGCGTGTCGTTCTGATAGGTGCCGCGGAAAAAGAGCGAGTGCTTGCTGTTGATGTTCCAGTCCAAGCGCAAAACGTGAGAGTTGAAATTGACGCGCGTTGGAGCATTGAAGCGAAACCCGGCGGTGTTCAATCCGTCACCCGCTGCCCTTAAGTCGTTAGCTGGGTATTTGCGCGCGGCCTCGGCAAGAGCCGCAAGGGCGACCGGATTCAGCCCGACCTGCGGGAAGAGGGAATTGAGTTGGGCTGGCGTCAAAGTGATCACCTTGACCTTATCCGGCGTGCAGACCACTCCGGGTTCGCAACCCAAAAACTTCACCTCGCCTTGACCGAGGCTCGGCAGTGGAACGACCCGCGGGCCGACCGCCGCTTGGCTGGCATCGCGGCGTCCTTCATAGCTGTACATGAAAAAGAGATGGTCTTTGACGATTGGGCCATCCACTCTCCCGCCGAAGGTGTTGCGTAAAA
This sequence comes from Pyrinomonas methylaliphatogenes, assembly GCF_000820845.2. Classification (GTDB taxonomy): domain Bacteria; phylum Acidobacteriota; class Blastocatellia; order Pyrinomonadales; family Pyrinomonadaceae; genus Pyrinomonas; species Pyrinomonas methylaliphatogenes. The sequence goes on along the minus strand of NZ_CBXV010000008.1, from coordinate 315,218 downwards.
GTTTGGGGCGCGGAATGCCGCTCCGGTTGTTAAAGAAGTTGTTGGCCGTGGTCACGGTATTGCGGTGATACTCGAAAAGGGCGCCATGTAGTTGATTGGTCCCGCTGCGTGTAATCAAAGAGATTTGGGCTCCTGACGAACGCCCATAGCTGGCGTTAGCGTTGCTCGTCACGACGCGGAACTCCTCAACGGCTTCGGTATTCAAACGAAGCACTGGATTGAAGATCGAGTTGGTTTGCGCCTCATTAATGTCTACCCCATCGAGCGTGATGTTCGATTGATCGCTGCGCGCCCCAGTCACGTTGCCGTCTGGCGTGACGCCCGGTTGCAGCGTGAGCAGCGAAATCGGATTACGCGCTTCGAGCGGAAGCTGTATGATCTGTTGCGAAACGAAATTATTGCCTAGGCTCGCATCTTGAGTGTTAAGAAGTATCTCGCCCGCCGCTTGGACGGTCACCGCTTCGGTGATCTGACCGATCTCAAGTTGTACGGTGATCTCGGTCGGTTTGGCGACTAGCGCTCGAACCTCTCTGATTAGGGCTTTTTTGAAGCCAGTCGCTTCGACTTCAACTTGATAGGTGCCGGGTTGAAGCAGATCGAAGGCAAAGACGCCTGACTCGTTGGTGGTCGCCGTTCGAACGAAATTCCGAGCCTCGTTGCTCAAGGTGACGGTGGCCCCTGTGACGGCGTTGCCTTGTGGATCGGTGACGATGCCTCGGATTGAGGAAGTGCCCGTTTGGGCCTCCCCTAGCATGGAGAGCGCGAAGAGTGACACTAAGAGATAGCAGATCGCTTTCGTTCGCATGTGGATCTCCTCCGAATTTTCAGGTCGTTGTGAAAAGATTAAGCGAGCTTCTCTTAAACCTTAAGCAAATCCCATTCCAAGCCCACGCGCCTTTGCTCATCTCATTGTGGGGCGAATGGTTAACTGACAAAGTGACCCCCGCAGCGCGCATGGTGGGGGCAGAGTGAATCCAAAAATTCGGATTCCTCTTCAAAAAAATGGATTCCCAAATGGTTCCCGTTGGCCCTTTGCGGTTGCGGATCGGGGATTGTAAGCTTGCACGAGCCTCGGCTCTCGAGGTTGGCGGGATCTCAATTTGTCGGCGAGGAGCGATGGCGAAGAGAGAGCTACCGATTGGCATCTTCGATAGCGGCGTTGGCGGTCTGACCGTCTACCGCGCGCTCCATGAGCGCTTGCCGAACGAAAAGTTCGTCTATTTGGGCGACACGGCGCGCGTGCCCTACGGCACGAAATCGCTGACGACGGTCGAGCGCTATGCCGTGGAAAACGCGCGATTCCTCGCGCGTCATGGCATCAAATTGCTCGTCGTCGCTTGCAACACGGCGTCGGCCTTAGCTCTCCCAGCAGTGCGTCGCGCGATCGAAGCGCCAGTCATCGGGGTGATCGAACCGGGCGCGCGCGCTGCGGTCCAGTCATCGCCCCATGGGCGGATCGGCGTCATCGCGACCGAGGCGACGGTCAAAAGCCGGGCTTACACGCGCGCTATTTTGCAGCTCGCCCCTCGAGCTGAAGTTTTGGAGCGCGCCTGTCCGCTCTTCGTCCCGCTCGCGGAAGAGGGGTGGGCCGATACGGAGGTGGCGCGGATGGTGGCTGAAGAATACCTGCGCGATCTGCGCTTGGCTGAGATCGACACGCTGGTGCTCGGTTGCACACACTATCCGCTTCTACGCCGAACAATTCAGAGCGTGATGGGAGAGACGGTGCGTATCATCGAGTCAGGCGAAGCGGTGGCCGAACAGGTCGCGCGGCTCTTGGAGGAAGAGGGGCTCGCGCACGCTCCCGTGGAAAAGCGCGCGCGAAGCTTGTGTGATGATCTGGACCATTTCTACGTCACCGATGCCGCTGAACGCTTTGCGCGCGTCGCCGAGCGGTTCTTGGGCCGCGCCCCGAAGGTGCTGGAGGCTGTGGAGATATAGTAGATCGCGCTGGCTTTCAGCATCTCATCTCAGTTAATTTTGAGGGCGCACGCTTCAGGGGGTTGAGCAAGAGATCTGACCATTGTCCTTCTGCCGAGCAGTTCAACTTTATGGGTTCGATCGAGGAAGCCGATGAGCTACACACGCACCGATGGAAGACGCGCTGATCAACTGCGCCCCGTCCGTATCACACCCGACTTCATGCCTTATGCGGAAGGCTCGGCGCTGATCGAGATGGGGCAAACGCGCGTCATCTGTACAGCTTCGTTTGAAGAGCGGGTCCCGCCGTTTCTGCGCGGCACGGGGCAAGGCTGGATCACCGCCGAGTATGCGATGTTGCCGCGTGCGACGCAACAGCGAACGCCGCGCGAAACGAGCCGGAGCGGCCCTTCGGGACGCACACAAGAGATTCAACGTTTGATCGGGCGCGCCTTGCGCGCGATCGCCGATTTGACTGCGCTCGGCGAGCGTACCATTACGATCGACTGTGATGTCTTGCAGGCCGATGGTGGGACGCGCACCGCTTCGATAACCGGAGCCTATGTCGCTTTCGCGCTCGCTTGCCATCGCTTGGTGAGCGGAGGACGGCTCGAGCGCTCGCCCGTTAAAGGCGAGGTGGCCGCGGTCAGCGTCGGCATCGTTGATGGCACACCGCTGCTCGACCTCAAATATGATGAGGATTCCCGCGCCGAGGTCGATATGAACGTCGTCTGCACTGGCGATGGGCGCTTCGTCGAATTGCAGGGCACGGCGGAGCATACGCCTTTCACGCGCGATGAGCTGGATTCTCTCCTCGCACTTGCGCGACAAGGGATCGAACAACTGCTCATCGCCCAGCGCGCGGCGATCGCCCAAGCTGCCTCGCCAGTTCGGTGACGCATCGAGCGCAAGCAGCTCAGCCGGGTTCCCAATCCGCACTCTTTGCGGGTATGATTGGGTGGAGTCTTCAAGGAGCGGTCCTATGAGGCATCGACAGGCTGTGCTCATCCTTTCGCTTCTGCTGCCGTTCTCCATCTCGTCTGCCTGGGCGCAAGAGAAGAGCGCTGGTGATGATTTCGTCATCGAGTTCCCATCTCCAGTGTGGCGCCCCGTCTCTCGCGGAGAAGGCCTGGTCTCATCGACCGAGTTCGTCTATGGCGATCAGAGCGACGGCTACTTGCGCGTCCGTAAGGAGATCGTCGAGGCCGGGACGACTCCATCGGATTTGGCGCGGCGTGACCGCGAGCAGAATCTGCGCTTCCGGCCTGGATTCGTCGAAGGGCGCGAAGAACGCTTCGCTGGACGTTTAAACGGCATCGTAACCTCTTACGAATTCACACAGGGCGGACGTCCCATGGCTGGGATCATCTACTACCTGCAAGCAGATCCGCGAACCATCTACGTTCTGCATTTCACCGCCGTGCGTGATCGCCTGCAACGCATTCGCAACCAAACCGATAGCATCGCAAGGAGTTTCCAAGTGAAATGAGCGGCACCGGTCCGGCGGCGAGAAACCGGGAAGACGCTTAGTAATCCCCCGAAACCCGCTCGACGGGAATGGCCATCTTCGCCAGCCGCAGGAGGGCCCCGTATCAGCCTGGCCCGCCGTTTGTCGAAAAAAAGCTTGTGTTAAACGCGAGTTGTCGGTGTATAATCACCTCGCGCCCCGCGTTCGTCGGGGCGCTTCCGAGAAGTTATCCAACCGAAGATGCATCCCGAAACGGGACGTCACGCGATCAAATGAGTTCTCATCTCCGCTCCCTCGTCATCTCAATTTCGTCTTCTCTTCTTTCCGGGCTCCTTGCCGCCGCTTTGTGGTTCGGAGGATTGCTCGAGCCAGCGCAGAGACTTTTCATCATAGAGCATCGAGATGGTGTCGTGGCGCCGCCGCGGTGGGTCGGTTTGATGTGCATCTTGGCCGCAAGTTTCGGGGCCGGTTTCGCCGTAGAGCGCCTCGGCGGGCGACGCGCGCTCGGGCTCATCTGCGGAGCGCTTCTCATCCTCTGCGGCCTCAGTTTCGGAGCGTCAGCGCTGCTCGGCATCGACACGGTCTTTGCGCCGTGCGCGCTGGGTTTGTGGCTGGGGGCGGCGGCGGTGCAGGTGAGGCGGTTAGGGGAGATCGACGCGGCGCTTACGCGCGCCGTTGAGACGAGGGCTTTTGAAGTCGATCGCCTCGCATCGAAAGCAGGTGAGCGAGTGGATGCGGCATTACGCCTGCTCGATTCGATCTTTGATTTAGAGGAGGCGATCATCTTCCAACTCGATCGGGGCGGTCTGTTGCAACCGGCGGCGCGCCATCGGGCGGCTGAGAACGGCTCCGCCGCCGAGCTGGATCGGCTGCGCGAGTGGCGTGAAGGGGTGGCCTTATGTGAGCGGGCTTTGCGCGCGCGCGCGCTGCAGGTGAATCCGAGCGGCAGGAAAGTGGCCGTTCCGCTCATCCATGAAGCGCAGGAAGTGGGCGCTTTGCTGGTCCATCTCAACGAGCCTTTCGCCCAGACGGACCGCGGGTTGCTCGATTCGATCGCAGCGCAGATCGCACGGAGCTTCCAGCGTCAAAGGGCTTTGGAGAAGTCTGTCGGTCGAAAGTTTCCGGCGTTGATCTCGACGCGGGCGGCTCGAAAGCGCTTGGAGCTTTTCGGGGTCGTGAGCGGTCAGTTGATCGAACGAGGGTTTGCGGCAAACGCGCTGACACAGACTTCGGACGCTTACGCGATCGCCTATCTCGATGGGACTTTGGCGATCGTTAACCGCGCGATGGAAATTTTGGTCGAGGCGGAAGCGGAAGAGATGCGCGCGCTCGATCTCTTCTCGCTCCTCGATCGATTTCGGACGGGCGTTTTCGATGAACCGGCCATCGCCGTCAGGCGTGTCTTACAGACGGGCGAGCCTTATGAGCGTGAACTCTATTACGCTGAGCGAGATCGCACCCTCGCGTTGCGGATCTCGCTGATCGTAGAGCCAAGCGCCGGGCCAGTCGGCTTTCTCCTCGCCGTGCGCGACATCACGCGCTTGAAAGAATATGAACAGCTGCGTAGCGACATGGTCTCGCTGATGTCGCATGAGTTGCGCACGCCGATCACGAGCATCAATGGCTTCGCTGAGCTGCTCGCGATGGATGAGAATCTGCCGGCGGATGCGCGCGAGTTTGCGACCATCATCCACCAAGAGTCGCAACGTCTATCGCGTATGATCGACACTTTCCTCCGGCTGACGCGGCTCGAGGCTGCCGATCGTCAGGAGATGAGGCAAGTCCCTTTACGGCTCGATGAAGTCGTGCGCGAGACGGTCTCTAATTTCCAAGCGGCGGCGAAGAAGAAGCGTATCCGTCTGATCGAAAAGACGAATGGCAAGATCCCGCCCGTCGCCGCCGATCGCGGGCTCATCATGCGCGCGGTTGCCAATCTGGTGGATAATGCGATCCGTTATAGTCCGGAGAAGACGACGGTGACTGTCTCGACCGAGCTTGAAGCCGATGCCGTGCGCGTCATCGTCGAGGATCAAGGCTACGGCATCCCGCCGGAAGCGCGGGATCGCGTGTGGGAAAAATTCTATCGCGTGGCGCGCGATGGCCAGGAGAAGGACGAAGAATCTACTGGGTTGGGGTTAGCTTTTGTGCGTGAAGTCGTCGAACGGCATAAAGGGCAAGTGTCGCTCGAATCGGAAGTGGGGCGCGGCTCGAAATTCAGCTTCACCTTGCCGCGTTTATGAGAGGTTCGCCCCAGTCCTGCCACCGATATAAATCGGGAGCGCGATCGTCGGACTCTGGCGGTTTGTCGCCATCTGATGCCTTCAAAAGAGATCAGTTTGTGACGTTTGGTGATGCTTAGCGCGTCTGCTGCCGACCGCTCGGGAAAGGATTTGATCAATCAATTTGTGACGTTTGGCGATGCTTAGCCACTGCAGGGATACCGAAGCGGGGGCGCGACCTTGAGGCGGGCTTAACCGGGATTAGCTTTCCCCTTCGCAGGCTGCGAACGAGAGATGAGATGGTGGAGCAGAGGGGGATCGAACCCCTGACCTCCGCATTGCGAACGCGGCGCTCTCCCAGCTGAGCTACTGCCCCACACGGGAAGGATTAATTTTACTTTCCGCCTTTCAGAAGTCAAGTTGAGACGTTCTGGCATCGGCTTTGAAACTGTCATCCGACTTTAAGTTTCAAGCTTGTGCGTTTCACCGAGAAGTTCGCAGGCGATCATCTGCAGCGTCGCCTCCACTCGCTTGAGGTCGCCTTTACCGCCGCCTTGCGCGAAATCTGCGCGCCCGCCGCCACGCCCGCCGATTTCGGCACACGCCCGCTCGATCAATCTGTTCATCTCTTCGTCGAGATCAGCGGACCGGGCGAAGATCAGGTAGGCCGAGTCCGCTTCATAGCTGCCGAGAAGCGCAACGGTCTTCGGGAATGAGCGTGCCGCTAATGCTAAGGATTTGAGCGCCTCTGGGGAACGCTGTGGGAAGAGGCGTGCGATGACCCCCGCCCCATCGGCGCGACGCGGTGCCGTTGTGAGCATCTCTTCGATCTCCCGATGCGCGAGCTGAGTTTCGAGCTCACGGACCCGTTTCGCTAGACCCTTGTTCTCTTCGAGCAATCGTGCGACGCGATCGGCTAAATCATCTCGCTCGCTGCTGAGCATGAGCGCGACTCGGTGCGCGATGCGGTTGATTTGCGTGTAATCGGCGAGCGCGCGTATGCCAGCGACGAACCTCAGGCGCGTCATTCTTTTGGCGCGCTCCCATGACCGCGCGAGGATAAGGCCGACTTCGCCGGTCCTTTTCGCGTGTGTTCCGCCGCATGGGGTGAGGTCGAAGTCTTCGATTTCGACTAGACGCAAAATCCCGCCACGTGTTGGTTCGCGGCGTAAAGCGAGTCGGGAAGCTTCTCGTGCCGCGAGGTAATGGATCTTGATCGGGCGGTCTTCCCAGACTATCTGATTGGCCAGTTCGATGGCGCGCGCGATCATTTCTTCGCAGGGGGCCGCGAGCGCGAGATCGATCTCCGAGATGCGATCCATGATGCGAAAACCGCGCGTCTCTGCTCCGAACAGCTTTTGAAAAGCCTGCGACAGGATGTGTTGTCCGGTATGCTGTTGCAAGTGTGTGAGGCGACGCAATCGGTCTATTTTACCAACGATATGTTGTCCGATTTCGGGGAGCGGTCCCTCAATGATGTGGAGGATGCGATCCTCTGCGTCGATGCACTCGATGACGCGCGCTTCGCCCAGCGTTCCCGTATCCGAAGGCTGACCGCCGCCCGTCGGGTAGAAGGCCGTGCGATCGAGCAGGACCGCGACGCGGGAATCGTTCAACTTCTCGACGGCGAGGACGCGCGCTTCGAACTCCATCAGGTGCGCATCATCGTAGTAGAGCCTTTCGGTCATCATCTTTACCTCGTCAAGGGACGATGATCTCAACTGGCGAAGCGGAGATGGTGAAACTCATCGGCAGCCGCCCGATCAATTCGCCATCGACTTGCACCGCGGCCTCGCCTCGAGCTCGGAGTTGAGAGGCGCGCAGCAGCAGGCAATCATGCGCGTCCTCGATCAAGCGATCGAAGATCGCGCGCCACAGCAGTTGAAGATAGCGCCAACGGCTGCGGGACGAGACGATGCATATCTCGAACTCCGGCTGGTCCAGCCGAGCATTGGGTGTGATCGCAAGTTCGCCGCCATATCGCGGCGCGCGCCCAATGGCCGCAAACGTCGCTTCGATGGTGCGCCCATCGATTTCGATCCGAAAGGGGGTGAGATGCCAGGACAGGAGATGCTCGACGCCGGAGATCCAAAAAGCCAATTGCCCCAGACGGCTTTTGAGACGAGGTCGCACGCGAGCGACGATCGAAGCGTCGAGCCCTATTCCGGCCATGAGCAGGAAGTAGCGTTTGAGGCCCGTGGCGTCGCTTGTGGCGATTCCGGGATAGATGCTTCTGGTTCGGCCTTGTATGATGGCGGCGACTGCGCGTTCGACGGAGGTCGGCAGCGCGAGCGCGCGCGCGAGCACGTTTGCCGTGCCGGCGGGCCAGATGGCCAATTTGACCTTGGTCCCGACGATCGATTGCAGGATCTCGTTGGTCGTCCCGTCGCCTCCAGCGGCGATGATGATCCCTGCGCCGTCGCCCAAAGCTCGCGAGGCGAGATGTGTCGCGTCGCCCGGGCCGGTCGTCCAGCACGTCTCGATACGCAGTCCGCATCGCGCGAGCGCTGACGTCAAGGATGCGATCTCACCGCGCCGACGTCCCGCGACGCCGCGCGCGCAAGGGTTGGCGATCAAAACGACATCGGTCATGGGTGGCGTGCTGGTCGGTTGTGTCCCAGCGCATCATCGGGTGTGGTGGTTAGGGCGATGGAACTTGCATGCGAGTGCGGGGCGTCTGTGGCCCGCACGGCGCGCCGATGGCGCTCATTCCAGTCGGTAATTCGGCGCTTCTTTCGTAATGATCACATCATGGACGTGAGATTCGCGCAGAGCGGCCGAGCTTATCTTGACGAAGCGCGCTTTCTCTTGCAGTTCGCGGATCGTGCGACATCCCGTGTAGCCCATCCCCGCCCGCAGACCGCCGACGAGTTGGGCCACCATGTCGGCTAACGTCCCTTTGTATGGAACGCGCCCCTCGATCCCTTCGGGCACGAGCTTCGCTTCCACCTCGATGCCCTCTTGTCCGTAACGATCGCGCGAAGTGCCGGAACTCATCGCACCTAAACTGCCCATGCCGCGGTAGGCTTTGAACGTCCGGCCCTGATAGAGGATCAACTCGCCCGGCGCCTCTTCGGTGCCGGCGAACAGAGAGCCGATCATGACCACATCGGCGCCAGCGGCGATCGCTTTGGCGATGTCGCCGGAGAATTTGATGCCGCCGTCGGCGATGATCGGCACGCCCGTGCCGCGGGCCGCCGCGGCGCAATCATGAATCGCCGTCAACTGCGGCACGCCCGCGCCGGTGACGATTCGCGTCGTGCAGATGCTTCCCGGTCCGACCCCGACCTTGACGGCATCGACTCCAGCTTCGATCAGTTCGCGTGTCGCCTCGGCGGTCGCGACGTTGCCCGCGATGAGCGGCACATCTGGATGACGACGCTTGATCTCGCGCACCGCGTCGATGACGCGCGTCGAATGGCCGTGGGCTGTATCGATCACCAGACAATCGACGCGCGCGCGGACCAGTTCATCGGCGCGCTCTCTGAAGTCGCCCGTCACGCCGATGGCCGCCGCGACGCGCAGTCGGCCCAACTCGTCTTTGGCCGCGTTCGGATACTTGATCGCCTTCTGGATGTCTTTGACGGTGATCAACCCTTTGAGCTTCTTGTGCTCATCGACGACCGGCAACTTCTCGATCCTGTGTTTCTGCAGCACGGCCTTCGCCTGTTCGAGCGTCGTGCCGACCGGGACGGTGATCAATGGCTGCGGCGTCATCGCCTCAGAGACGGGAATATCGAGCCGCGTCTCAAAGCGCAGATCTCGATTGGTGATGATGCCCACCAAATAGCCCTCTTCATCTACTACGGGAACGCCGCTGATCCGGTAGCGCTCCATCACCGCCAAAGCTTCGCGCACAGGGCGATCGGGACGAATCGTCACCGGATCGACGATCATCCCCGATTCCGAACGCTTGACCTTATCGACCTCTTCGGCCTGCTTTTCGATCGAAAGATTGCGATGGATGACTCCGATCCCGCCTTGTTGCGCGATGGCGATAGCCAGACGGCTCTCCGTCACGGTGTCCATCGCCGCAGAGCAGAGCGGGATTTGCAGGCGAATCGTGCGCGTCAGTTGCGTCGAAGTGTCAACTTCCGCAGGCAGCACGTCGGAGCGAGCCGGTACGAGCAGAACATCGTCAAAGGTTAGTCCTTCGCTGAGATCGGGCGTTAACATGCCAAACGTCCTTTGTCGAGAGCGTGAATCTTCGCGGCGCGCCAAAGTTAAACTAAGAAGTTAACAGCAACGAATGACAAAGGCAAGAAGAGAGCGCCGCTTGCCGCCCTTCATTGCGGTCGGTCGGCGCGAGCGATGGCGATCGAGGCGAGGCCGCCCTCTATCTTCGGCGTCGATTGGTATGGCTGGCCGTTGATCAGGACATCGAAGGCGCCGATCTTGCTGCGCGAAAACTCTATCCGCAGATCGCGCTTGGGCGTGAAGGCTTTGCTTTCGTTCGGTTGCAGGATGGCCTCGAAAATCTCCGCCTCATCGATGCGCGCGCGTATCCAGACCGGCTCGCTTCGCGCGCGCACCTCGATGGTAAAGGGCGTCTGTGACGGGCTCGCCTGTGGCGTCGGCGCGACCGAGGGCGTCGGTTGGACCTGCGGCTTGACGGTCACGGCTGTGCGGCGCTGATACCAGTGGAGCACGGCGTAGACGCCGAGCGAAAGGATCGCAAGGATCGCTACGCTCAGCAAGATCGTCGCCAAAGGCGATTGAGTCGTCTGCCCATCGGTGTAAACCGTAGGAGTGCGCAGCGGAGGGACATCTTCCATCGAGAGCCCTTGTTCGCGCGCAGCTTGTAGGTAAAGCTCAACCGCTTCCCGCTCATCAAATCCGACCGTGCGCGCGTAGGCTTTGATGAAGCTCCGGTTGAAGATGCCACCGGGCAGCTTGGCGTAATCGTCGTTTTCGATGGCCTCAAGATGGCGGAGCGAAATGCGCGTTTCGTCCGAGATGTCGCGTAAGGTGAGACCGCGCGCTTCGCGCGCATGGCGCAAACGTTCACCGAGCGTCGCTGTCCCCGGGTGTGCCTTCTTCTCGGCAGGATGCCCTTCAGAAAGGTTCAACGTCACGTGGCACTCTGGCAAATAAAGCTATTTTTCGCCGGGCTGCTAGAGCTCTCGGACGTTTAACTCGCGTGCGCAAACGACTATAACGCGCGCGCGCGCGCGCTGTCAATTCCGCTCTCGACGCTCAAAGTTTTGTTGGCTCTTTCAACAAAATCGCTGGCTGCAAAAGGCTGTCAGCCTCGCTCTCTGGCCGCGGCGGAGATGGTTGTTGGAGCTTGATTTTGCGCGCCTGAGGTGCTAGCTTTAGCTCAAAAGCTTCTCCCCAGAAGCGAGATTTTAATTTCTACAACGAGTGAGGAGATCCAAGGAAAGATGCCTCTCGAAGCACTCGGCATGGTGGAGACCAAAGGGTTCGTCGGGGCCGTCGAAGCGGCGGATGCGATGGTCAAAGCGGCTAACGTTCAGCTCATCGGCAAAGAGTACATCGGCGCGGGCTATGTGACCGTCTTCGTGCGTGGCGATGTCGGGGCGGTCAAAGCGGCGACGGATGCCGGCGCTGCCGCCGCACGAAGGGTCGGCGAGTTGGTCAGCGTACACGTCATCCCGCGCCCGCATGTGGAGGTCGAACGCATTCTCCCGCGCAACGGTCGCGTTGGCTATAGCCCCGATGAGCGTGCGTTGCAGGGGAGCGGTCAAGCTCAATTGACCGAGGGCGACGCCGGGCGTTCGCTTCAATCGGGCGCGCGCGAAGGAAACAAGGAGCGGAACAAGTAGCGCCGATCGGACCAGCGATCGGCCCGATTCTCAGGGTGTGGCTCGGGCCGAGCGTAAGGTTGAATCCGGATCGCGATATGGCATTTGCAAGGGATGATCCGTGGGTCTGAGCGTTGGAACGGAGGCGCGTCATGACAGCACACAAAGACTTAAAGTCGGTACAAGAGGCGCGCGATTTGGTTGAAGCGGCGCATCAAGCGCAGAAGACGCTCGCCCGCTTCGATCAAACCACCGTCGATCGAATTTGCGATGCGATGGCGCGCGCGGCCTTGCGCGAAGCGGCCCGTCTGGGCGAGATGGCGACGGCGGAGACAGGTTACGGGGTGCCCGCTGACAAGCGCGAGAAGAATCGTTTCGCCGCCGAGGATGTGTGGAACTATTTTCGCGGGATGCGCACGGTTGGCGTCATCCGTGAGACGGAAGAGATCATCGAGATTGCCAGCCCGCGCGGCGTCATCGCGGCGATCATCCCTTCGACCAATCCGACTTCGACGGCCATCTTCAAGTGTTTGATCGCGATCAAGTCGCGCAACGCCGTCGTCCTTTCGCCGCATCCTTCAGCCGTCAACTGCATCAACGAGACGGTACGTGTCGTGCGCGAAGCTGCCGTCAAGGAGGGGTTGCCGCCGGAGGCCATCGGGTGTATGACGGCGGCGACGATCGAAGGCACCGAAGCTTTGATGAAGCATAAGCTGACGGCGTTGATTCTCGCCACAGGCGGCATCGGTCTTGTGCGTGCCGCCTATTCTTCAGGTAAACCAGCATTCGGCGTTGGACCGGGTAACGTTCCCGTTTTCATCGATCGCACAGCGGACGTGCCCACGGCTGTACAGAACGTTTTGACGGGCAAGTGCTTCGACAACGGCACGATCTGCTCTTCCGAGCAAGCGATCGTCGCCGATGCGCCCATCGCCAAAGAGGTTCGCGAACAGCTCAAGCTGCAAGGCGCCCATTTCCTCAACGCCGAAGAGGCGGACCGACTGGCGCGCATCGTGGCCACGCCGCAGCGGACGCTTAACCCTGCGATTGTTGGAAAATCGGCGCGCGTCATCGCCGAGATGGCTGGGATCAGCGTCCCGCCGACCACGCGCTGCCTTGTCGCTGAAGTGGGCGGCGTCGGTCGCGATTATCCGCTCTCGATGGAGAAGCTTTCGCCGATCCTCGCTTTTTACGTCGTCGATGGCGTCGAGCAGGGCGCGCAACTCTGCCATGAGATCTTGAGTTTCGGCGGGATGGGGCACACCGTCGGCATTCACACGCGCTCGCGCGAGACGGCCAAGCGCTTCGGCATGGAGATGCCCGCCTCGCGCATCATCGTCAATTCGCCGACGACGCATGGGGCGATCGGTTTCTCCACGGCGCTGCCGCCGTCGATGACTTTGGGATGCGGTTCATGGGGCGGCAACGTCACGTCAGATAACATCTCGCCGCTTCATCTGATGGACATCAAACGGATCGCTTTCGGCATTCGCGCCGTCGGCGGAGCGCGCGTCGTCCCCGTGGAGCGTGAACGATCTTCTGCGCCCTCTATCACGAGCGTGCCGATCGATCGTGAGCAGATCGCGGCGATCGTCGATCGCTTCCTCGCTAAGCGTCGTGTGGAAATGGTCGGGTCACAAAGCGAGGCGACCGTTGGAAACGGCGCAGGCAGCGCATCGCCGCCGCAAACTCCCGTCTCAGAGCAAGAGGCGGCGGCGTCTTCCGCCAATGGCGATCGGGCGGTTGAAAGGAGCGCGCCTCGCGTCGTCGATTTCGTCTGTGAAGAGGATGTGCGTCGCGCCATTCAACGCGGCGAGAAGATCTACATCAACGCGCGCACGATCATCACTCCCGCGGCGCGCGATATGGGAGAGGCGGCGGAAGTCTTCGCCAAGGTTTAAGCGCTGGGAGAGCGCACGGCGGAGATTCTTCATCATTGAGTTACGGATCATGTTCTTGGGCAAAGTCATCGGCACCGTATGGGCGACGAAGAAGACGCCGGATTTAGAGGGCGTGCGCTTTCTCGTCGTCCATCCGCTCGATCTCGAAAGAGAGCCGACGCGCAACATCGTTATCGTCGCTGATCGATTGGGCGCAGGGGTTGGGGAGATCGTCATGTGCGCTTTTGGCAAGGCGGCCCGTTCGGCTATCGGCAATCAGGAGATGGCGATCGAAGCGGCGGTCATCGGCATCGTCGATCGGGTCGATGTGACGGAGACGGTCTCCGCGGAACTCGACGAGGCGGCGCGAGCCATCACCATCGAGCGAGATGGGAAAGGGCGATGAGGGCTGTGGAAAAAGGACCAGCCATGGTCGATCAGGATTTGATCTATCGGATCACGCGGGTCATCTATGAAAACTTGGGCGCGAGTGTGGAGGCGGGCAAGGTGGAGCGCTTGGTGCTCGATCTCTATCGCGCCATCGAACCGTCGCTTGTGGGTGATGGGCGCCCCATCACGCCACAGATCGAGACTTTGCCCCCCGCACGCAGCTCATCCGATCGATTGGTCATCTCCGTCTTCGGCGTCGATCGTCCGGGGATCGTCGCGGCGGTGGCGCGGATTCTGGCCGAAGCCGAGTGTAACATCATCGATATCAATCAAACGGTCGTGCAGGGTAAGTTCGCCATGGTCCTCATCGCCGATGCGGCGCGTTCGCGCTACTCAGTCCAGCAGCTCAAGGAGCGCTTTCGTCGCGAAGGGGAAGCGTTGGGCGTGCGCATCTACGCGCAACGCGAAGATATTTTCAATGCGATGCATAGGGTTTGAGCTGCCCGCGAGCTTCGTCTCGCGGCCGTTCGGCGACAGATCGAGCGACTGTTGAGGTGATCGCGAACTTCGTCTAGATGTCTGGCCCCGTGATATCTCGTCGTTGTCTTGCGTGTGGCGCGACCGTGCGCGGCGAGGCCAACTTCTGCCCGCAGTGTGGGCGAAGCATGCGAAGGCGCGAATCGCCGACTGAGCCCAAACGAAGCGTCGGGGCGGCCGCTTCGAAGGGGAGAGCTTCAGAGAGGATCGAATCCGAGCCGCGATACAGCATATTCGCTGAGGACGAAGCGCGCCTTCGCAGGCGCCGCGTCGAAAGCGCTGATCCGCGCGCGCGTTTCGTGATCAGCGCGATCGTCTTCTTCATCCTCTTTGCGGTCCTGTTGTTTCTGAGCAAATTGTTCGCCTGAAGTCTCAGATGGAATACACGCAAGCGGAGATCCTGCAGACGGTGCGGATGATCGAGATGGAGCATCTCGACATTCGCACGATCACGTTGGGAGTAAATTTACAGGATTGTGCCGGCTCGGTAGCGCGGACGGCGGAGAAGATGGGCCGGAAGATCTCGCTGGCGGCTTCCCGTCTGGTCCAGACCGTTGACGAAGTGAGCGATGAATTTGGCATCCCCGTCGCCAACAAACGCATCGCGGTCACGCCGGTTTCGCTGCTTGTGAGCGGCGCGCGCGGCGATTATCTGTGTTTGGCGCGCGCGTTGGATGAGGCGGCGCGCAACGTCGGGGTTGATTTCATCGGCGGGTATTCGGCGTTGGTTCACAAGGGTTGGACCGAGGCGGAGCGCGAGTTTCTCGACTCGATCCCGGAGGCGCTCGCTTCGACCGAAAGGCTCTGCTCTTCGGTCAACGTGGCGACGACGCGCGCAGGCATCAACATGGATGCTGTGAGGCGCGTCGGCTCTCTGATCAAAGAGATGGCTGAGTTGACTCGCGATCGGGGTGGCATAGCTTGCGCGAAGTTCGTCTGTTTCGCCAACGCGGTCGAAGATAATCCCTTCATGGCCGGAGCTTTCCATGGTCCAGGGGAACCCGAAGCGGTCATCAACATCGGCGTTTCGGGACCGGGCGTGATCAATCATGCGTTGCGACATGCACCGCGCGACCTGCCGTTGAATGAACTCGCCGAGTTGATCAAAAAGCTCGCTTTCAAACTGACGCGCGCTGGCGAACTGGTCGGGCGCGAAGTCGCGCGCCGATTGGGGATCAGATTCGGCATCGTCGATCTGAGTCTCGCGCCGACGCCCGTGCCCGGCGATTCGGTCGCCGAGATCATCGAAGCTTTCGGCTTCGAACGCGCGGGCGCGCACGGGACGACTGCGGCGCTCGCGCTTCTCACCGATGCGGTCAAAAAGGGCGGCGCGATGGCGAGCAGTTCCGTGGGCGGGATGAGCGGCGCGTTCATCCCCGTCTCAGAGGATGCCGGGATGGTCGAGGCGGCGCGCGCCGGAGCGCTATCGCTCGCCAAACTCGAAGCCTGGACCAGCGTCTGTTCGGTCGGCATCGACATGGTCGCCGTGCCTGGTTCGACCCCTGCGGAGACGATCGCGGCGATCATCGCCGATGAGATGGCCATCGGAGTCTTCAACAACAAGACGACCGCCGTGCGCATCATCCCTGTGCCCGGCAAAGAGGTCGGCGAGATGGTCGAATATGGCGGGCTCTTGGGGCGCGCGCCCATCATGCCGGTCAGCCGATTCTCAAGCGCCGGATTCATCGCGCGCGGCGGTCATATCCCGGCGCCGATCCATTCGCTGAGGAATTAAGCGGCGGGCTTTGTGGGCGGATCGAGATTTGAACCTTTTGGGAGAAACTTTATGGAAGCTCTCGGGATGATCGAGTGTCGCGGCCTAGTGGCGATGATCGAGGCTGCCGATGCCGCCGTTAAAGCAGCCAATGTGCGGCTCGTCGGGTATGAGAAGATCGATGCCGGATTGGTTACGGCCATCGTGCGCGGCGAAGTCGCTGCCGTGCGCGCCGCGGTCGAGGCCGGAGCGGCCGCCGGAAAAAAGGTCGGCGAGGTGGTCTCAACCCACGTCATCCCGCGCCCACATGCTGAGGTCGAACGGGGCATCCCCGTCCTTCGCACTGGCGAGACGACGCGCAAAAAGATCAGCGGTTCGGTAAGAGCGCGGTGACCTAAACGGACTCTTTCGCCATTTCAAGGCGTCGTCGAATGTGTGCCATCGGCTACGCGACGGCGCGGCGGCGCCGGAGTCCCATTGTCGAGCGGAGCGATGTATCCGGGACGGGTGACCGCGATGCGTTTTTCGCCCCCTGGTCCATTTGCGACCACGACGCGCACGCTGCGATATGTACCATCGTGCGCTTTGTTGGTCGGGCTGTAACCGATGACGTATTGTGTGCGTAGATCGCGCGTGATCTCCTCGGCGATCCGCGGCAGTTCGCTCAGAGATTTGGGGAAGAAAGCGCGCCCACCCGTTTCGCTCGCCAGACGATTGATCAAGTTGATCGCTTTCTCGCGCGGGCTTTTGCGAATGAAGCCGCCCTCTTTGTCCAACTCATCGACGAATCCGATGACGAAGATCTGCACGTTCGATTCGCGTAGATGTTGGAAGAGCTGATTCTGGCTGTAAAAACTCGCTCGATCTTCGCCATCCGTGATCAGGATCAAGGCGCGGCGACGACGATCGTCATCATCGCCTTTCTTGTATTCGGTGACCCGATCGGCAGCCAAATAGACGGCATCGATCACTGCCGTTTGTCCAGCTTCGATGTAGAGGTTGTCGAGCGCGTCGAGCAGCGCCTGCTTATCCGAGGTGAAATCGAGCAGAGTTTCGATCTTGTCGCTGCTGATGAACCGGACTAGAAAAGTCTCATCGCCCGGTTTGTTGCTGTTGATGATGATGCGCGCCGATTCGATCACTTTGTCGAGCAGGTAACGCATCGAACCCGAATTGTCGATGACCAATCCGTAACTGATCGGCACCTCTTCTTTGGAAAAATAAGTGATCGTTTGCGGCACGCCATCTTCGTAGACTTGGAAATCTTCAGGGCGAAGGTTCGGGATGGGGCGGTTGTTGCGGTCGATGACGCGGACGCTCAATTTGACTTCCGCTGTGCTGATGCGGATCGTCTCATCAGGCGCGATCTCTTGTCCGGCGGGCTGCTTGGGTTTGGGCGGCGGCATGACAGGGGGCTCTTGATCGATGATGACGAGCGGCGGGCGATTGGGCGGCGTCTGTTTGTTCTGCGATCTGTTGTTCGTTGGTGCCGCAGCGCCGGTGACGCGCCGCGCGCGACCGTCGGAGTTTTGCGTTGCGGGAGCGCGCGCTGGCGCGAGCGTCATGAGCAGAAGCGCCGCGGCGATGCGTAGATAAGGGTGCCAGATCTTCATCGATGTCCTTGCGCCGTCATGAATCGGAAGCGCCCCGCTTCCTCTTTTTGAGAGCAAGCGCGGCGCTTCGGTTAAAGCCGCCCGATCGCTTCGCGCGGCTGGGGCAAACGAGCCACTGGCTCGCGCACGAACTTCCACGAACTTCTTGATGTCGCCGCACGCAGTGCGGGTTGCCGCGCCTCAACGCGGTTTGGCGATGGCATAATAACCTTCGCGGCTGCGAACGTACAACCGCGGCAATCCGCGCGGCGGGTTGACCTTCACCTTGATGCGCCGCCAACGGCCATCGGGGACGAAATCCTTCGGACGATATCCGATCGAGTATTGGTGACGGAGTTCGAGCGCGATGCGTTCGAAGATCTCGTTCATCTCCGCCGTCGTGCGCGGGAAGAAAGCGCGTCCGCCTGAGATCGAAGCCAGCTCATCGAGGATCGCTTGACCCTGCATCCCCAGCGGGCTGTTGGCATCGCTATCGCCCATGATGCCGATCGCGTAGATGATCACGTCGGATTCTTTGAGCAGGCGTTGCAGTTCGCTGCGCGTATAACGCGAGTTGTTATCTTGCCCATCGCTGATGAGCAGGATCGCGCGTTTGGGATAGGTGCTGTGCGATAGTTTCTCTACGCCGAGGTAGCAAGCGTCATAGAGCGCGGTGTTGCCTCTGGTCTGCACGAAGGTGAGTTTGTCGAGAATGGCCCGACTATCGCGCGTGCGATCCATCAGTAGTTGGGCTTGCGAATTGAATCCGATGAGGAAGTATTCATCGCGCTCGTGGCTCGTTTCGATGAAACGGCTCAGCGCTTCGCGCGCGCGATGAATCTTCTCCCCGCTCATCGAACCGGAGACGTCGAAGATGATGCCGATGCTTGCCGGCGCGTCCGAATCGCTGAAGAAGAGGATCTCTTGCGGTTCCTTTTCGTCGAAGACGGTAAAATGCCTCTTGTCGAGGCCCGTCACATAGCGCCCATAGGTGTCGGTAACCGTGACGGTTAAGGTGACGAGATCGGTGTTGATGATGATCGGTTGATCGTCGTTGAAGGGAAGCTTTTGGGGAAGGGGCAGCTCCCCATCCAGTTTCTGTTGGGCGTTTGTCGCTTGAATGCAAACGAAGAGGCAGAAGGCGAGCGCGATCAAGGCTCGTTCCTTACGGCGGCGCTGCATCTTGATACCCTCCTGCTTGCGGTTCGCGCTCTTTATTAATTGCGAATCTCGACCGATCCTTTTCGATCGCTTTGAGGAGACGATGATTCGGCGCGCCTTACCTTTCGGCCATCTCGATTGTAAGCCAGCTCGCTCGCCTTCGCAAGAAGGTAAGGATTCTTCGGCAGCGCGGCGTGTAGCAGGGATCTCTGGGATGGCGGATCGCCTTCGAGTTTGGAACCGCCAGTGAAGCGGCGCGTGTAAAGTTTGTGTCGGGGGCGCGTAAGCCGCCAGCGCGTGATATACTTCGTCCCTCTTGGTTCGGGCGGGCGCAGGCAGTTCGAATATAAGGTCGCTGGCAGAAGATGGCAGAGTTCATCTGTCGGTTGGGCACACCTTCAGGTGAGATAATTACGCGCACGATCGAGGCTTCCGGCGCGCAGGAGGCGCGCGCGCGCCTTGAAAGCCAAGGTTATCGCGTCTTTTCCGTCACGCCGCCAAAGGTCTCGGGCGTTGCGGCGCTTACGCGCGGCGGGCGCATCGGTTGGCAAGCGCGAGTGCGTGCGGCTGATTTTCTGCTCTTCAATCAACAACTCGCCGCGCTCGTGCGGGCCGGCATCCCGATCCTGCAAGCCATCTCGATGTTGCGGCGGCGCGCGACGAGCGCGCGTTTGCGTTCGGTTCTGGGCGATGTCGAAGAACGCATACGTAACGGCGATGCTTTATCGTCGGCATTCGCCGCGCAGGGGCCTATCTTCCCGCGCATTTACACGGCTTCGATCTTAGCGGGCGAACGTAGCGGCGCGCTTGCCGAAGTTCTGGCGCGTTATGTCAACTACATGCGACGCGGCGTCGAACTGCGGCGGCGCGTGCGCGCCGCGCTCGCTTATCCAACGCTTCTGCTTATCGCGTCGGTGGCGATGGTCTCGTTTTTGGTCATGTATGTCGTGCCGCGGATGTCCGGTCTGTTTGCCGGGTTCAACACGGAGTTGCCGACCGTGACGCTCTTCGTCGTTGGCCTTTCCACATGGTTGGCGACGAACATTTGGTGGCTCGGTCCACTCGTCTTGGCGGCAGCCGTGGGCTTCTACTTTTGGGCGCGCACGGCGCAGGGAAGGCTTAAATTGGACGCTCTCTTATTACGCATCCCTTTGCTCGGAGCGCTCCTTCGCCAATTGGCGATTGCGCAAGTGGCACGCGGACTCGCCACCTTGCTTGCCGGCGGCATCACGTTGGTTGAATCTTGGGAGATCGCTGTCGAGGTGATCACCAATCGCGAGTTGCGACGACGCAGCGCGACCGTGCTGCCACTGATCCGTGAGGGGAGGTCTTTCACGGACAGTCTGGCGTCGGCAGGATGGGTGCCGGAGCTGGCGCTCGATATGATCGGGATCGGCGAGCGCTCCGGCAGTTTGCGGGAGATGTTGGAAGAGGTGGCGAACTTCTACGATGCCGAGGCCGAAGTGCGACTAGAACAGTTGACGAGCACGCTGGAACCTGCCATTCTTTTAGTCATGGGTGGCGTGGTGGCCACGATCCTGCTCGCCATCTATCTCCCGATCATTCAATCCATCTCGAACGCCGCTGGACGTTAAAGATCAGCGCCCCCGACGACGGACGACTTTCGCGTGGAACGATCATGAATCAAATGGCGGAAGATCTGCTGGGAAATTCAGCCTCGAGAGAAGAGTTTGTAGCGCGCGAGACTTGGGCGCAGGTCGAGGATCCGCCGGAAGTGCGCGAGGCGAAACAGCTCGCGCGCCGCTATCGTCTGCCTTACGTCGATCTGTTGCCGCCTGCGGGCGACTCGCCGATAGATTTCTCGCTGCTGGCGGAGGTGCCTGTTGAACTGATGGTGCGCTATCAGTTCGTGCCGCTCCGGCGCGAGAACGGCAGGCTCCACATTGCGGTCGCCGATCCGACGGATCTGGAACGTTTGGACGAGTTGGCCGCCGCGTTGCGCGAAAAACTGGAGCTTTCGGTCGCGACGGCGGGCGCGATCGACGCCGTGTTGCGCAAGGGCGATGCGACGCAGCGCGTGTTGCAGGAGGCGGCCTCCGGTTTTCGCATCTCGTTGGTGCGCGAGACGGAGCAAGGCGAGGAAGTGCTCGATCTTGATCGGCTCGCGACCGATTCCGAGATGTCGCCCATCATCAAGCTGGTCGATACGATCATCTTCAACGCTTTGGAATCGCGCGCTTCCGACATTCACATCGAGACGCGCGATTATGGCGTGCAGGTGAAATACCGCATCGACGGCGCGCTCTATCCCAAACTCGATCCGATCGACCTAGCCTATCATCAGACGCTGATTTCGCGCATCAAGGTGATGTCCGAACTTGACATCGCCGAGCGGCGCATCCCGCAGGATGGGCGCTTCCGCGCGCGCTACAAGGGGCGGACGGTCGATTTCCGCGTCTCGATCATGCCGACGATCCATGGCGAAGATGCCGTGATCCGCATCCTCGACAAGGAGCAGATCAACGAAGCCTTTCGTCACCTGACGCTCGATGTCATCGGATTCTCCGAAGAGGATCTGCGCAAGTTCCGTCGTTATATCGCTGAACCTTACGGCATGGTTCTGGTGACTGGACCGACCGGTTCGGGCAAGACGACGACGCTGTACGCGGCGTTGAACGAGATCAAGAACGAGGAGGATAAGATCATCACGATCGAGGATCCGGTCGAATATCAGATTCAAGGGATCACGCAGATCCCGGTCAACGAGAAGAAGGGATTGACGTTTGCGCGTGGGTTGCGCTCGATCTTGCGCCATGATCCGGATAAGATCATGGTCGGCGAGATCCGCGACCCCGAGACGGCGCAGATCGCGATCCAATCGGCGCTCACCGGGCATCTCGTCTTCACAACGGTTCACGCCAACAACGTGATCGACGTGATCGGGCGCTTCCTGAACATGGGCGTCGAGCCATACAACTTCGTCTCTTGCCTCAATTGCGTTCTAGCGCAGCGGTTGATCCGCGTCCTGTGCACGGTCTGCAAGCGGCCATATCGCCCTTCCGATGAAGAGTTGATCGAATCGGGTTTGCGGCCCGAGGAGCATCGCGATCGCATCTTCTATCGCAGCGTCGGTTGTGATGCTTGCAACCATACGGGGTATCGCGGGCGCACGGCGATCCATGAACTGCTCGATCTATCGGACAACATCCGCGAGATGATCATCGCGCGGCGTCCTGGTTCGGAGATCCGTCGTGCGGCTGAGGCTGAGGGGCTGCGCAGTTTGCGCGAGTCGGCGCTGCGTAAGGTTTTCGCTGGCATTTCCAGTCTACATGAGATCAATCGCGTCACCTTCGTCGAGGATGTGAAGTTGAACTGATCGCGACCATCAGGGCGAAGCGAAAAAGGCTTAAGCCGGGGAGGACGTAACGATGAAAAGCACGCTGCACGCACGATCTTTTGCCGCGCTTCTGATGATCTTCTGTCTGCTCTTTGCGCCCATCTCCGCGCTCGCGAAGAAGGGCGAGAAGAACTACAAACGCGGGCTGCAGTACGAAGCCGCCCAACAGTGGGAGCAAGCCGCACAGGAGTTCGCTCTAGCCGTCGCGGCTGACCCATCCAACATCGAGTATCAGCTCCACTATCGGCGCGCGCTCTTCAACGCATCACAAGTCTACATGCAGCGCGGGCGCGCGTTGGCCGAGCGCGGCGATTACGTCGGCGCGTATAACGCTTTCCGTCAAGCCTACGGATATGATCCGGCGAATGAGCTGGCGAAATCCGAGATGGATCGGATGCTCCGGTTGCAACGCGAAAAGACCGGGATGGAGCCCAAGGAGGGGAAAGAGGGTGGCGTTCAAACGTCGCCTGCGGTCTATCAAGGCGACTCGAATGGGCAGCGGGCGAGGGGCGCGTCTTCGCAGGAGCCGTCGATTCCGTTGCGTTCCGAACAGCTGCGCGTGATCAATTTCAACGGCGACCTTTTGGAGCTGATCCGCAGCCTCGCCGACGAGATCAATCTGAACGTGATCTTCGACCGCGATCTGCAGAACCAGCGGCGCACGATCAACATCAATAACCTGCGCAACGTGACGGCGGCGCAAGCGCTCGATTACATCTTCCTCTCGCAGGGGCTCTTCTTCCAGAAGCTGGACCGGCGAACGATCCTCGTCGCCGATCAGAATAAACGGAACCAGTATCAACAGCTGGTCATCCGCACCTTCTACTTGCGCAACATCAAACCGGAAGATGCGCGCGCGGTCATTCAAGCGGCGCTTCCGCCGCAACCCGGACGTCCCGTGATGGCCATCGCGCCTAGTCAATCGACCAATAGCCTCACCGTGCGCGACACGCCGGAGAACATTCGCCTGATCAGTCAGATCATCGAGAGCATCGATAAGGATCGCGCCGAGGTTGTCATGGATGTCAACATCTATGAGGTCTCACAAAGCGATCTTCTGCAGCTCGGCAATCAGCTCGGCACCGATACGACGCTCGTCAATCTGGGCGGCATTCAACGCGGGCTGACGGTCGTCGGCGGAAGTCGTGAGGTTGTGACGCAAAGCCTCAGCAACGTGCCGACGGCGCTCGGGGCCGCGTTGATCGTCCCGGCCTCGGCGATCGCCGCTTTGCAGAGCAAAGCTCACACGCGCTTGCTCGCCTCGACGCAGGTCCACGCTTTCGATGGCGAGGAGTCGGAGACGCGCATCGGGCAGCGCGTGCCCGTTCAGACGGCGCAAGTGCCCTACTACTATTACGGCGCGCCGACCTCGAATCAGACGTCGCAACCGGGTGGCATCGTCAACCCCGGGCTCTTCCCGGGCGGCTATCCGGTCATCAATTTCGAGCCGACAGGTTTGACGCTCAAATTCACGCCGCAAGTCTTCCCGAACATGGACGTGCAGGTGAAGATGACGATCGAGTCGAAGGATGTGCTCAACCCCGGCACGCTGACGCCCACCTTCACGGAGCGCTCGATTAAGGGAACGGCGCGCATCCAGAACAATCGCACGATGATGTTGGCGAGCATCGCGCAGGACAGGCAGTCGAATGGGCGGCAGGGGCTTCCGTTGCTCGGGCTGATCCCGGTGCTTGGGCGCTTCTTCACCGCGCCACGGCGCGACGATGTGCAAACGGATATCGTCATCGCCGTCACCCCGCACGTGCTGCGCGCTCCGCAAGTGACGCCGCGCGATGAAGAGTTGCGTCCGAGCGGAACGCAGATGATGCCGATGACCGAATCGCTCGCCTCTCTGGTGCAAGAGATCGAGCGCGAGGAGTTGGCCGCGGCGCAGGCGAAGCGCAATGACGCCGCGACTGCCGCGGCGACCTCGACCGGAGCGCAAACGGCGCATCTCGTGCAGACGAACGCCTTAAGAACTGGCCCGGTCGAAATTCAGACCCCACAGTTCATCCCCGCGCCGAAGATCTTGCTGGGCAACGATGGCGATCCCCCGCGCCGAACCTCTGTGTCAACGCAGCCTGTGAGCCTAAGCGGGCAGTCTGATCCCAGCGTGGTCGGATTGGAGTTAAAGTCGGATGGTGGAGCGACCATGCGCGTCGGTGAGCGGCGGCGCATTGCCCTTCTTCTGAAGAGCAAAGCGCCTGTCGGATTGGCGATGGTGACGCTTCGTTTCGATCCTAAAGTCTTGGCCGTGCGCGCCGTCGCGCCTGGTGAGAACTTCTTGGGAGGCGGGGCGCACATGACGAACACGCTTGACCCGATGGGCCGTCTCGTCCTCTCCTTCGCTCCGGAAGTGGGCAAAAGCCTGAGCGGCACAGGGACGCTCGTCTACATCGAGGTGGAAGCGATCGGAAAGGGTGAAGCTGGAATCGATTTCGACGATGAGCGCACGCATCTAGTGGCGATCGATGGACGACGCATCGTGCCGCAGCTCGTGCCGGCGATCAAATGTCAGATCATGCAGTGAAAATCGGGCCGAAGATCGTGTGGGGGATGTGAGATGGCGAGGGAGCGAAGGAAACGATCGCGCGAAACAGGTTGGACGCTGCTCGAGCTGCTGATTACGATCACGATCTTGACGATCCTGTCTTTGGGCGTCATCCCGCTCGTCAAGATGAGCGTGCGACGGCAACGCGAGGAGAGGTTGCGCGAAGCTTTGCGCGAGATACGCGCCGCGATCGATGAATTTCACCGCGACGCGATCGGCATCTGCACGCCAGTCGGCCCGCAACAACTGTACGTCGATCCGCGAAGTCGCGTCATGATCAGCGATTGCACGATCTTCACGCCGGACAATCCAGATCGCTACCCCCCGGATCTGGAAACCCTCGTTCGCGGAGTGAGCGTCGTCCCGCGCGCAGCTATGCTACAAGGCGGCAACGTGGGCAATATGAATTCGAATCGAAGTGCCACCGAAGTTGGACAAGTGGTCGCGAAGAAGAAGATCTATCTGCGCGCCATCCCCATCGATCCGATGACCGGGCGCGCCGATTGGGAGTTGCGCTCTTCGTATGATCCGCCGGACGCGACCAGTTGGGGAGGCGAAAACGTCTTCGATGTGCACTCAAGATCGAAGGAGCTCGCGCTGAACGGCAAGGAGCGTTATAGCGAGTGGTAAAATGAAGGCCCTTCGAGAGAATGAGCGATCCGCCAACGTGACCGACCCCCTCTTTGGGCCGAGGTGTGTGGAACCCCTTCAGGCGGATGGGCGCTTTCTGAGCGCGCGCGGCTTTACGCTTCTCGAGTTGATGATCGTCATCTCGATCATCGTCATCTTAGCGGCCATCGCGCTACCGCAGTATCAGCGGACCGTGCAGCGCGCGCGCGAAGCGGCATTGCGCGATGATCTCTTCCAGATGCGCAAGGTGATCGATCAGTATGCGGCCGACAAAGGGCAACTGCCGCAATCGCTCGACGATCTGGTGCGGGCGGGATACTTACGCGAGATACCGATCGATCCGATCACCGGCGAACGCGATTGGCAGGTGGTCATGGGAACCGACCCTAACTCTTTGGGCGACGAACAGGGCGTGATAGATGTCCATAGCGCATCGAGCGATATTTCATCAGAGGGAACTCCCTACAGCGAATGGTAGGGGCGCGACCGCCTTCGAGTTAAAATCCGCCAAGCACAAAGCCGACCGTCGAGATGGGCATAGTCAATAGAATCTTACGACCGCGTTTCCCCGCCGCCGCCATCGGATTGGAGAGGGGAGGGGCGGGGATCGTCTCTTTGGAGAAGCGGAGGGGAAGGTTGGTCCTTCGGCGCGCGGGATATGTGGCGTTCGATGAGACGGTCTTTCGCCCGAAGTTCGACGACGTGAACATCTTCGATCCCGGAGAGTTCACCGCCGCGCTGGCCGATCTCGCGTCGAGAACCGGATTGGACAAACAGACGCGCTGGTCCATCGCTTTACCCGATGCGGTGGCGCGCGTGGCGATTTTGACGTTAGAGAGCGCGCCCGCCTCGCGCCAAGAGTTTGAGGAGATGTTCAATTGGAAGGTCGAACGCGCCTTCGGCGTGGACCCGAAGGAGTTGCGCGTTTCGCGCCGCGCTTTACGTCCCGATCCAGCGGGGCGGGCGCGTTACCTTGTAACGGGAGCGAGGCTTTCGGTGCTGTCCGAGTATGAGGCAGCTTTCGCTGCGCTCGGTTGGCGAGCCGGGCTGATCTTGCCGCGTCATCTGTGCGAAGCGTGGTGGTTGTGGCGCGATCGAGGGGCGGAAGGCGATTCTCTGCTCGTCAGTCTGCATGAGCGCGGTGTGACGAACGTTTTGGTGCGCGCTGGCGAGCCTTTGATCGTCCGCGATATCGTGTGCGAGCTGGACGAACGTGCCGATGAGCTCTATCGTTTTCTGCTCTTTTACCGTGATCGCGTGGCGAAAGATGGATCGGGAATCGCGCGGCTATTGCTCGTCGGCGATGATTGGAAGGACGAAGAGAAGGTCATCGAAGAGGCTTTGGAGCATATGCCGCGCATCGTCGGTCCGGAAGATTTGGGCCTGATCTTCCCGGCGATGGAGATCGGTTTCCGGCGCTTAGCTGCGCCCGCCGCCCTCGCCTCGCTCGCTTGGGGATGAGGCTGAAATGCGGTTTCAGGTTGATCAATTCAATTAGCGGCACGGCGATCGGCGGTAAGGCTGACGCCAATGCGGGTTCGGGGCGAACGACCGCGGTGAGATTGCAGCGCGGATTTGAGGTCCGAATCGGTCGTCAAGTCAATCACCCCTCGACCGCAAGTCGGATTTGAATCCATTCTGTGAAGCGGTAGATTATCGGTTTCGTGGTATCTCGCGCGTCGTATGGAAAGTTTTTATCTGTGAAGCGGTAGATTATCGGTTTCGTGGAATTGGCGAGTTGTGTCGTTGAAACTTTATGCGCATCATGCGCGTAAACACTCAAGGCGAGGGCATATGGGGAAGGCAATTGATGCGGCGCATCCGGATAGTTTGGCGGATGTGGATTTAGTTGCGCGCGCGATCGCCGGCAGCGAGGATGGGTTCGAAGCGCTCGTGCGCCGCTATCAACGGCCAATCGCAGCCTATATCTACCGGATCGTGAACGATTACGATGCGGCGCTCGATTTGACGCAAGAGGTGTTCATCAAAGTCTATGGTTCTTTGGCGCGCTATCGCGCGGAGTACAAATTCTCGACCTGGATCTATCGGATCGCACATAACGTCGCCATCGATCATCTGCGACGAGCGGCGGCGCGCGACGAGATGGCTTTAAAGCCGCGAGATGAAAGGCGTGAGCGGCTGGCCATCAGCATGGCGCCGAGTCCCGAACAAGAGCAGGAACGCGATGAACGGCGGACGCAGATCGAGGCGATCGTCGATCGCTTGCCGACCGCTTATCGCGAGTTGATCGTTTTGCGACACGGGCACGATCTCTCTTACGAAGAGATCGTCGAAGTGACCGGCCTGCCGCTGGGGACGGTCAAGAACCGCATCTTCCGCGCGCGGGAGATGATGCGGCGGATGTTGATCGAGCAGGGGATCACGGGTTTTTGAGGAGCGGTCAACTCAGATGGAAGTGAGACGCGAGCGCGTTTGTCATTGGCAGCGCGAGATCGCCGCCTATCTCGACGGCGAACTCGAACCGGTGGCGGCGCAGGAGTTTGAGGGGCACTTGGCGGCGTGTCGTTCGTGCGCCGCGTATCTCAACGAACAGAAGAGCTTGCTCTGCGTGCTCGATGCTTCTCTCAGTCGAATGGCGGTTGAGCTGCCAGCCGATTTCGCTTCGGTCGTAACGGTCAACGCGCGCGCCGATGTCGGGCGCGTCCGTTCGCGCCACGAGCGGCGGCGCGCCGCATTGTTCATTCTTGCTTTGGCCTTCATCTCCTTCGCTCTGATCGGTGGGACGGCTTCGGCGAAAGAGGCGCTGGCGCCGGTCCAGCTCATAGCGCATGCTTGCGCCTCAGTTGCGCGGCTGATGCTTCACGCGCTCTTCGATGTAGGGAGAAGCATCGTCGTGATCGGGCGCATCGTGGGACAGAGCATGATCGTTGTGTTGCCTGGTATCTTATGGCTCTTGGCGGTGGTCGGTTTGATCGGGGCGATCGTCGTCTACCTCTTCGGGAGGAGGCCGAAGGATCTGTGGGGTGGCCCGATGGTTCGAGAGCCATTTGGCGAACGCAACGACGGCGAGTAGATCCCGTGCCTTCGAAGGGCAAAAAATCGGCCGCGATCTGCCTCCTCATCGGGATCTTGGCCTGTCTTTCGGCGGTTCAATCGTTCGGCGCCACTGTGATGGCGGAGAGCGAGCCGCTGATCATCGAAGGCGTCAGGACGAGCGATGTCTTCGCTTTCGGTCGCCCGATCATCGTGCGCGGCCTGGTGGACCACGGGGTTCTGGCTTTCGGCGGCGATATCATCGTCGAGGGTCGCGTCGAAGGCGACGTGGCGGTGATCGGGGGCTCTATCATACAACGCGAAGGCTCATACATCGGCGGCGATTGCATCATCATCGGCGGGACGTACCATCACGGTAAGACCGCGCCGGGGCGAAATCCCGCGAGCGTCACCGTCATGTATGCCGGATACGAGCAGGAGTTGCGCGAATTGGGGCGTAATCCCGCATCTTTCCTGACGCCGCGTTGGTCGCTCGCCTATTTCGGCCAGCGATTGCTATCGGTCCTCTTTTGGTTCATCGTTTCGCTAGCGCTCTCGTTGATGATGCCGGGCGTCATCGGTCGCGCCGTTACGAGATTGAAGTTGGCGACCCTGCGGGTTGCGCTCATCGGAGCGATAAGCGCTGGCGCGCTTTCGTTAGGCGTGCCGATAGCTCTGCGCTTTCTACCGTCTGCCTTGGGGGCTTTTGTCGGTGTGATGGCGCTCCTGCTCATCATCTTCTCTTATCTTTTCGGGCGCACGGTGATCCATGTCGAAACGGGGCGTTGGTTGCAGCGCGTCCTTTTCGGCGAAAAGGCGAGATCGGAGTCGGTCGCTCTGTTGCTTGGGGCGATCTTTTGGGCCGTCGCTTTATCGCTGCCGGTAGTGTGGCCATTGATCGTGGCGGGGTTGCTGGTCGTCAGTTTGGGATTGGCGCTTACGGCCAGACATCATGTGAGTTGGGGGCGTGCGGCCAGGTGAAGCGAGATCCGCTTTCACTTTCCGCTAAGCCCTTTCGCCGAGCGCGATCCGTTCTGTCGCGCGGGCGAACTCGGGCAGGACGCTGAAGACTTCGAGCGCGTATCGCACGTTGCCGAAAGGCGCCGAGACCTGAACGCCTTGAACGATGTCGCGTATTTCGCGCAGCGACTCCTGCGCGATCTTGAGACCCTCTTCGCGCGCCGCTTCCTTGCCCTTCTCCGAGGCTTTGCGCATGCGCTCCATGATCTCAGGAGTGACGCGCACGCCGGGCACTTCGTTGTGGAGGAATTCGGCGTTGCGGTAGGAGACGAGCGGCCAGATGCCTGCGATGATCGGGATGCGCACGTGTTCTATGCGGCGCAGGAATTCATACAACTGGTCCACGTCGAAAACGGGCTGCGTGATGGCGAATTGCGCTCCGGCCTCGACTTTCCACTCGAAGCGCCTGATCTCATGCTCGAGGTTGAGCGCGCCCGGATTGACGCCGACGCCGATGCAGAATGCGGTCGGCTGCCCGATCGGATTGTTGCCGAGATCGAGGCCGTGATTGAGCTTGTTGACCATGTTGGTCAAGCCGATCGAGTCGATGTCGAAGACCGCCGTCGCATCCGGATAGGGGCCCATCTTCGGCGGATCGCCCGTGATCAGCAGGAGGTTGCGCAAACCGAGCGCGGCGGCTCCCAGTAGATCCGACATCATGCCGAGAAGGTTGCGATCGCGGCAGCAATAGTGCAAGACGGTCTCTAATCCGATCTCGCGTTCGACCAGCAGGGCGGTCGCCATCGCGCTCATGCGCGTTTGTGCGCGCGGTCCATCGGGGATGTTGACCGCATCGACGCCCGCCGCTTTCAGCAGTCTGATCTGTTCGAGCGTTTGGCTCGCGTCGCAGCCTTTCGGTGGAAGCACCTCGACGGTCGTAACGAACTCTCCGCGCGTGATCTTGCGCGACCATCGCGACCTCTCTTCGGGCGGCACGACGCGGATATCAGCCGGCGTCAGTTCTTCGATCCGTTTAGGTTTGTCTTGGACGACGACGTATTGGCGGCGCGGCGAGATGGCCCGCACGGCATCGGCGATCTGCTTGATGTGCGCCGGAGTCGTCCCGCAACATCCGCCGATAAAACGCGCTCCGGCCTGAATCAGGCGTTTGGCATATTTCGCCATGTATTCAGGCGAGCACATGTAGAACTGACGCCCTTGCACGTCGCGCGGCAATCCCGCGTTCGGTTGTGCAGAAAGCGGCTTGTTGGTTACACCGCGCATCTTCTCGATGGCCGCTAGGACGATGGCTGGTCCAACGCCGCAGTTCAACCCGATGACATCTGCTCCCCATTCATCAAGTCGGGCGGCGAAGATCTCCGGCGTCGTCCCGAAACTCGTGTTGCCATCGGGAAGGATGGTCATCTGCGCGACGATCGGCAGATCGCACAGCTCGCGCACAGCGCGAATCGCTTGCCGCAGTTCGGAGATGTCGGAGAAAGTTTCAAGAACAAATAGATCGACGCCGCCTTCGAGCAGAGCCGAAGCCTGCTCCTTGAACATCTCCTTGGCCTCATCGAATGAGGTCGGCCCGTATGGTTCGATACGCAGGCCTAGTGGGCCGATCGCGCCGGCGACGTAACAACGATCGCCCGCCGCCTCGCGCGCGAGACGGACGGCGGCGATGTTGATCAAACGCAAGCTGCCTTCAAGGCCGAATTGTTGGAGCTTATAGGGGTTTGCGCCGAACGTGTTGGTTTCGAGGATCTCGGCTCCGGCGCGCACATATTCGGCATGGATCTCGCGCACGAGATCGGGATGGCTGAGGTTGAGTTCATCGTAGCAGCGGTTGATGTAGATGCCTTTCGAATAGAGCATCGTCCCCATCGCGCCATCGAAGATGGTCACGCGGTCGCTTTCGATCAATTCGCGGATGGCTTCCATGCTCACCTCTTCATCGCTCCGAAGCGCTCTTTAAAACTGAAAATCCCGCGCTAAACAACGCGGGACTTTCACGATGAAACTTCGATGGTTTCACGGTGAGCGCTTCACCGAGCTGTTTAGCCGCTTATTTTACGTGGCCGCAAGTCGCCATAAATCACCACGTGTCAAACGTGGCTTATACCTTGGATCTGCAGGCGCTGTCAAGCTCACGGTCTCGGCGCAGGATGGATAGACTCCTTCTCAATCCTCTTTCAACACGGCGATGTAGGGCAGATTGCGGTAACGTTCGGCGTAATCGAGCCCGTAGCCGACGACGAAAGCGTCCGGGATCTTGAAACCGAGATAATCGATCTGCACGGGCCGCTCGCGCCTCTCCCATTTGTCGAGCAGTGCGGCCAGTTTAACGCTTCGCGCGCCGCGCGCGTGAAGGCTGGCGAGCAGATAGGAGAGCGTCAGACCCGTGTCCACGATATCCTCGACGACGAGGATGTCGCGCCCTTCGACCGGCGTGTCGAGATCCTTGATGATGCGCACCTCGCCCGAAGTGCGCATCTGGCTCCCGTAGCTTGAGATGGCCATAAAATCGACCGCCAGCGGCAGATCGATGGCGCGCATCAGATCGCTGATGAAGACGCAGGCGCCTTTCAGAACGCCGACGAGCAGCGGTTCGCGCCCAGCATAATCGCGCGTGATCTCGGCTCCCATCTCCTGAATGCGATTTTGGATCTGTTCGGCGGAGAAGAGCGGTATCAGCTTCGAATTGTTGAATTCTGATGAGCTATTGGCAGCGGAAGCGATCAAGTTCGAGCCCACTCCCCTTTCGAAGATCTAAAGACCGATCTCTCCCGATACTATGCCGTCTGTGGCGATAAGGTCAATGAGATCAAACCGAACGCGGGGCGGTAACGCTAAGAGCTTTCTCATCGAGTCTGTGGCGATAAGGTCAATGAGATCGAACTCTCCCCGTTCAATGGGTCGCTTCGAAATCGCCGAGACGCGCGCCGCGCCGCATGAGCAGGGCGCGATAGCCGCCGCAATTGAAATCGGTTTCGCGCTCTAGCGCATAGCCGTCGAATCCGTAGATGTCAAGCGTGATCGCTAGATCCGTCGGAGAGTGAATAAAGAGCATGGGCCGGGAGCCGGATTCAGCGCGAAGCTCGAGCAAGCGCTCGATGACCTCGAGCGGAGCGATGCGGGTCGGGTTGCGGTAGGTTGCCATCTCCTTGCCCCTTTCGTCCAGCGTGTGAAGCACTACTTCGATGTACGTTCCGAGGGCGGGCGTTGTTCGCTGTGGCGATGGAAAATTATCGGGGGCGGCGCCGATCGGCTCCGGCGTCGGTCGCTAGAACTCGACGGCCAGCCCGCTCATGAGCGAAAAATCGTTGCGCTTGACGTTCTGCTCTTGCGGGCGATTATCGAAGCGATTGAGCGCGCCGATGCGGAGCGAGAGGATCCGCGAGAGCGGCGCGCGCAGCGAAAGGTCAACTTGGAAGCGGTAGCGCCCGAGTTCAGCGAAATCGGGGAAGGCGGAAAGTTGCTGACGAAACCGAGCGTTGCCTAACACCTTCTGCTCGCTCGTCAGCCTGAAGACCCCTTCGCCGAGCGTGCGTTTGAGCCCCGTCATGTACTCTTCGTGGGTGATGCCGCCGCCCAGATCGAGGCCAAGTTCCTCGGCCTCGGTCTTCACGATCGGGACCAGCAGGCCGCCGTTCCAAACGATGCGATGGTTCAGTCGCCTCATCTCGTCATGCTCGTAGCCCGTCTCGGTGAAGAAGGAGAGTTGGCGAAGCGGCATCGAATTCAGATCGAGATTGCGTTCGTAGCGTATCGTCGAGGTGAAGAGATTGGCGAAATCGGCCCCGTTTTTGACGCCGCGCCGCAGAAAGCCGCTGAAGATCAAGCGATTATCGCGCTCCGTGCGGGTGAAATTGCCGGAAAAGTTAAGATCGCTGATGTTCGCATTGCCGCGCGCGAGCGTGTAGTTGAAGGCGAGCGATCTCTTCCAACCGAATCGCGGCGAATTGTTCGGTCTGTTCGCCGCTTGCTGTGGCGTCGGCATCGCTTTGGGCGGCGCTTTCACCGCCTCTTTCCCGTTCGGCGGAGAGAGGATTTTGGCCGCGATCAATTGCGCGCGCAGACCCTCATCGGAAGTTTCGCAGCGCGCGATGGAAGATGAGCGCAGGATGACCGTGTCGGCGTATTCGGTCACGATCGCCACATGTTCAGCTGAGACGGAAATGGCGTGGCCTGTGATCCGATCGCCGTTGTTGAGAAAGCATACGGTGAATCTCTGTTCTGGCTGTTGAGCCGCGATCTTGCGGCCAGACTGAGCCAGTGTGATACAACTTGCGACGAGGATCAGGAGCGATAGGCTGAGCGGTCGATGAGTCATAGGAGAATGAGAAAAAGCGAAATGCCTTTGGAAGCTTCGGCCCATTCGATGCGATCCTTAGGATTCGCGCGTTGTTACCGCTGATCGACACTCGTTGCTAATATAGCAGAAGCAAAGCTAGCGAAAAAACTTATGACGACAAAGTATGGCGATTCGCGGCGCGCGACGCTCGTCGTCCGATTTGAGGCGGGGACGCTTCTGCTCGATGGCGCAGCCGCCGATGCGGCGATCCCTTCGGCATTCGTTTGGGATCGGCGTGTGGCGCGTTGGCGCGCCCCTGCGCTCGCTTATCGCGAAGCGATCACGGAGCTGCATCGGCAACAGGTCCCGTTCTTGGATCGGGCGCGCGCCTATGACGAGTTCAACTTCGAATTGAAAAGCTCGGTCGAACCGCGTCCCTATCAGCGCGAGGCCATCGCGGCTTGGAAGCGGGCCGGGCGGCGTGGCGTGATCGTGTTGCCGACGGGGGCCGGCAAGAGTTTAGTCGCGCAATTGGCCATCGCCGACGTTTGCCGTTCGACGCTCATCGTCGTCCCGACGATAGATCTGATGAATCAGTGGTACGACATCCTTTCGTCTAGTTTCGCTGCGGAGATCGGGCTGCTCGGCGGCGGCTATTTCGAAGTCGGCGCTCTGACGGTGACGACTTACGCTTCAGCCTTCCGCCACATGGAGCGGCTTGGCAATCGCTTCGGCTTTCTCATCTTCGATGAATGTCATCACCTGCCCGGGAGCGCGTATCGCCATGCGGCGGAGATGGCGATCGCGCCGTTCCGCTTGGGCTTGACGGCGACGCCCGAAAGATCCGACGGGGCCGAACGCCTTTTGGCCCGGTTGATCGGTCCGACGGTTTTTCGTCGAGAGGCGCGCCATCTCGCGGGCGAATATCTGGCGGATTATCGTTTGGTGCGCGTCGATGTCGAACTGACGGCGGAAGAGCGCGCGCAGTATGAACGCGAGCGCGCCATTCTGCGCGGATTCCTCGAGAGCGAAGGGATCGCCTTCGGGAGTTTGGAAGGCTGGCATCGTTTCGTCGCCGCCAGCGCGCGCAGCGAGCGGGGACGGCGCGCCATGCTTGCCTATCGTGAGGCGAAGCGCATCGCGTTGGGGACGGAGGCCAAATTGCGCGCTTTGGTCGAGTTGCTTCGGCGTCACCGAAACGATCGCGTGCTCATCTTCACGGCGGAGAATGAGATGGTCTATCGCATCGCGGAGCGCTTCTTGATCCCGGCGATCACGCATGAAACGCCGGTCAAAGAGCGTCGGTTGTGGATCGAAGCCTTCAATCGCGGCGACGTGACGGCGATCGCGACTTCGAAGGTCTTGAACGAAGGCGTTAACATCCCGGATGCATCGGTCGCCATCGTCCTCTCCGGTTCCGGGTCGTCGCGCGAACACATTCAACGTCTCGGGCGGATACTGCGTCCGCGTCCGGGCAAGGAGGCCGTGCTTTATGAAGTAGTCTCGCGCGATACCGCCGAAGAGAGTATCAGCCGCCGTCGTCAGGGGCATCGAGATGACGATTGGCGGGCCGATTGGCTGCCGGGGCGTTAGGATCGCTGGCGGGTTCGTTCCGATCCGGGCCTTCTCGTCGGCGGCGCTGGACCGCAAAAGGATCAGTGAATTTCGACCTCGCGATGAGCGCGCTCTTTTTTGCGGAGCTGAAGATATGTTGACTGCTGATCTCGCCCTGAGCTGGCGGCGCGGCGACAAGGTGATCCCATGGTACATCAAGCCGGATGATCCTGAGCGCATCGCGGAGGCCTCGCACCTAATTGCGATCTTTCGCGCGCACGAAGGGCGAACGCGCGAGGAGCTCGAGCGAGCTGCTGAGGAGTATGTTGGGGCGGGGCCGCATTACAGGATCTTGCGCGGTCTGGTGAAATTGCTTCTGGACCGGTGCCGTTTTGAAACGAGCGCCCCTTGCGAACCCACGCAATTGCGCCAGATGATCTTCCTGCGAGCGCGCCAGCCGGCGCTCGATGAAGAGTCGCGCGAAGCGATCATCGGAGAGGTCGCGCGCGCGATCGGACGATCGGCGCAAGAGTTGAGCGAAGGGTTGTATGCCGATTTGGAGGGAAGGCAGCGACTGGTGGCTTTCGATGAGCCAACTCCGCGAGAACTGTGGGATCGCTACAATCTGGCGCAGGCGCAAGCGTTGCTCTATCGATGCGTCCGTATGCGTTTGACGCTCGAAGCGCAGGACCCAAGCGTCTATCGCGAGCTCTTCAGGACGATCAAAGCCTATCGCCTGATCCATCGCCTCAGCGGCGATGCCGAACGCGGATACGAAATCGTTCTGGACGGACCGGTCTCGCTCTTCCATCGTTCGCAGAAATACGGCGTGCAAATGGCCGCTTTCTTGCCCGCGTTGCTTCTTCACAAAGGGTGGCGCATGAGCGCGGAGATCGAACTCAAAGAAGGTGGGCGCGCTTTCTACGAACTCGATGGCGCGCGGCATCGGTTGCGTTCGCACTACGTGCCGGAGATGAGTTTCGGCGATGAGTTGAAAGAACGGTTGGTCGCAGATTGGGCCAAAGTCGAGCGAGACTGGTTCTTGGAACCAACTGCCGAATTGATCCACGTCGGCGAAGCGATCTTCGCGCCCGATTTCATCCTGAAGCACGGGAGCGGGCGGCGCGTTTATCTCGAAGTGTTGGGCTTTTGGACGCCACGCGCGCTGCTTTCACGCCTCGAAGAGTATGCGCGGTGCGGATTCAAAGATTTCCTCGTCGCGCTGAGCGAGGAGCTTCGCGGAAGTCGCGATCAGCCGGCGCTGCCGCCGAACGTCGTTTCGTTCAAGACGGCGATCGATCCGCGAAGGATCGAAGAAGCGGCGGCCCTTATCGTCGGGTTGTAGCAGTTGCGGGCCGTTTCGGGCGCGCGTTCGATGGCCTGGGCCGAAGCGTCCCCTTCGCTTGAAACGCAGCGATCGAACGGCGCGCGCTGCGCCGAACCGTTATTTCACTTTGACCCAAATGCGGTGCCAAGCGTTGTTCACATAACCTTTGAAGTTCCAGATGCGGCGCGCCTCTTCGGGTTGCGTATTGGCGGCGGAATCCCAAGCGCGGGCGACGATTTCGCGTTCGCCGCGGTCGACGACGAGCGTCGCTTCCCAGAAGCGCCAGGCCCAACGCCCGCGTTCCGGCTCCAGTTCGGCGATGGTCCACGATTCGCCGCCGTCGAGCGAAACTTCGACGCGCTCGATGCTCCGTCCGCCGCTCGATAGCGCGTAGCCTTTGATCGACAGTGGCCCAGCTTCCACCTCACTGCCATCTTGCGGCGAGCAGATGACGGAGCTTATGGGAAGTTCGCCAAGCGTCAATCCCCGATCCCAATCGGCCGTCTCGGCGGTGACGTGAGGTGCGAAGATCTTGTAGGCGCGGGCCTGGAAATAGTTTTCCGACGGAGTCTTTTGCAGCGTGATCTGGCCCAGCCACTTGACGCTGCGCGCGCCGATGTATCCGGGGACGACGACGCGCAGCGGAAAACCGTGTGCTGGCGGCAGCGGTTCGCCGTTCATCTCGAAGGCGAGGATGACCTCTGGGCTGAGCGCTTTTTCGAGCGGAATCGAACCACCGAAACCGAACTCGAGATCTTTTTTGCGCACACGATCGAGTCCGAGGAAGGCGACGTGCTGAGCTTCGTCTAGGACTTCGGCTGCGCGTAAGACATCGCGCAAACTGACGCCGCGCCATTCAGCCGTCCCGATAGCTCCGGCATGCCACTCGATCTCATCAGGGATCGGTTTGAAGCGCATCAACTCTTGCCTTCGATTGCCGGCGCATTGCAGCGTCGCGACGATCGTTCGGATGGGAAATTCGCGGCGCAATTCATCGAGCGAAAGCTGTAGCTCGCGTCGCACTAGGCCGTTGACGTGTAAACGGTAAGAGCGCGGATCGATCTGCGGCACGGGCGCGTGGTTGCGCACGAAGAAGAGCCGATTCGCGGTGATGTGAGAACGACGCAATAGATCGAGCGGAGGTTCCGCGTTAAGCGGATCGAGTGAACGCACGATCAATTCAGCGCTTTTATTCTCTCTTTCTAAAAGTTCCTCGTGCATCGGTCGCTTCCTCGACGATCGAGACTAAAAAAGTTAGCATCAAATCGGGCGAGAGGCGAGGCGAAGATCGCGCATCGCCCGCCCCATTTCGCATCTTGCTTGCCTTCGGACTTTCCCGTATAATTTTCTGCTTGCTCGCAGCGTGGCGGTTTCGTCCGGTGGGTTCGCACCCACTTTTTCTTTTGTACAAGCGGGGATGATCCATGAGCAATCTGACGATCGAAGAAAGGGTCCGCGCCATCGCCGAGCACGTCGTCGCCGATTACGGGCTTGAGTTGGTTCACGTCGAGGTCGTCGGCGCGCGACGGCGCCTTGTGCGCATCTTCATCGATAAGCCGGAAGGCGTCACGCACGAAGATTGTTCTGTGGTGAGCGAGCACGTCGGGACGATACTCGACGTTGAGGATTTCATCCCCTCTTCTTACGTGCTCGAAGTCTCCTCGCCCGGACTTGAACGGGGGCTTTACAAGCGCGAAGATTATGTGCGATTCGCCGGGCGCGCCGCGCGAGTGCGAACGCGCGAGGCGATCGAAGGGCAGCGAAACTTTCGCGGTCGAATCGTCGGCGTCGAAGGCGATGCCGTCACCTTCGACGATCGGGTGCGCGGCCAAATCAGCATCCCGTTCGGTCTGATCGTCAAAGCCAATTTGGAGATCGATCTGGCGGAGGAGTTCAAACGGGCCGAAGAGTTGGCCGCGGCTCGGCGAGTTCAGACGGAAGGTGAAGGGTGAAAGGGATCTGAGATTTCGTGTAAGAGTGCGGCGCGCCAGCGGGCAGTTCGACTTGGCCGGTGGAAGTGAATCTAATTTCGTGAAGAGTCGTTAGGAGACCATGAGCGCCACAATTGCGCAGAGCATAGATGCACTTTGCAAAGAGCATGGGATCGACCGCGAACTCGTCATCGAGGCGGTCAAGGATGCAGTGCGCGCCGCCGCGCGCAAGCATTTCAAATCGGGCGAGGATCTGAACGTCGAATGGAGCCCAGAGACGGGGATCGAGATCTTCTCGACCAAAAGAGTCGTCGAGCGGGTGACGCGTCCGGCGACGGAGATCTCGCTCGAGGAGGCGCGTCAATTGGCGGGCGATGAGGTCGAGATCGGCGATGAGCTGCAGATCCCTCTTTCGACGACGAAGAAGGTCGTCGAAAGAGTCGCGCGCCGCGATTCGGAGATCAGTTTGGAGCAGGCGCGACGGATCGCCGGCGGGGGGGTGAACGTCGGCGATCTGATTCAGGTGCCGATCGTACCCGAAGAGCTCGGTAGGATTGCGGCGCAGACGGCCAAACAGGTCTTGTTGCAGAAGGTGCGCGATGCCGTTCGCCAGAACATCTATGAGCAGTACATCGATCGCGTCGGCGAGCTCGTCAGCGGCTACGTCAAACGGTTCGAGCGCGGCGACATCATCGTCGATCTGGGGAACGTGGAAGCCATTTTGCCGCGCAGCCAGCAGGTGCGCACCGAACAGTGGACTCAAGGCGAACGCATTCGCGCCGTCATCCATAAGGTCTACTCGCCCAAGGAGGCTAAGGGGCCGCAGGTCGAGCTATCGCGCACTTCGACGGAGCTGTTGCGCCGCCTGTTCGAGATGGAGGTGCCGGAGATATACGATGAGACGGTGGTGATCAAAGGGATCGTGCGCGAGCCGGGCGAGCGCTCGAAGGTCGCCGTCGCGTCGAACGAGCGCGATGTCGATCCCGTCGGCGCGTGCGTCGGGATGAAGGGATCGCGCGTGCAAGCGATAATCCGCGAGTTGCGCGGCGAAAAGATCGACATCATCGAGTGGTCCGAAGAGCCTTCGATCTTCGCCGCCAACGCCCTTTCGCCGGCCAAGGTCAATCAAGTCCGCATCACGGACATCGAGCGGAAGAAGATTGAAGTGATCGTCGATGAGGATCAGTTGAGCTTGGCGATCGGCAAACGCGGACAGAACGTGCGCCTTGCAGCGCAGTTGGTTGGATGGGACATCGATATCAAGAGCGAGGCGGAGATCAAGCGCGAGATCGCGCGGCAGATGGGCGCCGCGATGTTAGCTGGCGCCGAGGTGCCGTTGACTTCGCTCGAAGGCGTGACGCCGGCCATCGCCAATATTTTGGCCGAGCGCGGGATCAAGGATCTGGAGACGTTGGCGGCGACCTCGGTCGATGAGATCTCCGAATACCTCGATATCAGCTTCGACGAGGCGCAGGCGTTGATCGATTCGGCGCGTAACATCATCGCCGCGCG
Source organism: Pyrinomonas methylaliphatogenes (assembly GCF_000820845.2). Classification (GTDB taxonomy): domain Bacteria; phylum Acidobacteriota; class Blastocatellia; order Pyrinomonadales; family Pyrinomonadaceae; genus Pyrinomonas; species Pyrinomonas methylaliphatogenes. The sequence goes on along the minus strand of NZ_CBXV010000008.1, from coordinate 275,458 downwards.
CAATGAGGGCGCGACGGCTCAGCCGAGCGCTGAAGAGAGCGGGGCGTCCGCGAGCGGTCCGGCGGAGGAGCGGGAAGGAGAGGATCCGACCGCGCGCGGTTACGATGAAGCTGTGCAGACGCGCCCGCCCTTCATCGCCGAGGAGAAGATCCGCGCGGAAGACTCAGCCGATCCGGTGGCGCTCACCGAAGCCGATCCGATGACGGTCGACGAGTTAGTGTTGCAAGAGATGGACGCCGGGCGTGATCTTCGCCCGGATGTGATCGTGCCGACGCCAGATATCACCTCGTCCGAAGCTGCCGTGATCGAACGGCAGGCCGCGGCGGTCGAAGAAGAACGCGCTGCTCGCGAAGCTCAAGTTGAGGGATCGAAGGATGAACTTTCGCGCAGCGCTGACGAGTGAGTTTTCGCCTGCGCGCTACGGCGCGCGCCGCTTCCCTTGAGGCTGCGGAGCGGAAGATGGCTCCGCGCCCCTCAAGGCCGAGAGCGGAGTCATTAACCGTTTTCCGAGCGCACGACGCTCGTAACTTCGCTTAAAGCGTCGAGAAGGAGTTCATGGCCGCTTCCAACAAGTCAAAGAAGGTTAGGATCTACGATCTAGCGAAAGAGCTGAAGCTCGACAACAAACGCATCATCGAGGATGCGCGGCGCGAGGGGCACGATGTCAGCGTGCCTTCGAACACCATCCCTGAGGATATCGCGAACAAGATCCGGAACAAATACTTCCCCAAGCAAGAGGCGATCGCGCCGCGCGCTGTGCGCGTCGTCAAGAAGGCGGTGCGCCCGGCGCCGGAAGAAACGAGGACCGAGGCCGCCGCTTCGCCTGTGCCGGAACAGGTTGAGATCGCCCCGGCGCCCGCTCCTTCGCCGCCGACCGGCGAGACACAAAAACAGGCGCAACCAGCAGCCGTAAGGCGCGTGCTCAGGAGGATCGCGCCGCCTCCGATCGAACAGGGGGCCCCTCCTTCTGTGGAGAGCGCGCAACCTGCCGAAGCTGCGGCGGAGCCGACTCAGGAGCCGCCCGCTCAAGTCGAAGCGGAGAAATCGGTTCAGCCGACCGCTCCTGCGCAGAAGCAGACCCCACCCGAGGCCCAAGCCCCAGTCGAAGCGCCGAAGCCGAAGGCCGGGCAGCCGCAGGTGAAGGTCATCCGTTTGACTCCGCCGGTGGGCGGGATCCCTCGGCCAACCGAACCGGCGAAGCCGACGCGCCCAGAGCGTGAAAGCGCGGCGCGGGCGGAACGGGCGCGAACCCAAGAACTGCACGAACAGCCCGAAGAGACGCGCGTCCCGCAAACGACCTATATCCCGCCGCCGGATGCGCGGCGTCGCGGGGCGCGGACGCGGCATGCGCGCAAAGAGAAGATCGTCGAACGCGATGTGCTGCCTCCGCCGCGGCCCCGTTCGCTCGAAGAGAGGTTGATGAGCGCAGTCAACGTCGCTTCTGGCGAACTGAAACCCATTCGCTTGGTTGAGGGGGCGACCGTCAAAGATTTCGCCGAAAAGATCGGCCTCAAGCCGAAAGATGTCGTGGCTCTTCTCTTGCAGCGCGGCGTGCTCGCGACGATCAATCAAACGATCAGCAACGAAGCGGCCATCGAGCTCGGACGGCGCTTCGGTTACGAAGTGAAGTTCGTGCCGTTCGAAGAGATGGTTGCTGAGGAAGAGTTCGAAGATCTGATCGAAACGGGCGCGGATGATGTCGAAGTGCCGCGCGCGCCGGTCATCACCGTGATGGGCCACGTCGATCACGGCAAGACCTCATTGCTCGATGCGATCCGCGCTACGGATGTGGCCGCGCACGAAGCGGGCGGCATCACGCAGCACATCGGCGCTTACAGCGTCCACGTGCCCAATCCGGATAATCCATCCGAGATGCGGCGCGTCGTCTTCCTCGACACGCCCGGTCACGAAGCTTTCACCATGATGCGCGCGCGCGGGGCCAAAGTCACCGACATCGTCGTGTTGGTCGTTGCCGCCGATGATGGGGTGATGCCGCAAACGATCGAAGCGATCGAGCATGCGCGCGCCGCGGGCGTGCCGATCATCGTCGCCATCAACAAGATCGACAAGCCGGAGGCGAATCCCGAGCGCGTCAAAACGGAACTGGCGCAGCAGGGCTTGACGCCCGTCGAATGGGGCGGCGATACCGAGATGGTGCTCGTCTCGGCGAAGAAACGGCAGAATCTGGACGTGCTGCTCGAAACCATCCTGCTCACGGCGGACCTGCTGAACTTGCGCGCGAGCCCCACGCGGCTCGCTTCGGGCGTCGTGCTCGAAGCGAAGCTCGATCGCGGTCGCGGTCCGGTCGCCACCGTGCTGGTCCAGCAAGGGACGCTCCGCATCGGCGATCCGTTCATCGTCGGCCAAGTTTATGGCAAAGTGCGCGCTCTTTATAGCGACCGCGGCGAGCCGGTTCAAGAGGCCGGACCGGCGACGCCCGTCGAGGTGCTTGGCCTGCAGGGCGTGCCGCAAGCGGGCGACCAGTTCCAAGTGGTCACCGATATAGCGCGCGCGCAGCAGATCGCCCAACACCGGCAGATGCTCGCGCGTCAAAGCGCGCTCGTGCAGACGGTCAAACGCGGCATCGAAGCGCTCGGCGAAAAGGAGGTCAAAGAACTTCTCGTCGTGCTCAAAGCCGATGTGCAAGGTTCGGTCGAAGTGCTGAAGAGCACGCTGCAGAAACTCTCCACCGATAAGATCAAGGTCAAGGTGATCCGCAGCGGCGTCGGCGCGATCACCGAATCGGACGTGTTGCTCGCTTCGGCGACGCAAGCTGGAGCCAAAAATACGGCCGTCGTCATCATCGGTTTCAACGTGCGACCCGAAGCGCGCGCGGCTGAACTCGCCAAACAGGAGGGCGTGGATATACGTCTCCATTCGATCATCTACAAGGTCGAAGAGGAGATTCGCGCCGCCATGCTCGGCATGCTCGAAGCGGTCGAACGCGAGCGCGTGCTTGGCCGCGCCGAGATACGCGAGGTCTTCCGCGTGCCGCGCGTCGGCAACGTCGCCGGATGCATGGTGACGGAAGGCGTGGTGCGCCGCAGCGCACGCGCGCGCCTCGTTCGCGATGGCATCGTCATCTGGGAAGGCAACATCGCCAGCTTGCGGCGATTCAAGGAGGACGTCGCCGAGGTGCGCGAAGGGTTCGAGTGCGGCGTTGGACTCGAGAACTTCAACGACATCAAAGTCGGCGATCAGATCGAAGTCTTCACGATCGAGAAGGTCGCCGCGACGGAACTTTAAAATTCGGGCCGAAAGGAGGGAGTGGAAGCGCGCCACGTTTCAAGCGGAGCGCAGATTCGGTTTGGAGCGTGCCAGCTTCCGCTCGATCTTATGAGATTACATCGTCCCGAGAGAGTCGCCGAGTTGGTCCGCGAAGAGGTCATGCAGATCGTCGGTTATGAGCTCGACGATCCGCGCGTCGAGATGGTCACCGTCACCGACGTGCGCGTCTCGAGCGATCTGCGCGATGCGAGCGTCTATGTGACGATCGCCGGCACGGAGCGCGAAGCGCGCCTCGCTCTGGCCGCGCTGCGCGAAGCGGCGCCCTACATCCGGCAACAGATCGCGCTGGAATTGAGCCTGCGTCGAGTGCCGCATCTGCATTTTGTGCGCGACACCGAAGGCGAACGCGCCGAGCGTGTCGGCACGCTGCTCTATCAGCTTGAAACGGAACGACGTGTTGAAAAGTCGGATGACATGGAGGAAGATGCTCCTCGCTCCGCAAGCGATGAGCGCACGCGGTAAGCTAGCATGTTGAGCCAAGTCATCGAACTCATCGAAACGAAGCGCCGTTTTGCCATCACCTCTCACATCCGCCCGGATGGCGACAGCCTCGGTTCCTCGCTCGGCCTCTACTGGTTGCTGCGCGCGCTCGGCAAAGAGGTTGAGGTGATCATGCGCGATCCGGTCCCGCACGCCTACAGCAAACTGCCCGGCGCCGCAGACGTGCGCATCACGCCGGCTGTCGATCGCGATTACGATGCCGTCTTCGTCATCGAATGTTCGGACATCGAGCGGCCCGGACTCAAAGGCCTAGATAAGCAATTCGTCGTCAACATCGATCACCATTCGACGACCGCGCTCTTCGGCACCGTCAACTGGATCGATTCGACCGCTTCGGCGGTCGGTGAGATGATCTACAATCTCTGTAAAGCGATCGGCGTGCGCGTCACGCGCGAGATCGCCGAGTGCATCTACACGGCGCTCGTCACCGACACGGGCTCATTTCACTATTCGAACACGACCGAGCGCACCTTCAAGATCGCTTCGGAACTGGTGCGCGCCGGAGTCAAACCGGCCAAGGTCGCCGAGAACGTCTTCAATAGCCATCCGTGGAGCAAGCTGGACCTGCTCACGCAAGTCCTCTCCACGCTCAAGCGTGATCCGTCGGGGCGCGTCGCGTGGATGCGCCAGACGCTTGAGATGAAGGAGAGCGCCGGAGCGTTCGAAGAAGATGGCGACGGGTTCGTCAACTATCCATTGAGCGTCGGATGCGTCGAAGCGGTTGCGTTTCTCAAAGAGTGCGCGCCCGGGGTTTACCGCGCGAGCTTGCGTTCGAAGGGCAACGTCAACGTCGCGCGCGTCGCCGAGCGCTTCGGCGGCGGCGGACATCGCAATGCAGCTGGGTGTACGTTGCGCGGCGGTTGGGAAGAGATCGAGCGCACGATCGTGCAGGCGCTCATCGAAGCGGTCGAGCGCGAAGCCGAAGACACGCCGCGTCGCCCGCTGCTCATCTTCGATGATCAAGAGGCGCTGCCCGAAGAGGTGGCTTGAATCTTTCATCGAGCGGCAGCAAGCGAAGGGCCGATCCAGTGTCATGTTACGCTTTGGACCCCAAGTCGATGCGGGGCCGAAATTCCGCGTTGGGATGAATCTATATGTCTTGGTTTCGCAAAAAGAGCCGTAAGATCGAGGTCGTCCCACAAGACAAACGTCACGTGCGGACCGAAGGCATCTTCGTCAAATGTCCGTCATGCGATGCTGCGCTCTTCCGTCGCGAACTGGAAGAGTCATTTCAGGTCTGTACGCATTGCGGTTACCATTTTCGCCTCGATGCGCGCGCGCGTTTGGCGATGCTCTACGACGAAGGAATCTATGAAGAGTTGGATGCCGGAGTAATTTCGACCGATCCGCTCAACTTCGTCGACACCAAACCGTATCGCGAAAGATTGGAGCAGGCGCGCAGAACTTCGGGCCTGCCCGAAGCGATCATCAACGCGCGCGGCATGATCGGCGGCCATCTGGTTTTTACGGGCGCGATGGATTTCAACTTCTTGGGCGGTTCGATGGGCTCTGCCGTCGGCGAGAAGGTCACGCGCTTGATCGAACGCGCCATACGCGAGCGCGCTGCCGTCATCACCATCGCCGCTTCGGGCGGCGCGCGCATGCAAGAGGGAGCGCTCTCGCTCATGCAGATGGCGAAAGTGTCTGCCGCGTTAGCGCGCCTTGACGATGAGCGATTGCCTTTCATCTCGATTCTGACCGATCCGACCACGGGCGGCGTGACGGCGAGCTTCGCCATGTTGGGCGATGTGATCATTGCCGAACCGCGCGCGCTCATCGGTTTTGCTGGCCCGCGCGTGATCGAGCAGACGATCCGGCAGAAACTGCCCAAGGACTTCCAGCGCGCTGAATTCTTGCTCGAACATGGGATGATCGATGCGGTGGTCGATCGGCGCGAGATGCGGTCGTTCATCATCAGGCTCCTGAACTTCATGATGAATCCGGCGGTGCAGACTGCGCGCGAAGAGAAGGCGGAGGAGTTGCCGCGCGCTTCCGCCCTTCACGCGACCGACTGAAAAGAGCGCCCCCTTGAGCCGAGGGCGCTTTCCCAACCTTTATGGACTTCGCCGAAGCGGTTCGTTACCTTTACGGACTGGGCCACGAAACGTTGGCCATGAAGCTCGGCCTAGAGAACATCGAGCGACTGCTTGATGAGCTCGGCAAGCCGCACGAGAAGTTCCCATCCGTTCAAATCGCCGGCACGAACGGTAAAGGTTCCGTCGCCGTGATGCTCGACGCCATCTGTCGCGCCGCTGGAATCAGAACCGGGCTTTACACTTCGCCCCATCTTGTTTCGATCACCGAGCGCATCCGCATCGGCGGAAGAGAGATCGCACAGGAAGATTTCGCCCGGCACGCTTCGCGCGTGCGAACCGAAGCGGAAATGATCGAGCGCGAGACGGGAGCCTGGCCGACCTTCTTCGAACAGGTGACGGCGACGGCGCTCCTCGCTTTCGCCGATGCGCAGATCGAGCTAGCCATCCTCGAAACCGGTTTGGGCGGAAGGCTCGATGCGACGACCGCAGCCCGAGCTCGAACGGTGGCGATCACGCCCATAGATTTCGATCATCAGGAATATCTCGGCTCGACCCTCGCAGCGATCGCGGCGGAGAAGGCGGCGATCATCCGCCCCGGGACGCGCGCTGTGATCGCCCCGCAACATCCCGAAGCGAGGCGGGTGATCGAACGTCGCTGCCGCGAGTGCGAGGTTACGCCGCGCATCGTCTATCCGAATTTCGAGATCAGGGGCTCTTCCGATCTGGGCCGCTTGCGCCTCGATTTCGCGACCGAAGAGGATCGCTACGAGAACGTGCGGCTGAATCTGCGCGGGCGGCATCAGGCGGTGAACGCGGCTGTGGCGATCGCGCTCGCCGAAACTTTGCGTGAGGACGGATTCGCGATCTCGCGCGAAGCGATCATCGAGGGGTTGGAGACGGTTGAGCACGCCGGGCGACTCGAATTGCTCGAAACGCGCCCGAAGATGCTGTTGGATGGCGCGCACAACGCGGCAAGCGCGCGCGCTTTGCGCGAGTTTCTCGACGAGTTCGTCAGATCCCCGATCACGCTCATCTTCGGCGCGATGCGCGATAAGGATTTGACCGAGATCGCGCGCATCCTTTTCCCCGCGGCGCGAGAGTTGATCTTGACGCGCGTGGCGAACGAACGCGCGGCGACGATCGCCACGCTCGTCGAGGCTGCGCCGCGCGATTTCGATCGCCGCAAGATCAAAACGGCGGGATCGGTCGCCGAGGCGTTGGCGCGCGCGCGCGATTTGACTCCGGACGATGGGTTGATTTGCGTGACGGGATCGCTCTACTTGATCGGCGAAACGAAGGCGGCGCTCGGTCCAGCGACCGCTATTTGATCGTCCGCTTGGGATGATTAGCGGTCGGCGGAGGCGAAGACCGCGTCGTCACCTGTTTCTTCGTCGATTTCGCTCGGATCTTCTATAATCTCAATCAATGCTTTGCGACGCGGCAACGCAAGCGCGCCATTAGCGGAAGGAGCCTGAACTGATGGGATCTCCCGAGGTCTTGTCAAGCGAAAAGATTTACAACGGGCGCATCTTCGATGTGACGATCGATATGGTGCGCGAGGGCGAGCGCACGCACGCACGCGAAATCGTGCGGCATCCGGGGAGCGCGGCGATCGTCGCGCTCTTCGATGATGACACGGTCGCGCTCATCCGGCAGTATCGTCATCCCGCGGTCAAGTATCTGCTCGAAGTCCCAGCGGGAAGTCGAGATAGGGAAGAGACGCCGGAAGAATGCGCCGCGCGAGAGTTGGAAGAAGAGTTGGGATTGGTCGCCGAGCGATGGGAGAAGCTGGCGGAGTTCTTCGTCTCTCCCGGTTTCTGCACCGAGAAGATGTGGGTCTATCTCGCCACCGGATTGCGACAGACGCAGCAGAGGTTGGAAGATGACGAAACGTTAGAGATGGTTCGTCTTCCGCTCAACCGCGCGCTCGACATGATCTTCACCGGAGAGATAGAAGATGCTAAGACAATCATCGGGTTGCTGTTGACAGCCGCGCGCCGCGGATTGTCTAATCTAAGCTCTTAAATCAGCGGGTGTTTTCGATCCTCAATGGGCAGGGAGAGAGAGATGGCGGTTCGTATCGAATACTGGCTCGCTTACATCATCATCGGCATCATCGCGGGTCTGATCTCCAAACGTTACATGATCGAAAGCGAAAAGCTCAGCCGCGGCAGATTAGTCATCGTCGGCGTGATCGCGGCTTTGGCTTTCGGCGTTGGTTCTTCGATCTTGCTCCAGTTTGGCCGCATTTACGAGACACGTTATGGTTGGCGGTATAAAGGGGCCGATGCCAACCTCGTGTTAGCTGATCTGCGGCCTGATCTCTGGTTAACTTTGATCGGCGCAGCCATCGGCGCGCTGGTCGCCATCGCCGCATATAAACTCTTGCGCGACCGGGAAGAGGGTTTCGAAGCCTGAGCTGGCGGACGGCGCATATGGGGCTGAAGGCGTAAGCTCCATGCTCTCGCGTTTCAAAGCCTGAGGCCGGCGGATGTGGGATCTCGAGGGCGCGCCGGAGCGCCTTCTGGTCCAATCCGCCGCGCCGAGAGGCGACACGGCACGCCATCGGTTGCCACGTCGCCGTCTCCCTTCATTCTCTCGATGGAGGGCCCTTTAGCTACAGAGAGCGCTAACGGGAGTTCTTCCGCCATGGGCGCGGTTTCATCCGAAATCGTTCATCGCACGGAATCGCTTGCCGATCGAGAACCGCGCACGCCGGAACCGCGCGCGCCATCTCTGCTGAACTACATCCATTCGGCCATCGCCATCCCGCTCATATACCTTTACACGATCGTGATGGGTAGCCTCTCGTTGCTCGTCTCTCTGCGCGATCCTTGCGGGAGAAAGCAACACTGGTGCGCGCAAAGGTGGAGCCGCATGATCGCGCGCACCGTCGGCGCAAAGTCCACGTTTACGGCCTTGAGAAGATCGAGCGCGGTCGCTCCTACGTCTTCCTCTCGACGCACCAAAGTTACATGGACATCCCTGTGATGCTCGGCTACTTGCCCGCGCAACTGCGCATCGCCGCAAAGAAGGAGCTTTTCCGCCTCCCCTTTCTCGGCTGGCACTTGCGTCGCGCCGGTCACATCCCCATTGACCGAAGCTCGACGGCTGATGCGGTAGCGACTTTGCAACGCGCTACCGACACCATACGCGATGGCATCTGTGCTTATATCTTCCCCGAAGGCACGCGCTCGCGCGATGGGCGACTTCAACCTTTCAAGAAGGGGGGATTCAAATTAGCGCTGCAAGCGCGACTACCGATCATCCCCATTACGATCATCGGAACGCGACAGCTTCTGCCGCGCGATTCGATCATCTTCCGTCCTGGCCCGGTCTGGATGTATATCGATGACCCGATCGAAACGTCCGGCTTGACCGATGAGGATCTGCCGGAGTTGATGGAGACGGTGCGAGCTAGGATGCTCGCCCATTTCAAGCGCGCCGAAGGTCGGATTGATGTGATCAGATCGCCGTAGGGCGCAGCCTCTCGCCTAAGCCTATTCATGGGGCATGCGCTTGAAGGATTTGGCCAGTTGCGCAGTTCAATCGCGAAACTTTTAGTTCTCGCCTGAAAAACATGCGCTTGAAGGATTTGACCAGTTGCGCCCCGCTTCCTTACACTCATCTGCGTTGTGAGCGTGCCGGCGGAATCCCTACCTCCACTTGAGCAAGATCGGACTTCAGCCGATAACCCGCCGTGGAGTTTGGTGGCGGCGCTCTCGGTATGGCTTGTAAGCGTTCTCTGTCTCTTCATCGGTCAGAGTTTGGCGATCGGCCTCTACGTCTTCGCGCGTTATGGGAACCTGACGACGCACGTTCTGAATCGGGCGTTAAAAGAAGATCCGATCGTCATCCTCGCTTCGCTCATCGCCGTCATTCCGGCCCATCTGTTGACGCTTCTGGTCGCTTGGGCGATCGTCACAGATGTCGGGGAGCGCTCGTTCTGGCGCGCGCTCGGATGGGAGTGGCCAGCGCGAATGGGACCGTGGTCCAGCGCGGCATTGGCTGTCGTTTTGTTGATCGTCGGCGGTGTGTTGAGCAATCTGCTCGGAGATCGAACGACGGAGTTAGATAAGATCATCGCCAGTTCTCTCGCCGCGCGCATCACCGTCGCCGTTTTGGCGACCGTGACGGCTCCGTTGGTCGAAGAGATAGTCTATCGCGGCGTGCTCTATCCGGCTTTGCGGCGCATGATCGGAAGGGCAGGCGCAGTGGTGTTAGTGTCAACGCTATTCGCCTCGATCCATTTCGCTCAATACAGCGACAACTGGGGAGTCCTTCTCACCATCGCTCTGCTCAGTTTCGCGCTCACCTTCGTGCGCGCTTGGACCGGGAGATTATTGCCCTGTTACTTCATCCATCTGGTTTTCAACGGGCTTCAGGCCGTCTTTCTGATCTATTCGGGAACGCTCCCACGCAGTTGACCTACGCGTGAAGCGTGATCATCAACGGATCATCATGATGATTTGACGCTCGCGCGGCCCATCGAATTCGCAAAGGAAGATGCCCTGCCAGCGACCGAGCAGCAACCGCCCGTCGCTGAAAGGCACGCTGACGCTCGTTCCCATGAGGCTGCTTTTGATATGCGCGTCGGTATTGCCTTCACCGTGACGGTAGTTCGCGTCGTGTTGCGGCGCTAGCCGGCGCAGCGCGTAGAGCATATCGCGCGCGACATCCGGATCGGCGCTCTCGTTGATCGTCAGCCCCGCCGTCGTGTGTTGCACGTAAAGGTAGCAGATGCCTTCGCGCGCGCCAGCCTCGCGTAAACGGCGCTCGACTTCATCCGTGATGTCGATGAACTGCTCGCGTTCGCGCGAGCGCACTCTGATGATTTGAACCGACATGGCTCATCCGATGACCTCATGAACGGCTGTTGAAATCCCTTCGCGCGAATTTTCCGCCTGCCGGCGTGCATGATAGGAGGACCGGACCAGCGGACCGGACTCGACGTGACGGAAGCCGAGCTGCAGCCCTATTTCGCGCCACCGCGCGAACTCTTCCGGCGTTACATACCGTTCGACGGGAAGCCGCCGCTCGTGCGGTTGTAAGTATTGCCCGATCGTCATGATGTCGCAGGAGACTGCGCGCAGATCTTTCATCAGCTCGACGACTTCATCGAAAGTCTCGCCCAATCCGACCATGATGCCGCTCTTGGTGAGCATCCCGCGCCCTTCGCGATCGCGGCGTTCCGCGGCGCGGCGCAGCAGCGTCAGCGATTGCTGATAGTTCGCATCCGGACGCACGCGCCGATAAAGCCGCGCGATCGTCTCCATGTTGTGATTGAGCACATCGGGTTGCGCGTCGAGCACGGTATTCAGCGCCGCCTCATCGCCGTTGAAATCTGGGATCAGGACTTCGATCTTGCAGTCCGGGTTGAGACGGCGGACCCAGCGGATGGTCTCCGCCCAGTGCGCTGCGCCTCCATCAGGCAAGTCGTCGCGGTTGACTGAGGTGATCACAGCGTGAGCGAGCCCGAGATGGCGCACCGCTTCGGCGACATGACGCGGTTCTTCCGGATCGAGTTCGCCGGGTTTGCCCTTATTGACGGCGCAGAATCCGCAGTGTCGTGTGCAAGTGTCGCCGCAGATCATGAACGTCGCCGTCCCATCCGACCAGCATTCGAAGATGTTCGGGCAACGCGCTTCCTGGCATACGGTGTGAAGATTCAACCCTTGAATCAGACGCAGAACGCGGTTTTGCATCGTCGGATCGCCGAGCCTGATCTTCAGCCAATCGGGCTTCGGCAGGCGATCGCGACGCCGCCGAAAAGTCTGCGGCGCGGTGGCATTGATGACGGGAAGTTCGCGACTCATTCGACTCTCCAGATCTTAAATTGTATCATCTCGGCGAAGCTTTGTCGCCTCGCCTGAAATCTGGTCCATCGTCGGAAATGACATCGACCAGCACCGCCGCATCGACGTTTCCGCCTGAAAGGATTGCGCCGACGCGACGAACGTTTACCGGCAATTTCCCAAACAGAACGGCTGCCGCAGTGAGTGCGCCGGTTGGCTCAACCAGAAGCTTCATGCGAAAGAGGAGAAAACGCATCGCCGCTTTGATCTCATCGTCCGTGACGGTCAAAACATCTTCAGCGTTACGTTGCAGGATGGGAAACGTCAAAGCGCCGGGAGTTTGCGGGCGCGCGCCATCGGCGATGGTCTGCGGCGGTGGGATCGTGATCCTCTCGCCGCGGCGGAATGAGAGCTGCGTATCGTTGGCCGTCGCCGGTTCAATGGCGAAGCAGCGAATCGAAGGCAGAATGGCTTTGGCCGCAGTGCTCGCTCCAGCGAACAACCCACCGCCGCCACACGGCACGATCAGAGCGTCCAAATCGGGCACATCCTCCAATAGCTCCACCGCGCACGTCCCTTGCCCGGCCATGATCAGGTAATCATCATAGGGTGGGATGAGCGCCAAGCCTTCTTTTTGCGCGATCTCGTGTGCGAGCGCTTCGCGGTCATCTCGATGACGGTCGTAGAAGATTATCCTCGCCCCGTAATCGCGCGTCGCAGCGATCTTCGACTGCGGCGCGTCGTTCGGCATGACCACTGTCGCTCGCACGCCGAGTTCGCGCGATGCGAGGGCGACGGCCTGCGCATGGTTGCCCGAAGAGAAGGCGACGACGCCGCGCGCCTTCTCTTCCGCGCTCAAGGACCCGATCTTGTTCATCGCGCCGCGAAACTTGAACGCGCCGGCGCGTTGCAGGTTCTCGCATTTGAAGAAGACTTCGCGCCCGGCTGCCCGGTTGAATGAACGTGAAGTGGCAATCGGCGTGCGATTGATGAAAGGTGAGATATGCTCTCGCGCTTGGCGGATAAGCTCCATCGTCAGCATAAAGATCGCCTCACACAAATCGAAGCTGAAGCGAACGTAGCTACCCTTTGCGCCTTTGACGCGGTCGAATCAGGCGCTGGAGGCAAGACTCCCTTCGGACAATGCCATTCCGAAGACTTCGGCAAAGCGCATGATGATGCGATCTTCGACTTCGCGCAGCGATAGCTCGCGCCCCAAGATCTCCTTCATCGAGCTGACCGGCTCGCCTTCGCAGGCGACGATCAGATCGAAGTAGCTTAGATCCGTATTGACGTTGAGCGCAAAACCGTGCGTCGTCACCCAACGCGCGATATGCACGCCGATCGCCGCGACTTTGCCGCGCGTCGTGTGTACGCCCGTGAAGCCTTTGATGCGGAAGGCTTCGATGTCAAAATCGGCGAGCGCGCGGATCAACACCTCTTCCAGATCGCGGACATAGGCGTGAACATCCTGACGATCTGGGCGTAGATTGATGATCGGATAACCGACGAGTTGGCCCAGTCCGTGATAAGTCGCTTTGCCACCGCGATCCGTTTCGAAGATCTCCACACCGCGAGCGCGCAGAAGCTCCGGCGCGGCAAGGATCGCCGATTGAGTCGCGCGCCGTCCGAGCGTGATCACATGTGGATGTTCGACGAGCAAGAGCGTGTCGGGCTGCTCACCATGCAAGACCCTTCTCTCTGTCTCTTTCTGCACGCGCAGCGCGGTTGCGTAATCGAGCCTTCCTAGTCGTTGAACGCGCAAAAGCCTGCGTCTCATCATAGCCTCTCCGCCATTCTACCAATGGCGCGCGCCGATCGCTACCCAACTTCGAAATGCTGAGCTAGTCATTGAAACTCTATCCTAACGTGATCCGATTGGCTGGCGGATCGATGGCAAAGCGCCGCTTTGCGATTTGAATCTTGACTTGGTTTCGAAGCGGGGGATACTTTGCACGGAGAGCTCTTTAAAGACGGCCATGGTGTTTCGCCGTCGGTGACCACAATGATCGGATACTTTGCGCGGAGAGCTCTTTAAAGACCGCCCTTCATCGGAGGCCGTGTGTTTATTCTGCTGCTCGCCGTCACCTTCCTCGTCGCTCTCGCCGTCGCTGTCATCGTGGTGCGCGTGTTCTCTAGTTCGATCGAAAAAATACTGGCGCGAATCATCGCCGATGATATCAGCCAAGCTTGGGCGAGATACGTGAAGTTCGCCATCTATGTCGTCTGCATCTCCGGCGGAGTGCGCGTTTGGGAGCTTGAAAGGTACATCACGGGACAGTCGCCGCGCTCAGAAGCGCTTCAATTGACGCCGGAACGTTGGGTGTTGGAAGTTTACCGGACCGTCATCGGAACCTTGCAGAGCGCGGCGTGGTTGCTTTTGATCTTCTTCCTCGTTAGCCTAATCGCATATGCTGTCTCTCGATTCTCGGAGTCGATCAAAAGTAAGGGTTGAGTCGGTCGCATCTATGAAAGCGAGGGGGAGATGTTAAAGCGCACTTCGATCTTCGTTTGCGCCTTGTGCCTCGGTGGTCTTCTTCTTTCGAGCGACGGCGCAGCGCAAACGCGCCAGCGTAGAAGCAGCAGGGCGACGAGGCGGGCCGCGACGTCGGCTAGAGCCTCAACCGAAGCAACGATCGAGGCGGGGCGCAGGCGCATCGGCGATCAGATCAAAATTCTGGCCCAATACCTTTACGTTTACGGTCGCGTTTCGAGCGAGATCGAGATGGCCGAGGATCAAGCGCGGCGTGGCAACGCGACGCTCGATCCGGCATCCATCGCCAATTCGAAGGCGACCTTACAAACGACGCTTAAGAACATCCGCGAAGGTTTAGATAAGTTGGAGACCGATCTGCGCTCTTCCGGGGCGACGATGCCACTTTTCACACGGATCGTGGGCGTCGCCGATCGAGCTGCGCTGGCCGAAGAGCAAGTCGCCGCCGGGGATTTCGATAAGGCTGGGCGAACGCTGCTCGATGCTATCGCGCGTTTGACTGAAGCCTTGATGCATTGACGCCTTGGTAGAGCAACTTGCGGTGTCGCGCGATACGCCGGTTTGGCTGAAGCCTTGATGCATTGACGCTTCTGCGCCATCGATGAGGCCCGCCGCGTTTCGTCCCTTTGCCTCTAGCTAAAGCGCCAAGCGTGATCGGGCCTTGCAAAAAAAGAGGCATAACTCGGGTTTCGTCTCGTTAACGCGAGGCGGAGCGGTGGTGAAGGCAGGCGCGAGCGCTTCTGATCGATGTGCCCGCGGCGATGAGGCTGGCCACAGACGATCTGCGACGCTTCCGTTAGGGAGTGTGAGTCCTCATCAATTCAGTTTATAATCTGATTAGGGTTCTTCCCCAGAATCATTTGTTAAGGGGCGGAGAGATGGCTGAAGGCGGCAAGCGACCGGATAAGATCCGTTTCACAGGGCGAATCCTCTTCCTGACGAAAGATGTTTCGCTCATTCGGCGTCAATTGGCAGGCGAGGATTTGCCCTACGATCCTGAGTTGCCGTTGATGGATAACATCTCGACTGATGAGATCACGCCGGCGTGGGTCTGTTTTTATTACGACGAGACGCTCGGGCGCTACGTTTACGTCGGCATGCGCGAAAACGCCGTGCAACCGGACGAGGTGAAGAACGGCGGCTTTTCGGTGGTCGTGTCGGGACTTTCCAAAGGTTGTGGTTCTTCGCGCGAAACGGCGCCGTTTGCCGAAAAGGCAGCCGGGATCGAACTCGTCATCGCCAAAACGATCGAGAAGATCTACGGGCAGAACGCGCAGAACATCGGGCTTCTCACCTCGACCGATTTCGGTTTAATTGAACGCATCGCGCGCGGCGAGGAGATTCCGCTCGAGGAGTTCACGCGCGGGCTCGATGCGATCTCAAAAGCGATCGTCGAGTACGGCGGGCTGTTCAATTACAACAAGGCGCGACTGGCGGGCGAGATTTCGCCGCCGCCGATCGCAACTCCGCCGCGCCCAATGAACATCGTCGAAAAGATCATCGCGCGCCACGCCTTCGTCACCGCGGGCAAAATCGGCGTCGAGGCCGTCAAGCCGGGCGACGCGCTGTTTGCCGTCGCCGACGTTCGCTTCTCGCACGAATACGTCACGCCGATGGCCGAAGCGCTCTTCCGTCAAGCGCTTGGGCCGGAAGCGCGCGTCACCGAACCGCAATCCGTTTTCGCCTTCCGCGATCACCTGACCTTCCTCGGGCAGATCATGCCGCGCAAGCAGCGCGAGATGGGCCTGCTCGAGCGGGCCGAGGGCCTGGCCGTCACGCAGCGGCAGTTCGCCGAACGGCAAGGGATCAAGTATTACGGCGAAACCCCCGAGGGCGGATCCGAGGCCATCTGCCACAACGCCGTGGTCGAAGACATCGCGCTGCCGGGGCAGATCGTCATCGGGACCGATTCGCATACGTGCATGGCTGGCGTGCTCGGTTGCTTCGCTTTCGGCGTCGGCGCGACCGACATGGCCAATGCATGGTACACCAAGGACGTTCGCCTGCGCGTGCCGGAGACGGTCCGTTTCGTCCTCAAGGGCAAGAAGCGGCCCGACGTGACGGCCAAAGACGTGATGTTGTTCATTCTCGCCATGGACTACATGAAGCAGGGCAAAGGCATCGGACAGGTGCTCGAATTTGCGGGCGAAGGTTTGCGCGACTGGTCCATGGACGAGCGCGCGACGTTGACGAACATGGCGGTCGAAGCGGGCGGCTTTACGGGCATCATCGAACCAGATGAGGTGACGCTCGAATATCTCGTCAAGATGCGCGGGCTGCCTGCCGAGCGCGTGCGCGAGATGTTCGTCTTCAGCGACCCGGATGCGGAGTATGCGGCCACCTTCGAGATCGATCTAGCGCAGATCAAGCCGATGGTGGCGACTCCGGGCGATCCGCGCAACGGCATCCCGATCGATCAATTGCCCGGCGAAGTCAAGATCGACATCGCCTATGGCGGATCGTGCACGGGCGGCAAGATGGCCGATATGGATATGTACGCTGCCGTGTTGCGGCGCGCGCTTGAACAAGGCAGGCGCGTCGCGCCGGGCGTTGAACTCTATTTGCAGTTCGGTTCGCAGAAGATCAAAGAGTACGCGCGGCGCAAAGGCTATATCGAAATCTTCGAGCGGGTCGGCGCGCGCTTGATCGATCCAAGTTGCGGCGCGTGCATCAATGCCGGACCAGGCGCTTCGGATTCACCCGACAAGGTTACGGTCAGCGCGCAGAATCGCAACTTTCCGGGCAGAAGCGGCCCGGGCAAGGTCTATCTGGCCTCGCCCTACGTCGTCGCCGCATCGGCGATCGCCGGAAAGATCGTCGCCCCCGACGAGTTCTTGTTGAGAGGAGAAGAGGATCCGATCGCGGCATGAAAGATGGGCCATTTGCGCGTTAGAATGTCGCATATTGGAAGAGGTGGCAGATGGTGAGCGGATTGGGGATCGGTCGAGGGACTGGCAGTTGCGTGTTACGCGAGCGCCGCTTCCTGCTCAATGAATTACCGCCCGGCTTGTTGCGCCATCACTATCACGTGCAGTTGAAGGATAACTACATCGCTGGCACGCGATTGCGTTTGCGGAGATTGCGCGTTCCGGCGACCGATGAACGGAGGCGGTGGCTGCAACAGAAGATTCAGCTCACCTCGGGCGAGCTTAGGCGTTTCGCGTTCGCTGAGATCGAGCTTTCGGCGGAAGAGTACGAGGTTTTTAAGATCTTCGAGGGCGATGAGATACGCAAGAACCGTTATCCCTATGAGCACGAGGGGCGGCAGTACGAGATAGATTTTTTCCTCGGTCCATTGCTTGGATTGATTCTAGCGAAGGTCCGATTCGCGACAGATGAAGAGATGATCTCCTTCCGCCCGCCTGCTTTCGCGACTCTGGAAGTGAGCGGCGAGGAGATCTTCGCTGGCGGGCGACTGGTGCACTTGTCCGCTGATGAGCTGCGCTCGGAACTTGCGAAGCGGTACGGCAAGAGGGATACTTGAAGGCCGCGCGGTCGGATTCGGAACCTTTCCACGCGCGTGACATCGACGCCAACCCCTTTGTTTGAGGTCGTATGAGAGCGACCGGACTCATCGTCATCCTTATAGGTCTCATCATCGTCGTGCTCGGAGCGTTAATCTGGCTCGGCGCCTTCTCCTGGTTCGGGCGGTTGCCGGGGGATTTCCGTTATGAGGGTGAGAACGTGCGCTTCTATTTCCCGCTCGCCTCGATGCTCATCATCTCGCTGCTGCTGAGCTTCTTGTTCAATCTGCTCCGGCGCTTCTTTTGAGTGCGCCATCAATCCGCCACGGGAGCGGTGGCGCGCACGTCGGCTGATACTTCGCGTGCGTACTTCTCGAAATTTTGATTGAAGCGACGCGCCAATTCGCGCGCTTTGCGATCATATGCTTCCTTGTCGCGCCATGTGTTGCGCGGGTCGAGGATTTCCGTCGGGACATCCGGGCAGGAGCGCGGGACGAGGATGCCGAAGATCGGATCGGGTCGCAACGCGACCTGCGCCAGCGCGCCGGATTGGATGGCGCGGATGATCGCGCGCGTATAAGCGATTTTAATCCGCTCCCCTTCGCCATATGGCCCCCCGCTCCAGCCCGTATTCACGAGCCAACAATCGGTGCCGTGCCTCTTCATCCGCTGGCCCAGCATCTCGGCATACACGGCTGGAGGCAGGACGAGGAAAGGCGCGCCGAAGCAGGTCGAGAAAGTCGCCTGCGGTTCGCGGACGCCTTTCTCCGTGCCGGCGACCTTAGCCGTGTAGCCGGAAAGGAAATGGTACATCGCTTGTTCTTGCGTAAGGCGCGCGACCGGCGGCAGGACGCCGAAAGCATCGGCGGTGAGCATGATGATGTTGTTCGGATGCCCAGCCATCCCCTCAGTGACGATCTTGGGAAGGCAGCTCAAAGGATAGGCGGCGCGCGTGTTCTCCGTCTTCGAGGCGTCATCGAAATCGAGCGCGCGCGTTTCGCGATTGTAGATCACGTTCTCTAGGATGGTCCCGAAGCTCTGCGCCGCGCGGTAGATGTCCGGCTCGGCTTGCGGATTCAGACGGATCACTTTCGCATAGCATCCGCCCTCGAAGTTGAAGATACCATCGTCGCTCCAGCCGTGTTCATCATCGCCTATGAGGCGACGATTCGGATCGGCTGAGAGTGTGGTCTTCCCCGTGCCTGAAAGACCGAAGAAGAGCGAGACGTCGCCTCGCTCGCCGACGTTAGCTGAGCAGTGCATGCTGAGCACGCCGCGCGGCGGGAGAAGGTAGTTGAGGACGGTGAAGATGCTCTTCTTCGTCTCGCCGGCGTATGATGTCCCGCCGATCAATACGAGGCGCTGACCGAAATCGAGCAGGATGAAGGTTCCCGTGCGCGTCCCATCGCGTTCCGGGATGGCGCGGAATCCGGGAAGATTGATGATCGTAAAGTCGGGCACGAAGCCATGCTGACGTTCGACGATGAAGAGCGTGCGAGCGAAGAGAGAATGCCACGCCAGTTCCGTGATGACGCGCACCGAAAGACGATAACGCGGATCGGCGCCAGCGAAGACATCTTGCACGAAGATGTCTCGCGTGCGCATGTATTCGATCATCCGATCGCGCAGCGCGTTGAAACGCTCCTGCGGGAAGGGACGATTGATTTCACTCCACCAGATCTTATCCTCGCTCGAAGGTTCGCGCACGATCGCCTTGTCTTGCGCCGCGCGTCCAGTATGCTCGCCCGTATCGACGATGAGCGCGCCGCGCTCGCTGAGGACACCTTCGCGACGCCTGATGATCTCTTCGTATAGCTCAGGCGTCGTCAAGTTCCAGTAGATCGTACCCGTTTCGCTGGTGATGCCGTGATGTTCGAGGCCGTAATGAGTGCGTTTATGACCTTGTTCGCGCATAGTGATCCTTCGAATATGTTGTCGCTGAGAACAAAAGGTGGGCGCAATCGAAACCCTCTGGATTGCGCCCACATAAGGGAGGTGACTAACTTTGGTCTTCCTTTCGTCGTTCGCGCGCCAGTTCGCGCAACGCGACGGCTAGGTCGCGCGCCAGACGTTCCAGGCGATCTGCGTATACCTCCAAATCTTCCACGTCAGCTTGTGAGTGATTAGCGACTGCTGCCAAAGATTCTTCTATTTGTGTGCGCAATCTTTCAGCCGCAGCGTGCACTTCGCGCTCGGCGACAGTGATCGTCGATAATGGCGTCGAATCCACAGCCTTCATTCGACGGGATGTTGTTTTCGCCCGTCGCCCCCTTGTCTTAAATTTCGTCTTCCTTCGCTCACGAAAAACCTCTTTGCATCTCTTAACATCAAGAGGTTCTCGGAATCAAGTGGCGACGAGCGATCTTCGCCCCTTGTACGATAGTTTCATTCGCCTCCAAGATTGCGGAGCGGGCGCAGAACCCATTCGATCATGCGTTACGTCCTTCGACAGTCCGATTGCAGGCATCATGCTGCGGGGCGATCTCGAGCTGGCGCGCGATTCAGTGAATCGTAGCGGTCGCTGAAGTGCTGTTCGGCGATCCCGCCGAAGCGTAGCTTGGATCATTCAGCCGTGGAGCGGGAAGGCGGTCGCATTGAGGTGAAAAGCGGTGGTGCGGATCGAGCGGTTCGCGCCGTGCAAAGAGGCCGGGTGGCGATTTGATGTGGCGCCAGTGGACCGGAAGTTGCGGGCTTGCGTCGTGCGAAAAGATCCGGAGGAGGTCCGGATTCTCGCACGGCGCGTGCGATTGGCGGACGCGAAACCCTTCTGTTAACCTCAAAGGGGATCGAAGCAAGCGCGTATCCTCGCTGATCGCAAACGGCGGGCGCGAAACCCTTCTGTTAACCTCAAAGAGGGATCGAAGCGATCAAATTGAACGGATGCTGGAAACCGAGTGGATTTGCGATTTTGCTTGCGTGATGAGCGGGAGAGAGCGCCGTCTCAGCCAAAATCCCGTTAGAGAGAGAGGCGGGTGATGCCATATCGCGTGCTCATCGTCGATGATTCGCCTTTTTACCGTTTGCGATTGGCGCAAGTCGTCTCGGCGTCGGACCAGTTACAGCTTGTCGGCATCGCGGGCGATGGGCGCGAAGCGATTCGATTGATCGGCGAGCGCCATCCCGATCTCATCATTTTGGATTTGGAGATGCCCGGGTTGGATGGGATGAGCGTGCTTCGCTGGACGATGCGATATGCGCCAGTTCCCGTCATCATCTGCAGTGGGCGCGGGACGAGCGAGACCGTCTTCCAAGCTCTCGAGATCGGCGCCGTCGATTTCGTGGCCAAGCCGGAGTTGCGTCATGCGGTGCGATCCGAGCAGTTCGCTACGAATCTAAGGCAACGGATGGAAGCAGCGGCGCAGGCGCGCTTGCCTTCAGCGAAGGTCAGGCGCGACAGTCAGGCGATCGTCGCCGCGGCGCAACTTGCGCGCACGCATCTAGCTGATACGCGCATCGTGGGGATCGTCGGTTCGGCTGGCGGACCGACCGCCGTCTCGCGCATCATCTCGGCGCTTCCCGCCTCTTTCCGCACGCCCGTGATCATCGCGCTTCATATGCCTGCCGGGTTCACCCGCTCTTTCGCGGAACGGTTAAAACGGATCGGGCGCGTCGAGGCGGGCGAAGCCAAAGATGGCGAGAAGATCGTCGCTTCGCGCATCTATGTCGCGCCGGGCGGATGGCAGACGACCGTCGCTCTCGATAAAGAGGGCGATCTCATTCTGCGAGTCAAACATGCGCGGACGGAGGATAGGTTCGCTCCGTCGGCGGATCTACTGCTCCAATCGCTGGCCGAAGCGTGTGGCGAGAAGGCCTTGGGGGTGGTGGTGACCGGGATGGGGCAGGATGGAGTGAAAGGGGCGCACGCGATACGCGCGCGCGGCGGCACGGTTATCGTCGAGTCGAAGGAGTCGGCCTTGATCTGGGGCATGCCGCGCGCCGTCGCCGAGGCTGGGCTAGCTTCCGCTGAGCTGGATCTTCTATCCATCGTCACGACGCTTTCGCTTCTGTGCAAATAGGTGGTAATTTTAATCGGCGATGTTGACATGGCGCGCATTCCTCGAATTGGTGATGCGGTGCAAATAGGCGGTAATTTTTAAAGGATCGGCGATCCGAGATGAGCGGCCTGTTCTTCGCTTCATCTGTTTATGAACGAGCGGTCTTTTGCTGCGCTTGAATACGACGGATTGCGTGCGCTCGTGCGGCAGCATGCGCAAACGGCGCTGGGGCGATCGCTGGTGGATCGGCTCGCCCCGCTCGCGGATCTGGAGACGGTGCGCTGCGCGTTGCGCGCGGTCTCCGAGTGTCGCGCCCTGCATGGGCGTGGCGTGCGGTGGTCCTTCGCCGATCTTGCCGATCCGACGGAAGCGCTCGCTCGCTTGCGCGTCGAAGGGACGGCGCTCGATCCGGCCTCATTGCTCAATCTCGCGCACCTTTGCGCGCGCGCCTTGGATGTGCGGGCCGCCATGCAAGCCGAACGCGAGCTTTGTCCCACGTTATGGCAGATCGCGGCAGCGATCTCGCCAGCGCTTGCGTCCATCGCTGCGCAGATCACGGCGAAGATCTTGCCGAGCGGTGAACTCGATGATCGGGCGAGCCCCGAGCTTGCGCGCATTCGCGCGCGGCTCAACCATGTGCGGTCCAGCCTTACGCGCATGCTCGAAGGGGTTCTCCGCCGCTTCCCCGAGGCGGTGCAGGATGCGATTGTCACCGTTCGCAACGACCGTTTCGTCATCCCCATTCGCGTCGATCATCGGGGGCGGATCGCTGGCGTCGCGCACGGTTTCTCCTCATCGGGTGCGACCGTCTTCCTCGAACCGTTGGAAGCGGTCGAGCCGAACAATGAGCTGCAGGCTTTGCGCGAAGAGGAAGAACGCGAGAAGGGGCGCATTCTGCTCGCTTTGAGCGATGAGTTGCGCGGACACCTTATCGCGCTCGAACAGGCGGTCGAGGCGGTGGCCGAACTCGATCTCGTGCGCGCCAAGGCGCTCTTTGCCGAACAGTTCGACGCGATCGAACCTGTAGTCGAAGCTGATGGGCCGCTGGAGCTCATCGAAGCGCGGCATCCGCTCCTTGAAGAAGAGTTGCGGCGCGCGGGCGAGCGGCGGATCGTCCCCGTCTCGTTTAAGCTCGATGCCGCACATCCGGTCATGATCATTTCGGGCGCCAATGCGGGCGGGAAGACCGTGGTCCTTAAAACGGCTGGCTTGCTTGCGCTCATGGCTTTGAGCGGCATTCACGTGCCGGCGCGTCGTGCGCATCTTCCGCTTTACCGATCGATCCTTGCGGACATCGGCGATCAACAATCGCTCACTGCGAACCTTTCGACCTTCACTTCCCACATCGCCAACATCAGTCACATGATTGAGTCCTGTCAGGCGCCAGCGCTCGTCTTGCTCGATGAGGTTGGGACCGGGACTGACCCGGAGGAAGGCTCCGCCTTGGGTGTCGCCATCGTGGACCATTTCCGGCGCGTCTGTGGCGCGCACGTGATCGCGACGACGCACTACAGCGGGTTGAAGATCTATGCTGCGAGCGAACCGGGCGTCATAAACGCCAGCGTCGAATTCGACGAGAAGACTTTGCAGCCGACTTATCGTCTGATCATCGGCCTGCCAGGGGCTTCAGCCGGATTGGAGATCGCGCGCCGGTTCGGCCTTCCTGAAGGCGTGATCGAGGCGGCGCGGCGGCGCGTCAGCGAGGAGTCTCGTGCCATCGGCGAATACCTGCGGCATCTTAGGAGCGAGACCGAGTTGATCGTGGATTTGCGCCGCGCGTTGGAGGAGGAGCGCGAGGCGGTCGCCGCGAAATATCACGCCCTCGAAGCGGAGTTCGAGCGACGCGAGAGGGAACGACAGCAGGAGTTCGCCGCCGAGTTGCGGCGCGTCGTCGCCGATTTCGAAGGGCGCGCGCGCGCGTTGGTGGCTAAGATCGAAGACCGCATAACGCGCGAACGCGCCGCGCGCGAAGCCGAAAAACGCGCCGCCGAGCTGCGTCGCACGGCGCGCGCGGTTGAAGCGCAACGCGAGGTTCAAACGGAAGCGGTGGGCGCCAAAACCAAGGTGCGCGTCGTTCGACGCGGGCGCAAAGAGCGGGCGATCGCGCCAGCTCGACCGATCGCCGTCGGCGATCGCGTGCGTTTGGTGGCGTTGGGGGGAGCCGTGGGAATTGTCGAAAGCCTCAGCGGCGAACAGGCCGAAGTGCGCACGGGCGCTTTGCGCTTTCGCGAAAAGGTCGCGAACCTAGAGCTCATCGAAGGTGCCGAGGAGCAGCCGCACGCCCCTTCGATCGGAACGGAGTTCAAGTTGCGGGCCGCAGACAGGCAGTTGCGCGAAGAATTGAATTTGATCGGGCGCACGACTGATGAGGTGGCCGAAGAATTGGACAGATTCCTCGATGAGGCTTATTTGAACGATTTGGATCGCGTGCGGATCATCCATGGACATGGGACGGGCGCGTTACGCCGCGCGGTGGCGGCGGTTTTGCAATTCCACCCGCATGTCGCGCGCTTCTCGCTTGCTCCGCCTGAAGAGGGTGGGGCCGGGGCGACGATCGTCGAGCTGAAGCGATGAGACTTTTGCATCTAAAGCGAATCATCGAATTCGTCATCGCGACGATCGTCGAGCCGAAGCGATGAGCCTCTCGTGAGCCGGATCTTTGGCGAGGGCATCTTTGGGGGCCGAGAGATGGCTAAATTCCCGCAAAACTTCATCGACGATCTGCGACAGCGGGCCGACATCGTCCGCATCATCTCCGAGTACGTGCCGCTCAAGAAACGCGGCGCGAATTGGATGGCCCGTTGCCCGTTCCATGAAGAGAAGACCCCGTCATTTTCCGTCAGCCCAGCGAAGAACATCTTCTACTGCTTCGGCTGCGGGAAAGGTGGGAGCGTCTTCACTTTCATCATGGAGATGGAGCACCTCTCTTTCCCTGAGGCCGTGCGCTTAGTCGCCGAAAAGGCGGGCGTGCCGCTGCCTTCGCCCCGAGACGAGCGCGAAGAGATGTTGCGACGGCGCGAGCGCGAGCGGATCATCGCGCTCAACCTCTGGGCGCTCGAGTGGTGGGAAGCGCAGCTCGAAAGCAGACCCGAGGCGCTGCGCTATCTTCTGCAAAGGGGCATCACCGACGAGACGCGGCGAGCTTTTCGACTCGGCTATGCGCCGGACGGCTGGGATGGGTTGATCTCGCATCTGAAAGAGCGCGGGGCGACGATGGCCGAGATCGAGCGAAGCGGTCTCGTCGTCAAAAAGGAGACGGGCGGCAGTTACGATCGTTTCCGCGGGCGTTTGATCTTCCCGGTCTTAGATCTGCAGGGGCGCCCGATCGCCTTCGGCGGGCGGACGCTTGCGCCCGACGGCGAACCGAAATATTTGAACTCGCCGGAAACGCCCGTCTATTCAAAGGGACGCCATCTATTTGGCCTCAATTTGACGCGTGAACAGATCAGGCGGCGCGGATTTGCCATCCTAGTCGAAGGCTATCTGGATCTGATCGCGCTTTATCAAGCCGGCATTCGCAATGTCGTGGCCAGCCTTGGGACGGCTTTGACCGGCGAACAGGCGAAACTCTTAGGGCGCTTTGCGCGTAAAGTTGTGGTAAATTATGACGGTGACGAGGCGGGTCGGGAAGCGGCTCGGCGGGCCATCGAAATCCTTTTGGCAGAAGGGTTTGAGGTGAAAGTGCTGGTGTTGCCGGACAACGCTGACCCTGATGAATTCATCAAACGTTTCGGCATTGAGGAGTACAACCGGCGGCGGGGGGCGGCACTTTCCCACTTACAGTTTGTGCTTGAAGAAGCGACGCGAGAGCGCGATCTGGCTCGCCCGGAAGACAAAGCGGCGGCCGTCAACGACGTTCTCACGTCGCTGCGTGTCGTTCGCAACGGCGTGCTTCGGCGCGAGTATTTCGACCACGCGATGGATGTGTTGCGAGTCGAAGACTCGCTCCGCCGCGAGTTGTGGGGAACGATGCGCGCGGGGGCGCGATTAGATGCGTCGGAGATGAAGGTTCAATTCGAGCGCGCCGCACAGCAACCGGTCACATTGGCCGAGCGACGCTTGCTCGAGTTGATCTTCGCCGTCCCAGAAGTCGGTCGCGCGATCCTCGCGCAGATAGAGTCGAGCGATTATGAGGCGTTAGCGACCGCGCCGATCTTTCGCGCGCTATCGGAGCGCCTCGCGCGCGGAGAGACGATCGAGGCGGCGGCGGTGGCCGACCTGCTCGCGGACGATCCGGTGGCCCAGAAGATCGTGCCGCTCGTTGCAGCGAGCGGAATCGAGCTCGGCGCAGGCGAGTCTCCGGAAGAGCTGATCGCCGAGGCGGAGAACTGCTTGCTCGCTCTGCGACGCATGAATCTGGAGCGGCGCATACGGGAGTTGAAGAACGAGATCGCGCGGGCCGAACGGATCGGCGATTCGGACGCGCGCGACCAGCTCACGCTCGAGTACTTGGATCTACAGCGGCGAAGAAATGCGCTCTATCTTAAGGCCGCTTCGCCGCGCTGGAGATGAAGTTGCGCGGTTGCTTGTGAAGCGATTTTTGAGATCGGAGCAGCCGATTGGGAGGTGAATGAAATTGGCTATTCACGATAAAGATCAGGACGATGTCATGCAGCGCTTGCTCGAACTGGGCGGCGAGAAGAAATATTTGACCTTCGACGATCTGAACCGCGAATTGCCGGATAGCATCGTATCTCCGGATGATATCGAAGACGTTTTGCAGAAGCTCGAAGGGTCAAACATCGCCGTCTCGGACGACGAGCGACTGCTCGAACAAGCAGCAGCGATCGCCACAGTCGACGATACGGAAGAGCCGATCGAAGAGGATCTCGAGCTCGATTTGTCGGCGGGCGCGCTCGATAAGACGAACGACCCGGTTCGTCTTTACTTGCGCGAGATGGGGGTGGTGCCTCTTCTGACCCGTGAGGGCGAGGTTGCTATCGCCAAGCGCATCGAGCGCGGGCAGATCAAGACACAGAAAGCGATTGCTCGTTCGCCGATCGCCGTCAAGGAATTGCTCAAGATCGGCGAAGAGCTCGAAGCCGGTTCGCTCCATATTCGTGACGTGGTAAACTTCGCCGAACAGGCGGAGTTCACCGGTCAAGAGGTGGATAAAGTCGACGAATACTTGCAGTGGACGCTCGAAGGGATCGAAAACATCCGCAAGCTCTTCAAGCAGGGGTTGAAGGAGTGGGAGAAGCTGCGGGCCGAACAGAAAGTATCGCGCGGCAAGAAGACTAAGAAACTCCTTCGCCTGCGACGGAAGGTGGCGCGCATCCGGCTCGAAATCGCCCAAGAGATCAAACAGCTCAATCTGACCGAAAAGGCCAAGCAGCGTTTGATCGAAGCGATCCGTAAGGTCCACGACGAAGTGCGTGCTGCCGAGCAGGAGATCGAAGAGTACACCGAGAAGCTGAATAAGAAGCGGCTCAAACCTGAAGAGGAGAAAGAGTACAGGCGCCACATCAACGCGGCGAAACGACGGCTGCAGCAGATCGAAGCCGAACATTACGTCTCGCCGGTCGAAATCAAGCGCTCGTATCAGGCGATCACCACAGGCGAGCAGGAGACGGCGCAGGCCAAGAAAGAGTTGATCGAAGCCAACTTGCGCTTGGTTGTCTCCATCGCCAAGAAGTATACGAACCGCGGCCTCCAGTTCCTCGATCTGATTCAGGAGGGGAACATCGGTTTGATGAAGGCCGTGGACAAATTCGAGTGGCGCCGCGGCTACAAGTTCTCGACTTACGCGACATGGTGGATCCGACAGGCGATCACGCGCGCGATCGCCGATCAGGCGCGCACGATCCGCATCCCGGTCCACATGATCGAGACGATAAATAAGCTGATCCGCACGAGCCGCGCGCTGGTCCAGGAGTTGGGGCGCGAACCGACCTCGGAAGAGATCGCCAAGAAGATGGACATCCCTGTCTCCAAGGTGCGCAAAGTGCTTAAGATCGCGCAAGAGCCGATCTCGCTCGAAACGCCGATCGGCGAAGAGGAGGATTCGCATCTGGGCGATTTCATCGAGGATAAGTCCATCCAAAATCCGGCGGATGCGGTGGTCGCCGCTAACTTGCGCGAGATCACCGACGAGGTTCTGAAGACGCTCACGCCGCGCGAGGAGAAAGTCATCAAGATGCGCTTCGGGCTCGGGCCGAACGGTTCTGAGCACACGCTCGAAGAGGTGGGCCAGCATTTCGCCGTCACGCGCGAGCGTATCCGTCAGATCGAAGCCAAGGCGCTGCGCAAGCTGCGCCACCCGTCGCGCTCGCGTAAGCTGAAGGCCTTCCTCGAGGGCTCGCGGCAGTGAAGGCGCGACGATCTGTCTCAAAGCCCGGTGGCTTAAAGCCTTAAGCCTCCGGGCTTTGTTGTGTTCAGTGGCCGTCCTCGGAAGTTCTTCCCGGCTGAAGCGCGAGCTTGCGCCGTCGGCGAAAAGCGGGCAGCCTCATCCGTTAGGATCGGCGATGAGTCGCTTCAAAAGCGGCGAGGAGATCAGAAAATCGGCCGTCGCGCGATTACAGGCCGTCGGGATATTGTGCAGTACGGCGAGGCGAAGCAGCGCCTTGACATCCACATCGTGCGGTTGAGGGGTGAGCGGATCCCAGAAGAAGATCAGACAGCATACGCGCTTTTCCGATACCAGCGCGCCGATCTGCGCGTCGCCGCCGTAAGGCCCGCTGAGCAGCCGTCGCACCTTCAATCCCGTTTCGGCTTCCAAACGCGCGCCGGTGGTCCCGGTCGCGTAAAGCGTGAAGGCTGAGAGCGTGCCGCGGTTGAAACGGGCCCATTCGACGAGATCCTTTTTGCACGCATCATGGGCGACGAGCGCGATGGCCGGTTTGTCTTGAGCCAACTCCTTTGACGATTCGCTTGATCCAAGAGCCATCAGGATGATCCCTCCTGCGGATTATGATAAGGCTTTACTGTTAAAGGCGGCTAAATCCGGATCGTTCGGGGCGCGCCGTTGACGGCGTTGCCTTCTCGCGTGAGGCGCCCGCGATTGAGCGCAGGCGGATCAACGGTGCGAGATCGAGGCGCGATCTTCCATGCCCTCCTTCGTTGGCATCCCTGCCTGCTTCCATGCTTCGTAACCTCCGCGGAGCGCCGCCACATCTTTGAAGCCCAACCGTTTCAATTCCGACGCCGCGCGGGCGCTGGTGTGTTCTGCCGGGCAAGAGCAGTAGGTGACGATCAAGCGGTTCTTCGGCAATTCGCGGCGTGCGCGTTTCGCCAACTCGCTCGTCGGGATCGAGCGCGCGCCGCTGATATGACCTGCGCGATATTGCGCTTCGCTGCGCACATCAACGACGATCGCCTCGCCGCGACGCAAACTCTCGCGAAGATCGGCGACGGTGATGCGACGGATATCGTCAGTTGGAAGCGGTGGGATGCTCGCCGTCGAATCGTCGCCGTTCGACTCTCTCGATGCCGATGAAGCATTCTCCAGCGAAGGCGAGAGCTCCGCTCTCTCGGCGCGAGGTTCGGTCTGATGCTTTGCGCAGGAAAGCGCCAACGTCAAGGCGAGCAGCGCAGCGATCCGTTTCGATCCGAGCATCTTCATCGCGGCTCCTCTTTGGCGAATGCGGCTCGGGCGTCTGGCGATCATCTTTCAGTGCGATCCTCGATTTTGAAACGCTTGCTGAGCGCCACGAAATTCTCTCGCGTCCAATCGAAATTGGTCCCCGCGATCACGCGCCGCCCATCATCGGTCATCACCCACATGTTCGTCTCGGGATGCGCGTTCGCTTTGAGATAAGCGATGTCGTTCGAATCGAACGGTTCTCCGTCGAGACGCGAGATGACGTAGATGTGAATGAATTGGCCTTTGCGCACGTAATCTAGATCTTGTTCGAATTGCGTGCGCGGCGTCGGTTGAGCCATCGTCTGAGTCCTGTTGCGACGCTCCGCGCTGCAGCCGAAGAGGAGCAGCGACACGAAGGCGGCGATCATCATGCCTCTAATTCTGCGGCTCATCATCGGTCGGTTCATCCGGTTGTTCATCTTCGGTCGGCGGTGGTTCGCGTCGTTCATCCAGGATGCGCAGCACGGTGCAGTTATCGTCGGAGTAGACCTCTTCCGCCCAGCCGCTGTTGATGATGTTGTCATAGAATGCGTCGTGGACTTCCTGATTGTCTGTGAAGATGTAACGGGCTCCAAAGCGCTCGCGGATCAGCGGCGCGGGATTCGGTTCACGCCCGAGCGTGATGTTTTCGTAAAGGCGCGATAATTCCGGATCTTTGTCGAGCAGATAGGTTGGATCCAGACCCGAGACGTATCGGTGGATTGAATCGTAAAAGAAGAGTTTCGGAAAATCATCCCAATCCGTGTTGAAGATGATTTCACCGGGCGGGACATGCTGTTTGATCCATTCCATCCCGCCGCGATAGGCGAATGGGTTTTCGTCTTCGGCGATAGTCTGCGCCGTGCCGTAGACGTTGAATCCAAGCGGGATGAGGAGCAGGACGCATAAAAGGCCCGGCGCGATCTCTTCACGAAAACGACGCTTCTTGTCGCCAGCCTGTTGATCGAGCAGCGGTTGTAGATCGGCGAGCACGTCGGCGGGCAGCGAACCGAAAGCGTGACGCGCTCGTTCGAAGAGCGGTTGGAGCGCGAACGCGGCGAAAAGGATGGCGAAAGGCGGCCAGTATTCGACAAACCGACGGGACCTTGCCGTGATGATCAAAAGCAGGGTCGAAAAGAGCAGGAAGAAAGCCGGACGCGCGGCTTGTGAGCGTTCGCTCCGTCCCGTGGCGACATAGCCGACGACCATCGCCGTGAAAGCGACGAGCGAGCTGTAGAACAGATACCAACTCTCATAAGGATACCATTCCGCTCCGACGCTCGTGGCAAAATCCTTCGCCGTCAACTTCATCAACAGATGTTCGATGAAGAGCGAGATGTTCTTCGGAAAATAGGGGTTGAGGACGAATCCGACCACCGTCCCGATGATCGTCCACAGAAAAGCGCGCCACTCAAACCTCCGCTCGCTCCACCAGACGACGGCAACCCAGATCGCCGCCGCCGCGATCAGCGTGACGAAGAGACTGTAAGTCCAAACGTAAAGGAAAGCCAGCGGCGCCAACCATCGGTAGCGGCGTTCGAAAAGGAGGTAGATCCCGACCACCATGAAGATGATCGAGACGCTCTGCGCGCGCGTCATGCTCAGACGATAAAGGAAAGGCGCCGAGCAAGCGAGCAACGCCACCAGCCAGACGAGCGGATATTTGATCCGGTAGCGAAAGATGAGCCAGTAGCAGGAGATGACGGCCAGCGATCCGAACAGCGCCGCCGCGATCTTCGCGCCGATGCGCATGTCGCCGAAGAGCGTGAAAGGGATCAGCAGGATGTGAAAGAGCAGGTGATGGTCCACGTAGCTTTGCGGGTTGAGCGTCGTCAGCGGTAGATATGGAAAAGGGGGCGGGAAGTGGCCCTGTCGCAATCCTTCCCAGATCAACCGGCTCCACTTGATGTGGTAATAGCCATCGACATCGAGGATCGCTTGCGTGCGGAATTGTAGATAGAAGAAGGTGAAGGCGATGGCGATCGCGCCAGCGATGAATTGAATGAGGCGCGTCCGCCAATCCTCTTTCGCCCTCTCTTCGATCTCGCCGCTCGTCCCCTTGTTTTCGGTCGTTCCAACGTCATGCATGGTTCGGCATAAAGCTCGAAGGGTATTCGGTTTGACTTCCCGTCGAAGAGGAAGCGAAAGAAACGATAGCATGAGTGGCGCGCCATCGCGAAATCTGCCCTGCGCCCTTCGCCTCTCTCCGGGCTTAGCATACAATCTCGGATCCGGCGAATCGATCATCTCGGGCTGGCGATCGGCAGGTCAACCGCCCCGTGGCTCGCCGCTGCGGATAGGTTGATGAACGGTTCAAGCGATCGCGCATCCATAGCAGAGTCGCGCGATCCGTGTCGATGGTGGAGAAAGATGGAATTACAAGGGCGCATCGTCGCCGAACGGTTAGCGAGCGATCTGTTGCGCGGCAATCCGCTTGGGGATCCCGCGGAACGCGATCTTTACATCTATCTTCCGCCCAGCTATGATCGGGATCCTGCGCGCCGTTATCCTACAGTTTATGTGCTTGCAGGCTTCGCTGGTCGCGGCGAAACGCTTTTAAACGTCCATCCATTCGCTCCCAATATCGTTGAACGCCTGGACCGGCTCATCGCCGGTGGTGAAGTGGGCGAAGTGATCCTCGTCATGCCGGATTGTTTTACTCGGCTCGGCGGCTCGCAATATATCAATTCGACGGCTACTGGGCGTTACGAAGATTATCTGATCGATGAGATCGTTCCCTTCGTCGATGCCCATTTTCGCACGCGCGCCGCGCCTGCTGGACGCGCCATCATGGGCAAATCGTCCGGTGGTTACGGCGCGCTCGTGCAAGCGATGCGCCATCCGGATGTCTTTAGCGTCGTCGCCGCGCACAGCGCCGATTGCTATTTCGAATATTGTTACTTGCCGGATTTCGTCAAAGCTTTCCGCGCGATCAAAGGCGATCCCGCCTCTTTCCTCGAGCGCTTCTGGCGCGATGAGAAGAGGGGAAAAGATGATTTTGCGGCGCTCAACATCATCGCCATGAGCGCTTGCTACTCGCCCGATCCCGATACGGCGCTCGGCTACCGCTTGCCCTTCGATCTGCAGACCGGCGAGCTGATCGAAGATGTTTGGCAACGCTGGCGCGAACACGATCCGGTGCGTTTGATCGAGCGGCACGTCGAAGACTTGCGCCGACTCAAGATGATCTATCTTGACGCGGGCACGCGAGATGAATTCGCCATCGATCTGGGCACGCGGATACTCGCTTCGCGTCTGCGCCAGTTCGGGATCGAATTCATTCACGAGGAGTTCGATGACGGTCATTTCAACGTGAGCTATCGTTACAACCGGTCGTTTGCCTTGATCTCGCAGGCGTTAGATGAAGCGTCGTCCGGCGGTTGAGAGGCGGGCGCGCGAGTTGACCTTGAAGGCGCATCTGTTAGAATCTCAATTCGATCTTCCCCTTTTCGAGCGTAGCCCGAACGGGCGTTTGAAGACTCTTTGAACCTCCGCTCGGATCACCTCTCTAAAGTTAAGATGTCGGCGCCTCGAGCGCCGGCGGAAAGGAGGCGGTATGAACGACGGAGCGAAAATCTTGTGTGTGGCGGGTTTGGGAGCAGGACTGATGTATCTGTTCGATCCCGACCGCGGACGTCGTCGTCGCGCGCTGTTGCGCGACAAAGCGGTGCATGCTTGGCACGAGGTCGGACAGGCTTTGGATAAGACGGCACGCGACGTGGCGAATCGAACGCGCGGTCTGATCGCCGAAACGGAGTCCTTGCTTCACGAAGAGCGCGTATCGGATGAGGTGCTGGTGGCGCGCATTCGTTCCAAACTCGGTCGGGTGGTCTCACATCCACATGCCATTAGGGTTCACGCGCAGGACGGTCGCGTGACTCTCGAAGGGCCGATACTCGCCCACGAGGTCGAAAGGTTGCTCGATCAAGTCTCCGCGGTGCGCGGGGTGAAAGAGGTCGAAAACCGCTTGGAGATCCATGAAAAGCAAGATATCCCCGCCCTACAAGGCGGGCGCGCGCGGTCCGGTCAGCGCTTCGCTTTGCTTCAGGAGAACTGGTCGCCGACGGCGCGCTTGGTGGCCGGTCTGGTTGGTGGGGCGGCTGCGTTCTATGGTCTACGCCGGAATGGCGCGTATGGTCCAGCGATGGGGGTGGTCGGTTTGGGGTTGCTTGCTCGCGCCGTGACGAATAAAGATTTCGCGCGCTTATTAGGGGTTGGCGGCGGACGCCGCGGCGTCGATATCCAGAAGACGATCAACGTCGCCGCGCCGCTCGAGAAGGTCTTCCAGTTCTGGGAGCATCCGGAGAATTTCCCGCACTTCATGAAGCACGTGCGCGAAGTGAGGAAGATCGGCGATGGTCGTTACCGGTGGACGGTGGATGGTCCAGCCGGCGTGCCGGTCGAGTGGGAAACGATGGTCACCAGATACGAACCGAACAAACTGATCGCGTGGAAGAGCCTGCCTGGCTCCACCATCCGACAAGCTGGAATGGTCCATTTCAGCGGGAATGCCGATGGCACGACGAGCGTCGATATAAAATTGAGCTACAATCCGCCGGCTGGACTCATCGGTCACGCTATCGCGGAGATTCTGGGCGTCGATCCGAAGAGCGAAATGGATGATGATCTCATCCGAATGAAGACCTTCATCGAAACCGGCAAGCCGCCGCATGATGCCGCACAACCAGCCGAACGAGTGCTTGAAGCATCGGGTGGACACGCGGCTTGAAAGATGCGCGGGGAAGTTCGAAGGGATTCGTCTTCGGTGAAGGCGAATCCCTTCGAAGCTAAGAGCGAGAGACGCTCCTTCGCGCCTTATGTGGTACGGGCGCTTGATCTTAAACAGCGACGATAGCAAACTGAGGCCGTCCTTTGATCCTCCTTTAGGTATCCCTCTTTGATTATTCTTTCAACTTGGGGTGTTTATGACGCTCACCGATCTGCTCATTTTGTTTCTCATCGCCGGGTTATGTGGCGCGCTCGGACAAGCGATCAGCGGTTCATCGCGCGGCGGTTGCTTGGTTTCAATCGCGCTCGGTTTCATCGGCGCATTGATTGGGCTCTGGATCGCGCGTATGCTCCGTTTGCCTGAGCTCTTCATCATCGATATCGGCGGGACGCGCTTCCCTTTGATCTGGTCGATCATCGGTGCGGCGCTGTTTGTCGCGTTCATCAGCCTGCTCACGCGCCGTCGCCTCTAATCGACGCGCAAAGCCACGTTGCGACAATAACTGACCGCTCGTTTGCCGGGCGCGCGGACGCGGATCATTAATCGAGGTAACGATTCGCCTCGATGAAAGCGTCAGCGATGCGCCGTCGCGCAGCGACCGCGTTCGCCGGTGTGCGCTTTGCGAATCGCCGCAGTGCGGCGAGCAACGTGCGCAACTCATCGCCTTCGCTCATGGCGGCAAGCGCCACCCGAGCGTTCGTCTCGACGCGCTCGATGGCGTCGTGGCAGAAGACGCGCGCCATCGCGACGTAGCGCGCAGCCGCCTCTTCGCCATCCCGCGTGGCGATCCGGCGCGCGCGCAAGATAGCCGTCTCCATCGCGTATGCGTCCATGATGATGTCGGCAACGCTCATCAGGATCTCTTGCTGATCTTCGAGCGCCTGCATGTATTTCTGCACCGCTGTGCCGAGCGTCATCAGGGCGATCTTCTTCGCATTTTGCGCGAGTTTATGTTCTGCGACGAGCAATCCATCCTCTTCGTCGAAGGAAGCGGGTGCCGGTTGCAGAACTTCATCCATCAACCGTTGCGCCGCCGGAAGGAGCGCGAGCCGCCCTTGCATCGCGCGCTTCATGAGCATTCCGGGGATGAGCATACGGTTGATCTCATTCGTGCCCTCGAAGATGCGGTTGATGCGCGAATCGCGGTAGGCTCTTTCCGCCGGGTAATCAGCCGAGTAGCCGTAACCGCCGTAGATCTGGACCATCTCGTCGGCGACCTCATCACAATACTCGGAAAGCATCACCTTGATGATCGAGCATTCGGCGGCGTATTCCTCGATGGCGCGGAGCTTCGATTCAGCATCATGCGCCGTCGCCTTGATCGCCGCTTCGATCAATCCGACTGTGCGATAGACGACCGATTCGCCGACCCACGTCTTGATCGCCATCTCCGCGAGCTTCGACTTGATCGCGCCGAAAGAGGAGATGGGGCGCCCGAATTGATGCCGTTCGTTTGCGTAGCGGATCGATTCGTGAAGCATCAGCTTCATGCCGCCCAAGCACGAAGCCCCCAACTTGAAGCGCCCGATGTTGAGGATGTTGAAGGCGATCTTATGCCCCTTGCCGACTTCGCCGAGCAGATTCTCCACTGGCGTTTTGACATCCGACAGGATGAGCGCCGTCGTCGAAGAGCCTTTGATCCCCATCTTATGCTCTTCGGCCCCGTTAGTCAGCCCCGGTCCGCGTTCGACGATGAAGCCGCTAAACTTTTCGCCGTCCACCTTGGCGAAGACGACGAAAACGTCGGCGAAACCGCCGTTGCTGATCCACATCTTCTCGCCGTTCAAGATGTAGTGGCGCCCGTCTTCGCTCAGTCGCGCGGTAGTTTTCGCGGCGAGCGCGTCGGAGCCGGAGCCGGCTTCGGTCAGCGCGTAAGCGGCGACAAGTTCGCCCGTCACCAGTCGCGGCAGATATTTGCGCTTGGCCTCTTCGGTGCCGAAGTAGAGGATGGGCAACATGCCGATCCCGGTCTGCGCGCCGAAGGTGACGGCGAATGACGCCGACCGTCCGACGTTCTCGGAGATCAGCGTGCCGCTCGTCTGGTCCAGCCCGAGGCCGCCATACTCTTCGGGCACGTTGGCACCGAGCAGGCCGAGTTCGCCCGCTTTGCGCAGCAACGCGCGCGCTAGATCCCAATCGTGCCGTTCGAGTTGCGGGATCGCCGGACGTACTTCCGAATCGACGAACTGGCGCGTCGTGTCGGCGATCATCCGCTGCTCTTCGGTGAAATCTTCCGGCGTCAATATCTCCTCGGGCGCACGCTCTTCGATCAAGAAGCTTCCACCCGCGATCAGGTCTTTATGCTCCAATACGGCTGACATAAGCTCGCTCCTTTCTTGCGATTCGGAACTCCATCTTCTTCACCATTAGCAACTGAACGATGCTTATCATCCTCGTGGCCGGCTTATGCGATCCTTTCGAAAATCCCCGCGGCGCCCATGCCGCCGCCGACGCACATCGTCACCATCCCGTAGCGCCCGCCGCGCCGCTCAAGCTCGCGCAAAATGGTCGCCGTCAGCTTCGCGCCCGTGCAACCCAATGGATGACCAAGCGCGATGGCTCCGCCATTGACGTTGACCCGTTCGGGATCGAGCTCGAGCATTCGGATGACGGCCAGACTCTGCGCGGCGAAGGCTTCGTTAAGCTCGATGAGATCTATCTGGTCCAGCCTCAATCCGGCAAGCTTCAACGCCTTCGGAATCGCATAGACCGGACCGATGCCCATCTCTTCGGGCGGGCAACCGGCGACCGCATAGGCGACGAAGCGCGCCAAGGGACGCGCGCCCAGTTGTTCGGCCCTTTCGGCGGACATGACGACCACGGCAGCCGCGCCGTCGGACATCTGCGAGGAGTTGCCCGCTGTGATCGTGCCGTTGGCGTGAAAAGCGGGCTTCAACTTCGCCAGCGCTTCCATGGAAGTATCGCGCCTTACGCCTTCATCCGTGTCGAAGATGATCTCGCGCCGTTGCTTCTTTCCGCGTTCGTCCAGCTCTTCGAGCGTGACGTTGAGCGGCACGATCTCGTCCTTGAATTTGCCTTCGTCTTGTGCGCGCGCGGCCCGTTCGTGCGAGCGAAGCGCGAAGCGATCTTGATCTTCGCGCGAGATCTCATACTTGCGCGCCACGTTCTCCGTCGCCAGCCCCATGTTCAAGTAAAAGTCCGGGTAGTGCTCGACCAAATAAGGGTTTGGGCGGATGATGTGGCCGCCCATCGGGATCATGGACATCGTCTCCAGCCCACCGGCGACGATGCATTCGGCCTGCCCCGTCCTGATCCGGTCGGCGGCGATGGCGATCGCTTGCAGCCCCGAAGAGCAAAAACGATTAATCGTCATCGCGCTCACTTCCACGGGAAGCCCGGCGCGAATCGCCGCCACGCGCGCGACGTTCATCCCCTGCTCGGCTTCCGGCATCGCGCAACCCATGATCACATCTTCGATGTCCGATGGTTGAAGATTGGGCACGCGCGCGATGCTCTCGCGAATCACCGCCGCGCCCATCTCATCGGGCCGCGTATGCCTGAGCGTCCCCTTGGGAGCCTTGCCGACGGCTGTGCGCACAGCCGAAACGATCACCGCTTCCTTCATGAGCGCCTCCGAAGATTAAGGCTTCAACTCGGTGCCTTCACGGTTTCAAATTCGCTTGAATTCGTCCCGATCCAACTCCAATTGCTTTCTGCGCGTCTGGGATGCGTCCGCGTGCGCTTCGCATCCGTCGAGAATTCAATTGCGCAAAGACTTACCCGTTTTCAAAGTGTGCGCGATGCGCTCCAAGGTCTTGCGCTCGCCGCACAAGCTCAAGAACGCTTCGCGCTCGAGATCGAGCAGGTATTGTTCTGAGACGCGCGTCGCGTGGTTCAAGTCGCCGCCCGTCAGGATGCGCGCCAGCTTCTCGGCGATCACGGCATCGTGATCGGAGATGTAGCCGCCGCGCCGCATCATGTGGATGCCGACTTTGAGCGTCGCCAGCGCCGACTGGCCCAGCGCGAGGATGTCCGCCCGCGGTTGCGGCGGCACGTAGCCCGCTTGGGCGAGCGCGAGCACCTCGCGTTTAGCGTCGGCGATGAGTCTATCGGGATTCATCGAGATCGTGTCCGACGGCCTGAGGAAGTTCATCTGGCGCGCCTCTTCAGCCGAAGTGGAGACTTTAGCGAGCGCGATGGTTTCAAAGGCGCGTTTGACAAAGGGGAACGGATCGGCATCTTCCATGCCCTTCGGGATCGCGTCGAGCGCGCGGACGAGCATCTCTTTGGTCCCACCGCCCGCCGGAATGAGCCCGACGCCGACCTCCACCAGACCGATGTAAGTTTCCGCCGCCGCGCGCACGCGATCCGCATGGAGCGTCACTTCGCACCCGCCGCCCAGCGTCATCTGATGCGGCGCGACGACGACCGGCTTCGGTGAATAACGCAGCCGCATGTTGGTCTGCTGAAAAGCGCGCACCATCAAGTCGATCTCTTCCCAGTTGCCCTCTTGCGCTTCGAGCAGAAGCAGCATCAAATTAGCGCCGACCGAGAAGTTCTGCCCCTGATTTCCGATGACGAGCCCGACGAAATTGCGTTCGACTTCATCGAGCGCATAACGGATCATTTGAACCGTGTCGCTGCCGATCGAGTTCATCTTCGAGTGGAACTCGACGCAGGCGACGCCGTCGCCGAGATCGATCAACGAGGCGCCGGCGTTCTTTTTGATGACTTTGTCCTGCTCCTTGAGCGACTTTAGGATGATGACGCCGGGCTGCTTCGGCACGGGCTTGTAGTCGAGCGCGGCGAAATCGAAATAGAAGTCTTCGCCCTTGTCGGTCTTGTAGAAGCTCCGCGCGCCCGCTTCGAGCATCCGTTCGACGTTCGGCGGCGTGCTCAAGCCCTCTTCGCGCATGCGCGCGACCGAACGTTCAACGCCGATCGCGTCCCACGTCTCGAAGACGCCGAGTTCCCAATTGAAGCCCCAGCGCATCGCGCGATCGACTTCGACGACGGTGTCGGCGATTTCCGGGATGCGATTGGCTGCGTAACGCAACGTGCGCGAGAGAGTCTTCCAAAGAAATTGAGCGGCGCGGTCTTTGCCCCACACGAGCGTCCGGATGCGCTCGCGCGCGTCCTCGATGTTCTTCGCCATCTCAAGCGACGGGAAGTGAGCCTTCTGCGACGGGCGGTATTCGAGCGAGGCGAGATCGAGCGCCCAGATCTCATCCCGTTCGCCATCGCCCTTCTGTTTGCGATAGAAACCGGCGCCCGTCTTGTTGCCGAGAAGCTTGCGCGCCACCATCTCGCGCAGAAACGATGGCACTTGGAAGATCTCGCGCTCTTCATCATCGGGGACGGCTCGGTAGAGGTTATCCGCGACGTAGACGAGGACATCTATGCCGACGAGATCGAAGAGGCGAAAAGTGCCCGTCTTCGGCCTGCCGACGGCTGGACCGGTGAGCGCATCGACCTCTTCGATCGAGTAGCCGTCTTCGAGCATCGTCCGGATGGTGATGAGCGCGCCGTAGGTGCCGATGCGATTGGCGATGAAGTTCGGGCGGTCTTTGGCGACGACGACGCCTTTGCCCAACCGCTGGTCCAAAAATCCATGAATCGCGCACGAGACTTCCGGTTTGGTCCACTCCGTGCGGATGAGTTCGACCAGATGCAGGTAGCGCGGCGGATTGAAGAAGTGCGTGCCGAGAAAGTGCGCGCGGAAATCTTCCGAAAAACCGTCGGCCAACGCGCGAATCGGGATGCCGCTCGTGTTCGTGGCGACGACCGATCCGGGGCGACGGAAACGTTCGACGCGCTCGTAGAGCGCCCTTTTGATCTCGAGGTTCTCGACCACGGCCTCGATGATCAAGTCGCAGTCTTTGATCTTCGGAAGATCGTCCTCGAAATTGCCGACGGTGACGAGCGCGGCGAGATCGGGCGTGAAGAAGGCCGCCGGTTTCGCCTTGAGCGCGTTCTCAAGGCCGCGCTGTGCGATGCGGTTGCGGACCTCAGGCGAGAGCAAATTCAATCCGCGCGCCTCTTCTTCGGGCGTCAGCTCCTGTGGCGCAACATCGAGCAGGAGGACGGGGATGCGCGCGTTCGCCAGATGCGCGGCCAGTTGCGCGCCCATCGTCCCGGCTCCTAAAACGGCGGCGCGTTCGATGCGAATCATCCTCGGGCGACCTCGTCAATCGATCCGGGTTGGGAGAGCATGGCACTATGATACTGAATGAATGTTCATTCAGCAACGGCGGCGCGCCCATCCGGACATGAGAGGCTAACGAAGCCTCATGACGATCGTTTAGCCCAACGTTCTCAACTTGCCGGGCGCTGTGGTAAAACTAAACGAGTCTTGTTCGATGGGCCTTCGGGCAAAGAGGCGCGTTCGCCTTCCGGCGGGCGTGTGGTTTCCGCTGTCGCGAAGGCCATCTTTTCAAGGAGAGATGGATGTTTCAAAGGTTGATGGAAACTCATGTGACTTGGGCTACGGTGCCATTAAGGCTAGCGCTCGGTCTCATCTTCATCGCGCACGGCGCGCAGAAAGTCTTCGGTGTGTGGAATGGGCCGGGACTGGCCAGATGGGTGGCTAACCCTACGCCTTTCGCCTTCATGCGACCAGCTTGGTTTTGGATGGGAGCGGCGGCTCTTTTCGAATTGATCGGGGGAGCGCTGATCCTTCTCGGACTGCTTACGCGGATCGGTGCGGCGATGATCTTGATCGTTATGCTGACGGCGGTCTTCGGAGTGCACTGGAGCGGAGGCTTCTTTTTGCAGAACCGGGGGATCGAATATGCGTTCGCTCTTCTGTGCGCATCGCTTGCGTTGCTCATCATGGGCGGTGGGCGCATCTCCTTCGATGGCGTTTTAATGAGAGGGCGCGGGCGCAGGCGTTGATCCAAGGACGGCCTTTTATCGGTTAGCGCCGGCGTTAGGATCCTCTCGACTGGAGAGAGGTACGGCGCGCGCCATCTGAAGCATGCCATCGAACGATAGCGCCGGCGTTAAGATCCTCTCGACCGAAGAGGGAACGATCGGGCGCGGAGCCTGGAGCTTTGTGCTCGATCGCCCATCGGGATGGTTTTATGAGACGTTCTCCGTTGTTCATCATTTTCATCACAGTCTTCATCAATCTCGTCGGTTTCGGAATCGTCATCCCCGTTCTGCCGATCTACGCAGCCAGCCCTCGATTCGACGCCAGCCCGGTGGCTATCGGACTCCTTTTCGCCTCCTACTCGATCATGCAATTGATCTTCTCGCCGATCTTGGGAAGATTGTCGGATCGTTACGGGCGGCGGCCCGTGCTTTTCTTGAGCTTGCTGGGGACAGGCGTCGCCTTTTGGATTTTGGGGAGCGCAAGGGCGCTTTGGATGCTGTTTGTCGGGCGTATCCTCGATGGCATAACGGGCGGGAACATCTCGACGGCGCAAGCCTATGTCGCCGATATAACCGCGCCGGAAGAGCGCGCTAAAGGGATGGGCGTGATCGGAGCGGCTTTCGGTTTGGGATTCATCTTCGGCCCGGCGCTCGGCGGAATGCTCAGCCGGTGGGGAGAGAGCGTCCCTTTCTTTTTCGCTTCAGCGCTCGCTTTTGCCAGCGCCTTTCTCCTTTATCTCCTGTTGCCCGAGACGGTGCTTCCGGGGCGCCACCACGCGACGGCGGCGCGCAGTGGTTGGCGTGATCTAGTGGCGTACTTGCGGCGTCCGCCTTTATCGCTCGTGCTCATCATCTACTTCCTTTTCGTCACATCGTTTTCGATTTTGACGACGACCTTCGCCCTTTTCACGATGTACCGTTTCGGCTTCGATGCGCAGCATAACGGTTACTTGTTCGCTTTTACGGGGTTGATCGGCGTCATCGTTCAGGGCGCATTGTTGAGTCGGGTAGTCAGATTCATCAGCGAATCGGCGCTCGCTCTTTTCGGCAACGCGCTCTTCGGTTTGGGGATGTTCTTGATCCCATTCCTCGGACCGCGGCGTGGCGGGCTTGAAGCTCTGCTGCTGGTTCTCAGCATACAGGCGATCGGCAATGCGCTCGCGATGCCGACGTTGAACAGTTTGACTTCGAAAAGCGCAGGCGCTGGTGAGCAAGGGAGCGTGCTCGGCGTCGCGCAATCGGTCGCCAGCCTTGCGCGGATCGTCGGCCCGATCCTCGGATCGTGGCTGCTCTATGATGCTTCGGCGCCGCAGAAGTTCAACGATCACACCATACGGCTGGCTTACTGGGGCGGAGCGGCGCTGGCCCTCATCGCGGCGCTTCTGTCGTGGCGTTTGATTCAGGCGTTCGCGCCGAATTACGAGCGGCAAAAGACGGCTTCAACGCAGGCCTAGGGATTGGTGCGTGGCGGCGCGCTAAAGCTTGGCGCTTTCATTCCACCCAATCGGCGATGAAGATATTGGTCTCGCCGCGCACGCGCGCATTACGATTCGACGCGAAGACCAGCTTCTTCCCGTCCGGCGAGAACATCGGAAAGCCATCGAACGTGTCGTTGTAGGTGATGCGTTCGAGCCCCGTCCCGTCGATGTTGATCATGTAGAGATCGAAATCCCGTCCGCCGGGGTTGTGGACGTTCGACGAGAAGATGATCCGTTTGCCGTCGGGGAAGAAGAAGGGGGCGAAGCTTGCCGCGTTGAGATGGGTCACTTGACGTTTGTTCGAACCATCGGCGTTCATCACCCAGATCTCGAAGACGTTCGGTTCGATGACGTTCTCCGCGAGCCGCTGTTTGTAACGCGCGATCTCTTCCGGCGTCTTCGGATGATAAGCGCGGTAGACGATCTGTTTCCCATCCGGCGAGAAGAAGGCTCCGCCGTCGTAGCCGAGCTCCGTCGTCAAGCGGCGCACGTTCTTCCCGTCGGCATCCATCACGTAGATGTCTAGATCGCCATCGCGCATCGAGGTGAAGACGATCCTTCGCCCATCGGGCGAGATGGTCGCTTCGGCATCATAGCCGGGAGTGTCAGTCAATCGCTTTAAATCGGACCCGTCGGCGCGCGCCGTGAAGATATCGTAAGAAGGGTAGATGGGCCAGACGTAGCCGCGCGAATAGTCCGGTGGTGGCGGGCATTCC
This sequence comes from Pyrinomonas methylaliphatogenes, assembly GCF_000820845.2. Classification (GTDB taxonomy): domain Bacteria; phylum Acidobacteriota; class Blastocatellia; order Pyrinomonadales; family Pyrinomonadaceae; genus Pyrinomonas; species Pyrinomonas methylaliphatogenes. Next base: position 232,567 of record NZ_CBXV010000008.1, on the reverse strand, counting down.
GGCCCCGCCAGATGGGTCGAGGAATAGAGGATGCGCTGACCGTCCGGGAAGAAGTAGGCGCATGTGGTCCGCCCTTGACCGGTCGAAACCAGGCGCACATCCGTCCCATCGATGCGCATAGTGTAAATCTGATCGCAGCGGCGGCCATCGCGCTTTGACTGAAAGATCAGGCGTTGGCCGTCGGCGGAGAAGTAAGCTTCCGCATTCTCTCCGCCGAAGGTCAACTGTTTGATGTTACGTAGATGCCTTTCCAGTCGCGCGAGATCATGGTTTGAAGTCGGCGCGACAGGCGTTTGCGCTAGCGCGATGATCGTAAATGAAGCTAAGCTCAGCAGCCGCCAGAGGAGGCGCAGCGATTTACTGGTCTTCATCGGGAAAACGATCATCCGTTCTTTCGTTCGAACTCCCTCATGAACTGGACCAGCGCTTCGACGCCTTCGCGCGGGAAAGCGTTGTAGATCGAAGCGCGGATGCCGCCGACCGACCGATGACCCTTCAAGCCATCGAGCCCTTGGGCGGTCGCCTCTTGGACGAATCTCTTCTCCAACTCTTCCGTGGGCAGGCGGAACGTGACGTTCATCATCGAACGCGATCCCGGCTGCGCGTGGCCGCGGTAAAAACCGCTCGAATCTATCACGTCATAGATCATCTTCGCTTTAGCCTCATTTTCGCGCGCCATCGCTTCAAGCCCGCCCTTCTCTTTCAACCACTGACAGACGAGCGAGATGATGTAGATGCCGAACGTGTTCGGCGTGTTGTAGAGCGAACGGTTTTCGACGTGCGTGCGATAATCGAGCATCGTGTGGAGCCCATCCGGGATGCGGCTGAGGAGATCGTCGCGGATGATGACCAGCGTGACGCCCGCAGGGCCGATGTTCTTCTGCGCGCCAGCGTAGATTAGGCCGTATTTTTCGATATCGATCGGGCGCGACATGATGTCGGAGGAAGCATCGGCGACGATCGGGATGCCGCCGGTATCGGGCTCTTTCGGCCACTGCACGCCTTGAATCGTTTCGTTCGTCGTGATGTGAACATAGGCGGCGTTCGGGTCGAGTTTGATCTCGTGCGGTTCGGGGATGCGATCGAAGTTCGAATCCTCAGTGGTCGCGGCGATCTGAACGCGCCCTTCGCGTTTGGCCTCTTTGATCGCCTTCTTGCCCCAACTGCCCGTTAGAATGTAATCGGCGCTGCCATCCTTCGGCAACAGATTCATCGGCACCATTGAGAATTGAAGGCTCGCGCCGCCTTGCAAAAAGAGCACATGGTAATGGTCGGGCAGTCCGAGAAGTTCGCGCACGCCTTGTTCGGCACGCCGTATGATCTCCTCGAAGGTCTTCGATCGGTGGCTGATCTCGAGCACCGACATGCCGACTCCGGGCAGCGCGAGCAGATGGCGTTGCGCCTCTTCAAGGACCGGAACGGGCAACACGGCTGGGCCAGCGCTGAAATTGTAAACTCTCTCCGTCTTTTCGGTCATGATCTCGTCTCCATCCATCGAGTGAAATTTTCATCGGAAGCCAGCGGCTTCGGTGGTTGAACGGAAAATGATACAGGATCGCGGAGAGATTTACACGTCGAGGAGGCTCTTCTCGCTTTCGTCGCGTTCGATCTTTCCGTAATGAGGGCGCATGGCGCGCCCGATGAGCCGCGTGACGAATGAGCGTGGAACGAAACGTTCGAGTTCGATCAGCAAACGATTGGCTCGACCGTGAACTGCCCGGACGCGGTGATGCTTGAGCGCGCGGAGCGCCGCTTCGACGACCCGTTCGGGCCTCTCCAATGCGCGGAAGGGCAGCGCTTCTTCCGCCCCCGCGACTTTGAAGAAGTTGGTAGCGGTCGCTCCGGGGCAGAGCGCCATGACGCGGATGCCGAATGGGCGATTCTCTTCGGCCAGCGCTTCGCTGAAGGAGAGCACGAAGGCTTTCGTCGCCGCGTAGGTCGCCATGTAAGGGACGGCTTGAAAGGCGGCCGTCGAAGCGACGTTGATGATCGTCCCGTGGCCTCTTTCGCGCATCCCTCTCAAATAGAGATGGGTGAGCGCAACGAGCGCGCGCACGTTCAAGTCGAGCATTCGCAGTTGCCTGTCGAGATCGAGCGTCGCGAAATCGCCGACCGCGCCGACGCCGGCGTTGTTGATGAGCGTCGTGATGCGCAGAGCTCGTTCTTCGGTCTCTTCGAAGATGCGGAGCGGGGCATCGTGAATCGTAAGGTCGGCGACGATGTATCGCGCGGCGACGCGGTGAGTTCGATGGAGTTCTTCGCACAAAGCTTTGAGCTTTGCCTCTGTGCGGGCGACGAGCACCAGATTATCGCCTCGCTCGGCGAGACGGCGCGCGAAAGCCTCGCCGATTCCGCTCGATGCGCCCGTGATCAGAGTCGCTTCCATCGCCGCAAACGATCAGCTAGCTCTTCAACTCCAGCAGATCAAGCTCGATGATGTCGGGGTTCTCGACCTGCAAACGGTCCAACATCTCGCGCGAAGGCGCCGATTCCAGATTGATGCGCGCGATGGCGGCTTGCGCGCCAGCGAAGACGATGTTCTCCATCTCCTGGACGTTGATCTCGGCGGCGCGGATCGCGCCGAGCACGTGGGCGAGCACGCCGGGCCGGTCGCGATGGCGCACGACGAGCGTATGTGTGGCCGGAGTGCGTTCGGCCAGATTGACGACGTTCGGCACCTTGCCCGTTTCTTTGAAGGTCTTGATGATGCGGACGGTCTCTGCCGCGATCGCCTCTTGCGCCTGATCGGTCGACGCCCCGATGTGGTGCGTGCCGTAAAGATTGGGTTCGCGCGCGATCTCGTCGTTAAAATCGTCCGTTCCGGCAGTCGGCTCGCTGGCGTAAACGTCGAGTCCGGCGCGTATGCCACGCTCGCGCATCGCTTTGATCAGCGCCGCTTGATCGACGATCTCGCCGCGCGAGGTGTTGATGAAATAGGCGCCTTCGCGCATCGCGGCGAAAAACTCTGCGCCGATCATCCCGCGCGTCTCCGGCGTCAACGCCAAATGGACGCTTATGACATCCGCCTCGCGCGCGACATCGAGCGGCGAATCTTTGCGCGCGATGCCCAGCGTGGCGGCCCGTTCAGGCGTCAAACTCCGACTCCAAGCGATCACCTTCATCCCGAAAGCGTGCGCGCGGGGGATCATCTCTTGGCCGATCTGTCCGACGCCGATCAGCCCGAGCGTTCGTCCATACAGGCCGCGCGCTTTCGAAAACTCCTTCTTGTTCCAGCGACCTTGTCGGAGCTCGATGACGTTATCGGCGATGCGCCGATCGAGCGCGAGGATTAGCCCGAAGGCGAGTTCGGCGACGGCGATCGAATTTTTGCCCGGACAGTTCGATACATATATGCCGCGTTTCGATGCTGCCGCGACGTCGATCGTGTTGTAACCTGCGCCCGCGCGCACGACCAGTTTGATCGGTCCAGCGTCGAACATAGGCTCGGTTACGCGCGTCGAGCGGACGACTAAGACATCTGGGCGCACTCTTCTGATCTCCGCCACGAGCGAATCATCCTTGAGATCCGGTTGATAGATGACCTCGCAGCCGAAAGCTTGTAAGGCTTCCAAGCCGGAGCGTTCGAATTTATCGGCGATGAGCACCCGCATGTTCCGTTGGCCCCTTTCTTCAAATGAGATGGATCAAAAGCCCATCACGCAACTTCGGTTCGAACCAGGTCGATTTCGGCGGCATGATCCCACCAGCGTCCGAGACGCGCAGAAGATCGTCAACGGTCGTCGGATAGAGCGAGAAAGCGACCGCCGCGTGACCTTCGCGGACCAGACGCTCCAATTCAGCAGTGCCGCGCGCGCCGCCGACAAAATCTATTCGCTTGTCAGTTCGCACGTCCTTGATCCCGAGGATCGGTTCAAGCAAGTTATCCTGCAGTAGACTCACGTCGAGATTGGCGACGGCATCGTCCGTCGCCGGCTTGAACTTCTCCCTTAACTTCAAGCCATACCATCGCCCGTCCAGAAACATGGACCACTCGCCGCGCGCCGCCGGGGCGGGCGGCGCGTTCGTCGTGACTTCGAAACGCTTCTCGACCTCATTTAGAAACTCGCCCGGCGTCAGATTGTTGAGATCGCGCACGACGCGATTGTAAGCGAGGATTTGAACCTGATCTGACGGGAAGGCGACGGCGAGGAAGCGATTGTACTCTTCCGCGCCCGTATGGTGCGGATTCTGTTGACGCAAGACGGCGCGCGCGCGACTGGCGCTTGCCGCGCGATGATGCCCATCGGCGATGTAAAGCGCCGGCACTTCGCGGAAAGCTTCGACGAAAGGATCCGCGATCGGCGCGCGCCAGATCGTATGTCGCACGTCGTCGGCGGCGGTGAAATCGTAGAGCGGTTCGCTCGCCGTCACGTTCGCTACCAACTCATCGAGCCTCTTGTGTGGACGATAAGTGAGGAAGACTGGACCGGTCTGCGCGCGCAGCGCGAGTATGTGGCGCATGCGATCGTCTTCCTTGTCGCGCCGCGTCTTCTCATGTTTGCGGATGATGTCGGAATCGTACTCGTCCACGCTGAAACAGGCGGCGATCCCCGTTTGCGTGTGCGATCCCATGCGAAGACGGTAAACGTAGATGCTCGGTTCGGCTTCCGTCGTGAGCGGGCCGGTCTCGATCAGGCGTTCGAAATTAGCTTTCGCTCTCTCGTAAACGGAATCGCTGTATGGGTCCACGTTCGGCGGAAGATCTATCTCAGCCCGCGAGACGTGGAGGAAGCTCCACGGATTATCGGCAGCAAGAGCGCGCGCCTCTTCCGTGTCGACGACATCGTACGGCACTGCGGCGATTTGCGCGACGCGCTCCTTTGGCGGGCGAAGTGCGCGGAAAGGGTAGATTGTGACCACGACTCTTCTCCTTGAACCCGATGCTTGACGATCGATCTTAAAGACTATCCATCGGGACGCCGTTTTGCAAAGTCCCGATGGGTTTAAAGAGAAGATCAAGGTAATGGTGAGCGATGGTTATGAAAAATGGGTTCGCAACTGAAGACCAAATCGGCGCGAGAAAGATGGTGGGCGATGGTTATGAAAGAATTGGGCCCCTTTTGCTTTAGGGGCCCGAAAGATCTCGCATCCCTTATTCGGGATTATTCGAAGTCGCCGCCCTCGGGCATGCCCGGAGCCTTCTCCTTCTTCTTCTCCGGGAGTTCAGCGACCACCGCCTCGGTCGTCAGCAGCAAGCTCGCGATCGAAGCGGCGTTCTGCAGCGCCGTGCGCGTCACCTTGGTCGGATCGATGACGCCAGCCTTGACGAGGTCTTCATACTGCTCGGTCGCCGCGTTGAAGCCAAAGTTCTCGTTCTGCTCAGCGCGAACCTTCTCGACGACGATCGAGCCTTCGTGACCGGCGTTCTGCGCGATCAAGCGGAGCGGCTCTTCGAGCGCTCGCCGCACGATCGTCACGCCGATCTGCTCGTCCTCGTCTTCGAGCTTGAGGTCATCGAGCACCTTCTGTGCGCGCAAGAAAGCGACGCCGCCGCCAGGGACGATGCCCTCTTCGACCGCCGCCCGCGTCGCATGCATCGCATCCTCGACGCGCGCCTTCTTCTCCTTCAACTCCGTCTCGGTCGCCGCTCCCACCTTGATCACCGCCACACCGCCGACCAGCTTCGCCAACCGCTCCTGCAGCTTCTCGCGATCGTAGTCGGAGGTCGTCTCCTCGATCTGCGTCCGAATCTGACGCACCCGCGCTTCGATCTCCGACTGCTTGCCCGCGCCCTCGATGATCGTCGTGTTATCTTTGTCGACCACGATCTTCTTCGCGCGGCCAAGGTCTTCGAGCTTGACGTTCTCAAGCTTGATGCCGAGGTCTTCGCTGATGGCCTTGCCGCCCGTGAGGATCGCGATGTCTTGGAGCATCGCTTTGCGACGATCACCGAACGCCGGAGCCTTCACGGCGCAGACCTGGAGCGTGCCGCGGAGCTTGTTGACGACGAGCGTCGCCAAAGCTTCGCCTTCGACATCCTCGGCGATGATCAGCAAGGGCTTGCCTTCGCGAGCGACCGTCTCAAGCAGCGGGAGAAGGTCGCGCATCGAGCTGATCTTCTTCTCGTGGATGAGGATATAGGCGTCTTCGAGCACGCACTCCATGCGATCCGGGTTGGTCACGAAGTACGGGCTCAGGTAGCCGCGGTCGAACTGCATGCCCTCGACCACTTCCAGTTCGGTCTGCATGGTCTTCGACTCTTCGACGGTGATGACGCCATCTTTGCCGACCTTGTTCATCGCTTCGGCGATCAACTCGCCGATGGTCCGGTCGCCGTTAGCAGAAATCGTGCCGACCTGCGCGATGGCGTCACCTTGAACGGGTTTGGACATCCGTTTGATCTCCTCGACGACGCGCTCGGTCGCTTTCTGGATGCCGCGCTGAAGAGCCATCGGGTTGGCGCCAGCGGCGACCGTCTTCAACCCCTCGCGGAAAATGGCCTGCGCGAGCACGGTCGCAGTGGTCGTGCCATCACCGGCGACATCCGAGGTCTTCGACGCGACTTCGCGCACCATCTGCGCGCCGATGTTCTCGAGCTTGCCTTCGAGCTCGATCTCTTTGGCGACGGTCACGCCGTCCTTGGTGATGACGGGCGAACCGAACTTCTTCTCGATGACGACGTTGCGCCCCTTGGGGCCGAGCGTGACTTTGACCGCTTCAGCGAGAGTGTTAACGCCGTTCAAGATAGCATGACGCGACTGCTCACCATGCACAACCATTTTCGCAGCCATAGTCGTCTTCACTACCTCCTCTATCTGAAATTTTCATCTACCAGAGTCGAGTTAAAGTTGAAGTCCCGTCGCGCGGAGGCGATCAGCGTCCCGCCGACTTAGTTTGGGCCGCAGCGGTGAAGACGCCGAGGATCTCATCTTCGCGCATGATGAGATACTCTTCATCGTCGATGCGCACTTCTGTTCCGCTGTACTTGCCGAAGAGGACGCGATCGCCCGGCTTGACATCGAGCGGAATGCGCTTGCCGTCCTTGTCGTATTTGCCCTCGCCGACGGCGAGCACCTCGCCCTGCTGCGGTTTCTCTTTGGCCGTGTCAGGGATGACGATACCGCCACGGATCTGCTCGGGTTCTTCGATACGCTTGATCAGAACGCGATCATGAAGCGGACGAATCGGAACCGACATCTTTGCATTCACCTCCTCATGAAGTTTTTGAGATTTTCGGCGCGGAGACTGATCTCCGCACGCCCAGGTCAGAACTTTTCATGCAGGTTGTCTAGCTCGCGGCGCATCTGCTCGATCCGGTCCAGCAGATCGAGGATCACAGCCGCGCCGGCGAAATTAACCCCGAGATCGCGGTGCAACCTCTGCATCCGGCGGAAGCGGAGCATCGTGCGTGTGGTGAGCATCGGTTTCCCCGCCTCGTTCCAGATGGCTTCGAGCAGACCTGACTGGACCAGTCTGTGGAGCAAACGCTCATGCGCGCCCGTCGCTTCGGCCACCTCTTCGATGGCCAACGGCTCATCCAGATCGAAATCGGTCAAGCGGACGAAGGCCGTGGTCGTCATCGCTTTCAGCTCCCTTCATACGGCGCGCGGATCGAAACGTGAGATGCGCCGCAGCTCCTCGAATAAACGACGCTCCTCCGGCGTCGGCGCGCGCGGGACGACGATCTTCAACCGCACGTACTCGTCGCCGCGACCGCCGCGCCGACGGTTCAATCCCTGCCCGCGCAGACGCAATCGCTGGCCGGTCTGCGCGCCGGGCGGGATGGTCATCTCGACCTGCCCATCGATGGTCGGCACCGTGACGCGCGCGCCGAGGACCGCTTCCCATGGCGCGATCTGCAGTTCGGTCTCAACGTCATCGCCGTGGACCGTAAAGCGCGGGTGCGGTCGCAACTTGATGTGCAGGTAGAGATCGCCTGCGGGCGCGCCGCTCGCCCCGGCTCCACCCTGACCGGCGAGCCGCAGCGTCGTGCCGTCGCGCACGCCCGGCGGAATGTTCACTTCGATCGATTTAGATCGCGACACTTGCCCCGCGCCGCGGCAGGTCGCGCAGATCTGATTGCCGCCGACCAGTCCCGTGCCCTGGCAACTCGGACAGAGATCAGCGACCTGAAGTTGAATCGTGCGCCGTCCGCCGCGGTGCGCCTCTTCGAGCGAAAGCTCCAGCTCGGCTTCGACGTCTTGACCGCGACTGCGCCGTCGGCGCGTGCGCGTGCCGAAAAGCTCCTCGAAGATATCGGCGCCGACGCCCCGCCCGAAACCGAATTCGAAATCGCTGAAATCGAAACCGCCTGGTCCAGTGCGAAAGCCTTCCCAACCGGGCGGTGGACCACCCGCCGTCGCCGCGCGCCAGTTCGGCCCGAACTGGTCGTACTGCTTGCGCTTCTCCGGATCGGAGAGCACATCGTAGGCTTCTTGTAACTCTTTGAACTTCTCTTCGGCGGCCTTGTCGCCCGGGTTGAGGTCGGGATGGTACTTGCGCGCCAGACGGCGGTAAGCCGCCTTGATCTCGTCTTCCGAAGCCGTGCGGCTGACGCCGAGTATCTCGTAGTAATCCTTCACCTGAGCCGCCATCTTCCGCCCTCAACCCTAAGCTTGCGCCTTCTTCGATTGGGCCAGCGCGCGATCAGTTCTTCGGCGTGTACTCGGCATCGATCACATCGTCGCCCGAACCGCCAGAGGTGCCGCTCGTCGCGCCAGCGCCCGCCGAGGTCGTCTGCTGGTAAGCGGCGCTCGCGATCGCATGCGAGATTTGCTGTAGATCGCTCGTCAACTGGCGCAAGCGATCGATGCCGACCGAATCATCCTTGATCGCGCTTCGGATCTCGCTTATCAACTGCTCGGCGCGCGCGCGTTCGTTGACGGGCACCCGATCGCCCAGATCGCGGAGCGAGCGCTCGACCTGATAAGCGAGCGAGTCGGCGTTGTTGCGCGCTTCGACCAGTTCGCGCCGACGCCGATCCTCTTCGGCATGCTGCTCGGCGTCGCGGATCATGCGCTCGATCTCGCTCTTGTCGAGCGAAGTCGAACCCGTGATGGTGATCTTCTGCTCTTTGCCGGTCGCCAGATCCTTGGCCGAGACGTTCAAGATACCGTTGGCGTCGATGTCGAAAGTGACTTCGATCTGCGGCACGCCGCGCGGTGCGGGCGCGATGCCCTCTAGACGGAAGCGCCCGAGCGTGCGGTTGTCGCGCGCCAGCTCGCGCTCGCCCTGCAACACGTGGATGTCCACGGCCGTCTGGTTGTCTTCGGCGGTGGAGAAGATCTCCGACTTGCGCGTCGGAATGGTCGTGTTGCGCGGGATCAGTTTGGTCATCACGCCGCCCAACGTTTCGACGCCCAAGCTCAACGGCGTCACGTCGAGCAAGAGGACGTCCTTGACTTCGCCTTTGAGCACGGCGGCCTGAATCGCCGCGCCAACGGCGACCACCTCATCGGGATTGACCGACTGGTTGGGCTCTTTGCCGCCCGTCAGGCGCTTGACCAACTCTTTGACCGCCGGGATGCGCGTTGCGCCGCCGACGAGGATCACTTCGTCAATCTTATCAGGCGTCAACTTGGCATCGGCGAGCGCCTGCTGGACCGGCCCCATGCAGCGCTCGACCAGATCGTGCGTCAATTGCTCGAACTTGGCGCGCGTCAGTTTCATCAACAGATGCTTCGGTCCCGAAGCGTCCGCCGTGATGAAGGGCAGATTGATCTCGGTCTCCATCGTCGAAGAGAGCTCGATCTTGGCCTTCTCGGCGGCTTCGGTCAGCCGTTGCAGAGCCTGGCGGTCGCGGCTCAAGTCGATGCCCTGATCGCGCTTGAACTCCTCGAGCATCCAATCGACGATGCGTTTGTCGAAATCGTCGCCGCCCAAATGCGTGTCGCCCGATGTGGCTTTGACCTCGAAGACGCCGTCGCCCACTTCGAGAATGGAGACATCGAACGTGCCGCCGCCAAGGTCGAAGACCAGAATCGTCTCGTTCTTCTTCTTGTCGAGACCGTAAGCGAGCGCGGCGGCGGTCGGCTCGTTGATGATGCGCAGGACGTTCAATCCGGCAATGGTCCCGGCGTCTTTGGTCGCCTGCCGTTGCGCGTCGTTGAAGTAGGCGGGGACGGTGATGACGGCCTCGGTGACCCGCTCGCCCAAGTAGCGTGACGCTTCATCGACCAGCTTGCGCAGGATCATCGCCGAGATCTCTTCGGGCGAATAGAGCTTGCCGTCGATCTCGACGCGCACGGCGTCGTTCGGACCGGGGACGACTTTGTAAGGAACCTGTTTGATCTCTTGCGTGACTTCGGAATAACGCCGGCCCATGAAACGCTTGATCGAGTAGATCGTGCGCTCCGGGTTCAAGACCGCTTGCCGCTTGGCGACTTGGCCGACTAGTCTTTCGCCCGTCTTGGTGAAGGCGACGACCGAAGGCGTCACGCGCCCACCTTCGCTGTTGATGATGACGGTCGGTTTATCGCCTTCCATAACGGCGACGACCGAGTTGGTCGTTCCCAAATCTATGCCAACCGCTTTAGCCATTAGTGCTGCACCTCCTCGCTGCTGTATGACTCAATATCGCTTTTCGATTCGAACTTTCGATCAAACTCGCGCCTCGTTGGCACGCAGACCCGATGCGGAGCGCGCCGCATGACGCCACTTTTGCAGCGCGTGGCGGCTTAGCTCGGGATAGAGCTCCGCTTCGATCTCGCTCACATCAAGCGCGCGCCCGCGCTCGATCTCCTGCCCCGGATTGGCGCCCGACATCAGGAAGAAGCGCGCCCGCCCGCCGCTGGCGTCCAAAAACTTCTCCTCGTAAAGGCGCCGGTCGAGCGGCACCGTCCAGAAGCTCATCAATTCGGGATGGCGCGCTTTATACCGCAAGGCCGAGATCATATCGGGCCAGACGGCGACGAAAGCCTGCCCCCCGACCTTCACCGTCTCGATCTGACCTTGTGGTCCGCGCATGACGTAGAACCTGTGCATACGCCCCCATCCCATCCTTCAGTGAACGGTCGCGGCGGCTTCAGCGGGTTTGCCCGCTTCGGCTTCGTGGACCAATCGTTCGAGTTCTTCGCGTCCGATGGTCTCGCGCTTCTGCAGTTCGCGCGCGACCAGATCGAGCGCTGCGCGTCGCCGCCGCAAAATCTCTTTCACGCGCTCGTAGGTCGCGTCGATCAATTGCTTCACCTCATCGTCAATGAGTTCGGCGGTACGCTCGCTGAAGTTGCGCTCCTCGCCGAACGAAAGCGTCGAATCCAGAAAGCGGCCCGTGAGCGGCTTGCCGAAGGTCATGTGGCCCAGCCGCTCGCTCATCCCGTAGCGCATGACCATCTGCCGAGCCAGTTCCGTCGCGCGCTCTAAATCGTTGTGTGCGCCCGTCGAGATCACGCCATCATAGACGATCTCTTCCGCTGCGCGCCCGCCGAGCATGACGGCCAGCCGGTCCAGCAGCTCGGGTTTGGTCAGAAGATACCTCTCGGTCGTCGGAAGCTGAAGCGTCGCGCCCAGTGCGCCGATCGAACGCGGGATGATCGTGATCCGATGGACCGGATCGGCATGTTCGACCGACAGGGCCGTGAGCGCATGGCCCACTTCGTGATAGGCGACGCGCTCTTTCTCCTCAGCGCTCATCACGCGGCTGCGCTTTTCGAGCCCAAGCATCACGCGGTCGATCGCCTCTTCGAGATCGCGCATCTCGACCGCTTCGGCCCCGCGGCGGGCGGCAAGAAGGGCGGCCTCGTTAATGATGTTCGCCAGATCCGCTCCGACCATGCCAGGCGTGCGCGCCGCGACGACCGAAAGATCGACGTCCGGCGCGAGTTTGACGCGCCGCGCATGGACGCGCAGGATCTCTTCGCGCCCCTTGATGTCGGGCCGATCAACGACGATCTGCCGATCGAACCTTCCGGGTCGAAGCAGCGCTGGATCTAGAACCTCGGGCCGGTTGGTCGCGGCCATGATGATCACGCCCTTGGACGAATCGAACCCGTCCATCTCGACGAGCAGCTGATTCAAAGTCTGCTCGCGCTCGTCATGGCCGCCGAACGAAGCCGCCGCGATGCCTGCGCGCGATTTGCCGATGGCATCCAGCTCATCAATAAAGACGATGCAGGGCGCGTGTTTCTTTGCCTGCTCGAATAGATCGCGCACGCGCGCCGCGCCGACGCCGACGAACAGCTCGACGAACTCCGATCCGGAGATGGAGAAGAACGGCACGCCCGCTTCGCCCGCCACGGCGCGCGCGAGCAAGGTCTTGCCCGTGCCCGGCGGGCCGACCAGCAGCACGCCCTTCGGAATGCGCCCGCCAAGACGCTGATACTTCTGCGGATGCTTCAGAAAATCAACGATCTCGACAAGCTCTGCCTCGGCTTCGTCCACGCCCGCCACATCGGCGAACGTGACCTTCTGCTCTTCGCTCCGGTCGTAGATCTTGGCGCGATTGCGCCCAAACTGAAGCGCTTCAGCCCCCTGTCCGGCAAAGCGGCGGAAGGTCCATAGCCAGAAGCCGATCAGCAGCAGAATGGGAAAGGCCGAAACGAAGAGCGCCCGCCACCAACCGTCGGTATCGAGCTGACCGACGACCTCGACCCTCTTTTCGCGCAGGAGCGGCAGCAGATCCGGATCCTGAACCTCAGGCGGACGGATGGCCGCGACGATCTCTTGACGCCCATTCTCTGCTTTGAGCAGACCGCGGATCTCGGTCGAACCAATTTGGACGCTTACGATCTTCCCTTGTCGGAGTTGCTCGATGAAGGTCGAGTAGGGAACTTGGCGCGCGGCTGTCCCCACCCAGAAGGAGTAGAGGAGATAGATGGCAGCGCCGAGCAGGAGTAGCTGGAGCGCGGCATGAAGGACGTGGGCTGGAGACAGCTTCTTCATTTCAAGGCCTCTCCTTCAGGGCTTTCGTGGTGAATGATACACGGGCCGCCCCGACTTGTCAAGTCCTCTATCAAAACTCTTGACAATGGAAGACTCAACTTTTTATCATCTCGGTGCATCAAAATGGATGCGAACGAACCCGGATGGCACGTCATGTGCCTCGAAGGTCAATCGAGTGACGAATCCGATCGGTTTCCAAACGACCTGCGAGAGTTCGGGCAAATTCGGTTCCGCATCGCTGACTCTTTGAAAAGGGGCCTGATCCATGGACATCAACCGCTTCACCGAAAAGCTTCAAGAAGCCCTGCGCGCGGCCCAATCCGAAGCCACGCGCCGCGGCAACCAGCAGATCGACGCCGAACACCTGCTCTTCGCCCTGCTCGAACAAGAAGGCGGACTTGCCCGCTCGATCCTCGAGAAGGCGGGCGTCGATTGGGAGACGGTGCGCCGCCGTCTCGATCAAGAGTTGAGTCGTCTGCCGCGAGTCTCTTCGCCAGCGGGCGGTCCGGGCGACATCTACATCACGGCGCGTTTGAACCGCCTTCTCGTGCAGGCTGAAGATGAAGCCCGCCAGTTGAAAGACGAGTACATCTCGATCGAGCACGTGCTGCTCGCCATGGTGGATGATCCGGCAGGCGCTGCCGGGCGTATCCTGCGCGAGATGGGGCTGACGCGCGATCGTCTGATGCAGGCGTTGCGGCAGGTGCGTGGCAGCCAACGTATCACCTCGCCCAATCCGGAAGCGACCTATGAGGCTTTGGAGCGCTACGGGCGCGATCTGACGAAGCTCGCCGCGCAAGGCAAGCTTGATCCGGTCATCGGGCGCGATGACGAGATTCGCCGTGTGATTCAAATCCTTTCACGGCGTACGAAAAACAATCCGGTCTTGATCGGCGAGCCGGGCGTCGGCAAGACGGCCATCGTCGAAGGTTTGGCGCAGCGGATCGTGCGCGGCGATGTGCCCGATTCGCTGAAGAACAAGCGCGTGATCGCGCTCGACATGGGCGCGTTGATCGCCGGCGCGAAATACCGCGGCGAGTTCGAGGAGCGCTTGAAGGCCGTGCTCCGCGAAGTTCAAGAGGCCGAAGGGCAGATCATCCTCTTCATCGACGAGTTGCACACGGTGGTTGGCGCCGGGCGCGCCGAAGGAGCCGTCGATGCGGGCAATCTTTTGAAGCCGATGCTCGCGCGCGGCGAACTCCGTTGCATCGGGGCGACCACGCTCGACGAGTATCGCAAGTACATCGAGAAGGACGCCGCGCTCGAACGGCGCTTCCAGCCCGTGCTGGTTGACGAGCCGAGCGTTGAAGACACTATCTCCATCTTGCGCGGCCTCAAGGAGCGATACGAGGTCCATCACGGCGTGCGCATCAAGGATTCGGCGCTGGTTGCGGCGGCGGTCCTCTCGCACCGCTACATCTCGGATCGTTTCCTGCCGGACAAGGCGATCGACCTTGTGGACGAGGCGGCGGCCCGTTTGCGCACCGAGATCGAGAGCCTCCCGGCGGAGCTCGACGAAGTGCAACGCCGCATCATGCAGCTCGAGATCGAGCGCGAGGCTTTGAAGAAAGAGTCGGACCGCGCCTCGCAGGAGCGCCTTCAGAAGCTCGAAAAGGAGCTCGCCGAACTGAAAGCGCAGGCCGACCAACTGCGCGCGCAGTGGCAGCTTGAAAAGGAGGCGATCGAGCGCATACGCAAGCTGCGCGAGGAGATCGAGCAAACGCGCATTCAGATCGAACAGGCCGAACGCGAGTACGATTTGAACCGGGCCGCCGAGCTTCGTTACGGCAAGCTTCAGGAGCTCGAACGCCGTCTGCGCGAAGAGGAGGAGAGTTTGACCAAGAAGCAGGGCGGCGCGCGCTTGATCAAGGAGGAGGTGGACGAAGAGGACATCGCCGAGGTGGTCTCGCGCTGGACCGGCATTCCGGTCTCGAAACTGATGGAGGGCGAAGTCGAAAAGCTTCTTCATCTCGAAGAGCACCTACATCGGCGCGTCGTCGGTCAAGACGAGGCGGTGAGCGCCGTCGCCGATGCGGTGATCCGCGCGCGTTCCGGGTTGAAGGATCCGAACCGGCCCATCGGTTCGTTCATTTTCCTGGGCCCGACCGGCGTCGGCAAGACGGAGCTAGCGCGCGCGTTGGCCGAATTCCTCTTCGACGATGAACAGGCGCTCATTCGCATCGACATGAGCGAATACATGGAGAAGCACGCGGTCGCGCGGTTGATCGGCGCGCCGCCCGGTTACGTCGGTTACGAAGAGGGCGGGCAGTTGACCGAAGCCGTCCGGCGGCGTCCGTATTCGGTGATCCTCTTCGACGAGATCGAAAAGGCTCACCGCGACGTCTTCAACGTCCTCTTGCAGATCCTCGACGACGGGCGCTTGACCGATAGCCAAGGGCGCGTCGTCGATTTCAAGAACACGATCATCATCATGACGTCGAACATCGGGTCAGAGATGATCCTCGAGTTCCGCGGGCGGACCGATTCGGCTGCCTACGAAGCGATGAAAGAGGCGGTGCTCGCCGAACTGCGCCGTCACTTCCGGCCCGAGTTCCTGAACCGCGTCGATGAGATCGTCGTCTTCCATTCGCTCACCGAGGAGGATTTGAAGCGCATCCTCGAGATTCAGCTCGAGCGGTTGCGTCGGCGTTTGGCCGAGCGTCACATCACGCTCGAATTGACGGACGAGGCGGCGACCCATCTGGCGCGCGAAGGGTACGATCCGGTTTACGGCGCGCGTCCGTTGAAGCGCGCCATTCAACGCGAGCTTGAAACGCCCATCGGTCGCCTTCTGATCAAGGGCGAAGTGCGCGATGGGCAGACTGTCGTGGTCGATTGGAAAGATGGCCGCTTTACGTTCACGGCCAAAGAGACTGAGCCAGCCGCGCAGCAAGTAGCTGGCTGAAGCCCGAGGTGAACGTGACCTCTCTCGGGGCGAAAGATCTACGGTCAGCGTCGCGCGGTTCGATTTGAGGAGGAGGGGAGAGATGATTCGCAAAACATTCGCTTCGCTCATCGCGTTACTTTTGCTGACGAGCGTCGGAGTAAGTGCGCGGCAGGCCCAGCGTCGGCAGCAGCCGACGATCAGCAGAACGCCGACGCCGCGCGAAGCTGGCACCGCGCGCAGCCTCGAATACATCAAGCGCGAGGTGCGACACGAGTTAGCGACGCTACCTTGGTATGGCGTCTTCGATTGGCTCGAATACCAGGTGCAGCCTGATGGCACCGTCATCTTGAGCGGGCAGGTCGTGCGTCCGACAACCAAGTCCGACGCCGAAGCGCGCGTCAAAGAGATCGAAGGCGTCTCGCGCGTCGTCAACAACATCGAGGTTTTACCTCTTTCACCGCAGGACGATCGGTTGCGGATTGCGCTCTATCGCGCCATCTACAATTGGGATTCGCCGCTCTTCCGCTACGCCGTGCAAGCGATCCCGCCAATTCACATCATCGTCAAGAATGGGCGGGCGACGCTGAAGGGCGTGGTGGCGAGCGAGGCGGACAGTCAACTCGCCTATGCTGCGGCGCGCAGCGTACCTGGCCTCTTCGAGGTCACCAATGAACTGCGCGTCGAAGGATCCGAAAAGCGATCGTAATTCGAAATCGGCTTCGCAAATCTTCACAAGATCTTCCCGAAAGGAGGTGAGAGGAGATGACCAGGAAGGACAAAGAGCGTCAGGAACAGACCGTGCAGACGACCGAATCTCCGCGGCAGGGCGGCTTGGCGCGGCGTGAGACGTTCATGCCTTCGCCGATCACAAACCCGTTCGCCTTCATGCGCCGCTTCACTGAAGAGATGGATCGCCTCTTCGAAGACTTCTTCGGCGGCAGCCTCATTCCGCGCTGGACTGAGTTCGGTTCACTTTCTGAATTCAGGGAGAGGATGTGGTCGCCGCAGATCGAGGTCTTCGAACGTGACAATCAACTCGTGGTGCGTGCTGATCTGCCGGGCTTGACCAAGGATGATGTGCACGTCGAGATCACTGACGACTCGCTCATCATCCAAGGCGAGCGCAAGCAGGAGCACGAGGAGCGGCGCGAAGGCTTCTATCGCTCGGAGCGCAGCTACGGGCGCTTCTATCGCGAGATCCCGTTGCCCGAGGGCGTGAACGCGGAGAACGCGACGGCGACCTTCCGCAACGGCGTGCTCGAAATCACCTTGCAGGTGCCGGAGCGTCAGCCGCGTGGCCGTCGCATCGAGATCAAGGAGGCCACTGAGACCGGGCAGGAACAGGCCCAAGCCGCTGGCCGCACTCAGTGATTCTGTAAAGCGGGGCTGCCCTCAGCAGGCAGCCCCATCTTCGTTTCGCTTTGTTGAGTTCTTTATTTGGATCATCTTGAGCGTCATCGCGGCGCTCCATAATCGGATCCATCTTGTTTCGCTTTGTTGAGTTCTTTTTGAGGAGGAGGTGCGATGACTTACGTTCTACTGGCGCGCAATTGGTGGGCGCTCGCGCTACGCGGCGTTTTGGCGATCATCTTCGCCATCCTCGCCGTCATGTGGCCTGGCCTCACGTTGATCGTCCTCGCTCTGCTCTTTGGCGCTTACGCTCTGGTAGACGGTCTATTTGCCATCCTCGCCGCGCTCAGAGCGCCGGAAGGATACGAGCGTTGGTGGGTGCATTTCTTCGAAGGGCTCGCTGGCGTCCTCGTCGGCATTATCGCCTTTTTCTGGCCCGGGATTACGGCCTTCGCGCTGCTCTACCTGATCGCGGCGTGGGCGATCATCACCGGTGTGCTCGAGATCGCCGCGGCGATCCGATTGCGCCGCTATGTGGCGGGCGAATGGTTGTTGGCGCTGAGCGGGGCGCTTTCGCTCCTTTTCGGCATCCTGATCGTTCTGGTGCCATCCGCCGGAGCGATCGGCGTCGTTTGGATCATTGCTTTTTACGCATTCTTGTTCGGTCTTCTGCTCATCGCCCTCGCTTTGCGATTGCGCCGTTTGGAGCAGGGGCTCTGGCGCGCGGTTTGAAGATCTTTTGACGACCGCAGCCCCCTCAAGATGCCGGAGCATGGCTTGTAGCGCGTCGATGGACAGCCCCAAGCTTAAAGCTTGGCGTCTAACAGAAGCGTTCAGCCGGATGGAAGGAGCGAGGGATGTTTGCCCGCGGTTCAAACGTTCAACTCCGGAAGTCCGCCGCAAGAAGTGCTTTTGAAACCAGTTCTTGGAAGGAGATCGGTTACGAGCCATGTTCGTTCGAACGAAGCTTGGTCTGTTTCTCGCAATCCTTTTACTGATCGTCGCTTGTAGTGAACGCGGCGCCAGCTCGCGCGCGGCGACCGCAGTCGCGACGCCGCCAGTGGCCGCACCCGTCGCCCAGACTTCTTATGCGGATGTGGTCGCGCGCGTTGCGCCCGCCGTCGTGACGATCACGGCGGAGCGGCGCGTGCGCGTGGCGCAGCAGTTCCCGTTCTTCGATGATCCTTTCTTCCGCGAGTTCTTCGGCTTTCGCAACTTGCCGCAAGAGCCGCGCACGATCCCGGAGGAGGCTCTGGGTTCAGGGGTCATCGTCTCGCCGGATGGTTACATTCTGACGAACCATCATGTGATCGATGGCGCCGAAGAGATACGGGTCGAACTCAGCGATAAGCGGGTCTTCAAGGCGAAGGTCGTCGGTTCCGATCCGCCATCGGATTTGGCCGTGCTGAAGATCGAGGCTCACAATCTCCCGGTATTGCCTCTGGGCGATTCGGACAAAGCGCGAGTGGGCGACGTGGTGTTGGCGATCGGCAATCCGCTCGGCTTGGAGCAGACGGTGACGATGGGGATCATCAGCGCCAAAGGGCGTGCAACGAGCAGTCCCGGTTCCGGCAGTTTCGAGGATTTCATCCAGACCGACGCGCCGATCAATCGCGGCAATTCCGGCGGCGCGCTGGTGAACACGAACGGCGAATTGATCGGGATCAACTCGCAGATCGTCAGTCCGACCGGCGGCAACATCGGCATCGGTTTCGCCATTCCGTCCAACATGGCGAAGAACGTCATGGAGCAGCTAATCAAGACGGGGACGGTGCGGCGCGGCAAATTGGGCGTTGGCATTCAGCCTGTGACGGCTGACATCGCCGAAAGTTTGAAGCTGCGCGAGGTGCGCGGCGCGATCGTCAATAGCGTCGAAGCTGGCAGCCCCGCCGAGCGGGCAGGCATCCGCGTTGGCGATGTGATCCTCGCGGTCAACGGCACGCCTGTCAATGACAGCAACGATCTGCGCAATCGCATCGCTTCGTTCCTGCCCGGGACGGAGGTGACGCTCACGATCTGGCGCAACGGACGTGAGGAGCAAGTGCGAGTGACGCTGGCTGAGCTGCAGTTGCCGAATCAGGGGCGCCGCCGGACGATGGGCGGTGGCGATCAGAACCGACCGGGCGGACGGCTCGGCATTGTGGTCGAGCCGTTGACGCCGGAGCTAGCCGCGCGTTACGGTATCCGCGGTCAATTGCAAGGGCTCATCGTCGCCGATGTCGATCCGGATGGACCAGCGGCGCAAGCCGGCATCAGGCCGGGCGATGTGATTCAGGAGGCCAATCGGCAACCCGTGCGCACGCCAGCCGAGCTTGAATCGATCATTCGACAGGCTGGCGATCATCCCGTGCTGCTGCTCGTTGCGCGGCAGAATCCGAACACGGGCGAGGCGCAGACTTTCTTCTTGCCGGTCAGACCGCAGTGATGACCATAGCTGGGGCAACGCGCGCTTGGTAGTTGGCGCGCGTTGCCAAATTTCGTGCGCGTAGCGAAAGAAGGGATGGCCTATGGAACGCGAAAGGTACAAGGTGGTTGAGGGATCGACCGAAACCAAGGAGCAGACGGCTCCTTCGTTGCCTGCAGGTTCCAAAGCGGCTGAGCTCGCCGCGCTGCTCGAACGCCACCGCGGCGAGCGCCACATCATCGTGTTGCAGAGTTTCCCCGATCCGGACGCGATCTCGTCGGCGCTCGCCCATCAGATGATCGCGGCGCGCTACGAGATCGAGTGCGACATCGCTTATGATGGCGTCATCAGCCATCATGAGAACGTCGCGCTCGTCGAGCTGCTCGACATCCCGCTCATTCGCTTGACCGAACGCGACGATGTCGCGCGGTATCATGCGAGCGTCTTCGTCGATACGCAAGGGACGACGACGCGGCTGACGGAAAGACTCGCCGAAGCGCGCGTGCCGGTTCTCGCGATCGTTGATCACCATGAGTTTCAGAACGTCATCGAGGCCGAATTCGTCGATATCCGGCATGTGGGCGCGACGGCGACCATCTACACCGAATATCTACAGGATGGTTTGCTCCCGCTCGATCGCACCGACGAAAGCCACGTGCGGTTGGCGACGGCGCTGATGCACGGCATCAGGAGCGAGACGGGCGGCATGGTCCGCGCGCGGCGCGAAGATTACATGGCCGCCGCGTATCTGGCCGAGTTCGTCAATCAGACGACGCTCGCCGCCATACTTTCCATCGAGCGTTCGCGCAAGGCGATGGACATCATCAAGATAGCTCTCGAATCGCGCATCGTGCGCGACAACTACAGCATCGCTGGCGTCGGTTACGTGCGCTACGAGGATCGCGACGCGATCCCGCAAGCGGCGGACTTCCTCTTAACCGAAGAGAACGTCCACACGGCGATCGTCTACGGCATCGTCATCAAACCGGGCGAGCGCGAGATGGTCATCGGCAGCTTGCGCACGCGCAAGGCGACGCTCAACCCGGACGCTTTCCTGAAGGAGGCGCTCGGCAGCAGCGATTCGGGGCGTTACTACGGCGGCGGGCGGCGCGAGGCGGGCGGTTTCGAGATTCCGGTCGGGTTCTTGGCCGGAACCTATGAAGAGGAGTTCATGCGCTGGAAGTGGTATCTCTACGATCGGCAGATCAAGCGCAAGTTCTGGACCAAGCTCGGCGTCCTCGAAGCCATCGAGCAGAAACGCGAGCAGGAGATCGAAAGCCAGCTTCGCGGGCGAAATCCCGATTCATCGCCGACTAAACCCGAATGAGGAGTGATGAGCGATCGGTTGGAGAGGAGAGCTTTTCGGCGCGACGGTTTAGCGATTGAGGGAGAGAAGGGAGGGATGTTGTTCGATCGTATCTGCGATCGCGCGCATTGGTGCAGCAAGGAGGTTCTGCATCCGACGATAGAGCTCGCCGTCGAGATCGCGCGCGAAGGGCGCGAGGGGCGGCGCATCGGCACGCTCTTTACGGTCGGCGACGCCGATAACGTGCTGGCCCATTCGCGCCCGCTCATACTCGATCCGCTCGCCGGGCATCCGGATGAGGTCAAACACATAACCGACCCGGATTTGCGCGGCACGGTCAAGGAGCTTGCGCAGCTCGATGGCGCGTTCGTCATCTCCGATGCTGGCGTCGTCGTTTCGGCCTGCCGTTATCTTGACGCCAAGGCTTCGGATGTCGATATCCCGCTCGGTTTAGGGAGCCGCCACTTCGCCGCCGCTTCGATCTCGAAGGTGACGCAGGCGATCGCCATCGTCGTCTCCGAAAGCGCGATGGTGCGCGTCTTCGATTGCGGTTCGCTGATCGCCGAGATCATACCCGAGCTGTGGTTGCTGAGTCGCTACAACATACAGCTACGCGCGCCGTTCACCGAAGAGCACGTGAGCGATCTGGCCGTCCTCGTCAAGGAGCCGTGAACGCGCTGGTCCAGCAGCCGAAAGCGAGTCGGAGGGCGGCGAGATCCCCCATCGCCGTAAGCTCAAAAGATCCGAGCATCGCTTCAGATCAAGCGCTAAAGGCCCATTTGAGGCGCGACCGAGCTTTGCGCTTGTCAAAGCGCACGCTCGGTCGTTTGAGGGCGACGCCCGACTTTAACTTTCGCTTCCGACCTCATAGAATAGGCCGCTTCGGTTCAATCGCCAGAGGATGGGAAGAGGATGAAGGTTCTCGTCATCGGCTCAGGTGGGCGCGAACACGCCCTCGCGTGGGCTTTGCGTCGGACGGCGGAGGATCAGGTGGAACTGCTTTGCGCTCCGGGAAACGCCGGGATCGGGCAGATCGCGCGCTGCGTGCCGATCGGGGCCACAGACGTTTCGGCGCTGGCTCGATTCGCTGCGGATGAGCGCGTCGATCTGACGATCGTCGGCAGCGAAGCTCCGCTTGCGCGCGGCATCGTCGATGAATTTCGACGGCGAGGTCTGACCATCGTCGGTCCAGTCGCCGCTGCGGCTCGCTTGGAATCAAGCAAGGTCTTCGCCAAAGAGTTCATGGCGCGACACAAAATCCCAACGGCGCGGTTTAGGGTCGCGGAATCGGCCGACGAAGCGGTACGGATCGTGCGCAGCGGAGAGTTCGGCGAAGATGCGCCGGTGGTCATCAAAGCCGACGGTTTAGCGGCAGGCAAAGGCGTCGTCGTCGCGCGCGATCATCGAGAAGCCGAGCGAGCCATCGCGGAGATGATGGTCCAGCGCAAGCTCGGCGAAGCGGCCAACCGCGTCGTGATCGAAGAGGCGCTTACAGGGCGCGAAGCCTCGCTGATGTTCTGGACCGATGGGCGCGACTATCGTTTGCTCCCGCCGGCGCGCGATCACAAACGTGTGGGCGAAGGCGATACCGGCCCGAACACGGGCGGCATGGGCGCGATCACCTCGGATGAGGTGATCGATCGAACGGCTTTCGAGCGCGCCGTGCGCGAGATCATCGAACCGACGCTCGAAGGGTTGCGGGTCGAAGGGATCGAATTCCGCGGCGTCATCTACCTCGGTCTGATGCTGACGGCTGAAGGGCCGTGCGTTCTCGAGTACAACGTGCGGTTAGGTGATCCGGAAGCGCAGGCGATCCTCGTGCGTTTGCGGAGCGATCTGGTCCAGATCTGCGATGCGGTCGCGCGCGGGCGATTGAGCGAGGTGAAGGTCTCCTGGGCCGATGGCGCTTCCGCGTGCGTCGTGCTCGCCGCGCGCGGATATCCCGAAAAGCCCGAAACCGGAGCCGTGATCCGCGGTCTAGAGGAAGCGACGCGCGCCGCGGAAGTCGAAATCTTCCATGCGGGAACGGAGAAGGGGCGCAAAGGCGAGTGGCTCACCGCTGGAGGGCGTGTGCTTGGCGTCACCGCAGCATCTGCGACGCTCGAACAAGCGCTCGCTCGCTGTTACAAAGCGATCGAACTGATCGACTGGGACGGCATGCACTATCGTCGCGACATCGGACGCTGATGATCCGCTTTTTCACTCGAGTCCTTCGACGCAATAGGCGTTGGCTCGGTTCAATCCCTTCTGATTCGGGCCGCGAACTGACTCGGGTTTGCCGACCTTGCAATCCGCGTTCGCTCGGTTCAATCCTCTCTGATTCGGGAGCGTGACCGAAAAGGCGATCTCGGCACGCGACAGCCTCGGGCTCCCTTTCGTCAAACCCGAAGAGGAGAACGCGCTCGTCCGTGCCGGTTCGCCTCGCTCGCGAAACCTCGTCCCCATCGATCTAGCCGTTTACGCTCCCTTCCTGATATACTCGAATCGAGGTGGCGTCGGCGCGCATGAAACCGTGCCACGATCCGCGTCGTACTAGTTTTCTGATCGGTCGCTTGCGAGCTGGAGGCGGAAATCATGGGAGTCTGGAAGAGATTGAAGCGATCCATCCGGGCGTTGTTCGGCGGATTGGTCGAGAAGGTCGAGGACCCGGAGTTGATCTTGCAGCAGACGATTCGCGACATGCGCGACCGCGTGCCGGAATTGAACAGCTCCGTGGCACAGGTGATCGCGACCGAAAAGCTGCTTGAGCGTTCCAAGCAACGGCTTGAAGAACAGATCACCGATCTCGATGCCAAAATCAAAGCGGCGATCAAAATGGGGCGCGACGATATCGCCACCGCTTACATCGGTCAATTGCAGCAAGCGCAACTCGATCTGCAGCGGACCACACAGCAACTAGAGCACGCACGACAAGCATCTCAGCAAGCGATCCGCGCGCGCGACAACTACATCTTGCAGATGCAGCGGCGCACCGCGGAGGCGATGCAGCTTATCAACCAATCGAAACAGGCTAAGTTGCAAGAGCAACTGGCGCAGACGATGGAAGCCTTCCAGCTCGGCGATGACGCATCAACCTTCAACGAGATGCGCGAGAAGATCGATCGCCGCGTCGCCGCGGCTGAAGCCAAAATGCAGTTAGGGGCCTCTTCGGTCGAAGCGCAGATGCACGAGATCGAGCGCGAGGCCATGGATATGCAGCTACAGGAGCGCCTGCTCGAATATAAACGACAAATGGGGATGCTGCCCGGCGCGCAGACGGCTGAGAAGGGGGCGCTTCCTGCCGCCGACGCTGAGGGCACGAACGAGGATACGCAGATCGCCAAGCGCTGATCGAGCGGTTCAAGATGATGGAGAGGACGAAGAACAACTTGGAATATCTGAAAGAGGCGCTGCGTGAACCGGCGAACTTCTGGGGGCTAGCCGGTTTCGCCATCGCCGCTGCCTATACGCAATCGCTCATCCCGCTCATCGCCGCGTTGATCAGTGAGCTGCTCTACCTTTCGACCGTTCCGACCAGCTCCGTCTATCGTCGGTTGGTGGATCGACGGCGGCGGCGCGAAGCCCTCGAGGAGCGGCGAAGACAGCGGCAAAGATTGATCGAAAGCTTCGACCCGCGTGAGCGCGAAGCGGTCAACTACCTCAACTACGTCAAAGAGCAGATCTACAAGGACTACAAGCGGTTGACCGGGGCGCGCGAGATCCCTTCGAATCTCAAGAGCCTCGATCAGCGCTGGGAGGATTTCGTCGATCTGCTTGATGTCTACCGGCGGCGGAAAAAGCATCTGCGTTCGATCAATCGGCAAGTGATCCAGAACCAATTGAAGCAGGCTGAACGCGCCGTCGAAGAGGCCGCGGACGAACGCGAGCGGCGTATTCAACAGGCCAACGTCGCCATACTGAGGCGTCGCTTGGCCGCTTTCGATGAGCTTGAACGTTCTGTGAAATTGGTCGAAGGCCAACTGCAGTCGATCGAAAACTTCTTCGGTCTGGTCAAGGATCAGGTCGTCGCATTGCCGACGCCGGAGCGCGTCTCGATGATAGACTTCGAGCAGTTGAGCGATTCAATCGCGATGACTAAACAGATGCTCGAGGAGACGTCAGAGGCGATCGGCGCGCTCGACGCGCAGAACCGCGCGCTCGGCAACTACGATCTTCTCACCCCCGGAACATCATCGAGATGATGGGAAGAGAGCGAGCGCAGCTTCGATCCGCGTTCAGGATCGCGCGCCCGTCTTCGCCGATGATGGAAAGAGAGCGAGCGCAACTTTCGAGCGCTCGCCCGCTCATCCTTCCTTTTCAGCCCGCTGCAAGATCTCGGCAAGCTCTCTCTCCTGCACGCGATAGGTGGTGTTGCAAAAATGGCAGGTCATCACGGCTCCGCGATCTTCCTCGAGCATCGAGCGGATCTCGGCGAGCGACATCGCTGAGATCAGCGCGAGCGCGCGCTCGTGCGAGCACGTACAAGCGAACTCGACCTCTCGCTCTTCGAGCAACTCGAACCGTAAATCGCCCAGCGCCGCCTGCAGTAGATCGGCAGGCCGCGCCCCTCTGCGTATGAGCGTCGTCGTTTGCGGCGTCCGTTTGACGGATTCTTCGAGCGCGCGCACCGTCTGCTCATCCGCGCCGGGCATGATCTGGATCATGATGCCGCCTGCGGCTTCGATGAAGTGATCGCCGTTGGCCCGCGCGCGCACGAGCACGCCGAGCATGACCGCCGAGGGGATCTGTTCCGATTTGGACAGGTAATAAGCGAAATCTTCCGCGATCTCGCCCGAGATGAGCGGAACTGAGCCGCGATAGGGCTCGCGGTAAAGGCCGATCTCGAATCCAGATTCGTAGGTCACATACAGAGTGCCTTCGCCGACGATGGCGCGCACATCGAACTTGCCCTGCGCGTTGAGCGGGGCGTCGGCGCGCGGATTGCGCACGTAACCGCGCACTTGGCCGCGCCCGTTGGCTTCCGCCGTGATGCCTCCGATGGGGCCATTGCAGTCGATCTGCACCGTCAGGCGGTCCAGCTCTTTTACGCCCGCAGCCAACAACAGCGTGCCGGTCAATGTTCGCCCGAGAGCTGCCGTCACTGTGTGCGTGGTCTTATGACGCGCCGCCGCCTCTGCCACCAGATTGGTCGTCACGGCGGCCATGCATCTGACATTCCCATCGGCAGCGATGGCGTGTGCTAAGCTATCCCGAAAAGGTCCATCCTTGGGTTGAATCAATGCCACGACTCTTGAAAAACCTTTGCTCCTTAGTAATTCATCTTGCCGTCCGCAGCGATCGGACAGCGCATCCATTCTGCCGGGAGCGATCGCCTCGCGCAAGGACGCGCGAATTTAGATGCAGGCGGGGCTTCTTATGCTGCGAGATCCTGTCCCGCCCATCACACGCCATGCGCCCGGCAACGGGCGTAGGAACAGAGGAGCAGCAGCGGCTCGCAGATTCCGTCCTCCTCGCCATTAGCCGGGTTAGCCTCTTGCCGAGTCGCCACTTCAGGAAAGTTGAGGTAAACTCTTAATAGGCACGCTCTGTTGGAGCTTTCGAAAAGGGTGCCACAACATATTGGGGAGATGAATATTGACAGCGGGCGGGCTAGCGTGTATACTGCGCCGCGTCTTCAAGGTTCAAAAAGGAGCGACGCTGGGGGCTGGCACGAGGTGTCAGCGGCGGGGCGCTCTATTCTTCGCAAGGAAAAAGCTTTGAAATCCTGAGGCTCTACCCACTTCGAAGGCGGCGCGCGGGAGCGTGCGCCTTTTCGCGTCGAAAGAAAGGCGGAAGAACGATGAGCACCGTGATCGAAAAGCGAAAAGATAGGATCTACCGATCAGCTCTCAAGGGATCAAACGCCGAAGCGCTCGGACTGAACGCGCGGCGCGTCATCGCCAAGCGTTACAGCCTGAAGGATGCGGAAGGAAGGCCGCTCGAAGAGTGGCCCGACATCGTGCGTCGGGTTGTCGGCGCGATCGCGCAAGCTGAGACCAACGAGGCCGCCCGCCGCGCCTTCTACGAGGCGATGAGCGAGATCATGTTGGGGCGCTACTTCATCCCCAACACGCCGTGTCTGGTCAACGCCGGAAAGCCGCGCGGCCAACTGGCTGCCTGCTTCGTGCTGGAGGTGCCGGACTCCATCGAAGGCATCATGGAGCACGCCAAACGCTGCGCTCTCATTCACAAAAGCGGGGGTGGAACGGGGATGACCTATGAGTTCATCCGCCCGGCCGGAAGTTTAGTGCGCTCCTCGCACGGACAGGCTTCGGGACCGGTCTCCTTCATGCAGATCGTCAACACCGTCACCGAGACGGTCAAGCAGGGCGGCGTCCGAAGAGGAGCCAACATGGGCATTTTGCGCGTCACCCACCCGGACATCCTGCGCTTCATCCACGCCAAGAACGATCAGACCAGTTTAACCAACTTCAATATCTCGGTGACCGTCACCGACCGCTTCATGGAGGCCGTCGATCGCGGCGAGTGGTTCCAACTCGAGTTCGATGGCCGCCCGTGGGAGCGACCCATCTACGATCCGGTCCAAGAGGGGGATTACTGCGTGTGGCGGCGCGAGGACGGTTCGACCGTCACCTTCGCCGATCGAAAGGATTTCCTGCGCACCGATTTTTCAACCTTGCGCCGCGAGGATCCGCCCCGCCCCGGGATGGTCTATGCGCCGGATGTGTGGAATCGCATCGTCGCCTCGGCTCATCGTTACGCCGAACCGGGCGTCATCTTCATCGACGAGGTCAACCGGCACAATCACATGATGGCCTCGATGGGGCCGATCTACGCGACAAATCCCTGCGTGACGGCCGACGCGCTCATCTACACGGATCAGGGGTTGGTGCGCGCTGGCGAACTGTTCCGGCAAGGTCAAAAGGTCAGCGTCGTCGTCGATGGAAGGTTCGGGCATGAGCCTGCGGTCGCGCAAGCTTCGGCGGTCTTCCGCACCGGACGCCGTCCGGTCTTCCGGCTCGAAACCATCGAAGGGTACGTCCTGCGCGCCACCGCTGATCACCGCATCATGACCAAGCGCGGTTGGGTCGAACTCGGCAAACTACAGCCGGGAGACGAAATCCACATCCTCAACCGCAAGGGCGCATTCGGCACGGAAGGATCGCTCGAATTGGGGCGCGTGACGGGGTGGATGGTCGGCGATGGACACCTTACGTCGAGCAAAGCCGTGCTCAGTTTTTGGGGCGAAGATCGCGCGCTCGCGCCGACTTTTGCGTCTTACGTCAACGAACTCGTCCCAATGGGACGCGGCGCGCGCAAAGATTATGTGGTAGGCGTCGCCCGAATAGTGGAGCGCAACGAAGCGCGAATCACATCCACGCGCTTGCGTGATCTGTTGATCGAAGATCGTTGGTTGGTGCGCGAGAAGTTGCGCGTTTCGGAGCGCGTCTTTCGCGGGTCGGAACAGATGCAGCGCGGCTTCCTGCAAGGTCTCTTCTCGGCCAATGGTACGGTGCTCAGTAATTTGGAGAAAGGCGCTTCGGTGCGTCTCTGCTCCATTTCGCTGGAATTGTTGCGAGACGTGCAGTGTCTGCTTCTCAATTTCGGCATCGCCAGTCGGATTTATCAGCATCGAAGGGAAGCAAGGAAGCAGATCTTGCCGAACGGGCGCGGGGGCGAAGGGCTTTATGCTTGCCAGCCCATCCACGAACTTGTGATCTCGCGTGAAAACCTGAGAACATTCGCCCGTGAGATAGGTTTTCTCCAGAGCGCTAAGCAACAGAAACTTGAAATGATCGTCGAAAGGCGCACGCGCGAACCCAAAGAAACCTTTACGGCAAGAGTCGCGCGCGTCACTTTCGACGGCGTGGAGGATGTCTTCGATCTGACCGAGCCAGCCACACATTCGTTCATCGCCAACGGCATCGTGGTCCACAACTGCGCCGAACAAGCGCTTCATTTCAATAATTCGTGCAACTTGGGCTCGATCGATCTGGCGAAGTTCTACGACCCGGAACGGAGAGTCGACTGGGAAGCGCTCGCTGATACGGTCCGCTGGTCCGTTCGCTTCCTCGATAACGTCATCGACGTGTGCGGTTGGCCGCTCCCAGAAATAGATGACGTGGTGAAGCGGACACGTCCGGTCGGCCTCGGCATTATGGGCTACGCCGATCTATTGCTTAAACTCGGCATCACCTACGGGTCCGATGAGTCGATCGCCGTGATGGATGAAGTGATGGGCTTCATTCGCAAGGAAGCGTGGCTCGCCTCGCTCGCTCTGGGGCGCGAAAAGGGGACGTTCCCGGAACTCGAACCCAATCGCGACGCTTACGCCGATTTTCTCTACGGCGAAGTCGGCATTCCGCGCGACCTCCCCTTGACGCCGCGCAACTACGAGGTGACGACGATCGCCCCGACGGGAACCATCTCGCTCGTCGCCGAAACCAGTTCGGGCGTCGAACCTAATTTCAGTTGGGCTTACGTCCGGCGCGATACCTTGGGGACGCGCACTTATGTGCACACGCTGGCCGCAGAAGCTCTCGGGCTAGAAGTCGATCAGACGGATCAGGCGTCGATCGATCGGGCTGCTCAGTATGTCGTCGAGCACGAGGAGAAGTTGCCGGAGCATTTCATCTCCGCCATGAAGATCACCGCCGAACAGCACGTGAAAGTTTTGGCCGCAGCGCAACGCCACGTCGATAACGGCGTGTCGAAGACGGTCAACGGGGCGGCCAATGATACGGTCGAATCCGTCGATCGCCTTTACAGACTGGCGCGCCAACTCGGATGCAAGGCCGTCAGTTACTATCGCGACGGCAGCCGCGACTCCCAAGTCCTGAACACCGTCACGGTCTCCACGGCCCCACAACAGGCGACCGGAACCGCCTCGCATGAGTCGCCAAATCTGGAAGCGAAGAGCGCGACTCGCCTGGAGCGCCCGCGCGAACTTCAAGGCTGGACGTGGCGCATCCCCTTCGATGGACAGAACCTCTACGTCACCGTCAATCACGACGGACGCCAAATCCTCGAAGTCTTTGCCACCGGCCCCATCTCAGGCGGAGTCGGCCTTCTCGCCAGTAAAATGTTGCGCGGCGGCTTCGAGGCCGAAGAGGTCGCCCGCTCGCTCAACAAAGTGACGGGAACTCATGCGGTCTGGTTCAATCAGCGGTTGCTGACGAGCCCCGAACAGGCCGTCGCCGAGTGCATCCTGATCACGGCGCGAAGGCTTGCGGGGTTGCCCGATGCGGCGCGCCAGATCGCCAAAGCGGACGACGTCAAGCGCGCCCAGACGGGCGTCTGCCCGGAATGCGGCGGGCAGTTGGAGCACGCCTCGAATTGCGACACCTGCAGAGATTGCGGTTACTCGAAATGCAAGTGATCTTAACCCCCTTTATACCGGAGGCTCGCTGAATCGAAGGCGAGCCTCCGGGCCATCCGGCCTCATCAAGCCAGCTTCCCCGACGGTCTCATGAGAGCGTTCCTGAACCTCCGGCTGCTTACTTGCCTAGTGGACCAGTAAGCGCGTATCCTAAGTTCTAACAGCTTGTACCGGTCAGAGACGGGGATCGGTTGCATCTAACATTCGGAGGGTTGAGCCACACCATTCGACAAGCTTCGATTCAAGGGAGGTCGGAAAAATGGCAGCGAAGAAAGAGCCTGTGGAATTCAAAGCTAAGTTGACGAACGATGGCGGCATAGTGCGCGGCAAAATCCCTGCGCCGCTTGTCAGTTATCTGGGCGGCCGTGCTGGCGATTACTTGGTCTTTCGCGCCGATGAGACTGGTCGGGTAGTCGTCAGTTTGCGACGCACGCACGGTGCGGCAAAAAAGGTGGCCAAGGGGGGCGCCAAGTAATCCTGCGCGACCGTCCGTGATCTTGAGGGGAATGCTTTGGCCGGCGCTTGGCGAGCTTCTGGAGCGCCGGTCAATAGATCCTCCTTATTTCGAAGTCTAAAGGCGCTTCCGGAACAGTCGCATCGAGTCAAGGCCCTTTGGGGAACCAATGGCGACGGCTCTCGTTCATCATCCGATCTACCGTGAGCATTACACGGGCGGGGAGCACCCTGAGCGTCCAGAGCGTTACACGACCATCATTGACGCGCTGCGCGCTGATGCGGAGCTGTGGGCGGAGCTGATCGAGATCGAAGCTCCGGCAGCAGCGCGTGGTGATATTCAGGCGTGCCATTCGCCACAGCATTACCGTCGCGTCGAAGAGGCGGTGCGCGAAGGATGGGGGTACCTTGATCCAGATACGGTCGTCTCGCCGCGTTCATTCGATGCGGCTTTGCGCGCTGCCGGAGCGGCATGCCGCGCCATCGATTTGGTGATGGCCGGGCAGGCGAAGAACGCTTTTGTGCCCGCACGCCCGCCCGGCCATCATGCAACGCGGGATAGAGCGATGGGGTTCTGTCTCTTCAATAACGTCGCGATCGCCGCGCGTTATGCGCAGAATCGTTACAAGGAGATTGAGCGCGTGGCCGTCGTCGACTGGGATGTGCATCACGGCAATGGAACACAAGGGATTTTCTATGACGATCCGACCGTCTTCTTCTTCTCCATCCATCAATATCCGTGGTATCCGGGGACGGGAGCGCGCGGCGAAACGGGGACGGGGCGCGGAGCGGGCTACACTTTAAACGTGCCGGTGCGCGCTTTCACGCCCGCCGTCGAATATCGGCGCATGTTCGAGGCCGCGCTCGCCGACATACGCGCGCGGTTCGTCCCTGATCTCATCATCATCTCGGCTGGCTTCGATTCGCGTAAAGATGATCCGCTGGGCCAGCTATTGCTCGAAGATGACGATTTCACTCATCTTACGCGGCTCGTCATGGCTTGGGCCGAGGAGGCTTGTGCCGGACGCCTCATCTCATGTTTGGAGGGGGGCTACAATCTGCGAAATTTAGGCGGAGCGGTGCGGGCGCATCTGCGGGCTTTAAGCGGGAAGGCGGGCGCTGAAGGGCGGAGTTCTGGGATGGCCGACGAAGTTCGGTGAATCGATCTGAGGCGATCTGTCGAGATCTCATCTGGTTTCAGGTGGCGGTGATGATCGCTGCCCGCCCGTTCGTCAGTTCGGAGAAATCCTTCGCATAGATGGTCTCCACTTTGCGCACTTGGTTGACCGCCGTGGCGATCTCCTCGGCGGAGATGAAACCGTCCTCCGTCCATTCGATGACCCACAGAGGGATATGCGAAGCGGCTTCGAACGTCTCTTCGGCCAGGCGCAGGTATTGACGTTTGCTCGCGACGCGCGTCCCCAAGCGGTCCACCAGCTTTAGCTCGAGTTCCTCCATCCAAGCTTCGTGCCCTCGTACCCATGTCTCGCGCCAAGCCCAGCGCCGCGCCGGGCGCGGGCGCGGCAGGCGTATGAAGATCAGATCGGCCTTCTGCCGAAGGATGAACTCGCGCGCCTCATCGTTGAAGGCGAGATTCTGTTGCTGGTTGTCGATGGGAGAAGGGAAGGTCATCCACAGTTGACGAAAGACCTGAGAGAGCGGTTGACGAAGCGCTTCCGTCCTTTCGTCGAAGGACAGGGCGTAATCGCCGACCATCAACGCCAGGGTCATCGCGGCGGCGCGGCTCATCGGATCGGGTATCCTCTCGACGTTGGCGCGCACGTTGTCGAGCCAGATGGCGTCGGTCTCTTTGAACCAGCGACGGAGGGCTTCGTTCTGTAGGCGTTGACGCGGCACGTAAGCGTCTTCAAGCGCGAGCGCGAGATCTTCTTCGGTCAATCGCCTCGCGTCATTCTGTACACGCGCGAGGCCGCAGGTCCAAGCCCACTGAGCGATATCGTTGACGATCACGCGCACGCCCCAACGTTTCAGACGCGCGCCGAGACGAGCGTCTCCGGCGAAGGGATCGATGGCGGAGGCGAACTTAAGGCGACGCAGGACGCTCAGCTCGAAGGCGAGCCAGCGGTTGGGCGTGGAGCAATGGTTCAAGTTCATCTTGTCTGCAACGCTCGATCTAGTCGAGCGAGATCTCGAGTCCAAGAAAAGCCGTGACGACTTCGGGATCGAACTCTACGCCGCTCATCTTCGCCAGATGGCGGCGCGCTTCATCCGCGCTCAGCGCGGAGCGGTAAGGGCGTGTTTCGGTGAGCGCCGCGTAGGCATCGGCGACGCGCAGGATGCGCGCGGGAAGCGGGATCTCGCTACGGCAAAGGCCATCTGGGTAACCCATCCCGTTCCACCATTCATGATGCCAGCGGATGATCAATTGTGCGCCCACATCCACTTCGAGCCGCGCCGCTTCTTGTTCACCTATCACAGGATGGCGCGCTAGATCGAGCCGCTCATCTTCGGTGAGCGGTCCAGCTCGGCGGATGTAGGAGCGGTTCATCGCCGCCTCGCCTACGTCATGGAGTAGAGCCGCGATCCGTAAGGAGGCGCGATCGAGAAACGGCAGGTGGAAGAGCTTGGCGAGTTCGTCAACCAATTTGGCGATGCGTGTCGCGTGTGCCCGTTCGTAGGCCTCGAAGCGGTCCGTCTCTGCCGCGATTCTGGCCCACTCTTCATGAAGCGCCGCCTCGTGACGCACATCCTGTTTGTGTCCCTTACTCATGACTCCGATCTTAACTTTGATAAATCGGCAGAACGAATCGATGCCGCGCTGGCCCACTCATGACGATTTCACCGCGCCGCTTATTTCGCGAAACAGACGTTGGGCTTCCGCGTGCCGCGCATCGAACGATAACGCATGTTCCAACTCTTGCAAGGCGCGACGATAAAGCCCAACCGAACGGTAAAGCTCGGCGAGCCAGACGCGGTAATCAACATTGCTCCCGTCGAGCTTGATGGCCATCTGCAATTCGGCCTCGGCTTGGCGGCGTCTGCTGCGTTCGCCCATCAGGGCGCGTCCGAGCGCGGCCCGATAGCGGGCTTCATGCGGCGAGAGCTTCACCGCCTCGGAAAACTCCGCCGCGGCCCTCTCTATCTCGCCTGCCCGTAGCGCGGCGAGGCCGCGTTCGTAAAACTCTTCCGCGTCCGGTTGGTGCGGTCCAGTCGGCGCAGAAGTTGGCGATGCGAGCTTGAGGTCGTAGGCGGCACGCGCCGCGCTATCGTTCAACGTCTCGTAAGCCTGGGTGATTCGGGCGAAAGCTGATTCGATGCGCGAACGGGTTTCTGCATCCAACGCGCGCGAGAAACGGTCGGGATGAAAGCGTTTGGCGAGCGCGTAGTAAGCGGTTTTGATCTGCTGCGGCGTCGCTTGTCGACTGACGCCGAGCGTCTGGTAAAAGTCCGCCGCCTCGGCGCGCGCAAGAAGCTCGGCGATCTCCGCCCGTTCGTCGCGCTCCTGATCTTGCGTGGGCGCCGCCTCTCTTCTTTGCGTCGGCGGCCCTTGCGGCGCGAGCGCGCGTTTGTCTGCGGCGCGTCGAATGAGACCCGCCAACATCAATGCGTAGACGGCTCGGCGCGCTTCGTCTTCGGGAAGGCCGCTGATCGAAAGCAGTTCGCCCAGTTTCAGCGGGGCGTCAAGGCGCGACAGGATGAAGGCTTCGGTCGGCTTTAGATCGAGGATGAGTGGCGAGCCCGTTGGCGCGAGGAGTTCATCGTCAATGAGTCGCGAGGCGATGAAGGCGGCAGGAAGGCGCCGCGCGCTTTCGACGAGCAGTGATCTAATATCCGTTGCCGAGCGCAGTTCTTCGGCCACGCGCACGCGCGGGTCGAATTCCCATTCGCCATCGGTCCAAAGGAGCAGCGGAGGCAGCGATTCCAGCATTTGACGGGCGCGCAACGACTTCAGTTCTTCGGCTCCGATCACGCCATGCGATAGGAGCGCAGCTCCCAGTTCGAGGTCGGGAAGTGCGGCGAAACGCGCGAGCGTCTCTGCGGAGATTGCGCGCCACCGGCGAAGGCATTCAATTAGGCGTAACGGGCGCAGATTCGTCGCCACATGGACCAGATCGCCGTGATCGAAGTAAAGGGCCGCGCGCGCGCGCGCGCGCCGCAAACGCAAGGCGCCCGACAAACTTTCGTCTGAGATTTCGCGAATGAGTTCGGCGAGCGGGTATTCGCCAAGCTGACCGTTCATGTGAAACGGGCTCCCGTCCGCGGCCCGCGCTCAATCATAGCGCAATCGAGGCTGATTGAGGAATCGCAGAGACGCTTCTGCCAGCATCATCTGTGGTGAAAATTGGGTCGCACAGGTGGCGAAGGGCTGTGTTATGATGCACGCGGCAAACCTAGCGGTGGCGGAATTCGCTCCTTTTTGAGCTTTGTCTACACTCAGCGTCAAAAGCCGCCGTGTGGTTTGTGAGGAGAGCCTGATCATGAAACGTGACGTGGGAGAAAGATGGGCGTCGAAGAAAGAGAGATAGAGCGCACGAAGGGCGCCAAAAGGACCAGGGATGAGATGAGCCTGTTGGGCCGCGTGGCGATGGCCTTGGCTGCGGGCGATCTAACCGCCGATATCGCTTTAGATCTTGAAAGCGCGCGGCTTCGCGCCGGAGAGAGGTTGGCGTTGATGGAGTTGATCGCGCTCGCGCGCCGCATCCGCCGCATGGTTAACAGCTTGCAACAAGCCGCCGAATCCATCGAGGATGTGGCGACGCGCGTGCTCGAAGGCGGACGCCAACTGGCTGCGGCTGTAAGCGATGAGGCGGCATCGGTCGATTCGACCGTCAGCGCGATCACGCAGATCAGCGCTTCGGCGGCGTCGATCGCCGAGGCGGTAAACGCGCTATCGCACTTGGCCCAGACGACTTCGACCTCCATTTTGGAGATGGCCGCTTCGATCGATGAGGCGTCGGCCAACTCTGATGCGCTCGCCTCTTTCGTCGAAGAGACGGCCTCATCGATCGAGGAGATGGCCGCTTCGGTCCGCAACGTCGCCACGGCGACCGAGTCGCTCGCGCAGGCGACCGATGAGGCCGAGCGTTCGATGCGCGCCATCGACGATTCGACGCAGCGCGTCGATCAAGCTGCCGGCGAAGCGGCGGCGCTGGCCGAAGAGGTGCAGCGTTCGGCTGAGCAGGGATCGGCGGTCGTCATCGAAACGGCGGAGTCGATGCGCACGACGCGCCGCAGCGTCGAGGAGACGGCTGAGACGATCGCGGCGTTGGGGGCAGCTTCGGAGCGCATCGGCGCGATCACGCGCGTGATCGACGAGATCGCCGATCGCACGAACTTGCTGGCGTTGAACGCGCGCATCCTCGCCGCCCAAGCTGGTCCGCAAGGTCGCGGCTTCGCCGTCGTCGCTGAAGAGATCAAGGAGCTTTCGGAACGGACGGCGCGCTCGACCGAGGAGATCAATCAATTGATCAAGGGCGTGCGCGAATCGGTCGCCGTCGCGATGGCCCAGGCGGATGCCAATCGCCAGTTGGCCGATCAGGGTTTGCGTTTGGCCGAGCGCGCTGCGCGTTCGCTCAACGAGATCAGCCGCTTGACGGCGGAATCGGCCAGAGCGATCCGCCAGATCGCTGAGGCTGCTGGCACGCAGGCTGTCGAATCGCGTCAGGTGACGGAACTGGTCGCCAAGGTCCGTCGGCGCGCGCAGGAGATCGAACGCGCCACCTCGGAACAGGCGGCGACGGCCCAGCAGATCGGACAGCGCGCCACGCAGATGGCCCTGCTCACCGGACAGGTCCAGCGGGCGATGCAAGAGCAGGCGGATAGTTCCAAACAGGTCGCGCAGGCGATGGAGCGTTTGACCGAGCTGATCGATCAGATCGGCTACGCTGCCGATGAGCAGCATCGTGGGACGGAAGATATTCTGCGCGCGATGGAGGTCATCCACGAATCGGTGCGCAACAATCAAGCTTCGATCGTTCAGATCAATTACACATCGAGCCTTCTTGGTTATGAAGCGAACTCGCTGCGCGCCGCGGTCAAGCAATTCCGCGTGCCGACGCCGCGGCG
Source organism: Pyrinomonas methylaliphatogenes (assembly GCF_000820845.2). Taxonomy (GTDB): domain Bacteria; phylum Acidobacteriota; class Blastocatellia; order Pyrinomonadales; family Pyrinomonadaceae; genus Pyrinomonas; species Pyrinomonas methylaliphatogenes. The sequence goes on along the minus strand of NZ_CBXV010000008.1, from coordinate 196,002 downwards.
CGGCGGACACTTGCGCTACGGTCTGCAGACGCTCATCCCTTCGCTCGATGTGCTCGAGGCGACGACGCTCGCGCGCGCTGATCTTCTGAGTCTGATGCTGGAGTGCTTGGTCGAAACGGGGAAGAACGCAGAAGTCAAGCCCGTTCTCGCCGAAAGTTGGCGGATCGCGGCCAACGGCAGAGTTTACGTCTTCAATCTGCGGCGCGGCGTGCGTTTTCACAACGGTCGCGTAATGACGGCTCATGATGTGGTCTATTCGATTCAGCGGACGCTTCGCCACTCGCGCGTGGGCTCGTTGATCTTTATGAACCTAGTCGGCGCGCCGGAATACGCCCGCGGCGAAACGGACGAGTTGATCGGCGCGCGCGCGCTCGATGACTGGACCGTCGAACTCGAGTTGACGGAACCGCTGGCTTTCTTCTTGCAGACGCTCTGCCGGCGTTTCGCCGCGATCGTCCCACGCGAAGAGATCGAAGAGGACGGCGGGGCGCGGTTCGCACGCCATCCGATCGGCACTGGACCATTTCGCTTGCTCTCCTATGATGCGGAGACGGGGCGCGTCGAACTGGAGAGATTCGATCTTTACTGGCGCGAGACCGAGCCATACGTCGATCGCGTGACTGTGCAGTACAACGAAAGCGGCGAGACCTTAATCGAACGCCTCAAACGTGGCGAACTCGATTTCGTGCGCGAGAGTTCGGCCCAAAGGCTGGCGCGTCTGGCCGAAGATGCACAGTGGCGTTCAGGCATCTCCGTCGGCGCTCAACTGCACACGCAATTTCTCGCCTTCGATGCCGAACAGCCGCCGTTCAATGACGTGCGCGTTCGTCGCGCCATCGCGCATGCGATCGATCGCGAGCGTTTCGTCCGCGAATCTTACGGCGAGATGGCCGTGCCAGCCGTCGGACCGATCCCGCCCGGCCTGATCGGACATGACGCCGGGTGGTCCGGCATCCCTTACGATCCGAAACTTGCGCGCAAGCTGCTCGCAGAGGCCGGATATCGCTCCGGCTTGAAGGTCGAGTTGTGGCGCTCCGTCGCCGAGCAATCGATTTGCGAGAGGGCGGGCCAGTTCATCTGCGAATCTTTGGCGGCCATAGGGATTGAAGCTAGGGTGCGCGTCGCCGAGATCGCCGAGATCATAAACGCGGCTTTGGAAGGGCGCGCGCAGTTCATCGAGGTCAGTTGGTACGCTGATTACGCGGATCCAGATAATTTCACCTACCTTCTATTTCACTCTGCCAATCGCCACTCGAGCGTTGGGCGGATGGCGCGCGTGCCGGAGGTGGATGAACTATCGGAAAGGGCGCGGTGTACGATCAGCTACGCCGAACGCGCGCAGATCTATGCGCGCTTACAGCGCTTGATTGCCGAAGAGGCGCTGGCCGTATTCCTCGCGCACCGACATATGGCGGTCGTGCAGCAGCCTTACGTCGAAGGGTTGGAATTGCATTTGGTCGCGCCGGCGATCAGGCCGCAAAAGATTTGGTTGGCGAGGAAGTCGTCAGGTCCAGCATAAGCTTCCTGCGGCCGCTCCTCGCGCTTAGGAGACATCGGCGACCGAATCGTTCACGTGGAACGATCGCTCCTCGCGCTTGGGGTAAAGGTCGTTAACAATAATGATCTGGACCAGCCTTGCATAAGATCGCTCCTCGCGCCCGGAGAAAGATCCACTCTGTAAGGTCGAATCGCGATCGGGGCGCCCTCGGTCGATCGATGGCGCTTGTTGCGCGAAGGCGTAAGGATCGGCTAGCTTATGCGGTGGCACATCGTTTTGGGGAAATGGTAGGGATGAATCGAGCGCAGACGGAGATCGTCATCCGCGAATGCGCGACGATCGAGGAGTTCGATCGTTGCATCGAATTGCAACGCGAGGTTTTCGGCTTGCCCGATCTTGAAGTCTCGCCGCGCAGACACCTGATCGTCTCCAGATACGCTGGCGGTTGGACGCTCGGCGCGTTTGCTGGCGATCTTTTAGTGGGATTCGTTCACCATCTGGTGGCGCGGCGCGGCGCGGAGATCATCGGCTATTCTCACATGATGGCCGTGCATCGCGACTATCAGAATCGCGGCATCGGCGCGCAGCTCAAATGGGCGCAACGCGAGCGGGCGCTCAGCGAAGGCGTGCGCTTCATCAAATGGACGTGGGATCCGATGCAGGCGCGCAACGCCCACTTCAACCTCAATCGTCTCGGCGCGATCGTGCGCACCTATGCCGTCAATTTTTACGGAACGGATTACAATATGCCCGAGCGTGGCGGCATCGATAGCGATCGGCTCTTTGCCGAATGGGAGCTGGATTCGGCGCGAGTCGAGCGCGCGCAGCGCGGCGAAGATCCAACGCCGCGAGCGCAGCCAGCTGCCGAGATCGTTATCCCGCCCGATTGGAGCGCGCTCGTGCGCCGAGATGCCGACGCGGCCCGCCGCGAGCAACGGCGCGTGCGCGCGGAATTTGCCGAAGCCTTCGCCGCCGGCCTCGTCTGCGCCGGATTCTTGCGCGACGCGGAGCGCCCGCGGTATCTGCTCTATTGCGCGAAAGATCTCTCTTGAGGATGAACGACATCGAGTTTTGGGGCTTTGAACCTTCACGCGGGGAAGGGCGAACCGAAGGATGAGTTTTACGCGATTCGACCGTTACGTTGAACGCAACGCGCAGAGCTTCATCGAGCGGCTGCAAGCGCTGTGTCGCATGCCGTCGGTCGCCGCGCGCGGCACGGGGATGCGCGCCGTCGCCGAAACGGTCGAGCAGATGATGCAGCGCGCCGGCGGCGGCACGCGCCTTTTCCGTCTGGGGAGCGGTTATCCGATCATCTATGCCGAGTTCGGCGCCGGTTCGCATTGCTTTCTCATCTACGGCCATTACGACGTGCAACCGGTCGGATCGCTCACCGAGTGGACCTCTGGACCATTCGCCGCGCAGGTCATCGGCAACAAGCTCTACGCGCGCGGCGCGGCCAACAGCAAAGGCGATCTGGTCGCGCGCCTAGCTGCCATCGAAGCCTACCAGAAGAGCTTCGGCAAACTCCCGTTCTGCCTTCGCTACATTGTCGAAGGCGAGGATGCGTTGGGCAGCCCGAGCCTCTACCAGTTTGCGACCGAGCATGCAGATTTGCTGCGCGCTCATGGCGCGATCTGGGATGATGGCTACATAGACGAACGCGGTCGTTTGGTGATCAGTTTGGGGTTTAAAGGCATCGCGTTCGTCGAGCTCAGAGCGCATGGCGCGCGCACCGACATACACTCGAAGTGGGGCGGGATCGTGCCCAATCCGGCGTGGCGGCTGGTCCACGCGCTGGCGACCCTTCTTTCTCCCGACGGCAAGATCACGGTGGACGATTACATGCGACATGTCGCTCCGCTCGACGAAGAGGATTTGCGCCTGCTCGCTTCGGTCGAGCTGGATGAGGAGGGGCTCAAGCGCGAGTTCCGCATCGAAAGTTGGGCGCGCGGTCTTTCCGGTTCGGAACTTGTGCGCGAGCTGGTCTTTGGACCAACCTGCACGATCTGCGCCATCCAGACGGGGCATACGGAGACCGGGCCGCGGACGGCTTTGCCGGGGACGGCGGCGGCGCGCGTCGATTTTCGGCTCGTGCCGAATCTTACGCCCGAACTCGTCCTCAGGCTGTTGCGCGAACATCTGGACCGGCGCGGGTTCGACGACATCGAGATCTCGGTGCTGGCGCGCGCGCCGGTGGCGAAATCGTCGGCGCGCTCTCTGGTCGCGCGCGCTGCCGTCGCATCGGCGAACGAAGTTTACGGCACGGAGCCGATCATCTATCCGCTCGATCCGGCGAGCGGCCCTGTAGGCGCGTTATGCGGAGCCGTCGAACCGCCGACGCCGGTCGTTTCGTTCGGCATCGGTTACGAGGGATCGAATCCGCACGGACCGGATGAGAACATACGGTTGGAAGATTTCATCCAAGGCATCAAATATTTCGGTCGCGTCATTCATCAACTCGGACGCTTGGCCGAAGAGGCGAACTTTCAGGGCGAGAGCAAAAACGCCTTGAATCTACCGCGCGGGCAAGCCATCGCCGCGAAAGGAGCGAGAGATGACGATCAGTGAACTTTTTCTGCCGGAATTCGAGCAAGAAGTGGCGAGCACGCGCCGCACTTTGGAGCGCGTGCCCGACGACCGGTTCGATTGGAGACCGCACGAAAAGTCCATGACCATGGGCGCGCTAGCGACGCACGTCGCCAATATCCCGAGTTGGGCCCGAGTGGTCATCGAAACGGATGCGTTCGACGTGATCGGTCCCGACGGGAAAACAGTGCGCGCGCCCGAGGTCGCTTCGCGCGAGGAGCTTTTGAAACTGTTCGAACAGAACGTCGAAGCGGCGCGCCGGGCGATCGCGGCGGCAAGCGATGAAGAGCTGGCGAAGGCGTGGGCGCTGCGCGCTGGAGAGCAGACGCTCTTCACCGCGCCGCGCTTTGCCGTGCTGCGCCGCATGGTCTTCAATCACCTGATCCACCATCGCGCGCAGCTCGGCGTCTACCTACGTCTGAACGGCATCCCAGTGCCTTCGGTCTATGGGCCATCGGCGGATGAGGCTTGAAAAGCGGGCCGGCGCTTTACTTGGCTTCGCTGCTTCTGCGGGCGATGAGGGAAAACGAGCGCGGCTTTCGGAGTCGTGCGACTAGCGCCTCGCTCCCATCTCTGAGTCGGTTATGAGGCAAAGATCGTTGTTCGAGATCGAAGAGGAGATCGCGCGTCTGCGCGAAGAGATCCGTCGGCACGATGAGCTATATTACGTGCATGATGATCCAGAGATCTCCGATGCCGAATACGATGCGCTGGTCCAGCGCCTGTTGGAGCTTGAAAGCGCGCACCCGGAGTTGGCCATGCCAGATAGCCCGACGCAGCGTGTCGGGGGGAAACCGGTAGAATCCTTCCCTGAAGTCATCCATCGCCGTCCGATGCTGTCGCTCGACAATAGCTATGACATCGAAGATCTGCGCGCGTTCGATGAACGCTGCCAGCGACTAGCCGGACCGGTCGCGATTGCATACGTCGCCGAGTTGAAGATAGATGGATTATCGCTCGCGTTGCGTTATAGGGATGGGCTTCTCGTCTGCGGCGCGACGCGCGGCGACGGCACACGCGGCGAGGACGTCACGCCAAACGTGCGCACGATACGCTCCATCCCGCTGCGATTGAACGGGGCGTGGAGTGATCTGGGCGAGGAGATCGAAGTGCGCGGCGAGGCTTACCTGCCGCGCCGCGCTTTCGAGCGGCTCAACGTTGAACGCGATGCGGCGGGGCAACCGCGCTTCGCCAACCCGCGAAACGCGGCTGCCGGAACCATCCGGCAGCTCGATCCACGCATCGTCGCGGCGCGTCGTCTGGAGTTCTTCGCCTACGACCTGCTGGTCGATGGGCGGAAGCCGTTCGATGCGCACTGGGAGACGCTTCGGTGGTTGGAGAGCGCCGGCTTCCGCGTGACCGAACATGCCCTCTGTTCGTCAATAGATGAAGTCATCGCGTTCTGCAGCGCGATGGAGGCGCGGCGCGACGCGCTGCCTTACGAGATCGATGGCGTCGTCGTCAAAATAAACTCCACAGCTTTGCAGGAAGAGCTTGGCGCGACGGCGAAAGCGCCGCGCTGGGCCGTCGCGTACAAGTTCCCGGCGCGACAGGCGACGACGCAGATCGAGCAGATCATCGTGCAGGTCGGACGCACTGGTGCGCTCACGCCGGTGGCCATTTTGCGCCCTGTGCAGCTTGCGGGCACGACCGTTTCGCGTGCGACCTTGCACAACGAGGACGAAATACGTCGCCTCGACGTGAGGATCGGCGATTGGGTGCTCATCGAAAAGAGCGGTGAGATCATCCCGAAAGTCGTCAAAGTCATAGAGTCCCGCCGCGTGGGCGTCGAACGCCCGTTTGTCATGCCGACGGCGTGTCCCGTATGTGGCGGTCACGTCTCACGCCCCGAAGGCGAAGCGGTGGCGCGCTGCGTCGCGGCGGATTGCCCGGCGCAGCTCAAAGCGCGGCTGTTGCATTTTGCCTCGCGTCGCGCCATGCGCATCGAAGGTCTGGGCGAAGCGTTGGCCGAACAACTGGTCCAGCGCGGCATGGTGCGCGATGTCGCCGATCTCTACGGTTTGAAACGGGAAGAGTTGGCGGCGCTCGACCGCATGGGCGAAAAATCGGCGGCCAATCTGCTCGCACAGATTGAGGCGAGCAAGGAGCGCGATCTCGCGTGTCTAATCTATGCGCTCGGCATACGTCACGTCGGCGAACGCACGGCGAACGATCTCGCGCGCCATTTCGGCTCGCTCGAGCGGTTGAGTCGCGCCACCGTCGAAGAGCTCGACGCGCTGCCCGATGTCGGATTGGCGGTCGCGCAGAGCGTGCGCGATTGGTTCGATGATGAGGGAAATCGCGCGCTCTGCGCGCGGTTGCGCGCCGCCGGAGTGCGGACGGAAATCGCTGCAAAGCCCAGCGAAGCGACGCGCGATGAACGTTTCAGCGGAAAGCAGTTCGTCTTGACGGGGAAGTTGGCGAGCATGACGCGCGACGAGGCGCGCGCGTTGATCGAGGCACGCGGCGGTCGCGTCGCCTCTTCCGTCAGCCGCCGGACCGATTTCGTCATCGTCGGCGAAGATGCAGGTTCAAAGTTGGAACGCGCCCGCGCGCTCGGCGTGCCCATCATCGGCGAAGAGGAGTTCAAAAAGATGTTGGAGTCGGCTACTCCATAGCGCGAGAACTTGCGCGCCGCTTTCCGGCCCGCTTGCATGGAACCTGTGAATCGCGATACCCGTCCAGAAGTTTCGGTGTTAGTATGGAATAACCTGCGGAAGATGAGGGTTCACCGTGCAACCGGGAGTTTCGAGTCTAGCCTCTTATCTGACGGAGGCGGGGATTCGGCGGCGCCAGAAGATCTTTCGGTGGAGAAGGGCGTGAAGCAGAGCAAAAGCGGAAAATTGGAGCTCGTCTACACGATATTTTGCGACGACGTGCGTCTGGAGGTGGGGAACAAGCTCTCCTTGATGGGCATCTTTCAGAACATCATGGTGCAACAGCTTCCCGTTTCGCTCATCAAGTTCGCCGTCGTCAATCACTGGCGCGGTGAAGGCGCGTATCTTTCCGAAGTGCGCATCCTTTCGCCCGATCGACAGTATCCGATCGTCGTCTCGCAGCCGACGCGCTTTGAGGTCGCGCCCGGCGGTTTCGCTGACAACATCAGCTTCTTCGTCAACGTGACCTTCCCGGTGGCCGGACGTTACTGGGTGCAGACGCTGGTCGATTCATCGCTCTTCGATGAGCAGCCTTTAGTCGTTATGGATGCGCGCGCTCAGATGTTGGATGGCGCAACGGAATCCGTCAATTGAGGGCAAGCTCGCGAATGAGTGGGCCTTGTCGATCGGCATCGGACGACGCTGAGATGGCTTCAAGATGATATCTTGGGGCGCTGCAGAAAGGATAAGGCGAGGCGACCGGCCTCGCCTTTGAAACTTTGGTGCGGATGAGAGGATTTGAACCTCCACGATGTTGCCATCACTGGCTCCTGAGGCCAGCGCGTCTACCAGTTCCGCCACATCCGCACTGCACTGAAAATTTTAGGAATGTGGCGGAGAGGTGTCAAGCGCCTTAAAAGCGGTTCCTCAGTGGCCGAAGATGCCGCCGAAGGGGCCGCGGCGCGCGTCTCGGTATCCATCTTCGTAACCTCGTTTGAACCCTTCGCGGAAACTGCGGCGGTATAGGTCGCGGTCGTCGAAGCTGTCACGGTAGCCGAGCAGCGCGTCGCGATAGATGTTATTGTCGCGATAGTTGAACTTGCGCCCGCGGAAACGATCTTCGCGTCCGAGGCGATAACCTTCGCGATAACCGATCGATTGAGCGTAGTTGCGGATCTCGCGTTTGTCCCTCACCCGATCGCGGTCGCGATCCCATCCCCTTCGATCCCAACGATCATCGTCTCGCCAATAGCCCCTTTGAGGGCCGCGCCCATCCCAGCGCCCATCGCGCGCGTCGTGACCGTTGATGAACTTTTCGGATTTCTTCTCGCGTATCCACGGCGGTGGGCCGGCTTGGGCCGCTGAGGGTGCGGGGGCGGCGAAAAGAGCGGCGAATAACAGCGAGATCGCGAAGAGCGGAAACTTCTGGCGATCGATCATGACTCCCTCCCGATAAGGTCGAGTTCTTCTGCCCGAAGGCTCGCTGAGACGAGCTAACAAACCGTATGCCAAGCGCATGGACTGACTAAAGGCCCATCGTTTCCCGGTTCTTCGGCGGTGGCGATCGATTCTGGTGCACGAAAAGGGCGCTTCCTGCGAACGATTTGGGATACACGTTCGTTTCTGACGGATGGTTAATCTGTCGGTTGCAGCCGTTTTGTGCGAATTGATATAGTCGCCGTGAAGCGGTGTAGGGGGCGATATGGAAACGCGATTGGATGAGATCGGCGCGCGCCTGGAGAGGGTGAAGGAACGGATCGTCGCTTGCGCGAAGCGCGTCGGCCGCGATCCAGCCGAAATAACTCTGATCGCCGTGAGCAAGACTTTCCCGATCGAGGTTCTGCGCCAAGCGGTGAGGGCCGGGGTGCGCGATCTTGGCGAGAATCGCGTGCAGGAAGCGGAAGCGAAGATCAGGGAGATCGGCCATGGGGACGTGCGCTGGCATCTGATCGGTCATCTGCAAGCGAACAAAGCGCGGCGCGCAGTGCGGCTCTTCGACCTAATCCATTCGTTAGATTCGATCGAATTGGCGAAGCGACTCGAGAGAATCTGTGTCGAGGAGGGGCGCGCCGAGTTGCCCGTGTTGGTCCAGTTGAATTTGGCCGGTGAGGAGACCAAATCCGGGGCGAGCGAAGCCGAATTGCCGGCGATCGTGCAGGCTCTGTCACGGTGCGAGCGCCTGCGATTGATCGGTTTGATGACGCTGCCGCCGTTTTTCGCCGCAGCTGAACGGGCTCGCCCATACTTTCGGCGGTTGCGCGAGTTGCGCGATAGATTGTTAGCTGAAGGAGCTTTCGGTCACGGGCGCGGCGAGCTTTCGATGGGCATGAGCCACGACTTTGAAGTCGCCATCGAGGAAGGGGCGACGATGGTGCGTCTCGGAACGGCGATCTTCGGCGCGCGCCAGACATCGAATGAGCCGGTCGAGTAGTTCGCATCTGCTAAAATCGAGAACGGATGTTCGGTTGGAGAGGTGTTATGTTCGTCATCGAAGCGCTCTTCGTTCTGATCAGCTATGCGATCACAGCGGCGATCATCGTCATCATCGGGTTGATGCTCGTTCGCCTCGCGCTCAACTATGCCGATGTCAACCCGTTCAATCGTATCGTGATGTGGCTGCGCAACATTACTGAACCGATCGTCGCGCCCGTGCGGCGTGCGCTCATCGCTTTCGGCATGGGCCCGAATATCGCGCCGCTCGTCACGATTCTGATCGCCATTCTAGCCGGTTGGTTCGCGTTGCAGCTCGCGGAGGCGGTATTGAATACATTCGCCGGAGTCATCTTCAGCCTAGATCGGGGGGCGCCGATCGCTTTGATTGGCTATGTGATCTACGGCCTTCTCGCGCTCTATACGATCCTGCTCTTCATTCGCATCATCTTTTCGTGGGGCATGGTGAGTTATTCGAATCCGCTGATGAGATTCCTCGTCAACATCACGGAGCCGCTTCTGCTCCCTTTGCGGCGCGTCGTCCCGCCGCTCGGCATGTTCGATATCTCTCCGCTCATCGCCTTCTTCATCTTATGGTTGTTCCAAGCGGCGGTCGCCGGGACGCTGTTGCGCGGTTGGCCGCTGCGATTCATAGGTTGAATCTTCTGGCAGCGTGAGGCGGGCAGCGTCAGTTTCAATCAGCTGGGATGATCAGGTTTACGGAGAGAGCCGGGGATCTGCTCTTTGAAGTGCGGGTCGTGCCGCGTGCGGCGCGCAGTCGCATCGTCGGGGAGCAGGCTGGCGCGTTGCGCGTTCAACTCGCCGCGCCACCCGTCGATGGCGCCGCGAACGAAGAATTAGTGCGGGTTTTGGCGGAGGCTTTGGGTGTCAGCCCGAGCGCCATCGAAATAGTCCGCGGCGAAAAGAGCCGCGTGAAACAGATTCGCGTTCGCGGATTTGATGGTGGCGAGAAGTTACAGCGATTAGCGGCGTCGAACGCGCGCCGCTGAACTCTTGACGCTGTCGGATTGCGATTTGCGGGGGCGAAAATCAGCGTGATATATTCGCCCTTTGTTCCATCAGTCCAATAAGGCCGATCGTCGAGGAAGGGGAACTATGTCTGGACACTCCAAATGGCATACGATCAAACATAAGAAGAGTTTGCTCGACGCGCGGCGCGGCAAACTCTTCACCAAGTTGATCAAGGAGATTACGGTCGCCGCGCGGCTCGGCGGTGGCGACCCCGAAGCTAATCCGCGCTTGCGCAAAGCCATCGCCGATGCGAAAGCGGCCAACATGCCCAACGATACGATCGAGCGCGCGATCAAACGCGGCACGGGCGAGATCGAGGGCGCAAGTTACGAGGAGGTGACCTACGAAGGTTATGGGCCGGGCGGCGTCGCCGTGCTGATCCACGCGATGACCGACAATCGCAATCGCACGGTGGCGGAACTGCGCCATCTCTTCTCCAAAAACGGCGGGAACTTGAGCGAGGCGGGTTCGGTCGCATGGATGTTCGAGCGCAAAGGGTACATCGTCGTCGATAAAACGGCGATGCCCGAAGAGAAGCTGTTCGAGTTGGCCATCGAAGCTGGAGCCGAAGATCTGCGCGATGACGAAGACAGTTTCGAGATAATCACTGATCCGGAGAGTTTCGAAGCGGTGCTCGCGGCGATCAAAAAGGCCGGGATCGAGCCGCAGGTCGCTGAGATCTCGATGGTCCCGCAAAGCTATGTGAAGCTCGAGGGGCAGGATGCGCGTCAGATGGTCAAACTGATGGAAGCGCTCGAGGATCATGACGACGTGCAGAAGGTCTACGCCAATTTCGATATCAGCGAGCAGGAGATGTTAGCCGCTTGAAGAGCATGCGCGTCTTGGGCATCGATCCGGGCAGCGAAATCACCGGCTGGGGCGTCGTCGAAGGCGACGCGCGGTGTTACCAGTTGGTCGATTACGGAGCCATACGCACCTCACCTCACAGCGCTTTCGCTCTGCGGTTGCTTCGCATCAGCGAAGGATTGGAAAACGTCATCGCTCGCTTACATCCGAACGTGTGTGCTGTTGAAGAGGCGTTCTTCGCCGCCAACGTCAAAACCGCGCTCAAACTCGGGCAAGTTCGCGGCGTAGCCATCTTGGCGGCGGCGCGCGCCGGATTGGAGATAAAAGAGTATGCGCCGCGACTCATCAAACAGACGATCGTCGGTTATGGCGCGGCGGAGAAGCATCAGGTGCAGGAGATGGTGCGCGTCCTTCTCAAGCTCGAGCAAGCGCCGCAACCGAACGACGCCGCTGACGCTTTGGCCGTCGCCATCTGCCATCTCCATCATCTGCGTTTTGCCGCCTCTCAACGCGAGGTTCTGCGCCATCTGTAGCGGAGAGCTGGAACAGCGGTCGCAATCGTCGGCGCAGATCGAGGATAGATCTTCTTCATCATGCTATCGGCTTGATATCTTTAACCTCACTGATCGCAGGAGAGAGAAGAGATGTTCATCCTATGCCGAAGGCGGATCTTCGCTTGCCTCATCTTCGGTCTGCTTCTTTACCCCGCCACCTCTTCAGCGCAGAAACGGGCCGCCGCTTTAAGAGGGCGCGCGATAGTCGTCGATGAAAGGTTGGCTGCCTTGAGGAGCGAGCCGACGCTGTCGGCGACGCTCGTGCGCCGTTTGAGCCGAGGGAGAGAGGTTACGTTGCTGGGCAGGCGAAAGGCGAGCGATGGAGTCATCTTCGAGCGCGTCGCCGTAACCAGACGCACGCGCGGATGGGTGCAAAGGGATGCGCTCGCCTCGCCGTTGGCGATCGGCGACGATGAGCGTTTATGGCGTTTGATCCGCGCTTCCGACGGTTTCGTTCGCATCGCGCGCGCCAAGCTATTTCTCGATCTTTTCCCACGCTCACCGTATCGTCCCGCTGTCCTTTGGATGCTCGGCGAGGCGGCGGAGCAAGCAGCCGACGTTTTGACGCGCGAGGCCATGCGCCGTTTGCCCGACGGGGAGATAGCCGCAACGGGCGTTCCCGCTCATAGCTACTTTATGAACTACGTCGGGCTGGATCGCTACAATCGCCAGGGCGTGCGCTTCGTTTGGGATCGAGCGCGAAGCAGGTACGTTTACGATGGCGCGTGCTGGCGCGAGATCGTGCGCCGTTATCCGCATAGCGAAGAGGCGGAAAGGGCGCGGCAAAAGCTTTCGTCGCTTGAGCGCTGATGATCACCTACGCGAAGTGAGACGTGGCTTCCCGGCCTGTGCTAGGCGCATTGGATCGGGATGGAAAGTGGTTGCAAAATCATCGGCAGCTAGGTAGAGTGTCTTCGTTGCATGGAAGGTTTTCATGATGGAGGCTTCCTGCGTTGCGGGACGCCTCTTGACATCATCACATTAAGCGACTCAACCGGAGGTGAAAGGACAGTGCCGACAGGAATTTGCCCTGAATGCGAAGCTGAAGTGCACGTCGATGTCGACATGGACAAAGGCGACATCATCTCGTGCGAGGAGTGCGGGGCCGAGTTGGAGATCGTTGGATTAGATCCAGTTGAACTCGACCTCGTTGAGGAGGAGGATGAGGATTACGATTACGACGATGATGAGGAGGAGGATTACGATTACTGAGGCTCGCCATAGCGACCAGCGCTGTGATTGGCGGCTTGTGCCGCCTATCTTGTGATCGGGTGGCGGTTGGCCGCCTCGATCGAGGGGATCTGCTGAGCAGAACGGGGCTCTCAATTAAGCCGGTGCGCGAAGGGTCAAGTGGCCTCACTGCACCAAACGCTTGCTTGCGGGATCGAACTTGTAACCCGCGCGGCTCTGGCGTAGGTGAAGGCCGCTCGGCCCTTCGATGCGAATGGGGTGGAAGCGGCCATCGCGCCGCCTCTCTTCAGGAGGGTAGAAAGCCAGCACGTAGGAGGATGTGACGTCTTCGGCTAGGGCGCGGAAGAGCGGTTCGAAATCGTTCTCCGTCGCGTAGAAATTGCTCCCGCCGGTCATTTCGGCCAAACCGCTCACGTCGAGCGGAGTGGGCAACGGCGCCTGCATCGCCGCGGCTGAGAGGAAGCGCGAGTAGGAGGGAAGGGTCACGGTATAAACGCTCACCTCGGCAGCATTGGCCCGCTCGATCACGGTTTGCGGTGAGACCGTATCGCCGACCGGAAATCCATCCGTCACGAGCACGACGGCGCGCTTGACGGGGATGCCCCGCTGTGTGCGCGGCGCATGGCGCACGAGCAGGCGGATCGCATCATCGACCGCATCGTAAGCGTGCGTTGAAAGGCCATTCACGTCACGGGTCAACATCGCGAAGACGCGATCGAGCTTTTGCACGTCGTTTGTGAAGTTCTGAAGCAGTTTGACCTTCATCCCGAAACTGATCACGGCGTAAGTGAAGGGGCGCCCGGCCATGCAACGCGAGAAGAGTTCCAACGCGCGTTGGAGCCGGGCCATCTCATCGACGCGCATGCTGCCGGAGACGTCGAGCGCGAAGACGACGGCGACAGGGCGCATCCCACCCTCGCGGCGTTCGACGTTGAAGAAGGCGATGGGGCGTTCTTCCCCATCGTCATAGATCTTGAAATCGGTGGCGCGCAGCCCACGGACCGGAAGCCCGCTCTGATCGGTGACAGTGACATCGACGAGCACTAGATCGGTATCTATGCGAATGACCTCGTCAGGACCGGTGATTTCGACCGGAGGGAAGACGCGCCGAGGCCGCACGATGGCGCGCGGATCGCGCGACTCTTCCTGCGCATGAGCGATCTGCAACGCGGAGCTTAAGAAGATCGCGCCCAGAAGGGCGATGTGAATGGCGAACGAACGCTGAGGCTTTGACCGTGCGATCGGGAGCATAGGGAACGTCCTCGCCGTTTCGAACTTCAGAGCCGCCCGTAAAAGATTATAAGCCATCGGCACGCGGGCCGTCAGTCAGCGCTGATCCTCTTGGCCATTGGCGTGATAGAATCCTCAACCAAGGGAGGCGAAGTCATGAGAGGGCGTTCAAAGATCACCGAGGAGCTTCTGGCGCTGTCAGCGCGGCGACCGCGAAGGCCATCGCGATATGGGCGTTCAACGATCACCAGGGGGCTTCTGGCGACTATCCTTTTGTCAATCACGGCCCTCGCGCAGGGCACGGGCGGGATCAAGGGGAAGGTGCGCGTCGAAGTCGGCTCGCCGAGCGGCGTGGTGATCACCGCCTATCAAGGCGAGCGCGAAGTGGCGCGTGCGAAGACGAACGATAAAGGCGAGTTTGTCATCACAGGGCTTCAGCCCGGTCGTTATTCGCTTTCGTTCCGCAAGCCCGGGTTGAGCGTAGGCCGCATAGATGACGTTGAAGTGAGGGCCGGGAAGATCCGCCAGCTCGGCGATCGCCTCATCATGACGGTAGACGAAGGCTCGCTGGCGCTCATCCGCGGCAGCGTCTTCACCGCGGAAGGGCGAAGTTTTCCGGGCGTGCGCGTCGAACTTGCGCGCATCGAACCGGACGGCTCTTTGCGCAAGCTCGATGGGCGTATCACGAACGAAACGGGCTCGTTCGGTTTCCGCTTGCCGCCGGATCCGGCGCGTTACCGCATCACGGCCAAAGCCGATGGGATGGAAACGGCAAGCAAAGATATCGAGGTCGATGGCGCCGCCGTTTATCGATTAGCTTTGCAGTTGAGGAGGAAGCAGTGAACGCATCGCGCCTCGCTGCTAAAGATAGCCGGGAAGGAGGATGACGGATGAGCGAAAGGGAGGGCACACGGCGTGAATTCCTGATAAAAACGTCCGCCGCCGTAGGGGCCGGATTGGTCCTAAGCTCGTGTGGGAGACGTGAGGGGGCAGCTGAGCGCGAGAGGGCCGAAGAGGTGACGGCCAACGAAGATCTCATGCGCGAACATGGCGTCTTGCGGCGAATCCTGCTCATCTATGCCGAAGCTGTGCCGAGGTTACGTCGTGACCCGTCGTCGGTGCCGCCGGATGCGTTGCAGAAAGCGGCCCAACTGTTCAGATCTTTCGGCGAGGACTATCATGAGAAAGCGCTCGAAGAGCAGTACGTCTTCCCTATGATCAAAGGAAGGAACGGCCCCGCGGCGAGTTATCCGGACATACTCATCGTCCAGCACAATCGCGGGCGGGAGATCACGGATTACATCATCTCCGTAACGCGCGGGATAAAGCTTGGAACGGCACAAGCGGAAACGCTCGCCGGGGTGCTCGAAGGTTTCGTGAAGATGTATGAGCATCACTCCGCAAGAGAGGATACGGTCGTGTTCCCCGCCTGGAAAGCCCTTCTGCCCGAAGGACAACTCGAAGAGCTCGCCGAAAAGTTCGAGGAGATAGAGCATCAACGGTTCGGCTCGGATGGTTTCGACGATGCGGTGAAACAAGTGAGCGAGATCGAAGCTGCGTTGGGTTTGAGCGATCTCGCGCAATTTACGCCGCCATCGCCGCCAAGCGTCAAATGAAAGGGCGATCGCGTCTATCTTCGACGTTCACGCCCGTTCGCGCATCATCTCACCGTTATTGGGATGGCGAACCTTATTTCACGCGGCGGATAGCAGGTCTGATCATCACAGGCTTGAGCGCGCAATCTGGCTTCGAGTTCGACCTTTCCGCGAGCCGTTTGCGCCGCACGCAATGGGAGTTTGATCACCGTGTCGGCTCCTTCGTAAACGGCCAACGGGTCCGGGGCGAAACTGAACTTGCGCTTGATCGCTGGCGGATAGACGGGCGGGCCCGCGGCGATGCTATCGGTCGATGAAACCTGAAGTTCCGTCGCCTTGAGGTAGTCGTAGGTTGGCGGGTTAGCGTTGATGTGGTAGCCATGGGCGACGATCACTCTGATCTTCGCTTCGGCCCGATCTCCGGCCCTCATTTCGATCGGAGTGACTTCGACGCGCACGATGTCGGAAGCGCGCTTGGGCGTGGGGCTTTCCATCTTCCTCGTGCAGCTCGGCTGAAGGAGCGCGAAGAGACCAAGGGCGAAGTAGATGATGGCGTAAGGGGCACGCCTCGGATGTTTATCAGGGGAGCGGGCGATCTTCGGTCCGTCTTTCATCTCGCTTCAATTCAGTTGCCAGCGCCGCGTTCGCGCCGATCGGGACGTTTGATGCCGAACTTCTCCAGTCGATATTGGAGCGTGCGGAAAGTCAGCCCCAGAAGTTTGGCGGCTTTGGTGATGTTGTAGTCGGTGCGTTCCATCGCCTGAAGGATGAGATCGCGTTCGACCTCTTCGAACGAGATGCCTTCGGGCGGCAATTTGAAGACGCTCTCGCTCGATGGCTGCGCTTCTTGGCGAACTTCGAGCGGGAGATCCTCCACCGTGATTTGATCTCCCTCGCTCAAAAGGATCGCGCGTTCGATGGCTGATTCGAGTTGCCGGACGTTGCCGGGCCATGAGTAGTCGAGCATCAGACGGCGCGCTTCGGGCGTCAGTCCGCGGATCAGGCGCGAGGTGTTGCGCGTATGTTTGCGCAAGAAATAGTCGATCAAGACGGGGATGTCTTCGCGCCGCTCGCGCAGCGGCGGAACATCGATCGAGAGCACATTGATGCGATAGTAGAGGTCGTCACGGAAACGGCCGTCTTGAACCATCGCGCGCAGATCGCGATTGGTCGCTGCGACGACGCGCACATCGACCTTGATCGGATGTGTGCCGCCGACGCGGCGGATCTCGCGCTCCTGCAAGGCGCGCAGCAATTTCGCTTGTAAGCCGATGTCCAACTCGCCGATCTCATCGAGGAAAAGCGTACCGTGATTGGCAACTTCGAACAATCCTTTCTTCTCCGCGTGCGCGCCCGTGAACGCGCCCTTCTCGTGGCCGAAGAGTTCCGATTCGAGAAGGTTTTCGTTGATGGCGGCGCAGTTGACGGAGACGAACGGTTGGTTGGCGCGCGGACTCAAATTGTGAATGGCGCGCGCGATCAGCTCCTTGCCCGTTCCAGATTCGCCGCGGATCAATACGGTCGAGTTCGATCCGGCGACCTTGAGGATCATCTTTTTGACCGTCTCCATCGCGGGCGAGGCCGAGACGATTTCGGTATCGAGCGCGTCGAGGCGGCTGAGCGCGCGGCGGATGACTTCGAGAAGTTGATCGCGATCGTATGGTTTCTCCAGATAGTCGTAGGCTCCGCGGCGAAGAGCCTCTTTGGCCGATTCGATCGAGCCGTGCGCGGTAAGCAGGATGACGATGATCGATGAATCGAAGGTGAGCAGCCTTTGTAGAAGTTCGATGCCGTCCATGCCGGACATCTTCAGGTCGGTCAGGACGAGATCGAACCGTTTCTCCTTTGCCAATTTCAGGGCCGCTTCGCCCGACGACGCTGTGGTCACATCGTAGCCTTCGCTCGAAAGGATCATTTCGAGGATTTCGCGTTGCGCGCGCTCATCATCGACGACCAGAATGCTTTTGCGTGACATCGTTTCTCAGTCCCCATCCTTTATGATAGCAGATCTCCCTACGGTTCCGCGTCTCGCCTGTGGGCCGCATCGCTGGCTGCAGGTAACGTCACCGTAAAGGTCGTCCCTTGACCGACTCTGCTCTCCACCTGAATCGTCCCGCCGTGATCTTCGACGGCCTTTTTGACGATCGCCAGTCCCAGTCCGGTTCCCGTCTCCTTGGTCGAGAAATAGGGTTCGAAAAGGTGAGGCAGGTCTTCAGGCGGGATGCCCTGGCCTGTGTCTTTGACGAGCACGCGCACGCGACCGTCTTCGGCGGGCGCGATCGCGATCGTCAGCTCGCCGCCATGCCCATCCATCGCTTGCAGGCCGTTGATGATGAGGTTGGAGAAGAGTGAGCGTAAAGATTCCGCGTCGCCCAGCACTTGCGGTGAAGCAGTCTGTTCTTCGAGATGGATCGCGATGCCGTTCTCCGCAGCTTGCACCTCGACCGTGCGCAGCACGTCTTCGATGATCGGGCGCAGCGCGAGCGGGCGAAGCTTCAATCTCGATGGGCGCGAGTAGCTCAAAAGCTCCGTGATGCGCGCGTTGGCACGCGCCACCTCATCTTTGACCTGTTTGGTCAATCTTTCGAAAACGGCGCGCTTCTCCGGTTCGGTTGGGTTGAACTGCGTGCGCAGGTGGTCCAGCGTGAGGTTGATGTAGTTGAGCGGATTGCGTATTTCGTGAGCGATGGCCGAAGCCAGTCTGCCGATGACGGCGGAGCGTTCCGCTTGATGAAGCTCGACTTCGAGCTGGCGCATGCGTCGCAGCCCGGCGATCATCTCATTGAAGACGGCGGCGAGCTCGCCCATCTCATCGCGCCTGTTCGCGGCGGGGACTTGGAAGTCGAAGTCTCCGGCGGCGATTCGCTTGGCCGCTTGCGAAAGCTCCCGGATCGGGCGCGTAAAGCGCCAGACGAGAAGCGCCGCGACGAGCGTCGCCAGAAGAAGTATCGCCAAGGTCGGCAACAGCGGGCGAATGACGCGCCAGGGCGAGGGCGCGTAGCTGGCGCTCGCCGAACCGAGGATGATGATGATGTAGCTGCGGCCCTGATCGGTTAGGACGGGAAAGGGGAACGCGCGCGGTTTGCCCGCTTCAGTTGGCCTCACGTAAGCGCTGAGGAGATCGGTCGCGCCGTTTCCCGCGCCAGTCGGGTTTTGTTCTGCCTCGATGATCGGCGGGAGCGGAACTTCACCGAGCTTGAAGTAGTGAAAGGAGCCGTCGGGTTGTTGTTGTGGATTATATTTCGGGTCGAGACTATCGGTCACGCGGTCCTCTGGATCGAGGCGGTCGGGGATCGCGCCGACGTCATCGACGATGAGAATGTTAATCAAGCGATCGGCCTCGCGCTCGAGGAAGGTCGCGCGCTTCTTCTTGCTCAGATCGGCGAGCCGTTCCGGCGAGGAGAGGCTCTCGATGGCGAGCGAGAAGCCAGCCGCTAAGGCCTGCTCCTGTTCTTCGATGATGCGCGCGACGCGCTGGCGTTCCCACTCATTCAGTTGATATTGAACGCCGAGCGTGGTCACGAGCAGCAAGGCGAAGATCAGCAACAGCCGCGCGCGGAAACTATAGATCAGTTTCGACTGTCCCATCCCTTTCATCGGGGCCGCGATCTTCAGACCGAATGAAAAATCGATTGCTGCGCGCTCAGAAGAAATGTTATAGTGAAGACGTCTCCGGCGCAATCCCTCTTTCGGAGACGGCGCTGAAGTTCTTTTGCTCTTCCCTCTCCTCATAACGTTCGAGTCGTTTGACTCGGACCGAATCATCGCACGACGAAAAGCGGACGGTTTTTCAACGGAGCGATCGCATTGTGGAGCGTGGGAGGGCTTTTTGAAACGAGGCTTGGGAGGCGAAGCGCCAACGTTTTCGCTTCGCCGATCATCAAGTTAAGTGCCGAAATCCAGCGACCGAGGTTGACCCAAGGATGACTTTGACGAAACGTTCCCCGGTTATCATCTCTCTAGTCCTTCTTTTCACTCTCGCGTTCAGTGGCGGCATATCGTTCGCCGCCCGCGCGCAGAAGCGGACCAAACAGACGGTGAAAAAGGCTGCGGCGGCGCGCAGCGAGGCGCGTCAGGCGAGCGGTCGGCGCACGCGCAGTAGCTCCGCCTCTTCGGCGCGGAAGAGTTCGAGTCGAAAAGAGCGAAGCGCGAAGACCGCTCGGAAAAAAGGCGGTGCGGAGCGATTGACGGCGAAGGGAAAGCGTTTGTCGCGGCGCGAGCGGTTGCTCGCCGCGCGTCGTGAGGCGGAACGGCGTCGGCGAGAAGAAGCTGCGCGCCTTGCCGCGATCGCCCGTCAGCGCGCGCTGGATCAAGCGTTGCGCAACGAGGCGATGGCGAACATCGCCCGCGATGAGACGACGGGTGAAGATCTCGAGGTGCGCCGCGCGGCGATCGCCGCGCTCGGCGATCATGCTGGAACGGTCGTCGTCATGGATCCGAAGACGGGCCGCGTCTACACGATCGTCAATCAAGAGTGGGCCATAAGGCGCGGTTTCAAACCATGCTCGACGATCAAGCTGGTGACGGGCTTGGCCGGGCTGTGCGAGAACGTCATCGATCCGGTGCAGTTAGTCAATATCGGCGGGAGCTACTCGCTCGACTTGACGGATGCGCTCGCTTTCTCCAACAACGGCTTCTTCCAGCGCGTCGGCGGGAACGTCGGTTTCGAGAAGATGATCAAATACGCGCATGAACTGGGCTTGGGCGAGCGGACCGGGATCAATCATCCGAACGAGTATCCGGGGCGCGTCCCGGTCTACAAGTATGGCTACGCGGTCAATCACATGTCTTCGCACGGCGACGATTTCGAGGTGACGCCGATTCAACTGGCGACGCTCGTGTCGGCCATCGCCAATGGCGGGAAACTTCTGGTCCCGCATCTGCCGCGCACGCCTGAAGAGACGATCAATTTCAAGACGGAGGTCCGTCGCCAATTGAACATCCCGCAAGATTACCTGCGGCGTTTGATCCCCGGAATGATCGGCGCGGTCAATTACGGCACGGCGCGCTTAGCATACGATCCGACGCAGACGATCGCCGGTAAAACGGGCACCTGCATCGGCCAAGGCTCATGGTTAGGGCTGTTCGCTTCCTATGCGCCGGTGCATGATCCGAAACTCGCCATCGTCGTCGTCACGCGCGGTTCACATGAGCGAGGCCGGACCGCCGCCGCGATCGCCGGGCAAATCTATCGCGCGCTCGCCCATCGCTTCGGGACGCCCAATCCGCCAGCCTTCGCCACAGCGCCTGATCTTGTGCCGCATCCGAAAGTGAATCCGGTCGACGCCGCCGCGATCAGCGATGAGGAGAAAGAGGCGGATGACACCGAATCTGGCGAGATGAACGGCCCGAATGGACAGAGCGGATCGAAGATGCGGACGGTCATCAAACCGGTGGCACGCCCAGCGCCGCAGACGCCGACACCTACGCAGAAAGAGGGCGACCCTTCTGCGTCGTCGCCTGCGCAGAAAGAGCCTGATTCGCCCTCCGCGAGGAAGGATCCATCCAGCATCTCGCGCCCGCGCCGCGTTCTCAAGCCGTAAGGCCTTCGGAAATTGTCTTCGAGTTGCAAAGCCCCGCCAGCAGATTTGCAACAATTGGGGCGTTTTTTTATTTTTCCGTGTGGCTTTGTGATTCACTTGACAGGATTCTCCAGTTTGTTGCAGTATCACTGCGCATCGCGAAGTCTCTCTCCATCTGGTCTAAAGCGACGATGCGATGAGTTGTGAGGACAACCGACTCTCCCAAGGCTAGCATCGGAATGAATGACGCGCGCTTTACAAGCATGAGCGGATCGCGTTTGAAGGAGTGAGATGGAAAAACGTTCTTGGAGGACCTGCCACAAATGAAAAATTCGATCAAAACGTTCGCGCTCGCTGTGCTGTTGGCTGTCTTAGCCTTATCGACGCCCGCACAGGAAAGTTCAGGTTCGCAGCAAGCGCCATCCGGCAAGTGCACAGAAGAGTTCAAGCAGCAGACTTATAATCGCTTCACCAGCAACCTCAAGACGAATCAACAAGTCGCTTATGAAGCGGGCAAAGAGTATTTGAGCTGCTTCGGCAATGAGAACGATCAATATGTTAACTACATACGCAGGTTCGTCACCGCTTACGAGCAGGCGACACAGAAAGCTGAATTGCGCTCGCGCTTCCAGCAGCTTTACCAACAGCAGAAGTACGCGGAAGCTTTCCCTCTCGGCAAGCAGATCTTGGCGGAAGAGCCCGATAATCTATCGGTGATGATCGCCACCGCTTGGTCCGGGCTGGGGGCCGTCACCGCCGGACAGGATGCGATCATCCCAGATGCTGCGGCAATCGCGCGGAAGACTCTGCAAGAGATCGAAGCCGGTAAAGCGCCCCAGGGGGCGACCAATTTCAATAAAGATGAGACGCTCGGTTGGTTGAACTACGCGCTGGGGATCTACGCCGTCAAGCAGAACAATCCGCGCGAAGCGCTCAACTATCTGTACAAGGCGGCCCAGTACGAGGGCTTCGCGAAGAAGGATCCGCAAACATATGCGCTTCTGGCCCTCGCTTATCAGCAGGCCTATTATGAGCCGATGGCTAAGGAGTATCGCGATAAGTATCAAGGCCAGCCGGAATCGCCTGAGCAACAGGCGGCGCTTGCGCAGCTCAATCAGGTGATCGATCGGATCATCGATGCTTACGCTCGCGCCATCGCTTACGCCAATGCCAGCGGTGAGGCGCGCTACCAGCAGCGTAAGGTCGAGTGGACGAATCAATTGACGGCTTTCTACAAGTTTCGCAACAACGATTCGACGACCGGGCTGGACCAGTTGATCGCCAGCGTGACCACTAAACCGTTGCCGTCGCCGACGATCCCAACGCCAGCCCCGACGCCAACGCCGACATCGCAGCCATCGGGGGGGACTACAGGCGCTTCGCCCGCCGCAGCCAATCCCGCAGCGCAGCAGAGCGTTCCCGCCAGCGCAAGCCCCAAACCGCAATCGTCGCCCATCAAACAGCCGATGATGCGCAAGATGGCCAGCAATCGCTCGTAGAAACGGACAGCGTTGGTTCTCGCTGAGGTGCCGGCTGCGCAAAGTGTGCAGTCGGCACTTGTGTTAGAATCGATCAGCGATATGGGGGAGCGAAACGGCGCGGGAGAACTGAGGGAGCTGGAAGATCACATCGCTTACCGTTTCAACGATCGCTCCATTTTGGAGCGGGCGGTCACCCACCGTTCATGGGCGCACGAACATGTCCGTCCCGGCGAAGCGGAGAAAGCTCGTGCGTTGCACAACGAGGCGCTAGAGTTCGTCGGCGATTCAGTGCTCGGCCTTATCATCGCCGAACATCTTTTTCGTTCCTACCCGGATTTGACCGAAGGGGAACTGTCGCGTATGAAGCATCGGCTCGTCAGCGCGACGACGCTGGCGCGCGCTGCCGAGCGGTTGCGTTTGGGCGAGTTTCTCCGTTTCGGTCGCGGCGAAGAGAAGACGGGTGGGCGGCGCAAACACGCGCTTTTGGCTGACGCCTTCGAGGCCGTGCTCGGAGCCATCTACATAGATGGCGGACTGAGCGCCGCCTCGAAATTCGTTCTGCGCGCGCTTGAGCCCGAACTGGCCCGGGTGAGCCCCGAAACGGCAGCGGCGGCTGATTACAAGACGATGCTGCAGGAGCTGTTACAGGCTAAACAGCAGCCAACGCCGCAATACAGCGTCGTCGAGGTCTCCGGCCCGCCGCATCGGCGATGTTTCCGCGTCGAGGTGCGATGGGACGGCGGGTGCGCCCAAGGTGAAGGGCGTTCGATTAAGGCGGCGGAGATGGAAGCGGCGCGGCGTGCGCTCGAACAGTTGAAGTGATGAGGCGGATCGGCGCGCAAACGATCGCTCACCCGCCGAGCCGAGGCCGGGGCTCCTTGAGGCGCGCTTTTGAACCTCTCCGTTTCAAACGGTTCGGATGGCGCGTCGTTTGAGGATCTCGAACGTGCTGAGGGCGGCGATCGGGATGGCAAATCGCTTCACGGTCTTTGCGATTATGATGGTTCGTTACAAGACGCTCCGCGCGGGAGAAGCGCTTGACCATAGATGCGTAACTTTTTTAGGATGCCTGCTATGAGCAAAGAGCAATCGGGCGCGTTCGGGTCGCAGGCTCAGTCTGCCTCGGTCGATCCAGCGACCATCTCCCCTCCGAAGAAGGAGCGGGTTGAGGCCAAAGAGGAGGTCGGCCCGCCGCGTAGCGTCGTGCGCGAGTATTTCGAGTCGGCGGTCGTGACCATCATCATGGCCCTTTTCGGCATCACGTTCGTCGTTCAGGCGGTAAAGGTCCCGACCGGCTCGATGCAGAATACGATCTTGATCGGCGATCATCTTCTGGTTAACAAATTCATCTTCGCGCCCGGCCCGCACGTTTGGTTCTTGCCGCAGCGGGACATCCGTCGCGGTGACATCATCGTCTTCAAATA
The DNA here is from genome assembly GCF_000820845.2 of Pyrinomonas methylaliphatogenes. Classification (GTDB taxonomy): domain Bacteria; phylum Acidobacteriota; class Blastocatellia; order Pyrinomonadales; family Pyrinomonadaceae; genus Pyrinomonas; species Pyrinomonas methylaliphatogenes. The sequence continues at coordinate 172,055 of NZ_CBXV010000008.1, read as the reverse complement.
TCCCGGCAATAAGCGTAATCCGGTGCGCGATCTGACCGATCCGACAAGCACGCCTTTTAAGACAAACTTCGTTAAGCGGGTCGTCGGCTTGCCGGGAGATCGGATCGAGATCCGCGACGATCGCGTTTACGTTAACGGCCAACCGCTGCCCGAACAGCGCGTCATCGCCGTCGAGAGGCGGAAAGATGCGCCGCTCGAGGTGATCGAAGAGGAGCCGCGTCGCGGCGATGAACTATACAAGGTCTACTACAGTCCCACTCCGGTCCCCTATGACGATTTCTTTTACGGCGTGAATGGGCATTCGGTCATCGTCCCGCCTAACCACTACTTCGTCATGGGAGATAATCGCGATGATAGTTCTGACAGTCGTGTTTGGGGATTCGTCCCACGCGATCTAATCATCGGGCGCGCGATGTTCGTCTACTGGTCGTATGATGAGAGCGCTCCTTCCAGCGGAAATCCGGTGATCGACTTTCTCCGCAACACGCGTTGGAGTCGGACGGGGACGTTGGTCAAATAGCTCAACCGAGAGGCGGCGCATGCTGCGCGAATTTCGAGAGATCGCGCTGATCGATTGGAGGAGGGTCATCGCGCGCACATGGTGCCGCATCTGGAAGGATGATATCTTCGGACGCGCGGCCCAACTTTCATACTACTTCCTGCTCTCGCTCTTCCCATTGCTGCTCTTTCTGACGACGCTGCTCGGCTATTTCGCCGAGGCCGGGTCGAAGCTGCGTAACGCGCTCTTCACTTATCTGGCGAAGGTATTGCCTATCTCCGCTTATGACCTCATTCATCGAACGGTCGATGAGATAAATCGAGGGGCCGGGAGCGGAAAGCTCTCGTTCGGCATCCTCGCCACGCTCTGGGCGGCTTCGAGCGGGATGAGCGCGATCAGCAATACGCTCAACGTCGCCTACGGCGTCAAGGAGACGCGGCCTTGGTGGAAGGCGCGGTTGACGGCGGTGCTTTTGACCATAGGGTTGGCCGTTTTCATCATCTCGACGCTAGCTATCATCTTCTACGGTGGAGGGATCGGGCGTTTCATCGCCAGCAAACTCGGGCTTGGCGCTCTCTTCACCATCGCCTGGCGGATAGCGCAGATCCCGTTGATCCTCTTCTTTCTGCTCTTCGCGTTCGCCCTGATCTATCGCTTCGCGCCGAATCTTGAAAAGCCCAAGTGGCGGTGGATTACGCCGGGATCAGCCGTCGGCGTCGCTCTTTGGTTGATCGTTTCGTTCGGTCTGCGCGCTTACCTACAGTATTTCAATTCATACAATAGGACCTACGGCGCGCTCGGAGCCGTCATCATCCTCATGCTTTGGTTCTACCTAACGGGCGCGGCGATCTTGATCGGCGGCGAGATAAACTCCGAGGCGGAGAGGATGATGGATGAAATAGCCACGGAGTGAGGCCGCGCATGTTGGAAGGCGATCAGTATTCAGTATTACTATGTCGCGTGAGACAGCCACGGAGTAAAGCCGCGCAGGCGGTTTGATGCTCTCACCTGGAGTCCGTCAGAAGCGGAACGCGAAGTAAACTGCCGCGATGATCAGCGCATAAGCTATGAACGTGTTCCAGCGAAGTTGCTCGCCGAAGAGCAAGTAGGCGATCACCGTAAAGACGCTGAGCGTAATGCATTCCTGCAAGATCTTCAGTTGAGTGACGGTGAAGCGCTGGGCGCCGAAACGATTGGCTGGCACCTGGAAGATGTATTCGAAAAGAGCTAGCCCCCAACTGGCAAGGATCGCGATCGCTAAGGGTTTATTTTTGAATTTAAGATGGCCATACCACGCAAGAGTCATGAAGACGTTGGAGATGGTCAGCAAGATAACCGTTCTCAATGGCGAAACCCTCCTGGATACCAAAGCCTCCGGCGCGAAAACGATCGGACCCTAAAGCCAAGCCGCTTATTCGCCCTCGGAGACTTTAGTTATGCCCGATGTGCTTCTTTAGTGTTACTAGTAATCGATTTAATAGTCAAATCTTAACATATAACGACGTTTGGTTTGTGTTATCTTAAAGGAGATTGAGCGGGGATCAGCGACAGGCGCGCCTTGGCAGATGTTCGAAGATGGGAAGAAGATCATCAAAGAGATCAGATGTGCAGCGAAGAGATGCGATCTGAATCTCAATGGAGTCCGACCTCCAACTATGATGGCAGCCCAAGACTGATCCTATGCGTCTAAAGACTGCTATGCGTGGCAAAGCTGGCGTCGCTTCGAGTCTCGCGCTCATCGCGATATTGAGCGCAGCTAGTTGTCATCGGGAGCAGCCGTCGCGCAGAAGCTCCTATGTAGTGACGGCGCGTCCATCTAGGCCAGCGCTGCCGCCGTTGCCCGATCGCCCCTTACCGCCTGAATTGGAGGCGGAGCGCAAGGAGGCGATGCGACGTGTCGCAGAGTTGCGCGGGCTCGCGTGGTACGCGGACGTGCCTTTAACTGAGCTCTACGCTTGGGAGTATGGGCCACGTAACAGCGAGATGGCAAATTATTTGGGGGGCGACGATCTACGCGCCCTGAGCCGACTTGCCTCTGCGGGAGGCATGCTGCCCGAAGGGACGGATCTCGCCACTTTGGCCGCGAGCTTTGCGGCCATATCCGCAGGCGCTAACTACTCACCGCTCGACAAACGTGTCCTCTTGTTGGCCAATCAACCACATGGCCTTTCACTTCTCGCGCACGAATATGTGCACGCGCTGCAAGATCAACACTTCGATCTTCTGCGCTTGCTCACCGCACGCCCCTACAATTTCGATCGAAGCGAAGCCATCTTCGCGGTGATCGAGGGCGATGCGCTCAACGTGCAAAGGCGTTTAGAGGAAGGAGAGGCTTTCATGCGCCGCTCGCTCGCCGAGATAACGCGCCAGGAGGATGAGAGATTAAGGAGCTATCGCGCGGAGATCGGCGACCTATTCCCGCCGCTCTTGACGGAAACCTTCATCTTCCGTTATCGCGATGGGGCGCGATTCGTCGAGGAGCTTAGAAGAAAGAAAGGGCAATCCGTTATCGACGAACTGTTCCGTCATCCACCGACCTCGAGCGAACAGATCCTTCACCCGGAAAAATATCTGGCGCGCGAGGAACCGCGAGCGATCGAGTTGGATACCGGAACTCTGACGAACGGCGGTTGGCGACTCGTGACGGCAACGCCGCTTGGCGAAATAGGCATTCGCGGTCTACTGCTTTCGGCGCTCGCGCGACCGGAAGCGATCCAAGCCGCCGCTGGTTGGGGTGGAGATTGCGCATATCTTTTTGCCCGTGAAGATGGCGCTGAACTCTTCTTCTGGAAGACCGTTTGGGATTCACGACGCGACGCCGAAGAGTTCTATCGCGCCTACAATGAGCTTTGCCGACGCAAAGGTGAGTTGATGGCGGAAAGGCACGACCCTTCAAATCGAAGTTTTATATGGCGCATCGCCGGGCGCTTGACCTGGGTGAAGCTTGAGGGCGATGAAGTGAGCATAGCTAGAGGCAATGCTGCAGAGGTCGAGGATCTGATGCGGGATCTTCTATAGCTGTGGGAGAGAACGTCGCTAGTTCTTTGACAAAATAACGATGTTTATGTGATATTTCTTCCGGGAGAACTCCAAGAGAACTCTCTTGAGAAGATAAAAGCCGCGCCCTGAGTCCTGAACAAGGGGAAACCTTAAGGCATCGCGCTCAGATATTTTAAGTGCACCCGTAGCTCAGGTGGATAGAGCGTCTGACTACGAATCAGAAGGCCGGAGGTTCGAGTCCTCCCGGGTGCACCATCCTTATGCAGCGAAATTCGGCGGAAAAAGCCCCTTTTCCCGCACGAAGTATTCCCCTGGCGCTTCGCGCGAAACTCTGCTTCGAGCAATAGCCTTTCGGCGCTTCCTCGAGACGGCTCGCCGTGTCTCAATTGCTTCCTTGGCTCTCACCAGATGAGCCACATCCAATGCCTCGATTGCTTCCTCGGCTCTCGCCAGATGAACCGCATCCAATAAAGCGGGCGCAAACAAAAAATCCTTCGCGCGGCACTCTTACCAGACGAACCGCCCCGTGTTGCCTCTGTTGACTGAATCGATGACAAGAAAACGAATTGCTCTCGGATTTGCTAGGGAATGCGCCTTTTAGCGAGGCCGAGCCCGAACGCGCCCATCGCGAACAGCCACAAAGTCGCCGGTTCAGGCACTGCTGCTATTCGCTCCGCGATCGTCACCGTCGGCGGGCTGCCTCGATCATCTGCTGGGAAAGTTTGAACGGTCCGGTCGCCGTTCGGGGCAATCAAGATGGTCAGTACCGTTCCATTCGGATCGATAGTTAGCAATGGCGTTTGTTCGTCGGAAGCGTAAAGCGAGAGCGCAAAGGCGCTGCCCGAGGATGCTCCACTTGAAGATTCGATGGCTGGACCAGCGAAGGTGAGTTGAAACGAAAAGCTCGAACCGAAGGTGAAACCTTGAAAGAGTTCGTTTAGCTGATCGCTGTTGTTGATCGTCACCGTCAAAGGTAATGTGCCACTTGCGCCGCCGCTGTTATTCGACGTCACAGAGAGCGTGCCACCGATGGAAGCAAAATTGCTGATCGTTGCCGTGGCGCTTGGCGCATCCGCGCCGCCAGGATTGAATTGAAACGAGAGATATCCGCTGCTCCCGCTGATGGCGTTGGTGTTGACCGAAACGTCATAGGAAACCGGAGTCGCTTCAGCGTGCGCCATCAATGCGAGCAGAAAGAATGATAAAAGGCCGATTCGATGAACAACTGTCGCTTGAACCTTCATTCAATTTCCTCTCCTTGCTAGAAGATGCCTGCATACGTTCGCGCCGCGTAACTGATGCGGGCGTTCGATGGATTGTCGAACCGCACGCTGATCGTCACCGATTCGTTCGGCGCCAGCGAAACGGCGTTGGCTGTGATGTAGGGATCTCCGTTGTATGTGCCGCTTGCGTTGACGAGCGTGACGCCGGATGTCAGAGCGCTCAACACGATCTGCAGCGGACCGGCGATGGTGCGCGCGCTCGCGTTCGTTATGGTGATGGTGCCGTTATAAGTGCGCGTCGCGCGGCTGTAGATCAACCCGGAGCTCGTCGCGCGGACCAGCGCGGAGACGTCCTCTGGCGTGATGCTGATCGACACGGTCGCTTGCGCTCTCAACCCGCCCGCATCTGTTATCGCGTAGATGAAGGCATCCATCCCCGAAGCTTTAGGGTTCGGCGTGTAGGTCGCCGTCCGGTTCGCGTCGTTGAAAGCGATCGCGCCTTTATTCGGAGCCGAAACGAGCGTGAGCGCGAGCGCATCGCCATCCGGGTCGCTCGCGTCGAGCGCGAACGTGAGGGGCGTTGCATAGGTGACCGTCACGGCTTGATCGTTGGCGATTGGCGCTCGGTTGATGGGCGGCAGGGCGAAGTATGCGACGGGCATGTCATGATCCGAGATGCGCTCCGGTCGCGTCGCATCGTTGCGAAAGCTTTCGGGAAAATCGGCATCGTTGCGCGCGTAGGCGAAGCGGTTAAAGATCGCCATCGCCGCTTGATTGACGATGATGTGATCGAGCACCTGTGCGTCGCCGTTGTTGACATACGAGTAACGCTCTTGCGCCGGCAACTGGTCCACCAGATCGGTGAGGTCGGGATTGACCAGATCGCTTGAGGCGAGCACAACTTGCTCGGGTGGCGTCGGTTGCCCGCGCACGGTTCCGATCACGTCAACATAGCCATCGTTGAACTGGAAGGCGTTGTAATCGCCAACCGAGATGACCGGTTCAGTCGGCGACGACGTTTGCAGCGATTGCAAGAGGCTCGCGAGAAATTCCGCCTGAGCGCGCCTTTTAGCGCGCACGCGCGCCCCTTCCGCTGGATCATCTATGCTCAAGAGCGAGCGTAGATGATTGACGACGACCGTCACGGTGCGTCCCGCGCTATCACTCTCTCTATGGGCGCGGGCGCGCAGGACGAGCGGCGGACGGTCGTTCAGCAACTCCGGCTGGTTCGTGAGCGGATTTACGTAGGTCGCATTCTTCCCTTCCTGTCGCACTTCGATGACTTCGACGCGACTCGTCTTAACCAAAAATCCGACGTCTATTCCGCCTTGGTCGTTCCCTTCGATCAAGTAGGCCTGATAGTTCGGATTCGAGCGTCCGGCGGCGACCTCGTCGCCGTTCAATTGGTTGGCTACGGCTTGCAAAGTGGCAAGATTCTCCACTTCCTCGACGCCGATGATGTCAGGTGATTTCATCACTTGGCGGATCGCCAGCGACGCCTTGCGCAATCGGTTATCGAAAGCGGCGGTCGTCAAGACGGGTTCGCTGATCGCCGGATCGTCCGTCGCGTCGAAGAAGCGCTCCATGTTAAAAGATGCGATGGTGAACTCGTCCGCGGTCGGGTCGGGCACCGAAACGGCGCTGCCGATATTTGAGACTACAGGCGGCGTTGCCGCATCGGGCAGGATCGTATAGGTGCGCGCGCCAAAATCGAGTGGACCGGTGATGTTCGAGACGATGCTTCCGGCGGTCACCTCAAGAGGCGTCGCGCCCGGTTGCGCGTCGCTGTCGATGCGCAACTTCTCCGGATTGGTGTCAAAACGGGGCACGCAACACGGCGCACCGGAAGGCAATTGATCTAACACCGAGATGCCTGGTTCGCGGAACGGGCGAGCGACGCCAGCGATCACGCCGTAAAAGATGCCGTTTGACGCGGAAGTCGCCGTCGATTCGTTGATTGAGCCGCCCGTTGGACCGACGACGATCAAAGTATCGACGTGCACGCGCATGCCTTCGTATCTCTCGAGCTGTTCAACTGGGCCGATGGGCGACGTATCGCTCGGCGTGAGCGTTACTGGCGTCGGCAACGGATTGTTCGTCGAGACCAAAGCCACCGTCACGGAGCCGGAGAGTTCAGTCAGCGGCGGACTGTTCGGATCCGAGGGCGGGCGGAACTCGACCACCGTGCCCGTCACGTTGACGCGATTGCCGATGGCCGCTGCGGCGGGCGGCGCGCCAGACGTGAAGATGAAGAGGCCTTCGGAAGTGTTCGGATCGTTGTCGGCTTCCGCATCGGGCGTTTGAATGAAGAAGCCGTTCGAGCGAAGTCCCGTAACGATGCCGCTCGTCGTCACGTTCTGTCCAACGAGCGGTGAAGTTGTGCCGCTGCCCTGAATCATGTGAATCGGCGTGATGGCCGGCGGCGGCGTGGGGGACGGCGATGGGGTCGGCGAAGGCATTGGCTCGCCTCCGCAAGGAGCAAGCGGCGAACTCGAATTTCGCGGATTGGGGGCGCCGGCGGAAAAGTCCGCGCTGTTTGAGTTCGTGTCAGTGCAACCATTGCCGGCGCGCAACGCCGCCGTCGTGTTGCTCAATGTCGGCGCTGGTCCAGTCCCCTCGAAACAGTTCGTCGTATTCCCGTAGCCGACAAAATCGACGACATTCGCTGTGGGGCACGAACCGCTCAACGCCGTCGCGCTGCTGACGAGCGCGACTTTGCCGGCGGTCGCGCTCATGGCGATGTTGCCCGTCGCATCGGGCGACGGCAGATCCGTCGTGCCGCCAGAACCGGCGGCCTCTTTGATTAGGTAATACTGGCCCGGTTGAATCGTCCCCGAGAGCGTCGTCACCTGCCAACTTGATCCCGCGCTCGAAGCGTATTGCACGGACCAGCCGTTCAAACTTACGGGCGACGACCCGCGGTTGAAGAGCTCGATGAAATCGTTCTTGTAAGCGGCGCCGCTGTTGCCACCGCCGCCGTAGATTTGGCTGATGACTATTTGCGGGGCGGAAGTCTGCGCGTTCGCTTGCCGGGCGAAGCGCGCCGCTTGGTAGATCAGGAAGATGAATATGACGAGGGCGATGAAAAGAGACGTGCGGACAATGCCGCGCTTCGGTTGAGTCAACACGCGAGAAGAAACCTTTCTCTCCGAAGAGGACGTCTTGATAAAACGGGTGAAAAGAGCGTTGCCTTTTCTACACGCATTAGCATGAGCGCGTCAAGCCCGCGCGTAGAGCGCTCATCTTCGGAGGTGAAGAGGATAGAGCTTGATTTGTTAACCTTCGGTTGTGTGTGAGTTAAATCTCGATAAAATCGGGATCGCGAAGGCGAGATTTGAGGGCGGGCGTTGCGCGGGCTTTTTCGGCTCTATAAAAAATTTGCGGCGGTGATGCGATCTGCCTCAAAGGGCGAGGATTGCGCGCATCGGACGCCTTCAACAGTCAAGAATTTGCAGCAAGCTGCGTGATGAAGCGGCGGGATTGAACCGATCCCTCTTGAATCCTGCGCGCGCACGGGGTAGCATTAGCGCCATGACGCGCATGAAAAGCGATCGCACAGGTGCAACAATCATGGGGTCACATCGTAAGCTCATGCTGAAAGTCGAACTTGCGCGCCTCGCTTTAGTCATCATGTTCGCCGCGCCGTTTGCCATCTCTGCGCCGTGGCAGGGGATCGAGCCGTTGAAATCGCGGCGTGATGATGTGGAGCGGATCCTCGGCAAACCGCTTCCGGGGCCGGGCGAAGCGACGAACGAGTTGCGGTTCAAGATCGTCGGTGGCAGAGTGACGGTGACCTTCGTCACGCCGAAGTTCGCCGAAACCAAACATCTCGATCCGAATCTGGAAGGGACGGTATTGCAAGTAGTCGTCGAATACGACAATGCGCCCGATACGCCGCAATCGCTCGGCGTGGAGGCTGATCCGAATTTCGCGCGCGAAGAGCGCGGGCCGGTCGCGATCTATCGCAATCAGAAGGATGGCATCGTCTATAGCTTCATGAACGGGCGTTTGCGCCGGGCTTACTATAGCCCTTCCGCCGAGCAGTTGAGTCGCGCGCAGAAAAGGTGAGCGTGGAGAGGCAAAAGGCGATAGATCGCGCTATGCCCTTCAAAGGAGGGGAATCGCTTTTTCGTCTGAGGTGGATCGCTGATGTTGCATTTGAAGCATTTCGTTTCAGCGCTCGACAAGTGTATCGAAGATTTCAAGCGATTGAATGACGCCTGGCAAAAAGAGATGGACCGCGGCGTCGGACTGCTTAACGAGCTCGCGGGAATGAGCGCGCAACAGGTGCGGATGCGGTGCGCTGAGTTTCGCGGCGCGTTCCCTTCGGACGAACTCGATAGATCGCGCTCTTTGGCCTGCAGATTCTCTCAGGATCAGCGGCTGTGGCGGTCGCATGAAGGGGCGCGCCGTTGGGCGGCTGATGTCTTGAGCGGTCGAACGACATACGCCGCCGATGGCGGGCAAGCGCTATTGCGCGAGTTGATCCCGCCGGTCGCCGTCGTTCAGATCGCTTCTTTCGAGAATCCGCACTGCGCGGAGGAGGATTATCGCAAAGAGGTTAAGCTCGAGCTCATCACGCCGACGGCTTTTTGCGAGAACGAGGCCGAGACGCCGGAAGCGATCGTCAACTTCCGCCGTTTTTCCGGCGAGATCGAGATGATCGAAAAGTTCATCGAGGACAAGAGGGGATGGCAAACGCGCGGCGAGCGCGCCCCCGTAGCCTTCTTCGATGGATCGTTGTTCATCTCTTACGCGCAGCCCCGCACGCGCCGACAGGATCAGTATATCGAAAAGGTCTTACATCTGGTGCGGAAGTCGGACGAAGCGCGGGTTCCGATCGTCGGTTATATCGATCAGAGTCAAGCGCGCGATCTGGTCAAGCTGCTCGACTTCTTGGCTGAAGATAATCGACAGTCGACGCTCTTCGACGGTCAGCTGTTGCGCGCTCAAGACGGCTCCGCGGCCCTTTCGCGTTGGGGGGATCGGACGATCTTCTTTTATTGCATGCGCGAAGGCATAGAGGATTCGCGAGATGCTTTCCTCGACGAAAGCGGCGATCCGCGCATCGGATTCGTCTATCTGCAGACGACCAGGGATGCGCCGCCGGCGAGGCTGGATATCCCGTCGTGGGTCTATCGTGAAGGCCTGCTCGAGGAGGTCGTCGATGTCGTGCGCGCCGAATGCGTCGTGGGAAACGGTTATCCGTATGCGATCGAGACGGCTGATGCGGCGGCGGTGATTACCGGGCGCGATCTTGAGCAAGCTTGGCGTCTGGTCCAGGAATTCGCCTCGCGCGCCGGATTACAGCTTTCGTTCTCGCGCAAGGCGGCGAGCAAAATTCGCCGCCATTGAGCTCTGGAGGGCGGACCGCCGAACAGATTCGCTGAGGGGCCGATCCTCAGATTCGGCGGCGTTTTGACTTGTGATCTTGGGGGAGACCGGTTGAGATGAAGATCGCGCGCATCGTGAGATCGAATTCGCATGTCGATTACGTCGGGCGCATCCTTGATCGCTTGGAAGTGGCCGATCCGCCGGCGCCGTCCGATTACGGGTTCGCTCAATTCGTTCGAATTCCGACGGACGATTCAGAGATCGTCGGGGTGGTCTACGATTCGCTGCTCATCAATCCGAGATATGGCGATTATGGGCCGCGTCTTTCTCCGCGGGCCGAGCTTGAGATCCTGAGCCCGGATTATCTGGACGAGTTGGGCGTGCTGATCGGAATCTTAGTTCTCGGATGGTGGGCCGGCAGTGAAGCGCATCAGGCGATCCCGCAGCGGGTCATCCCTGTGGCGGCGGAAGTCTATCGGATGACTGCGGATGAGGTTCGGCGCTTTCATCTCGGGCGAGATGGCCGTCTGCGGCTCCACTACTTCGCGCAGATCATGACGCATGCGCGCGAGATGGCCATCCCGTTGATCAGCGCCATCATCGAACAGCTCGAATCCTTCTCTTCGGGAGAGGAGGCGCGGCGGCTGTGCGTGCTCAAGAAGACGCTCGCTTGGCAGCGGGTCTTCCAAAACGCGCGGTTCTGAGCCGACAAAGCCCCGTTGTCAGAGAGGAAACGGTGGGCATAAAATGGCCTCGACTCGCTTGATCGGAGGGGCGTCCGAAAATGAGGAGACCGATCGCAACGATCTTCTTCGCGTTGCTCCTGTGCGGCGCCGTCCAAGCGCAGGTGCGCCCGCGTGTGGCTGAAGATAAATCTGCGCCGAACGAGTTGCCGCCTGCGCCGCAGACGTTCAAAGCCAAATACGAGGGCGGCGTTCTCGGCTACAACCGCAAGATGGATGGGACGCTCCAGTTCGACGATGCGAACAATCGTCTGGTCTTTCGCGATAAGCGAGATAAGGAGGTGTTCAGCATCCCCTATCGAGCGATCACGGCGGCCTTTGCTGATAATCGTTCGCGTCGTCCGACGGCGGCGACCGTCATCGGCAGCATCCCTGCGCCATATGGGGCAAACGTCCCAGCTTGGTTCATCCGGAAGAAGTATCGCTATCTAACGCTTCAATACAGCGACCCGGATACGAACGTCTCGGGCGTGACGAGCTTCAAGATAGACGACAAGCAGTTGCTCGCTTCGGTCCTCGCCACGCTCGCGAAGAAAGCCGGATTGGAGCCGCGCGGCGAAGCGTTCGTGCGCAAGAGGGAGGGATGAGCGCGTCGATCGGAAGCGATTCGCTCAGTCGAAAGTGAGAACTATCTTGCCGAAGTTCGCGTTCGACTCCATCCGACGGTGGGCCTCGCGCACATCTTTGGCCTGATAGACGCTGTCGATTACTGGGCGAACCGCGCCCCGGGCGAGCAGCGGAACGACGTAGCGACTGAAGCGCGCCATGGCCGAGGCTTTCTCTTCCATCGAGCGTGAGCGCAGCACGGTTCCCATCAAGCGTAGGCGTTTGCGCATCACCTGTCCGATATCGAAGGAGGCTTTGGTTCCGCCGAGCGTCCCGACGAAGATGATGCGCCCGAGAGGCGCGAGCGCCTCTAAGTTGGCGGATAGATAGGCGGCTCCGACCAGATCGAGGATCAGATCGATACCTGCGCCGCCGGTCCAGTCGCGAATCGCTTCGACGAAAACGCGCGGATCATCCGCGACCACACAGCCGCGCTCGAGACCTAAAGAGCGCGCTCTGTCGAGTTTCTCTGCTGTGCGCGCCGTCCCGTAAGCGATCCCGCCGGCAGCGCGCACAAGCTGGATGGCTGCCGTGCCAACGCCCGATCCTACGGCGTGGATGAGAACGCTTTCGCCCGATCTGAGATCGGCTTGAGCGAAGAGCGCGTCATGCGCCGTGATGAAGACTTCGGGAACGGCAGCGGCTTCGATCCAATCCAAATTCGGCGGGATTTCGGCCAGATGGCTTTCGGGCACGACGAGATATTCGGCCTGCGCGCCGCCGCCCGCGATGCCGAAGACGCGCTGACCCACACGCCAGCGTTGAACGGCGCCGCCGATCTGGTCCACCTCGCCGGCGAATTCGAGCCCCGGAATGTCGTTCGGCGCGCCCGGCGGGGCTGGATAGAGGCCGCGACGTTGCAGCAGATCGGCGCGGTTCAAAGCTGCGGCGCGCACGCGCACGCGCACCCAATCGGCGCACGCTTCGGGCCGTTCGACTTCGCGCAGTTCGAGCGCGTCAACGTCGCCGTGCTGCGCGATCGTGATGGCGAGCATCTTTGAGGCCATTTCGCCCTCCCCGTGCGTTATCCTTCATGTGCCGTTCGCCTCATCCGTCCTCTCTTCGCCCGGCTTCTTCTTGGGGCGCAGATGCGGGAACAGGATCACATCGCGGATCGAGTGGCGATCCGTCAGGAGCATCGTCAGCCGATCGATGCCGATGCCGATGCCAGCCGTCGGCGGCATCCCGTATGAGAGCGCGCGCAGGAAGTCTTCATCCATCACCATCGCCTCTTCATCGCCGCGTTCGCGGGCCGCCGCTTGTTCCAAGAAGCGCTCATATTGCTCCATCGGATCGTTCAACTCGGAGAATCCGTTGGCCACTTCCATTCCGGCGATGAACAGCTCGAAGCGTTCGGCGACCGTCGGATCGGCGATAGAGCGCTTGGCGAGCGGCGAGATCGCCTTGGGAAAATCGGTGATGAACGTCGGCTGAATCAGTCTCTCTTCGGCTACGGTGGCGAAGACCTCTTCGAGCGCGTGCGCGCGGGCCGTCTCATCTTCGAGCGGGAGCGTTTCGCGCTTCGCTTCGCGCCATGCTGCGGCGATCGTTTCAGCGCGACCTTGATCGGTCTCCGCCTTCAACCGTTCGAGCGCGCGGCAGAAGCGGACGAGCAGGCTGAGCTTCTCATCATCCTCGAGCCACGACGCGGAAAAGGGTTCGCCGACCGGATCGTTCATCTCGGTGGTCCAGTAGCGGACGATCGCCTCTTTCATGGAAAGATGCGGGAATTTCGGGGCGAAATCTATCTCATGTGTCCCATAACGCACGCGCATGCTCCCGCAAACGCGCCCGACTACCGCGCGCAGCAGTTCTTCGCAGAAATCCATCATCTGTCGCGCGTCCCAGTAGGCGCAGTAGAACTCGAGCATCGTGAATTCGGGATTATGGCGTACCGATAGCCCTTCATTGCGGAAATTGCGATTCAGTTCGTAGACGCGCTCAAAGCCGCCGACGATGAGTCGCTTCAAGTAAAGCTCCGGCGCGATACGCGCGTAGAGCGGAATGCCTAAGGCGTTGTGCCATGTTTTGAAGGGGCGCGCCGCCGCTCCGGTCGCCAGCGGCGAGAGCATCGGCGTTTCGACTTCGATGAAGCCGCGCTCGTCGAGGAAGCGACGGATCTCGCGGATGATCTGCGCGCGCCGCTCGAAGACTTCGCGCGTAGATAGTTCCGCATCGCGCTCGATCTTCAAGCTGCTCGCGATCAGATCGAGGTAACGTTGGCGCTGCCGCACCTCCGGATCGGCGATGCCGTGCATCTTATCGGGCATCGGCAACAGGGCTTTGGCGAGGAAGTAAAGTTGCTTGACGTGAATCGAAAGTTCGCCCGTCTTCGTGACGAAGAGGAAGCCGGCGACGCCGATGAAGTCGCCGTGGTCGAGCAGTTCGAAAAGTTCCCACCCATCTATCTCGCGTCCGTCGCTCGTGATCGCTTTGGTCTCGCCTTTGCGCACGTAGATCTGCAAGCGCGCGACGCCGTCCGAAAGGTGGACGAACGCCGCCTTGCCCATCACGCGCGGCGGAGTGGCGATGCGCCCGGCGACGCGCACTTCGTAACGGTTCAGTTCCGCATTGGCCCGCTCTATCTCTTCGGGCGCGGGTCGCGCTCCGCCCGGCGCGCGCGGGACGAGCGGAGCGAAACGTTCGACGATCGCGGAGATCGAGTCCTCTTCGTCTGGACGGACGACGCGGCTCCGTTCGAACTTGTTCGGATAGGGGTTGCCGATGAGCGCGGCGATCCGTTCTAAATGTTCGCGCCGCGCGCGCGTCTGATCGTTCTCTTCGATGAAAGGCATGTTCACGGAATCAAAGATCTTTCCGAATCTCAAAGCGCGCCCTCTCTAATCGCAAAGATTATAGGAGGCCGACGCGAGAAGCGCAAAGAGGTCGTGCGGATTAGCCGTGCGGGAGCGGAGCATGATAGATTCTTTGGGCGCGATGGATGGCAAGATCATACCGCTCGAAGAGGCGCGGCGATTGCGCGAGCAGTTGCGCGCCGAAGGGAAGCGTCTAGTCTTTACGAACGGTTGCTTCGACCTTCTGCATCTCGGGCACGTGCGTTATCTGCAACAGGCGCGCGCGCTCGGCGATGCGCTGCTTGTGGCGATCAACAGCGATCGCGCCGTGCGCGCGCTCAAGGGGCCGCATCGTCCGTTGATGAACGAGCGCGAGCGCGCCGAGATGCTCGCCGCGCTGAGCGCGGTCGATTACGTCACCATCTTCGATGATCTGAGTCCGCGCGCGTTGATCGCCGAACTGCTGCCCGACGTGCTGGTCAAGGGAGGCGATTACGCGCTCGATGAGATTCACGGGCGCGAAGAAGTAGAGGCTGCGGGCGGGCGCGTTCTCGCGCTCCCGTTCGTCGAAGGGTATTCGACGACCGCGCTCATCGAGCGGATACGGAGGCTTCCGGGATGAACGCTCGCTTCAAAAGAGGGGGCGAAACCGAAGTTCGACGCAGTCTACCGCCTCGTGCACCGCGCGCGGACTCGTCGCGCATCAAAATACTTTAGCTGAAGGTCATGGGTGAAGCGACGCATGTCGAGTTGATCTCGCGGGCTCAGATAGAGGGCGCATTGCGTTCGCCTGAGTTGAAACGGTTGATCGCGGCGATCGAAGATGGCGAGCGGATCGTCTCAATCGGCGGCCTGATCGCGCCCCCGGCGCGCGCGCTGGTCGTCGCCGCGCTCGGGCATGTTACGGGAAGAAGGCTCGCCGTAGTGGTCGAGGCGAACCGAGATCTTGAACCTTGGGAACGCGATCTTCATTTCTGGTCCGAAGTCTTACGGGGCATGGGGGCTCAGCCCGAAGCCGAGAGGGGAAGTCGTTCGCCGGTCGTAACCTTACCGGCTTCGGAGGGGGACCCTTACGCTGGCGCTTCGCCGCACGTCGAGACGCTCGAGCAGCGAGCGCTGGCCCTGTGGAGTCTTGCGCGCGATGAGGCGCAGATCGTTCTGCTGACTGCGCGTGCGCTGGCGCGCCGCACGATCGCGCCTGCAGAGATCATCACCTCGGGAGCCAGTTTGCGCGTCGCCGAGGAGCACGCGCTTGAGCTTCTGGTCCAGCGACTCGTCGCCGCCGGTTACGTGCGCGAGGACCCGGTCGGCGCCGTCGGCGAATTCTCCGTTCGCGGTGGGATCTTGGATGTCTGGCCGCCGGGAAGCGATGCGCCTGTGCGGATCGAATTCTTCGGCGACGCGATAGATTCGATCCGCCAGTTTGATCCTGAAACGCAGCTTTCGACCCGGCATCTGTCGCATGTCTCGCTCGCGCCGATGCGCGAGTGTGCCGTCACGGCGGATGACTTTCGCCTGTGGGCTGAAGCGGCGAAAGAGCGTTGGCATGAAGCGCGGTTCGCGCGCGCGCTGCGCGACCGAACGGTCTTCGCCGAAGAGGGCGAAAGTTTTCCCGGTTGGGAATGGTTGATGCCGCTCGTCAAGAGGACCGACGCGACGATCTTCGACTACCTCAAGGATCACGTCCTGGTCGTCGATGAACCAGCGGCGATCGAGCGACACCTTACGGATTTAAGCGCGACGCTACACGCGCGCTACGCTGAGACGGATCAGGCGGATGAGTTGGGGCTGTCGCCGGAAGAGCTTTATCTGACCGCTGAGGAGTTGCGCGCGCGCGTCGATGCGCTGCCGCGCGTGGAATTCCGCGCGTTGGGACGCGCCGCCGCGCAAGTCGATGAGAGATTCATCGGTGCGGCGATGGAAGGGCAACATGCGACTGGGCCAGCGAGCGAGGCGGCCAAAAGCGAACGAGTGCCGCTCTTCCTGTTTCCGGCAGCGGCACGCGCCGTCGAGATCGAGTGGCCCGCGCGCGCCGCGAAAGCATACCACGGGCGCATCCAGATGCTCGCCGATGATCTGAAACGCGCACCGGGACGAACGTGGTTCGTCATGCCGAGCCGTGGCGTCGCCGAGCGCGTCGCCAAGATGTTGGCCGAATATGGCATCGGCGTGCGCATGGTTCAGCCCGAAGGGCTTTTGACCGCCGACGAAGCGGCCAGCGTCACGACGGGCAAACTTTCATCCGGTTTTGAGCTCCCAGCGAGCGATCTCGTCGTGCACGTCGAGCGCGATCTCTTCGACGAAGCGGGCGACGGCGCGCTCGAACGCCAGGCGACGCGCTCCAAGACGAAAGCGAAGGCCGCGGCCTTCATCTCGGACTTCAGAGATCTGAAGGTCGGCGATTACGTCGTCCACATAGATCACGGCATCGCCCGTTTCGGCGGATTGCAGACGCTCGAGATCCAGGGCCGCCGGAGCGAGTTCATGCTGCTCATCTATGCCGACGACGCTAAGCTCTATGTTCCGGTCGAGCGACTCGATCTGGTCCAGCGTTATGCGAGCGCTGAGGGGCGCGAGCCGCAACTGGACCGGCTCGGCAGCCTCGGTTGGCAGAAGACCAAAGCTCGTGCGCGCCGTGCCATCCGTGACATGGCCGATCAACTGTTGCGCTTGTATGCTGAGCGCAGACTTGTGCGCGGCCATGCTTTCTCTTCGGATACGCCTTGGCAACGCGAATTCGAAGAAGGATTCGAGTACGAATTGACGCCCGATCAAGAGGCGGCCATCGTCGAAGTCAAGCGCGATATGGAGCAGCCCGTCCCGATGGACCGGTTGTTATGCGGCGATGTCGGTTACGGCAAGACCGAAGTCGCCATGCGCGCCGCCTTCAAAGCCGTGATGGATGGGAAGCAGGTCGCCGTGTTGGCCCCGACGACCGTGCTCGCCTATCAACATTTCGAGACCTTCCGCGCGCGCTTCGCCCCGTTCCCGGTCAAGATCGAATTGCTCTCGCGCTTGCGTTCGCCCAAAGAGCAGCGAGAGGTGATCAAAAGGGTCGAAGCGGGTGAGATCGATATCCTCATCGGCACACACCGGATCCTTTCCAAAGACGTGAAATTCCGCGATCTGGGATTGGTCGTCATCGATGAGGAGCAGCGTTTCGGCGTCGCGCACAAGGAGCGTTTGAAGCAACTGAGGAAGCGCGTCGATGTGTTGACGTTGACGGCGACGCCGATCCCGCGCACGCTCAATATGTCGCTCGTCGGTTTGCGCGACATGTCGATCATCGAGACGCCGCCGCGCGACCGACTGGCGATTCAAACGCAGGTCGTACAGTTTTCCGAATCGGTCATCAAATCGGCCATCGAACTCGAGCTGCAACGCAGCGGTCAGGTCTTCTTCATCCACAATCGCGTCGAAACCATCGACGCGATCGCCGCGCTCGTTCAAAGGCTCGTGCCGCAGGCGCGCATCGCCATCGCCCATGGGCAGATGAACGAACAGCAGATGGAGCGCGTGATGCTCGATTTCGTCGCCTATAAGTACGATGTCCTGGTGGCGACGACGATCATCGAAAACGGCATAGACATCCCGCGCGCCAATACGATCATCATCAATCGCGCCGATCAATACGGGCTGGCGCAGCTTTATCAATTGCGCGGGCGCGTTGGACGGTCGAACCGGCGCGCTTACGCCTATCTGCTGATCCCGTCCGAAGCGGAGTTGACGCCCGTCGCGCGGCGTCGGCTGGCGGCGATCAAGGAGTTTTCGGATCTCGGGGCGGGCTTCCGCATCGCCGCGCTCGATCTCGAACTTCGCGGCGCGGGTAATCTGCTCGGCGCCGAACAATCGGGCCACATGGACGCGCTCGGATTCGATCTCTACATGCAGATGCTCGAACGCACGGTGGCTGAGCTGCGCGGCGAGGCGATCGAGGACGAGGCGAGCGTCGCGCTCAATCTTGGGATCGATCTGTCGATCCCCGAAGACTACATCGGCGATATGGGCCAGCGTTTGCGCGCTTATAAACGGATCGCATCGGCGCGCGATGATGAGCAGTTAGCGCGCATACATGCCGAGATGGAGGATCGCTACGGACGTTTGCCCGAACAGGTCGAGAACCTCTTCGCCTATGCGCGATTGCGCCGCATGGCCGAAGAGATGGGTGTGCTCTCGATCGATCGCACGATTGATGGGTTGGCGATCAAGCTGAGCGAACGGGCGCGCGTCGCGCCGGAGAGGTTGATCGCGTTGGTGCGCGAAAGGCCGGGCGCGAGCTTCTCGCCGAGCGGCGTTCTGCGCATCAACTTGGATGAAGGCGAAGCGGAACAGATCATCCGAACGGCGCAGCGGCTTCTCGCCGAGATTCGCGCTCAGCAGTAACGGCTTGCGCGCCGTTTGCGCGGCGCGCCAAAATATTTCGAACGAAATCGTCACAGGGAAGGTGGGGATATGCTGAAGCTCAAGTTCTGGTTCTCGGGAGCGATCATCCTAGCGTTCATCTCTTTGAACATTGCGACGGCGCAAGCGCAAGAGGAAGGTGAACCGATCGTCGTCGATCAAGTCGTCGCTCAAGTCAACAACGACATCATCACGCTCTCGATGCTAAAGCGCGAGATGCGCGAGGCCGTAGAGGCGCTCAAACAGCAGCGCGGCATGACCGAACAGCAGGCGACCGAAGAGGTGCGGAAACGACAACCGGAGCTGATCGCGAGTCTGATCAACGAGCAACTCTTGCTGCAAAAGGGTAAAGAGATCCCACAGCTCGAAGAGCAGGTCGAAGCTGAAGTCAATCGGCGGATGCTCGAGGTGGCGCGCGAAAACGGCATCAAAACGATCGAGCAGCTCGATGAGGCTTTGCGCGCAAACGGACAAGATCCCGCCGAAGTCCGTCGCACGTTGCGCAAGGAGATCATGAAGAGCGCCGTTTTGAATCGCGAAGTGGACGCGCGCATCTACTTCAGTTTGAGCGACGATGAGGTGAAGAAGTATTTCGACACGCACCGTGATAAGTTCCGCAAACCGGAAACCATCACGCTCTCGGAGATCTTCCTCAGCACCGCCGGTAAATCCGAGCAGGAAGTCCTTGCTAAAGCCAAGGAGATAGTGCAAAAAGCGCGCGCCGGAGCCGATTTCGGGCAGTTGGCGCAGACCTATTCCGAGAGGCTCTCTTCGCGCGAAAAGAAAGGTAAACTCGGAACCTTCATCGCTTCGGATATCACCCGCCCCGAAGTCGCCCAGGCGATCAAAAATCTGAAGGCCGGTGGAGTGACCGATCCGATAAAGACCGAAGATGGATTCTTGATCTTGCGCGTCGATGAGCGCACGCCGCCCGGAGAAGCGACTTTCGATGAAGATAAGGTGCGCGAGGCGATGACGATGGAGCGGGCGGCGAAAGAGCGCGAAGATTACCTGAGTTCGCTGCGAAAGGAGGCCTACATCGCCATCGCCGATGAGTACCGTGAGGCGGTTCTGCCGCTGCTTAAACTCGATGATAAAACGGCCCAGAAAGGCGCGAAGGCTGCTAAGTAGCGCGGCTCATCCTCGAGGCGGCGGAGAGAAGCATCTCTTCATATGCGCCGGTCGTTCAGAGAAGAGGCTGACTGGACCATCAGGCTCGACCACTTTTTGCGCGCAAGCCGTTTGATCCCGCGGCGCACCGTCGCGCAAGAACTATGCGGTCGCGGTGCGGTAATGGTCAACGGCCTGCCAGCACGCGCCGCACGCCAAGTGCGCATCGGAGATCGGATCGAATTGCCGCGCGCAGGTCGCTTGCTGATCGTTCGGGTGGTAGCCTTGCCCCGCACCAAACAGGTCTCGCGACATGAGGCCTCTGCGCTTTACGAGGTGCTCGAGGAGCGAGATCTCCCTGCGGACCTTTCTCTGTAATCCGCCTCTCTCGCTGTTGTCAAAAGGAAACGTTTTCGGGTTTCGGTGAGACGATTGTGAACGGCGAGACGGGAGACTCTGTCCGCCTTTTGAGCATTCGAAAGGGGACGAGCGCCCCGCTCGAGCTCGGCGATCGTTTGCGTAAATCGATGGGCCTCGCCACCTTATGGGCGCGCCGCGGATGAGGCGGCGCGGTTTTCGGAGTTCATGGCACGAAGATTGCTTGGAACTTTTCGTGACAGGGACTCGTTTGGGGTTGAGAGGGGCTCTTATGAGGTTTATCACCAAGCTTTTCAACAGCAAGTTGGCGATCGATCTTGGGACCGTCAACACGCTCATCTATGCGCCCGGGCGCGGCATCGTGTTGAATGAGCCTTCGGCGATCGCGATCGACAAATACACCGGAGAGACGCTCGCCGTCGGCGCGGAGGCTTTCAAGATGCTGGGGCGCGAGCCGCACGATGCGGAGGTTCATCGCCCGATGCGCAGCGGGACGATCAGCAACTTCGATGCAGCCGAGAAGATGCTCACCGCTTTCATCCGTCGCGCTTTGGATGGCACGCACAAGCGAAGTCACATGGTCATCGGCGTGCCCGGATCGAGCACGCCGCTCGAAAGGCGTTCGGTCCGTGGCGCGGCGCGCGATGCCAAGGCTGTAAGCGTCGATTTGGTTGATGAGGGATTGGCCGCAGCTCTCGGGGCGGGCCTTTCGTTCGATGATGAGCGCGCGCATCTTGTCGTCGACATCGGCGGTGGCACGACCAACGTCGCCATCATCGCTTCTGGCGCGGTCGTCACATCGAGCAGTTTGCCGGTCGCCGGCAATGCCATGGACGAAGCGATACGCGATTACGTGCGCAGCAAGTATGAGGTTCTGATCGGGGAGCGCACGGCGGAGCACGTCAAAAGAGAGCTCGGGGCATTGAAGCGGGGGAGTTGTCAAAGCGGCGCCAATTGCATGGAGGT
The DNA here is from genome assembly GCF_000820845.2 of Pyrinomonas methylaliphatogenes. Classification (GTDB taxonomy): domain Bacteria; phylum Acidobacteriota; class Blastocatellia; order Pyrinomonadales; family Pyrinomonadaceae; genus Pyrinomonas; species Pyrinomonas methylaliphatogenes. Next base: position 151,000 of record NZ_CBXV010000008.1, on the reverse strand, counting down.
CGTCGGCAAGCGGATAACTGATGGATTAGCGCGCGTCATCCGCCTCAGTTCCGATGAGGTGCGCGAGGCGATCGAGCCCGTGCTCGCTGAGATCATCGCCGGAGTAAGAAGGGCGATCGAGGAAGCGCAGCCCGATACGACGGCTGACATCTACCATTCCGGGATAATCTTGACGGGCGGAGGGGCGTTGCTTGACGGTTTAGCCGAGCGTTTGCAAAGCGAATTGAAGCTGCACGTCGCCGTGCCGGATGATCCGTTGGCCGCGGTCGCTTTGGGGGCTGGCCGACTGCTCACCAATCCGCAGCATCTGCGACGGGTCGCCATTCGCGAGGATGTCCCGGTTTGGCAATCCTCGGAAGAGCTCGTGGTCAATTGGTAGCTGAATCAGTTACTCGACTGCGGCTTGCCTAGCGGCGCGAGCTGACTCAATCAGACGCTCCAACCGCGCGCGCGGCGTTGATCCTTCCGCCGGTGACGATCTTGCCTTTGAGCGACTCGAGCTGATCGACGGAGGCGAGCAAGCGCGCGCGCAGATCCCTCACCGAAAGATCCGGTTCCAACGAAAGGACTAAAGCGGCGACGCCTGAGATGACAGGTGCTGCCATCGAAGTCCCCGAGTGCTCTTCGTAAGAACCATTCAACCATGTGCTCAGGATCTCGGCTCCGGGAGCCGCGATGTGAACGCTTCGTGGCCCGTAGTTCGAGAAGGAGGCCAGTTGATCGTGGCGGTTGAGGGCGGCGACGCTGATCACGTTGGGCAGTTGGTAGCTTGCCGGATAGTGGGGCGATAGATCTGTGTTGCTTCCGGCGTTGCCGCTCGCCGCGACGAAGAGAATGCCTTCATCGTTTGCGCGACGGATCGCGTCTTCGAGCGCGCGCGAGCGGCGCGTCGAACCCCAACTGGCGTTGATGATGCGGACGGGGACACCGGCGCGTTTGCGATCGATGACATAGTTGATGCATTCGATAGCCGCTTTGGTCGTGCCGAATCCGCCCGCTGACATGAACTTTAGCGGCATGATGCGCACATTCCAGTTGATGCCGGCGATCCCTATCCCGTTATCTCCCTCGGCGCCGATTATGCCTGCGACGTGAGTGCCGTGTCCGTTCTCATCCATCGGGTCGCCATTGTTATCAACGGCATTGTAACCGTGCCGATCGTCGATCACGCCGAGTTCCGGATCGTGATAAGCGGCGATCGATTCCGGGCGCGTCCAGATGTTATTGATCAGATCGGGATGTAGATAATCGACGCCGCTATCGAGGACGGCGACGACCACCTCATGACTGCCGATCGTCTTGGTCCACGCGCGCATGGCGGCGATATCGGCTCCGACCTTTCCGTCGCGCTGGCCGCTATTGCGCAGCGCCCATTGCTCGCCGAACATCGGATCGTCCGGTTCATCCGGATCGTCGCTGTTGGGGAGCGCGTAATCGGGATTTGAAGGGCGCGGTTGGTCAAACTCCGGATCGAGGCTGATCACATAGTTGGGCTCGGCATATTCGACCTCGGCGCGCGCGCGATACTGGTTGACGACCTGATCAACGTCCAGTCCATCTTCATCGGCGATGACGGTCAACCCCGGCACCGCTTCGATGCGATCTTCGATCTGGTCATGAAGCGCGCGCGCGATGTTTTCGATCTCCTGCGGCGCGACGTTGGGACGGAAGCGGACCAGCACCTCAGCCGGTCTGCGCGGCGATCTCAACTCGCTGACGCGCACGGTGGCGTCGGCGGCCTTGTGCCACTCGCGCCGCAATTGTCCGGCGATCGCCGCTAGCAACACGAGCGCGATGGCCAGCGATAGATGGATCGGGAACGTTTTGCGGTTCATCGCCTCTTACCTCCGCTTTCAGATCCGGTAGTTCGCGCCTTTGAAGTTGTAGAGCCTCAGTTGGTTTCGATCGGCGCGGTATTCATACTTATGGCCGTGAGCCGAAAGCTCGATGCGCCAACCGGTGGTGATCATCTGGCCGCTCAGTTCATCCTCTTCCGGCGCGCCGAGCGCCAGATCGGGAAACTCGGTCTGCTCGACTCTGCTCTCCGTGATCTCGCTTTCGTTGATGCCGAGACGCTTCGCCAAATCTGCGCGTGCCCGCTTGATCGCTTCCTCTTTCGTCAAAGCCATTTTAACCGCTCCCTCTATCGCCCGTTCCCGGGCGTCGCTTCGTATTGTGCGCTTTCGTCTGAGCACAAGTCAAAGCTCTAGAGGCATCGTTCGGCGGTCACAGATCGCCGTAAAGATGTTGAAGGAGCGCGACGGCGACGATGGCCGCCGTCTCCGCGCGCAGCGTCCTTCCGCCAAGCGTGACGATCTCCCAACCTTTTTGCGAAGCCTGTCTGATCTCTTCCTCGGACCAGCCGCCTTCCGGCCCGACGACGGCGGTGATGATTTGAGGCTTCGGATCGTGGCGCGATCGGATCTCGCGCAGATCGCGTCCTGCCCTTTCCGCGAAGATGATCGGCAGCCGCCTCGCGAGCTCTCCTTCGTCGGCGGCTCGCCGCTCGTTTTCGATGAATTCCGCGAAACCGGTCGGATCGGCGACTTCCGGCACGCGCGCCCGCCCAGACTGTTTGGCCGCTTCGATCGCCAATCTCCGCCACCGGGCCACACGCCGCGCCGCGTCGCGCGGATCGGCCATCTTGATATCAGAGAATCTGGTGAGCAGCGGCGTGATGCGCGTCACTCCGAGTTCAGTCGCTTTCTGGACCACCAGATCGAACTTTTCGCCCTTGAGAAGCGCGAGCGCGAGCGCGAGCCGCAGCGGCGATTCGGGACGGGTCGGGAGAACCTCTTCTTCGATTTTGAGGAGCGCGATGCCGCTCCGTTTCTCGATCGCAGAGACGATGCAGCGAAACTCGCGCCCGCAGCCGTCGAAGACGAAAACTTCAGCTCCCTCTCTGAGTCGCAGGACGGCGCACAAATGGTGCGCTTCTTCGTGGGCCAGCGTGATGAGCCTCTCATCGGCGGAGAAGTTTTCCGGGCGAGCGTAGAAGCGATGCATCGGCATAGATCGTTAAGTCGGACGGTCCCCACCATCGTGGGGACCGAGCGCATTCAGACGATGATGGCAACCCATTCCCCTTCAATCGCGACCTCGCGTTGCGTTGCGCCGAGTTCGATCAAACGGGCGAGGAGTTGATCTGCTTGGGCGACGAGGATGCCTGAAAGGATCAGATGTTCGCACGCGATGTCGAGCAGTTTGGGCAGCATCGGTTCGATGATATCTGCCGTGAGATTGGCGACAAGACAGGCGACCGATGGCGTCTGCTCGTCGGGCGTCCCGACGTAGAAATCTATCCTCTCGGCGACTCCGTTACGCTGCGCGTTTTCGCGCGCGATCTCGATCGCCTGCGGATCTATATCGCAGGCCATGATGCGCGATTCTGGGTGCAGCTTGGCTGCGGCGATGGCCAGTATTCCGGTGCCCGTGCCGACGTCGAGGAAGTCTCCGCCGCGGAAGTGGCGTTCGATCGCGTGCAGACAAAGGCGCGTCGTCTCATGCGTGCCCGTGCCGAAGGCCATGCCCGGTTCGATGCGAATGACGATCTGATCCGGCGCTGCGTTGATTTCGTACCATGGCGGCGCGATCAGGAACCGTCCAACGTGGACCGGTTGCCAATGGCGCTTCCATTCGGCGATCCAATCGCGCGCGCCGATCTCTTCAGTCCCCACTTGATCGATATGCGAAGGATCGAGGCCGTAGATGCGCAGAGCGTCATGCAGGATGATTCGCAGCGCGTCGAGCGCCGGCGGGGCGGCGAAGTAACCGATCGTGCGCGCCAGTCCATCGGATCGATTCCTCGTCTCCGTGCCGAGTGCGCCCGCTTCGCAGAGGCCGTATTCGACGGCTTCGGTCGCCGTTTGATCGCAAGTGATCGTGACGGCATGCCACGTGCGCGTTTCCTCTTCCGGTCTCATGGATCGTCAATCTCCCATGCTCATTTTCGCTCAAGGCGAGAAGCGCTCGCGCACGCCCAATTCATCGAGCAAGTGTTCCTTATCGCGCCAATCCTCCTCGACTTTGACGAAGAGTTCGAGATAGACCTTTTTGCCGAGCAATCTTTCGATATCGAGGCGCGCGCGCGTGCCGATCTCTTTCAAGCGCCTGCCGCCTTTGCCGATGATGATCGCCTTCTGCGATGGCCGTTCGACGAAGATCGCGCAGTGAATTCGCGCGAGGCGGTCGCCCTCTTCGAACTTTTCGGTGACGACGGCAGTCACATACGGCAGCTCTTCGCCAGTCAATTCAAGTATCTTTTCGCGCACCATCTCGGCGACGATCATGCGCAGCGGTTGATCGGTCAATTCATCGGCGTCGAAGATGGGCGGCCCTTCCGGCAGGTTCCTGATGATCTCAGCGATGAGCACATCGACCATCTCGCCGGTCAGGGCTGAAATGGGCACGATGGCGCGCCATGACAGTTGGTTATTGTACCACTCGATGAGCGGCAGAAGTTGCGATTTGTTTTTGAGCTTGTCGATCTTGTTGAGCAGCAGGATGGCCGGTTTGCCTGCGTCCTTGACGAGTTGAAGGGCGAAGCGGTCGCCGTTGCCTGTCGCCGTCGCCGCGTCGCGAATCAGCAACACCAAATCGACGCCTTCGAGCGCATCCATCACGGCGGCCATCATGCGGCGGTTGAGAAGATAGCCTGGACGATGAATGCCCGGCGTATCGACGAGCACGATCTGTCCTTCGGGGCGCGTGATGATGCCGCGGATCTGATAGCGCGTCGTTTGCGGCTTGTCGGAGACGGCGGCGATCTTTTCGCCGACCAGGTAGTTTAAGAGCGTGGACTTCCCGGCATTGGGCCGCCCGATGAGCGCGACGAAGCCGCTGCGGTACGGCTCGCCCGAAGATCCTTCGTTAGCGTTGCGTCCTTCTTCGGCAGAGTCGCCGAACGCTGCTTCGCTTGCGCCGCTTGAAACCTTCTCGGTGTTATCGTCCGTATCGCTCATCGTTTGAATAAGCTGACGATCAGCCTCGAACCGTTCCCGATATCTCCTTCGATGTTGTCGTCTATGCCGCTATGCTTGAAGGAGCGACAGGCGCTTTCCCGTTTCGCCGCGATCGCGATTCACGTTTTGAAGTTCTTGTGCGAGCTCGGAGCCCGATTTCGGTCGAACTCTCTTTCGGACTTTCGGCGCCGCGAGTCAACCGAACAACCCGTGAGTTTATCTGGAAAAGAAAAGGGTCCGCAAGCGAGAACGGCTTGCGGACCGCTGAGTCTGAAAAGATCAAAGGTTCTTTCGGGCCTGTGATCGAAGCTGCGCCGTAGCCGCACTCTTTGTGCGGGGCGCGATCTTAACTGCGCTCGCCTGCGAGGCCGCGAGTTTAACGTAGCGAAAATTTGGTGACCGGTTCCGATCGGCGTCAACGCAAGTTTTCAACCCTTCAGGCGAGATGTCTGCCGCCGTCGACGATGATCGTCGTACCGGTGATGTAATCGGATTCGATCAGAAAGAGGACGGCGCGCGCGACATCTTCGGGTGAACCGGGGCGTTTGATGAGGTTGCGCGCTAAAGCGGTCTGCATCGTCTCGTTTGTCGCGCCCTCTTCGGGAAGGACGATCCCCGGCGCGATGGCGTTGACTTGTATATCGGGCGCGAAGGCCTTGGCTAAGCATTTAACGAGCATGAGCGTGCCGGCTTTCGAGATGCAATAGGGCGTGTAGGCTGGCCACGCGACGAGCGCGGCGACATCGGCGATCTGGATGATCTTGCCCGCGGCGCCGCGCGCCCTCAGCCTGCGCCCGGCTTCGAGCGCACAAAGGTAGGAGCCTTTCAAGTTGACATCGAAAGCGCGCAGAAGGTCATCTTCGGTCAGATCTTCGACGGGACGGCGTTCGATGATCGCGGCGTTGTTGATGAGAATGTCGATTGGGCCAAGCGACCGTTCGGCTTCATCGAAGAGCGCGCGCACTTCGTCCGCTTTAGAGACATCGCAGCGAATGGCGCGGGCGCGACCGTCGAACTCGCGTTCGATCTTTGCCATGAGCGTCTGAGCGGCAGCTTCCGATCTATGATAAGCGATGGCGACCTGTGCGCCGCCGCCGACGAGCGCTAGACTGATAGCGCGCCCGACGCGAATGGCGCCGCCGGTGACGATGGCCGTTTTACCTTCGAGCTTCATCTCGCTTGCCTTTCGCTAAAGGCTTCTCGCTTTTGCTGGTCCAGAGCCCCGCTTCCGCTCATCTTTCGCTGAGATGGCGCCGGCGAAGCGGAGATTAGAAGACATCTCATAAAAACCTTTTCCGACCCAGTTCTCCTCAGCTTCTGCCATTGTTGAGATGGCTTCTAGTCATCGCGGATCCGGAAAGGATCGAGGCTCATCAACTGCGCTCGACGTGCAAGCGGATGACCTCGATGGCGAGTTCAGCCGCCGCGCGCATATCTTTGAGGTCGATCCACTCGTTGACGGTGTGAATGGCGCGCATCCCCGTTCCGACGACGACGCACTCGATGCCTTTGCCGTTAAGGAAATTGGCGTCCGAGCCGCCGCCCGAAGCGACCGTTTTGACTTGGCGCCCGAGCCGTTCCGCCGCGCGTTTGATCAACTGGACCAGTCGTGCGTCATCCGGAACGTTAAGCGCCGGATAATTCCTCTCGATCGTTTCTTCGACGCGCGCGCGGATCGTCTTACCATCGAGCGTGACTTCGTAACGCTCTGCCGCGCGATGCACGCATTCGACCATGTGGCGCGTTTGCTCATCAAGCTTTCGTTCGTCGAGCGAGCGCGCCTCGCCCTTGAGCGTGACGAGATTCGGGATGATATTGGTCGCGCGTCCGCCTTCGATCTGGCCGATGTTGGCGGTCGTCTCTTCATCGATCCTGCCGAGACGCATGGCGGCGATCGCTTCGGCGGCGATTTTGATGGCCGAGATGCCCTGTTCGGGCGCGATCCCGGCATGGGCCTCGAGACCGTGGATGCGGAACTCTATGTGGTTGCCCGATGGACCGCGCGTGAAGATCTCGTTCGGGTCTTCGGCGTCGAAGACGATGCCGAGGCGCGCGCGGAGCCTCTTTTCGTCGAGATGTTTGGCTCCGAGTAGCCCGATCTCTTCGCAGATAGAGAAGACAACTTCGAGGTCCGGGTGCGGGATCGCTCGTTCGCGCAGCGTTTGGATCGTTTCGAGGATGATGGCGATGCCCGATTTGTCATCGCTGCCGAGGATGGTGCGCCCGTCTGAGCGAATGATGTCGCCTTCGACGATGGGACGGATGCCCTCGCCGGGGGTGACCGTGTCCATGTGCGAGCTGAAGAGGAACGGCGGCGCATCGGGGACTGTGCCGCGAAAGCGCGCGATCAGATTGCCCGTGTCGCCGCCGACCTTCTCGCCCGCATCGTCTATCTCGACTTCCGCGCCCAGCGCTTCGCAGCGCCGTTTGAGATATTCGGCGACGCGCCGTTCATGGCGCGAATGGCTGTCGATCTGGACCAGATCGAGGAAAGTCTGTCTCATCCGCTCGAGATTGATCATCTTCCTCCTCCCTTCGGTTCGCATTTCAACGATCTCGCGTTGTCGCGCGTAAGACGGTCGAGCGCGCGTTGTAATTCGGCTCGTTTAGCCTCAAGCAGCGCATCATCTGCATCAGCGGGGACGTAAATGGGCGGCGCGATCCGCACCGTCGCGCGCGTCCATGGCAATGGGATCTGAAACCGATCCCAACTCGAAAGTTCGATGTGATGCGCGGCCTCGATGGTAAAAGGCAGGATCGGTTGGCCGGTCTTCTTGGCCAGCATGACGGCGCCCATCTTGGCCACATAGCGCGGCCCGCGCGGGCCGTCGATGGTGAAGGCCGTCGGGATACCTTGGCGCGTAAGCCGAACCATCTCGACGAGCGCGCCGACTCCGCCGCGCGTGCTCGACCCGCGGGCGGCGCCGTAACCGAAGCGCTGAATGAAACGGGCGATGTATTCGCCGTCGCGGCTCTGCGATGTCATGACGACGATGCCGCGCTGTTGCCAGAAGTGGGTTGCCAGAAAGATCCGATTGTGCCAGAAGGCGTAGATCGGCGCGCCGCCGTCGCGCGAAGCCGCCTCCCAATTCTCCCACCCTTCGACCCGATAGCGCACGGTCGCGCCGATGGCGCGGATCAGCCAGTAGAAGAACAGATCGGCGGCGTAGATCAACAACCTTTCGCCGCGCGAATACCGTCGCAGATCGGCGAATCGGTAAACGCGCAAGGTGCGTTCCGACACTTCCCTTTCGGTCACCGTAGACATCGGAAGACATCGGCAGTCTAGCAGAAATAGACGGTCGAGGAGAAAGAGGGAAGCGGTACCGCCTCCAACGCGAGAGCTGAGGTTGGCTTTTTGCGAGCTTTAGATGTTATGATGCGAACCGAAAAGCCCCCTTGCGCGTATAGCGTAAAGGCGACGCCCCCTCTCCGATCGGAAACTTTAACTTCGAGGCATACGCGTTTGATGGGAAGAAGGCGTATTCTCATCGTCGAAAGCGATGGCAAACTCCGTCAATCGTTAGAACGGGCGCTTGAAGATTTGGGGCATGATGTCGTCGCGACGTCAAATCGCCGGGAAGCGCTCGCGCGTGATGATCTGGAAGATTTCGACCTGATCATCAGCGATCTGACTGAGGATGCGGAAGCCGGCGCGCAGATCCTCAGCGAGTTGGAGCGGAAGGGCCTGCCCGTGCCGGTCGTCGTCTCCGCCTCAGAGGGGCAACCGCCGAGCATCATCGAAGCCTTCAGACTGGGGGCGACCAACTACCTGCGCCGCCCTTATGATCGCGAGGAGTTGCGTCAGATAGTCGAAAAGACGCTCGCCTACAAGCTCCGCTTCCTCGAGGATCGCAAAGTCACGCCTTACGTGCGCGAGCGGATCGAGTTCGAACTTCCGAGCGATCTGAGTTTGATGGGCGGCGTCCTTCAATATTTGCTGGAACGCGCCGTCAAGCTTGGGATCATCCGCCCAGAGCGTTCGAACCTCTTCGTCGCTTTGGACGAAGCGATCGCCAATGCGATCATTCACGGCAATAAGAGCGATCCGCAAAAGATGGTCCACATCATCGCTGAACTGACGCCGCGCGAAGCGCGTTTTACGATCGAGGACGAAGGCGAAGGTTTCGATCGGCAACAGATCCCAGATCCGCGCGATCCGGCCAACCTTTTCAAACCTAGCGGGCGCGGCGTATTGCTGATCTCCAACATCATGGATGAAGTCGAATACAATGAGCGCGGCAATCGTTTGACGATGGTCAAACGCGCGGAGGATGTTCGCACGCTCGCACGAGATGACGAACGAAAGTAGGCGCGAGCGCGCCACAGGTGAGAAGAGCGATTCGACGCGCCGTCGTCTAACCGGGCTTGCCTGGTGGATGCCCGTTGCGGCGTTATCTCTGCTCTTGGCTCTGATCTTCGTCGATCCGTTCGCGGGCGATTGGGATGCGCTCGATTACACCGTCTTCGCGCTCGAAGGGCGGCCTTCGTCGATGCTCCTCGGGCGGATGCTCTTCGTCTTCTTCAATCACGGGCTCTGGCGCATCGCGCACGGTCTCTTCGATCTGCCTCCGGAGAGGGCCTATCTGCTCTTCAAATACGCAGTCGTCGCGCAAAGTCCGTTGGCCATCATCGCGAGTTGGGCGCTGGCGCGAGAGTTGACGCGATCGGTTCAAGCGGCCACGCTCGCCGCGCTCCTTCTCGCCCTTTCGCCGTTCTACATCATCTACAGCGGGCAGGCGATGACCGAGATCCCGGCGATCCTTCTTCTGGCCATCGCTTTGACGATACATCTGCGCGGATTGGAGCGCGCGCGCACCAGTTCGATCCTAATCGGCGCCGCGCTCCTCGGGCTCGGCGCGAACGTCCGCGAAGCGGCGCTCGTCTACGCCCCATGGTTGGTGTTCATGCCATGCGCCTTCGGTTGGAGGTGGCGGATGAAGGACCTTGGGGTGACGGCGCTCGCTTGTCTGCTCTTCGTCCTCTTTGCCTTCGGCCCCTTCGCCCTGTGGTTCGGGTTGAACATCGGCGACTATCGCGCTTGGTGGTTCGGTTGGTGGGAGACGGCGCGCGCCGAATCGGCGCGCCATCCGATCTCGTTATCGAACATGCGTCAACTCCTCTTCTATTTCTTCATCGCCGCGCCGGTCGTCCTTTCGCTCATCCCGTGGACTTTCAAGGATGAGTGGCGAAGGCGAGGTTGGTCTCCGCTGTTGATCGCGGCATGCGTCGGTCTGTGGGCCAATCTCATCTTGATCCTTCACTATAGCGTAGTGCTCAATGGTCGTTACCTGTTGACGGGGTTGCCTGCGCTGGTGCCGATAACGGGCGACTATCTTTGGCGGAAGATGAGGGGGCGTTCGGGCGATGAATGGCGCGCGTTCTGGCGGGCGGCGGCGATCGCCGCCGCCCCGACTGCGCTCGTCGGCTCGATCGTCTACATTCAAGCGAAACCGGCTTTGGCGGCGCACGCGCTTCCGCGCGAGTATCGCGCGCGTCTCGAGCTTTTGCCGCCGGATGCGGTGGTGATGGCTGGCGGGCAGACCGTCAGCGTCACCTTCTGGCGTGGCGTGGGATTGGGAAGGTGGGAGGTGATCGGTACCGGTAGCGGATGGCCGGGCCCGAACCTTCCTGAGGTGATCGACTCATACTTGCGCGCAGGCAAGCGCGTTTTCGTCGATACGGATCCGCGCTTGTGGAAAGGCTACGGTTGGCAAGAAGAGGAGACGCGCGCTCTTGTCGCCTTACAGGATCGATTTCGCTTTCGGCGCGTGACGGCGACGATCTACGAGATCCGCCCGCGCGATGATCTGGCGGCGCAGGATGATCCGCAGCTTTGGCGCCTTCTGCCGGAACGCGAGGGCGGAGTTCGCTGATGCGCAGCTTCAGGGATTAAGCTCCGAGGCGTCGAGCCGTGGTTTGGCGGCTGTGTCGAGGGCGAACGTCGCATCCAAGTTCAATTAAACTTCGCAGCATCGAGCCGCAGTTTGTGGCGGGGAGTGGGAGTCGCTGTGATGCCGTATGAGGTCTTCCTCGCTTTGCGCTACCTGCGCGCGCCATACGGGCGGCGCACGGCGCGTTTATTGGGGCGCGTCGCGGCGGGCGGGATCGCTCTGGGCGTGTGCGCGTTGACGATCGCGCTCGCGTTGGCCAACGGCTTTCGCGATGAGGTTCAGGCGAAGATCTTGCAAGGCACGGCGCACATCACGCTCACGCGAATCGACGGGCGGCCTTTGGCCGATTGGCGCGCGATCGTCGCGCGACTTGAACGGATGGCGGGCGTCAAAGGTGCATATGCGACGGCTTACGTTGGAGCTTTGATCGATGGTCCAGCGGCGACTTCGTACACCATCTTGCGGGCGCTCGACATCGAATCCGAGCGCGCGATCGCAGAGCTCAAACCATCGATCGGCGAAGGATCGCTTCAACCTTTGGTCGAAAACGGCGGCGGTCATCGCGTCCCGATCGTCATCGGTGCCGGCGTGGCCGAGCGGATCGGCGCGCGCGTCGGCGATGAGGTCTCGCTCATCGTCGCGCGCGGAGGGGCATCAGAGGTCGAACCGCAGGTGATCGAAGCGCGGATCGTCGGCGTCTTCCGTTCGGGGCTTTTCGAGTACGATTCGATCTGGAGCTACGCGGCGCTTGAAGATCCGAGCGTGTGGCCCACACCGCCCTCGATCATCAGCGTTGAAGTCGAAGATCCGTTCGCCGTCGCGCGCGTCAAAACGCGACTCGAACGGGCGCTCGGACCGGGTTTCTCGCTGACCGATTGGCAGGAGGCGAATCGCCCTTTCTTTACCGCGTTGGCGCTCGAAAAACGCCTCGTGACGGCGCTCATCGCCCTGCTCGTCGGCGTTGCGGCGCTCAACGTCTTTGCGGCGCTCTCGCTCACGGTGGTCGAGCGGCGCGGCGATATCGCTGTGTTGCGAACGATGGGAGCGCGCACGGGCGAGATCGTTTCGATCTTTCTCATCCAGGGCGGGCTCATCGGCGCGCTCGGCACCGCCATTGGGATCGTGGCTGGATTGATCGCGTGCTCGTTGGGCAATCGCTTCAGGCTGGTTCGTTTGCCTGCAGAGGTCTATTCGCTCAGTTTCGTTCCCTTCGATCCGCACCCGCGAGACCTGATCTTGACGGCGTGCATCGCGTTGCTCGTCAGCCTTGGCGCGGCGATCGGGCCGGCGCGAGCGGCGGCTTCGGTGCTTCCGGCGACCGTGTTGCGCAATGAATGAGATGACGCGAAAGATCGCGCTCAGCGCGCGCGACGTGTGGAAGGTGTTCCATAACGCTTCGGGCGAGAGGATCGAAGTCTTGCGCGGCGTCTCCTTTTCGGTCGGTGTCGGCGAGACGATCGCCATCATGGGCGCCTCAGGGGCCGGGAAGACGACCTTGCTTCACCTGATCGGCGGGATCGAAAGAGCGGACGCCGGGACGATCGAACTGGGCGATCAGCAGGCGCGCGCCCGCGTCGCCTTTGTCTTCCAATCGCATCGGCTGTTGCTCGATCTGACGGCCATTGAAAACGTCGCGCTGCCGCTTCTGGTGGCCCGTTGCCGGAAGCGCGAAGCCTTCGCGCGCGCGCGCGCAGTTTTGGCGCAGATCGGTTTGGATGCGCGCGCTGAGCATCCGATCGGCCATCTCTCCGGGGGCGAGCAGCAGCGCGTCGCCATCGCGCGCGCGCTTGTGACCGGGCCGCGCCTTGTGCTCGCAGACGAGCCGACGGGAAATCTTGACGAGCAGACGGCCTCAAAGGTGGCGCAATTGCTCATCGAGTTGTGTCGGCGGGATGGGACCTCAGCCGTCATCGCGACGCACAACGAAAGTTTGGCGCGGTTATGCGATCGCGCGCTCTTGTTGAAGGATGGTCGGTTGAGCGCGCGCGATCCGCTTTGACTTGCTCGCGCCGGACGCCATGGCCTTTCGCCCGCGGGTTGCGCCTCCCTCTTTCGGCAGATGCGTTGTTAGGTTATAATCTTCAGGCAAAAGCGCGACAGGCGACGCGCCTTCACTCGGAAAGAGATGAGTGTCTTTATCTGGGCGGTAAGGTTTCATGTTTGAACGCTACACGGAAAAAGCGCGACGGGTCATCTTCTTTGCACGTTACGAAGCCGCACAGTTCGGTGCGCCCGCAATCGAACCGGAACACCTGCTCTTGGGTTTGTTGCGCGAAGACAAAAGCTTGACATCGCGTTTCCTCGCTCGCTCACAGATGTCGGTTGAGGCGATCCGCCGCGACATCGAAGCGCGGACGACGATACGCGAGAAGATCTCCACCAGCGTCGAACTGCCGCTGGCGCCCGACACCAAACGGGTGCTCGTCTACGCGCACGAGGAGTCGGAAAGGCTCGGTCACAAACACATCGGGACGGAGCATCTGTTGCTTGGATTGTTGCGCGAAGAGCGTTCGCTCGCGGCGGAGATCTTGCACGAGCGCGGATTGCGCGTCAGCGCCGTGCGCGAGGAGATCGCCAGATCGCTCGGCGTCGATCCGCGCACTTCGCAGAAGAAGGACACACCGCATCTAGCGGAGTTTTCGCGCGACCTGACCGAAGACGCGATGAACGATCGGCTTGATCCGCTCGTCGGGCGCGAAGCCGAAATCGAGCGCGTCATCCAGATCCTTTGCCGCCGAACGAAGAACAACCCGGTCCTGATCGGTGAACCGGGCGTTGGGAAGACGGCGATCGTCGAGGGGCTAGCGCAGCGGATCGTGCGCGGCGAAGTCCCGCCGTTTCTCGAAAACAAACGCATCCTATCGCTCGATCTCTCCTTGATCGTCGCCGGGACGAAGTATCGCGGCCAGTTCGAAGAACGGCTCAAGCAGATCATGCGAGAGCTGATCGAAAACCCGCAGTACATCGTCTTCATCGACGAGCTCCATACGCTGGTCGGCGCGGGCAGCGCCGAAGGCTCGCTCGACGCTGCCAACATCTTGAAACCAGCGCTATCGCGCGGCGAAATCCAATGCATCGGCGCGACGACCCCAGCCGAATTTCGCAAGTCGATCGAGCGCGATCGCTCGCTAGAGCGCCGTTTCCAAGCCGTCAAAGTCCCGCCGCCGACGGAAGAAGAGGCCATCCGGATACTCGAAGGGTTGCGCGAACGATACGAATCCTTCCATCAAGTACGGTACACGCGCGAAGCGCTCGAAGCTGCCGTTTATCAGTCGAACCGTTATATTCCGGATAGATTCCTGCCCGACAAGGCGATCGATGTGATCGATGAGGCCGGAGCGCGCGTCAAGCTACGTGCGCGTCGCGAACGCGCCGAGCGCCTGTCATACGATGGACCGATCTTCCTCGCCGATCTCGGCGTCCCGTTTGCCGAGGAAGATGAGATGTTGCTTTCGGTCGAGGTGACGAAAGACGATGTCGAAGAGGTGATCGCCCGCTGGACCGGCATCCCGATCACGTCGCTGAAGGAAGAGGAGTCGCAGAAGCTACTGCGCATCGAAGAGGAGTTGCATCGTCGCGTCGTCGCGCAGCGTTCGGCCATTTCGGCGTTGGCGCGCGCCATCCGTCGTTCGCGCGCCGGATTGAAGAACCCGAACCGACCGGTCGGCTCGTTCCTCTTCCTAGGACCGACGGGCGTCGGGAAGACCGAGGTCGCGCGTTCGCTCGCCGAATTTCTCTTCGGTTCCGAGCGGGCCATGATCCGTTTCGATATGTCGGAGTTCATGGAGAAACATGCCGTCTCGAAACTGATCGGCAGCCCGCCCGGATATGTCGGCCATGAAGAGGGCGGTCAGTTGACCGAGCGGATCAGAAGATCGCCCTATGCGGTTGTGCTTTTCGACGAGATCGAGAAGGCCCACCCGGACATCTTCAACATCCTGCTTCAGGTCTTCGAGGATGGCATCTTGACCGATTCGCTCGGCAACACGGTCGATTTCAAGAATACGATCATCATCATGACGTCGAACATCGGCGCGCGCTTCATCCAGAAGCGGGGCGCGCTCGGTTTCCAAGCCTCGGCTGAGGCGACGCGCGAGAAGATAGAGGAGATGGTGATGTCGGCGGTCAGGCAGACCTTCAATCCGGAATTCATCAACCGCCTGGACGAGATCATCATCTTCGACCCGCTGCACGATGAGGAGCTGTTTGAGATCGTCGGATTACAGGTTGAGCAGTTGAACCGGACTTTGCGACGGCGCGGGCTTGAGGTCCGGTTGACCGATGAGGCCAAGCGCTGGATCGTCAATAAGACCTGTACGGATCGTTCTTATGGCGCTAGGCCGCTGCGCCGCGCGTTGCAGAAGTACGTCGAAGATCCGCTCAGCGAAGCTATCATCCAGGGATCTTTGAACGGTGCAAGCGTCGTCGAAGTGTTCGTCGCGGGCGATGGGTTGAGCTATCGTCCGGCGACGGTGGAAGAGCCGGGAGACGCGCTGTTGATCCATTGAAGGCTTTTGATGCGATCATGCTCGATCTTTCGCTCGCGGGAGCTTAAGCCCGACTCCCCCCGCGTCCTGATTTAACTGTCGTTCATCGTCCGGCAGATCTGCCCGCTCCGAAGGCTCGGACGGAACCTTTTCGCGATAGCGTAGCTTTTTGCCTTCACGGCGCGGTTGCTAGTATAATGCGCCGCTTTGCCGGAAGATCTGGCAACGGCGCAACCGGTGGCGCGAATCAAATAGCGGACTTTCAAGCGGATCGATAGGGATCAGCGGCGCGACCGGTTGCGGATGACCCCGACGCCGGGCGCTTTGCGAGCAGCGATCGAAAGCTTCCGCTCTCCCCGAAGGGACGCACGGTTTGAGGGAAGAATCATCTATGCGAACTTTGCGCGAGCCACTCTTCATCCGTTTCGCTTTGGTGACGATCTTCGGCGGATTGTTCTGGGCGACCGCATGGGCCAGTCAGGGCGCGCAATCGACTCAGCAACGTCTGGTCGAGGCCGTCGATATCCAAGGCAATCGCCGCATCAGCGAGGACTCCATCCTTTATTATGTGCAGACTCGTCCGGGCGATCCTTATAACGAGCAACAGGTGCAGCGCGATTTTCAAGCCATCATGGCGCTCGGCTGGTTCGACAAGACCAAATCGCGCGTCCTCATCCAAGATGGGCCGCGCGGAGGGGTCGAGGTCATCTTCGAGGTCAAGGAGCTGCCGATCATCCGCGATCTGCAGTTCGAGGGACTCAAAGCGGTCGCCGAGTCCGATATCCTTAAAGCGTTTCGCGAATCGCGCGTCGGGGTTTCGAAAGAGTCCATCTTCGATCCGGTCAAAGTGCGTAACGCGACGCGCATCATCAAAGAGTTGTTGGCCTCGCGCGGCTATCCGAACGCGACCGTAGACGTGCGCACCGAGGAGGTCTCCGCGACATCGGTCGCCGTCACCTTCGTCGTCAATCAAGGTGAGCGCGTGCGTGTCGTCGAGATAGATTTCGTCGGCAACCATGTCTTCAAGGACGGCGAACTGCGCTCGCAGATGAAGTATGTCAAGGAAGCCGGTTTGATCTCCCGTTTCCGCGGGCAAGACGTGCTCGACACGCGCAAGTTGGATGAGGATCGGCGGCGGATCGAGCTTTACATGCGCTCGAAAGGTTATCTGCAGGCGCGCACTGGTGAGCCGCGCGTCGAGGGCATCGGGCGCCGGACGACTGGCTTCTTCATCCCGTTGCCGTTGCTTTCATCGACTGACGATGCCTTGCGCGTGACGATCCCGGTAGTTGAAGGGAAGCTCTATCGGATAGGCGATATCAAGGTCGAGGGTAACTCGATCCTCTCCGAGCAGTACATCCAGAACGTCATCGGTTTGAAGAAGGGGGATATCGCCAACGGCGAGCGCATCGGGAAAGCGATCTTCGAGGATCTCAAGCGCGTCTATGGCACGCAAGGGTTCCTGCAGTACGAGGCTGAGCTTGAGCCTTCCTTCCGCGATAACCCGCAGAATCCGAACGAAGGGATCGCCGATTTCACGATCAAGATCACCGAAGGCCGGCAATTCACGTTGCGCCGGTTGGAGTTTCTGGGGAACACCTTCACGCGCGATTACGTCTTGCGACGCGAGTTCTTGTTGAATGAAGGGGACGTTTACAACCAATCGCTCTTCGAATATTCGATCGTGCGCCTCAATCAGCTCGGGTTCTTCGACCCGATCGATAAGGACAAGGACGCCGATTTTCGGACCAACGATGAGGAAGGCTACGTTGACGTCAACGTCAAGGTGACCGAACGCGGGCGCCAGCAGATCTCCTTCAACGGCGGAGTGTCGGGCATTGGCGGCTCCTTCTTCGGCTTGGAATATTCGACCAACAACCTTTTCGGGCGCGGCGAATCGCTCTCATTTCAGCTCGCTGCCGGCGATCGTCAGCGGTCTTTCCTCTTCTCTTTCACCGAACCTTATGTGCGCAACCGTCCGATCACAGCCGGCTTCTCCTTGTACACCCAGTCGCTCAAATTCTTCGGCGAGGGGACGATCTTCTCGCAGAATCCCGAGGCGATCGGCGGTTTATTAGGAACCGCTTTCGGGCAGCTGGTTAACGTCGGCGAGGAAAATCTCTTCACGCAGGATACGACCGGCGGAAGCCTCTTCGTCAGCGCGCCGCTATCGGAGTTCTACCGCAAGCGGCGGTTTACGACCTTCTCGCGGATCGGGTTGTCGTATTCGATCTCGCGAACGAGCATCAAGGAGCCGCCGATCAATCAGCAGGACCCGCGGCGCGCGATCCCCGTGCTCTATTCGCAACCGGATATCATCACGAGCCGCTTGACGCCGACTTTCGTCTATGACACGCGCGATTTCTCGAACAGCAACGGGATCGATCCGACGCGAGGCAAGCAGATCTCCTTCTCGTTCGCTGTAGCCGGATTCGGCGGCGATGTGCGCACCTATCAGCCGATCATCTCCTATTCCCAGTTCATCCCCGTGCGTCGGAAAGGGCGTGGGCAAAAGCCCGAGGTCTTCGCTTTCCGCCTTCTGGCCGGGCACGTCGGAAGCTTTTCAGTAACGCCGACGGTGCGCAACGCCAATTCGCTCGCCTTCGTCAACGGCGTGCCGATTTATGATCGCTTCTTCCTCGGAGACGAGTTTACGATCCGCGGCTACGACGTGCGCTCGATCAGCCCGCTCGCGCCGCTCGACACCTACGTGACGACGCGCAACGTCGTCGTCGCGGCCAATGCGACGGGCGATCCGCAGCCGATCCCAGAGCTTCAACAGTTTGCGAATCTGGGCACTTTCACCGGTCCGAACAGCAACTCGCCACTGGTCGCGCGCACGTATCAGTATATCGGAGCCGATACGCAGGTTCTGGGCAATTTCGAATATCGCATCCCGCTCTTCGGCCCTCTGAGTTTGGCGGCGTTTGCCGATATCGGGTCGGCTTTCAACCTGCGCAAAGGGGGAGATCAATTCATCACGAGCAATTTCTTGGCCGATACGCCTTTCTTGCCCGGCTCGCTCGGCATCTCCTTGACGTCGCTCGTCGCGGCGCGTAACCCCGATCTAGCGACCTTCACGACTTCAGACGGATCGTTCGCTTTGGTTTCGGATGGCACGCATTTGCTCACCAAGCAGGAGTATCAAGATGCCGTCAACGCCGGGCAGATAGACCAAACGACCGGATTGCCCGTCGGGTTGCGCGCGGTCTTCTTCCGCGGCGAAGCGCAGACCAACACGATCGTGCGGATGTCGCAGAGCGCCTTCTCCAAGTTCGGAGACTTTCGGTCCAGCATCGGGCTCGAGTTGCGCGTGCAGGTTCCCGTGATCAACGTCCCGTTCCGCCTGATCTATGCGTTCAATCCAAACGCGCAGCGCGAATTGAACGGCGTGCCTTTGCCTTATCCGAAACGAGCTTTTCGCTTCAGCATCGGGCGGACGTTCTGAAGTTCGACCCTTTCGGCATGAATTCGACCGGACGGCGGATCATCCGTCGCCCTTAAATTTTGTTGGAGAGTTCAGATAGAGATCAGTTACGAGGAGAAACATGAAGGCACTACGTTTGATCCCAGTTGTCGCCATCGTCGTGGCGGTAACCAGCGGTGCAGTCAAAGCGCAACAGCAACAACCGGCGAGTCGTCAGGCCGCGCCAACGACCACCGTTGCCGGCGGAAACGAAGGGCGCATCGTGATCATCTACACGGACGTGTTCGATGATGAGAAACAGGGCATCGCGCGGCTGGTCAACGCCGTCAAAGGCGTGGATCGTGAATTCGAGCCGCGGCGCGCGGAGTTGCAGTCGCTGCAGCAGCGTTACCAGCAGTTGGTCGATGAGCTCAACAAAACGGCGGCTGTTCAAGATCCACGTGCCCAGCAGCAGAAGCGTGAGCAGGCTGAGCAGCTTCAGCGCGAGCTCGAGCGCAAGCGCGAAGATGCGCAGATCGCTTACAACAAGCGTTTGCAAGAGGTCGTCGCGCCGATCTACGATGACATCGCGAAATTCCTCGAAGCTTACGCCAAACAGCGCGGCATCGCGATGATCATCGACGCGAGCAAAGTGCCGGGCGTCATCTTCGTCACGAATAACGCGATGGATATCACGAGCGATTTCATCGCCGAATACAACCGGCGCAATCCGGCGACGGCTTCCGCGACCACACCATCACGTTGAGGTCGAGCGGGGAGAAGATCTCCCCGCTTCTTTGATTCAAGCATGGATACGATCCTTGACGCGCGCGCCATACAGGAACTGTTGCCGCACCGCTATCCGTTTCTCTTGGTCGATCGCATCATCGAGCTCGTGCCGCGCGAGCGCATCGTCGGCATCAAGCAGGTGACGATCGGAGAGCCTTTCTTTCAGGGCCACTTTCCGGGCGCGCCCGTGATGCCCGGCGTGCTCGTCATCGAAGCGCTAGCGCAGGTCGGCGCGATCCTCGCGCTGCGCGAGATAGAGGATCGCGAGCGTAAGCTCGTGCTCTTCAGCGGCATCGACAGCGCGCGTTTCCGTCATCCCGTCTTCCCGGGCGATACGCTCATCTTGGAGGTCACGGCGCTGCGAGTCGGCTCGCGCATTCAACGCATGCGCGGCGAGGCGAAGGTGAACGGGCGTTTGGTCGCCGAAGCGGAGATCATGAGCGTCATCGCCGATCGCGAATCGGCTCTGAGCGCATGAGCATCCCTCCCCACCACTCGCAAGGTCGTTCGCGTCGCGCGCGCGCCTCTTCGCTCATCCATCCGACGGCAGTCGTCAGTTCGCGCGCCGAAATAGGCCGCAACTGTTTCATCGGGCCGTATGTCATCATCGGCGATGAGGTCAAGCTGGGCGACGGCGTGCGCATCGAATCGCATGTCGTCATCGACGGGCGGACGACGATCGGCGATGAGACGCACATCTATCCCTTCGCTTCGATCGGCCTCGCATCGCAAGATCTGAAGTATCGCGGCGAACCATCGGAGACGCGCATCGGACGGCGCGTGCGCATCCGCGAATTCGTCACCATCCATCGTGGGACGGAGGGCGGCGGGATGGTGACCGAGGTCGGCGATGATTGCTTGCTCATGGCCCAGGCTCATGTGGCGCATGATTGTCGTTTGGGGCGCGGCGTCATCATGGCCAACGGAGCGACGCTCGCCGGGCATGTGACGGTGGAGGATGGGGCGAACATCGGCGCCTATTCGGGCGTCCATCAGTTCTGTCGCGTCGGGCGCGAGGCTTACATCGGCGGCTATTCGGTCGTCGTCAAAGATGCGTTGCCCTTCGCGTTGACCGTCGGCAACCGCGCGCGTTGTTATGGGTTGAATTTGACGGGGATGAAACGGCGCGGTTATCCGGCAGAGACGATTCGCGCGCTCGGACACGCCTTCCACCTTCTGCTCTCGGCGCGATTGAACACCACGCAGGCGCTCGAGGCGATGCGTCGCGACGCCGGTTCATGCGCCGAGGTTCACGAGTTGATCCGTTTCATCGAAACATCCGAACGGGGAATTACAAAGTGAAAGTTCCGCCTCATCTGATGGAATTTAAAAGGGCGCTTTCACGCTTGCACTCAAGATGCGCTACGGATTGATTGCCGGGAACGGTCAATTCCCTTTCCTCGTCATCGAAGGCGCGCGTCGCGCCGGAGTGGAGTTGGCCGTCGCCGCCATACGCGAGGAGACTGACCCGATGATCGAGCGCGTGGCGGACCGCTTGATCTGGGTCGGAGTCGGACAGCTCGGCAAGCTGATCCGCTTCTTCAAAGCGGAAGGCGTCGCGCGCGCGATCATGGCCGGTCAAGTCAAACACGTGCAGATCTTCAGCGATGCGGTCCCGGATCTGCGCATGCTCAAACTCATCCTTCGCTTGCCGCGGCGCAATACCGATGCTTTGATCGGCGCCGTCGCCGAAGAGTTGGCGCGCGAAGGCATCGAGCTAATAGATTCGACCTACTTCATTCGCGATCAACTCGCGGCGGATGGCGTGATGACAAAGCGCGCGCCGGACGAACGGGAGCGCGGCGACATCGAATATGGATTAGAGGTCGCGCGCGAGATCGCACGCCTCGATTTGGGGCAAACGATCGTCGTGCGCGCACGCGCCTGCGTGGCGATCGAAGCGATGGAAGGGACCGATGAGACGATCCGTCGGGCCGGGAAGCTGGCGCGCGGGCGCTTGACGGTCGTCAAGATCGCCAAGCCGAATCAAGACATGCGCTTCGACGTCCCCGTCGTCGGCGCTCGCACGATCGAGGCGATGGTCGAAGCGGGCGCGACATGCCTCTGCTTGACGGCGGGAAAAACCCTCATGTTCGATCGCGAAGAGATGATCTCGCGCGCCGATGAGCATCGCATCTCGATCATCGGCGTGCAGCCAACTTAAAGCGCATGGCTCAGCCGTGCGGCCCTTGCTGCGGTTGAGCGGTACGCGGATCGTAGGGCGTGGCTAGATACTGCCGGGCCACCGCCTGCGCGTTGTCGTAATTGTCTCCGGTTTGAATAGCCCTATTGTACTCGTTCACGGCGCGGTCGCGATCGCCTTTGGCATCATAAGCGTTGCCGAGTTTGATGTGCGCCCAGACGGCGATCCACGATGGTTTCAAATTGCCATCGAGGGCCGCGCGGAAGTTCTCGATCGCGCGATCATAATTGCGTTGCTCGAGGAAGATCAAACCCAGGTGATAGTAGATCCATGAATTTGACCGGTCCAGTTTGAGCGCTTCTTCGAGTTGGTTCTGCGCTTCGGCATACTGCCCTTCACGATAGAGTTCGATGCCACGGCGGGCGGCCACCGCGACGCGCAGCTCATCCGACATGCGGAGGATCTTGTTGTTCGGATCGATGATGACTTCGATCGGCTGGCCGCTCGTCTCGAAGTCGAAGTCTTCGCTCTTATCTTCGATGAAGAGCGTTTTCGTCTCGGTGCCGCCTTCGTAGCGCAGCATCACGTCGACCGGCAATCGTATTTGATCGATATTCTCGCGCACCGTCCCGCGCGTGCGGAATTTACCCGCGCGCGTGCGAATGATCTGGTAGTCGGCGGAGAATTCGGGCACACCGGTGCTCTCGACCCAACGGGCGAAGAAGTAGCGCATATCGGTTCCGGCGATCTCATCGGTCAACTTCTCGAAATCATCTATCCCCGCGTTACGCCCGCGGTAGCGTTCGAGGAAGGTGCGAAGAAGTCGGTCGAAACGTTCTTTGCCGAGGGTCTCGCGCAACATGCGGAAGACCATCGCCCCTTTGTAGAACATGATCGATTGATAGGCCGCCGATTGGTCATCGAGGGTTGAGGGCGCGCGAAGGATCGAGGCCGATTGTTCGAATAAGAGCGCTCGCTCCAAGAGGTCCCGTTGCGCCGCTTCGAGCGCCGCTCCGGTCAGCGTCGCTTCGCGCAGAGCGAAGGCGCTCCATTCGGCCAATCCTTGCGAGATCCACGCATCATCGAAGGATCTCAGTCCGACCGTGTGGCCCCACCACTGATAGGCAACTTCGCGTTGCAAACGTTCGATGGCCACTTGGCGCGGCGAATTGAAGATCTTGGAGGAGAGAAAGAGGATGCCGGGCCCGCTATAGGCCTCGAGCGTCTCATCGTCGGTCTGCGCGATCACGTAGCGCGTGCCGAAAGCCGGCGCTCCATATTGTTGCGTGTAGAATTGCAAGGCTCGCCCGATCTCCTCGGCGAAAGGCGCGATCTGCGATTCGCTCTGCGGTTGAACGTAGAACTGCAATTCGTAATTCCCGAAACGGAGATCGCGCGTCAGATATGGTCCAGCGGCGATGTTGCCGATGAGCGCGGGTTGTCGATGGACGAAGTGATAGCGGAGAGTATTGCCGACGGTTTGGCGCGTTGGCATCTCGTCGCTCGATCCGGTGACTTCGAGCCCCGCAGGAACGTTGATGGTGATGTCGGCGGTCGCGCGGTCGGCGGCGTAATCGTGGAATGGAAACCACCGCGCGGCGTACATCAGATACGACACTTCGGGGCCGACGTAAGCCAACCGCTTCGTCGGTATCGGTCCACCTTCGGGAGTGATGAGCGCGCCGCCCCATACGAAACGAAGGGTTACGGGTTGCCCCGCCGGGACAACCGTTCCGAGATCGACTCGGACGTTCGGCCCAATCGCTTCGCCGCCGATCGGATCCTGTACGAAGTTGAGCGTTTGCGCAGAGGGAGTCGCTTCGGGTTGCGGGCTCGGGCGCGCTCTCGCCGCGCGGCGCTCTGGCGGTTGGGCCTGAGAAGAAACGGCGGCGGTCTGTGTGACCAGTTCGACGCGCTCGACCTTGAGCGACCCGTTCAGTTCGAACGTCACGATCCGCATCGCATCCTGCGGGATGAAGGTCACCTCAGCGCGCGCGCGAAGATAGTGGTTGGCGGGATCGAGATCGGCTTCGATCCGATAATTGGTCACATCAAAGCGCGGGGCGGACTGCTGTTGCGCCTCGAATGTAAGGCTCAGGGCCAGACTAAGGAGCGAGATGGCGGCGATTCGACGGAACGCTATGCTGTTCATCGGTAGCTTGATGCCGTCACTGTGATGAAGTATCGCACGGCGCAGTTGGCTGCGCCTTTTTAGCTTGACATGAAAAGCCTGTACCGCCAAGCTGCAAGAGGATATTTTAAACCGCTTCGGCATTGAGGATAGAGCATCGACGAATCACTCGTTTTTCGGGTCGAAGAGATGAACAGTTCTGAACCGGTCATTCGAATCACGCTGTTGCCGCGCGATACAAATTCGCAGGGGACGATTTTCGGTGGAGTCATATTAAGCTACATCGACATCGCTGGGGCGATCGAAGCGCATCGCCGCACGCGCATGGAAAGGTTCGTTACCGTCGCCATGCGCGAAGTGATCTTCCATCACCCGGTCTTCGTCGGCGATCTGGTCAGCTTCTATACGGAGACGGTGCGCATCGGCACGACCTCGATCACCGTGCGCGTCACCGTCGAAGCCGAACGTTTGACGAAGATCGGCGAGCGCGTGCGCGTAACAGAAGCTGAAGTGGTCTATGTCGCTGTCGATGAAAAAGGGCGCAAAACCCCGATCAAACTGCCGGACGAGAAGGCGCGCGTCGAGAGCGCCGATCACACAAGCGCGCCGGAGAGAAACGTCTCCGAGGTTTAACTGAGGGCACGGGCGTTCTCCCGTTGGGCGGCAAATTCACGGGACTGGAAAATCTATGCTGGCACCAGCGCACGGGCGTTCTCCCGTTGGGCGGCAAGTTCTATAGACGGCGGTCGCGTCGCTAATCGTCGCTCTGCTGAACGGGGCTGGTCGCTGCGCCCGAAGAAAGCGGTCGAGTGAAAAGCCAGTGGGCTATCTCCTGTGAGGGAGGGGCGGGCCGTGTTCTCGGAGCTCGGTGGTAAGCTGCGATCGGTGGGATTTGACAGAGCGGCACGCGATTTTTATACTCAAAGATCCGTTTGGCTAGGTAGCTCAGTTGGTAGAGCAGCGGACTGAAAATCCGCGTGTCGGCGGTTCGATTCCGTCCCTAGCCACCAAGATTTCAATCCCACTCGCTAAATCCTCTCCACAGAAGCTGTGGAGAGGATTTTCGACTTTAGAGGTAGAGTTTGAGGCATCCGCTTCAGGTTACGAGGCGATGGTGCGGAAAGCGGTTTAAATAGGGAAATGCGCGGAGGTTTTCCCCTTAAACCCGTTGGAGATCACGGCTGCATCGTTTTAGCGCGCACGTTTATGCCTTCGTGGGCGACGAGCAGAAGGCGGCGCGTGCTGTTGTAAGAGACCCCCGTTGGCGAATAGGCCAAAACGTAGCGATTGCGGCGCAGTTCATCGCAGATTGTCGCGGCCGTCTCTTTGAATTCGCCAAAGGGGAAGGCGCGTCCGCCCGTCCCTTCGGTAAGGAGCCGGATCGCTTCGGCGGGTTTAGGCTGGTCGCGGCGGTAAGCGCCGCCCGTGCGATCCGGAAGCTGCAGAGCATAGACCGTTATGTCTTCCCTCTGTAGCTCGGCGAGTATTTGGTTGAAGCGACTTTTGCTCCCGCGATCGAGTCCGTCGCTGATGAGGACTATGGCGCGTTTGCGTATGCCAGTAAGCGGAAGCAGCGCTTGATCGACGACGGCGGCGATGGCGTCGAAAAGATGCGGTTCGCCGCGTTTGCGCAGGAGCTTGATCCCTTCTTCGATCTTCGCTGGCGCATCTGTCCAGTCGGCGAGGATCTCGGGACGCTCATCATAACCGACGACCATTATCTGATCGCCTTCGTAGATCTCATAGATGAATTCGCGCACGGCTTGGCCCAGCTTTTCGATATCCGTGCGCAGCGTCGCCGAATTATCCAGCAGCAGGACAATGCGGGCCGGAGTCGGATCGGGCGAGAAGCTCTTGATCGTCTGTTCTATGCCGTCATCGAAGAGCGAAATTTCGTCAGCGGAGATCGGCGCCGATGAAGCATCCGTGCGCGTGGCCGTCACATTGAGCGCGATGGTCCGTTCGTTTGAAGATGCGGAAGTTCGTCTTCCCGCTTGCGTCAACGCTTCACCGCAAGGGGCGGCGAAGAGTAGGAGGGCGATGAGAACCGCTTTTTGCGCCCGCGCTCTGTTCATGGGAAAGCTCCCGTGTGTGGGAGCGCTCGTCTTCAATCGGCGTTGGCGGAGGCGGCGGTTGCCGCGCTCTGCGCCTTCTCGCCGCTCGATCCCTCTTTTTTGCCGCTCTCGGCGCTGCCTTTGCGCGCGTAATCGGTCACGTACCATCCGGACCCTTTGAACTGGAAGCCGGAGAGCGACCATTGTTTTTCCAAGTTCCCGCCGCATTCGGGGCAGGTGGTCAGCGGATCGTCGTTGATCTTCTGTAGGACTTCGAGCCGCGTGTCACAGGCTTTGCAAAGATATTCGTAAATCGGCATCGGATCAGTGCCTCCCTCGATTATGATTATCGGTTCCGCCGGGCTGCTGGCCCAAGTGCGGAAAGATCCGAAAGAAATTATACGAAGCGGGTTGAAGGCGCGCAACGAGGCGTTTATCATAACAGGTTCGATTTAAGGCTTCGGGGTGGGGATAAAACGCGCTTGGCAACTGCTGGCGCGTTAGTTATGATTTGCCCTCGCCAGCGACGGCCATGGCGTTGCGAGAGAGGCCCGACATCTCCGGCGCATGGCGCAAGACGACGAGTCGTGATCACTATGTCCAGCACCGTACACACGCTCTCGCTTGAACGGAAAATCAGGATGCACGAAGCGCGCGAGGCGATCATCGAACGTCTCGCGCCGGATCTGCATTCCGAGATAGATCTCGACAAATTCCTTCACGCTATCGTTTGCGAGCTCGGGCGGATGATGGATGTCGATCGGTGCGATGTGATCCACCGGGTGCCGACGGGCCAGTGGCGCATCAGTCACGAGTGGCGTGTGTCGGACGATATCCCCTCGAGTTTGGGGATCACGATCCCGGTTGACATCGAGCAGCTATCGAAGAGGTTGGATCTGACGCAACCGATCCGCCTCGACGACGCATCCTCGCCTGAACTTGATCCGCGAGCGCGCGAACTCGCCGCCAGCCTCGGCACGCGCTCACTGCTGATCGTGCCCGTCGTGCTCGGCGGGCAGGTGCTCGGCTTCGTCGGGTTACACACGACGCGCGCGCCGCGCATCTGGCTCGATGAAGAGGTCGCTTTCTTGCAGTCGATCGCGCGGCAGATCGCGGTCGGTTATCAGTACGCGCGACTCTATACGGACAAACAACGCGAAGCCGACCGCACGCGCGCGCTTTTGGAGATCGCCAACGCTTTGAACGCGCGCTCGGATTTCAGCGAGGTGACGTCGCTCGTCATCGAGCGCGCGATCGCGCTGGTTAGTGCTGATTACGGCGCGCTCGGCGTCGTCGATCATTCCAATCGTTCGATCAGCCTGGCCGCTTTCCATGCCGCGCCTCACGCTACGGTTAGAGGCGTCGAGGAGTTGATCGCGACGCACGGGCGTTCGATCGATCTCGCCGAATTCCCTGCGCTCATGGAGCTTTTAGCGGAAGGGCGAACGCTCAAGCTGCTCGACAAGGATCTGCCGCTTCCGATACGTCTAGTCTTCAACGCCCAACTTCATGGACGCGCTGCGCTCGTCGCCCCGGTGCGCATCAAGGAACAGGTCTTCGGATTGCTCGGCCTCGTGTGGAGCGAGGCGCGCGATGGCTTCGCCGAACATGAGGTCACGCTCGTCGAAGGGATCGCCGATCAGATCGGCACGGCGCTCGAACGCGATCAGCTTTCCGCCGAAGTGATGCGGTTGCGCAGCGTGATCCACGAGCGGCGGGCTGAAAGCCGCATCATCGGGCAAGCGCCGGCCATCCGCCGGGCCATCGAACTCGCTTTGAACGTCGCCGATACGCAGACCTCCGTGCTCATCCAGGGCGAGTCGGGCACGGGCAAGGAGCTGTTGGCCGATCTGATTCACTACAGCTCGCAGCGCAAAGACAAACCTTACATCAAACTGAACTGCGGGGCGATCCCGGAAACGTTGCTCGAATCGGAACTCTTCGGCCACGAGAAAGGCGCCTTTACCGATGCGCGCGCGCGTCGGCGCGGACGTTTCGAAGAGGCCGATGGCGGCACGCTCTTTCTCGACGAGATCGGCGAGATGAGTCTCTCGGCGCAGGTGCGTCTGCTTCGCGTCCTCCAGGATGGGGAGTTCACGCGCGTCGGCGGCAATCAAGTGTTGAAGACGGACGTTCGCGTCATCGCCGCCTCGAACGTCGATCTGGCGCGCGCCGTCGAGGAAGGGCGATTCCGCCGCGATCTCTACTATCGCTTGTCGGTCTTCCCGATCTACTTGCCGCCGCTGCGCGAACGGGCGGGGGATATTCATCCGCTCGTCATCCATTTCATCGAACATTACAAGCAGAAGACGGGCCGCTTCATCTCCGGGATCTCGCGCGAAGCGTTGCAAGCTTTGATCAATTACGATTGGCCCGGCAACGTGCGCGAACTGGAGAACGCCATCGAGCGCGCGGTCATCATCGCCGCTGGACGGCAGATCGAACTCGAGGACCTTCCCGAAGCGATCTGTCGCCATTGGCTTGAGCATCGGCGTCAAGCCCGCCGCGCGCGCTCTCTCGCCGATGGCCCAGCAGTGAAGTTGGAATTGGAAGTCCCCATGTCGATGGACGAGATCGAACGGCGCGCTATCGAAGCGACGCTCAATTATACGCAAGGCGATAAGACGCGCGCCGCACGCCTGCTCGGCATCGGGCGGAAGACGCTCTACCGCAAACTGCAACGCTATGAACTCGCGCTCGCCGATTCGCGAGGCAGGTAAGATAGCCGTGGCCATGTTGCTCAGCATGGCGAACGGTTCAGCTCAGCGAGCGAGCTTTTATGCTAAACTCGCCCCACCTGTAAAACGATGATGGGTGAATCGTACAAGGGGCTCGACTCGGAGATCGAATCGGCATTGCTCGACGCCGATCTATTCGTCAAGTATGGCGCGATGCAGCGGGCGATCAATCGTCTTCAGCAAGCGATCGCTCGCTATCCTCATTCAATCGAGTTGCGCGAGCGATTGCGCGAAGTGGCGATCATGTTGAAGTTGCCGGGCGAAGCGGCGCGGCAGTGTTTGATGCTGGCCCGTCTTTATATCGAGCGGGAGAATTTCGATGCGGCTCACGAACGTTTGCTCGAAGCAAAACAACACGAGCCGCGCATCTCGATCGCCGCCGGATTGGAGGCCATTCGGCGCGCGCGCCGACCCGAGCAATCGAGACCGATCACCGCTTCATCAGTTGCGGTGCCCGCGGCGGTGTTTGCCGGAGATCTGTCGCTCATCAGCATCTTCGATGTCGTGCAGGTGCTCGAGAACGCGCGCTTGACCGGCGTGCTCAAAATCGTCGGCGGCGAGCGCGAAGGGAGGATCCTCTTCAATGATGGGCAGATCGTCGGCGCTGAGCACGCTGCTAAGCAGGGGGAAGAAGCTTTCCGCGCGTTGATCGAGGCGACGAGTGGCGCCTTCAGCTTCGAGCAATCCGCCGATCCTTTCCCCGTGACGATCAGCGCGGCGAGCAACACCAATCTCATCCTCGACGCTTTGCGCCAGTTGGACGAGGAGCGAAAGGATGCGGAGTTCCGGCGAGAGATGGGCGGAGACGCCTTCCCTTGAGAGCCTCCGATCGGTCCCTTCGCGATCGAAGCGCGGCGGGGCCGGTTTGATCAAATTCTAATCGAGTTTCTGCTCGACGCAGCGCTGAAGCTGCCGAAATATTCGCACCGCGATCCGATCAAATTTTAATCGGGCTTTCTGCGCTGGGTGTGGTCCAGGAAGCCGACGAGATGTCCATCGGCATCGATGACGGCGAGCGCGCCGATGCCGTTCCGCCGCATGATCTCTGCGGCGCGCCACAACGGGGCAGAGGCTTCGATGAAGAGCTTCTCTTCAACTGGGCGCATCGCTTCGCGGACGCGCGTCCGTGGCCAGCTTTCGCGCGGCAAGCCCTTGAGATCTTCGAGGACGAGCATCCCGTAAAGGGAACCGCCGCGCGCGACGGGAAAGATCGTCTGCCGATGAAACGGCAGGACCTGATCGACGAACTGGCTGATCGAAAGGTCGGGACCGATGGCCAAAGGCGGCCTCATGACGTCGGCCACAGTTTGCGCATTGAGTCGGCCTCGAAGCACCGCGCGCGCAGCGTCCCAGAGGAAGAGGCCGACCAATATCGCCCAGAGTCCCATGAAAGGGTCGCCGAAGCGGAGATAGAAATAGAGGCCGAAGATGACGAGGACCGCGGCGATGAGTTGTCCGGCAAGACAAGCCGTGCGTGTGGCTTCGTGCAAGTGACCGGTGCGCTGCCAGAGGAAGGCGCGCAGCAGGCGCCCGCCATCGAGCGGGTATCCGGGCAAAAGGTTGAAGACCGCGATCAGCAGATTCCACCATCCGATGATGAAGAAGACGGCGGCGGCGACATAAAAGCGGCCAATGGCCGCGACGCTCATCGCGCCGAAGGCGAGCAGCGCGAAGAGGAAATTCGACGCTGGACCAGCGATGGCGATGCGAAATTCTGCCGCAGGTTCATCGGGCTCATGGCGCAGGCGCGCCAGCCCGCCAAACGGATGGAGCATGATCTCCTCGATTTCGATCCCTTCGGCGCGCGCGACCAAGGCATGGGCCAGTTCGTGTCCGAAGATCGAAAGGAAGAGGATGAAGGTCGTAAAGATCCCGATCGCCCAAGCGGCCATTTCATCGACGCGCACCAGTCGCGTCGTCGTCGTCCCGCGCATGAAGTTCAGGGCGACGACGACGACGCTCAAAGCGAAGACGATGAGCCAGCGCCCGTCGATGCGCACGGGTATCCCGCGCACGCTCGCCACCTGAAGCTTTCTGCTGAGCAGATCGAAAGTTTTCACCACATCAGTTGAGAGCCGATCAAGCGTTAAGATTGCCAAGCTTTCGGCAATGATCGAAAGGTTTCACCCCATCGGTTGAAAGGCTAACTCGTCCAGCTACTGGAACGGGCTGCGCGCTTTCGACCGGTTTCACCCAACCAGTTGAAAGGCTAACTCTCCATCGGGCTCGGTTGAGCTCCGAGGAGCGGGAACGGTTCGTTGCGCGTCACGCGCCGCAGCAGGAGCGGTTCATCGAATAACTGGGCCAGTCCGCGCACGATCGCGTAACGCGGCTCGTCGGCGATGCGCGTGACAAGTTGCGTCTCCTTTTGCAGGTACTGCGCCATCCCTTCGAGCAGCGCGCCGCCGCCCGTTAAGATGATGCCGCGGTCGTAGATGTCGGCGGCGACCTCGGGTTGCAGTTCGGCGAGCGAGGTGCGCACTTCATCGGCGATCTTGCGCACGATGGCCTGCGTGACGATGTAGATCTCGCTTGCCGTCACATCGATCGCCCCGGGCCTGCCGGTCTGCACGTCGCGTCCGCGAACGTTGAGGCGTCGTTCCGGGTCCTTAGGTTCGATGGCCGAGCCGAGTTCGATCTTCAACCTCTCGGCGGTCGGTTCGCCGATGATCAATCCACGATAGCGGCGCAGTCGATCGATGATCGCCATATCGATATCGAAGCTGCCGATGCGCTCGGCGTGGGATTGAATGATGGTGCCGCGCGCGACCACCGCAACGTTGGTCGTGCTCGCGCCGATATCGACCACCGCCGCCGCGTGCGGATCATCGACGCGGATGCCGGCCCCGATGGCGGCGGCGAGCCCCTCTTCGACCATGTAGACGCGCCCGATGTGCGCGTGTTCGGCAGCGGCCAGCAGCGCCCGTTGTTCGACCTGCGTGACTCCCGACAGCACGCTCATGATGGCGCGCCGGCTGAACTGCGAAAATCCGCTGCGCGCTTTGCGCACGAAGTAATCGAGCATCTGCTGCGTCCGTTCGAAGTCGGCGACGACGCCATCGACCAGCGGTGCGATCAGAGCCACATCGCGCGCTTCGCGCCCCAACATCTCCTGGGCTTCGCGCCCGATGGCGACCACCTCGCCAGTGATTTTGTTGACGGCGACGACCGAGGGTTCGTCAACGACGATGCCGCGACCCCGCACGGCGATGATGGTCGAAGCCGATCCCATGTCGATGGCCATCGAGTCCGAGACGAGGTCGCGCAGACGGTTGAAGCGCATGAAAGAGCGCGTCTTTTGCATGAACGAGTACGAAGACATATCAACCCATCATCCGTTCGACTAGGCCCAATACGGCTCGGGCGCGATCTGGCGCAAGCTTGCAGGAAGCGAAACGTCTGGCAGCGCTTCTACGGGCCTTAACGTGCCTGTCTTTGCCAAGCGCATCGCCGGCAGGATCGCCCCGCGCGCCCGTCAAGTTTAACTCGAACGACGCGACATCACCAAAGATCAAAATCGGGGTCGGCGGCGCGCGGAGCGGGAGGGTCGAAGTTAACGCTCTTGTAACGTCTCGTTAACACGGATCGGTTGGAATCGCTCGGCGCGATCGCGTTATACTCGCGGCGCTTCCGAGAAAGCCCTTTGATGAGGAGTCGGTCGACCCGTGTCAATCGTCAACGAGTTGAGCAGTGAGATCGCCATCGCGATGCTCGTCAAAGGCGAGGGTTCGTTTCGATCGGCGAAGGATGTGGCCGACGTTCTATTGACGGTCTACTCGGCGTTGCGGTCGATCTCCATCGAGTCGCGGCGTCGAAGGTGCGCTAAGCTGATGATGCGTCAAGAGGGCGAGCGGTCCAGCGCGGCAACGCCCGGCAGTCATTGAAGATCAATGTAACGCCAACCACCTCTTCATCGTGACGCAGGGAGCCGGTTCTCGCGGCCCGGTGTCATCCGGGCCAGCGCGTCTTCATTCAGTTAAAAGGAGCTTTTGCGCATGTCGCGGCAATCCTTGAAGTTCGTCTTGCTCATCCTAGCGATGCCGCTTACGGCCATCTGCGCTTTCGCCCAAGAGAAGGGCGTTTCGGCGCCGGCGCGCGCGCCCGTCGAAGACAGGTCCGCAGAAGCATTTGACCTCGAGCGGCTCGATCGTCAACTGCGCGAGCAACGCGAAGAGATAGAACGGCTACGCGCCATGTTGATGGAACAAGCGCGCCTCATCGAGGAGTTGCGCCTTCGGTTGGAAGATCGTGTCGCGGGGCGCGATAAGATGGTGGAGCCGACGGGCGCCCGCCTCGAAGGGGATCGCCCTGCGACTGGCCGGATGGCCGATCACATCGGCGGCGAAGCGAAGGTCGAAGGGCGTTTAGCGCGCGTCGAAAGGAGAGCCGGAGAGGCTGGCGAGGCGGCCCAGAAACAGCTCGGTTCGATCAGCTTCAGCGGCGACCTGCGGTTGCGTTACGAGAGTTTCTACGGGCAAGTCAATGCGCTACCGAACGCTTCGAACCCGAGCATCGTCGGCAACGATTTGACTTCGCGCCAGCGTTTTCGCGTGCGCGCGCGCTTGGCGATACGCGGTTCCATCGGACGCGACCTCGCGTGGGGGTTGCGGCTTGCGACGGGAAGTTATGCTGACGACATTTCGACCAACCAGACGCTGACCGATTTCTTCAACCGCAAACCGTTCTCGCTCGATCAAGCGTTCGTCGCGTGGACGCCGAAGAGGGTTCCGGGATTGCGGTTGCAGGGAGGAAAGTTCGAGGCGCCGTGGTTGCATACGGAGATGACCTTCGACGACGACCTACAGTTTGAGGGGTTCAGCCAATCATACGCGCGCGATTTCAAGGTCGGAGCGCTGCGCAATCTGACCTTGGTCGCCTGGCAGCTGCCGTTTCTCGAGCGCAACGCCGCCTTCATCCTTGACCAGAACGGAAAACTGCTCGCCGACGAATCGAGGCGCGCGGGTCGAGATCTGGCGCTTTTCGGCGGACAAGCGCGCGCGCGCTTCGCTTTGGGCGACAAGGCCGCTCTGACCGTTTCAGCGGCGGAGATCTATTTTATGGGCACGCAGTTTATCACGCCCGCGCGATTCTTCGGCAGCGATGTTCAGTTGCCCGTTGCGGTAAAGATCCCGGCGAATGGCACGACGCCGGCTCAAACGGTGACGGCGCAGCTTACCATCCCGCGCGATTGGTTCGTCTCCGGCAATGCCAATCTGGGCCTCTCGATGGCGACGAACAATGCCGTCAACCGCGATGGAAGGCTCGCCTCGGGCTTCAATCTGATCGATCTCATCGGCAAGTTGGAACTCACGCATAGTCGCCGTTTCCCCGTCACGCTGATCTTCAACTCGGTCATCAATACGCAAGCGCATCCGGTCATCGTCGCCGGCCCGAACGGACAGGACGTGCGTTTGCCGAACGGCGAGAACGCGGGCTACTGGGCCGAGGTACAGATCGGGAAGACGCGCGAGCGCGGGGATCTCCAGTTAGGTTATACGCTGATGCGCATCG
Organism: Pyrinomonas methylaliphatogenes; assembly: GCF_000820845.2. Classification (GTDB taxonomy): domain Bacteria; phylum Acidobacteriota; class Blastocatellia; order Pyrinomonadales; family Pyrinomonadaceae; genus Pyrinomonas; species Pyrinomonas methylaliphatogenes. Next base: position 116,886 of record NZ_CBXV010000008.1, on the reverse strand, counting down.
AAAAGGATGCGGTGCTGACGCCTTTTAACTTCTCCGATATCGAAAGGCAGTCGGATGTGCGTGCGCACCGCTTTAGCTTCGCTTATGCGGTCGATCAGCGCGTCGTTCTGAGTCTGACCGGAATCGTCACGCAACGGATGAATGGGTTGCTAGGCGCTTTCGGCAATACTCCTCCGGGGTCGCTCAATCACCCGACGACGCGCTTGCAGATGGATACGACTTTTCGTTTCTGAGATCAGTTCGTAAGCTCATCTTAAAGGGTCCGTCTCTTGCGGCGCGCCATCCAAAAGCTCCGTGGTCCGTTCGGTCACAGACGCATAAGGTTGACTGGCGGAGATGACGGCGGGAGGAGGCGCAAGCAACGGCACCTGTTCCCCACGGAGGCAGAGCAACTTCGAGCGCTGCGCCCCTTCCGTCAGTTTCAACGTGCGATAGTTGCTCCAAAAGCTCGAGACGAGAAAAAGCAGACCGATGCTGCTCATCCAGAAGCCGATCGTGAGGATCTTCAGGTTGCCGGTCGTAAAGAAGGCCAGGAGCATACACAGAAAGCCGAGCAGCATGACGAGGCTTACCGCCGACTGTCGGAGGGCGCTGCGCGCTCGGCCCATTGCGCGCACTAGATCCACCTCTGCGGGGGCAGTGAGCAATTTCAACGCCGCGCCGCAGCGGCGACAGAAACGCGAATCGTCAGTGGCGATCGTGTGACAAGAGGGGCAGAGGAGTTCGAAGCTCCCTTGGGCAGCGAGCGCGGCGATGGCTTCGGCCTCCTTCTCCAGCAGCTTTCTGTCGCTACGCATCAAATACGGATCGTTGATCTCATAATCGAAGGTTACGGAGAAGAGGTTCTGGCGCTGTCTTCGCAGCGTGATGGTCAACTTGGCGGCGTATTCGAACGGATCCCATGACAATCCCCACCGCCCCCAGCGGCGTGCGTTGCGCCGCGCAATTAGCGGCAGATCGCTCGTTACGGTGTAGCCAAACTGTTCCACCGCCCTGCTCAAACTCGAGCGCAGAGCCTCTTCATCTCCGACCATGTTGAGCGAGAAGCTGTGTTCGCTCTTCCCTTCCAAATTCATCATCGGTTCCCGCTCCTCAGCGTTCGTCGTTGTGGAGAGAGTCGAGAATATCTCTCTACGAGAGAGGCGCGCCGCTTGTTTCAAATCGCGGCGCCGATTGAGGTCAGTCGCGCACGCTCAGTTCGAGCTTGACGGGGCTTTTACGCCCATCCATCAGCGGGGCCAACTAGCCAAGCCGCCCGCCCTTAAATTAACCGAGATTTAAGCCTCTATTCAACAGCTATTAATAGCTCAGGGGTAGGTTCGCTGTGGCAAGAGAGAAACGTGAAGCTCTATCTTTCGATCCCGCAGGAGGGGAAAGAATGTTTAAGAAACTCTCTATCATCTTTTTTTGCTTATCTTCGAGTCTCAGCTCGTTTGCGCAGATCGATCAAGGGCGCATCACGGGCACGGTGCGTGACACGAACGGCGCCGTCATCGCCGGAGCAACCGTCGTCGTTCGAAACGAACGGACGGGCGAAGAACGCACCGTCACGACCAATCAGGACGGAATTTATCTGGTGACCTCGCTTAAACCATCATCTTATACGATCACCGTCAACGCCCCCGATTTCGCTCCGGCGCAACTGGCCGGCATCGCGCTCGCCGTCGGGCAAGAGCTCAACTTGAGCGTGACGTTGCAGCCGACAGGCGTCGTGGCTTCGGTCAACGTCGTCAGCGCGGACGAAGCGGCGATCGACATGAGTTCGGCGCGCATCGGCGCAAACGTCAATCAGCGCGAGATGCAACTGCTTCCGATCAACGGGCGGCAGCTATCGCAGCTCTATTTACAAGCGCCGGGTTCGATCAACAGCGGCTCCGGCACCTACGGCGACATCCGCTTTTCTGGGCGCGCCGTCGAGCAGAACATCATCCGTCTGGATGGCGTTGAAGGGACGGCGATCATCGACGCTTCGCCCGGGAACTTGAACGGCGAAATCCCCTCGCCGTTCCGCTTGCAGACGAGCTTGGAGAGCGTTCAAGAGTTCCGCGTCGAATCGAACAGCTATCCGGCAGAGTACGGCACGGGCACGGGCGGACAGATCACCGTCATCAGCAAGTCCGGTTCGAATGAATTTCACGGTTCGGCTTTCGAATACTTGCGCAACGACGCGCTCGATGCGCGCAACTTCTTCGATCTCAGCAGAAAGTCGCCGCTCCGCATGAATCAATTCGGCGGCTCCATCGGCGGCCCCATCATCAAGAACCGGTTCTTCTTTTTCTTGAGTTACGAAGGTTACAGGCTCCGTTCGGGCATCAACTCGATCGAAGCCGTGCCGTCATCGCGCGTGCGAGCGCGCGCCGTCCCGGCGATTGCGCCTCTGCTCGACGCTTTCCTCGGTCCAGGAGCGGTGATCTTGCCGGGCGCTTCGGCCAACCCCGATTTCGAGATCGCGCAATTGCAATCGGTCGCGCGCGTGGATGAAAACGCCGTCGGCGCGCGTTTCGACTACAAGTTCAACGATCGCTATTCGATGTTCTTCCGCTACTATCGCGATCAAGGGACGAACGATCAACCGGAAGGCGTCACGGGGCGTCGGGCCTTCGTCCGCGCTGTGCCGCAAAACGCCGTCCTCTCGTTCCAGCAAGTGTTGACGCCGAAGACGATCAACGAGACCAAGATCGGCTTCAACGAAGCTTTGACGCGCGTCAACGGCATCGCCCCGACGGTCAACGGTATTGATCTATCGCGCATCACGATCAACATTACGGGCAGCGTCGCCAACGTCGGCATCGCCGGACAGGGGGCTTCATCGGGCGTCGCCGTGCCGGGCGGACTCTTACGCCAGAACAGCGCGACCAACGGGCGTGGCGCGCCATACACCCCCTACTCGATCTCGTTCATCGACAACCTGAACCACACGCGGGGCAATCACGCGATCAAGATCGGCGGCGAGGTGCGCCTCGTTCGCATGTACACGGATCGGCTCGGCGGGACCACTTACACCTACCAAAATCTGAATGCGTTTTTAGCGAACACGGCACAATCGGTCCAGTTTCTCGGCGATCTGAGCGCGCCGAGCGTCTTCAACAACGGCGCGACCGGCGAGCGATTCGCCAAACAGGAGTACTACATCGCCTACGCGCAGGATGAGTGGCGCATCCGGCCTAACTTAACTCTCAACTACGGTCTTCGCTACGAGTACTACACGCCGCTCAGAGAAGCGCGCAATCTGGCCGTCGTCTTCGACATAAACAACGGGACGTTGCTTCCGCCCGATAGACCCTACTTCAAATCGAGCAAAACCAACTTCGGCCCGCGCCTCGCGCTCGCGTGGACGCCGAAACCGAACGGGCGCGGCCTTGTCGGCGGCGGGCGCACGGTCTTGCGGGCTGGGTTCGGCATCTACTATGGACCGGGCCAGACTGAGGATCAGATCCAGCCCATCGAGAGCGATCGCGTCAGTTCCACGCTGAGCAACGTCGCCAACGCTTTTCCGCAGGATCCGGCGGTGTTGACCGCGAACTTCATCAACAACCCGCTCAATCGCCAGTTTCAACCGCGCGCTTACGCGCCCGAATATGAGATCCCGGAGCGCGTCTACCAGTACAGCGTCTCGCTGCAACAGGAACTTCCGTATAAGCTCGTGTTGACGGCGGCTTACGTCGGCAGTCAAGGGCGCAACCTCTTCCTTCGCAACTTCGCCAATCGCATCTTGCCCGGTTCGGCGACTGTGCTCACGGGCGCGAACTATCCGACTGGCGTCGGCATCATCAACGAAGTCGATGCTGCGGGCAATCTCGTGCGCGCCGTCGTCGTGCGCCAGTTCGACATCGTGCAGGGGAACAGGGTCTTGCGCCCGTATGCCGAGATAGATTTCAAGACGAGCGGCGGCAGCGACAGTTACAATGCGCTGCAACTGGCGCTCAGCCGACGTTTGACCTCCGGCCTGACGCTCAACTCGCAGTACACGCTGGGTCGCAGCTACGGCAATTCGAGCGGCTCGAACGAAGCGCTCACCGCCGGTAATCCGTTCGATTACAACTACGATCGCGGCTACAACGCTTTCGACATCCGCCACAGCTTCAACCTGAGCGCCGTTTATGCGCTTCCGTTCGGTCGCGGGCAAGCCTTCTTGCGCGACGTGGGCGGTGTCGGGCAAGCGCTGGTCGGAAACTGGGAGGTGGCCGCCATCTTCAACGCGCGGAGCGGGCTGCCGCTCGACATCCGTGTCGTCCGCCCGGACATCGTCTACGTGGACGCCAACGGCAATGTCTTCAATAATCCGGCGCCGGACCGCCGCGCCGTGATCAACACGCCCGGCGGCGGCGCGTCGCGTAACGTGCGGCGCCCTGACCTCGTCCCTGGCGTCAATCCTTACCTCGACGCTGATCGACGATTCCTCAATCCGGCGGCATTTGCCATCCCCGCGCCGGGAAAGTTCGGCAACTTGCCGCGCGGGTTGTTGCGCGGGCCGAACTTCAAACAGTTCGATCTGATGATCGCCAAAAGATTGCCGATCACCGAGAAGAGCAACATCGAGTTGCGCGCCGAATTCTTCAACCTCTTCAACACGACCAACTTCGCCAATCCGCCCGTGACGCTGCCGAACGCGCTGCCGAACAACTCGCTCGCGGAGACCAATACGTTGCAACCGGGCCAGCCTTTCACACAGGCCGCGGCGGGCGTCTTCGGCATCCTGAATCGCACGGTTGAAAGAACGGTCGGACTAGGCACCAACCGTCAAATCCAATTGGCCGTGAGATTCAACTTCTGAACCGAAGCGAGAACGTGACCGAAATGGGCGGCGGATTAGTTCATTTCGACCATCCGCCGCCGAAATCCCTTTCAGACATCGCACAGGGCGATCGCTTCGCGTAGCGATGTGAGCGGATCGCGCGTCGGGATGAATTCGTGCGCGAGATAGCCGGTGAAGCCCGTCTCCACGATGGCGCGGCAGATGGCGGGCCAATTCAATTCTTGCGTGTCGTCCAGTTCGTGCCGTCCGGGCACGCCGCCCGTGTGGTAGTGCGCGATGTGCTGGTGATTTTCGCGGATCGTGCGGATGATGTCGCCCTCCATGATTTGCATGTGGTAGATGTCGTAAAGGAGTTTGACGCGCGGCGACGCGACGGCTTTGACCACCTGTACGCCGAAGCTCGTGCGGTCCCCTTGATAGTCTTTGTGGTCCACTTTGCTGTTGAGAAGTTCGATGCAGATCGTGACGCCGTAATCTTCAGCCATCTTCTTGATGCGGTTGAGTCCGATGACGCAGTTTTCGATCGCTTCCGCATCGCTCATGTTGCGCCGGTTGCCGAAAAAGGCGATCAGGTTCGGCACGCCCATCTTCGCCGCCACGGGGATGCTCTGTTGAAACCCTTTCGCGATCAGATCGTGGTTGGCGCGATCATTGAGACCTCGCGTGATCTCGGCGCCCACCGCCGGATAGCCCATCGAGCAGATCAAACCGTAACGCCGAACGATGGGCCATTCTTCTTCGCGCAGCAGATCGATCGCCGTCAGCCCCATCTCCGCTACGGCGCGCGCGAAATCTTCGAGTCGAAGGCGGTTGTAGGGCCAACGCGAAACCGACTGTTTAAGCCGCCCTTTTCTGATCGCCGGGCGGATTCGGTCGAACGGGTTGAGCAAGGTGGCTACGAAGGCCGCGCTCATCCGCATGGCTTCGCGTCTGTTGATGGGCATTTGACGCCCATGCGGACGGCCATTTCGATCCAACCGCACTCGATCAACTTCGCGTCTGTCGATGATCATTCGACGCCCCCTTCCGCTTTAGCTTCAACCGCAGTTCAGAAAGATGTAACATCCCGCCTTTATCGTTCAAGGGTTCGTTCGATGATAATCTCTTGCGAGGTGATGGTGAAGATGTCTTGGCGCGTCAGGAGCGCATGCCTCATTTTGTTGTCGCTTACGCTCGTTTGGCAGGCTTGCAGCGGGCGGCGCGGTGGACCAGCGGGCGGCGCCGTGAGGTTGCAGGGCGCTGGCGCTACCTTCCCGAATCCGCTCTATCAAAAGTGGTTGAGCGAATATTCGAAGATCGATCCGAACGTGCGCATCGATTATCAATCGATCGGATCGGGCGGCGGCATCAAACAGATCGAAGCGCAGACGATAGATTTCGGGGCGACCGATATCCCCGTCAGTGACGAGGAGTTGAAGAACTTCCCGCGCGAGATACTGCATATACCGACCGCGCTCGGGGCCGTGGTGCTCACCTACAATCTTCCGCAGATCAAAGCGCCCTTGCGTTTCTCGCCCGAAGTGATCGCGGATATCTTCCTCGGCAAGATCAAACGTTGGGACGATGCTCGTATCAAAGCCGATAATCCGAACGCGGCGCTCCCTTCAGCAGACATCACGGTGGTCCATCGTTCGGATGGCAGCGGCACGACCGCCGTCTTCACCGACTATCTCGTCAAGATCAGCTCTGAATGGAAAGAGCGAGTGGGGACCGGCACTTCGGTCAATTGGCCTTTGGGGATCGGCGCGAAAGGGAATGAGGGTGTCACCGGGCAGATCAAGCAGACGCCGAACACCATCGGTTATGTTGAATTGGCCTATGCCGTGCAGAATAAGCTGCCGGTTGCGGCGATCAAAAATCGAGCCGGGAATTACGTCGAACCGACGCTCGATGCGATCAAGATGGCGGCTGCCGCGAGCGCGGCGAAGATGCCCGATGATCTGCGCGTCTCGATAACGGATGCGCCTGGCGATGGCGCCTATCCGATCTCGAGCTACACCTACATCCTCGTGTACAAAGAGCAGCGCGATGCGGCGAAGGGGAAGGCGCTGGTCGATTTCCTCTGGTGGGCCGTGCATGATGGACAGCGTTTTGCGCCGAGTCTACAGTACGCGCCGCTGCCGGAAGAGGTGGTCCGGCGCGTTGAAACGAAGCTCAATTCGATAACCGCTGGCGGAAGACCTTTACGGGCGGAAGCGAAGGATGGCGGATGAGTTCGGGTATCGAGCGATGACTTCTTGCCGGAGCTTGCTCTGCCAGTGCGCGAGCGGAAGGCTCAAGCTGAATTTCGAGGGCAGCGTCGCATGAAGGAGACCTCAACCGGAACGCGAACGACCGTCGTCGCACATGGCGTTTTTCGCTGGCCGCGCATGCTCTCGCCGACGGGCGACGCGGGCGATGCCATCTTCCGCAGTCTTCTGTTCTGTTGTGCGTTGTTGATCGTTCTGCTGTTGGCGGCGATGATCGCAGCGATGGCATATCGCGCGCGGCCATCCTTCGCCCAATTCGGATTCGATTTCCTGTGGGGCAGGTCGTGGAATCCGGTCGAAGGCGAGTTCGGCGCGTTGCCGTTCATCTATGGCACGGTTGTCTCGTCTTTGATCGCCCTCATCCTCAGCGTCCCATTATCGCTCGGCATCGCCATCTTTCTGGTCGAACAGGCGCCAAAGGGTATCGCGCGTCCGATCGCCTTCCTCGTCGATCTGTTGGCGGCGATCCCATCGGTCGTTTATGGCTTGTGGGGCATCTTCGTGCTGGCGCCGTTCGTGCGCGAGGAGTTGGGGCCGCCCTTGCAGGGACTTTTCGGCTGGACGCCATTCTTTCGCGGGACGATCACCGGCATCGGGATGCTCACCGGCGGGATCATCCTCGCGATCATGATCACGCCGATCATCTCGGCGGTCGTGCGCGATGTGCTCGCTGCCGTGCCGATGGCCCAACGCGAGGCGGCGCTCGCGCTCGGCGCGACCAAATGGGAGACGACGCGCGTCGTGCTGGCCAACGGGGCGCCCGGAATCCTCGGGGCCGTGATCTTGGGATTGGGGCGCGCCATCGGCGAGACGATGGCCGTCACGATGGTCATCGGCAACCGTCCGCAGATCAGCCTTTCGCTCTTCGATCCGGCATACACGATCGCCTCGGTCATCGCCAATGAGTTTACGGAAGCGACCGGCGACCTTTATCTGAGCGCGCTGATCGAACTCGGACTCATCCTGTTCCTTGTCACGTTCATCATCAACGCGCTGGCGCGTTTGCTCGTTTGGAGCGTGGCGCGGCGAACGCAACCGGCGCGAGTTTAATTTCGACGCACCGATGGATCATCAGATGAGCGATGCCAAAGCGAGTGGGCGGGCGGATAAGAGAAGGAGAGCGTTGAGCGGCTTGATGACGATCCTGACGGCGCTATGCGCGCTTTCTGCCGTTGCCGTCTTGCTCATAATTCTCGGCTATATCGTCTGGCGCGGCGTCGGGGCGCTCAACTGGCGCTTCTTGATCGAAACGCCGAAGCCTGTGGGCGAAGGCGGCGGCATCGGCAACGCCATCGTCGGTTCGCTCTTGCTCATCGCGCTCGCTTCCGTGATGGGGATCCCTTTGGGGATCGCGACCGGCATCTACTTGGCCGAGTATGGCGACAACCGTTTCGGGAAGTTCGTGCGTTTCATCGCCGACACGCTGACGGGCGTGCCGTCGATCGTCGTCGGCGTCTTCGCCTATTCGGCGATCGTCTTGCCGATGGAACGATTCTCGGCTTTCGCGGGCGGAGTCGCGCTGGCGATCATCATGATCCCGATCGTCGCCCGCACGACCGAGGAGATGATCCGGTTGGTCCCGACCAATCTGCGCGAAGCGGCGCTCGCTTTAGGCGCGCCGCAGTGGCGTGCGACGCTCGACATCGTGCTTCCGGCAGCCGCATCGGGGATCGCGACGGGCGCGATGCTGGCAATCGCGCGCATCTCGGGTGAGACGGCGCCGCTGTTGTTCACCGCGTTCGGCAGCCGCTTCTTCAGCCTCTACTTGGATCAGCCGATCGCATCGCTGACGGTGCAGATTTACAATTACGCCATTTCGCCCTACGATGAATGGCATGCGCAAGCGTGGGCGGCGACGCTCGTCCTGATGGCATTGATCTTGGCGATCAACGTCACGGTTCGTTTCTTCACGCGCCGCCGGTACTAGCGCGGTCGCTTAGCGCGATGGCGCCGCAGATCATAAAGCGCCATTCGATGAGGATCGGGAGATGTCAACAGCACTGCCGAAAATCAAGGTTGCAACGGAGCGTGCCGGCAATCTGAACCTCTTCACGCCGGTCGTGACCGCGCCGAAGATCAGGGTTGAGGGGTTGAACTTTTTCTATGGCCGCACGCAGGCGTTACATGACATCTCGCTCGACATCCCGGAGCGCGTGGTGATGGCCTTCATCGGGCCCTCCGGATGCGGCAAATCCACTTTTTTGCGCACGCTCAATCGCATGAACGACATCATCCCGAACACGCGCGTCGAAGGGCGCGTGCTGATCGATGGGCGCGATATCTACGCGCCCGGCACGGATGTCGTCGAGTTGCGCCGAAAGGTCGGCATGGTCTTCCAAAAATCGAACCCCTTCCCGAAATCGATCTTCGAGAACGTCGCCTACGGATTGCGCATCAACCGGTTGGTGCGCGACCGCGCGGAGCTCGAAGCGCGCGTCGAGCAGGCGCTGCGCGATGCCGCGCTGTGGGAAGAGGTCAAAGATAGGTTGAAATCCTCGGCGCTCGGCCTTTCGGGCGGACAGCAGCAGCGCCTTTGCATCGCGCGCGCGTTGGCCGTCAGGCCGGAAGTCCTTTTGATGGATGAACCGGCGTCGGCGCTCGATCCGATCGCGACGCAGAAGATCGAAGAGTTGATCGTCGAACTCAAAAAGCAATACACGATCGTCATCGTCACGCACAACATGCAACAGGCGGCGCGGGTGTCGGACTTCACGGCTTTCTTCTGGATGGGGAGGCTAATCGAAGTCAACACGACCGAAAAGATGTTCACCAACCCGGACCAGAAGCTGACGGAGGATTACATCACGGGCCGGTTCGGCTGAAATCGTCAAGGAGGTTTACGATGGAGATCCACCGTTCACTCGATCGTGCGCTCGATCTTCTGCGCGATCGCGTTCTGCTGCTCGGCGGCAAGACGGAGGCCGCGTTGCAGCGCGCGATGTATGCGCTCGTCGAGCGCGATTCGGATGCCGCGCGCGAGGTGCTCGAAAACGATGATGAGATAGACCGGCTCGAATTGGAGATAGACCGCCTGTGCATCGACATCCTCGCGCTCAAACAACCGGCGGCGCGCGATCTTCGATTCGTCATCTCGGTGGCGAAGATCACGCCGATCCTCGAACGGATCGCCGATCATGCCTGTAACATCGCGCGCGTGGCGATCGATCTGAATGATGAACCGCAGCTCAAGCCATATGTGGATCTTCCGCGGATGGCCGATCTCGCTTCGCAAATGTTGCGCGCCGCGCTCGACGCTTTCACTTCGGGCGACGCGATGGCGGCGCGCGCCGTGATCACACGCGACGATGAGATCGACGAACTCTACAATCGCATCTTTCACGATCTGATCGAATTGATGGCCCAAGATCCGACGACGACCGGACGGGCCGCGCGTCTGCTCTTCGTCGCCAAACATCTCGAACGGATCGCTGACTACGTCACGGACATCTGCGAACTTACCGTGTACATGGCCGAAGCGGCGGTAATCAAACATAGCAATTGAGGCGGCAGGGCTTCGCCCGATGCATCGCGGAGGTTGAAACTGCAAGAGGCGCGGGGGCAGCATCGTGATGGACGCGATCCGAAGACGGGACGAGGCTTGCGCCGGAGAGATTTGGCGGAGTCGAAAGGCGGTGAGGCGAAGTCCGACGTTTGTGAAACCTAACTCCACCAGTTGAGCTATGCGACCAGTCTTAGTCATCGAAGACGATGCCGACATCGCCGAGAGTTTGCGTTACAACCTCGAGCGCGAGGGTTTGGAAGTGCGCGTCGCTTCGACAGGAGAGCGGGGGTTGATGGCCGCGCTCGATCCGACGCGCCCGCCCGCGCTCATCATCCTCGATTTGATGCTGCCGGGGATGAGCGGCATGGAGCTGTGTCGTCGCTTGCGACGCGAGCCGGCAACCCGGCGCACGCCGATCATCATGCTGACGGCGCGTTCGTCGGAGACGGATCGCGTCGCCGGATTGGACCTTGGAGCTGACGATTACATCACGAAGCCGTTCTCGGTTCGCGAGCTTCTGGCCCGGGTGCGCGCCGTGTTGCGGCGCGCGGATGAGATGAGTTCCGCGCAGTATGAGGATGCGCGCCTTACGATCGACTACGATGACATGCGCGTCACCTGCGAAGGTCGTCCGGTGAAACTGACGCGAAAGGAGTTCAATCTGCTGGCCACTCTGGCACGCAGTGCCGGGCGCGTCGCGACAAGACAGCGACTCCTCGATGAGGTTTGGGGATACGAATATTACGGCGATACGCGCACGCTCGACGTGCATATCCGTCGTCTGCGGCAGAAGTTGGGCCCTTGCGGCGATTGCATCGAGACGGTGATCGGCGTCGGATATCGTTTCGTCGGTTGCTCGAAGGGCGATGAAAGTAGGCTCGAAGATTAAACTCCCTGTCATGCTGATTGTGGTCGAGCGGGCGAGGCGATAGCCAGATGGGAGCCTTTATGCCGAATCGTCGCACGCTCGTCATCCTCCTCTTCGGCGCGGCCAGTCTCGCGCTGTTTGCGGTCAATCCGCGTTTGGCGTTGTCTCTGCTGCTCGGCGTCGCGCTCGGGATCTCGCTCTCTCTCTTGTGGCGCGACGAGCGGACGGCTGGTCCAACGAAAGCCAGCCCGGGAACGGAGGAGAGGCGAGACGAGGCCGATCGGATGGCGAGCGCGCTGTTCGATGCGACGATGCAGAGCTTGCGCGAAGGGGTCGTCGTCGTCGACCGTGAGAGGCGGATTGTGGCGGCCAATCGCGCCGCGCTCGATCTCTTCAGGGCGAACGGGAGGGATCCGGCGGGAAAGCGTTTGAGCGAGTTGACGCGCAATCCCGAAATTCACGAGGCCTTCCGCCTCGCTTTGGAGGAGGCGGCGCGCGCCGAGGTCAAGGTCGAGACATATGGCGGAGAGCGCCGCGTCTTCGATCTGCGCGTCGCTCCTTTGCAAAGACCAGAAGGGGCGCGCGAGGCCCTCGGCGTCTTTTTCGACATCACCCGACTCGAACGTCTGGAGCGCGTGCGTCAAGAGTTCCTCTCGAACGTCTCGCATGAACTGCGCACCCCTTTGACCTCGATCCTCGCCTTCGTCGAAACGCTCGAAGAAGGCGCGATCGATGATCCGTTGAACAATCGCCGCTTCCTCGGCGTGATCCGCAAAAACGCCGAGCGCATGCGCAATTTGATCGATGATATTCTGGAGCTTTCGGCGATCGAGTCGGGCAATGTGCGCGTCGAGATCTCTACGGTCAACCTGCGTTCGATCGTGCAGGAAGTCTTCGCCGCGCTCGCGCGACAGGCGGCGCTGCGCGACATCGAATTGAGGAACGAAGTCAGCGAGCAAGCGATGGTTCGAGCCGATGCGCGGCGGTTGGAGCAGATGTTGACGAATCTGGTCGACAATGCGATCAAATTCAATCGCGATGGCGGTCGCGTGACGGTGCGGCATGAACGATGCGCGGACCATGATCGAATCATGGTCGAAGATACGGGCGAAGGGATCGCGCCGGAGCATCTCAGTCGCATCTTCGAGAGGTTCTACCGCGTCGATCGCGCGCGTTCGCGCGAGCAGGGCGGGACCGGTCTGGGGCTCGCGATCGTCAAACATCTGGCGCGCGCGCACGGCGGCGAAGCGAGCGCGAGTTCGATACCCGGTCAAGGTTCGACCTTCATCATCGAGCTGCCGATCGGAAGCGAAGCTCGCAACGCAGAGAGAGATGATTCCCGAGCAGACGTTTTGTTCAAACCCATCGCGCGCGGAACATGAGAGAGAGATTCCCGAGCGGTCTGTTTCTGACTGGGCGTCGCTTTCGTTCCTGCGCTCAAAGCTCGCTGATCATACGTAGCTGAGCGCGCCGACGCGGCTCAAGTCGCTTTCGTTCCTGCGTTCAAAGCTCGCGCACGGTGAGGCCTTCGGCGCTGAACCTCCAAGCGAGAAGGCTGGCTCCGCCTTCGCGCAGCGCCTCGGCGACGCGCTCTTTGCGACCTTCGCCGCAGAGAAAGACGATGCATCCGCCGCCGCCTGCGCCGCAGACCTTGGCCGCTTCCGCTCCATGAGCAAGAGCCTTTTCGACAAGCTGGTCCATGTGCGGTGTTGTGATGTTCGGCGCGAGCTGTTTGCGTTTAGGGTAATAGGCGCGCATCGTCTCGCGCACGGCGGTCCAGTCGTTTGCCAGCAACGCCGCGCGCATTTGGCGGGCCGAATCTCTGATCCCTTCGAAGAGGTCGAAGAGGCGCGCGTCGCCATCGATGTGGCGTTTGAAGACTTCCCAGTTGTTAATCCCGGAAACGTGTGGCTCCCCCGTATAACAGAGGAGCAGACGGCGCTCTAACTCCGCGGCGTCAACCTTCAGTTCCTCGCGCACGATCCCATCGGGGCGGAAGTGCAGGCAGTTCGCCCCGCCGTAAAAAGCGGCGTAGTAATCCTGCACCCCGGCAGGCACGCGGATCACCGTCGTCTCGATGTTGGTGGCGATTTGAATGAATTGATCCGGGTGGTAGCGTCCGCCGACAAGGTGATTGAGCGCGCCGATGCAGGCGATGGCGAGCGAAGAGGATGCGCCGAGCCCAGCTCCGGGTGGGGAGAGACTTTCGGCGATCAGGTGAAAGCCGGTTTCAGGCCGAAAGAAGTGGACGAGCTTCGAAAGCAGTTCAAGGCGAGGTTCGTGCGCCAACTCCTCTATCTGACGAAGATCGGTTTCGAAGGCGATGGCGCGGTCGCGCGATTCGATGATGATGCGCGCGTCCGTGCGCGTTTCGATGCGGCATCGGGCTTGAAGCGAGATGGCGAAATTGACCGTCACAGCTCCGGGATGGAAGAGATAGAGCGGCCAGATGTCGATCGTGCCGCCAGCTAGGTCGATGCGTGTTGGGGCTGTCGCTTCGATGATCATCGGTCCGTTTATGTTAGATGGATGAGCTTTCGGCCTCAGCCGATCTTAAAACTGGCGCCGCCTCTGAGAAGGCGCGGGTTGAGCGAGGGTTTGCCGCCTTATCGGTCATTTGCCTTCCTTCCTCTTTTGGTGCGCGAGGCGTTCGACCTCGCGTTTCGATTCGCGCCGTCGCGCGAGATGCTCTTGGATCTCGTGGCTCAGTTCATGTAAGCGCTCCTGGGCCACTTGCTCGATCTCTTGAAGCTTTTCGTGAGCCGTCAGCTCGAGTTTGTGGACCGTTTGCGGATCGACCTCTTCGACCTTCTTCGCCAACCAGTAGCGCTCGATCAGATAGAAACCGAGGATGCCTGAAGCGACGATGACGAGGAGCGCCAAGCCGATCTGATGAAAATCGCCGATCAAACTCGTCACGGCGCCGCTGAAGAAATAACCCGTGCCGCTCAAGATGAAGACCCACAGAAAACAACTGATGAGCGAGAGCGGAAGAAAACGCCTGGGCGGCATTCGCCCCACGCCGTAGAAGACGCATGAAGCCGTGCGCAAGCCGTAGATGTACTTCGAAAGGAGGATCGAAAGGGGGCCGAACTTTTCCGTCAAACGCTCGATGCGCGGACGCGCCGCGCGGTAGAAACGGAAATCGCGCACGCTCGTGCAGAAACCGCGCCCCGCGATGTAGGCCAAAGCGTCGCCGGTCGAGCCGCCGAGGGTGCCGACGAGCAGCACTTTGGCGAAGCCGTATTCGCCAAAGAAACCCGTGTGGGCTAGCACGCCCGCCAATAACAGCGTGATATCCCCCTCGATCATCGTGAGGAGGAAGATCGCGTAAAGGCCGTAAAGGCCCACCAGGTCGTAGAAGAATTGGCTATCCATGCGAAACGCTCTCGCCTTCAGCGAACGACGCGCGATTTTAACGGCGAACGCGGCAAATGCAAAATGGGCTCGGCTGTTCGCCGCATCATCCCGCTCGCGGTTTGACGATGAGCACCGGACACGGCGCATGACGCGCGACCGATTCCGCGGTCGAGCCGAAGATGATGCGCCCGAGTCCCGTGCGCCCATGCGATGAGATGACGATCATATCGACCTGCCGCTCTTTGGCCACACGCACGATCTCGGTCGCCGCTTCGCCGTAAACGATCATCTCTTCCGTCTCGAGTCCAGCGAACTCCTCGCGCTCGGCGATCTTCGGCAGTTCGCGTGCGGCCGATTCTTCGAGTTGTTCGCTCAGATCGGTGAGCGGTGCCGATTCGATCAGGCCCGTGTAGCCCGTGACTGGCACGACGGGTTCGATGACGTGCAGGCAGATGACGCGCGCGCCTGTAAGATGCGCCAACCATGCGGCGTAGGGAAGCGCATGTTCAGCGCATTCACTGAAGTCCGTCGGCAGCAATAGCGTCTCGATCTTCATTTATGCCCTCGCTTCGCCGTTCGATGACCGCCGCCGAGTACGAGGAGGAGCGACGTAGAGGCGGTCGAACGGCGCGACTCAAGCTGACCTTATCGCCCTGCCATCTCGATCTTGCCGCTCATTCTACACTTCGGAAAGGAAGTTTGACAGCCTTTGGCGGGCTCTGTTAAAGTTCGCAGCATCCTGCTCCCGCATGTGCGCACCGTTGAGATCTCCCGTTGGAGGGCCGTAACGATGCAGGCAGATGGCCCGAATCAAGCGGAAAAAAGTTACATCGGAGTCGATCTATCGGGGCCGACGCTGCGCGCCGCGCTCGTCTCCGCCGCTGGAGAAGTGGCGCGCGTGCTCGAAGCGCCGCTGGAGCGCGAGCAATTGGTCGAGCAGATCGCGCGCGTCGTCGCCGATCTTCGCGGTGGGACCAGCGTAGAAGCGCTCGGAGTGGGATTGCCCGGGTTGGTCGATCCGCGCACCGGGCGCGTGCACTTTTCGACCGATCTCCCCTTGCGAGAGGAGTTCTACGCCGATCTAGCGGGCGCGACCGGGCTTCCGCTTTTGCTTGAGAACGACGCTAACGCGGCGGCTTATGGTGAGTACGTTTTGGGAGCCGGGCGCGCTAGTCAGAGCATCTTCTACGTCATGCTCGGTTACGGCATCGGCGGCGCGCTCATCTTCGATGGTCAGATCTGGCGCGGAGCTTCCGGCTTCGCCGGCGAATTCGGGCATATCACGATCGATCCCGACGGCATTCAATGCGCTTGCGGCAATGTCGGTTGTCTGGAGACGGTCGCCTCTGCACCGAACATCGTCCGACGCACGCACGAGAGATTGTTCCGCGATAGCACCTCTTCGCTCTCAAAATTGGCCGTCAATCGCGACTTCACCGTGAGCGACATCACGCGCGAAGCGCGCAACGGCGACGATTTTGCGCTCCTCATGATCGAGCGCACCGGGCGTTACATCGGCACGGCGATCGCCGCGATCATCAATCTGCTCAACGTCGAGCGGATCATCTTGGGCGGCATCGTCATGGAAGCGGGCGAACTGCTGCTCGATCCGATCATCCGCGAAGCGCGCCGACGCTCATTCCAACCCTGTTTTGAGACGACCCAGATCGTCGCCGCACAATTGGGGCTCGATAGCGTCCTCATCGGTGCCGCCCTGCTCGCCGCACAAAAAGCTGGAGCCTAGATCACCTACGTCGAACGACGATTAAGCGCTTCATCAAGCGGCGTCTCGCATAAGTGCGGCTTTCCGTCAGTTTGGTCGTGGGGTAAAATCGGAACCTTTAGCCCGCTCGATCGGGATTCTAACGAAGTCGAAATGAACCCTGAACGGATCAGAAACTTTTCCATCATCGCACATATCGATCACGGCAAATCGACCTTGGCCGATCGCTTGCTCGAACTGACCGGCGCTTTGAGCGAGCGCGAGATGACCGAGCAGGTGCTCGACGCGATGGATTTGGAGCGCGAGCGCGGCATCACGATCAAAGCGCACGCCGTGCGGCTCAACTATCGCGCGCGCGATGGGCATGAGTACGTGCTCAACTTGATCGATACGCCCGGTCACGTGGACTTCTCTTACGAAGTCTCGCGTTCGCTCTCGGCGTGCGAAGGGGCGCTTCTCGTCGTCGATGCGTCACAAGGCGTCGAAGCGCAGACGCTAGCGAACACCTATCTCGCCATCGAACACAATCTCGAACTGATCCCGGTCATCAACAAGATAGACCTTCCCGGCGCGGAGCCGGAAAAGGTGCTCGAGCAGATCGAACACATCATCGGTCTTCCGACGCACAACGCGCTGATGGTGAGCGCCAAGACCGGGCAGAACGTCGAAGAGGTGCTAGAGGCGATCGTGCGCGACATCCCGCCGCCCAAAGGCGATCCGGAAGCGCCGCTCAAAGCCTTGATCTTCGATTCATGGTACGATCCGTACCGCGGCGTCGTCGTGCTCTTCCGCGTCATCGAAGGGACGGTGCGGCCCGGCCTGAAGATCCGTTTCTTCAACACCGGGCGCGAATACACGGTTGAAACCCTCGGCGTCAATCGTCCGCGCCCGACGCCTATAGATGAGCTGAGCGTCGGCGAAGTCGGATTCTTGACCGCTTCGATCAAAACGGTCGCCGATGTGCAGATCGGCGATACGATCACCGAGGCGGCACGTCCGACCGCCGAACCTTTTCCGGGCTTCCAACAGATCAAGCCGATGGTCTTTGCCGGACTCTATCCGGTCGATGCGAGCCAGTACGAGGAGCTGCGCGACGCGCTCGATAAGCTCCGTTTGAACGACGCATCGCTCTTCTACGAGCCGGAGACATCGGTCGCGCTCGGCTTCGGCTTCCGCTGCGGTTTCCTCGGTCTGCTTCACATGGAGATCGTGCAGGAGAGATTAGAGCGCGAATTCAATCTCGATCTGATCACGACCGCGCCGAGCGTTCGCTATCGCGTGACGTTGACCAACGGCGAAGTGATCGAAGTCGACTCTCCGGCGAAGATGCCCGATCCGGGCAAGATCGAAAAGATCGAGGAACCGGTCATCACGGCGACGATCCTAACTCCGGACGAATACTTGGGCGGCATCCTGTCACTTCTTGAAGAGAAGCGCGGCGAGCAGCGCGGTTTCGAATACATCGGCCCGGGGCGCGTGATGCTCACCTATGAGCTGCCGCTCAACGAAGTTGTGCTCGAATTCTATGACCGTTTGAAGTCGGTCTCGCGCGGCTATGCGTCGCTCGATTATCATTTCGCCGGGTATCGTGAAAGCGATCTCGTCAAACTGGACATTCTGGTCGCAGGCGAACCCGTGGATGCGCTCTCGCTGATCGTTCACCGCAGCAACGCGCAAGCGCGCGGGCGCGCGCTCGTCGAGAAGATGAAGGAATTGATCCCGCGGCAGCTTTTCGAAGTGCCGATCCAAGCGGCGATCGGGAGCCGCGTCATCGCGCGCGAGACCATCCGCGCGATGGGCAAGAACGTGCTGGCAAAGTGCTATGGCGGCGATGTGACGCGCAAACGCAAGCTCCTCGAGAAGCAGAAGGAAGGGAAAAAACGTATGAAAAAGGTCGGGCGCGTCGAAATCCCGCAAGAAGCTTTCCTCGCCGTGCTCAAAGTCGGCGAGTCGAAGTGAGCATTCGCGCTGCGCGCTGGTAGCGCCTTGCCGCATCATTGCTGATGCGGTAGATCCCTTTTGCGGAGCGTGCGCATGCAGATCAGACAGGTCGAACTGGAGAACATCAAATCCTACGCGCGGGCCTCTTTCACGTTTGAACGCGGGACGACGGCGATCGTCGGGCGCAATGGCGCAGGGAAGACGACCATCCTCGAAGCGATCGCGTGGGCGCTCTTCGATGTGCTCGAATACAAGAGAGAAGATTTCTTGCGGCGCGGCGCAAAAAAGGGCTGGGTGCGCGTCGTCTTCGAGAGCGATCTGGACCAGCGACAGTACGTCGTCTACCGCGACACGGGGCAGACCTACTACGTCTACGATCCGCTCTTGAACGTGCGCGTCGTCGAGAAGCGGGCTGATGTCCTCGCCTTCATCCGTCAGCACTTGGGCATCGAACCCGGCACCGATATCAAAGCACTGTTCCGTTCAGCCATCGGCGTGCCGCAAGGGGCTTTCACAACGGAGTTTCTGCTGGCGCCAGCGCAACGTAAAGCGGCTTTCGATCGCCTGTTGAAGGTCGAAGAGTATCGTGAGAGCAGCGACCGTCTGCTCGATACGGCGAAACTGGTCCGCGATCGTTTGGTCGAATTCGATAAACGGATCGAGCACGCGCGGGGAAGATTGGCCGGATACGCCGATCTGCAACGCGAGGCGACCGAGACGGCGCGCCGCGTCGAGGAGCTAGAAGGCGCCCTCGGTGAGGCGGAAAGGGAGGCTGCCGCCGCCGAAGAGCGCGTCGCCTATTGGGAGCGCGCCGAGCGGGCGAAGGCCGAGACGCAGATGATCCTGCAGCAGCGGCTCGCGATCCACGAAAACGCTGGAGCCAGACTCGCCGAGGCGCGGCAGAGATTGGTCGAAACCGAGCGGGCCGTCAGGCGGCAGCGGGAGACCGAAGAGGATTACAAGGCGCACAAGCGCGCCCTCGAAACGATCAGCGCTTTGGAGGCTGAGCGTCGAGAGCGCGATCGGATAAGGGACGAGAGCGAAAAGCTCACCCGCGAATCCCTGCGCGTCGAAGGCGAGATGCGGCTGCTCGAAGAGAGGGTGCGCTCTGCGTCGCGGGCGCGCGAGCAGCTCGTCGAGATCCAACCCGAGATCGAACGGCAGGAGGCGCTGGAGCGCGAGCGCGATCGGCTGCGCGATTTGCAGACTCAGGCCGAGATGGCGCGCGGGAAGCTGCCCAAATTGGACCAAGAGCTTCAGCGCTTGCGCGCGCAGCACGTCGAGACGCGCGAACGCATCCGTCAGGCGGAAGCGGCGCGCCGCGCGCAAGATCGCGTCCGGGAGATCGAGAGCGAGAGGATCGGAGTCGAAAACGAACTGGCGGCGTTGCGCGAAGCGCTCAGCGCGCGGCAACTACTTGAAGGGCGATGGCGCGAGGAGCAGCGCGAGATCGAACAGATCGAATCCTTGTTGAATGAGCTGCGCGCGGAAGTCCGACGGCTCGAAGCGCGCGCTATCGCCGCCGCGGAGCTTCCCGCGCTCGAGGCGAAAGTCGCCAGCATAAAGGATGAGATCATGAGGTTGCGCGCTTCGATCGAACGGGACGAGCGGATGGAGCGCGAGGTCAAAGGCGGTCTGTGCCCGATCTTGTCCGAGCGATGCTTGAATCTGAAGGAGGGCGAGACGCTCGAAGGCTATTTCAGAAAGAATCTCGACCTAAACCGCGC
Source organism: Pyrinomonas methylaliphatogenes (assembly GCF_000820845.2). GTDB lineage: Bacteria > Acidobacteriota > Blastocatellia > Pyrinomonadales > Pyrinomonadaceae > Pyrinomonas > Pyrinomonas methylaliphatogenes. Next base: position 96,760 of record NZ_CBXV010000008.1, on the reverse strand, counting down.
GCGGCTCGAAGCGCTCCAAAATGAGTTGGTACAGTTGAGCGCCAGACTGCATCTGGCGCACGAAGCGCAACTCGCCGCCGCGCAACTCGAGAAGGTCCGACAGCAGGTGGCGCACGAGGAGATGGCGCTGAGTAAGAAGCGCACATCGCTCGCCCAATTGAATGCTGAGATCGGCAAATTCGCGCACGCCGACGCACAACGAGTCAAAGACTTGCAGGCGCAGTTGGTCGGGCTGGATGCCGAGCTGAAGCTGAAACAACGCGAAGCGATGCGATTTGCCGAACTCGATAGTTGGAAAGCGCGGTTGCGCGAGATCGAAGAGAACGGCAAACGTCTGAGTGAGGAGCGTGTGGAAGCAGAAGCGATCGCCAATAGTTTGCCATCGGTTCGAGAGGATCTGACGAGAACGGAGAAGGAGTTGGCCGACTTGAACGATCCGCGCGGTCGCGCTAAAGCGTTGCGCGCCGAAGCTGAACAGGAAGAGGCTCTCAAGCGCGAATTCGAAGAGAAGCGGAACCGTCACCTCGACCTGATGCGCAGGTCGCAGGAATTGAAAGCGCGTCTGCGCGACTTCGCGACGCTTGAAACGCGCTTGTCTGAGGCTATCGCCGAGCGCGATCGAACGGCAGAATCTTACCGCGAATATCTCGCCTGTTCGGGCATCGCCGAGCGGCTGCCGGATCGCCTGAAGGAGCTGGAGCGGGCCGAAAGCGAAGCGGCTGAAGCGCAACGCGCGCTCGACGAAGCGCGACGACAGCACGAGCGGGCGGTAGCAGCTTATGATGCCGCCGCTCATGAGAGGGCGCGTTCACAGTTGTTCGCATCTCGCGAGCGGGTCGCGGCGATCCGCGCGCAGCTCGAATGGCAGCGAGAGCGCGCCTCCTCGTTGAAACGCGAGTTGGACCAACTCGATGACGTAAGACGCCAGATGGAACGCGAGCTTCAGCAACGGGAGCGTTTGAGCCGTTTGGATGAAGCTATAGAGTTTATCCGCGATAAGTTGCGCGAGGCCGGCCCGCTCGTAGCCGAAAGCTATCTTTGCAACGTCTCGCTCGAAGCCAACCATCTCTTCCGCGAGATGATCGGCAATCCCGATCAATCGCTGCGATGGTCGCGCGATTACGAGATCATTCTCGAAGAAGATGGTCACGAGCGTTCATTCCAGAACCTCTCCGGAGGCGAACAGATGGCGGCAGCGTTGGCCGTGCGTCTGGCGTTGCTCAAGGAGCTCTCAGATATTCGCCTCGCCTTCTTCGATGAGCCGACGGTGAACATGGACGCGGAGCGGCGTGAGCGTTTGGCGCAAATCATCGGTCAAGTGCGCCACTTCGATCAACTCTTCGTCATCTCGCACGATGATACCTTCGAGCAGACGGTCGATCACGTCGTGATGGTCGAAGGGCAAAACGGCGAGTGATTTCGTCGTGTTCCGGTCGCCAGGAGTCCGGTAACGAGGGAGGTGTGGGATTACGTTGAGAGTCATCGGCGGGATATATCGCGGGCGGCGTTTGAAAAGCCCTCCTTCATTGCGCGCGCGTCCAACATCAGATCGGTTGCGTGAAACGCTTTTCAATGTGCTCGCGCCGCGCATCGAGGGTGTACGCTTCCTTGACCTGTGCGCCGGCTCGGGCGCGGTCGGCATCGAGGCCCTCTCGCGCGGCGCCGCCTTCGCCACGTTCGTCGACCGGTCGCGTCGCATGTGCGCGTTGATCGAGACGAATCTCGATCTATGCGGCGTGCCGGAGGACGAGACGGAGGTCTTCATGAGCGAGGCGGCTGAATTTTTGCGCCGCGCCGTCGCGAACGGTTACAGGTGTTGGGATGTGATCTTCTTCGACCCGCCGTATGCGGATGATTACTTGCCGGTGCTCAATCTGCTCGGCGAGCACGAGTCGCTGTTGTGCGCAGACGGCGTCATCATCGTCGAACACCATCACAAGAAGAGCCTCCCCGATGCGGTCGGCACGCTTCGCCGCTGGCGCCTCCTGCGGCAGGGCGATGCCGCGCTGAGCTTCTACCAGCGCGATTAGACCTCCCCTTGGTTTCGGATGAAGATTCGAGTAAATTGATCTGTGGGAAAAATCTAGCTTGATCGAAAGGCAGGATCATGCTCGTTCTCGGCATCGAAACTTCGTGCGATGAAACGGCGGCGGCGGTCGTGCGCGACTGCAAGGAGTTGGTCTCTTCCGTCATCTCGTCGCAAACGGATGTCCATAAACGTTTCGGCGGCGTGGTGCCGGAGCTGGCTTCGCGCGAACATCTCGAAAGGATTGAACCGATCGTCGAAGAGGCAATGGGCCGGGCGCAAGTCGGCTTCGACGAAATAGACGGTATCGCCGTCACGGTCGGGCCTGGATTGATCGGCTCGCTTCTAGTCGGGCTCTGTTACGCAAAGGGATTGGCTTACGCGCTCGGAAGACCGATCGTCGGCGTCAACCATCTCGAAGGTCACATCTATTCGGTCGTCTTCGACAATCCGCCCGTCGAACATCCGGCGCTCGCCTTGATCGTTTCGGGCGGCCACACGCACATGTTCTACGTGCCGCGACCGGGCCAGTACAAGATTGTCGCGCGCACGCGCGATGACGCCGCCGGCGAAGCTTACGATAAGGTGGCGAAGATGCTCGGCCTCGGTTATCCGGGCGGCCCGATCATCGAGCGGCTCGCGCGCGAGGGCGATCCGCGCGCCGTGCGCTTCAGTCTGCCGAAGATCAGCGATCGGCGGCCCGATTTCAGCTTCAGCGGATTGAAGACCGCCGTCTCGAAATACGTGCGCGAGACCGGATTGCAGCCCGTAAAGGAAGGCGAAACCCCATCGCAGGCGATCAAAGATCTGGCCGCGAGCTTTCAGGATGTCGTCATCCGTTCGCTCGTTTCGACCACCGAGCGCGTCGCCGCGGAGCATCAACCGAAGACGCTGATCGTCGCCGGCGGCGTGGCGTGCAACATGGCCCTGCGCGAGGCGATGAGCGCGATGGCGGAACGCTTGGGCATCCCCGTCTATTTCCCGTCGCGCCACCTTTCGACCGACAACGCGGCGATGATCGCCGCTGCCGGCAGCGTCAAGCTGGCCGCTGGAGAGCGCGCCGGGCTGGACCTGAACGCCGACGTTTCATTGCGTTTACAGAACATCGAGGTCGAAGACGACGAACTGCGCCGCCGCGTGCGATACCGCTTGTGACGGGACGGAGCGACCGGCACGCAAGCGGCAAAGGCGAGCGGCGTTCGCACCCGACATCTCGCGGCAGGCTCGGAACGGGAGCGAGATGTTCGTCGGGCTCGCACCCGTGCCACCGGAAAGCGCGCGGAACGAGGGCGAGCGATTTCGCACTAGGCTACCACTATGACGATGATCGATGGCGATGATAATAGGGGCGAGCGATTTCGCACTAGGCTGCCACTAGCGCGAGCATCTTCTTGGTCCCTTCCTTGACGAGGGAGTTCACCTTTCATCCAACTGGGCCAGCGCCACCGCCAGCGCGATCACCTTCTTGATCCCCTTGTAGATCGGCTCGATCTCGCACCATTCGGTCAGCGCGTGAGCGTCGCCGCACGGCGCCGCGCCCGTGGAGATCGCTGGCAACCCGGCCAAGAGCGCAGCATTCGAGTTATTCGATGCGGTCGGCGTGATCGGCGGATTTTCGAACCCTAGCGCGAGATGGACCGCTTCTGCCGTCAAGACGAGCGGCGATTGCCTCATCCCCGGAATCTGCGCGGCGGGCGTGTTCGATAGGAGTTCAGTTCGGGCCTGCATCGCGGCGCGTTGCGCTTCTTCCGCGATGATCGCCGCGATCTTCCGTTCGAGATCGGCGATCACCTCATTGCTCGTCGAGCGCAGATCGACCGTAAACCATGCATCGGCGGCCTTCGCGTTGACGACTTCGGATCCGCCGAGCATGCCGATATTCAGATGGGTCGGCGGATCGGACGGAAGCGGAAGTTCATAGATGCGCGCCACGGCGCGCGCTAGCGGCAGCGTCGCCGAATAGGGCGGCGTGCGCGAGCGCGTATGCCCGCCCGGTCCGATGAAGTGATGGCGGAACCACTTGATGCCGATGCCGCCATAGGTGAACCCCTCGTAACCGCCATCGAGCGCGATGTAGTAGTTGATCCTCTCTTTGTTGTCTTTGATAAATTCGCGCGCGCCGCGAAGCGCCGTCTCCTCTTCGACCGTGAAGAGAAAGATGAGATCACCTTTGGTCCTGACGTTGGCCGCATCGAGCGCGCGCAGCGCGGCGAGCATCGCTTCGATGTTGCGCGTATCGTCGCCGATGCCGGGCGCATAGACGCGCCCATCGCGCACTTCGGCCTTGATCTTCAAGCCTTCTTGAAAGACCGTATCGAGATGCGCGTCGATGACGACCGTCGGTCCACCGCCCGTGCCTTTGCGCACGGCGACGAGATTGCCCGTGCGGTCATAGTAGACTTGATCGAGTTTGTATCCGCTCAGCAGCCGTTTGACGAATTCGGCGCGTTCGCGCTCTTTGCCCGAGGGCGCGTTGATTTCAGTGATGGCGATCCACTCGCGCAAGATCGCATCGCGACTGCGATCGATGTAGTTGAAGGCAGCGTTGAGCGAAGGGCGCGCAAGCAAGGCTTTGATTTCGGCCAGAAGTCGAGCGCGCGCGTCATCGCCAGCGCGCACAAGCGGCGCGAGGGCGTTCAGTAGCGTCAGCGCGAGAAGTAGCTTCCTCATTCTTCAACCGTTCTCAACGATCTTATAAGGATCGGTCGCTTCGCGTCGCGAGCGATGGCGAAGCCGGGATGGCGCTTTAACCGTTCTCGCCCGTTTGCTCGATCGTTCGCTTGTCGAAGGCGCACGCGCAAGACATTTTAACTGTCCTCGCTCGTTTAGAGTCAATCGTCGCGCGTTCGCATCCAGATATCGGTTTCATCCATCCGGCTAGGCGGCGCGAGGAGCGAGCGACAGAAGATATAAATGGCCCAGCATTCGACGGCGAAAGGCGGGAAGCCAAGGTAACCGAGCACCGGCATCTCGAAGATCTTTATGTCGCCGAAGTAGGGGACCGTGTAGGTCCAGCGCGAGATGGCCCAGTAGTTCCAGAACTCCCACAGCACGCCGCAGACCAGGCCGCTCGCCAGCAGCGAACAGAGGCGACGCCAATCGCCGCGCGCAAGGTCGCCGCAGATCGAAGGCCAGCCGCGCAGAGCGTTGAGCGGATCGACCAAAAGGATGAAGGCGAGCCAGACGAGCGGTGCAAACCACGCCGAGACGATCGCTAGCGGTAGAGACGCCAGCGCCGCCCCGATGATGAGGCAACCGATCATCGCCGCACGCGAGATCTGCATCGGGCGCGTGCGCGGCGACTGCCGAAAGACGGTCGCGCTGAAGATCTCCGCCGTCAAGAAGAGCCCGGGGAAGATCGTGGCGAAAGCCCAATCGTATCCGACGCGGCGCAAGAACGGGTTCGGTTCGAGGTTGTGATAGTGCCACCAGAGTTCGAGATCGGAGCGCCAGAAGCGCGGCGCATTGTAGAACTCGAACATCCACCAGGTGAGGATCGAAGTGATGATGATGACGAGAAACGCTAGCCGGTCTGAGACGAGCGGCGAGCGTCTCTTCAGATGAAAGACCCAAGCGTCGGCGAAGAGCACGTAACCGGTCCAGACGATGGGCGTGAACCATCTCCCGATGAGATCATTGCCAGCGAAAAGCGAGGCTTCGGCGAAGGAGATGATGAATAAACCAACGTAGCCGTGGGCCGGAAACCGATCCGATCCGAAGGTCGGTTGTGTTCGCATCGCCTTCCTCCTGAAATGGCATAAGGCTTCGGTCGCTCTCGTGCCGTTCGTGAAAGTCCGATTTTAACTTAGATGCCGGCGAGAGCGATCATTCTGATTTGAGGTGAGGTCGAGGGCGGTTCAAAAAACGTTTCGCGCGTGCGCGCCCTCGGGTTAAAATCTCAGGCAAAACAGCCCGGCATAAGGCGCGACCTCACGACCGGCGGTGGTGGGAAGATGGGCGGCAAGATAGATGAGAGAAGGTTAAAACGCACGCTCACCTGGGCCGTAATCATCCCTTTCCTTTCGATGGCTTTCCTGGCGGTCGTGCTCGTGTGGCAGATCGAGCGCCTGAACGCCGACATGAGATGGGTGGACCACTCTAATCAGATAGTGGCCCAGGCGCGCTATGTCGAACGGCTCGTCGTCGATATGGAGACCGGAGTGCGCGGGTATCTCATCACCGGCTCGCCGGAATTCTTAGAGCCATACACGCGCGCCGAAGCCATGATCGATCAAGAGATCGAAGAATTGGCCCGTTTGGTCGCCGTCGATCCCGAGCGCGAGCGACAGGTCGACGACGTGCGCGATGCGGAGAAGCGCTGGCACGATCTAGCCGCCCAACTGATCGCGCTTCGAGAGGAAGGCAGAGGTGCGGATTTAGATCGAGCGTTGATCCAGGGAAAGGCGATAGTCGATAGCGTGCGCGAGCGCCTCTTGTCGCTCGTCGAAAGCGAGAGCGCGGCGCGGCGTGCGAGGCTTGAGGAATTGAGAGGCACGGGCCAGTCGGTCATCTTCAGCGCGGTCGCCTTGATGCTCTTGTGGGCGGGGATCTTGGCCATCTTCACGCGACGCGAATTGTTGGCCATTTCGCGCAGTTACGCCGCGGCGCTCGCCTCTTCGCGCGAGGTGGAGGAGCGGTATCGCCTGCTGGTCGAAGAGGCGCGAGATTACGCCATCTACATGCTCGACGCGGATGGGCGCGTGGCGAGCTGGAATCGCGGCGCCGAACGGCTCTTCGGTTACGGCGCGGAAGAGATCGTCGGCAAGCATTTCTCGCTTCTGTTCACGCCCGAGGATGTCGCGCAGCGAGTTCCCCACGCGGAGCTGCAGCGCGCAGCTAACGATGGTTACGCGGAGCATACCGGATGGCGCGTGCGCAAAGATGGAAGCCGATTCTGGGCCACCGGCGTGGTCACGCCGGTGCGCGATCCCGACGGGAAGTTGCGCGGTTACGTCAAATTGACGCGCGATGCGACGGCCCAGCTTCGCGCCGAAGAGGAGCGCGCATTGCGCTTGGCGTATGAGGAGAGAAGAGTCGAGCAACTTCGTCAACTGGCGGATCTCTCCGTCCTTATCAACGTCAGTCGCTCGCTCGATGAGATGCTGAAAACTCTCACCGAACGCGCGCGCGCGATCATCGGCGCGCATCAAGCCGTCGCCAGTCTGACGATTGATGACAACTGGGCGCAGGCGATCAACGCCGTCTCGCTTTCGGATAAATATGCGGCATGGCGTGACTACGATGCGCAACCCGATGGTTCGGGGATCTATTCGCTGGTCTGTCGGACGAATCAGCCGATGCGTTTGACGCAAGAAGAGCTGGAACGTCATCCGGCGTGGCGCGGGTTCGGCAAAGAAGCGGGCAAACATCCGCCTCTGCGCGGCTGGCTCGCCGCGCCGCTCATCGGGCGCAACGGCCAGAACCTCGGGTTGATTCAACTTTCGGATAAGTACGAGGGCGAGTTCACCGCAGAGGACGAAGCGTTGCTCATGCAGATCGCCCAGATCGCTTCGGTCGCCATCGAGAACCATCGTCTGTATCAGCTTTCGGAAGAGAACAATCGTTTGAAGGATGAGTTCCTCGCCACGCTATCGCACGAACTGCGCACGCCGATGACGGCGATCCTCGGATGGATGCACCTGTTGCGCGAAGGCAAATTGGACGAAGCGGCGACGTCGCGCGCGCTCGATGCCATCTATCGCAACGCGCAAGCGCAGATGCGCTTGATCGAAGATCTGCTCGACATCTCGCGCATCATCACGGGCAAATTCCAGTTTGAAGTGATGCCGATCGGTCTCGTGCCGGTCATCGAATCGGCGCTCGATTCGATCAAGCCCGCCGCTGAGGCGAAGCGGATCGACATCGAGACTAGGCTCGATGAATCGGCTGGACCGGTCATGGGGAATCCGGACCGGTTGCGACAGGCCATCTGGAACCTCCTGTCGAATGCGGTGAAATTCACCCCACGCGGCGGGCGTGTTACGGTCGAATTGCGGCGCGTCGATTCGCACGTCGAAATCCGCATCAGCGACACCGGAGAAGGCATCAGCCCGGAGTTCCTCCCCTTCGTCTTCGAGCGCTTGCGACAGGCCGATAGTTCGACGCGGAGAACGCATGGCGGTTTAGGGATCGGCCTGTCGATCGTGCGCCACATCGTCGAATTGCACGGCGGCAGAGTCGGCGCCGAGAGCCAAGGCAAAGGTCGGGGCGCGACCTTCTTCATCCAGTTGCCGTTGCTGGCGTTGCAAGTGAGCAAAGGAGAGCGCTGGCGATCGGTCGAGCGCGAAAATGGGCCGGGAGAGCCGCAGGGGGATGATCTATCGCTCGATGGCGTTCGCATCTTGGTCATCGACGATGATCAAGATACGCGCGAGATGATCGCCGAGGTGCTCGGGCGATATGGCGCTCGCGTGGAAACGGTCGCCACGGCAGCCGAAGCTTTGCGCGCCGTCGATTGGCAACCGGTCGATCTGATCATCAGCGATATAGGGATGCCGGAAGAGGATGGTTACGATCTGATCAGGCGGCTGCACGAGCGCGGCCTCGGCATTCCGGCAGTGGCTTTGACGGCTTATGTGCGCGAAGCGGATCGCGATCAGGCGCTCGCATCTGGCTTTCAGGCTCATATCGCCAAGCCCGTCTCTCCTGAAGATCTGGTCAGAGCGATCCGGAGCTTGATGCTTAAGCTACAAGGGCAATGAGAGTTGCGGCGGCGTGAGGGCGCTTCGGGACCACGAGCTTGAGGGCTTGCGTTCGGCCTCGCAGTTGGGAAGCGAAACCTCGCCGTGCTAGCATGATTAGAGATGGTGCGCATCAAGATCTGCGGCATCACCAACATCGATGATGCGCTCGCCGCCGCGCGCATTGGCGCCGATGCGATCGGGTTCAATTTCTATCCGAAAAGTCCGCGCTACATCGAGCCGGAAGAGGCGCAGCGCATCGCGCAAGCCCTTCCGGACAGGGTCTTGCGCGTTGGGGTCTTCGTCAACGAAGATATCGCGCGCGTTTGGGAGATCGTCTCCGAAGCTAGATTGCAAGCCGTGCAGTTGCATGGCGACGAGACGCCGGAATATTGCGCGGCGCTTCGGGTGAACTCGTCGGACAGCGGCAGACCGGTTAAGCTCATCAAAGCGTTGCGCGTGGGCGATGGCTTTCATCCGGATCAGATCGCGCATTATCGCGCGGATGCGATCTTGTTGGATGCGGCTTCGCCCGAAGCTTATGGCGGAACGGGGCGCTCGTTCGATTGGGATGTGGCGCGGCGCGCCAAGAGATTCGTGCGTGAACTCTTTCTGGCCGGAGGGTTAACCCCCGCATCCGTCGGGCGCGCGATCGCACAGGTCCAGCCGGATTGGGTGGATGTCTGTAGCTCTTTGGAGAGCGCGCCCGGGAAGAAGGATCGCCAGGCTTTGGAAGCCTTCGTGCGGGCGGTGCGGATGGTGGAAGGGCGGGAGCGTTTGATCTGAGTCGGACGATTCTTCTTGAGCTGAAGGCGTGGGATCGGTTATCCTCTCCGCCAATGTGAATTCTCGATCTCCTCGCCGGAAGAGATCCTCACAACCAGTCTGGCATCGATCGAGGTCGAAGCGATGGGCCTTACATCTCTTGCGGTGGACAAGCGAAGAATAGGCGAGCGCGATCGCGGTCGCGTTCTTCTGGTGATGAACGGCGCGCTGGGCGAACTCTGTCGCCGAGCGCTCGAAGAGGTCGATATCTATGTCGCGAGCGCTTCGTGTGGCATGGCGGCTATCGTCTCTCTGCAACGCGAGCGGCCACATATCGTCGTTGCCGCGAATGATCTAACCGATCTCAAGGCGGCAGAGTTGACGCGCGCGCTCGCGCGTTTGCAAGAGGGGCTCCCGTTGATCTTCGTCGGAACCGATGAGGCGACGCTTGAGCGAAGGGGCGGAGCTCTCGCGCTCGGCGCTTTCGATTATTTCAGTTTGCCTGCCGAACTCTCGTTGTTCGTGGCGCGGGTGAGGCAGTTGGCGCAAATTCAATTGACGATCGATAAATTGCGCGCCGAAGCGGATAAGGACTATTTGACCGGGCTGGCGAATCGGCGCCGCTTTCGCGTCGCGCTCGGGCATGAGGTCGAACGCTGGCGTCGCTACGGCATCCCGTGCTCCTTGCTTCTGCTCGATATCGACCATCTGAAAACGATCAACGATACGCATGGGCATTCGGGCGGCGATGTCGTGATCCGTCACGTCGCGCGCACGCTCAAGGACTTCTCGCGCGACAACGATACGGCGGCGCGGCTCGGTGGCGAAGAGTTCGCCCTCTTGCTGGCGGGCACGGGCGACGAGAAGGCGTGGATCGTCGCCGAACGATTGCGCAACGCGATCGCTTCGGTCGCGATCGAAAAAGTCGGTGCCGCGACCGTAAGCGTCGGCGTCGCCTCCTGCCCCGCACATGCGCAATCGGAACGCGAGCTTTACGCCGCTGCCGATGGCGCTCTCTACCGCGCCAAGAACGCTGGTCGCAATCGCGTCTGTTTGGCTGAAAAGGCCGCAGCGCGAGATGCGAAAGCGCATGGATGAAGTGGAGAGTGCGAGCTTCGCGCTGGTTACACGGGCGATGAGATTTTCGCTGGCGTGGAGAACGACGGGTGTAGTTACACGTGATCATAGGAAAACCCGTGAGCAACGCCGTGCGAGCCTTGCGCGTGTTAGTGTACAATGGGCGAAACTCTCTGCGATGCCTCTGCCAAGGCGCCGTCTTCGGCGCGCTGAGGCGCTCGCTTTTACGGTATGATCAAAGGATCGGTCCAACCGGATGTCAGAGGTCATTGGGGGCGTTACGGCGGGCGCTTCGTCCCCGAAACGCTCATGGCCCCGCTCGAAGAGTTGACGCAAGCTTACGATCGAGCGCGGCGCGATCCATCTTTTCAGCGCGAGTTCGAATCGCTGCTTCGCGATTACTCGGGACGCCCTACGCCGCTCTTTTACGCCGCGCGTTTAACCGAGTACGTTGGCGGCGCGCGCATCTACTTGAAACGCGAAGACCTCTCGCATACTGGTTCGCACAAGATCAATAATGCCATCGGACAGGCTCTGCTCGCGCGCCGGATGGGCAAACGACGCATCATCGCCGAAACCGGAGCCGGACAGCACGGCGTGGCGACGGCGACCGTCTGCGCGCTCTTCGGTTTCGCTTGTGTCATCTACATGGGCGCCGAGGATATGCGCCGACAGGCATTGAACGTCTTTCGTATGCGTTTGCTCGGCGCCGAAGTGCGCGAAGTCGATCTCGGTTCGCGCACCTTGAAAGAGGCGATCAACGAAGCATTGCGCGATTGGGTGACGAACGTCGAAGATACATACTACCTGCTCGGAAGCGCGCTCGGGCCGCATCCATATCCGTTGATCGTGCGCGAGTTCCAAAGCATCATCGGACGCGAGGCGCGCGCGCAGATCCTCGAACGGGAGGGGCGTTTGCCGGATTGCTTGATCGCTTGCGTCGGCGGCGGATCGAATTCGATCGGCCTCTTCCACCCATTCCTGAACGATGAGCGCGTGCGCATGGTCGGCGTCGAGGCGGGCGGGCGTGGCGATGAACTGGGCCAGCATGCGGCGCGCTTCAACGCGAAGGGCGGAGGAAGGCCGGGCGTTTTGCAAGGGACGATGAGTTATGTGTTGCAGGATGAGCGCGGACAGATAGCCTCGACCCATTCGATCTCGGCGGGACTGGATTATCCGGCGATCGGCCCCGAACACGCTTACCTTCATGATGCGGGGCGCGTCGAATACGTCTCGGCTTCGGATGCGGAAGCGCTCGAAGCTTTTCAGCTTCTCTCCAAATTGGAAGGCATCCTGCCAGCGCTCGAATCGGCGCACGCCATCGCTCATGCGCTCAAGCTGGCGCGCGAGATGGGACGCGATCGCATCATCATCGTCAACCTTTCGGGACGCGGCGACAAGGATGTGCATACGGTGGCCCACGAGCTGGGCCAGAAAATAGCCTGATCCTTCGCCGGATGGCCCCTTTAAAGTCCCGAGGCGAAGGGTCGATCGAAGCATTCATTTCGGGAGCGCAGAAAGAGAGCGTGACTCGCATCGCAGAAAGCTTCGCGCGATTACGGCGCGAGAGAAGGCGCGGTTTCATCCCGTTCATTACCGCCGGCGATCCAGACATCGGGACGACCGGCGAATTGATCGTCGAACTCGCGCGCGCTGGCGCGACCTGCATTGAACTGGGCGTGCCGTTTAGCGACCCGGTCGCCGATGGTCCGGTCATCCAACGCGCTTCGGAACGCGCGCTCGCTCAAGGCGTGGGCGTTGACGAGGTTCTGCAAGCCGTAGCGCGGGCGCGAAAAGAGACTGATCTCCCGATCGTGCTCTTCAGTTATTACAACCCTTTGTTACAATACGGCCTCGAGCGATTGGCCCAAGACGCGCGCGCCGCCGGCATCGACGGCGTGCTCGTCACCGACCTCGTGCCCGAAGAGGCTGCCGAGTGGATCGAAGTGCTGCACGCGCACGAACTCGACTCGATCTTCCTCGCCGCGCCGACCTCGACCGATGAACGATTGCGCTTGATCGCCGCGAAAACGAGCGGTTTCATCTACGCCGTCTCGCGCACCGGAGTGACGGGCGAACGCGCTGAAGTGAGCGCGCAGGCCGCGCGCCTCGTCGCGCGACTTCGCCGTCTTACGGACCTTCCGATCGCCGTCGGCTTCGGCATCTCGCGCGCCGAGCACGTCGCCGAAGTTTGGCAGTATGCGGATGCTGCCGTGGTTGGCTCCTCGGTCGTCGCCGAGATCGCGCGTCTAACGGGTGCGCCGGATCTGGTGCGCCGCGTCGGAGCCTTCGCGCGCTCTCTCTTGCCGACTAGCGAACTACCGAGATGAGATTGAAAACCCGTTCGGGATGGCGAAGGGGATGCGATGGGAATCAAACGTGGCGAGATGGTCATCGTCGTGCTTCACAGCCCGCGCGAAAAGTGCTGGGGACGGCTCGACCGAATAAGTGCCGCTGGTGTACATTTGCGTGGAATAGATCTCACGGCTTTCGACGATTGGTTGAAAGCGCTTCGGTCGAACGAACCTTTTCTCGGTTTCACCGATGTCTTCTTCCCGCTCTGGCGCGTCGAGCGCATTCTGCATGATGAACGCTCGGGCGACGTGCCTTCGCTCACCGAACGGTTCGAAGCCAGCGTCGGAAGAAGCGTCCGTGAGTTCCTCGGCGACGAAGGGCAGTGACTCTCTGGAAAGGAACGGTGACGATGGGATCGAAAGAATCGAGAAGCCTCACGCGCGCGGCTGAAGCGGCAAGGGGGCTTGTGTTTCATGTATAAAACTCCGTTTCTCTTCTGCGCCAAGATGTGGTAGACTCTCACCGGATCGAAATCGAGGCATGACGGAAGGGAGACGGCGATAAGGTGGTGATGGCAATGGCAGAGACGAAATCGAACGAGCGAAGCAAAGCGATCGAGGCCGCCCTGCTCAATATCGAGAAGCGGTTCGGCAAAGGCGCGATCATGCGTTTGGGCGAGCGCCCGTTGGGCGATGTCAAGGTCATCTCGACGACCTCGCTCAGTTTGGATGCGGCCATCGGCGTCGGCGGCATCCCGCGCGGGCGCATCACGGAGATCTTCGGGCCCGAAAGCTCCGGTAAGACGACGCTCGCGCTGCACATCGTCGCCGAAGCGCAGCGGCAAGGTGGCGTGGCCGCTTACATCGACGCCGAACACGCGCTCGATCCAGAGTACGCCGCATTGCTCGGCGTCAACGTGAATGATCTTCTGGTCTCGCAGCCGGATTCGGGCGAACAGGCGTTGGAGATCGTCGAGGCGCTGGTCCGGTCAAATGGCGTCGACGTCATCGTCGTCGATTCCGTAGCCGCGCTCGTGCCGCGCGCTGAACTCGATGGCGAGATGGGAGATTCGCATGTCGGGCTGCAGGCGCGCTTGATGTCGCAAGCTTTGCGCAAGCTGACTGGGATCGTCGCTTCTACTAACACATGTTTGATCTTCATCAACCAGATACGCGAGAAGATCGGCGTCATGTTCGGCTCGCCGGAGACCACGACTGGCGGACGCGCCCTCAAATTCTACGCCAGTTTGCGCATAGAGATCCGTCGCATCGGATCGGTCAAGGATGGCGAGCGGACCATCGGCAGCCGCACCAAGGTCAAGATCGTCAAGAACAAGGTCGCTCCGCCGTTTCGCGAGTGCGAGTTCGACATCATCTACAATGAAGGCATTTCGCGCATTGGCGACGTAATCGATCTCGCCGTTGCGAACAAGATCATCGAAAAGAGCGGAGCCTGGTTCTCATACAAGGGCGAGCGTCTCGGGCAAGGGCGCGAGAACGTCAAACAGATGCTTAAGGAGAACTCCGAACTGCTGCATAGGATCGAGATGGACGTGCGCGCCGCGCTCAAACTGCCTGCGCACGAGACGGAAGCCAAAAACGACAGGGGCGCGGAAAAAGGTTCTGCCAAGGCTGAGAGCAAAAGATGAGGCGGCGCAACACGTAAGCGCTTTGCCAAACGGCCCCGAAGGGATGTTGCATCCTAGCGGAAGGCCTCTGCGGAGGTTACGGGAGGTTACGCGGCGTGGGGCGTTGAGATATTGCGCCATCTTAGCGAAGGTTGAAGCCCGATGGGGATGACCTTTGGGGCGCTCGTGTGGACCGCATCGGAAAGTTTGATGCCGGCTCGGGTGGAGCGACGCTGGGGGACAGTATCGGCATCCGAGCCGGCACGGGCGGGCAATCTCAAGGCTATTGTGGGACTGCTGCCTTAGGAGCAGCAGCGCCTTCGAGCGACTGAAATTATATCCCTCTGCCGAAAGTTGTCAACGAATCTGTAAGAATTTTAACTAACAGCGCCTTTAATATCGTCCGTCGTTGGCATGGATTCGAGATCGGCTTTGAAGATCGAACTTGTCGCCGTTGACGACGCGCTCGCCGAGGGCGAGGCGCTGGTCCAGTTCATCTTCGCCGATGAGGAACGATCGGATCGGCAGTTCGCTGAACTATTGGGGCCGATCGGCGAATCCTTCAAAGCCGAGCGTTACGAAACTTCATCGGGCTACGTGGCGACTCGCGAAGGGATAAGGTCGGCGCTTCTGGTCGGTCTCGGGAAGCGCGCTGAGTTCGCCGACGAAGTGCTACGGCGGGCGTCCGCTGTTGCCATGCGTCGGGCGCGCGAAAGGGGATGGCGCGCTTTGCGATTGCTACTGCCTGATGATCGGCGAAGAAGCGTGCGTCAGGCCGTCGAAGGCGCCTTGTTGGGGCGCTATGAGAACCGCTTCTATCGTCGGGACGAAGATGGGCGCAACGGTGTGGAGCGTTTGCGGATCGCCGTTTCACGCGGCGGCGAGGACTTAGAGGCTGAGGTCGAACGCGGGCGGGTGATCGCCGAAGCGACGAATTGGGCGCGTGCGTTGGCCGATGAGCCGGCCAATCTTCTGCCGCCGCGGGAGTTCGCGCGCCGCGCGGTGGAGATGTGCGCAGCGGTCGGTCTGCGCGTCGAGGTTTGGCTGGGCGAGGAGATCAGGGCGCGTGGATGGGGCGGTTTGTGGAGCGTCGGCAAAGGATCTGATGAGCCGCCCGCGCTGATCGTCGTTCGTTACGAACCTGAAGAGGTTTCCGGTGAATTATGGGCCTTTGTCGGGAAGGGGATGACTTTCGACGCTGGGGGCATCTGCCTTAAGCCTTGGCAGGGGATGGAAGAGATGAAAGCTGACATGGCTGGCGGTGCCGCGGTTCTGGGTGCGTTGTGCGCCATCGCGCGACTTCGCCTGCCGCGCCGCATCGTCGGAATCATCCCTGCGGCGGAGAACATGCCTTCGGGACGCGCGCTGAAGCCGGGCGATGTCATCAAGACGCTAGCTGGTTACACCATCGAAGTCACCGACACGGATGCGGAAGGGAGGCTGATCCTCGCCGACGCGATCGCCCATGCGCGGCAGCTCGGCGCGCATCGCATCATCGATCTTGCGACGCTCACCGGTTCGATCATCGTCGCTTTGGGCGATGTGCGCGCCGGATTGTTCAGCAACGATGATGACTGGGCAAGGGAGATCGCGGAGGCGGCGGAAAGAGCTGGCGAACCGGTCTGGAGAATGCCTTTGGATGAAGACTACAAAAAGAGGCTCGAGAGCAGCATCGCCGACTTCAAGAACTACGGCGGACGTCCTGATGCGACGGTGGCGGCGCTGCTGCTGAGCAGATTCGCCGACCGAACGCCGTGGGCGCATTTGGATATTGCGGGGACGGCTTGGCTCGATGAGGACGAACCTTTCGCCTCGAAGGGAGCGACCGGCGCCGGGGTGCGCACGTTAGTCGAGTTGGCGGCCCAATCTGCGGACAGTTAGCATCTTCCTGCCTGCATCGCTACAGAGTTAACTTCGCTTTTAATTCGTTTTTAAAGAGTGGCGGTTCGAGTTGAGGTTCTCTGGGGCAACTCGATCTAGACCGCTTTGCATCCTGATTCGCTCGATTGGCGGTCAAGACTTTTTTCTGTAACCGGCGAAGCTCGCGGCGCGTCTTAATCCAGTGAGCTTACGGCGAGAGGGTCCTAAAAGGTGGAACTTTCAAGATCGCTGATCGGAAAACTATTCAACGAGGGGTATTCTTTGACCGCGATTCGGGGGCGAGGGAGGCGATGAGACGAACGTTCGCCATCGTTTTGGCTTTATCCGCGCTTGTGAGTGCGGCTTGGGCACAGCAGGCGCAGCCGAAGGTCGTCAGCGGCATCACGCCTAACGGCGTCATCGGCGAGGTGCAAGCGGTGGATGCTGTCGGCAAGAAACTGATCGTGCGCGCCGATGGGACAGGGGAATTGGTCACAGTCTTGCTCGATGATGCGACGAGATTTGTGCGCACGCGGCCCGGCGCGACGACGCTCGAAGGGGCGACCGCGATCACATTGGCCGATATCAGCATCGGCGATCGCGTCTGGGCGCGTGGGCGCGTCGCGGATGATCGCAAATCGGTTCCGGCGCGTGCCGTCATCGTCATGACCAAAGCCGATATCGCGGAGAAGAGGGAGCGGGAACGTGCCGAGTGGCGCCAGCGAGGGATCGTCGGGACTGTGACGGCGATCGATCCGGCCAAGCGCGAGATCACGATTCAAGCGCGATCCTTCGGTGGTCCGCAGACGGTGGTCATCGAAGCTGGACCAACGGTGAAGTTCCGCCGGTACGCCCCCGATTCGGTGAAGTTCGACGATGCCAAACCGAGCGCGTTTGAAGAGATCCAAGTCGGCGATCAATTGCGCGCCAAGGGCGACCGCAGTCCCGATGGAACGCGATTCAAAGCTGAAGAGGTCGTTACGGGCTCTTTCCGCACGGTGTTCGGAACGGTCGTCTCCGTAGATCAGACGAGCAAGGAGATCAAGATCAAGGATCTACAGTCGCAGCAGGTCCTGACGGTCGTGACGAGCAAAGACGCTTTGTTGCGGCGCATCCCGCCCGAGTTCGCTAATTTCCTCGCGCAGCGCGCCAACGGTCAAGCTGGCGGTGGGATGGGCCAGTGGCGGAATAGACCTGAGGGCGCGCGCCCGCCGCGCGAGGGCATGGCTGGTCCACCGCAACAGGGCGGGCAAGGCGGGCCAGGCGGTGGCCCTCGCATGATGCGCGGGGGGATGGACATCCAAGACATGCTCGAGCGTTTGCCCGCGCTCGAAGTTTCGGAGTTGAAACCGGGCGATCTGATCGTCGTTTCGAGCACTAAGGGGAACGATCCATCGCGGCTGACGGCGGTGACGGTCGTCGCCGGATTGGATGCCCTGTTGCCTACTTTGCAGAATCGGGCTGCGTCCGGAAGGCTCGGATCCGGAATGGATCTCGGTCTGCCGGGCGGATTGTTGGATTTCGGCATCGGCTTGCCGTAGCGGCAGGTGTCGGGTCATCGAACCTCGTCAATTAAAAATCTTGCGGAAATACTTTTTTGAGAGTTAGGTCATCATGTATCGTTCGGTTTTGTCTCAGCGAGTCGTTTTAATCCTAGTCTTATCCTTGCTCTTTCAACCTCTCGTCTTCGCGCAGCAACGGACGGGCGCGTTGCACGGTCAGGTGCTAGATGAACTCGGCGCCGTGATCGTCGGCGCCACCGTGACAGTGACGGATGCCAACGGCGCGATCAAGACGGCGACGACTAACGATGAAGGGCAGTATACCGTCGCTGGGTTGCCCCCAGGGCGGTACACGGTGATGGTGATAGCACAGGGTTTCAACCCATATCAGAACGATGCCGTTGAGATCGGGCCGGGCCAGCGCGTGGAGCTGAACGTGAAGTTGAGCGTCTCGCTCGCGCAGCAGCAGGTCAACGTCACGGCAGAGGCTCCGATCAGCACTGAGCCGGAGAATAACGCGGGCGCGATCGTCTTGCGGGGGCAAGACCTAGAGTCGTTGCCGGATGATCCGGATGAGCTGGCCGAAGCGCTGCAAGCGCTCGCTGGTCCAGCCGCGGGGCCGAATGGCGGGCAAATATTCGTCGATGGCTTCTTGGGCGGGCGCTTGCCTCCCAAAGAATCGATCCGCGAGATCAGGATCAATCAGAACCCATTCTCCGCCGAGTTCGATCGCCTCGGGTTCGGGCGGATAGAGATCTTGACGAAACCGGGGACCGATCATCTCCGCGGGCAAGCCTTCTTCAACTTCAACGACGAGAGTTTGAACGCGCGCAATCCGTTCGCGCAGAATCGCCCGCCGTATCAACGGCGTCAGTATGGCGGGAACGTCAGCGGGCCGCTCATCGCCAAGAGAGCTTCCTACTTCTTCGATTTCGAGCGGCGCGAGATCGATGACAATGAGGTCATCAACGCGACCGTGCTCGATCCGACGACGCTCGCGCCAACGCTCTTCGCGCAGAGTTTATTGGCTCCGCAACGGCGGACGACCTTCAGCCCGCGGATCGATTACCAGTTGAATCAATCGAACACTCTCGTCGCGCGCTACACTTTCGAACAAGCGAGCAGTAAGAACCGAGGCATCGGGGGATTCAGCCTCCCTTCGCGCGCCTTCACTTCGGAGAACACCGAGCATACGCTGCAGCTAACCGAAACGGCGGTCATCAATCAGAAGGTGGTCAATGAGACACGTTTCCAGTTCATCCGCGAAGACCAACGACAATTGGGAGATAACTCCGTTCCGACGATCAATGTGTTGGGATCATTCATCGGCGGCGGATCGCAGGTCGGCCAAGCCTCTAACGTTCAGAATAGATGGGAATTGCAAAACTACACCTCGTGGGCTTGGGGACGTCATGCGCTCAAGGCCGGAGCACAGATCCGCCATGTGATGATCGATGATATATCGCCGCAGAATTTCGGCGGGACCTTCACCTTCACGGGCGGCTTCGGCCCTGAGCTCGATGCCAACAATCAAATCGTGCTTGGGCCGGACGGTCAACCGGTCATCGTCCCGATCTCGTCGCTTGAGCAGTATCGGCGGACCCTTCTGTTCCAGCGTTTGGGTTACACGCCAGCGCAGATACGGGCGCTCGGCGGCGGCGCGTCGCAGTTCACTTTGTCAGCTGGCAATCCCGAAGCGAGCGTCAGCCAGACGACGCTTGGAGCTTTCATTCAGGACGACTGGCGGGTGCGGCCCGATCTGACGTTGAGCTTCGGGTTGCGTTACGAGAATCAGACGAACATCCATGACAATTTGAATTTTGCGCCGCGGTTTTCGTTTGCGTGGGCGCCTGGGGCGAATCAAAGCGGGCGCGCGCGGACGGTGATTCGCGGCGGGTTCGGCATCTTCTACGATCGGATCGGCGAGAATCTGGTGTTGCAGGCGCGGCGGTTCAACGGGGTGAACCAGCAACAGTACATCGTGCGCAATCCGGATTTCTATCCGAATGTGCCGCCCATAACCGATTTGACGTCAGCGCGCGTGCAGACGGCGGTGTGGCGTGTGGCGGATGACATCGAAGCGCCTTACACGATGCAGGCGGCGATCGGCGTTGAACGGCAGTTGACGAATAGTTTGACGCTGGTTGTCAACTACATCGGGACGCGAACGCTGCACTTGCTGCGGGCGCGGAACATCAACGCGCCGTTGCCGGGAAGCGGCCTGCGGCCCTTTGGGGATGTTGGGAACATCTTCGAGTATGAATCGAGCGGGCGGCTTAATCAGAACCAGTTGTTCGTCAATCTGCAGAAACGTTTCAGCCGCAGCGTGAGCTTCTTCGCCTCATACATCTTCGGCAAAGCGATGAGCGACACGGATGGGGCTGGTTCGTTTCCCGCGAATCAGTATGATCTGAGCGGCGAGTATGGGCGGGCGAGTTTCGACATCCGTCATCAGTTCAGGTTCTTCGGGAATTTCACCTTGCCGTGGAACGTGCGCGTCAGCCCGTTCGTCATCATACGTTCCGGTTTGCCGTTCAACATCACGACCGGACGGGACACGAACGGCGACACACTGTTTACGGAGCGCCCAGCTTTTGCGACGGATCTATCGCGTCCGAGCGTGCGGATCACGCCGTATGGGGCGTTCGATTTGGATCCTTTGCCGGGGCAACCGATCATCCCACGCAATTATGGCGAAGGGCCGGCTTTCTATACGGTCAATCTGCGCTTGAGCAAAACCTTCGGCTTCGGCTCCGCGCCTGAAACGGCGCAGAACGGAGCGGGGCAGGGAGGCGAGCCGCGCGGCGGTGAACGGCGTGGTGGCGGCGGGCGCGGAGGGGGCCGCTTCGGCGGACCGTTCGGCGGCATGGGTGGCGTCTTTGGCGGTGAAGGCACAGAGAAGCGTTACAATTTAACCTTCTCGGTCTTTATAAGCAATCTCCTTAACACGAACAATAAGGGGACGCCGATCGGCAACTTGAGTTCGCCGCTTTTCGGGCAATCCAACTCTTCCGCTGGCGGGTTCGGATTCGGTCCGGGCGGTGGGCCGGGCGGCGCGCGTCGCGTGGAGTTACAAGTGAGATTCAGTTTCTGACGCTCTACCTCCCATCGTCGTTTGAGCGAGCGCATCCTCAGCCTCGACGCTCATCGCTATTCAATTTGGCGCATCCCTCATGAGGGATGCGCCTTTTTGTTGTCGGCTCGCCTTTCGAGACAGTCAAGCTCCCTGGACCAGGGCGCGCAGCGATTGCGTGTAAGGCGGGCGCGCCACCCCTTTGTCGGTGATGATGGCGGTTATAAGCTCATTCGGCGTGACGTCAAAGGCCGGATTGTAAACGTCGATCCCTTCGGGCGCGATTCGTTGATCGCGCAGTTGTGTGACCTCGCTCGGGTCGCGCTCTTCGATGGGGATCTGATCGCCCGAAGGGATCGATAGATCTATTGTCGAGATGGGCGCGGCGACGTAGAAAGGGATGTTGTGCTCTTTGGCTAGCACCGCGACCATGTAGGTGCCGATCTTGTTCGCCGTGTCGCCATTAGCCGCGATGCGATCGGCGCCAACGACGACTGCGCTCACCTTGCCCTGTTTCATCACGTGGCCGGCCATGTTATCCGTGATGAGCGTGACGGGGATGCCATCTTTAGCCAGTTCCCAAGCCGTAAGGCGCGCTCCTTGCAAGAAGGGGCGCGTCTCATCGGCGATGACGGCGACTCGCTTGCCCGCATCGCGCGCGCCGCGAACCACGCCGAGCGCCGTCCCGTAATCTCCACCTGTCGCTAGCGCTCCAGCGTTGCAATGTGTGAGGACGGTAGCGCCATCGGGGATCAACTCGGCCCCGAAACGCCCGATGGCGCGATTGGCCGCCAGATCCTCTTCGTGAATGGCGCGAGCTTCGGCGATCAGGCGCTGTTTGATCTCTTCAACATCGGAAGTTTCGCTCTTGGCTTTTTGAAACGCTGCGCGCATCCGCTCGATGGCCCAGAAGAGATTGACTGCCGTCGGTCGCGTTCTGCTCATGGTTTCGCAGATATACTCGAAATCCTCTTCCAGGTCCGCGACCGATGTGCCGATCGATTGTTTCAAACCAAGCGCGATCCCCATCGCTGCTGCGATGCCGATCGCTGGCGCACCGCGCACGACCATTTGACGGATGGCATCGGCCACTTCTTCGTAAGAGCGAAGCTTCAGATATCTCTCTTCGGCGGGCAGCAGACGCTGGTCGAGCATGATGATGCCATCCGCTGCCCATTCGACGGGTTTGATCATTCCAACTCCTCGCGGGACGAAGGTTCAGAGCGCTACGATCTTAACGAAAATCGCGAAGCGCGGGCAAATCGAAGGCGGCGACGGTTTGGGCGAGATCCTCTTGAAGAAGGGGAGAGAGGCGACGATTATTGGGCGAGCCGCAGCTCGCCCAATAATCGGTCTGATTCTTCATGTCGTTTCCGCCGTGCGGCCCACTTCAGCTTTGGTTAAAAAACCGCCGATCAGGAAGACTATGCCAAGCAAGATGTGGACCACATGGTCCATCACCCCGAGTTCGAGCGTGCCCGGTAGAACGCGCCACAAGCGCGCATCTTGGCCCATGCCGGCCATCGCTGAGATCGTCGGCACGCCTGGACCACCCAAGGCGAAACCTATCAGCCCGAGCAGCAAGTAGATGGCCCCGAAGATGAGGCAGAAGAGCCGTGCGCCCGAAAGCGTCCCACCGAAGCCGAAATAGAGGGCGATGGCGCCTGAGATGATGTGGATGAGATTGTGCGCTAGGCTCAGGTGTGTGCCGAGAAATCCATGCGAGACGAATCCGATCAGCCCGACAAGGATGAACACCACACCGAGAACCTTTGAGATCGTCTTTGCCATAGGTTTTAGCCTCCTCAGTAACGGGATTGTTACTGCTTCTGGATCGCCAGCATGCGGTGCATCGTTCAAAGATTACGTAGATGCACTGCGGTTCGGATTCTCGCTGCCAGCCTCCGCAAGGAAGGCGGCAGAAAGTCAAACGGCGCTTTACGGGGTCGGCTACATTCTAGCACCAAAACGGTGATCTGCTACCCGGGCAAATTCATTTGGCCTCAAGATGGGTGGTGCTATAATTTTCACAACGATGTGCGTGATCGGAGAGGGGAGAGCCATGTTTCGATCGGCGCTGAGATGGGCCCTGTCGCTCACTTTATGCGTGAGCCTTTGCTCGACCGCGGCAGCCTACACCATTGTGATGCGCGATGGGCGAAGGATCGAGATCCCGGACCGCTTCGTCGTCACCGCGACGGCTTTGACCTATGAGGCTGGTCCCGGCATTCAGGTCACCGTGCTCCTTTCAAGCATCGACATCGAGGCGACGGAGCGAGCTAACGGCGAGCCTGCTGGAAGCTTGTTGCATCGCGCGAGATCGAGCGGGTCATCAACGTCAAAGGTCGCGCAGCGTGCGGCGAAGACTTTGACCAATGAGGAGATCGATCGCGCCAGACGAGCGCGTGGACAGGCGCCGATCGAAAGGAGTGAGGCCCAGCTTTCGGATGTAGAGCGAGAGAACGAAGCTGAGGCGCGCCGTTTGTTGGCCGAAGCGGAGCGGCGCGATCAGGAGCGCGCGCAACAGGAAGCGTACTGGCGCGAACGCGCCCGCGCTCTACGCGAACAGATCGCGGCGATCGATGGGGAGCTCAGCTACTGGATCGAGCTTTTGAACGGACTGCCGGCGCTCCCTTCAGGCATCATCGGCAGCGTCACGACGGTCGTCGGCGTCCCCTTGATCCCGCTTTTCCCGGTCGTCGGCGGAGCGGTGACGCCCCCACGTCCATCGATGCCTCGCTTCGCTACTGGACCAGCGATCGCCCCCGCCCCGCCTTCGCCGCCTCGTGCGATCATTCCCCAAGCGCCGTCTCTGACGCCCATAAGTCCCGTGCTCGGCGCGCCGCTCATAAGGTTTCCGGCGCATCGAATCATCGTGCCAACCTTCATCTCCGTCGTTGCGCCTTTCAATCAATCCTTCTACTATGATCGCGCCAGCATCATCGCACGCATTCAACAGCTCGAGGCGATGCGCGCGGCGTTGACGGCGCAATGGCGTGTGCTCGAAGATGAGGCGCGGCGCGCTGGCGTGCCGCCCGGCGCACTGCGCTGAAGTCATCGCGCTCGACATGAGGAATGATCCTTATTGAAATTTGGTGGTGTGAGAAGTGAGAAACGATTGGGAAGCGGTCATCGGTTTAGAGGTTCACGCGCAGCTTAGCACCGAATCGAAGATCTTCTGCGGTTGTTCGACGCGCTTCGGCGACGAGCCGAACGCGAACACGTGCCCGGTCTGCTTGGGCTTGCCGGGCGCGCTCCCCGTGCTGAACCGGCGGGCGGTGGAGTTGGCGGCGCGCGCGGCGCTCGCGCTCGGGTTGCGGATCAATCGCCGGTCCATCTTCGCGCGCAAGAACTACTTTTATCCGGATCTTCCGAAAGGCTACCAGATTTCGCAGTATGATCAGCCTTTCTCCGAGCACGGCGAGCTTGAGATCATGACCGCCGTGCGCGACGCCGAGGGGCACGCGCGCGAATGGCGGCCCAAGAAGATTCGCATCACGCGCCTTCATCTGGAAGAGGATGCGGGCAAGAACATGCACGAGGGTTTGCCCGACACGGATCGTTACTCTTACGTTGACTTGAATCGCGCGGGCACGCCGCTCATCGAGATCGTCACCGAACCCGATTTTCGCTCTTCTTGGGAGGCTTACGATTACGTCAATCATGTGCGCCAGACCTTGCGCTGGATCGGGGCGTCGGATGCCGACATGGAGAAGGGCAACCTGCGATGCGAAGCGAACGTCTCTGTCAGGCGCAAAGGCGAAGAGCGGTTCGGGACCAAAGTCGAGTTGAAGAACCTGAACTCCGTTCGTTTCATGCAGCGCGCCATCGAGTATGAGATCGAACGGCAGATCGGCGTGCTCGAAAGTGGCGGCAGTGTCGTACAAGAAACGCGACTGTGGGATGATCGCGCGGGCGAGACGCGCCCGATGCGCTCGAAAGAAGAAGCGCACGATTACCGCTACTTCCCGGAGCCGGATCTTCCGCCGCTCGTCGTTACCGATGAGTTCATCGCGCGCGTGCGCGCCGAGATGCCGGAACTGCCGAGCGCGCGCCGACAGCGGTTCATGGACCAGTATGGGCTTGCGTTCAACGATGCCGCGCAATTGACGACTGATCGCGCGCTGGCCGATTACTTCGAGCGCGCGGCGCAAGCGGCAAACAACGCGCGCGCGGCGGCCAATTGGGTGCGCACGGAACTGCTGCGCGAACTCGAAGCTTCGAAGACGGAGGTCGAAAGCTGCCCGATCACGCCCGAAAACTTGGGCGCGCTCATCCGTCTGATCGACCAAGGGCGTATCAGCGGCAAGCAGGGCAAAGAGGTCTTCGCCGAGATGTTCGCCACCGGCAAATCGGCTGAAGAGATCGTGCGCCAGCGCGGCCTCGAACAGGTGAGCGATGTGGCCGAGATCGAACGATTGGTCGAGCAGGCCATCGCCGCCAACCCGAAACAGGTCGAACAGTACCGTGCCGGCAAAGAGGGGTTGCTCGGTTTCTTCGTCGGCCAAGTGATGAAGGCTTCGCAGGGCAGAGCCAATCCCAAGATCGTCAACGAGCTTTTGCGCGCGAAGCTGAATGGATGATCCTTTCGCCGGGGCGGATGCTAAGTCAGTGGGCGACGGATCGGACGGATTCGCCTGCTCACAGTTGACTTCGTTCGTCGGTTCTCTCAACCTTTCAAGCATCTGCCGGTTTGAAGGGCAGCGATTTCAGTCGCAAATGAGCATTTAACGCTTTATGGGGGAAAGGGGCTAGCATGGGTTTGCAGGGTAAATCGGCAATCGTCACGGGAAGCACTAAGGGAATCGGGCGCGCCATCGCCGAGGCGTTGGTGCGCGAGGGCGTGAACGTCTGCGTCAGCGCGCGGCACGGCGACGAGGTCGAGCGCGCGGTCGCCGAGTTGAGCGAGATGGGAGAAGCGCGAGTGACCGGCGCCGTTTGCGATGTGCGTGACTACGAAGAAGTGAAAGCCTTGATCGCACACGCGGTGGAAGAGTTCGGCGGGCTCGATATCTTGGTGAACAACGCTGGCATCGGGCACTTCGCGCGCGTCGAAGAGACCTCGCCCGAGGATTTTCGCGCCGTTTTGGAGACGAACCTCTTCGGCGTTTTCTACTGCTGCCGCG
The DNA here is from genome assembly GCF_000820845.2 of Pyrinomonas methylaliphatogenes. Classification (GTDB taxonomy): domain Bacteria; phylum Acidobacteriota; class Blastocatellia; order Pyrinomonadales; family Pyrinomonadaceae; genus Pyrinomonas; species Pyrinomonas methylaliphatogenes. The sequence continues at coordinate 70,729 of NZ_CBXV010000008.1, read as the reverse complement.
AAGCGATCCCGCACATGAAGCGGCGCGGCGGCGGCTACATCATCAACATCTCGTCGCTTGCGGGCAAGAACGCGCATCCGCAGATGGCCACATACAACGCTTCGAAGTTCGGGCTAAACGGATTCAGCGAAGCTTTGATGCAAGAGGTACGGCACGATGGCATCAAAGTGAGCTACATCATGCCCGGTTCGGTCAACACCTATTTCGGCGGCGATCAGCCGAGCGCGGAGAAGAGCTGGCAGCTTCAGCCTGAAGACATCGCGCGCGTCGTCATCGATCTGCTCCATCACGACGAAAGGAGCTTGCCGAGCGCAATCGAGATCCGCCCGAGCCGCCCGCCGAAGAAGTAGCCGTATGCGAGCGGTGGTCCAGCGCGTCAAGCGCGCGTCGGTGCGCGTCCGCGAGAGAACAGTCGGAGAGATCGGCCAAGGTCTACTCGTCTTGCTGGCCGTCGCGCGCGATGACGCGGAAGCGGACGTCAATTACATGGTCGAAAAGATCATCGGTCTGCGCATCTTCGATGATGCGGAAGGGCGCATGAATCTTTCGGTCAAAGAGACGGGCGGCGCGCTCTTGGTCGTCTCGCAATTTACGCTCTATGGCGATGTGCGCCGCGGCAAGCGCCCTTCGTGGAGCGAAGCAGCGCCGCCCGAGATCGCCGAGCCGCTGTACGAAAGGTTCGTCAGCGAAGCGCGAAAGATCCTGCCGCGAGTCGAGACGGGGAGCTTCCGACAGATGATGGAAGTCGAACTCGTCAACGATGGGCCCGTGACGATCCTGCTCGATAGCCGAAAGCTCTTCTGATCGCTTGAAGGTCAGGCACGTCTCCGCGGGGGCGGCGCTTCCAAACGACCTGTCACCGATATTCCGCGCGGGTCTCGATCAGCAGATCATCTCATCGCTGGTCCAACGCTTCTTGCGTAGGCTCTCTTCGGTCCAGAAACCGCGGCGCAGTTCGATGCGCGGCGCGGCGGAACCTTCCGGTCGCAAGACGACGGTTACGACATCGTAACGGTAGCTAGCTTCTTGTAGGCCGAACAGCCTTCGATAGACGCGCGCCGCGCGCGTGATCTGTCGCCTTTTGCGCAGATCGACGTTCACCTCGGGCGGGGCGAAGCGATCCGAGACGCGCGTTTTGACTTCGACGAAGCAGAGCGTATTGCCGTCGTAAGCGACGAGGTCTATTTCGTTGTGGATGAGCGCGCCGCGCCTGTTCCGTCCGACCGGGAGCTTGAAGTTCGAAGCGACGAGCCTGTAGCCGATGCGCTCAAGATACGCGGCGGCGAGCTCTTCGCCGCGTCGTCCGATGTCCAAATGACCGAGATCGGCCCTTTCGTTCGGTCCTTTGTCGGAAGGTTCCGCGTCGATTCTCCTCCGTTCCATCGGCGAGCGCTGCAAGATCCGTCGCAGCATATTCATGACTTGCGCGATCCACGCATTCGATCCCGACTTTTGTGGGGGCCGAGGTTTCATCGTTTCGCTCGCTCTAATTCGGCTATTCATTTTAGCCGATTCGCGGATGGCCGGGATCGGAACGAGAGCGCGCGCCTTGTCTCTTCTTCTTTTGGCAGGCTAAACTTCCGTGTTTTGGGAAGATGACGGCGAAAACGCAGATCGAGCGTCGGGGGTTGCCGCTTGTCGCCATCATCGGGCGCCCGAACGTCGGGAAATCGACGCTCTTTAATCGCTTGATCGGTCAACGGCGGGCCATCGTCGGCGACGAACCCGGCATCACGCGCGACCGCATCTATGGTGAAGCGGAGTGGGCCGGTCGTCGGTTCGCCGTCGTCGATACGGGCGGCATCGTGCCCGATGACGATGCGGTGATCCCGGCGAACATCTTCAAGCAGGCGGATGTGGCGATCAACGAGGCCGATGCGCTCGTCTGGGTGGTGGATGTGCGCGCTGGCGTCACGCCGCTTGATGAGGAGCTGGCGCGTCTGTTGCGCGCGACCGGTAAACCGGTCTTCGTCGCCGCCAACAAGGCCGATGCGCAACGGGTCGATGCAGAAGCGCTGGAGTTTACGCGCTTCGGATTCGAGCAGGTCTTCCCCGTCTCGGCGGAGCAGGGGTTGGGCACGGGCGAACTGCTCGATGCGCTGATCGCGCGGCTCGACTTCGCGGTTGTGGCTGAGGAAGAGGGCGATCGCGGAAGAGAGATCCGTTTGGCGATCATCGGGCGGCCCAATGTCGGTAAGTCCTCTTTGTTGAATCGCCTGCTCGGCGAAGAGCGCGTCATCGTCTCGCCCGTGCCGGGGACGACGCGCGATGCTGTAGACACGCTTCTCGAGCGCGATGGCCAGCGCTTTCGTTTGATCGATACGGCGGGCATACGACGGAAGGGAAAGACCGAAGAGATGGCCGAAACGCTTGCGGTCATCATGGCGCGCAAGAGTTTGGAACGGGCCGATGTCGCCGTGCTAGTCATAGATGCCACGGAAGGGCCGGTCGCGCTCGATGCCAACATCGCCGGTTACGCCTACGAATCCGGCTGCTCGATCATCATCGCCGTCAACAAATGGGATGCTGTGCCGAACAAAACCGAGCGCACAGCCGCGGAGTTCGAACGCGCCGTGCGCGAGCGGCTGAAGTTTCTCGATTGGGCGCCGGTCGTGACGGTTTCGGCTCTGACGGGGCAACGCGTCGAACGTCTTTTGGCCTTGGCCGAAAGGGCGTGGCAGGCGCGCCACTTCCGCATCCCGACCTCGCAACTGAACGAGTTCTTCGAGCGCAACATCGCGCCGTTCGGCGCGGACGTGCGCGGGCGTGGCGGCGGTCGGCTGCGCGTGCAGTATGTGACGCAGGCGAGCGTCAATCCGCCGACCTTCGTCGTCTTCACGGCAGGCGGACGGCCCGGTCTGCACTTCTCCTACGAACGTTACCTCGAAAACCGCATCCGCGAAGAGTGGGAGTTCTTCGCGACGCCGATTCGCATCGTCGAACGCCACCGCAGCGCGCGAAAGAAGAGAAGATGAGGCTTGCGCGGGACCGTGCCGATCCGACTTTGGCGAGGTTGAAGCGTTTGACGAGCTCGGCGAAAAGGCAGATCTAGTCTGCGCATAGAGGATCTCCAAACGCGAGTTGAAGCGTTTGACGAGATCGGGCCCATGATCGTCAACCGGTGTTTCGCAAGATGAGCGCGCAACCGATAATCTGGCAGACGTTGGCGCAGGATGAAGGCGCGCGCGCTGGCATCTTACGAACGCGCCGCGCGACCATCGAGACGCCCGTCTTCATGCCCGTCGGCACGCTCGGTTCGGTCAAGGGCGTCCGTTTCGAGGCGCTCGAAACGGAACTCGATGCGCGCATCATCCTCGCCAACACCTATCACCTTTACTTGCGCCCCGGCGTCGAATTGATCCGCGCTTGCGGCGGGTTGCATCGCTTCATCGGTTGGGAGCGCGCCATGCTGACCGATTCCGGCGGTTTTCAAGTCTGGAGCCTGAGCGGGCTGCGCCGCGTGACGGAAGAGGGCGTCGAATTCCGTTCGCACATCGATGGGAGCCAGTGTTTCCTTTCGCCCGAGATCGCGATGGAAGCGCAGGCGGCATTGGGCGCGGAGATCGTCATGGCGTTCGATGAGTGTCCGCCCGGCAAGTCTTCCCTCGAAGAAGCGCGGCGCAGCATGGAGTTGACGCTGCGTTGGGCGCAGCGTTCGCGCCGTCGTTTCCTCGAATTGCAGCGCGAGGGGGCCGATGCGGGGCGCACGCAAGAACAAGATCTTTTGAGCGGGGCGCAAGCGCAGTTCGGCATCGTGCAGGGCGCCATCCATCTTGATCTGCGACGCGAGAGCTTAGCGCGCACGGTCGAGATCGGATTCGAGGGGTACGCGCTCGGCGGATTGAGCGTCGGCGAGGAGAAGGGCGCCATGTACGAAGTGCTAGCTGAGATCGCGCCGCTCATGCCAGCGGATAGGCCGCGCTATTTGATGGGCGTCGGGACGCCCGAAGATCTATTGGAAGCCGTAGCGCATGGCATCGACATGTTCGATTGCGTCCTGCCGACGCGCACCGCACGGAACGGTTTGGCTTGGACTTCGCGCGGGCGCTTGAATGTTAAGAACGCGCGTTGGGCGCGCGACACCAAGCCGCTTGACGAAGAGTGCGCATGTGCAGTCTGTCGTCGCCATTCGCGCGCTTATTTGCGGCATCTTTATCTTGCGGGCGAGATGCTCGCCGCGATCCTCTTGACGCATCACAACCTGTTCTTCTTCCTTGACACCATGCGGCGCGTAAGGCAATCTATCCGATCAGGCTGTTTCTCTCGTTTTCGCCAAGAATTTCTAGAGCGCTTCAATGCGGGACTGGACTGAAGGCGCGTCCGCCGCTTGACTCGTCGCGATGAATTCCGTTCGGAAGAAGGTCATACTCTGATGAGCTCATATCTCGCTCTGTTTTTGCAGCAAGGACAACAGCCCGGGCTGGGCGGTTTCCTCATCTCGCTGCTCCCGTTCTTCATCATCCTCGGCATCTTCTACGTGCTGATCATCTTGCCGCAGCGCCGTCGATACCGCGAGCTGCAACAGCTCATCGCGAATCTGAAGGTCGGCGATCGCATCGTCACGACCGGCGGGATCATCGGCACGGTGACCGCTGTGCGCGATAAAACGCTCCTCGTGCGCACGGCGGAGAAGTCTATTCTGGAGATATCTCGTTCAGCCGTTGCCGGATTGCATAACGACGAAGAGAGAGCTCGATCGTGATCGTTCATCTCGAGGTACGCTTCTCGCCATGAGGAAGGATTTGACACAGCGCGTCGTCATCATCGCCATCATCACCGTCATCGCCATCTACGTCGTCTTCGGCCCGCACCATCGTCCGACGTGGCGCGATTTCACGTTGGCGGGCATCAGGCAGAATCTGGCGGAGAACATCCATCTCGGGTTGGACCTGCGCGGCGGCTCGCATCTCGTCATGCAGGTCAAGACCGAGGAGTATCTGAAGCGTCTGACCGAGAACACGGCGATCGGCGTGCAGAACGCCGCTAAGGATGCCGGCATCGGCGTGCGACAGGTGCGCCCCGAGGTGAACGGCGACGATTATCGCGTCGTGCTCGAACTGGAGGATGCGTCGAAGGCGAGCGATGCGCGTTCGCAGATCGAGAGGAAGGTCGACTTGAACGGTTGGACCGCTTCCGTCTCCGGCAACACCGTAACTTGGACGCTGACGGCGGCGGCTAAAAGGACGCTCAGCGACCAAGCGGTCGAACAGGCGCTGCGCATCATCGAGAGCCGCATCAACTTGCTCGGCGTGACCGAGCCGACGCTGCAACGGCACGGCGCCCCCGAATCGCACCAGATACTTCTGCAGATGCCGGGCGTGCAGGACCCGGAGCGGATCAAGGCGATCTTGGTCGGCGAATCGCGCCTGGAATTGATGCATGTCATCAGTCCGCCGAATCCTTCGCCCGTACAGACATACGCGACCAAGGAGGAGGCGATTCAGGCGCTCGGCGGCACGGTCCCATCGAATCGTCAGGTCCTCCCTTACACCGAGCGCGAGGAGCCAACTGCGACGGGAGAGAAGCGGGCGCAACGTTGGGTGATCGTCGAAACCCCGGCGATCATCGATGGGAGCGAGTTGCGTAACGCCGAGGCCGTTTCACGCACCGGGAGAAGCGACGATTACCAAGTCGCTTTCACTCTCAAACCTTCAGGCGCGGAGAAGTTCGCGCGCTGGACCGGCGCGAATATCAACCAGTATCTGGCTGTCGTGCTGAACGGTGAAGTC
>NZ_CBXV010000008.1:0-60000 GCF_000820845.2 Pyrinomonas methylaliphatogenes | reverse complement strand
GCGAGGTTAAGCCGACGAGGCGGAGCCGAAGCGAAAGCGAGTCCGAAGAGGGCGTTGAGTCTGTGGCACGAGGACGCGAAGCGAGATGATCTAGGCATGGCCAGGATGAAGCCGAGGTAACACTCGGTGGAGGTCCGAACCAGTGTGGGTTGAAAACCGCTTGGATGAGCTGTGCCTAGGGGTGAAAGGCTAATCAAATCTCGTGATAGCTCGTTCTCGCCGAAATGGTTTTAGGGCCAGCCTCGGACTAGAGCGTCGCGGTGGTAGAGCACTGAATGGGCTAGGGGCCCCACAGGGTTACCGAACCCAATCAAACTCCGAATGCCGCGCACGTGTTCTCCGGGAGTGAGACTGTGGGGGCTAAGCTCCATGGTCGAGAGGGAAACAACCCAGACCGACAACTAAGGCCCCAAAGTCGTGGTTAAGTGGAAAAGGAGGTGGGGACGCCCTGACAGCCAGGAGGTTTGCTTAGAAGCAGCAATCCTTTAAAGAAAGCGTAATAGCTCACTGGTCAAGCGGCCCTGCACCGACAATTCAACGGGGCTTAAACCACGCGCCGAAGTTTCGGATCGCGAAGGTCGCTGATCTTCGCGATGGTAGGCGAGCATTCCGTAGCTGCGAAGCGGTTCCGAAAGGGCCGTTGGAGCGATCGGAAAAGACTCTGTCGGCATAAGTAGCGACAACGCGGGCGAGAACCCCGCGCGCCGAAAACCTAAGGTTTCCTCTGTAAAGTTAATCTGCAGAGGGTAAGTCGGTCCCTAAGGCGAGGCCGAAAGGCGTAGCCGATGGAAATCCGGTTAAAATTCCGGAACCACCAGCGTGTGCTGTGGGGGGACGCAGTCGGGTAGGCGAGACCGGCGATGGATGTCCGGTTGAACGCCGCGAGCCCGTCGCTTAGGCAAATCCGGGCGACACACAGGGCGAGCGGGCGGGACGAAAGTACGCCCCTTCGGGGGCGGAAACAAGTCGCCGACCCCAGCTGCCAAGAAAAGCCTCGGGCAGCTTCAACACGCATGGTGACCGTACCGCAAACCGACACAGGTAGGTGGGGTGAGAATCCTAAGGCGCTTGTGAGAACCCTCGTTCAGGAACTCGGCAAACTGGCCCCGTAACTTCGGGAGAAGGGGTGCCCCGGTAGGGTCTTCGGGCCCGAGGGGGTCGCAGTGAAAGGTCCCAGGCGACTGTTTACTAAAAACACAGGTCTCCGCAAACTCGTAAAGAGGATGTATGGGGGGCTGACGCCTGCCCAATGCCGGAAGGTTAAAGGGAAGGGTTAGCCGCAAGGCGAAGCCCTGAACTGAAGCCCCGGTGAATGGCGGCCGTAACTATGACGGTCCTAAGGTAGCGAAATTCCTTGTCGGGTAAGTTCCGACCTGCACGAATGGCGTAACGATCTGGGAGCTGTCTTAACGAGGGGCACAGCGAACTTGTAGTACCGGTGAAGATGCCGGTTTCCCGCGTCTAGACGGAAAGACCCCGTGGACCTTTACTACAACCTGATAGTGGGCTCGGGCAAATCATGCGCAGGATAGGTGGGAGGCTGTGAAGCCGGCCCTTCGGGGTCGGTGGAGCCACCGGTGAGATACCACCCTTGGTTTGTCTGGGCTCTAACCTGCCGCTGTGAATCCAGCGGAGGGACACTATCAGGCGGGTAGTTTGACTGGGGCGGTCGCCTCCTAAATGGTAACGGAGGCGCTCGAAGGTTGGCTCAGGCTGTTTGGAAATCAGCCGTAGAGTGCAAACGCATAAGCCAGCCTGACTGTGAGACACACACGTCGAGCAGGGACGAAAGTCGGAGTTAGTGATCCGGCGGTTCCGTGTGGAAGGGCCGTCGCTCAACGGATAAAAGGTACCCCGGGGATAACGAAAGTTGTCCCGATCCCATGGTAACATGGGATCTAGTTCGCGGCTTATAACGGTGGAGTCCTCAGCTTGGGAGGCTGGGGATAATACCGTGGGAAGTCTAGAGGAGCACCAAGTGTTAAAAAGGCAGCGTGAGATCCTGATTGGAACGATTCTCGGGGACGCTTGGCTGCAGCGCACAGGGAGAAGAAGCGCTCGGCTCCGATTGGAGCACTCGGAAAAACAGAAGGATTACATCTTCTGGAAGTACGAAGAGCTGAAGAACCTGATGCAAGATCAGCCAAAGCGAATCGAGCGTTTCAATCCGAGATTCAACAAAACTTACGTGTACTATCGCTGCCAATCGCACTCGAGTCCGACGTTGGGAAAATACAGGCGATACTTCTACGACGAAGCGGGCAGAAAGCGGGTGCCAGAGCAGATCGAAAAACTGCTCAGATCGCCGCTCTCTCTGGCGGTTTGGTACATGGATGACGGGCATTACTATGCGCGAGATAAGGTCGCTTTCATCTATTTGCCGAACTACACAGAGGAAGAGCTATCGAGGTTATGTAAAGCTCTTGGCCTGAACTTCGGCGTAGAACCAAAGCTGATTTACAAAAGGGGTCACCCTTGCCTGTATTTCCCTCGGTCAGAAACTGCTCGGTTGCATGCCATCATCGGCGAGCATGTCATCGAGAGCATGAAGTACAAAACTCCTCTTGACCCCGTAACGACTGAGGGCGAGTTGCCCGAGGACTCCGGTATGGAGTCAAGACGCCGCGCCCCCGACCTTGAGTTGGGGTGAAGATATAGTCTGCCCCTTCAGGTAACTGGAGGCATGGTGAACAGGCTGATCGGGCCCAAGAGTGCACATCGACGGCCCGGTTTGGCACCTCGATGTCGGCTCATCGCATCCTGGGGCTGAAGAAGGTCCCAAGGGTTCGGCTGTTCGCCGATTAAAGCGGTACGTGAGCTGGGTTTAGAACGTCGCGAGACAGTTCGGTCCCTATCTGGCGTGGGCGTAGCAGGACTGAGGGAATCTGTCCCTAGTACGAGAGGACCGGGATGGACCGACCTCTGGTGTACGAGTTGTCGCGCCAGCGGCAGCGCTCGGTAGCCAAGTCGGGCATGGATAAACGCTGAATGCATCTAAGCGTGAAGCCAGACCCAAGATGAGTCCTGCCCGTGAGACCCCTGGAAGACCACCAGGTTGATAGGCTGGAAGTGTAAGCGCAGCAATGCGTTTAGCTGACCAGTACTAATCGGTCCCATGGCTTGACCGTCGAATTTACTCGCTAGCAATGCCGCGCTACGGCTAGAATTGCGCGCTATTCGATTCTCAAAGGGCTTCAAACGAGATTTGAAAAGTTCCCCCGGTGATCATATCGGCAGGGAAACACCCGTTCCCATCCCGAACACGGAAGTTAAGCCTGCTGGAGCCGATGGTACTGCACGGGACACCGTGTGGGAGAGTAGGAAGTCGCCGGGTCTTGAATCGAAAGCCTACGCTTCGCGGCGTAGGCTTTCGTCGTTTTTAGCGACAGAGCGGATCTCCTCGGAGACTAACTCGAGGCTGCTTGCCCTAAAGGTGCGCCCTATTCGCGATGGCGTCAATTTTGTCTGGCACGATTCGCTGATTATACTCCTCGTAAATTCGCCGATAAGAGGCGCTTGATGCTCGAGAGGCCGTTTAAAATCTCATCCTATGCGATGGTCCTTTTGGGAAGCGTCGCTTTGCTTCTATCCGGGGCCATCGGATGGGAATTGAGCTTGATCTTCATGGCCCTTCTCGGCATCGCCATATCTTTCGAGGGGCGCCGCTGGCAGCTCTCCGAGCGCATGGGGCTATTGTTGCTCCTCATCGTCCTCCCTCTCCTCTATCTCGATTGGCGGCAGCAGATGGCCATCGTCGAGGGCGACGAGCGAGCGGCTGGGATGAGAGTATTGGTTCACCTTCTGCTCTCTCTCTCGGCGATCAGGCTCCTGCAGAAGAAACGGAATCGGGATTGGATCTTCCTCTATCTCATCTCGTTCTTCGAGGTTTTCCTCGCCGCCGGGTTGACGACGCGCCCTGCCTTTCTCGCCATCTTCTGCCTTTACATCCTAGCGGCGTTGATGGCGGCCATCTGTTTCGAACTCGGAAGCGCAAAGCGGCGCGGTTGGCGTGATGGCACAGAGTTACTCTATCGAATGGATCGGAGGGGAGGGCGCTTACTGGGGGGCGTCAACGGTTGGAGTCTACTGGCGGTCGCCTCTGCCCTATCGGTTCTGATCTTCGCGTTGGCGTTGCCCATCTTCTTCTTCGTTCCGCGCTTTGAAGCGGGCGCGTTCGCGCGTGCGGGAGGTGGGATTGCCGGGTTCGTCGGTTTCGCCGAGGGGATGCGGCTCGGCGATATAGGGCGACTACAGCAGAGCGATCGCATCGTCATGCGCGTCAGGGTAGAGGGGGGTGGGCAACGCCTTACGCCGCTGCGCTGGCGCGGCGTGGCACTGGACCGATTCGATGGCACCGATTGGACTCGTTCTTCGACCGCGGCGCTCATTGTGCGTGGGAGCGAGCGCAATCTCTTCCAGTTGGGGACGGTCGAGTCGTTACATCAATTGACGACGGAGACGTTCTTCTTAGAGCCGATCGATACCTCGGTGCTCTTCGCCGCGCCGCGGGTGGTGGCCGTCCAAGGGGCTTTGCCTTTTGTGCGCGTCGATGCCGAAGGCGGGCTGTCGAGTTTGGCCCATCCGTTCGAACGCCTTACCTACCGCGTCTATTCGGATGTGGAAGAACCGGACGCGCAAACCTTACGCGCGGACAAGCTCGGCGCGCTCGACTATCCCGCCGGCTATGCGCGGTATTTACAGCTTCCAGCCAATCTCGACCCGCGCATTGCGGCTTTGGCGCGTACGGTGATAAAGCAAGCGGGCGCTCAAAACGTTTATGATGCGGCGCGCGCGATCGAGAGCTATTTGCAGACGAATTACCGTTACTCGTTGGAGATGAGGGCGAGCGGGCCGGATCCGCTCGCCGATTTCCTCTTCCGCGTGCGCGCCGGACACTGCGAGTATTTCTCGTCGGCGATGACCATCATGTTACGAACACAAGGGATCGCCGCTCGCGTCGTCAACGGCTTCAAGAGGGGCGAGTATAACGACGCGGCGGATGTCTACGTCGTCCGCCAGCGCGATGCGCACTCGTGGGTCGAGGTCTATTTCCCGACGGCCAACTTCTGGGCCAGTTTCGATCCGACGCCTTTCGTCCCTTTTCAAGATGGGGCGCCGAGCGGCAGTTGGTCGAGCGATCTGCGGAAATACGCGGAGGCGTTGGACCTGCTCTGGTGGCAATATGTCATCGGTTATGATCAGCAGGAGCAACGCCAATTGGCGCGCGTCCTAAACAGGAAGCTTCGCAACGGGCGCGACGATCTGGCGGCGTGGGGCGATGAGGTTCTGCGTCGAATGAGGACCGATGCGCAGGCGCGGCGCGCGTTGTGGATGGTAGTCTTGTTGATGTTTATCGCTCTGGCGGCTTTCAAAGGGCGAGGCCTGTTGCGGATCGCGAGATGGTGGAAGGCGCGTCGCGGCGAACGGACGACGATCGACTTCTACGATCGCATGACGAAAATCTTGGCGCAGCGCGGTTATAAACGCACGCCGCATCAGACGCCGCTCGAGTTTGCCGCCGAAATCGGGATGCCGGAAGCGGTCATGCTCACGCGAGCCTACAATCGCGTGCGTTATGGCGGGCGCGGTCTGAGCGCGGAAGAGGAGGCGCAGGTCGAAAACTGGCTTCGAAGGCTCGAAGAGGAGTTGGTTGTGGGTAAAGGTTTGAGCATCATCGCGGCGAGGCGCGATTTGAGGTGATCGAATGAAGAAGGTCGGATTTATCAGCTTAGGCTGTCCGAAGAACTTGGTCGATAGCGAAGTGATGATGGGCCAGCTCAGCGCGGCTGGTTACCAGATCACGAACGAAGCGGCGCAGGCGGAGACCCTTGTCGTCAACACTTGCGGTTTCATCGAAGAGGCGAAGAGGGAGTCCATCGAGGCCATTTTGGAAGCGATTCGCTTGAAGGAGCAAGGGGTTTGTCGTCGCGTCATCGTCGCGGGCTGTTTGGTCGAGCGCTATCGCGCTGAGCTCGCTGCCGAATTGCCCGAAGTGGATGCCTTCATCGGGACGGATCAAGTGCGCGATATCATCGCCGTTTGCGATGAGCGGGCGAATTCGCGCGCCTTGCCGGTTCTGCCGATGGGCGAGATCTCTTATCTCTACGATGATGAGACGCCGCGCTTGCTTGCCACGCCGAAGCATTTCGCTTACATCAAGATCGCCGAAGGATGTGATCGACCGTGCGCTTTCTGCGCCATTCCGCGGATGCGCGGTCGATTTCGCAGCCGCCGCTTCGGCTCAGTTTTGCGCGAGGCGGAACAGCTCATCGCGCGCGGCGTCAAAGAGCTGATCCTCGTCGCTCAGGACTCATCGCGTTACGGCGAGGATCTGGGAATGAAGGATGGACTGGCCCAGTTACTGCGTGCGCTCGCGCGGCTCGATGGGGTCGAGTGGGTGCGCGTGATGTACGCCTACCCGACGCACATCAGCGATCTTTTCCTTGACGTGATGGCCGAGGAGCCGAAAGCGGTCAAATATTTGGACCTGCCTTTGCAGCACGCTTCGGCGCGCATCTTGAAACTGATGCGGCGCGGTGGGACGCGCCGCAGCCTCGAGCGATTGATCGAGCGCGTGCGGCGGCGCGTCCCCGGCATCGCCATCCGCACGACTTTCATCACCGGCTTTCCGGGTGAAACGGAGGAGGACTTCGCCGAACTGCTCGATTTCGTCAGAAGCGTCGAATTCGATCGCGTCGGCGTCTTCACCTACTCTGATGAGGAAGGCACGCCGGCTTACTCACTACCTGACAAGGTCGCCGCGCGCGTTGCGAAGCGAAGAAGAGCGCGTCTGATGCGCGAGCAAGCGCGCATCTCGCTGCGAAAGAATCGCGCGCGCATCGGCTCGACCGTCCGCGTCCTTTTCGAGGGAAGATCATCGGAGACGGATCTTCTGTGGCAAGGGAGGATGGAGACGCAAGCGCCGGAGATAGATGGGTGCGTGCTGATCAACGAAGCGCCCGATGGGTGCAGACCGCAGCCGGGCGAGTTCGTCACCGTAGAGATCACCGATGCGCACCCGCATGATCTGGTCGGTCGCATCGTCTAACACGTGTGCCAGGGTTCGAAAGTTCGAGAAGCTATGAAGGTCGAAGAGACGAGCGATGTGTCGTTTGCGCGAGGCGCCGAGGATGGCGAACGCGCAATGAGCTGGCGTGGGCCGCGCGACGCGGTCGCGCTGGCGATCGCAAGTTGCGGCGTCGGATTCATTCCACTCGCGCCAGGGACATGGGGATCGGCTCTCGGGGTTGCGCTCTACTTCGCCGTGCAGGCTTCTGAGGTGGCATGTGGCGCTAAGGTGGCGCGAGTCATCCTTGTGTCGCTCATCATCGTCTTGGCTTTCGTCGGTAGATGGGCGGCGACGCAAACCGAAGCGATCCTCAAGCGAAAGGATCCCGGACCGGTCGTGATCGATGAGGTCGTGGGCCAGCTCGTCGTCTTCCTTTTCGCGGCGCGAGCGGTTGATTGGCGGATGGCGCTAGCCGGATTCATTCTGTTCCGCCTCTTCGACACGTGGAAGCCCTATCCGATACGGCGCGTCGAACGTCTAGCGTCAGGCACAGGAATCATGGCGGACGATCTGATCGCGGGCCTTTACGCGGGAGCGGCGCTCTGGGCGCTTCCCTTCTGGCATCTGTGGTGAACGATCTTCTGTGTTGGGGGGCGAGGGGATGAGAGAGGAGAAGGATCCGAAACCGGCTGAAGATGTGGCAGGCGATACGGGAGTAAAGCGCGAACGAGGGCATGAGTGGGGCGCGACGCAGACAGTGCCCGAACTCGAGGATGTCGAGGAGGTTCCATCGGAGGATCTTCCCGAAAAGCCATCCCCGGAAACGGAAGGGCCGGTGCTTTGACGCCCGGTCTTCATCGAAGATCCAATGAAGATCGTTCGCGTCATCGCTCGATTGAACGTGGGTGGGCCGGCGCGTCACGTCGCGTGGTTGACGGCTGGACTGGGGAGGTACGGGTACGATTCGACGCTCGTTTGCGGAACGGTGCCGCCCGGCGAAGATGATATGAGCGAATTTGCGCGCGCGCTCGGCGTCGAGCCGGTCCGCATTCCGGAGATGAGTCGCGAGATCTCGCCGAAAGATCTCATCTCGATCTGGAAGCTCTATCGCCTGCTGTGTCGCGTGCGGCCTGATATCGTGCACACGCATACGGCCAAGGCGGGAACGGTGGGGCGCGTTGCCGGTCTGCTCTATCGGTACTTGACGCCATCCGCGTTGATCGGAAGGCCGCGTCGTTGCCGGTTCGTCCACACCTATCACGGGCACATCTTCCATAGCTATTACGGTCCAGCGAAGACGCGCCTTTTTCTCGCGATCGAGCGCGCGCTGGCCCGTTGGGCGACGGATCGGATCATCGTCATCAGTCCGCAGCAGCGTCGTGAGATACACGAGCGTTTTGGCGTCGGGCGTGCCGAACAGTTCGCCATCATTCCGCTCGGATTGGATCTCGGCGCCTTCGCCGATTGGAGCGCGCGACGTGAAGGGGCGCGACGCGAGTTGCTATTAAGAAGCGGGGCGGCGGCAGACGCTCTGCTCGTCGGCATCGTGGGGCGTTTGACCGAGATAAAAAATCATCGCCTTTTCCTTCGCGCGGCGGCGCGCTATTTGGCCTTGTGTCGCGGCGAGCGGCGGAGCGACGTGAGGTTCATCATCATCGGCGATGGGCATCTACGGCGCGATCTTGAGGATGAGGCGCGTGCGCTCGGCATCGGTCCGGCGGTCCATTTCACGGGCACGCGCAACGATCCGGAGAATTTCTACGCGGCACTCGATATCGTCGCTTTGACTTCGCGCAACGAGGGGACGCCGTTGACGCTCATCGAGGCGATGGCGTGCGAGCGGGCGGTCGTCGCCACCGAGGTCGGCGGCGTAGGCGATCTCCTCGGGACGGCGCGCGACTTGCAACTTGGCGAAGAGGGATACAAGATATGCGAGCGTGGCGTGCTCGTTCGACCGGATGACGAGCAGGGCTTCAGCCTCGCGCTCGATCGGCTGATCGAGGACGCGGCGTTGAGGCGCGAGTTGGGATATCGCGCGCGCCTGTTCGTCGAACGCGCCCACTCGCTCGACAGGCTTCTGGCCGATGTCGCGCGCCTTTACGCCGAGTTGCTGGCGGAGGAGCGAAGCGCGGCTTGCGCGCGGGAAGAACGGCGCGCATGAACTTCCGCTGAAAGGAGCATTGAGCTTTGCGCGTTTTGATCACAGGAGGAGCAGGGTTCATCGGATCGCACCTTGCCGATGCTTATATCGAACGCGGAGATGAAGTCTACATCATCGATGATCTGTCCACGGGCAGCATCGAGAACATCAAGCATCTGAAGGCCCATCCGCGCTTCCATTACACGATCGATAGCGTCCACAACGCACCTATAGTCGCCGAGCTGGTGGACCAGTGCGATGTCGTCTTTCATCTCGCCGCCGCCGTCGGCGTCCGTCTCATCGTCGAAAGTCCCGTGCGCACGATCGAAACCAACGTGCACGGGACGGAGGTCGTGCTCGCCCAGGCGAACAAGAAGAAGAAGAAGGTGCTGATCGCTTCGACCTCGGAAGTCTACGGCCTGAGCGCCGACGTGCCGTTTCGCGAAGATGGGTGTCTGGTCCTCGGGGCGACGACCAAAGGGCGATGGAGCTATGCCTGTTCGAAAGCGATCGATGAGTTCCTCGCGCTCGCCTATTGGCGCGAGAAGCGATTGCCGACCATCATCGTGCGGCTCTTCAACACGGTCGGGCCGCGGCAAACGGGCCAGTACGGCATGGTCATCCCGACCTTCGTCAAACAGGCGCTCGCCGGGCGCCCCATCACCGTTTACGGCGACGGGCGTCAATCGCGCTGCTTTTGCCACGTGAGCGACGTCGTCGGCGCGCTCATGCGTTTGATGGAGCATCCACAGGCGGTCGGCGAAGTCTTCAACATCGGGTCGAACGAAGAGGTGACGATCTTGGAACTGGCCGAGCGCGTGCGCAAACTAACCGGCTCGCCTTCGGAGATCGTCTTCGTGCCATACGATGAGGCTTACGAGCAAGGGTTTGAGGATATGCCGCGGCGCGTGCCCGACATCTCGAAGATCAACGCTCTGGTCGGTTTTCGTCCGACGAAATCGTTGGATGAGATATTGCAGACGGTGATCGACTTCTATGCTGGACGGACAACCGCGCACGGCGATTAGCGTGCGGCAGTTGGAATGGATATGTTCCCCGGAACGTATCTCTTCGCGGCGATCGCGATATCTTTCGGTTTGGCGTTGACCGCCACCCTCGCTGTACGGACTTTCGCGCGCCATCGCGGCATCGTCGCGCAGCCGAAGGCCGATCGATGGCACAAGAAGCCGACGGCGATGCTGGGCGGAGTGGCGATCTTCGCGAGCGTCCTCATCGCCTACGCGCTCTTCGTCCCGCCGACGACCTATGGATGGGTCGTGATCTCGGCGAGCGCCTTTCTGTTCGCCGTCGGCCTGGTTGATGATTTCTTGCACATCAAGCCCTATCAAAAGCTGATCGGGCAAGTGATGGGCGCGACGCTCGTCGTTTACTATGGATTGCAACTCCCCTGGACCGGTTCGGCGACGATCAACATGGCGCTCACGATCTTCTGGTTGATCGGGATCACGAACGCGCTCAATCTGCTCGATAACATGGATGGGTTGGCGGCTGGGGTGGCGGCGATCGCCGCGATCTTCCTCGCGGCCAGTTTTCATGCGAATGGGCAACAGGCGGAGGCGCTGATGCTGGCGATCTTCGCCGCCGTGCTGCTGGGATTCCTCGTCTACAACTTCAATCCGGCCTCCATCTTCATGGGCGATTGCGGGTCGCTTTTCATCGGTTTCTTTCTGGCGAGCGCGGCGTTGATGAGCGCTGCCGGTGGGCGTTCGCGCAGTCTGTTCGCCGTGCTCGGCGTTCCCATCCTGATCCTGTTCATCCCGATCTTCGATACGACGCTGGTGACCATCGTGCGCAAACTCTTCGGACGCGCGGCATCGCAGGGCGGGCGCGATCACACGTCACATCGCTTGGTCGCGCTGGGTCTTTCGGAAAGGCGCGCGGTGCTGATGCTTTACGGTTTCGCCGCCTTGTCCGGGACGCTCGCCTTGCTTGCGCGCGATCTCAAGCTGGATGTGAGCATCGCCGTGACGCTCGGTTTTACGGTCATCCTCACGCTGCTCGGCGTCTATTTAGCGCGCGTGCAAGTTTACGACGAGGAGGAGATCAAGGCGGCGCGCGAACGCGCCATCTTCGCCTTCCTCGTCGATCTCTCTTACAAGCGGCGCATCTTCGAGGTGCTGCTCGATCTGTTGCTCATCATCCTCGCTTATTACAGCGCTTACGCGATGATGTTCGGGCCGTTTACGGGAAGCGGCGCTTGGCGCCTCTTTCTGCAGACGCTGCCGATCATCGTCTTCGTCAAGATGGCCGCTCTTCTCGTCATGGGCGTCTATCGCGGCATCTGGCGCTACACGAGCTTGAATGATCTGGTCGTTTTCGCCAAGGCCGTCATCCTCGGTTCGGTGGCGAGCGTGCTGGCGATCCTCGGCGTCTATCGTTTCGCCGGATTCTCGCGCGCCGTCTTTGCGCTCGACGGTCTGCTGCTCTTCTTGATGCTTGCCGGAAGCCGTTTGACCTTTCGCCTCTTCCGCCGCCTGTTGCCGGCGCCGCGCGCGCGTCAGGGAAGGCGCGTGTTGATCTACGGCGCGGGCGATGCCGGCGAGTTGCTTCTGCGCGAGATACTCAACAACCCCGAACTCAATTACGCGCCGATCGGATTCGTCGATGACGATCCGTTGAAGAAGGGGAAGGTGATCCACGGCCTTCCGGTCTTCGGTGGAAACGGCATGTTGGGGGCGATCTGCAAAGAGCGAGGGATCGAAGAGGTTTTGATCTCGAGTCGCAAGATCTCGGAGGAGCGCGTGCGCCAAATCAAGCGCGATTGCGAAGAGGCGCGCGTCAAGTTGAAGCGCTTGCGGATTCAGATCGAACAGATAAGCGATGATGATGAATGAGCTTCCCATTTGAAGCGGCGCGGCATGTTGATGGATAATTCGTCAAGCTCGAACCACGGACCGGAGAAGATGTCTTCCGATCGACTCGTTCTGATCAACGTGTTGCCGGCGTGGCGGCGCGCATCGCTCATCCTGCTGAGCTTGGGCGCGCTCGCGGCAGCGTGGATCGTCGCGCGTTGGTGCATCGGCCACACGATGGCCGAACGCGCTCCCGACTCGGAAACGGCGCGCATCGCCGCGCGGCTCGTGCCGTTCGATCCGCAGCCTTACTACAGCCTCGCCGTGCGAAGCTCGCGCGAAGCGCTCACGACCGAAGAGATCGCCGCAACGCTTGAGGATTACGAACGAGCGGTCGCGCTCTCGCCGCACGATTATCGCCTGTGGGTGGAACTTGGGCGCGCGCGCGAACAAGCGGGCGATCCTTCGGGCGGCGAGCGGGCATTGAAACGCGCGGTTGAACTCGCCCCTCACTACGCGCAACCGCGTTGGATGCTGGGGAACCTCCTGCTGCGACAGGGGCGGACGGACGAGGCGTTCGAGCAGTTGAAGGTCGCTGGCGAAGCCGATCCGACCTTGCGCCCGCAGATCTTCAACCTCGCATGGCACGTTTACGATGGCGATATCCCGACGGTGATCGCGAAGGTCGGCAGCTCCGCTGGCGCGCGCGCGCAACTGGTCCAGTATCTGCTGGGATTGCGGCGGCTCGATGATGCTTTGCAGCTATGGAATAGTTTGAGCGCCGACGAAAAACGCGACCAACGCGAGGCCGGGGAAGCGCTGATCAGATCGTCATTTGAAGCCAAGCGCTTTAGGCTCGTGCTCGATATTCATCGCGCGCTCGAACCCGAATCGCCGGCGGCGGTGGGCAGATTGCTCAACGGGGATTTCGAGGAAGATGTCGCCACTTACGGCGCGGACCTTTTCGGGTGGCAGGTGGCCCAAACCTCGCAGCCGCAGATCCGCCTCGACGCGCGCGTCGCTTATAGCGGGGAGCGGAGTCTCCGGCTCATTTTCAACGCGCCGAAGACGATCGAGTTTCGCGGCGTCTCGCAATTCATCGTCGTCGAACCGGCGACGCGCTACCGTCTGACCTACTTCTTCCGCACCGAAGCTCTGAAGAGCGCGAGCACGCTCGTCACCCAGGTGGTCGATGCGGGCAATCCCGATCGCGTGCTCGCCGAATCAGCCCCCGTGCCCGACGGGACGAACGAATGGCAACCCGTGACGCTCGATTTCACCACCGCGCCGCAGACCGAAGCGGTCACCGTGCGCATCGTGCGCGAACCATGTTTTTCAGCCGTGTGTCCGATTTTCGGGAAGATATGGTATGACAAGTTCATCCTTGAACAGATCGGCAACAGCGGAGGCTCTGGCGAAAGAAGAAGCGGTGGCGGCAGAAGCGCCGGTTAAACTGGAGTTGGTCGCCGAACTGCCGCATACGATCGCGAGCCGCTTCGTCATCCTCATCATCTGTCTGGCGATGGTCCTTTCGACCCTCGCCTACGGCACGGTTCACACCTGGTCGCTCGCCTTCTTTCAAGCGGGCGCGGCGGCGATCGTCTTCTTCTGGGCCGTTGACGCTTGGCGGACCGGCTGGTTGCGCGTAAGTCGCAACGCGCTGCAACTGCCGCTCATCGGCTTGGCTTTGATCGGACTGGTCCAGTTGTTGCCGATCGGCGCGGCCATCGGGACGGACGCGCTGTCGGTCGAACCGGTCAAAACGCTTTCGCTCGATCCTTTCTGGACGCGCATCGCCATCATCCAGATAGTTTCGCTGACGATCTACTTCGCCGCGACGCTCGCCTTCGTCGATAGCCCGCGCCGTTTGCGGCTAATGGTCCGCACGATCACGATCTTCGGTTTCCTGCTCGCGCTCTTCAGCATGATGCAGGCGTTCACGAGTCAGGGGAAGATCTTCTGGGTCGCTGAATTGAAGGATGCGATCCCGTTCGGACCGTTCATCAACCGGCACCATTTCGCCGGTTATATGGAGTTGGCGCTCGCTCTGCCGCTGGCGCTGGCGCTCGCCGGCGGCGCGGTCGAAGCCGACCGAAGGCTCCTTTACGGATTCGCTGCCGGATTGATGGGGATCGCGTTGATCATGACCAATTCGCGCGGCGGGCTCGTCAGCCTCGTCGCCGAGATCGTCTTCCTCATCTCGTTGACGGAGTTCCGCGCGCGAAAGGAGGGCGACGCGACTGAAGAGCGATCCGGCTTGCGCCCCGTCGCGATCAGGCTCGGTCTGGCCTTCGCGCTGCTCCTCGCCATCGTCTTCGGATCGCTCCTGTACGGCGGCGAAGAGTCTTTGAGCCGTTTCTTCGGAACGGTCAATTCGCAGGATCCGACCACGGGGCGCGCCCATTTCTGGAGCGTCACGCTCGAAATCATCCGCGATCATCCGTTGCTCGGCGCGGGGCTCGGCGCTTACAGCCTCGCTTACACGCGGTATGATACGCGCGGCGGTCAGTTCCGCGTCGAACAGGCGCACAACGATTATCTGCAGATACTCTCCGATGCCGGAATAGTCGGCGCGGCGCTCGGCCTCGTCTTCATCATCGCTCTCTTTCGGCTCGGTTTCATCAGGCGACAATCGCGCGATCCTTTCCGCCGCGCCGTGGCGACGGGCGCGATGACCGGTTGCTTCGCCGTGCTGGTCCACAGCTTCTTCGATTTCACGCTCCACACGACGGCTAACGCGCTCTTGTTCCTGCTGCTGGCGGCGCTGGCTACTGTCAACGGGCGCGTCGAAGAGGCCCCCAAAAAGAAGAAGCGGCGCCGCCGACGCCGTTCGAGTTCTGCGGAGGCGCTCGAACAGGCAAAGGCTGAAAGCGACGCGCGATCGATTGAATCATCGGGCGAGGTGGCAGCGAGCGTTTGAAATGGGTCCACGGCGAACATCTCTTTCAAAATCAGAGAGGCGAAGGCAAAATGAGAATACTCGTCACCGGCGGCGCGGGGTTCATCGGTTCGCATCTGTGCGAACGATTGCTCAACGAAGGTCATGAGGTCATCTGTCTTGATAACTTCTTCACCGGGCGCAAGGAGAACATCTATCACTTGATGAGTAACCCGCGCTTCGAAGTGATTCGGCACGACGTGGTCCAGCCGATTCTGCTCGAAGTCGATCAGATCTACAACTTAGCCTGCCCCGCCTCGCCCGTGCACTACCAATACAATCCGGTCAAAACGGTGAAGACCAACGTGATGGGCACGATCAACATGCTCGGGCTGGCCAAGCGCGTCAAAGCGCGCATCCTTCAGGCTTCGACTTCGGAAGTTTATGGCGACCCGCAGGTCCACCCGCAGACGGAAGACTACTGGGGAAATGTCAATCCGATCGGAGTCCGTAGTTGCTACGACGAAGGGAAGCGCGTCGCCGAAACGTTGATGATGGACTACCATCGACAGAACAAGGTCGATACGCGCATCGCGCGAATCTTCAATACCTACGGCCCGCGCATGTTGGAGAACGATGGGCGCGTCGTCTCGAACTTCATCGTGCAGGCTCTGCGCGGCGAGGAGCTCACCGTTTACGGTTCGGGCGCGCAGACGCGCTCTTTCTGCTACGTGGATGATCTCGTCGAGGGTTTAATCCGTTTGATGAACACCGAAGCGGAAGACATACATCTTCCCGTCAACCTCGGCAATCCGGGCGAGTTCACCATCCGCGAGCTGGCCGAAGAAGTGGCTCGCCTGTGCGGTCGCGAAGTGCGCGTCCGGTACTGCCCATTGCCGCAGGACGATCCTCGACAGCGTCGCCCCGATATCACGCGCGCGGAGCGGCTTCTCGGTTGGAGGCCGACCGTGCCTCTTCGGGAAGGCTTGCAGAAGACGATCGCCTATTTCGCCGAACGCATCGACCGCGAAAGACGGGCGTAAATCGCCCGTCGAATCGCGCAGCGCCGTGCCGCACACCTCCTCGTTCCCGAAGCGGAATCCGGAAAGATTGGGAAGGCGAACGGTTCATCATCTGTCCAAGGACGGAGAGCGACCATAAGGCCGCCATGTGACCGCGGATGTGCCGATCATCTCACCTCTGAGGGCGGCGCGCCTTCCTCAAGTTCAAGATCGATCTCCTCGCGCTTCCCATTTGGTCGCGGCTAATTGTAGGATGAAGCGGAAGCTCGCCCTAATCCTGCTGAACGAGTCGCGAAGGGGGCGCAAATCGTGAAAGCCCAAGCGGAAGAGAGGCCGCGGACTCTGCCGCAATTGTGTCTGACGGCGCTCGGCAGGCACAATCGAGCCGACGCCGTCAACTACAAGCAGGGCGGGCGCTGGCGGCGCGTTTCGGCTCGCGAGTTCGCGCGTCGCGTGCGTTCGATCGCGCTCGGACTCGCCGAGCTCGGAGTACGCAAAGGCGACCGCATCGCGCTCCTTTCGGAGAATCGCCCCGAATGGTCCATCGTCGATCTCGCCATCCTGAGTTTGGGGGCCGTCAACGTCCCGCTCTACACGACGCAGACGCCCGATCAGATCCGCTTCATCTTGCAGGATTCGGCGGCGCGCGTCCTTTTCGTCTCGAATGCGCGTCTGTTGCGGCGTGCGCGCCAAGCTTTGGAGGGGATCGAATCGCTCGAACGGATCAGCATCTTCGATGCGGAGGCGGATGAAGATGCTCTATCGCTCGCCGCGCTCGAAAAGCGCGGCGAAGAGATGGACCGGCGCGATCCGGCGCGGTTCGATCTTTTCGTCGGCGAAGTGGAGCCCGATGATCTGGCGACGATCATCTACACTTCGGGGACGACCGGCGAACCCAAAGGCGTGATGCTCAGCCACGGGAACTTCGTCGCCAACGTCCTTTCGATCTCGAGCGCACTTCCGATCACAGCGAAAGACGTCGCCATCTCCGTCCTGCCGCTTTCGCACATCTTCGAACGCACGGTCTTTTACGTCTTCTGCTGGAACGGCGTTGCCGTCCATTACGCCGCTTCGTTCGATCAGGTAGGTGAGTTCTTGGCCGAGGTGCGCCCCACTGTGATGACCGCCGTGCCGCGCCTCTTCGAGAAGGTCTATCATCGCATCGTCAAGCGCGGGATGCAGGGAAGCGCCTTGCGGCGGAGGATCTTCTCCTGGGCGCTTGAAGTGGGCCAGCGTTACGCTGAGGCTCTGGATCGCGACGAAAAGAACGTTCCGGCGTCGCTTCGCTTGGAACACGCGCTCGCCGATCGGCTGGTCTTCTCCAAATGGCGCGCTGGCGTCGGCGGTCGCCTGCGCTATTTCGTCTCGGGCGGTGCGCCGCTTGCGCCGTCGCTATCGCGCGCGTTTCTCGCCGCCGGCATCCCGATCCTGCAAGGTTATGGGATGACCGAAACGTGCATCGTCTCGGCTAACAGGCCGGAAGATAACTGCATCGGATCGGTCGGCTTGCCCTTCCCGGGCGTCGAGGTGCGCATCGCCGAAGACGGCGAGATCCTGGTCCGAAGTCCGAGCGTGATGCGCGGTTACTACAACCTTCCCGAAGAGACGCGCGCGATGTTCACCGCAGACGGCTGGTTCCGGACGGGCGACGTCGGGCATATGGATGAGCGCGGCCATCTTTACATCACCGATCGGAAGAAGGAGTTGTTCAAACTCTCGAATGGGAAGTATGTCGCGCCGCAGCTCGTCGAGAGCATGATCAAACGAAGCGCGCTCGTCAATCAAGTGGCAGTGGTCGGCGCTGGAAGGAAATTCCCCGTGGCGCTCGTTGTGCCAGATTGGGAAGCGTTGGCCGAGGCGATGGCGGGAGAACGGGCCGTCCCGCCGAACTCGCCCGCGGAATGGAGCGGCGATCCCGTCGCGCGGCGCATCTTACAGCGCGAGATCGCGCGATGGACGGCTGAATTGAACGAGCATGAGAGGGTTCGTCGCGCCGCGATCGTGCCGGAAGAGTTTTCGATCGAGGGCGGCGAGCTGACGCCGACGCTCAAACTCAGAAGGCGAGTGATAGAAGAGCGTTACGCCCATTTGATCGATAGGCTATATAACGAAGAGAAAGATCGTTGATGCGTGATAATCTCATGGCTCCGGTGGCCATCCCGATCAGGAAGCCCCTGCTTTCGCCCCGAGGCGCTCACGTCTCTAGGAGGATCAGCGAATCATGCTCGGAAAATTCGAGCAAGTGAGATCGACTCACCACTAGCTCCGCTTCCGGTCGCAGTTGCCGCTCAGCATAGATGCGCAGATAGAGAGGGATCGGATTCTGCTGACAATTATCGGCAGCGGTTCTCGATTTTGGGGGGAAGCGCTTCAAAAGGTGTAGTTCCGCGCCGCAAAAATCGCAGGTCGATACGTGCTTAGCGATTTCCGCCCCCTCTTCCGGAGAGAGCGCATCATTTATGTATGAGAGCAGAGCATCCGTAGAAGGGCACGTCCGTTGTTTGCAAAACGCCGCCGTTTTAAAAGGGCGCATCTTTAGTCTCTCCCCGAGGACTCTTTAATAGGTCGCAAGACGCAGGCCTTAAAGGCAGAACCCAAACCACGCGCCGCCTGTGTGGCTGTAGCTAAGGGGGACAGACAAGTGTTAGCCGCGAG
The DNA here is from genome assembly GCF_000820845.2 of Pyrinomonas methylaliphatogenes. Classification (GTDB taxonomy): domain Bacteria; phylum Acidobacteriota; class Blastocatellia; order Pyrinomonadales; family Pyrinomonadaceae; genus Pyrinomonas; species Pyrinomonas methylaliphatogenes. Next base: position 41,483 of record NZ_CBXV010000008.1, on the reverse strand, counting down.
CACAATAGACGCGCTTCGTTCCGCCAACAGATAGAAAAAACTAATGCGCACCCATTTCCATAATCTCGGGCGAAAATAGCGGAACGCTGGTCCATTTCGCCCCCAGTCAACTCTCTCGGCGCGATTGGTGTAAAAAAATGTTGCTCATTTGGGGATTTATTGGTAACATCTTTCGCGTCGTGGGGGCCCGCGCCCTTTCGGCTCCCCAGTTAGTGAGTCGCTCCCTTTCCCCTTTGCGGCTGTTGGGCGCGGACCTTGAGCGGAGATAGCGGGGCTTGAAAGCGAAGAGTTCCGTCAAACGCCGCTCTCCTCGGAACATCAGACAGGTATCGCTCTAGCCAGACGAGACCCTACCTAGAGCGGTGCTTCGTTGAAAATCTTTAATAAAGGATTTGGTGTGAAGGCGCGAGATATGGAAGGCGGCTAACGACGAGGATCGCTCTCGATGTTTGCTGCTGTTCAAAGGTTTTTGGAGGCGCGAGGACCCCGAACCCTCGGCGAGAACCTCTCACAAGGCTTTGACCTAAATCCAGCTTGCACGTCGCTGTTCGTATAGATCATGCCTAGCTGAGCCTTCAAGGGATTTCATCGTCAAATATGGTTGTCATATCTGCCGAGCACAACGACCATTCAGAGCACTCTGCGACCAGCAACAAGTACAGCGCAGGGGAGGGTGGGGCGCGTCAGCCGGGCCAATGGCGCGACTGGCTGACCCGTTCCGATGTCGGGCGATTATGGACCGAGTTGCATCGCATCGTTTGTCAGCATCCGCTAGTCAGAGCTTCGCAAAGCGCCGGTCTGCTTACGGAAGGTGAGGGACGCGCCAGCGCTTATACGGATTTAACACAAGAGCTCTTCGTCGCCTTATTGAGCAAAGGTCGTTTTCAGCACTATCTCGACACCGGGATGAGCGATGCGGAGATCGAGTGTGAGATCGGGCAGATCGAACTGACCAATATATTGACCGCGGAATTGCGCAAACGACATCCGGAATCTTACCGCTTGGCGCGGCGGATTTCGACCATCATCCAGTCGAGTCCGAATTTCCGCCGATTCGATGGGGCAGGCTCCGATGACCCCTATCGTCGATTGGGCGATCGCGTCTACGGGTTGCGCGAATGGCCCGATAGTAAAGCGCGCCGTCCGACGCATGAGTTGGAGCAGCGCGTGCAGATGGTCCCAGTGCGCCAACGCGATACGCGCATGGTCGGGTGTACGGGAGACGCGCAGATCATCATCAGCAACTCGGATCTGGAAGATCTGATCGTTTCTGTCCTCGAAGCGGTCGATTCTCCGGTCGATGTTCGAACCTTGCGCAGTCTCGTCATGTCGCGTCTGCCCGTCATGGACATCTACTTGGTCCCGCTCGGGAGCGATGAGGTGGAGGATGGCGGGCGTCCTTTCGAGCCGGTGGATGGGCGCGATAACCCTGAGCAGGGACTGTTGCGTCGCGAGGCTGAGCGAGAAGCGGCCCGTTGTGTCGATCGTTTCCTTCAGGGGTTGTACGAAGCCGTGCGCGGCAAGAGCAAACAGTACAATCGCATTCTTGGCGTTTTGTGGTACTGCTACTTGAGCCCGGAACATATCACGCAACTTGAGGCGGCGGCGCGTTTGGGCGTCTCCGATTCGCTCGTTTCGGATTATCGGCGGCGCATAGAACAGCAGTTGCGCGCCCTAGCTTTTACCGAAGTCGAAGAGGCGCGCCAATTCGAGATCGCCTTGCGCGAGAGGGTGCGGGCCATCGTCTATGACGAGGAGAGCGTCGCCGTCTGAGAGGGGTGGCATAGGCCGTTTTAGCTGAAGGCCAGAAAAGCGCCTTCAATCCAGATCCCGCCTTCGCTCGTTTCGAGCGTGATGCGCGAGGCGAAGGGGTAACTGCGTCGAGGGGATGAGGATAGAGGTTGGGCGCATGGAGGCGCGTGAAGGAAGATGGCTGCGTCGGTACGGATCTGGACACCGTGCAGCGCGGAAGCTGAAATGAACAGGGGCGAAGATCAATTCGGTCCGGTGCTTGATTACGAGACGATCACGCCAGCGGGAAAGGATCTCTCGCGGGCGGGTGGCGACGATGAGGCGATCAGGCCGCCTCGATCACTAAAAGCGCAAGATGAGCTGGGAGGGGAAACTCTCCCTTTTTCGCATTCGGAGTCGGGCGCAGCATCTGCCGAAAGCGGGTCGAAAATTGAGGCTCACCCTTCTCTGGAGGTTGCAGATCGCGGGAAGAGTTCCGAGGAGATCGGCAAGGGCGAACCATGGTTGGCGCGGCGCGGCCATGCGATCAGTTACATTGGGCTATTTCTTTTCACCGCCGTTCTCTATTTTCGCCCCTATGAGTGGATCCCAGCGTTTTCGTCGCTGACTTCGCTCGCCTTCTGGCTCGCCGCCTTCACGCTGGTCGTCTTCATCCCGACGCAATTCGCGCTCGAAGGGAATCTGACGGCGCGCCCGCGCGAAGTCAACTTTTTGCTCCTCTTCTGCCTGTGGGCGCTTCTGGGGATGCCACTGGCCATCAATCCGGGCGAGGCTTGGGCGGCCTTCAGCGACTCCTTCATCAAAGTCGTCCTGATGTTCATCGTGCTGGTCAACGTGGTGCGCACCGAACGGCGGCTCAAAGGTTTGATGTGGTTATCGCTCGGCGTCGGCGTCTTTTTGAGCTACCGTGCGATCAGCGATTTTCAGAGCGGGAATTTGACGGTGAACGGTTTCCGTGTGAAAGGCGCGCTCGGCGGCATGTTCGGCAACCCCAACGACATGGCGCTTCATCTGGTGATGATGATCCCTATTGCCGTCGCGCTCTTTTTCGGTACGCGCAACCCCGTCCGCAAAATCCTCTATGCCGCGTGCGCCGCGTTGATGACGATGGCGATGGTCGTCACCTACTCGCGCGGCGCCTTTTTAGGATTTGTCGTCTCTTTTTTGGTCTTGATGTGGAAGCTCGGACGACGCCAACGCTTCAGCGTGATGGCCGTTGCCCTGTTGGTCTTACTGCTCTTTCTGATCTTTGCGCCGGGCAATTACGGTCTCAGATTGCTTTCAATCTTCATCCCTGAACTTGATCCAGTCGGTTCATCCATTGCTCGTAGGGATCTTCTTTGGCGTTCGCTCTTTGTCGCATTGCATAATCCAATATTCGGCGTCGGAATGGAAAACTTTCATATCGTATCTTCCCATGAATTAGTGAGCCACAACGCTTATACGCAAGTCGCTGCTGAGCTTGGTTTCCCAGCCCTCATTCTGTACATTGGCTTCATTGTGGCACCACTCAAAAAGCTGTGGCAGATAGAACAGAGGACTTTTGCGGACCGACGCACCTCATGCTTCTACCACCTAACTGTTGGATTGCAAGCTAGTATTATTGCGTACATGGTCAGTAGTTTTTTCGGTTCGGTTGCCTATCAATGGTATATATACTACATAATAGGTTATTCTATCGCTTTGCGCCGCATCTATATTATCTCACAAGAGGCACAGGATAGTGCAGTAAAGAAAAGCGAAGCGAGCAATTGAATATTCAAAATAGACCCTCGGTTGCAAAAAGGGGGGGACAGAGTTGATCACGTCCGTTCACAAGGGAGCATTGGTCAAGGCCGATCCGCTCGTGAGCGTCATCATCCCGGCCTACAACGTCGCTCCGTACATTCAAGAAGCGCTCGCTTCCGTTTTCGCGCAAACATTCGGCGACTATGAGACGATCGTGATAAACGATGCGTCGCCCGATACGCCGGAGCTGGAACGGGCGATCGAACCTTGCATCGAGCGCGTCGTTTACATCAAACACGCGAAGAACGGCGGTCCCGGCGGAGCGCGCAACACCGGATTAAATCACGCGCGCGGCGAGTATGTCGGCTTCCTTGATGGAGATGACGCGTGGGAGCCGGAGTTCCTCGACGTGCAGACGGAAGCGCTCATGCTCGATCCGGCGCTCGACATCGTCTGCGCCGACGCGCTTCTTTTCGGCGACTCGCCGCTTGCCGGTAAGACGTTCTTCGAAAGGGTGCCGACGCGCGAACCCGTGACGCTCGAAAGCTTGCTCGGCGTCGAGAGCGTGCTCGTCACTTCCGGCATCCTTGCCAGAAAGAGCGCGCTCGTCAAGGCCGGGGCTTTCGATCCGCAGTTCTATCATTCGGAGGATTTCGATCTATGGGTGCGCGTCGCGCGCCGTGGGGGACGAATAAAGTACACGCGCCGCCAGCTTGCGCGGCACCGCATACATCGAGTGAGTTTGGCTTACGATTCGACGCGCTTGTTCGAAGGGCAAGCGAACGTCTATCGCAAGCTGAAGGTGATCCTGAATCCCGACGAGCGCCTCAGCCGTCTGATCGATGCGCAACTCGAACGTTGTGCGGCGACGGTCGCGCTTGAGCGCGGCAAAAGGGCCTTTGCCAGCGGCGACTATCAGACAGCGGCGGCGGAGATAGAGAGGGCCAACGCTTTCTACCGCAGCCGAAAACTCTCCTGCGTGCTCGCCGGGTTGAGGCTCGCGCCACGCTTGCTCCATGTCCTGTACAGGGCGCGTCAGCGGCTCATGCCGCGGTTCGCAGATGCATGAATTTATCGACCCATGCGGGAGCGAAACTACAGAGTGGCGCACATCATGCCTTGGCCGACCGTCGGCGGCACGGAGCAGGCTACGCTGCGCATCGCCGAAGCGGTGCGCCCGTACGGTTTCGAGAGCGTAGCTTTTTGCCCCGGCGAGAAGTCGCCCGTGCACGAGATGTTCGCCACCGCCGGATTCGAGACGGTCTCCTACCACCCTGTCGAGCACAGCTACCGACGCGCTTGGCCTTTCCTTCGTTACTCGTGGCAGTTGGCACGCGAGTTCAGAAGAAGCAAGATCGATCTGGTCCATTGCGCCGATCTGCTCGCCGCGTACTACGCCGCGCTCGCCGGAAAGATGGCCTGGCTGCCCGTTGTGTGCCATATTCGGTGCGCTTTCGACGAGTTGTCGTGGCGTGATCGCAGCTTCCTGTGGCCCATCGACAGCTTTATCTTCGTCTCAAGGGATACGTGGCGAAGATTCGCTCACAAGGTCGATGAACGACGCGGCACGGTCGTCTATGACGGCATAGACTGCGCACGCGCGGACGCGCGAGCGGACGAAGTCAAGCGCGAGTTTGGTATTCCAGACGATCACAAGATCATCGGTATGGTGTCGCGCGTCGCGCCGGCGAAAGACTTCTCAACTCTTGCGAAAGCCGCAGTCAAGGTCATCGCCGAATACGGCAAAGTCACATTTTTGATCGTCGGGGATCATGAGAGCCTGCCTGCTTATCGCGCGCACTATGCGTTGGTCAAAAAGATGCTGAGCGAACAGGGGCTCGATGGCGCGTTCATCTTCACCGGTTTCCGCCGCGACGTTGCTCGCTTGTTGGCCGCGATGGACCTTTTCGTCCTTTCCACACACGGTGAAGGGCTCCCGCTCGTCGTGCTGGAAGCCATGGCGCATGGCAAGCCTGTGATCGCAACTGCCGTCGGCGGTTTGCCGGAGATCGTCAAGGATGGCGTGACAGGCTTGTTGCACGCTCACGGCGACGCTGAAACGTTTGCAGAGCAGATGCTCGATCTTTTGCGTGACGATGGCCGCCGGCAGCGGATGGGAGCGGCAGCGCAGCGCGAAGTGAGGGAGAGATGGAGCAAAGACCGCTTCGCTCGTGATATGATCGCCGTTTACAGCCGGGCGTTGGGCTTGAAAGATTCAGCTAGGGGCTCTTGCGAGTGCGGCGTTGAGTTGAAGAGAGCGTAGAGGCTTTCAGGGAAGAGGGGTCTGTCGAATGCTTGAATTGGCCGAGGATAAACGACGCATCAAGGTCATCCGCGCGCCGTCGCTTTCGTGGCGCGGCTTGTGGCAAAGCGTCCGCGCGCTCGTCGAATACCGGGATCTGTTCTACACGCTGAGCGCGCATCGGGTGAAGGTGCGTTACAAACAGTCCATGCTCGGCTTCGCCTGGGCCATCGTGCAACCGTTCACCTTGATGTTGATCTACACGCTGATCTTCTCGATCGTCACGCGCATGCCAAGCGAAGGGATGCCCTATGCCGTCTTCGCTTACGCCGCGCTGCTTCCGTGGACCAGTTTTTCGAACGCGTTGACGAGCGGCACTAACTCGCTCGTCAGTCACTCGCACCTTGTGACAAAGGTCTATTTCCCGCGCGAGATTTTGCCAGCGACCTATGTCGTCGCTTCGCTCTTCGACCTGACGGTTGGAGCGAGCGTGCTGGCGGTGATGATGATCTACTACGGGATCGTGCCGACCCTGTTGATCCTTTGGGTCGTGCCCATCGTTGCTGTGCTGACCGTCTTCATGCTCGGCGTGACGCTGGTGCTCTCGGCGCTTCAAGTCTACTTTCGCGACATCGGCATGGCGATGCCGCTTCTGATGCAACTGTGGCTCTTCGCTTCGCCCGTCGTCTATCCGCTGAGCGCTGTGCCAGCAAGGTTGTATCCCTTTTACGTTTTGAATCCGATGGCCGGGATCGTCGAGAACTTCCGGCGCGTTGTCCTTCAAGGCGCGGCGCCTGATCTTTACGCCTTGATCGTGGCAGCTTTGGTCTCTTTCGCGTTGCTTCCCGTGGCCTACGTTTTCTTCAAACGTTTGGAAGCGACTTTGGCTGATGTGGTTTAATCTCCGTATCGGTCGGTGAGGGGATGATAGATCTTCGTTTCGATAAGGTATCCAAGCGTTACCGCATACGCCACGAAGACGGCACGGTTTCGCGTAACCCGCTCGTTCGGGCGTGGAACCGGTTACGCACGCGGTCGGAAGACTTCTGGGCGCTGCGCGACGTCTCTTTCGAAGTCAAGCGCGGCGAGGCGCTCGGCATCATCGGGCATAACGGCGCTGGAAAGAGCACCATATTGAAGCTTCTATCTAATATAACGACGCCGACTTCAGGCGAGATCACGATCAACGGGCGATTGGCCGCTCTGATCGAAGTCGGCTCGGGGTTCCATCCGGAACTCACCGGGCGCGAGAACATCTTCTTGAGCGGTTCGATCTTGGGGATGAAGCGGCGCGAGATCGAAGCCAAGCTCGATCAAATCATCGAGTTCGCTGGCGTGCGGGAGTTCATCGATACTCCCGTCAAACGCTACTCTTCCGGGATGTATGTGCGATTGGGATTTGCCATCGCCGCGCACTTGGATGCGGACGTGCTGCTTCTCGACGAAGTGCTCGCCGTCGGAGACGCGAGCTTTCAAGCGAAGTGTTTACAGCGCGTGCGCGAACTGCGCGAAAGCGGCAAAACCATCGTCTTCATCTCGCATGATTTGGCGGCGGTCGAGAGGTTGTGCGATCGCGTGCTGTTGATGGAGCGGGGCCGTTTGGTCGCAGAAGGTGAACCGCGCGAGGTGATTGCGGAATATCAAAGAAGAGCGGCCGATCTCGTGGCATTGACTGGGCAGAAGGGGGCTCAGAAAAGCGGAGCTGAAATCGTCTCCGTGTCTTTTCACAACGAAAAAGGAGATCTCGTTGCTTCACTACAAACGGGAGATGCTTTGATCGTCAAAGTTAAATACCGAGTCTATTGCAAACCCGTCGAAAGTTCGATTGAAGTTTTCTTCTACACTCCTGAGGGGGAGCTAACCAGCCAACTTTTCACCGATAGGAGCGTCTTTGCGGAGCAGAGTGAGGGGTATGTTGAATTCCACTGTCCGGAGTTGGGTCTTGCTCCCGGAATGTACTTTATAGATGTGACGTTCGACAAAGATTGGAAGTTCCGTTGCGCGACGTTTCGTGTTGATCCCGGAAAGAGTTTCCGCGGACGGTTCTACCTGCCTCACACATGGCGCTTCGTGGAGAAAGTGGAAGAAGCTGTAACTGGAAAGATATTCGCTGAGTCTTGAAAGCATCCGGCAGGTAGCTCTTGGCGCGCTCATTTAAAAGCGCCCCGAGAAAACTGCTCGCAGAAAGATCGCGGTGTTTAAAGATTCGAAAGTCTCCATCATTATCACCACCTATAACCAAGCGCCGTATCTCGGCGAAGCGATCGCGAGCGCGCTGGGGCAAAGTCACCGCAATCTGGAGATCTTTGTGATAGATGATGGATCGACTGACGGATCAGAAGAGGTGGCAGCCCGATTCAGCGGGATCAAGTACATCAAGCAGAAAAACCAGGGCGTCGCTGCAGCGAGAAACACCGGAGTGCGCGCCTGTTCCGGCGAATTCATCGTTTTGTTGGATGGAGATGATCGCCTTTTGCCGGATGCTGTCGAGATCGGATTGAAGCAGTTCGGCTCTCATCCAGAAGCCATGATCGTCGCCGGACTTGCTAGAATGATCAACAAAAATGGCGAGGTGTTTGAGGTCCACACTAGAAAAAGTCTTGATGGTACACCCTATGAATATTTGCTCAAAGGCAACAGCATCTTCATGCCCGCTATGGCCATGTACCGTCGAGGCGTTTTCGATTTAGTTGGCTTGTTCGATGGACGCTATGCCCCGGCGGAAGATTGGGAGATGTATCTGCGCATCGCTCGTTCATATCCGGTGGTCTTTCACGATCACATAGTCGCCGAATACAGAATTCATGGGATGAATAGCAGCCGGAAGACGGCGCTGTTGTTTGTTCAAGCACACAAGGTTATGGTCGATCAGTGGAAGTATGTGAGACAGGATGAAACTTTAAGAAAAGCTTACAAAGCCGGGTACGATCGACTTCACAAATTGTATGGCGAGGAGTTGGTCAACGACATCAGACGCGCTTGGAGAAACGAGCATTGACGTCAGATCGGCAAAGATCTGCCGACGCTGGTTCGTTTATATCCTCATGGATTCATTCGCCATGTGTTTCGCAAATGTCGTTGCATACTTCTCGGCGTCGAGAGAAGCGACGATGACTTGAAGAGTTTCTATGACTCTGTCTAACTCTGTATAGAAACACCAGCAGTTCAGTGGCAGCACTGCTGAATTGCAAATCATCTTCTCCTCGGAGAGTTGCTATGAGCGATAAGGAAAATCCATTGGTTTCGGTCATCATCCCTTGCTACAAGCAGGCTCATTTTCTAAGCGAAGCGATCGAAAGCGTGCTCCGTCAAACGTACCGCAATGTGGAGACGATCGTCATCGACGACGGATCGCCTGACAATACTTCGGAAGTGGCTGCGAGATACGCCGAGGTGAAGTGCGTCAGACAAGAGAACCGCGGCTTGTCCGGAGCGAGAAATCGCGGGATAGCAGAGAGCAAAGGCGAATATCTGGTCTTTCTGGACGCAGACGATAGGCTGCTGCCCCATGCGCTTGAAAGCCATCTTGAGTGTTTGCTGAAACATCCGGAGTGTGCTTTTGTTTATGGGCACCATAGATTGATGGCCCTAGACGGATCGCAGATATCGCCGCAGAGTAAACCTCGCTGTCCGGAGGAAGATCATTACTTTCACTTGTTGCAGAGTTGTTACATATATCCCCCAGGAGCGGTGATGTTTCGGCGTGGAGTGTTAGATGAAGTTGGTTTTTTCAATGAGTCCCAGCACGCGGTTGAAGATTGGGAGTTGTATCTAAGAATAGCACGACAGTTTTCGATTTTATGTCATCATCAGGATGTTATAGAGTATCGTATTTATGAGGGAAGTATGAGTACCAAAGCCAGCTTGATGTTTCAAGGGGCTTTAGCTGCCCTGAAGTCTCAGAAAAAATATGTTCAAAAAGATAGAAGATTGAAAGAAGCGTTTGGTATTGGTTGGAGAAGTGCTAAAGAGATATATGGAGAGAGGGTGGTAAACAGCATCAGATGCGGCTTGCGAAAGCATGATTGGAAGGTAGTAGCTCAAGGCTTGTATGCTTTACTGCGGTGGTATCCACAAAGCATCCCTAAACACGTTTTTCGGAAAATCTATTGCTTGATTGCTGGAATTCCAAGCGACATAGACAGTTTGTACTCTAGCTCAACGATATCTCGTAATCAGGGATCAATCGAAGAGATAGCTAGGAATGACCTTGATAGTTAATCACTTAACATCTTGTCTCAGTAGGTCTTGATCCTTGAAGCCCTACGTAGCTTTAGTGGTTCTGTGTTGAAACAGCATCAGTTCGGTTCTTAATACACAGTCTGTAAAGGTGGCTGCTCATGCGTTCTGTTACTGAATCGTCACGTCGGGTGTTTATTTATCTTGAGACGATGCCGCAAAAACAAGGGAGCGGTGCCAGCCTTCGCTTCTACTCGAATATACAAGCTTACTTAGATCTGGGTTTTGAGGTAGAACTAATTCATATAGCTAGCGCTGCTGATGAATCCATACCTTCCGATGATCTTCGCCCCATTAGTTGGGTTCGTGTACCTAGAGAGAACGGGAGGTATTCGCTCCTTGGGCGGCTAATGTTCAGAGTAGGTTTCCCGTATCGCTCTGCTATGCGCCACTATTTCCCTTATCATGACACTGTCGCCCGCGAGTTTGCCGCTCGATATAGATTGCATCCAGAGGCAATTCATCAGTTCGAAGGCGAATCGTTGGCCAACATTATTCCTTGGGTTTATAGGAGGGCGCGCGTTGTTTGGAGTCTTCACGACTTACCCTCGGCAGTTGTTAAAGCTACTGCCAAAATCGCTTGCGAGATCGATCGTCGTCCCCTGAGTGTGGCTGAAAAGAGAGAGTTGAGGTTCTCTAAACGGGCGGAACGCTTGATGGCAAGACGTGCTCCATTGATACTGTGCATTTCAGCTTATGACCGGGACCTTTTACGTTCAGAAATTCCATCTTGCCGCGTAGAGTATCTTCCTATGAGTATTCCGGGCGACGGCGGTGACAGGAAGGTAGGTAATTGGATGCAAGATGGACGCTTGCACTTGTTACATTTGGGTCGGTTGAGCCACTTGCCCAGCTACCGTTCGCTCGAGTTTCTTTTCGAGAACGTGTTCCCGTTGTTGCCTCCGCAAGTGTTAGATCGAATTGCGGTGCATGTAGTAGGGAAAATAGATGATGACGAGCGGTCGAGAAGAGTGTTGGCTCTGGCCTCGGCTTACAAGAACGTGTCTTTCATTGGTTTCGTTGAAGATATTACCCCATATTACAAGGCTTGTGACTTGCAACTCGTTGCATCCACTGATGCCGCTGGGTTACGCACTAGAATTATCGAATCTTTTGCCTATGGCCTGCCGGTTTTAAGTACCTCGATTGGGGCGCGCGGTATTGCTGGGCTACAACCCAATGAGCATCTCTTAATTGCTGATGATGCTGAGCAATTTGTCGCCCAGCTGTCTCGATTGCTACATTCCCCGAATATTCTCGATGAGCTTTCAAGGAAAGGGCGAGATTTCTACGTCACTCACCAAAGTCGCGCTGTCGTTGCTTCAACGTTGGCAGGGTGTCTAAGTAGATATTTCGGGATACGGACGAACTCGGCACTAAAAACCTGTCCTCACAAGGGGTGAGGGCTAGTTCACTAATTTCGATCCTGAGATTTCGACGTTAAGAATTTTAAGAATCTAAGCTGATAAGCTTGAAACAATCAAATATAACTCGGAGTAATAGATACAGGCGTGATTGATAGTGATAAATTGAAGTTGAGGTTTGCCAACTCGAAAGCTGATGCGCGTTATCGGCGAATGCAAAAGAGGGAGAATGAACGGACTGTTAGGCTAGGTATAGAAACCTTGACTTCGTGAATGACGTCGGTCTTAACTCTATCTCAGCGAATAAGGTAAATTAGATCCAAGTGTTCTTCAAAAATAATCTAGAAGCTATCTCATAATAGCGTTTACCACTCAGTTCATCTCAGCTTCTGCTATTTTTTAGATAACTTCTAGGTACTTCAAGGGAAAGGTCAAAATGCTTAAGCTGGTATCAGTGATCATCCCTTGCTACAACCAGGCTAAGTTTCTGCGGGAAGCCATCGAGAGCGTCCTGTATCAAGAGCATCCGCGATTTGAGCTGATCGTTGTAGATGATGGCTCAACAGATGAGACGTCTGATGTTGCTGCTAGTTACGATCGTGTGCGCTTAATCAGGCAAAGCAATCGTGGATTGGCCGGGGCTCGTAATAGAGGGTTAGCGGCGAGCTGTGGGGAGTACGTGACCTTCCTAGATTCGGATGATCGTCTTCTACCAGGGGCACTGGAGATTGGCTCACGCCAACTCGATCTAAATCAGGAGTGGGCCTTTGTTTATGGTCGCTATCGCTACATAGATGTAAATGGCGCTCCGCTTCCGCAGGGACAGCAAGGATCCGTTTCCGTTGAGGACTGTGGGGATAGTTATGAGGAGATGCTCGTTCGAAATTTCATCGGCATGCACGGTACGGTAATGTACCGGAGAGAAGTTCTTGAGCGGCTCTATGGATTCGATGAGACATTCATGGTTTGCGAAGACTATGAATTATATCTTCGCATTTGCCGGCAATTCCCGATAGGAAAGCACGACAATTTGGTTGCGGAATATCGCCTACATGCTGAATCTTTGTCGCGCGACAGCAGTCTTATGTTGAAATCGGCCATTCGTGCATTGCATTTGCAACGGCAATTCATTAAAGGGAAAGAGCAATACCAAAAGGCTTATGAGGCCGGGATAAGAGGATGGCGAGAACTATATGGTGAGCGAGTGGTTGAAGAAATCAGATGTCGGTTTAGGGATTACGGTTATTTAGGACTAGTGCAATCGCTCGGGCGATTATTCGTTCTGCTTCGTTATTATCCACAGGGGATTATAGATCACGGTTGCCGCAAAATAAGATGTACATTCATGGAAAAACTCATATGATTTTTTAGTCTCACGAGCAGTGTGCTTATTTGAGCTTGTGAGAAAGAGTGGAGGGGCGGAAGAAAGTCGTAAAGTTCTAATCAGATCACAATTAGACTTAGGCTTTATGAATAAGCGTCTAAGGTTGGATGACGCGCCAATTGTCCTACAAGGCGAAAATTCAAATTCAGATAGATTGGCTTAGCATCCGATTGGCTATGAGCGAGCAGATTTCGATCGTCATCCCTTGCTATAAACAGGCTCGATTTCTGTCTGAAGCCATCGAAAGCGCACTCGGGCAAACTCATCGGCGCGTCGAGGTGATCGTCGTCGATGATGGCTCGCCGGATGAAACAGCGGAAGTCGCATCGCGTTACTCCGCGGTGAAGTTGATCAGGCAGGAGAATCGCGGAGTCTCCATGGCGCGCAATGCCGGATTAGAAGCCAGTTGCGGGGAATACGTCGTCTTTCTCGATGCCGACGACCGGTTACTGCCGCAAGCCTTGAAACTAGGTTTGGAGGCGATGGCTGTCGATCCCGATTGCGCCTTCGTCTTTGGCAAGTGCCGGTATATCGATGCCAGTGGGCAACCGATCCCGACGCCCGCGCAGTTCCAATCCGAGAACATCGAAAACTATTACGCCTTTTTACTCGAATACGCCTGTCCGATATGGCATACGGCGATCGTCATGTTCCGTCGAAGCGCGCTCGAGACTGCCGGCGGTTTCAATGCAGATTTCACTCCAGCGGAAGATTACGAGCTCTATCTGCGGCTCGCTAGAAGATGGCCCGTTCGTTGCCACGCCAGCGTTGTGGCGGAGTACAGAATGCATCACGCGAACATGTCATCCGATTCGTTGAAGATGCTTCGCGCGATCTTGAAGGTGTTCGAACATCAGGATGAGCATGTGCGGGACGAGCCCCATCTACAGCGGGCGTTGGATTGCGGATTGGATCTTTGTCGCCGATACTACGGCCAACTGTGCGTTCGCGAGATAAAGGATGATGTAAGGAGAAGGGGGATGGATTCGAGCGCTTTGCGCCGGATCTTCGATCTTTTTCGTTGCGCTCCGAAGCAGGCTATTCGCTTTCTGTGGTGAGGAACAGTAATCGAAACACGTGCGAATAAGTGGACATTGCCGAAAGGAGGTGCTAAATGACCGGCTCACAAGTCAACATCATCGTCGTGCCGCGCGAATGCTTCTGTCGAGCTGGGACTTCGCTACAGAGCATTTATGAAAACACACAGTACCCGTTCTCATTGATTTACGTTGATGGGAATTCACCGCGCGGGATCAGGCGCTGGTTGGAGCGAGAGGCCGCCGATAAAGGATTCAAGTTGGTCAGGTTTGATCGTTACCTCGCTCCTAATGAAGCGCGCAACATCGGGCTTCAGCACGCTGACGCGAAATACGTGGTCTTCGTTGACAACGACGTGCTAGTCGCCCCAGGTTGGCTGGAGAATCTCGTTGCGTGTGCTGAAGAGACAGATGCGTGGGTTGTCGCGCCGTTGTATCTCGAAGGGTCGTGGGAAGATCCGCGCGTTCACATGGCCGGCGGATGGTGGCGAATAACGGAAGAGGATGGCAAGCGCATCTTCGTCGAGGAACACTCATCATATGAGCGGCGCGTGGATGATCCTGAAGTGCCGCGAAGCCGAATTCAGTGTGATCTGATAGAGTTTCACACTGTCTTGGTGCGCAGAGACGTCTTTCAAAAGATCGGCCCCTTGGATGAAAGACTGAAGAGCGTTCTGGAACACGTCGATTTCTGCATGAGCGTGGTTGAAGCTGGCGGAACGATCTACCTTGAGCCGAAATCGAGGATAATGTTTCGGAAGCCGCCGCGGGTCACTTTGTCCGATCTCCCCTATTTCTTGCTCCGCTGGTCCGACGCTTGGGGGGAAGAGAGCATGAAAGCTTTCGGCGAGAAGAGAAAAGTCGAGGTCGGATACTATCAAGTGGAGTGGTGGCGCGAATATCGCCGCCTGTCCTTGTTGCCAATACTTTGGCGGCTGGAGCGGCTTGCTGGTCGAAGAGCCGAACCTTTGGAAAGAAAGTTGATCTTCCCGATCGAGGAGAAGCTGAACAGGTTCCTGTTCTCATAGGTGAACAGGGGATTCGACCGCACCGGTGAAAGTTGGCAGGGTTCAAGCACACTCAGTGCATCTATGGATGGGAGCGACGGGCGGCTAGTTTCAATCATCACGCCTTTCTTCAACGCCGGGCGTTTCCTCAGCGAAGCGATCGAGAGCGTGCTGGCGCAGACTTATAGTTATTGGGAGTTGCTCTTGATCGATGATGGTTCGAACGACGAGAGCACGAGGATCGCGCGAAGCTATGCGGCCAAATACCCGGAACAGATCTTCTACCTGGAGCATGAAGGACACCTCAATCGGGGCGTTTGCGCCTCGCGGAATCTCGGGGTGCGACGAGCGCGCGGCGAGTTCGTCGCGCTTCTCGACGGCGATGATGTGTGGCTTCCGCGGAAGCTGGAAGAGCAGATTTCAATCATGCGGGCGAATCCGCAAGTTGGCATGGTCGCTGGACGCAGTCTCTACTGGCACAGTTGGGCGGGCGATGCAGAAAGCTCAGCGCGCGATTATGTGCCCGCATACGGAATCGCGCTAGACGCATCATTTGATCCGCCCGCGCTGCTGACGGCGCTATATCCTTTGGGGAAAGAGCATGCTCCCTGCCCTTCGGATCTGCTCTTGCGCAAAGAGGCCATAGAGAGCGTGGGCGGATTTGAAGAGAGCTTTGATGGTCCATATCAGCTTTACGAGGATCAAGCCTTTTTGACCAAAATCTATCTGAGGTGGCCCGTTTATCTTTCGAGTCGAACGTGGACGAAATATCGGGTGCACGATGCGTCCTGCATGGCCCGCGCGAGGCTGAAGTATCATGAGATTCGTCTCTTCTATCTGAGCTGGTGCCAAGATTATCTGATCGCTCGCGGAGTCGAAGATCCACATATCTGGTCCGCTTTGCGTGAGACGATGAGCGATGGTGAAGGCACGCAGAAGAAGCGATCGCCGGGTGTCAAAGAGTTTGCAAAAAGCGTGGCACGCGTTCTCCTGCCGGTCGGCGCGCGGCGATGGATCAAACTGCATCTGCTCGGAAAATCCGATGATGTACCGCCGCTGGGGAGCGTAAACTTAGGCGACTTGCGGCGCACAGAGCCAATAGACGAATCTTTCGGTTTCGGTCGCGGAAGACCGGTTGACCGTTACTACATAGAGAACTTCCTCGCTCAGCATGCCGCCGACATAAAGGGGCGCGTGTTGGAGATTGGCGATAACGCTTATACCGTGCGCTATGGTGGATCGCGCGTCGCGCAGAGCGACATCTTGCATGTGTCAGATGCCAACCCGCGGGCAACGATCGTTGGCGATTTGACCAGCGCAGATCACATCCCTTCGGATGCGTTCGACTGCATAATCTTGACGCAGACGCTCCATTTGATCTACGACATGCGGGCTGCCGTCAAGACCTTGTACCGGATCCTAAAACCGGGCGGTGTTTTGCTTGCCACCTTCCCGGGGATCAGTCGGATAGACCGCTACGAATGGAAAAGCTCTTGGTATTGGTCTTTAACTACGTTGTCGGCGGAGAAGCTCTTTGAAGAGATCTTCAGCGCGGAGCGTTTGGAAGTATGCTCCTACGGTAATGTGCTGGCGGCGACGGCGTTCCTCTACGGTTTGGCCGAAGAGGAGTTGCGGCGCGAAGAACTGGAAGCCTATGACCCTCACTATCCAGTCATCGTTGCGGTGAGAGCTGTGAAGTGAGAATGTTCAGTTTGCGAAGTTTCAAACGAACGGCGAAGAGGTTTTATCTGCACAGTCGTCGCGAGGCGCTCATACTGGTCTACCATCGCGTCACGGAACTAGACGTGGACCCTTGGAAGTTGGCCGTCGCGCCGCGGCACTTCGCCGAACATCTGGAAGTTCTTCGTCGCCATTACAGGGTGTCAGAGCTGCGGCGGATCGCCGATGGCCTTGCCTACGGTCGTTTGCCGCGGCAGTCGGTGGTCATCACGTTCGATGACGGTTATGAAGATAACTTGCACTGCGTAAAACCTCTGCTCGAAAAGCATGATGTGCCGGCGACTTTTTTCATCGCCACCGGCTTGATGAAGAACGAGCGCGAGGCTTGGTGGGATGAGCTGGAAAAGATGTTATTGCATCCGGGCGTTTTGCCACAGGTGCTGCGTCTGAGTCTCAAAGGTGAAGTCCGCGAATGGAATTTGGGTGAGGGAGCGCTCTACACGGAAGAGGAGCATGAGCATCATCGTTCTTGGGACGCTTGGCGCGAGCCGCCGCCACACGCCCGCCATGCCCTTTACCTGGAGCTTTACCGTCTGCTGCAACCATTGTCGGCAGCGGAGCAAAGACGAGCACTCGACGAGTTGCATAAACAGATCGGTTCGATGCCGGAATGTCGCCGGACTCATAAGTTCATTGTTTCGCCAGAGGTTGCCGCCTTGGCTGATTGCGAGTTGATCGAGATAGGGGCGCATACCGAAACGCATCCTTTGCTTGTGGCGTTGGACGACGCAGCGCAGCGCGCAGAGATAAGCAGCAGCAAGCGCCTTTTGGAAGAGTTGAGCGGGCGTCGCGTTCGCAGTTTTGCCTATCCATACGGCGCGTATGCGGAAGAGACGATCTCTGCGGTCAAGAGCACCGGTTTCGATTGCGCTTGCAGCACAGGTTCTGGGTTGGTCCGAAAGAACACGAACCCATACATGTTGCCGCGGTTGTTCGTCTTCGATTGGGATGGCGAAGAATTCGATCGGCAACTTTTCGATATGTTCTATGTTTGAGGCCAGAGGATCTTTGAGGCGTTGTTGTGGTCAGTTATCTCTACCCATGGCTGAACAGTTGGGGCTGGCAGCGAACTATGCATGATTTGGAAAAAGCGTGGCTTTGGTTGCCATTTCTTTGCTTGCATAGAATTCTTTGCAGTTCAAGCCTGCTTGAGGCTCTCGGGTGATTGGGTCAATTGCACGTTTTCGGAGATCGCACGATGAAAGATCGGCTGCGACGGATTGCGAAGGGGATACCTTTGATCGGTAAAGCCTACGTTCAAAGAGATGAGCTAAGAGCCATCGTGAATCAATTGTGGGAATTGCCGGGTCACTTCTACTCGCCAATACCTTCCATCGAAGAGGTGAGAAAGTACGAAAGAGACTCTTCGATGCTAAGTCGCGAGAACTCGGCGGCGTCGATCTGAACGAGAACGAACAACTGGCCTTGCTTGAGATTTTGAAACAGTACTACGCTGAACAACCCTTCCCAGAGCAGAAGCGGGATGATTGTCGGTATTTCTTCGAGAATAGTGCTTTCAGTTATTTCGATGCCATATTGTTGTACTCTATGCTACGATACCTGCGGCCCAAGAGGGTGATCGAAGTCGGTTGCGGATATTCGTCATGCGTTTTCCTAGATACTGATGAGCGCTTCCTTGGCAATTCTATTTCGCTGACTTTCATCGAGCCATATCCGGACTTGCTGATATCTTTGCTCAAAGACGAGGATAAGAATAGAACGACTATTTTGGCGAGCAAAATACAAGATGTGGATGTGAGTCTGTTCCGCGAGTTGGAAGCAAATGATATCCTGTTCGTCGATTCCTCGCATGTAGCTAAAACGGGCAGTGATGTGAATCACATCTTTTTCAAGGTTCTGCCAGTCCTCAACGAGGGCGTATATGTTCACTTTCACGACGTCTTTTATCCCTTCGAGTATCCCAAAGAATGGGTCTATCAAGGGCGTGCATGGAACGAGGCTTATATGTTGAGGGCATTTTTGCAATACAACAACGAGTTCGAAATAGTGCTTTTCAATTCTTTTCTGGAAAAGTTCCACCGCGACTTCTTCGCTCATCACATGCCGCTATGCACCAAGCATTCAAGTTACAGCATGATGCCGACTTCTGCGCAGAGCATTTGGTTGAGGAAGATGTGACTTGGTAAAGGGAACGGCGGATAAAGCCACCAGTCAGGCAGCGAGCAAAAGCCAGGAGTTCGCGTTGACTCACAAAATGAGATTCCAAGAGGCGGTAGACATCACGCTGCTCACTTGCACGTTCAACCGTTGTCGGGATCTGCGCGAGATGCTTGAGACGGCGCTTGCGCAGCAGACTCAAGGCGCCTTCACGTTCGAGGTGGTTGTTGTCGATAATAATTCGACTGATCAAACCCGTCAGACAGTTCAGTCGTTCATCGATGCAGGACATGATAATGTCCGTTATATCTTCGAAAGCAGGCAAGGCAAATCGTACGCGCTCAATACCGGACTCGAGGCTGCTCGGGGTTGGATATATACGATCGCCGACGATGACTTTTTGCTGCCGCATGACTGGTTACTGAAGATCTTTCAGGCTTTTCGCGATCACCCGGAAGTCTCCTGCGTCAGCGGCAAAGTCCTCCCTCACTGGGAAGCTGAACCGCCATCTTGGTTGACTCAAAAGCATTGGTCGGTGATAGCGATGGCGGATTACGGCGACGAGCCGTTTTACGCAGACGCGGAACGGCAGATCTGTTTGCTGGCATGTTCTTTTAAAACGGCGGATGTACGCGCCGTTGGCGGTTATTCCACTGCGTTGGGCGTCTCCAAAGACATGATCGGTGGAACAGAAGATTTGGAAGTTTTGCAACGGCTATGGAAAGCTGGGCGGAAAGGTATTTATCTTCCGCACATATACTTCTACCACAAGGTCGGCGCGGGCCGTTTGACCAAGCGGTATCATCGTCGCTGGCATACGGGACATGGTAGGTTCTACGCCATCATGCGCGATGAGGATTTCGAGCGTTCCAAGGCGCGATTGTTCGACGTTCCGTCGCATCTTTACCGCCAAGCGATGGGACACGCTTGGGGATGGTTGCGGCAGACGCTCGCGCGCGATGAGGCGGAAGCTTTCTGGCACGAGTGCCAGTTGCGCTTCTGCTGGGGCTTCTTCCAGCAGCGACGGGCCGAGTACGCGGCGCAACGGGAACGCGGTGCACTCGCCGAAGCGCTGCGATTTGCGCGTTCGTTGCTCAGCAGCCGGACCGGAAGAAGCGGCGAAGCGGAGACTCCGAAAAAGTGATCCCGTGATCGCCAGCGAAGATCTTGAATGCCTCATAAGAAAATCTTCGATCCTTCGTTTTGACGGGCAGTTGGGGATTAGATCATCAACCTTTCGTATTAACAGGTCGGCGGAGCTTCTTGGCCGAATCTTCCCAAATCTTCTCAAACCCTTTGCGAAAGTGGATTTGAACGTTAACTTTGGCTGCTTCGATATGTTATCTTTCTTTCGAGCGGGGGCGTCAGGGAGGCATCCATCACTAACAGACCGAGCAAGAAGCCGCCCTCTCGAAATCTTGTTCTCATTATTGCTCAACGATGCGAGAATTTACACGAGGTGGTGACGTTTAGTGGCCGAATGCAAGGTTCCAAGGGGTTAAGCCTACGATGCGCACGTCGTGGTTGTGATGTGAACACACGGCATCACCTGCTGACCTTCGGCGCACAGGACTTCAAGCGTTATAAGGAGAGCACAGCGATAACTCCCGCCGATGTTTTTGAAATTCGTGGCCGAAGCGAACGACGGACTGCAAGCGCCGCTGGAAGAGATCTCCTGATTGACATTTATTACGAAGTGGGGATTGGAGATGCGTCGGAAGTGTGATGGACCAACCTTGACATGCCTTTTGCGAAACGCTTCTGCATCGCTCAAAGTGGCGCGGTCGTGCGCATTTACGGGAAAGCGTGGAACCTCAGGCGAGAGGAGGGCGAATGGGCGCGGCGATCGCGACAATCTGCGTGTCGTCGTGTTCTCGGAATTTTTCTCCCCGAAGGGGCTGCGTTCGGATGGACGCGGTACAAGGCGCGGCGTGCGATCACGGCGAATTCCGTTTCTGGTTTCAGTTTAGAAGACAGGGTTTGATGAAATGTGCGGCATCACCGGATTCGTCAATCTACAGAATGGCTTCGATCGCGCCGAAGCTTCGCAGACGCTCGATCGCATGTGTCGCGTCATCACGCATCGCGGCCCGGACGATCAAGGCGTGCTGGTGACCGATCAAGTGGCCTTGGGGATGCGGCGTCTTTCGATCATCGATCTCGCTGGCGGGCATCAGCCCATCTTCAACGAAGACGGAACGGTGGCGGTCATCTTCAACGGCGAGATCTACAACTACCGCGAGATCAAACGCGAACTCGAGGCGCGCGGCCATCGTTTTCGCACCAACTCCGATACGGAGACCATCGTCCATGCTTACGAAGAGTACGGCTTCGATTGCGTCGATCATTTTCGCGGCATGTTCGCCTTTGCCATCTGGGATGAGCGGGCGCGGCGGCTTTTCATCGCGCGCGATCGCGTCGGAAAGAAGCCGCTCTACTACACGCTCACGCCGCAGAGAAGCTTGATCTTCGGCTCCGAATTGAAGGCTCTTCTGGAACATCCGGAAGTCGAGCGCGAGATTGACTACGCGGCTCTCGATGCATATTTGACCTTCGGCTATGTTCCAGACCCGCTTTGCATCTTTCGTCGCGTGCGGAAATTGCCGCCAGGCCACCGCCTGATCTTCGCGAACGGTGAGATAAAAATCGAGCAATACTGGGATTTCGATTACTGCCCCATTGAAGGGAGAAGCGAAGAGGAGTGGATCGAGGAGCTTCGCGCGTGTCTCGAAGATGCGGTGCGAGTTCGATTGATCGCCGATGTGCCGCTCGGAGCTTTCCTTTCGGGCGGGGTCGATTCGAGCACGGTGGTCGGTTTGATGGCACGCGCTGGCGTGCGTCCCGTCAAAACCTTCTCCATCGGTTTCAATGAAGACAGCTACAACGAGTTGAAGTACGCGCGCCTCGCGGCGAAACGCTTCGAGACCGATCATCACGAGTTCATCGTCACGCCGAGCATCTGCCAGATAGTCGATGATCTCGCGTGGCATTTCGATGAGCCTTTCGCCGATTCATCGGCCATCCCGACCTACATGGTGTCGAAGATGGCGCGCGATTACGTAACGGTTGTGTTGTCGGGCGATGGCGGCGATGAGCTTTTCGCTGGCTATACGCGCTACGCGGTCGATAGTAGACGCGCCGTTTTCGAACGTTTGCCGCGACCTTTGCGGCGCGGTGTGATGCAGCCCGTCAGCCGGTTTCTCCCTCACGGTTTTTGGGGGCGAAATTATTTGTACAACATCGCGCTAGACTCTCTGGACCGGTACATCGACAACGTCTCGGTTTTTACGGCACTCGCGAAAGAAAAGCTTTACAGTGATGATCTAAAAGCCAGATTGCGACAAGCTGGTGCCGATGCGACCGCTCTTTTCCGGGAGCGCGCGGCGAAGATGTGCGCGGATGATTCGATCAACAGATTGCTCTATTTGGATAGCAAGACCTATCTGCCCGGTGACATACTCGTCAAGGTCGATCGGATGAGCATGGCGGTCTCGCTGGAAGCGCGCGCGCCATTGCTCGATCATCGTTTGATCGAGCTCGTCGGACGCATCCCACCCGAACTGAAGCTCAAGGACGGAAAGCTGAAATACATCTTCAAGCGTGCGGTGGAGGGGATCGTCCCGCCGGAGATACTTCATCGCCCGAAGCAAGGGTTCGGTGTGCCCATCGATGAGTGGATCAACGCGCAATTGCGCGAACAGATTCGCGACACGCTGATGTCATCGCGCGCGCGGCAGCGCGGTTACATTTCACTGAGCTACGTGCAAACTCTTCTCGAAGAGCATGAAAACGGGCGGCGTGATCATTCCACGCGGTTGTGGGCGCTATTCATGCTTGAGAAGTGGGCGCGTTTGTTCGTTGATGGGGAAGGTGATCGGGCGCGGGCGTCCTTTGAGCGTTTTGCGCCGGTTGCGAGTTCAGGGTGAAGGGCGGCGAGGGTGAACACGGAGCTGGCTGATTCGATATGTGCGGGATAGCCGGAGTGGTCGGTTTCGAAGATAGGCGGGCCGCGCACTGCGCGGTCGTTCGGATGAGGCGTGCGCTCGAACGAAGAGGCCCGAACGGCGCCGGGTTGGAGCTATGGCAGAACGCCGTTTTGGGACATCGGCGATTGGCCATCTTCGATCTAAGCGAAGCTGGGCGGCAGCCGATGGTAACTGCGGATCGTAGACTCGGCGTCGTTTTCAACGGCGCGATCTATAACTTCATGGACCTGCGGCGCGAACTTGAAAATTTGGGTTTTAAGTTCAAAAGTCGCACCGATACCGAAGTCTTGTTGCATGGGTATCGTGCCTGGGGAATCGATGGATTGGTCGAGCGCATACACGGCATGTTCGCCTTCGGCCTCTGGGACGAAGACGCGCAGAAACTTTTCCTCGTGCGCGATCGTTTGGGCGTAAAGCCCTTGTTCTACCATGTCGGGCCGGATGGTTCGCTCGCTTTCGCTTCCACTGCACGCGCGTTGCGTTTCGGAGGATTCGCCGACGAGATCGACGACGGCGCCGTTCTTGAATTCTTGGAGTTCGGCTTCATCACCGACGCTCGTTCGATCTACAAGGAAGTAAAAAAGGTCGCCGCCGCAACCATCCTCGAGTGGAACGGCGCAAATAGAACTTGCGTGACGCGCGAGTACTGGCATCTTCCAACGCCGAAGGACAACGAGGCGAAAGGCATCTCGTTCGCGGAAGCCGTGAAGCGCACGGAAGAGCTTTTCTTGCGCGCAGTCGAAAAGAGGTTGCAAGCCGACGTGCCGGTCGGCGCGTTGCTGAGCGGCGGAGTTGACTCAAGTCTAGTCTGTTGGGCGATCACGAAGCTCGGCGGAGACGTGACGGCTTTCACCGTCGCGACGCCCAACGATCCGTCGGATGAATCGGCGGATGCGAAAGCGACTGCGCGTCGTCTCGGGATCAAGCATGAGATACTCGAATTGTCGCCAGACGATTCGCCCACCGTCGATGAGTTGACTGAAGCTTTTTCCGAGCCTTTCAGCGCCGCTTCGGCCCTTGGAATGCTGCGCATCTCGCGCGCTTTCGCCGAATCGGCGACCGTGATGCTGACGGGCGACGGCGGAGACGATGTCTTCCTCGGTTATCCCGAACACCTGAACTTCTACGCCGCGCAAAGGATAGCTCGTCATCTTCCGTCTTCAGCGCCGGATCTATGGAAGAAGATGAAGCCTCTGTTGCCACGAACGGGGATCATCAAGCGCGCAGGCTCTTTTCTCGATTACGCGACTGGAGGCTTGGGGGCGGTCGCATGCGTTCGTGACGGGCTGCCCTTTTATGAGATTCACGGGATTCTAGGCGAGCGGCTGATCGGCCAACGTCTTCCTCAACGCCAACTGCCACGCTCGCTCGACTCAGCGCGCGATCTGCTCGAAGAATTCTTGCGCTATGATCGTCGAACCCGATTCACCGGAGAGTATTTGACCAAAGTGGATGGAGCGACGATGCACTACGCGATCGAAGCCCGTTCTCCTTTCTTGGATCATCAACTGTGGGAATTCGCGTCATCTTTGCCTTTCGAAATAAGGTTACATGGCTGGACTCTGAAAGCTGTGCTTCGCGAGCTAGCTCGCCGTCACATCGACGAGCGAGTTGCGCGTGGAAAGAAGAGAGGGTTCAGTATACCCGTCGGAAGATGGTTGGTCGGGCGTTGGCGCGCGCTGATGGAAGAGGTCTTCAGCGATTCCGTTCTCGAACGCGAGGGATGGATCAGAGCCGCTTCCGTGATCGATCAGTTGAGGAGGGCCGTAAAGGTGGGCCTTGCTCCCAATCAACTCTGGTATCTGCTCGTGCTTGAATTTTGGTTGCGGCGCGAGCGGCAACAAGACATCGAGCACAGCGAGGTGGTCGCTTCAGAAACGGCTCAAAGCTTGTAAGTGAACTTCACTGATGAAACGGCGAGTTTTGCTCTTCATCGGAAGCTTCGATCAGGGCGGCTCCGAACGCCAAGCGGTGCAGCTTGCGCGCCTTTTGCACGAGAGCGGTCGTTACGACCTCAGCGTCGCTTGCCTTGATGGGCGTGGTGTGTTGCGCGCCGAGGTCGAGAAATTGGGTCTAGGAGAAATACCGGAATTCAAATTATCGAGCTTCTACGATCTGAACATGGCGCGGCAACTTCGTCGCGCGGCAAAGTTCATGCGCGAGCGCAGGATTGAGATCGTACAGACCTTTGATTTCTACACGAACGTATTCGGTATGCTGGCGGCGACGCTGGCTCGAGTGCCGGTCAGAATAGCTGCCAAGAGAGAAACGGAGGGTTTTCGCACCCCGGCCCAAAAGTGGGTCGAGCGTCGAGTCTTCGGTCTCGCCCATGCAGTGGTAGCCAACGCCGAAGCGGTGCGAGAAAAGTTGATCGAGGAAGGCGTGCCGGCGAACAAGATAACCGTTATCCACAATGGCTTAGATCTACGCAGGGTTGCGATCCCAGAAGACTTCTCGCCAGAGCGTGTGCTGCTAGCTTTAGGGCTTCCGAATGGCATGAGGTTCGTTTCGATTGTTGCTAACATGCGCAACGAGGTGAAAGATCACCGGACCTTCTTGCGTGCAGCACGGCGCGTGGCCGAGGCGGTGCCTGATGTCGGATTCGCGCTCGCAGGTGAAGGCGAACTGATGGACTCACTCAGAGAGTATGCGTCGCAGCTTGGTCTGCAAGGGCGAGCTTTCTTCCTCGGAAGATGCGAGCGCGTGGCGGAGCTACTCGCCATCTCCGACGTGTGTGTGTTGAGTTCGCGCGCGGAAGGCTTTTCTAATTCGATACTCGAATATATGGCTGCCGGAAAGCCGGTGGTGGCGACCGATGTCGGCGGCGCGCGCGAGGCGATCATTGAAGGTGAAACGGGATACTTGGTTCGACCCGGAGATGATGCCGCGATGGCTGAAAGGATCATCGAGCTGCTCCGTGATCCGGAGAAAGCAAAGCGAATGGGCGAGCGCGGGCGCGCTAGAGTGAGGGATAAGTTCTCTGCCGAATCACAGCTTCAATGTGTGGAAGATTTGTACGAAAAGTTGCTGGCAAGGCATAAAGGCAGCTTCATTAACTCATTGCAAGATTTGTCTCACGAAAGCTCTTTCCGTTAACTCCGAAGACTCAACGGTTGACGAGGCGATGAAAGGCGACCTGAACCGAGATTCGACCAGTCGCAGCAGCAAAGAAAGCATAAGTGCGAAAGCGGTGCGTGTCCTGTTGATCGCTCCTTCGCTCGGCATACTCGGTGGGCAAGCCGTGCAAGCGCAAAGATTATTGAATAACCTTCGCCGAGAGCCCGATATAGAGGTGGATTTTCTGCCAATCAATCCGCGGTTTCCAGGAACAATAGGAAGATTGCAAGAAAGAGTTAAGTACCTACGCACGATCTTGACATCTATTCTTTACGTGACTGAGTTGCTGCGACGAATTCCACACTATGACATAGTGCATATTTTTTCCGCATCATACTTTTCATTCGTTTTGGCTCCGACGCCAGCGATCCTCATTGCACAGCTCTACGGCAAAAAAGTTGTACTCAACTATCGTAGTGGTCAAGCTAAAGACCATCTTCGACGTTGGAGACGGACTGCAATCCCGACGATCAAGCTCGCCGATGAAATAGTCGTGCCTTCTTCGTATTTAGTAGATGTGTTCAGCGAATTCGGTTTGAAAGCGAGGGCGATCTACAATACGGTGGAGACGGAGCGCTTCATCTTCCGGGAGCGGAGTCCTTTGCGGCCAATCTTCCTGTCGAACCGAAATTTCGAGCCACACTACAACGTCGCTTGTACATTGCGCGCGTTCTCGCTCATACAAAAGCGATTTCCTGAAGCTTTGTTGATAATCGCCGGAGACGGAAGCGAACGGGATCGTTTGCATGATTTGGCTGTCAGCTTGGGCCTGCGCAATGTCGAATTCTTAGGAGCTGTGCCGCCGCACCGCATGCCGGAATTGTACGATCGGGCGCACATTTTCCTGAACAGTCCTAATGTGGATAACATGCCCAACTCAATAATCGAAGCCTTCGCGGCTGGCACGCCAGTGGTCACCACAGATGCTGGCGGCATCCCGTACATAGTCACGCACGAGCGGACCGGATTGCTGGTTCCGAAAAACGATCATGAAAAACTGGCAGCTTCCGCCATCCGATTGATCGAAGATCAAGAGCTGGCTTCGCGCATCATCGCCAACGCCCGTGATGAATGTCGCAAATATGTATGGGAGAACGTGCGGCATGATTGGTTGAATCTCTATGAAAGGTTAGCGGGATACGGAGAGGTCCTGCGGAAAAGCAAGGGAATGGAAAGCGAAGAGGTTGCCAGCTTTCAAGAAAGATGATCGTTTTGCGCTTCAATAAACTGAAGAAAGTACGGGGAAAGAGTCCCAACGAGCTGCGCGGGCGTGCAGCTCAGTATCTGGCTGCTCTATCGGAGCGTTGGGGGCTATCCTCGCATGCGCGTTTGCCGAGCGATAGACAGTTGATCCGCGCGCTCAATGGGGAAACTAGCGGTCAGATCCGTTCAACGGAGAATCTGTTAAGCCGTTTCAAAACGTCGCGCGTCCCTCGATTCTTCGCGGCTTTCGAATGCCCAGAAGAAACAGTCGCCGAGTTTCGGCGGCGCTGGCCGCAAAAAGAGGAAGAGGCGATCGCGCGGGCGCGAAGGATCGTTGCCGGGCGGTTCGATCTTCTCGGCCACCGCGATTTGAATTTCGGCGATCCGCCCGACTGGCACCTCGAACCGTCGTCGGGCAAGCGTGCGCCGCGCGTGCACTGGAGCAAAATAGATTACTTGGATGCTTCCGTCGCCGGCGACAAGAAGATCACTTGGGAGTTGAACCGGCACCAGTATTTCGCCGTGCTCGGGCGCGCTTACTGGCTCACTCGCGATGAGATCTTCGCGCAAACCTTCGTCAAGCATCTCACTTCATGGATGGAAGCGAATCCGCCCAAGATCGGCATCAACTGGGCCAGTAGTCTGGAGGTCGCTTTTCGCGCCATCTCGTGGCTGTGGGCGCTCCACTTCTTCAAAGACTCTCCGTCGTTGACGCCGGATCTGTTCGCGCGCACGCTCAAATACCTCTACCTGCACGGACGCCACATCGAAACCTACCTTTCGACCTACTTCAGCCCAAACACGCACTTGACGGGCGAAGCGCTGGGCCTTTTCTACCTCGGCACGTTGCTACCTGAATTCTCTTGCGCCGCGCGGTGGAAAGCGAAAGGTGAAGCGATACTGATGCGGGAGCTGGATCGGCACGTCCGGCCCGACGGAGTCTATTTCGAGCAATCGAGTTACTATCATCGTTACACGACGGACTTTTACACGCACTTCCTGTTGCTCAAAAAGAGAAACGGCGAAAAGGTGCCGGCCATTTTGGAAGAGAAATTGACCGCATTGCTGGACCATTTGATGGCCATCACGCGGCCCGATGGGACGACGCCGCTTTTCGGCGACGACGACGGCGGGAGGCTTTTGATTCTGGACCAGCGCGCGCCGGATGACTTCCGTTCGGCTCTGTCGAACGGCGCGGCGATCTTCGGGCGCGGCGATTACAAGTTCGTCGCGGGCGAAGCAGCCGAAGAGACGCTGTGGTTACTAGGGCCGGAAGGCCTACGTGCTGTCGATCGCTTAGAGCCACACGCGCCTGAAGGGACGTCGCGCGCTTTCACCTCGGGCGGCTACTACGTTCTGCGTGACGGCTGGACGCAAGATGCAAACTACATGCTCATCGATTGCGGGCCGCACGGCGTCCTCAATTGCGGCCACGCGCACGCAGATGTGCTCGCTTTCGATCTCGCGGCGCGCGGGCGCACGCTTCTGGTCGATCCGGGAACCTACACCTACACCGGCTCCGATCTTGAGCGCCGGCGTTTTCGCTCTTCCGCGATGCACAATGCGCTCACCATCGATGGACTCTCTTCATCGGAGCCGGACGGTCCCTTCACATGGAAGAGCATCGCGCGGGCGCGCGCCATCGAGTGGATCAGCGATCAGCGGTTCGATCTTTTCGAAGGCGAGCACGATGGGTACGAATCGGTCGGCGCTCAACATCGGCGCAGTGTGTTCTTTCTCAAGGGCGATTACTGGATCATGCGCGATCTGGTGAGTGCGGCTGGCGATCACCTCTGCGCGCTCCACTTCCACTTCGTGCCGGACGCTTCGCCCACTGTAGAGCGCGAAGGTGATGCGTTTGTCATTCGCGAAAGCGCTCGTGGGCGAGCGGGAATCGAAATATTCATCTTCGGCGCCGAAGGCGAGTTGCGCTGCGAAGATAGCTGGGTATCGCGTTGTTACGGCGCACGCGAGCGAGCGAAGACGGTGCGGTTCGAAGCGCGCATTCGCGACGGAGTCGAACTCGTGACCTTGCTTATCCCGCAGACCGAAGAGCGTTCCATCGTCCGCGAGGTGGAGTGTCACGGAGGACGCGCTTTCGAGATCGTCAGCGACGCGAAACGCGACGTCGTGTTGATCGGAGAAGCCGAACGATTGAAAGTTTCAACCAATGGGAGGAGAATGGAGACCGATTGCCGCTGGGCTTGGCTGCGGTTTGTGGGCGAGGAGTTGGCAGAAGTGGTTCTAGTGGCAGGCAGCGAGTTGACGGTGGATGGTGATCGGCGCTTCTCGGTAGAGGATCGTTTCTATACGTCCGATTTTCGAAGATCCTCTGCCGGAAAGGGAATTCCGTCACAACTCGTCGCTGAATGAGGCGATAGGCGGAGTAAGAAAGGGCGATGTCGGAGCATCGTCGCCCAGACGAAAGATGTGCGGCATTTGCGGAATAGTCTTCCCGAAGCGCGTGGAGCGGCGCGTGAACGAAGCGACGCTCGTGCAGATGCGCGACGTGCTCACGCATCGCGGGCCGGATGATTGCGGTCTGTTCATCGAAGATGGCGTCGGACTCGGCCATCGCCGGTTGAGCATCGTCGATGTCGCCGCCGGTCATCAACCGATGGCGAACGAAGATGGTTCGGTGCAGATCGTTTACAACGGCGAGGTCTACAACCACGCGGATTATCGCGCTGAACTCGAAGCGCGTGGACATCGGTATCGAACGCGCTGCGACACGGAAACGATCATCCACCTTTATGAAGAGCGCGGCGCGGATTGCGTGCACTGCCTGCGCGGCATGTTCGCTTTTGCGATTTGGGACCGACGAAAAGAAGAGCTTCTCCTTGCGCGCGATCGATTGGGCGTCAAACCGCTCTATTACTTCCACGCGGACGATGGTTCGCTCGCGTTCGCTTCGGAGATCAAGTCGCTCTTCGAATCGGGCCTCGTCAAACCGGAGATCAACTTCGCTGCGCTTCCCGATTATCTCGCCAACCATGCGCCGTCGGGCGAAGAGACGCTCTTTCGCGGCGTAAAAAGATTGCTCCCGGGTCACACGCTCCTGTGGCGCGATGGCCGGATCGAAATACGGAAATACTGGGAGGTTGACTTCGCGCCGAGCGAAGAGTTTGCGCATCGCAAAGAAGAGGACCTGATCGCGGAGTGGTTCGAACTTTTCCGCACGTCCGTGCGACTGCGCTTGATGGCCGACGTGCCGCTCGGCATGTTCCTTTCGGGCGGCATCGATTCATCGGCCATCGCCGCCGTGATGAGCGGGATGGTCGCCGAGCCGATCAAGACCTTTTCGGTCGCGTTCGCCGAACGCGAAGCGAACGAGTTGCATTACGCGCGTTTGGTCGCCGCGAAGTTCAAGACCGATCATCACGAAATCGTCGTCACGCCGACGCAGTTCTTCGACGTGCTTCCTCAGCTCGTATGGCACGAAGACGAACCGATCGCGCATCCGAGCAGCGTCGCGCTCTATTTCGTTTCCGCGCTCGCCGAGCGGCACGTCAAGGTCGTCTTGACGGGCGAGGGAAGCGACGAATTGCTCGCCGGTTATGAACGTTATCGAAAAGCACTTTATCTACTTCGATTTGGCACGATCTACCATTCGCTAACGCCTACTGCATTACGCCACTTGGTTCGCTGCTATATTGAGCACCTACCGCCACAGTCGAAAGTGGGACAGAAGCTTCGTCGCACTTTCCTTTCTCTTGAACCTGATTTAGAGACGCTTTACTTCGATAATTTTTCTGTCTTCCCGCGTACGATGCAAAGCAAGATGCTGACCCAGCAAACAAAAGAACGTGTTGGCACTATTGATCCTTACCGCATTATGCGTGACTACTACGAGCGCGCTAGTAACTCAGATTTGCTTGGTCGCATGCTTTATGTGGACGTGAAAACTTATTTGCACGAACTTCTGATGAAGCAGGATCAGATGAGCATGGCCGCTTCGATCGAAAGTCGCGTGCCGTTTCTGGACTACAAGCTGGTGGAGTTTACGGCGCGGTTGCCCGAAAGGTTGAAGTTGCGCGGTTGGACGACGAAGTACGTCTTGCGACGAAGCATGAAAGGCATTCTGCCTGAAGAGATTCTGTCGCGTCGCAAGATGGGTTTCCCCGTGCCCGTGGGACAATGGTTTCGCGGGCCGTTCCGTCACATCGTCGATGAGTACGTTTTGAGCGAACGCGCGCTCGGTCGCGGTCTGTTCGAACCGGATTTCGTCCGCCGCTTGGTCGCCGAACACGAAGCGGGCGCAAATCACGAAGAGCGCTTGTGGGCGCTCGTCAATTTCGAGGTATGGCAACGCAGGTTTTTGGATGGTGAGATCGTCGAAACGCATCTTCCCGTTTCGGTGGAGGCCGCAGCATAAATCTAAACGGCCCGCCGTGGTCTTGAAGAAAGGGCCCTTGCGTTTTGTCGATGAATAGTTCAGAGAGTTCGGTAGTATTCTGTGTGTTCGCCTGCCTCTGCCGCTGAAACTCTCTCCGGCATAAGCGGCGATTGCGGCGAGGAAAATGCATCACGCTACAATTAGGGACGGTTTTCGATCCGGAGGCTTCGGTTGGATATTTGCGCGCGAAGCGAGATAGCGTAACATAACGGAAGAAAATCGCTCTGGAAGAGCGAAATTAGCGCCTATGACTACCCAAACGGCGACAAACTATTTTGAGATCGTGACGCGGCTGCCAGCCGACGCGGTGGTGGTTTTTCGGCACGTCGGGTGGGAAGATTACGAGGAGTTGCTAGCACAGGTGGGCGAGGCGAGCGGTTTGCGGCTGAGCTACGACGATGGGATCTTGACGGCGATGACTCTCGGCACAGAACGTGAAAAATACGCGCGTTTCATAGAAAAGCTTTTGACGGTTTTGAGCCTAAAAAAGCGCATCGTTATCCTCTCTTTCGGGGCGGCGACGATCAAAAGGCCGAGTCAACGGAAGGGTCTTGAACCCGACGCCTGTTTTTACGTGCAGCGGGCTGAGGAGTTAGGCAATCGGGTGCAGTTAGATTTCGAGCATGATCCACCGCCCGATGTTGCCGTTGAGATCGATGTGCATCATAGCTCAGAGGAGAAGCTGTCGATCTATGTGGCGCTGGGAGTGCCCGAGGTCTGGCGTTACGATGGGCAGCGGTTGAGAATGTTTGTGTTGCGGGGTGTGGGGTATGAGGAGGTCGAGCGAAGTCAAGCATTGCCCGTGCTGACGAGCGAGGCGGTGACAGGATTTCTTGAGCGTTTACGGCGTGAAGGGGAATTACAAGCGTTGCTCGCGTTCGATGAATGGATCGGCGCGCGATAGGGTGATACTGGTTTGCGGTGGGATTCGAATCACTAAATCTTCATTGGCACCAGCAGCTTCGTTGGAGTCTATAACTTGAATGATTTAAGTTGGGAAGCTTGGTTCCACTAGAACTGCCTTGGTTTTGTTCTACTCGAATGCTACGGGATCCTCTTGCGAACATCTTTCGGATGACTTCTAGTTTTTTATGAAGGCGACCACGCGAAAAGTTAAGCTTCCACTAATGGCAAAGCTAATCAGATGGTATCTTCGTAGTGGTTTGAGGGGGAGCTATCGTGTAACTATTCTCCTCGCACATAAATGCAAATGTTTGCAAGCCGTTCCGGTAAATATCGCTGATTGGTCGCCTTTGTATATCGACTTGCGGGACGCTAGCTTGCACGAATGGTTACAAGGGGCGCCTTGGGATAGTTGCCCTCGCGAAATCGATGAGCAGAAGGTTATATGTCGTATCGTCAAAGAGGGTGATAAGGTTTTCGATATCGGCGCGAACATAGGATTGTATACTTTGTTGTTATCGAAGCTTGTTGGGCCTAGAGGAAGAGTCTATTCATTCGAGCCAAATCTTGATCTCCTTCCAATTCTCAGTCGAACTGTCGAAGAGGCAGGCAACGCAGAGCTCTACCCTTTTGCCCTATCCAATCAATCTTCGGAAACAGTGTTGTTTGTTCCTAAAGACCATTCTACCGCGAGTTTGGTAAATTGGGCCGAGATCTTTAAAGATGTGAAAGAGATTGTTTGTAAGCAAGTTAGATTGGATGATCTCGTCTCGGACGGCACAATACCTTTGCCTGATTTTGTGAAATGTGATGTTGAGGGAGCCGAATTAATGGTGTTTGAAGGGGGAGTGCAAACGCTCAATCGTGAAGACGCTCCCATAATCCTCTTCGAAGCTAACGTACACACAACACGCGGTTTTGGCCTAACTGTCTCGAGTGCTAAAGAGTTCTTGGAGGGGATGAGCTCGGCTCGATTTAAATTCTTTGAGATTCAAGAGGGAGGAAGGTTATCACCAATCGAAAAACCGCATCCTATACATTCTAATATCTTGGCTGTTCCGCAAGCGAAGATGGCTCGTTTAGGAAAATCTTTTTGATGGATCAAGTCGTAGGTATTCAAGCCGGGTTTTGAAGATGCATATTCTATGGCTCAAGACGGAACTACTTCATCCGGTCGATAAAGGCGGCAAGATACGCACCTATCAGATGCTGCGCGAACTCAAACGCGAGCATCGCATCACCTATCTCACGCTCGATGATGGTTCAGGGGGCGAGAGGGCGCGCGCGCAAGCGTTTGAATACTGTCATGATCTCGTCGTCGTCCCGCATCGAACGCACGCCAAGTTCACCTTAGGCTTTTACTTTGAACTTGCAATCAACCTTTTTTCGTCGCTCCCTTACTTTATAAAGAAATATGCATCAGAAAAGATGCGGCACGAGATCGAACGTTTACTTTCTAGTAAACGTTACGATGTGCTCGTATGCGATTTCTTGCAACCAAGCATTAACGTGCCATCGCAACTCAATTGTGCGAGTGTACTCTTCCAACACAATGTCGAGGCGGTGATCTGGAAACGGCATTATCAGGTGCAGCAGGATCTTATAAAGAAAGCTTATTTATATGGTCAGTGGTTAAAGGCTCGAGCTTATGAACGTGCAGCTTGTCAACGATTTGATTTTGTCGTTGCCGTATCTCATGAAGACGCCGAATTGATGAAGCATGAGTACGGCATAAAAGCGGTTGCGTACGTGCCAACTGGCGTTGATACGGAATACTTCAGGCCACGCAATAACGCCTGCCGCGAGCCACACAACCTTGTGTTTACTGGTTCAATGGATTGGTTGCCGAATGAGGATGCAATCAAATACTTTACTGAAAATATCATGCCTCTTATTAAGAGAATCGTGCCCGACGTAACTTTGACTGTTGTCGGACGCAATCCGTACCCGAGTCTCATTGAACTCAGTCAACGCGATCCTTCTGTGATCGTCACAGGTCGTGTAGATGACGTACGCCCGTACATGGAGCGTGCCGCTGTCTATGTAGTACCAATCCGTATTGGGGGAGGGACGAGATTGAAGATCTACGAAGCGATGGCAATGGAAATGCCAATTGTTTCAACAACAGTTGGTGCGGAAGGGTTGCCTGTGAGAGACGGTTTGCATTTGCTACTTGCGGATGATCCGGAATCATTTGCTGCGGCCACTGTACGGCTCTTATTTGATAGGGAGTTTGCACGAGAATTAGGACGGCGCGGAGCGATGCTAGTACGTGAACAATTCGGTTGGGCGAATGTAGCCAGAAAGTTTGCCGAGCTTTGCGAATATGCAATTAAAGCCCGGTCGGGTAATAGTCTGGAAATTTTAGGGTAATGCTTATTTAAAGCGAAAATGGACGGAAATTTATCTCGCAGTACTCATGAGTTCGTTTCCAGCGATTTAGAAGAGGATATGGAAGGCGCGATACAGAATGACAGATGGGAAGATTTGAGAGAGGATAATGCCGCACAGGCACCTCAAAAGCTCTTTGCTACAATTGACGCGGCGCCCCCCTTTGTTTCGGTAGTCATCCCTTGCTACAACGAAGAGCGTTTCATTGGTGAAGTCCTTGAAAATCTTGCGAAGCAATATGATAGCAGATATTATGAAATCATAATAGTTGATGGAATGTCTGATGATTGCACGCGCGAGATAGTCGCAAAGTTCAAAAGTTCTCACCCGGATATAAAAATACGCTTGATTGATAATCATGCGAGGAATATTCCTGTTGCGCTTAATATTGGTATTAAAGCGGCTCGTGGCGATATCATCGTAAGACTGGACGCTCATTCTATCGCCTCAAATAATTATATCCGCCGTTGTGTTGAGGTGTTACAGCGCGGGGACGTGGCCATCGTCGGAATGCCGTGGTGTATTCGCGCTGGGGCGGAAACCCTGACAGCTCAAGCTATCGCGTTGGCTGTATCTCACCCCTTCGGCATAGGTGATGCTAAATATCGATTGATAGATTCGCTTTGCTCTGAACAAATTGTTGACACGGTTCCTTTCGGCGCATTCCGCAAGGAGTTGTGGTACGAACTCGGTGGATTTAATGAGGACTTGCTAACGAACGAAGATTACGACTTTAACTATCGTGCACGCCTACGTGGTGGGCGTGTTTTGCTGGATCCAGCAGCCCACTGTGACTACTTCGCTCGTGCTACCATTAAGGATCTAGCCCGGCAGTACGCTCGTTATGGGAGTTGGAAAGCGCAGATGATCAAACGACATCCGCGTTCACTAAGATGGCGGCACATAATCGCCCCCCTTTTTGTCGCATACATGATTATTACACTTGTGTCCGGGCTCTTTTGGTCTCCTGCTCAAGTGGGGCTCCTCTTTGCCATCGGCTTGTACGTTTTGCTCGCGCTTCTTTGTGCCGTAAGCCTCTCACGAAAGGTTAACGAGTTTCGTTTAGTTTTTTTGCTTCCAATAATCTTTTTCGTACTCCATTTTGTTTGGGGAGGCAGTTTTCTTCTAGGGCTGTTCCGCCGGCCTTGTCGTCTGTCTGCAACGGAGCGCTCTCGAAAGGACATAGGAGGAAGCTGACATGGGTTGGCGTTTGAAGGCTATGGTCCAAAACATTATTGCATCGTTACCATTCTCTAACGAGACCTATTATCTGGTGCAGCGAAGCTTGGGAAGTTTACGACCCGGCAGACGTGATCCTCGTGAGTGGTTGACTGCTGCGGTGCAGATGGTGAACTGGATTAGATCATATGGGCGTGACGTAGCTGGTAAAAGCTTCTTGGAGGTTGGTACAGGACGGGCTATTGATTTGCCATTGGGACTTTGGCTTTGTGGAGCTTCCCGAGTACTAACGGTTGATTTAAATCGGTATCTTTCCTCTACAATAGTTAAAGAATCTTTGAAGTTTCTGCACGACCATCGGGATCAGGTCATCAATATTTTCGATAGTATAGAGAAAGATAGTCTATTTCAGAGCCGCTTCGATAGATTGTTAAACTTTAATGGCGGTCTTGCAGACCTTCTCCGTATGACCCAAATCGAATATGTATCACCTGCTGATGCTGCACATCTTAGTGTGGATTCGGGCAGTTTCGACTTTCATATTTCTTATACGGTCATGGAGCATATCCCGCCGGAAGTGATTGTAGCCATCCTATTGGAAGCTCGGCGTTTACTTAAACCGGATGGCTTGCTCTTGCATCACATAGATTGTTCTGATCATTTTTCTCACGGCGATAAGTCAATTTCAGCGATTAATTTCCTGCAGTTCGGTGAAGCTGAGTGGAATAAACTCGCGGGTAATCAGTTTATGTACCACAACCGATTACGAGCGTATGAGTACATCGAGTTGTTTAAGTGTGCTGGAGTCAAGATCATAAGAGAGCAACAGGCCATCGATGAAAATTCGCTGCAGATATTGAAGAATGGCTTCAAACTGCATGAGAGATTTCGTGGTCTGGAGCCTGAAAAATTGGCTGCATCTAGCATTACTATTATGGGAAGTTTCTCTGAGGATACATGAAGATCCGAGCATATCAACTTGGCATCAGAATCCCCTATTTATAGGGAAGTCGCAGTAGAAGCGAGTTATATCGCATTGCGTGATGGTTGTCGAAGAAGATCTTCGTATCAACCTAAGTATCACCTAAACGAAATACAAGCATCCAAATCAGCACTCAGAGTATCTGAAGGCGTTGGTTAGATAATTGGGAGTGTGGTGAGGATAGCATCTCTTGCTAGTCTTTCGTTGGATTCGAGCAGTTATTCGACATTTCTTAAGCGCAAGGAGGATCGTCAGTTCTATAGTTGTTGCAAATAGTGAGCTTGGCTCTGTCTAGGATATGCGAGGAGCGAGAGCGAAGCGTCGGCGAGCCCGTTCGTGTCGCTTCCATTCCCGGCGGGCAGTATTCGCGGCGCGTCGCCGAAGAAGCGGCGCGTGCCGGCATCAGATACCTTTTCACGTCGGAGCCGGTCGCGCGAACATGGTCGGTGGATGGCTGCCTTCTGTTCGGGCGCTACACGGTGCAAAGATGGACCTCGGCCCCTGCGGTCGCGCGCCTTGCGCGGGGAGAGCGGCTTCCGCGCATGAGTCAATATGCGATCTGGAATCTGAAGAAGGGACTGAAGATGCTCGGCGGAGATGCATACTTGAAGATCAGGCAAGCGGTTCTAGAGGGTCGCGCACGGTCATCATGAAGCGAGGTGATTCTAGTTTGATGATCAACGCGGCAAGGCGATGATCTGAAGTTCTCCGGGCACGATGGCGCCTTTCAGTTGAAAAGGATTGCCTTTTAGATCGGTTACATCGTAGGAGTTTTGCGAGAGGATCTCTTGTACGTCATGTGCGGCCTCTTCGTTATGAATTTCGCAGCAGATGATCGGGCGTTTATGGCGGAGAAGTTCGCGCGCCCCAGCGAGCACCCGTCCCTCTTCGCCTTCGACATCGATCTTGATGAAATCGGGCGCCGGATGATCTTTGATGAAGCTGTCCAAAGTGAGCGTTTCAACCTGAATGGTGGGCCACTTGGTGTCGCCACGGGCGATTGCCGATCCGTATGCTACGTCCGTGATGGCGAAAGTCACCGAACGCTTTTGATCGCTCACGGGGCGGCGAATGATGCTGATGTTTGAAAAGCCGTTGGTTGTCGCCTGCCGTTCGATCTCCGCGGCAGCATGTGGGGCAGGTTCAAAGGCGTAAACGTGGCTCGCGCGACGGGCCATCAATAGCGAGAGATAGCCGATGCTCGCGCCTATGTCATAGCAGACGAAACCGGGCTTGACGAGCCTTGCGATCGCTATTTGAGTCTCAAGTTCGTACGTTCCGCTGATGTGGGCGTGTGATGTATGTTCGCTGATCGCCAAGCGCAACCCGGCCATCGGGCCGGATTCGATGTGGACGATCTCTGAATCGGCGCGAGCCAGCAGCGAAAAAGCGCGCCGCGCCAGTCGATCTAAGTGGCGATTGTGATGGATGAGATCTTTGATCGGTGTTGGTATTTTGCGCGCTACGGCGAGCGCTATGGAGCGGATCATCGCTTTTTCTCCTGTCAGGGGAAGCCATCGCAAGGCATCGCAGAACGTCTTCGCAAGGTAGCTTCAGCCACAGAGGATTTTAATCTTGCCCGTTCGATTTTGTACAGATTTTCAATAAGGGGAATCAACGAATGAGACTGAGTGTGTTCGGACTTGGCTACGTCGGTTGCGTCTCGGCGGCTTGTTTCGCCAAGGAAGGGCATGAAGTCGTCGGCGTCGATGTCAATCCGACCAAAGTCGAAATCATCAACGACGGCCGTAGCCCCATCGTCGAGCCTGGCATGGACGAGTTGATCGCCGAGGTGGTTGCCGCCGGACGCTTGCGAGCGACGACGGCAGCGAAAGAAGCGATCGAAAGCTCCGACGTTTCGCTCGTCTGCGTCGGAACGCCGAGCGCGCCGAACGGCAGCTTGAACTTGACCTACGTCAAGCGCGTCTGCGAGGAAATCGGAGCTGCCATCGAAGGCAAATCGCGTCCGCACACGGTCGTCATCCGCAGCACGATGCTTCCCGGAACCATCGAGGGCGTGGTCGTCCCGACGTTGGAAATTTACTCCGGAAAAAAGGTCGGGCGCGACATCGGGATCTGCATCAATCCGGAGTTCTTGCGCGAAGGATCCTCGCTCGCGGACTTCTACTCACCGCCTTTTACGCTCATCGGGGCCGACGACGAAGAGACGGCGCGCATGGTCAGTCGTCTTTACGCGCGCATCGAGGCGCCTCTTTTCGTCACGAGCATCAAGTCGGCGGAGATGGTCAAATATGCGTGCAACTGTTTTCATGCGCTCAAGGTCAGTTTCGCCAACGAGATCGGCAACATCTGCAAAGCGCTCGGCATCGACAGTCACGAAGTGATGGAGATCTTCTGCCGGGATACGAAGCTCAATCTTTCGCCTTACTACTTGAAGCCGGGTTTCGCCTTTGGCGGCTCATGCCTGCCGAAGGATCTGCGCGCGATCATGTACAAGGCCAAAGAACTGGATGTCGAAGCGCCTGTGCTGTCAGCCATTCTGCCGAGCAATCGGCTGCAGGTCGAGCGCGCCGTCGAGATGGTGCTTCGTACGGGAAAGAAGAGGATCGGCGTGCTCGGCATGAGCTTCAAAGCCGGCACCGATGATCTTCGGGAATCGCCCATGGTCGCGCTGATCGAAACGCTCATTGGCAAGGGCTTGCAACTAGCGATCTATGATAAAGACGTGTCGCTGGCGCGACTTTTCGGGGCGAACAAGGAGTACATCGAGCGCGAGATCCCGCACATCTCGAAGCTCATGCGCAACGATCTGAAAGAGGTGATCGACGAAGCCGAGGTGATCGTCGTCGGCAATCGCTCGCCGGAGTTTCGTGAAATCGAGAAGATGAGGCGCGATGGGCAAAAGATCATCGATCTGGTCCGGCTGTTCGAAGAGAAAAAGTCGGGCGATTGGTACGAGGGGATTTGCTGGTAGCAGTCGGCTAGTCCTGCAAGAGGCGCGAGGACCGAGCGCGGCATCCGCCTTGCGATGATTTTTAAGGCGTTGGTAGCGGTCAGAAATCTCAAAAGAAGTGCGGCGTTAGTCGCCGCCGCGCTCGCGCTCGCTTGGTTTGCGGCCTGGGCGTTGGCCCGGGCATTGATCGTGCGCGACGTTCCGGTCGCGTCCGATGCGCTGGTCGTCTTGGCCGGTTCCGCTGCCTACGACGAGCGCACGCGGTATGCCGCTCAACTGTTTCACGCCGGGTACGCTCCGATGGTGTTCCTGACCAACGACGGACAGCGTGGAGGATGGTCCAACAAAGAGCAACGGAATCCTTTTTTCGTCGAACGCGCTCGCGAATCTTTGCGCCGCGCTGGAGTGCCGGAAGAGCGAATCGCGGTTTTGCCGCAAAGAGTATCGAGCACATACGAGGAAGCGGTCGCGCTGCGCTATCTTGCCGCGGAGCGACGGATCCGCTCGCTTCTCATCGTCACTTCCGCTTATCACACGAGGCGTGCGCGCTGGATTTTCAATCAGATCTTCGCTGGCAGTGAAACGCGCGTCACCATCGTTTCGCCCGAACGGCCTTCGCTATCGCCGTTCGTTTGGTGGGCGAGTTTGCGCGGCTGGCGCGCCGTCGCGGCGGAATACTTGAAGATCATCTACTATCGCTGGCAATATGGGCGATGGTTTCCGCAAAACGAATCTTTGAAGCAGCGTTTCGTCTTCGATGCGTCTC
Organism: Pyrinomonas methylaliphatogenes; assembly: GCF_000820845.2. Taxonomy (GTDB): domain Bacteria; phylum Acidobacteriota; class Blastocatellia; order Pyrinomonadales; family Pyrinomonadaceae; genus Pyrinomonas; species Pyrinomonas methylaliphatogenes. The sequence goes on along the minus strand of NZ_CBXV010000008.1, from coordinate 1,035 downwards.
CCTTCTCACTTTTCGGGAATCGTCCTCGTGAAACGAAAATTTAAACTGCCCGCAAGTGGTCGCTAGAGCGGAAGGGGTGGTAAACTTCGATGAGATTCGATCGGAGCAACGTGATGAAAGCAATGGTGATTGTGTCTGCGACTGTGCTGATCGCTTTCGGTCTGTTTTGGACCGGAGAGCAGGAGCGCTTGCGGCGCGTGACGGCGCAAAAAGAGACTCAGGCGGAGACGAGCAATCAAAGATTGCCGAAGACGATCACCGTCAAAGCCGGAGAGAATCTGCAGCGCGCGATCGATCGTGCTCGTTATGGCGACGAGATAGTGGTCGAGGCTGGGGCGACGTTCCAAGGCCCCATCATCCTGCGCAACAAGGGACCCGTGCCGCAGGGGATGACCGACGAGCAAGCCTACATCACCATCCGCTCGTCGCGCGCCGGTGAGCTACCGTCAGGCACTGCCCCCTACACGTCGAGCGAGATACTTGCGGCCACCGATCCGACAACTGGGCTGTGGAATTTGGACCGGTTTCCGCGCCATCAGTTCGGTTGGCAGTCTTATGTGAAGCCCGAGCACGCGCCGTTGATGCCGAAGATAGTTTCCGCCGGAGGCGGGTTTGCTCCCACTATTCAGACAGAGTTGGGTGCGCACCACTACAAGTTGGTGGGGTTGGAGATGCGCCCTGTCGATGAGAACGCTTTCATTTATGACTTGGTGTTGCTCGGCTTCGGCGACAGCCAACAAGACGACCTCAGCAAAGTGCCCCATCATCTTGTGATTGACCGTTGCTACATACACGCCTTCCCAAATCAGGGACTCAAGCGCGGAGTGGCCTTGAACTCGTCCGACACGCAAATCATCAACAGCTACATTGCCGGTTTCAAGGTTCAGGGGCAGGACTCGCAAGCTATTTTGGGGTGGAACGGGACGGGGCGGTACATCATCGAGAACAATTATCTCGAAGGTGCGGGTGAGAACGTGATGTTTGGCGGGGCCATGCCGGCAATCAACGGGTTGATACCCACGAACATTGTGATAA
>NZ_CBXV010000007.1 GCF_000820845.2 Pyrinomonas methylaliphatogenes | reverse complement strand
TGCCGCGCCAACAATATGTGCTCCCGCGTCTGCGGCATCGGCCCATCTGTCGCCGCCACCACAAGAATCGCCCCATCCATCTGCGCCGCACCCGTAATCATGTTCTTCACATAATCCGCATGCCCAGGACAATCCACATGCGCATAATGCCGCTTCTCCGTCTCATACTCCACATGCGCCGTCGCTATCGTGATCCCCCGCTGCCGCTCCTCCGGCGCATTGTCGATCGTCTCAAACGACCGATACTGCACACGCGGATTCCTCTTCGATAACACCCGCGTGATCGCCGCCGTTAACGTCGTCTTCCCATGATCCACATGCCCTATCGTCCCTATGTTCACATGCGGCTTCGTCCGATCAAACCTCTCTTTGCTCATATTCCCCCTAACCTCTCCTCAAAGTCTACGAATGCTGGTCGATTTAAAACGATCTTGCCGAAGGATCGTGGAGCCCGCGACGGGGATCGAACCCGTGGCCTCATCCTTACCAAGGATGCGCTCTACCCCTGAGCTACGCGGGCGCGACACGAGCAACGGCGCAAATGGGTTTAAAGTGGAGCGGGCGACGAGACTCGAACTCGCGACCCTCAGCTTGGAAGGCTGATGCTCTACCAACTGAGCTACGCCCGCCCACCAGCGAAAAGCGAGGGATGTAAAACTCCCGCTCTCCGCTCCGTCGAGATCCTGGTGCAGGGGGCAGGATTCGAACCTGCGTAGGGCAGTGAAGCCCGCCGGGTTTACAGCCCGGTGCCATTAACCACTCGACCACCCCTGCTCAACTTCCGATTGAATGGAGCCGGTGAAGGGACTCGAACCCCCGACCCGCTGATTACAAATCAGCTGCTCTACCAACTGAGCTACACCGGCCCATTAGCTGCAACCTCTCAACAAATCGCACGGCACCTATACTTAAGTGCCGACAGAAAAGCTCTCCGCAGAGACTTTAGTTAAGCGACTCTCAATATCCGACAAACTGAGGATAATAGCAACGGATCTTTGAAAACGCAAGTTTAGCCGGCGTTCATGATAAACAAAATTTTCTCTAATCGCAACTCTAGTCGAAGCGACTAAAGCCCATTGACGCGCCATGGCAAACAGGCTAGGATTTGGGAGTGGCGTAATGAAAACCGCCACTGCCCCGCGATCGTCCTCACCGAACTTCATAAAATCCGGAGACTTAATCCATTGTCTTAGGAGAACTGCCGTGAAGATCATCGACAATCTTCGCCGTTACGCTGTCAGCACATTCTTTCTCAGCGGACTCTGTTTCACGATCAACGCTCAAACGGCCCCCGAAGCGTCGCCTCCTAAAGCTAAAGAGAGCGAGGTCTACTGCGCTGGGTTCATCGAGTATGCGCCTGCGCCCTATCGTTTCGAGATCGTCGGCGGCGAACAGGAGCAAGAGCGGCGCGTCTATTCCGCAGGCGATTACGTTTACATCAACGCCGGAACGGCTCAAGGGATACGAAACGGGCAGGAGTTTTCTATCATCCGACCGCGCGGCCAATTTACAACGAAGTTGACGAAGAAGAAGGGCTGGCTCGGCGTATACACGCAAGAGGTCGGGCAACTGCGCGTAGTAGATGTCAAAGAGCGCGTCTCCGTTGCGGTAATCACCAAATCGTGCGAGACGATTCTACTCGGCGATCTGCTGCGCGCAGCCTATCCGCGACCTGCGCCCGATCTATCCGCTGAGCGCACGTTCAATCGGTTCGCCGACCCGAGCAACAAGAAGCGCGGGCGCATTATTTTGGCGCGCGATGGACAGGAGATGATCTCGACCAACCAAGTTGTCTTCATCGACCTCGGTGAGGAGGATGGTCTGCGCGTCGGCGATCGTCTGGTGATTTATCGTCCTGTTGGAACTGGCAACGTGACGCGCTTTCGCGATGAAGAGGTTGTCCCCAATGCTAGCGGCGGTTTTGAAAGCGAGCGCTTTCGCGGAGGGAAATTCTCCAACCAATCTCAGCGCGTAAAAGACGGCAACTCGACTGGTATCTTCGGACCGACCGTTAACACGCCTGAGATCAAACGGCGTCGCCCACAACTGCCGCGCAAGATTGTCGGCGAGTTGGTCGTGACTAACGTGCAGCGGCGAGCCTCGACTGGCATCATCACGCAAGTCGCACAGGAGATCATCACCGGAGATTACGTCGAAGTGAGGTGAAGCTCGGCGGCTTGTTCTCTCGCCGACGAGACATGCAGACGATTGCATCGAGATGAGGGCCGGATGCGCGGTCCCGGAGCGCGCCTTCTTCGATTCTATCGTCCGTTCTTCGCCTCGCGCGCGAGCTGTCCGCGCTCAAGCGAAATGAGATAGAAGGAGCGGAAATACTGATACATCGAAACGCATGAGACGAAGACCACGACCCACAACATCGCGCGCCCTAACGTGTAGAGGAGCACTTGCCAATCGGTAATCGTGGTTCTCCCTTCGCTTAAGAGATGGTGCACCGCTTGACGCAGTTCGGGTACGGTCCAGAATTCGATGGCTGGGAAAGCTTGTCCGAAGTTGGCGACGGGTGGCGCACCCGAGACGCTTGAGAGGATGAGCAGCGTGATCGCGGCCACCTGCGCCAGCATCTTTAATTTCCCGACCCACGAAGCGGCGATGATCACCCCATCGGCCGCGGCGATTGAGCGCAGTCCCGAAACGGCGAACTCGCGACCGATGATGATGACGACCGCCCAAGCTGGCGCTAAGCGGTTTTCGACGAGCGAGATGAGCGCCGATGAGATGAGGAGTTTGTCGGCGATCGGATCGAGCAGTTTGCCGAATTGCGACACCTGCTGACGACTGCGCGCGAGAAGACCGTCCAGATAATCGGTGAGCGCTGCGCCGAGGAAGAGCGCCACCCCGGCGATGTGTCGCGGCACGCCCAGCCAGTCTTCGGAAAAGGGCGTCAGAAGCACCACGACCAAAAGCGGCACGATGAAGATGCGCAACAGCGTCAATGCGTTCGGAAGGTTCACCCGCCAACGACCCCTCGGATCAGAATCAGCACCGGGAAAGAACTTTACCAAAGAGCCGTCCGGGAAAACAAAAGATCAAATAACCACAACATCCAGATGATCGAAGCGGAAGCTCACTTGACAAGGACGCTTGCCCGGCGATCGCCTGCTAAATTACAATCGAATTTTCTCCGCATCGCAGCGAAGATCACAGTGAGGGAACGGGCGGGTTTAGGCGATGGCAATTGATCGCATTACGGTGCGCGGCGCGCGCCAACACAACCTGAAGAACATCAACGTCGAAATCCCACGCAATCGCCTAACCGTCATCACGGGGCTCTCCGGATCGGGCAAATCTTCGCTCGCCTTCGACACGATCTATGCCGAAGGGCAACGCCGCTATGTCGAATCGCTTTCGGCCTACGCGCGCCAATTCCTCGATCAGCTCGAGCGCCCAGATGTCGATTCGGTCGAAGGGCTCTCACCAGCAATCTCGATCGAACAGAAGACCGTCTCCCGCAGCCCGCGCTCGACGGTCGGTACAGTCACAGAGATCTACGATTACTTACGTCTGCTCTTCTCTTCGATTGGCCAACCGCACTGTCACCAATGCGGCGCGCCGATCACGCGCCAATCGATCGAACAGATCGTGCAAAGCGTGTTGTCACTTCCCGAAGGCGAGCGCGTGATGATTCTGGCTCCGATCGTTCGCGGTCGCAAAGGCGAGTTCAAAAAGGAGCTCGAAAGGCTCGCCAAAGACGGCTTCTTGCGCGCGCGCGTCGACGGCGAGCTGGTGTCGCTCGATGAAGAGATCAAGCTCGACAAGAGGCGCAACCATACGATCGAGGTCGTGATCGATCGCCTGTTGATCAAGCCGGGCATCGCCGAGCGCTTGACGGAATCGGTCCGCACGGCGTTGAAGCTGACAGGCGGGGCCGTGATCGTTTCGGTCGTCGATGGCGAAGAGAGGCTCTATTCGGAGAAGATGGCGTGCGTCAATTGTGGCATCAACGTCCCGCCGCTCGAACCACGCTCATTTTCGTTCAACTCCGCTTATGGCGCTTGTAAGCGTTGCCTCGGGCTCGGCACCGTGCTTGAGATAGATCCCGCCAAACTCATCCCCGATCCGACCGAGAGGGCGGATCGACTAGAATTCCTCGGCGGCGCCGATCGTCAATCGTCAGCTTTCCTGAAGAGCGCGCTGACCTCGCTCATCGAACACTTCGGCTCAGATCCGCACCTACCGTTCAACGAACTCCCGAAACAGGTGCGCGAAGCGTTCCTTTACGGCCTACCGGGCGAGATCACCTTTCGTCAAGGCCAATACACGTATCGCAGCGAATGGCGCGGCGCGCTGCGCCTGTTGCGCGAGCGCTTAAACGATCCGCCGTCGGAGAGGGCCCGACTCGCTCTGGAGGAACTGGTCTCGCCGCTTCAATGTCCCGCCTGCCAGGGCAAAAGATTGCAACCCGAATCTCTCGCCGTCAAAGTCGCGGGTCGCAACATCGCCGATTATGCCGCGATGACCATCGAAGAGGCGATTCGCGTCTTTGACCAACTGAAGCTCTCCACACGCGAAGAGCAGATCGCTGGCCTGATCTTGCGCGAGATCAAGAACCGTTTGCGTTTCCTTGAGACGGTCGGCTTAGGCTACCTCACGCTCGATCGCCCATCCTCGACCCTCTCCGGCGGAGAAGGTCAACGCATCCGTTTGGCAACGCAGATCGGATCGCAACTTCGCGGCGTGCTCTATGTCCTCGATGAGCCGTCGATCGGATTGCATCCGCGCGATAACGCGCGCCTGCTCGATACGCTCGCAGCTCTGCGCGATCTCGGCAACACGGTGCTCGTCGTCGAGCATGACGAAGAGACCATTCGCCGCGCTGACTACGTGATCGACCTCGGACCGGGCGCGGGCACAAATGGGGGCGAGGTCGTCGCCGCAGGCACGCCCGATCAAATAGCTCGCACGCCACAATCTTTGACCGGGCAATATATCAGCGGCGCGCGCGCGATCCCGGTGCCGACCGTGCGCCGTCGCCCGAACGGTAAGAGCATATGGGTGCGCGGCGCGCGCGCGAACAACTTGAAAGACATCGATGTCGAATTCCCCTTAGGGCTCTTCATCGTCGTCACGGGGGTCAGCGGCTCAGGCAAATCGACGCTGGTCGATGACATACTCTATCGCGCGCTCGCCCGCCATCTTTACGGCGCGCTCGCTGAACCGGGCGAACATCGCGCGATCGAAGGACTAGAGCACATAGACAAGGTCATAGAGATCGATCAATCGCCGATCGGAAGAACGCCGCGCTCCAATCCGGCGACCTATACGGGGTTGTTTACGCCGATCCGAGAGCTCTACGCGATGCTTCCAGAATCGCGCGAGCGCGGTTACAAGCCAGGTCGGTTCTCCTTCAACGTCAAGGGCGGGCGGTGCGAAGCCTGCGAAGGCGAAGGGCTTAAACGCATCGAGATGAACTTCCTGCCAGACGTTTACGTCCTGTGCGATGTGTGTCGCGGCGCACGCTACAATCGCGAAACGTTGGCGGTCAAGTACAAAGGCAAATCGATCGCCGACCTGCTTGACACGACGGTCGAAGAGGCGCTGCCGCTGCTCGAAAACATCCCGCAGATCAGGCCCAAGTTGCAAACATTGCTCGACGTCGGGCTGGGATACATCAAGCTGGGCCAGCCAGCCACCACGCTCTCCGGCGGCGAAGCGCAGCGCATCAAACTCGCCAAAGAGCTATCCCGCCGCGCGACCGGCAGGACGATCTACATCCTCGACGAACCGACGACCGGATTGCATCTAGCCGACGTTCACAAGCTGCTCGACGTGCTTCAAAGATTGGTCGATCTTGGAAACACGGTGATCGTCATCGAACACAACTTAGATGTCATCAAATCCGCCGATTACATCATCGACCTCGGTCCGGAAGGCGGAGATGGCGGGGGGCGCGTCGTCGCCTGTGGCACGCCGGAAGAGATCGTCCGCGTGCGCCGATCATACACCGGTCAAGCGCTCCGCTCCGTCCTCAACGGCAGCGGACGAAAGAATGCCTGGGCGCTTGACAAGTAGCGCTTCGCTAAGCGAAAACCTCGTCAGTATCACGAGAACGAGATGTCGGAACTAATCGCCAGAATCGTCGCCGAAAGCATCGAGGTCAAACGCCGTTTCTTTACGGAAAGCGGCCGCGAGATCGAACGCGCGGGCAGAGTCATCGCCGAAGTCATTCGTTCCGGATGCAAGATACTTTTATGCGGCAATGGCGGATCGGCAGCCGACGCGCAGCATATCGCCGGAGAATTCGTCAATCGCTTCATCTGCGCAGACAGACGTGCGCTTCCCGCGCTCGCCCTTTCGACCGACGGCAGCATCCTCACCTGCATCGCGAATGATACGGCGTTTGATCGCGTCTTCGCCCGCCAGATCGAAGCTTTCGGCGCGCCCGGCGATGTGCTGATCGCGATTTCGACTTCAGGCGATTCGCCAAACGTCATCGCAGCGGCGCTCCAAGCGCGCATGCAAGAAATGAAGATCATCGGGTTCCTCGGGCGCGACGGGGGGCGTATGGCTTCGCTCTGTGACATCGCGCTCATCGTCCCGAGCGCCAACACGCAACGCATCCAAGAGACGCACAACCTCCTCGGCCACATCTTATGTGAGATGGTAGAGCGACAACTATTCCCGGAACAATTCAGCTAGTCGTCAGCGCTGATAAGCAGCCAGTTTTCGATGAGAGTCTTTGCGACCAATTTCAAGATCGAAGCGCTCCTTATTCATACCGCAGTCCAAGGAGGGCGGGCATGAGATCGCACACGAAATATCTGACCTTCAACGTCCCCGAAAGGATGGCGTTCGTGCGCATCACCGAACAAGTTGAAGAAGAGGTGAGAAAGAGCGGGATCAAGGAAGGCCTCTGCCTCGTCAATGCCATGCACATCACCGCCAGCGTCTTCATCAACGATGACGAACCTGGGCTACATGAAGACTATAAACGCTGGTTGGAATGGCTCGCGCCATATGATCCGAGCCCCGAACGCTACCACCATAACCGCACGGGCGAAGATAATGCTGATGCGCATCACAAACGTCAGATCATGGGGCGTGAGGTGGTCGTCGCAATAACCGATGGTAAGCTCGATCTCGGTCCGTGGGAGGAGATCTTCTACGGCGAATTCGATGGGCGCAGGAACAAGCGGGTGCTCATCAAAATCATCGGCGAATGAGTTGAAGCCAAAGAATCGCCGAGATCGATGGGGAAGACGGTCCTCACGCGCCCCTGAAAATTTTTGAGGCTCCACGTTCGGGTGGAGCCTCCTTGAGGAACTGGTAGCGGGGGTGGGGCTCGAACCCACGACCTTGGGGTTATGAATCCCACGCTCTGACCAACTGAGCTACCCCGCCATGAAGCGATCTATATTGCCCAAGCGAGACCGTTTGCGTCAAGCGATGGGCTAATGTCCGAAACGTTCTCCGGGGCTGAGGCGATCACCGGATCCCTTCGAATCAGTTGCTGCCTGCGCGCTGTTCCGCTTCCGATCGGTCCTCTCTGGGGATCAAAGTTATCTCCGCTCGCCGATTGCGCGCGCGACCGGCAAGAGTGTTATTCGGCGCGACGGGATTTGCCGATCCCATGCCGAGCGCGCGGATGCGCGCGCGATCGACTCCCGCAGCGATCAATTTCTCGGCCAGACGCTGCGCGCGTAGCTCGGTTAAGGCGCGCAACGCGCCATCGTCACCGCGATCATCGCTATAAGCTTCGATGATGATCTGAAAATCGGGGTAGTTGGCGAGCAGCGCCGCCAGAGGCTCGAGCTTCGCGGCGGCGCGCGGCGACAACTCAGCCACGCGCGGACCGGCCCACAACCCATTTTCCGGCAACGTTACAATGACTCCCTGTTCCGTTGCGCGCACCGTCCCATAACGTGCCAATTGCTGCTTGAGGTTTTCGAGGGCTGCGCGTCGTTCGGCGGCCTTCTGCTCAGCTCGGCGTTCGCCCTCGACGCGCGCCAGTTCGAGCTTCGCCTTTTCGGCTTCGGCGCGCGCCGTTTGCAATTCATCACGCAAGCGCTCGTTCTCCGACTGAAGGTCGCGGATACGCTGGTTGGCATTTGCTAAGTCTCTTTCGAGCAACTCGCGTGCATGTGCCTCCCGTTCCAATGCGGCGCGCAAATCGGCGACCTCCTTGCTAGCGTCGGCGGCGGCGCGCTCGGCTTCACGCAAAGCCTCGTCGCGCTGCGCTATCTCTTCGCGCCTTTGTCGCGCGGCGCGCCGCGCGATGGCGAGCTCTTCTGCGCGCACGGCTAAACTCGTCGCGCGCCGCGCAAGCGCATCAACCTCCGCTTCTTTCTGTTTCAAACGCCAAGCGCCCTCGGCTTGTTGTAGCTGCTCTTCCGCAGCCTTCAACTCGTCCGGCGCGTCGCGCTCGGCGCCGGCAAACCGCGCGAGCTTCACGGCTTGGCGCGCGCCCAGCAGAGAGGTCGGCGTTTGCGTGTAATCGCTGTCGGCGACCTCGGGGATGGTCAACTCGCGATAGTAGTCGCTCGTGTTGCCGATGTAGCGAACGGGCACGGTGGCTATCTCCGTCCCGTCCGTATCGCGCGGCGGCAGATTCTCCAGCACGACCATGCGACTCGGGGTTTGCACAAGAAAGTGCGGTTCGGCGGTGACGATCAAAGCGAAGGTTTGCAGCGGCGTCGTCACCTCGATCTTCGAGTCGATGAAGATGCTGCCGCTCCGCTTGATCTCACCGAGGTTGTCTGTACGCCCTTCCGGCGAGATGGCCCAGAGCACATAGGTCGTATAGGCTCCGCCTAATTCATAAGCGCGCGGCAGATTCTCGATCTTCATTTCGATCCTCGTGCCGCTTCGTCCCGTGCGTTTGACCTTTGCCTCGCCGCTCAAGCGGGGCAGGCGTGTGGTTCCGCGGAACTTGACCGTCACCGTGCGATCGAGCGGATAGGTTATGGCGATCGTCTCACGCGGGATGTCGCTCTGCGCCTGCGCGGCCAGCAAACGCAGGACGAACAATCCGAAAAGCAAAGGGAACGCTGTTCTGACACTTCTCATTGAATGTTTCCTCGACACGGAGCGATTTGATCTTCCGGCACCCGATGCTCGCGATGCGCTTCGTTTTCTGTTGATGCGACATCTGCGCCATCTGTTGCCGCACGAGTCACTTCTGCGATGTTCGCCAATCGGCAACGAGTTGCACAAATCCAACGCCAATCGCGCACAACAAGAAGATGTGCCACATGCCGCCTTTACCAATGATCCACCCGATCGACCAAATTATGAGCAGAATCGCCGCCACTCTCCAGAGCATTCGAATCCCCTTAGCCGTTTTATCATTGCGCTGTGGGGAGTGCCACCGCGCGCAAGCCCCAGCGATCGCCGCCAACGGCGTAGCGCGCGCGCTCACCGCTAACGATCACCAACGAGCGCAATTCGCCTCCTGCTTCGCTTCTCACATCCTCGGATGCCTCTTCGGCCTGCCATAGCCAAACCCCGTCGCGTCTGCGCCAAGCCATCGCGAACGCCGATCCAGCAGGGGCCAAAAGATCGTTCGCGCCATCGCCATCGAGATCAACTAACGTGACCGCACGAGCATCCACCGCTCCATCTGCGCTCCACTTGATCTCTCGCCTCATCAGATCGAAAAGCGACACGCGCCCGCGCGCGGTGACGAAGGCTAGTTCTTCATTTTCGACCGCCATCTCGCCGCGCGGCCCATCTTCAAGCTCCTTCTCCCACAGGATGCGCAGATCACCTGGGGCGAGGGCGACCAAACCACGCGCCGTTCCAATGATGAGCGGGCCGGACTTCCCTTCTACGAAAACAGGCGGCGTCGTCGCCGGCACGGCGAGCTTGATCGCCCTAAGACTCTTCCCCTTATCGTCTCTTCGCTCGATCGTCCCGTCGAGATGGGCGATGAAGAGCGATAGACCTTCATCGCTCGATAGGACCGATGGCGCTCCTATAGCTTCCGTTTCCAACGGCACGCTCCAAATCTCGCGTCCGGTCTCGCCTTCGAACAAGCGGAGCGTCGCTGGGCCGGCAGTCGCAACGAGCGCTTTCGCGTCCGAGGCGCCAACGACGCTCGCTCCGGTGATGGTGCCGGAGACGCGCTGCCGCCAAAGTTCGCGCCCAGTGGCCGCATCGAGAACGCGCACTCGATCACCTTGAGCCACCAGAACGCGCTTCCCCTTCGTTGAGGGAAGAGGCAGCGTCCATGCATCTACGGGGACCGCGCGCGATTCCGCCTCTTCCGGTCGCGAGATCCAACGCACCGCCCCCGTGCTCGCCTCAAGCGCATAGGTCATCCCGCGCTCGTTCGTTCCAACGATCAAGCTCGTTTCAGGATCGAGCGATAAGGCGCTCGGGCGAAGAACTTTACCGATCAAGGCGCGCCAACCGCCTATCGGCGATAGCAGGAGCGGGACGGGACGCTCGCCCGCTTTGATGAGGGCCGGTGCCGAGAATCGCCCAGTCTCGTACTCCGCTGGCGCAACCCGCCAATAGTAAGCGCCCGGACTCAGATCGGCGACGACATACTCGTGCCCGCTGACCAAACGATCGAAAACGATATCCTTGAATCCGTCATCGCGCGCAAGTTGCAAGCGATAGCGCGAAACGCCGGGCCGCTCTTCCCAACGGATCTTAACGGCGGCTTTTCGTTCAGCGCGCGCCGCCTCTTGTCGCGGGATCGCCGCCGTTCCCCCCAGACAGAGCAAAACGAGCGTCGCGATCTCCAAGGCGATCCGCCCATCGGAAAACGATCTCATGGCGCTTCCGTTCGCCACAACCGCTCGCCCCGCTTCGCTTACAAAGCGTCGTTCATCTTGTAACCGACGCCGCGCACGGTCAAAACGTAGCGAGGATTCTTCGGATCGGCTTCGATCTTCTTGCGCAGACGGTTGATGTGCGGGTCGATGTTACGCTGATAACCTTCGTAATCGGTGCTCCAGATGGCGTCGAGAAGTTCGTTGCGCGACCAAGCGCGACCGGGCTCGCTCGCCAGTCGCTCGAGGATGCGAAATTCCAGGGGCGTCAAATCGACGCGCTCGCCGCCGAGCGTCACTTCATGACGACGCTTATCGATGACCAGATCGCCGATGACGATGCGCTCTTTGACTGCGGGCTGCGGCGCGCGCCCAGCGCGTCGCAGCAAAGCCTCGACGCGCACTTCGAGTTCACGCGGATCGAACGGCTTAGCGAGATAATCATCCGCCCCCGCGTGGAAACCCGCGACTTTGTTCTCGACGGCATCATGCGCCGTCAGAAAGAGCGCCGGCGTATCGATCCCACGTTCGCGCAAGCGCCGCAACAGTTCGATGCCATCCAACTCCGGCATCGCGACATCGAAGATGAAACAATCGAAGTGGCCCAGCAACGCGCGTTCGAAAGCGCGGCGCGCATCCTCTTCTTCCGTGACCTCGTAGCCGAGGCGCCGCAGATATTCGGCCAACAGGCGAAGCATGCTCAAATCATCATCGACGATGAGCAAACGCCGAGCGGTCCTCTCTTTCTCCGCACCTGTCGCACCCGTGTTCATCGCTTAAAAGCTCCCCTCATCGCAGGGATTATAACGCAGCTCGATAAGATGATAGCCTACGAGACCGGGCTTCCCGAAGCCTTCCCTTGACGCTCGAACACGCCGCCGAGTATCATTTTGCCTTTACCGTTTCGCTACCTTCCCGAACGGAACGAGGCAAACTGAACGCGGCACATGAACGATGCGCGACCTACGGCGATTGCTTGCTTACCTTCACCCCTACTGGAGCCAGTTCGCGTTTGCGACGCTCGCGATGCTCGCCGTCGGATTGCTGCAAAGCGCCATGGGCGCGCTCATTGTGCCGATCTTCGATCAAGCTTTCAAGCCTAATGCTCCGCAAAGGACGCCGACGCTCTTCGGTCTGCAACACTTGATCCCGACCTCAGGCTTCGCCGCATGGCGCGCGATCGCCGTTCTGCTCATCATCTTCACGATCGCCAAAGGAATCGCCGAATACCTATCGACCTATTTGATGGCGCGCGTCGGGCAAGGCGCCGTGCTACGTTTGCGACAGGACCTTTACGAACACATCTTGAGTCAATCGGCAGACTTTTTCGAGCGCCATCGAACTAACTACTTGGTCTCGCGCCTCGTCTCATCGGCCGCTTCGATCGAGACGGCCGTGACGACGACGTTGCGCGACATGCTGCGCGAAACGTTCACGTTGGTCGTCTTCCTCGCAGCGTCGGTCTACTACTCATGGCGATTGACCCTGAGCGCGCTCGTCATCGCGCCCATCGTCGCGATCCTCACCACGCGATTTGGTGACGCGCTTCGCAAATTGGCCCGCGAATACGTCGAAAGCACGCAAGGGCTATCCGATGCGGCGCATGAAGCGATCGCCAATCAGAACATCGTCAAGGCCTACTGCGCGGAGGAGCGAGAGCGCGCTCGTTTTCAGCGTGCCGCAGAACGGATCGCGCGGGCCAATTTGCGCACAGCGCGTATCGCGGGTTTCGCTCCGCCGACCATTGAACTCGTCGGCATCATCGCGGTCGTCGTCCTCCTGTTCATCGGCCAACGCGAGATCGTCACGGGGCGGATGACTTCGGCCCAGTTCCTCGCTTTCCTCTTTTTTCTCTTCTCGAGCTACGATCCGATGCGCAAGCTCTCGCGCCTGCACAACAGCATGGAGCAGGCGCTGGCTGCGGCGCGCCATGTCTGGGAGGTGATGGATGAGCGGATGGAACTGCCGGAACGTCCCGACGGCGTAATACTCGGTCCGCTCCGCCGCGCGATAGAGTTTCGCAACGTTTCGTTCGGTTACGCCAACGATTCACGAAGCATTCTGCGCAACGTCAATCTGCGCATCCCGGCGGGCGCGGTCGTCGCGCTGGTTGGCGAATCGGGCGGCGGCAAATCGACTTTGACCAAACTCATCCCGCGTTTTCACGATCCAGACGAAGGGGCCGTCTTGTGGGATGGGATCGATCTGCGCGATGCGCGTTTGAAGAGCTTGCGTCGTCAAATCGCGCTCGTCACACAGGAAACGGCGCTTTTCAACGACACCGTGCGTTACAACATCTCTTATGGGCGCCCTGATGCCACCCAAGAGGAGATCGAGGAGGCGGCGCGCATCGCTTTCGCTCATGACTTCATCACGGAGTTACCGCACGGCTACGACACGGTGATCGGAGAGCGCGGCATCTTCCTCTCTGGCGGACAAAGACAACGCATCGCGATCGCGCGTGCGGTCCTCGCCGATGCCCCCGTGCTCATCCTCGATGAAGCGACTTCAGCGCTCGATACGGAATCGGAGCGTCTGGTCCAGCGCGCGCTCGCTAGACTCATGCAGGGGCGAACGACGGTCGTCATCGCGCACCGCCTTTCGACCGTCCGTCGCGCGGATCTCATCGTCGTCATGGAACGCGGGCGCATCGTCGAAACCGGCACGCATACGGAACTGCTTGCGCGCGGCGGATTGTACAGGAGACTTTACGAACTGCAGTTCGCCGATGACGAAAGAGAACAAGCGATCGAAGGCGCGGTCAACGCGAACCCGATGCTCCAGTGATTTTGCGAAAGCTGCATCTTGAATGAGCAGAGTCGAGCCTGTTTATGAAATCGATGACCGGATATGGTCGAGGGCAAGCGGTCGGCGAAGAGCTTCGCGTCGCGGTCGAACTGAAGACGGTCAATAACCGCTTCCTCGACATTCAGTTGCGTCTGAGCGCCGAGGTCGCCGGCGCTGAACCCATCATCCGCCGTTTCATCGGCGAGCGCATAGCGCGCGGGCGAGTCGAAGCATCGATCAACATCGAGCGCACTGGAGAGATACCATACGAGATCAATCGCCCGTTGCTCGCCGGCTTTTTGCGCGCGATGCACGAGATTCGGCGGGAGTTTTCGCTCGCCGGTGAACCGGATATCAACGTGCTCGCGCGTTTGCCGGGCGCGCTTCAACCGGCGCCCGCCATCCTGAGCGAAGAGGCGCAACGCGTCATCGAACGAGCGCTTGCGCAAGCGCTCGATGAACTGGACCAGATGCGCGCGCGCGAGGGCGAAGCGTTGGCGCGCGAGATGAACGCGCATCTCGACGAGATCGACAAACTCATCCCGCTGATCGAGGATATGGCGGCGGATCAAGTCGAGATCTACCGAGCGCGACTCCAACGCCGCGTGAACGAACTGCTGTCGCGCGCCGGTTTCGAAGCGATTGAACTCGATCATGCGCGACTCGCCCAAGAGGTCGCCTATCTCGCCGAACGCAGCGACATCACGGAAGAGGTGGCGCGCCTGAAGAGCCACCTCGGTCAATTCAGATCGCTGCTCGCAGAAGGCGGAGAGGTCGGCAAAAGACTCGACTTCCTGCTCCAAGAGTTGAACCGAGAGGCGAACACAATCTTGTCGAAGGCGACGGATCTAACGATCAAAGAAGCAGGCCTAGCGATCAAAGCTGAGATCGAGAAACTGCGCGAACAGGTCCAAAATGTCGAGTGAGATAGCAGGAGAACGAGAAGGGCGGGGCATGCTCATCGTCGTCAGCTCACCTTCGGGCGGCGGCAAAGGGACGTTGATTCAACGAGTGCGTCGGACCGTGCCCGGGTTGAGCTATTCGGTCTCTTGGACGACGCGCCAACCGCGCCCAGGCGAAGTCGAGGGGCGCGATTACCACTTCGTCTCGCGCGAGGAGTTCGAGCGAATGCGCGACTCCGGAGGCTTCCTCGAATGGGCCTTGGTCCACGGCAACTACTACGGCACGGCATGGAGCGAAGTCGAGCGCGCTCAACGGGCCGGACTGGACGTTATCCTCGAAATCGACGTGCAAGGCGCGGCCAACGTCCGACGCCTCGCATCTGACGCCGTCACGATCTTCATCCTCCCGCCATCCTTCGAAGTCTTACGCGAACGTTTGACAAGACGCGGATCAGAAGCCCTGCCCGATCTCGAACTTCGCCTGCGCAACGCGCGTTCAGAAGTCGAGCGCTATCGCGAATTCGAGTACATCATCTTGAACGATGATGTCGAACGGGCCGCTCAGCAGCTGGCCGCTGTGATCTACGCCGAGCGCGCGCGCCGACAGCGTCAAGAAGCGATCGTCACGCGCGTGCTCGCGACTTTCCCGCCGAACGCCCAAGAGGCTTTTTGATGGCGCGTTCGGCGGCGACGCGATTGACGAGGCAAGGGACGAAGCGCGCCGCGCTCTCATCTTGCCCAACGCAAATTCGAATTGGTATCATTCTGAAGTTTGGGTTGGCCTCACAGCTCAACCCCGCGAGCGGCGCGTAGAGGCTTTGCGCCCGCTCAGCGAACGGAAGACGACTTGAGCGTAAGGGAGTCACGAGGTTGTAACTATGGCCAAAGCGACGGAGCTGATGACCGATATCAATCCGAGCATCAGACTGCAAGAGAAGATGCCGCCCGAGATAGATTCGAAATATCGTCTGGTGTTGATCGCCGCTGAACGGAGCAAGCAGATCATGCGCGGAGCCAGCCCGCGCGTTCCGCTCGATCCGCAGCGGCACAAACCGACGCGCATCGCCCTTGAGGAGATCGCGCGCGGCAAAGTGCGTTTTACGATCGAAGATCGGGAATCGTGACCGTTCGCGTCGCGCTAACGTCGCCGCGTTAGCGCGACTTTATCCTCTCCGCGCGTTCCGCCTCTCGCCATCGCAGAAAAGCCTCCATCGCCGCGTATGCGGCTCGCTCTTCCGGGACGGAAACGTAGGCCGCCCGTCGTGACGCGGCGCCAAAACTTCGTCGGCGAATGAACTCGCGTCCGTAGGTCGAAACATAAGAGAGAGCCAGCTTGATCCAACCCATGCGTTCAAACTGCAGGACGTGAATCGCTTCGTGCGCGATCAGCCAGCCGGGCACAAGCCAACGCCCATCAACATCACGGCGTACCAACTGAGGAGAGATGAAGATGTGCCGTCCGAGGGTCAGCCCTCCGGCCCGCATCGCGCGAGTCATCAACTTAGCCAATGGCCCTGTGTGAATGCACAAAGGCGGTAGCGCGAGATCTGGATCGTGCAAATGCTCGCGCAAGAACCTTTCGATCCGCTCATGCGATGAGCGCGCGAGACGCATCTTCTGCTCTCAACCAGCCACCCCGCGCAGCGAGACGATATCAGCCGAATAGATGCGTTCGATCCGGCCATCTTCCGTCTCAAGGCGCAGCGCGCCATCCAGCTCCAATCCGCGCGTGAGGCCCTCGATCGTTTCGCTCCCTACCGTAGCACGAACGCGCCTGTTGAAAGCGTAGCTCGAACTCGCCTCCCACTCGCGGCATATCCTTTCCGGACCAGCCGGTGCATGCAGCGCGCCATACCAATCAGCGATCGCGCGCACGAGCGCTTGCAAGACCGTCTCAGTGTTGGGCGCTTCTCCGCTCACACGCTCGACCGAGGTGGCCGTCGCTCGAATCTCCGGAGGCAACGCGCCATCCCGCAGATTAAGTCCAATTCCGAGGATGCACGCCCGTCCCAATTCGGTTTCGATCACTTCCGCCAAGACGCCGCCGATCTTCCGTTCTTCGACGAGCAGATCGTTCGGCCATTTGATATCTGCGACAAGCGCACATGCCTCGCGCAGCGCGTCGCGCGAAGCCAATGCCCCCAGCAAACTGAGCAACGGCCACCAACGCGCTTCGATGCGCGGGCGAAGGACGATGCTGAAGTACAAGCCCGCTCCTGGTGGCGATGCCCACGTGCGCCCTTGCCGCCCTCGCCCTCGCGTCTGCACGCGCGCGACGATGCAGAGCCCTTCAGGCGCGCCGCGCCGAGCTTGATTCGCGGCCTCGGTATTGGTCGAGGGGAGCGATTCGTAGCGAAGGATCGTCGCCTTGAGTTCCATATCCGCGTGAAAATCCGCCACAGGCTTGTAAGCCGCGCATACATTGTATAGAATTTGGGCTTCGCCAACCTAACTGCGCGATCGCTGCTAGCTAAGGAGCCCAACGTGAGTTTGGTCAAAATAATAGTCATCACGGTCGTCGTCATCTTGAGCATCCTCTTTCTAGGGCGCTTTTCGCTGTGAGCGAGACGGCGAACCTATGTCTTCCCGTGCGGCGTTTCAGGCGGAATTTACGCGGCGCGCGTTGATCCCTATCCTCCTGATCGCTTCCCACTTTCCGGCACGCGCACAAGACCCTGAAACGGATGAGACCATCCGCATTCGCACCGATCTGGTGACGATACCGGTCGTCGTCACCGACGGGCGTGGGCGGCGCGTCACGGGCTTGACCCGCGAGGATTTCGTGATAAACGAGGACGGGCGCGCGGTTTCCGTCGATTACTTCGCTGCGGGCGCAGAACGCGTGGCATTTGTCTTCGCGCTCGATGCTTCGGGCAGCGTGCGCGACTCCATCACGCATCAACGCGAAGCCGCGCTAGCGCTCTTTTCACGCTTTGGCCGCAATTCGCGCGTCGCCGTCATGCAGTTCCGCGAACGCCCGGAGTTGATCACAACGTTCACGACGGACGCGGCTCAAGTGCGCAGCGGCTTCCTTTTCCCCGCCTTGCCCGACCGACGAACCGCGATCTTCGATGCGGCGTTAGCCGCGGTGCGACTTTTCGCCGCGAACGGCGACCCCAAAGAACGCCGCATCGTCATCCTGATAAGCGACGGACTCGATAACGCCAGTCGTTCTACGGCGCGCGATGTCATCGCGGAAGCCATCGCCCGCCAGGTCTCGATCTACATCATCCACTTGCCGCTCTACACGCCACGCGATGGGCGACTCGCGCCGCGTGCGCCGAGCAAAGGCTTTCGGCAGATTGCGGAGCAGACGGGTGGTCAATACTTCATGGTGGGCGATGCGCAAACGGCGCTCGATCCGCACGCTGAACTCGATTTAGCGCCAGTGTTCCGCGCCATCGCCGATGATCTACAAAGTCAATACATGCTCGGCTACTACGCCGCTGAGCAGAACGCCGATGGATCCTTTCACCGCATAGAGGTGCGCTTGCGTCGGTCGAAACGATGGCGCGTCTATGCTTTACGAACGGGCTACATGAAGCATGGTTCAAAGTGAAGATTTGCAGAGTGAACCATCCGAATTCGAGGAGAAAACGAGTGCGATGATGAACGATCGAGGATTACGCCGCATCCGCCGCGCGCTGTTGAGCGTTTCGGATAAGACCGGACTCATAGAGTTCGCGCGCGCGCTGCAACGATTAGATATTGAACTCGTCAGCACCGGCGGGACGGCACGCGCGCTGCGCGAAGCTGGGCTGCGGGTTCGCGATGTCTCCGAGCTCACCGGCTTTCCGGAGATGCTCGACGGTCGCGTTAAAACGCTTCATCCGCACATCCATGGGGCGCTGCTCGCACGGCGCGAGCGCGAAGATCATCTGCAAACGCTCGCTCGATACGGGATCGAGTTGATCGATATGGTCGTCATCAACCTCTATCCATTCGAGCAGACGATCGCACGCCCGGCGGTGACCGATGAAGAAGCGATCGAACAAATAGACATCGGTGGGCCGGCGATGATTCGATCGGCGGCGAAGAATTGGGAGTCGGTCGCCGTCGTCACATCACCGGAACTCTACGCGAAGATCGCCGAAGAACTCGAACGTAACGACGGGGCGCTTTCGCGCGCCACGCGCTTAGGCCTAGCGCAGCGGGCCTTCACCCTGACTTCGCGCTACGACCAAGCGATCGCGACTTACCTAGCGACCAAAGTGGACGGAGAAGGGGCGGAAGAGACTTTCCCCAATCTGCTGGCGCTCAGTTTGCGCAAACTGCGCGATCTGCGTTATGGCGAAAATCCGCATCAATCGGCAGCGCTTTACGCGATGGGCGAACGGTGCGGCGTAGCAGGCGCCGAACTGCTTTCCGGAAAGGAGATGTCTTTCAACAATTACATCGATGCCGATGCCGCTTGGCGATTGGTCAACGATTTTTCAGAGATCGCCTGCGCCATCATCAAACATACCAACCCGGCTGGCGTTGCGCTCGGGGCGACCGCTGAGGAAGCCTATCGCCGCGCGCTCGAGACCGATCCCGTCTCGGCTTTCGGCGGCATCGTCGCTTTCAATCGAGAGGTTGATCGAGCGGCGGCGCGCGCTGTGACTGAAATCTTCACCGAAGTGGTGCTCGCGCCGGATTATGATGAAGAGGCGCTCGAAGTCCTCCGCGCGAAGAAGAATCTACGCATTTTGCGCATCCCGCAGGTAGAGGAGAAGGGCGGCGCGCGTTATGAACTGAGGACGATCGAAGGCGGTCTACTGGCGCAAACTCCCGACACATCGCTCTTAAACTACGAGGAACTGCGCACGGTCACCAAACGCGCGCCGACGAAAGAAGAGATGGAAGCGCTGCTGTTCGCTTGGACCGTCTGTAAGCACACGAAGTCGAACGCGATCGTTTATGCGCGACGCGGGCAAACCATAGGGATCGGGGCGGGTCAGATGTCGCGCGTCGATTCCGTGCGGATCGGAGCCGAGCGCGCTCGGCTTCCCCTCAAGGGCTCGGTTCTCGCCTCCGACGCTTTCTTCCCTTTCCGCGATGGAGTAGACGAAGCGGCGCGCCACGGCATCACAGCTATCATCCAACCCGGCGGCTCGGTGCGCGATGAGGAGGTTATCGCCGCCGCCGATGAGCATGGGATCGCCATGGTCTTTACAAACATGCGCCACTTCAAACATTGATCCTTCAGTCTCCCGTCAATCTACAGAAAGTTTTAGAGCTCGGCGCGATGATGCGCCGAGCTCATTTGTTCGCGAGCGAGTTCGCCTTGCGCTCACTCCTCCGGTCCGGCGCAGTTCGGTCCATGCAGGGCCGGCTTTTTCATGCTGATGATCGGATACTTCTCCGCCTCTTCGGCGTTGATGCGGATCCAATCCTGATACTCATCCGGCACGTTCACATCTGGATAGATGGCTTCGACGGGACATTCGGGCACACAAGCGTCACAATCAATGCAGGTGTTGGGATTGATGAGAAGCCTATCTGGTAACTCATGAAAAGCTTCGACCGGACACACCGCCGCGCAATCCGTGTATTTGCAATCGACGCAAGGTTCAGTTACGACGTACGTCATCAAGTACCTCCTCAGAGATCGATGAGAAAATTTTAAAATTAAACTTTGAGAGTATCGCACCGTGAAGCCAGAGGGACAAGTTAGCCCAGCCACACGAGAGCTTCCTGCAGAAGATACCTTATCTAACCGCGCTTGTTAAGCAGTGACTGAAGTCACCAGCCTCGTTCGCGACCGCCGAACGGACGTCGAGATTCTGCTCTCATGAGATCTCAGGCCGGGTTTTCAAAACTGCCCGAACTCATCTTACAATCTCTCGGATCGAATCTCCCGTTTGAAGGGGTCGTTTTTAGGCGAAATGGAAGCGAGGTATTATCCGGGAGTCGAAGCCGATATCCCGCAATTGCTCACAGATCTGCGCCGCCTTTTCGATGAAGGGGAGTATGAGACGCAAACGATGCAGGTGGGCGCCACGACCGTGCTACAGGCCCGCAAATCGAGCACATGGCGCGACCTGACTGGCCTCTCCTACGCGCTGACGATCAAGATCACACCTGAACACGGCGGCACGCGCGTCGAAATCGGGATGCAAAAATGGTTCGACAAAGCGGCGATCGCGGCCGTCGCCGCCCTCCTCTCTCTCGGTCCCTTGCTCGCCCTTCCCGCTCTTGGAGCCTATTGGCAGTACAGATTGACCGAAGATGCGTGGAAGATCATCGAAGAGCACATCGCGCAACGAGCGGGAGGCTACATTCCACCGATGCCCGGTCGGTGCGGCACATGCGGCGCGGCGATCATTAGCGGCGCCGACTTCTGTTCCACATGCGGCGCCGATCTGCGAGCGAAGCTGACGTGCGAAGCATGTGGGACGACGCAGCGCGACCCATCGGCTCGATTCTGCGGTCGATGCGGGAAACCGCTCAAAGGCTAGAGCGCGACGAGGCCGCGCCAAGCTCAGCGCGGATTAAGGGCCCTCGGAGACTCAATCGAGCCGGCTCACGCGACCTCTTAAGATCTATCTTCCGAACCATCTCGCGCAATACGCGACGCCGCACGGATTCGGCTCGCGCAACCCCTCAAGGCTCACCTTCCCCCTTCTTGCCCTTCTTCTTTTCCGGTTCGACTTGCCGCGGGCGCACTGCGCCTGCGGGTGGCGCGCTTATCTCGGACGGTTCTACGCGCGGCGTTCTCTCTTCGACGCGCCGTGGAGAGGGTTGTTGAACAGCTCCGTTTTCTGGCGTCACCGCGTGTGGATTCTCTTCAACTGCGGGCGGGATCGGCGGCAAGACAATCTGTTCGATCTCCGAATTGGTCGCGGGCATTGGCAGATTGAGCGCCGCCTGTTGTGCGCGTTCCTCGGCCATCTCGCGCTGACGTTGCAGATAGAGCTGGCGTATATCCTCGGGCATTTCGGGCGGCTTTTCGAAATCTTCTTTGGGCTTATCCTTCAAGAAATCCTTCATGAAGTCGATGAAGATCGGGAGCGCTCCGCGGCTGCCCGTCATGTCACGCCCTAATGACCTCTTCCGGTCAGGATAGCCCATCCACACTCCAGTCACGTAGGTCGGCGTATAGCCGATGAACCACACGTCGGTGTGATCGTTGACCGTGCCCGTCTTGCCAGCTAGCGGTACTCCTAAAGACCTAGCGGCAACGGCGGTCCCGAATTCGACGACCCCGCGCATCATTTGGACCATGGTCAGCGCGACATATTCGCTCGTCACTTTGTAAGTGGTCCGTTGCCACTCTTCGAGCACATTACCATCACGGTCGATCACGCGGCGGATCAGGTGCGGCTCGACGCGCACGCCTTTGTTCGGGAAGACCGAGTAGGCCGAAACCATCTGGATGAGCGGCACCTCGGTCGCGCCGAGGGCCGACGGCAGATAAGGAGCCATCGGCACGGTGATGCCGAAACGGCGGACCATCTGCGCGCCCGTCTGGATGCCGATCATATCGAGCAGATGCACAGCCGGGATGTTCAGCGATTTGGCGAGCGCGACCTTCATCGGCACATCCGGATTGCTGATCGAACCATCGTAGTTGTGCGGCTGCCAATCGCCACGGCGGATCGGCGCTCCGCTGATGATCGAATCGGGCGTTAATCCCCATTCGATCGCCGCCGTGTAGATGAAAGGCTTGAAGGCCGAGCCGGTCTGTCGGTAGGCTTGCGTCGCATTGTTGAACTTGTTCGTCGTGAAATCGTAACCGCCGACCATAGCGATGATTTCGCCGTTCTTCGCATTCAAGCAGACGAGCGCGCCCTGTACTGCCGGGATTTGCGAGAGCTCGACTTTGAGTCGATGATTATCGTGATCCACTTCTTTGATCTTGAACTCGGCAAGATATCCTACCGGCAATTCATCCTTAGGCTGACGCCCTGAACGCCCCATATCCTTGGCTGTCACCGTCGCATAGTAGCTGCCGAACCGGACCGTCGCTTCATTGCGCACGCGGTCAACCGACATGATCAAACCTTTGACGTACTCGCCCGGTTGATAGTCATTGCCGTACCAATCAGGATGCCTATAGCTTGCAAGCTGCTGCGGCGTGGTCACCGGTACGCCGTTGATCTCGGCACGGATGTAAGCCGAACGCCAACCGCTATGCGTGCGATCATATTCGCGCAATCCCGCGCGCAAGGCTTCGTACGCTTTCTTCTGAGCTGCGGCGTTGATGGTCGAATAGACGCTCAATCCACCTTGAGCGACGCGCGTCGTGTACTTGTCTTCTAAATATTGCCTAATCTCTTCGACCGGATAATCGTAAGGGGTCGAGCGCTGTTGCGCCGGATAATAGGCCGTGTCGGCGAGTTTGATCGGCTTGGCTTTAGCCGCATCCGCCTCCGCCTGCGAGATGAAACCGTTGTCCGCCATCAACTGCAGGACGAGATCGCGCCGCTCTTTGGCCGCCCGTGGATTGGCCGTCGGCGAGTATTGGCTCGGCGCTTTTGGGATGCCAGCCAGCAACGCCGCCTCTTCAAGCGTCAGATCTTTCACCGTCTTGCCGAAATAGGTCTCCGCCGCCGCTTCGAAGCCATAGGAGCCGGCGCCGAGGAAGATGTGGTTGACGTACATCTCCATGATCTGCTTCTTCGTGTAGTAGCGCTCTATCTGCAAAGCGACCAACCATTCGTTGAACTTGCGCCGGTAAGTCTGCTCACGCGACAAGAAGAGGTTGCGCGCTAGTTGCTGCGTCAGAGTCGAACCGCCTTCACGTCGGCCCATAGTGATGTTCTTGTAAAGAGCGCCGAGGATGCGGATCGGATCGATCCCTATATGTTCGAAGAAACGCGCATCTTCCACGGCTAGGATGGCATTGCGTAGAACGGGCGGGATGTCTTCATACTTGATCGGGATCCGTCGCTCGAGCGCGAATTCGCCGATCACGGTCTCACCGTCATCGGCATAGACGCGCGTCACGACGCTCGGACGATAGGTCGCAAGCGCCGCCACTTCACTGGCCGCGCGCGAATAGTTCAACCAATAGGCGATGACGATCCCAGTCAATCCGCCCGCAGCAAGCGCTAGGAGCAAGAGCGCCGGAAGCCACAAACGACGTGCCGAAGCGCCCCTCTTTCTGGACTCAGGCGTTGAGACTCTCTTGACCATCAATGGACCTCAAAAGGCGGCTTTCCGCAATCACGCGAATTTCTAAGGATTATACCGCACAGATCATCGTGGGCGCCAAATCTTGCGCCCTAAATTCTTGCACGCAAGGCGTTTAGATGCCCAACCTGCGCCTCGCGCGGCTTGACCCCGAAGCATCCGGCAACCTATAATTTGCATCTGAAGTTTTCGGGGGCGACAGGTTTCGACAGGAGCGAAAGTCGCTTCTCGGATGCATGCCGGGCTTGCTCCATGCAGCTCGTTAAAAAGCATGGGGAAAAACAAATGCCAATACGCAAGAATTGGCTCTCGCTGCCTAATTAAGCGCAAGCGAGCGTCTCGCTCATGGGTCGCTCACGCCCGTGAGATGAGATGTCACCCGAAGTGAGCTAGCCTATGTCCTAACGTTCGGGGGACATGGGCGAAAACAGAATCCGAGCTAGTCGTCATTGGGGTCTTCGTCGCTTCACTTACCCGATGGCGATGAAATCGGTTCTTCAAAGAACCAAAGAGAAGCGGCTAAGCATGTAGAGTCCGAAAGTGACCGCTTCTGGACCCGAGTTCGAGTCTCGGCGCCTCCACCAAAGTCTTCAAAAGAGCGCATCGAGCGCTTCCTCGACCGAGCGCACGCCGACCACTCGCAAACCGAGCAATTTCTGCAATCCAGCAGTATTCGAAGCGGGCATGATTATCCGCTTGAATCCGAGCGCTTGCGCTTCGCGCGCGCGCGCGGCAGCTTGCAAGCTGCCGCGAACCTCGCCAGTCAAACCGACTTCGCCGAAGACGACCGTATGCGGATCGACGGGCAGATTGCGAAAGCTCGAGGCGATGGCGGCGACGATCCCCAAGTCGGCAGCCGGCTCATCTACTTCCAATCCCCCGGCGACGTTGACGAACACATCATCGCCGATCAATTGGAAGCCCACGCGCTTTTCCAACATGGCGATCAGCAAGGCGACGCGATTGAATTCGATGCCTTGAGTTACGCGCCGCCCGGCGCCATATTTCGATCCGGAGACCAACGCTTGAATTTCGACCAAGACCGGGCGCGTGCCTTCCATACAAGCGGTGACCACTGATCCGGCGGCTCCGAGCGGGCGCTCTTGCAAGAAGAGCTCGGAAGGATTTGAGACGGGAACGAGTCCACGCCCCGTCATCTCGAAGACGCCGAGTTCATTCGTCGCCCCGAAACGGTTCTTCGCCGCGCGGATGATGCGGTGGTGATGATGACGCTCGCCTTCGAAATAGAGCACCGTATCGACGATGTGCTCTAAAGCCTTCGGGCCGGCGATAGCTCCTTCCTTAGTCACATGTCCGATCAAGAAGATGGGGATCGTAAGGCTTTTGGCGAGCATCAGAAGCCGGCTCGCCGCCTCACGCACTTGCGAAACCGAGCCCGGAGCGGATTCGAGATTCGATGAGAAGACTGTCTGAATCGAATCGACGATGACCGCGCCGGGTGCCATACGTTCAACTTCCTCGATGATGCTTTCGAGATTTGTTTCCGGCAAGAGATATAAATTCTTCGCTTCCAAGCCGAGCCGCTCGCCGCGCATTTTGATCTGGCGCTCAGACTCTTCGCCCGACACATAAAGCACAACTAGCCCTTGCGCGCTCAGATGGTCCGCGACTTGCGCGAGCAAAGTGGATTTGCCGATGCCCGGATCGCCGCCGATGAGCACCAGACTTCCGGGAACGATGCCGCCGCCGAGGACGCGGTCGAACTCGGTTATGCCCGAAGAGATGCGCGCTTCATCCTGCGATTCGACCTCGCCATAGGCGATCGGTTGAGACCGCCGCGCCGCGCTGGCGACACGCCCTTTAAGAACAACCGGTGCGCGTTCCTCAACCAGCGAATTCCACTCGCCGCAATCTGGACACTTCCCCAACCACTTGCGCGCTCGATAGCCACAGTTTTGGCAAACGTAGATCGTCTCCCCCTTCGCCATGCTTTTCACCTGCGCTCTTTCGCTTGAAACGTCAAGAACCTTTCATCTGAGTAAAGCAAAGCGCCGAGCGCCCTTAGCGGAAGCGCCCGGCGCTAATCCGAATTGCCCAAAGCTCAGCGCGCTTTCTCGGCCCTGCTCGCTGTCGAACGCGCGTCCTCGAGACGCTCACCATCCGGCGCACGCAAAGCCTCGCGGCGCACAGGCTCATTTTCGCTGCCCGCCGCCTCTCCCTCAGAAACGCCGCGTTTGAACTCACGGATGCTTTTTCCTAATCCTCTAGCTAGCTCTGGCAAGCGCGAGCTTCCGAAGAGCAACAACAAGATGAAGAGGATCAGGAGAAGCTCTTGATAACCGAGCGCCATTTGATACATTTCCTTCTCTCCCCGCTCAAACTTTCGAAACCCAGCCGTTCACCCCTGAACATCGGATTCATAGAAGAGATATTTACGCCACGTCTCATCAGCCCGCCCCAAGTAACGCATGATCTGCCGACTGACATGGGGCGAGAAACCGCGCGGCGGACGGATCAATTTCATCCCAGCCTCTTCAGGCGTGCGGTTTCCCTTGCGATGGTTGCAGCGCCTACAACAAGCGACCAAGTTATCCCATGTCGATTCGCCGCCTCGCGAACGCGGGATCACATGATCGAGCGTCAACTCCGATGGAGGAAACTGCTGCCCGCAGTATTGGCACGTCGAGTGATCGCGTAAGAGTATGTTCTTGCGCGAGAGCGTTCGATTCTTGTACGGGATATGAATGTAATCGGTCAAACGGATGACCGAAGGCGCGCGTATCTCCATCCGAGCCGATCTGATCACATGCCCATTGTATTCTTCGACGCGCGCCACACCTTTGAAGATCATCACGATCGCGCGCCGTTCAGTGCAAACGTTGATCGGCTCGTAAGAAGCGTTCAAAACTAAAACGCGCCCATTCATAAATCTCTTCGAAAATATCGCTCGTCGCGCCGGGCGAGCCAATCTTGAACAGTTGATATTATGCGACTTCCGCAGCCCGTGTCAAAAATTTACTCGGCGGTCGCACCCGAGGCGAGCGTCATGCGAAATGTTAGACGAAGGCCGCAACGCACAAGTTGCCACTCGATCCCGCGCGACACGAGCCGCGCCCGAACCTCACGTCACCGCGCTCAAAAGGCGATTATGAATCCGATATGGTTACAAAGACTTTAACTTCCATGACGGAACTCACCTCATCGTTCGCTAGGCGACAAAAAAAATGAGGGCGTGATAAGGAACTCCTTATCACGCCCTCACTAGCGAAGTCATCCTAACCGGAGATCACCTGCCTGAACCCGGTCGGCTGGATGAACTGAAACGAAGGGGTGCCGGGCGGTAAACGGTTCGGATCATTGAAGGTCGTGTCGAAAGCCCAATTACGGATCGGCGCCGAGTAAATAGTCGAATCGGCGCGATAGGGAGCGAGGGCCTGAGTTGAACGATAAAGCGGGATCAACGATCCGACGAAGTTCCATCTAACGTTGGACCAATCTTCTAAGAAACGTGGGAAGTTATGCATCCCGCCGCACAGGCGTGATTCATTGCCATTGCCTGCATCCGGTTGCCCAGCAAGCGCCGAGAGGTTATTGCCGGCGATGATACCAGCGCGCACGGATGTAGAATCGGCGACGGAAGGCAGATTAGCATCGGCTGGCCTCTTGCTGCCTCCTTCGGGGAAAAGCGCGCTCGAAGCATCGAACCAGGTCTTGGATAAGGGGAAGATCGCATCACAAACTATCGAAGCTGGCACTTGATCTCCGCCGTAGTAGCAAGGTTGCGTCGGGTCGTTCAACGTCGCGCCATTCGCTGGCTGGCAGTTAATGCCGATCGTGTTGTAGTTACCCCAGACGTATACCAAGTTTTCAGAGGCGACTGAGATACCTTTGGTTGACGAAAGCTTGCCGGGACTCCCTGTAACTACGAGATCCTCACCATTGAAGAGGCGCACGGCGCGACGGAAGAATCTGACGCTAAAACCATAACCTTCCACAGTCCGCGCACGTGTAAACCGAGTGAGAAGATCCGCGTTGCTCGCTACGCTCCAAGTATTCACTCCCGGCCCGGTCGGATCTGGCAGTTCGCTAGTATCCTTCTGCAAAGTCCCCTTCTTTGGTTGCCCGCTCGCATCGAATCCGGCGTCGATCACGTCTTCGCCCGGATCGAGCGCGTTATTCGGCCCGTAGATATCTTCGTTATCCGCGATGCCGTTCGTCATCGTCAATGTCGCTCCCGATGGCAGTATCTCGGTTCTGACTTTATCGCCGCGCCGGTCTGAGACGTAAATGACATAACCATCAGTGTCGTTGACGTTGGTGCTGACAGCGTTCGTGCCGCGCAGAAGATTTGTGTCATACACGCCATCCAACCAACGGGCGAGATTACGCATGTTTATTTCGACGACGCTCGTCACACCGCGTTCGTACACCGTGTATTTATTAAACCCAGTGTTCAACCAACCCTCGCGAACGTTATAAACTTGGATCGGCACGATCGTGTTCCAGCACGGCGAGTTCGCTCCCTGACAGGGCGAATCAAGCCTGATCGGCGGTTTCGAGCTGTTTGAAACGTTCGGGTCTGTTGGGTCATCATCATCCAAATTCGCTGGGTTGCCATCGCTTAAAGTCGAGGATGTTTTCAGATAGCCGTAGTTGCTATCGAGGACCGCCGTCAATCCGACGAGCGTCGTCGGGATATCAACGCTCCCGTTGGGTTTGAGTTCACCATCGGCGGCCCAGCGGGTTCGGCTCAACAAATCAACCAAGCTAACCCTTCTTCCATCCCGATCGCGGCTGCCTTGGATGAAAGCCGCCCATAACGGACGTTGCAAGTAGACTATTCCGTTAGGCTCACCTTCAGTCATGCCGAGCGAAAGGATCTCTCTGGTGACGTCCAAAGTGGTTCCATCTGGCTTGACTATCTCGATAAGGATGCGCCCCGAAAGTCCTGCGCCTGGGGGGATCGTCGTCTTATTGCCGCTCGGACCGTTCGGGGGCACAGAGCTACCTTTTACACCGCGCACCGTATCAGCGCACTTACCGCTCGCGCCCTGCTGCACGCATTTCGCTAAATCGGTCGAGTTATACGTCCCATCATCATTAACGCGCGCAAGAGCCCGCCCGCCATCGAGAGGGATCGGATCAAAGCTCGATAGCTTCACTCCCTTCCCCGGCGGGATGGCTGCAGCGTCGCCGGTCGTATCGGAGTTCTCATCATCGATGAGGATACGAACCACAGCTTTAGTGTGATAACGCGACTGGCTCAAGATATCATCATCTGTCGGGAGACGCCGCTTGATGATCTCGCGCGTTGGATTGTTGCCAAGTTGCAACGGGAGGTAGAGCGGCGCTGCCCCGGTCGTGCGGGTCAGAAGTTGCCCTCCCAATTTATTTGCACTTCCATCCGCCGGAGCAACGGACACCGTCTCCCAACTGGTATTAGGGGTGCCGTTTGGCGAATCGGGGAAATAACCACGCCCTCCGGGCTGCGCGCCGGGCAGATTTGGGCCGTTTATTACGCTTCCCATTGTTAACTGTACTGTATAAGAGCCGATTTGCCATCTAACGTTCCCGCTGTTCTGAAACAGATTGCCATTTCGCAGAACATCACGCACAATTTCATTGGCCGTCGTCACCTTTGAAAGGAAAGTCACATCACCGGTCAAGTAGATGTTACCGTTAGCGTGAACGCGACCGTTGAAGTAAAAAGGCGGCCCTGGATGCAATTCCAAATCGCCGTCGCTAAACATGCCGAATTGAAAGAGCGGGATCAAATAGTTGTTCATCTCCCGCTCCAGTCTGACTTGCACTCCAGTTCGAACCATAGTCGCCGTCGTGACTAACTTGTAGGGTTCGACAGTCGCATATAATCCGGCGAACGCTCCATTGGGTATTTGCACACGAGGGAAGCTATTATCAGTTATGCCTTGTGATTGGCGCATCTTTTGCAAGGTATCGTCATCGCGCGCAAGCTGCTGCTGGAAGGAGAAACCCTCAGAGATCAGTTCCGACGGAGGGGAAGAGGCTATTTGATTGAGATCCTGCGCCGTCGGATGCAAAGTCCGTTGAAATAGCTCGCTAAAATCGCTCGTCATCTTCTCTATTCCAGCCGCCGCGGCATAGAAGGTTTGAGTGCGCTGCAGATCGCTGCCAGCGATATTCGCCTCACTCGAAACGACGGCTAACACGGAAACGGATATAGCGGCCAACAACGCGAGGATGATGAGCGCTGTGACGAGCGCCGCGCCGCGCTCCGCATCCGTCCTCCTTAGCTCAGCATGTTGATCAGCGCTTCTCATAAATCCCATCCCTCCACGATCGCTCTTCTATGGCTGTAAAGCCTGCCGGAATTGCATATTGCGCACGCTGGTCCAAGTCGTTGCGCTCAGTTCTGGACGCATGCCGTTATTCACTTGGACCGCGCGTTGCGTGCGCGTTCTCACGGTAACCTCGATCTGCCGGATAGAGGGTTGATCGGAAACAGCGACTTGAGAACTGGGTGGAAGCAAGTTCCCACTGTTATCCGTCTTATTGAGCTGATACCGGAATTGCAGGTTCGTGACGTTCTCTGCGATTACGCTATCGGCATAGCCG
Organism: Pyrinomonas methylaliphatogenes; assembly: GCF_000820845.2. GTDB lineage: Bacteria > Acidobacteriota > Blastocatellia > Pyrinomonadales > Pyrinomonadaceae > Pyrinomonas > Pyrinomonas methylaliphatogenes. The sequence goes on along the minus strand of NZ_CBXV010000007.1, from coordinate 308,484 downwards.
AAGCCGCTATCGGTCGCCACGGGTCGCGGCACGCCGAAGACCCGGCGAATCAACTGCCCTTTATCGTTCACAAAATAATTGATGATCCGCACGCGCATGAGCGTCGCTGGGACCGATTTATTGCCTTTGCCCGGACCGCTCGGCCCATATGCTACTTGGGCGATCGCGCCGTTATTCCCCGGATCATTCAGTTGATATGGATCGCTATTAGAGAAGATGAGGTTAGGCTGGCTGCTTGGACTCGAAATATTCGTGATCGCGCCGAACGTCGCACCATACTGCGAGGTGATGAAATAGATTTCGCCGACTTGGAAGCGACTGACATCTGCAGTCGTGACGCTCACATTGGCACCGGCTGGGACGATCGCCCCTGAGGGGAGCGAGATCGGCGTGAAACTCGGATCGATCGAAAGGATCGTGATTCGATCCGTGCCGGGCAGAACGCCAGGAGGCGTGCTCGTAGACGACCCATCATCGTCAGGCGTAATGATTGAAAGAGCGGCAAGACTGCTTCCACCGGTCTGTGGCGCGCGCACGAGATACTTCTGGACGAACGCTACCGGCAGCATGATATTGCCGACCGATCTTAAACCATCGCCGGCGACGATCAGATCGCGGTTGATGTACTCTTGCGCCGTGCGCATGTTCTGCTGGGCATCAGCCAACTCGAACGCGGTCGCGCTCGTGCGCAAAGCGTCCCTTGACAGGGTGAAGATCGGAACCATGATGATGAGCATCACGGCCATCGCGACCATCAACTCGATGATCGAAAAACCTGATTCTTCGCCAATCTTTTTCATCTTCCCTCTCACCTCGCTTGCGATATGGGTCCAGAGGTCGGTCGCGAGCTCATCTACGGTAATTGCTGCGCGCGTCGTTGTTCAGATAGCTGATTCCAGTAAGCTCCTGAATCTGTCCGTTATTCCCCGGGAAACGAAGCGTCACTTGAATCCTCTTCAGATTCGGACTGAGCTGAGTGATGACGATGCGCCGGAAATAGTTTGGGATGACGTTCGCTTGATCGGTCGGATCATCCGCGGTGCCGAATATGCCGTCCGGCCCTGGATTGGTCGAGACGGGGCGGAAATCATTCGGGAAACCGGCGAAGGGGCGGGTCGCGCCTGTGCTATCGACTTGACCTATGTTAGCGATCTGACCGAAGGTCAACTGCTGCGTATTGCGCAAAGTTTCGACCTGTTCGAGCATCGATGTGACCATCAACTTGCCGGTCGTCACATTGCGGCTCATGTTATTGGCCGCTAGCGCATATGTGATGGCTGCTGCGACGCCGATCAATCCGATTAGCAGAACCGTCATCGCCACGACGATCTCAACCAACGTGAATCCAGCTTCGCCCGACCCGCGACGCTCATTCCGCATACTTGTTCGCATTGCGGTCATACCTCCACACCTTGACTCGCCCAGCAGCACCCAATACGGAGATGGCCACGGCGGTCTCCTTCGGATAACTCTGGCCATAGAAGAAGAGCGCGTAGTTTACAGGGATTTGCGAAGAGTTGAGGACCGATCCATCGGGTTGAAAGATGATGTTCACTTGATTGTTCGTAAGAGGCGTTAGAGTCGTCCCGTCATCCAGGGAGGTTGGCGCCCCCGGCAAAGCGCCGTACACGATCTCAAAAGCATCTAATCCAGCGCCAGCTAATGACACGGTGCGTACTATCTGATCTGGCTGACTGTTCCCGACACCGGTCTCGCCATTATTGATGATGACTATCTGCTTTTTTGCATCATCGTAACGGAAAGTATGCGCTAGCCGTGTGGACATCGCTTGCTGGCGCGCGTAACGAAGTTGCGTGAGCACCTCGCGCGTCACGCCGCCAAAGCGTAGTATCCTGCGGGCGGAGATGATTTGTGGCAAAGCTATCGAGCCGATGATCGCTATGACTGCGATGACGACCAAAAGCTCTACAACCGACAAACCTTCCTGCGATCGATCCGTCTTGGTTCCCAGCACTTTTGCGACAGGCTCCTTAAAGACTCATGAGCGCTTCCGTTGCAGCGCGCCCTTGAAGCTTAAGCAAGTAATGTTCCACTCATCGCCCTATCGCCCCCAAAGGCCCCATCGCTTCGCTTCGCCACAAATTTCCATAGTCCAGAAGGATCTTCGGTGACGGCGAAGCGTTCACGATGTCACCGAATGTAACAATCGATGCCAAGCGCTTCCCACTTCAATTCTCGCCCCGAGATCTGATGGCTGGCTCTACAAGCACAGGCCTTTCAGCGCAGAACCCTGTCCTAATGAGAACCGGGGCGCTCATCATGCGAGTGAGGCCCCGGTCCGAAGGAGGAGGGGATGGTGCCGATTTCTCAGAGAGCGAACTCGTGAGCCAATTCGAGTTCCGCTTTGCGCAGCTCGAAACGACCGCGACCGAGATTGCCATCGGGCGCGACGGCGAGCATCACGAAGTAATCGCGACTGAGCAAACGCGCGCAGATCGTCACATGATCGAAGGCGACGAGCAGTTCTCGCTCCTGGCCCAAGTTGATCTCACGACCGATCACCTGTGCGCTACGCACAAGCGAGGTGAAGGTTGCAGCGGCGACATCGAGATTGAGCTCCCGCCCTTCGGGGCGCAGGACTTTTTCGACTTCTATCCCATCCGTCCCCATGATGACGGCGGCGAGCGCGCCATCCGTTCGCTCGATGATCTCGCTCAGTTTCTCTTTGAACATCGTCTTCCCCCAATCAACGGAATCGATGAGGGAGACCTTGAATCTTCATCAAAGTCTCCCTCGGTCACGAGCTATGGCCGCGGCGATGTGCTCGACTCGGGACGGGCCGTCGGTTGCGCTTCGACTGGTCCAGTCGGCACAGGCAACACCAATTGCGGCACGCCCGGCGTCGGCAGGCTCGGCTGTGCCGTCGGAACCGGCGTATTGGTCGGCGGATTGCCGAGCGGCACCGGTTGCGGGATCGTCACCGAACGAGTGCCAGTCGCAGGTTGCACGGCCATCGGGCGCCCCTGATAGTCCGGCCGATAGATGCGCGGCGTGATGAAGAAGAGGATCTCGTTCGTCGTGCGCGTCGTCGCGCGCCGCTTGAAGAGATTGCCGAGCACGGGGATGCTCGAAAGCCCCGGCGTGCGCGACTGGTTTTCGGTCTCCGTATCATCGAGCACGCCGCCGACGACGGTCGTCCCGCCATCAGGCACGAGCACTTCCGTCTGCATCCGCTGCGTATCTATGCCGGGCGTCCCCGTGGCGTTCGTGAACGTCAAGTTGACGCTGTTCTTTTCGGCGACGATGCGCAAGACGACCGTTCCCGCGTCGGTGATCTGCGGCGTGACGGATAGACGCAGCGGGACGGAGACGAAGGTCGTCGTGAAGACGAGCGCGCCGCCGATGGCTGCGCCGCCTTGCGGCGTGACGACTGGGATCTGCGAACCGCTTTCGATCTGGGCCGGTCGGTTGTTGAGCGTCGTAACACGCGGCGTCGCGACGATCTTCGCCTGTCCCTTCTGCTCGGCAGCGGTAAGCAGCGCCGTGATCTGCGCCGTCCCGATCGCCCCTGTGGTCAACCCGATGACGGTGCTGGCGCCGAGCGCGCCGAGCGAGTTGGCGGGCTGAGGTCCGATGCCGCTCGGGATGCCGAACCGATTGAGCTGCGCCTGGTTCCCCGTCTGTCCGCCTTGGCTGCTTTGCGGGGCGGGCAAAGTGCTAAACGATCCTCCCGCACCGCGGCTGTTGTTAAGAGCGACAGCCGCCAATTGCACGCCCAAGTCGCGGCTGAAGTTCCGGCTCGCGATCACGATCCGCACTTCGATTTCGACCTGCGGCTCGGGCTGGTCCAGCAATGAGACCAACTGGCGAATCGCCTCGATGTTCTCTTTGACGTCGGTGACGATCAACGTATTGCTGCGCCCATCGACCTCGATGCTGCCACGGCGCGACAAACGGCGTTGGATGATCGGCAGGATGCCCTGATCGGCCCCGCCGGCGCCGCTAAAGGATGGGCCGGAAACGCTGCCTCCGACGAAACCGCCAGCCGCCCCCGCCGCTTGGCCGAGCGTGCCGACGGCGCGCGCATAGTTCAACCGGATGAATTCAGTGACGAGCGGAGCGGCGTCCAACTGCGCCTCGCGTATCTTCTCCTGCGTCGCGGCTTCTGCCGCGAGCGTCTCTTGCGTGGCGACGCGCAGGATGTTGCCGTTGATCTCGATCCCCAACCGATTGGCGCGCAAGATGGCATCGAGCGCGATGTTCCACGGAACGTCGGTGACATTGACCGTCACGGGTACCGCGCCGACTGATTTGTCGATGACGAAGTTAACGCCGTACTGCTCGGTGATGTAGTTCAAAATATCGCGGATATCGGCATTGACGACGTTCAGGTTGATCGGTTCGCCGACGAAGCCGGGCTGCCCATAACGCTGCCCTTGCGTCTGCGGCGTCGCGCTTTGCGACGCGCCGCGTTCGACTCGCACTTGAGCGTAGAGCGCGCCATTGGAGACGATAAGCGCATAGATCAGCAAAAGGACGAGCGGACCTTTTGGCGTCAGACTCGAAAGTTGCGTTCTGTTCTCGTTCATCTGTCTCATCCTTCAACGACGTGTCGAACGACCCGCCGCGCGCTCACGCCCGTTTGAATCGCGCGATCCATCTTTGAGCGCGCGCCGCACGATGCGCGGATCGATTCGACCGAAGTGCTGTGCGTGGAAAAACAACGAGGTTTATTCGTCAGCTATCTCGAAGGCGACTTCTTCTCTTCCTTCCCCTCATCGCTCTTGACCGGTTCTTTTTCGGCCTGAGCCTTGCTTGCCGTTAAAGCCTCTGTGACCGCATCGGGTTGACGCAAGGGTTTCATCTCGACCACCCATTCGCGCCGGCCATCGCTCCAGCGCTTCTCGCGCCTGAAGATCAAACGGTTCTCTTCGACCGCGACCAGCTGCCCATCGAAGAAGAGCTCTCCGGGGTAGACGACGTAAGAGAGCTTGATGGGCGTCGCTTCGACCATCGCCGCATAACCGCGCGGAGTGCGGAAGATGCCGATCACCTGAAGCTCGCTGAGCAGAAAGGCGGAGGTCGGTTTCGGCGCCGGCTGCTGCTGTTGCATCGCCGCAAGTTTGCGCGCCTTGTACTGTTCGATGCGCTCCTGCAACGCAGGCGGTTCGACGACGGTCGGGGCGCGCTTGATCAGACCTTCGACGGTGCGCGGTTTGTATTTGACGAACGGATCGCGCGAGGTGGGACGATAGACCGAACTGGCCTGCTGTGCCGATGCGAGGCAGGCGAATCCAAGAGAGATCGCCAACACGAACGGAGAAAACTTGAGCCGATCGCCCATCACTTCATCCCTCCGTTAACGCGCTCCCGCGGCGGCGGGCGGCGTTTGATTCGGTTGTTTCTGAATGGAGACGGCTTGCTGCAAACGCTCGGGGGAGACATAGTAAGCCGTCAACAAGAACTGCGCATCGATCGTCCGTCCGCTCGCCTGCTCAGGGGCAGACATGATGCGGAAGTCCGTGATCGAAACGATTCGATGATAGGTCGCCATATCGGCGAAGAAATTGCCGAGGTTGTTGTAACTGCCCGAAACCTCGACTTCGATCGGTTTGCCCGAATAGAAATCTTGATTGATGTCATCTTTCGGCGTGAACCGGCGCACGATCAAACGCCCGCGCGCGTTTCGCAACAACCCATCCAACACATTGGTCAATTCCCGCTGCTCGGGCAGCAACGCCTTCAGATCGGCGTAATCGGCCTCGGCGCGCGCATAAGCGGCGCGGAATTCGTTGATGCGTTGCGAAGCGATCTGCGCTAAAGCGTTCTCGCGTCGCAACTGCTCGGCCTGCGCGCGCAAATTCTCCGCCTCGTCCCACGTGCTCTGCGTGACGAAGTAGCGGAACGCACCATAGATGAGCAATGCGACAAGGCTGAAGATGACAAGCTGCTTATACCAAGGCACACAGAGGATCTTCTTGAATCTGCCCATCGCTCCCTCCCCTCACTTCTGCGCGATCTGCCCGGCAGCGCTCTGGTTGTTAGCCGAATTCGCCGTCGGAGCTTGCGGTGGAGTGTACTGACACTTGATGGTGAAGGTGACGGTCTCAGGCTTCTGGACCACCTTTCCGGCGCCGTTCGTCGAGGCCGGCACTTCCAGAGCCTTACGCTGCGTCTCGATGTTCACATTGCTAAACAGCCCGCCCGAAAATTCGAGGCTGCGCCCGAACTGCGTGACGGCAGCTTCGCTTGGCGAATCGCCCCGGATGACGAGTTCGCTGCCCTTCTGCTCGATCGAATCGAGACGGAACGCCCCCATAAGCGGCAATCGCTCGTTGATGGCCGAAAGCACGGCGACCGGCCCCTGCTGCGAAGCGCGCAATTTCCGGATCGCTTCGATGCGCGCCTCGATCTCCTTGATCTTCTTTTCGAGTTCGGCCTGCTCTTTCTTGATGCTCGCCATCTGAGCGGCGATCTGCCGTTGACGATCGAGTTCAGCTTGCGCATCGGCACGGCGCGCGCGCGCGCTCATGAGATCGAACCCCATGCCCAAAAGCAGGAGCGCGCCGATGACGATCAACATCAAGTAGGTTTGCGTCGGCCCCTGCGCCACCCGCGTTTCGATGGCTTGAACGCCCCGCGGTCGATCGGTGACCGAATTCAAAAGGTTGATCCTGATCATCTCAAACCTCCACTCCACGCAACGCCAGACCGACGGCGACGACCATCTCGGGGACGAGTTCGCGCATGTAATCGGGATCGAAGCGTCGCGCGTCGAACTTGATGCGCCGGAACGGATCGAACGGCTCAACGGGGATGCCGAAACGATTCGCCAAATGCTCCCGCAAACCGCTCAGCTTCGAACCGCCGCCCGCCAGCAGGATCTTCTGCACGACAGATGCGCCCTCATCAGCCGTCGCGCGATAGAAATCGAAAGTCTTCTGAACCTCGAGCGCGAGCGTGTCGGAAACGTGTTCGAACACGCCCTGCACCTGCTTCTCATCAACGCCATCCGGCGGCGGACTGCCCCGCTTGATCGATTCAGCTTGATCGTAGGTCAAACCCAGATCGCGCTGTAACATCGCCGTATACTGATTGCCGCCGAGCCCGACGTCGCGCGTGAAGACGCTGCGCGTGCCACGCACGATCTGTATGTTCATGGTCGAAGCTCCGATGTTGAGCAACGCGACCGTCTGATCCGGACCAGGCAGATAGTTGAACTCGTAGCAGTTCTGCAACGCGAACGCATCGACATCGATGATGACCGGCTGCTTGCCCGCAAGCTGGATCGCTTGCCGCCGATTTGTGACGTAATCGCGCTTGCATGCCGCCATCAGCACGAAGAGCGAGTCCGCCCCTGCGCCGACCACTTGGTAATCGAGGCTGACGTCGTTGATGTCGAAAGGGATGTGTTCTTCGGCATGCCAGTCGATCGATTCTTCGAGCTCCTCTTCGGTCATCTTCGGCACGACGATGTTCTTGACGATCACCGAACTGCCGCTCACGCCCGCAACCACCCGGTCCGTTTTGATGTGGTTGACAGCGAAGAGCTTGGCGATGGTCTGTGAGACGGCGTTCAACTCCATGATCTGACCGTCAACGACCGTGTCAGGCTGAAGCGGCTCATATCCCAAATTGACAAGGCTCAACTGATTGGCGCGCCCCTGTAGCTCGACCGCTTTGATCGCGCTCGAACCGATATCCAAACCGACCAATCCTTTGCGCGATATGCTCCTCTTGAAACTGAACATAGACCTATCTGCTCCTCGAAAGCTTGACCGCACGCCGTAGACGCCTAAGACGCGCGCGCACGCGCCGAATCCTGGAGGCTCGACGCGCTCTAACGGATCTTTGCGGTTTCATCCTCGCGCTTCCACCAGCTCACTCAAAATGATCGTGGACCGATTGACTCGAAAAGCCCTCGGTGATGCCTGTCTTACGTGGAGGCGCGCTGTGTCGTGTGGGAAGTAAGATGGGGCAAGGTCCAGAGATCGAAAGCAGGGCTTCGCGCACCACCACTTTCTCGTTTCGGCAACCCGGCCAAGTCAAAACCGTTTTGACTCCCGTCGGCTTTGCGACCCCCGCTCGCGCGAGGTGTGCCTTTATCGTCCAAGCTTCTCGGGCGGCGCTCGCGTTATGCGCCACATGAAGAGCGGAGAGGCCACGCCCCCTCGCTCAAACGCACTCAACTATACCCATCAAGTTAAAACTTGTCAATCAATATTTTGTTATTTTGAACATTTATGAGCCTCGCGCCCCGCGCTGAATCTCCGGGCGCGTCCGTTCGCCTCCTTGCCCTTCGAAGCCGCTACAGTTAGGATGCTTAGTTCATGCGGTCACGCAGACGGTTAGCCATCGCCGCGATTCTGATCCTAGCTGCCATCGGAGGCTGGCTGTGGTGGAATCGGCCGCGTCCGGTTCAAATGGCGGCTTATGCCCCAAGCGATGCGCTTATCTACATCGAGATCGACGATCCCCCGCGGTTGATCGCGAGCCTTTCCGATACCGACTCTTGGGGCGCTATTCTGAACGGTTTCCCAGCGCTGAAGGATCTCCTGCGCTGGAAGGGGCTGATCGCCTGGACCGGTCTAGGGCGCGCGCGCGATGTCGTCCTAGCCCGTTCACAAGTCGCCCTGGTCGTCCTCAGCCTGGAAACATCCAAAGATCGGGAGGCGCTGAACATCAGGCCGCATACCGCACTGCTCGTCGAAACTCACACGAACGAAGGGCGAACGCGGCGCGTTGTAGAAGAGTTGGTCGGCGATCTCGCGCACCGCGTCTACGGCGCGCCGCGGATCGAGCGACGCTATACCGGCGAGGGCGAGACCATCCTCTGGATCGCGCCCAAAGGTGATCGACAGATCATCGCCGCAATCTCTGGCAGCCTCGTCGTCATCGGCAACGACGAGGCGACCGTCCAAAGCTGTCTCGCTGTAAAGCGCGGGGAGCGCGCGAGCTTGCGCGAAAACGCTCGTCTGGAGCAGATGCGTCAGCGCGTCGCAGGACGAGACTCTCTCGCTTTCGGCTACGTCTCGCCCCAGGGGCTTGATGAGCTTATGAGATTGCTCACCACCGCTTATGCCGTGCAACTTTTCGATAATCCGCGCGTGCAGAGCGCGGCCGCCATCATCTTGCCGCAGCTTGCCGAAAAGTCATTGCAAGATATGGCCTGGAGCATGCGCACCGCCGCGGGGAAGGTCGAAGACCGTTACCTGTTCGCGCTTCCCGGCGATCTGGCCGCACGCTTAAAAGCTCCCCTCGCGCCCTCCGACGACCCGATCCATAGCGCGGAGAGGATGTTGCCTTCGGACACCTATCAAATGACCCGTTACAACTATCGCGATCCGAACGCGGCGTGGGATGGGGTCAAGAGCGCCGTCTCCTCATTGCTCGACCCCTTAATCGCGCCGCTCGCCGGGCGCGTTCTCGATGCCGCGCTGCAACCCTATGGGATCGAATCGCCGCGCGACTTCCTGCGCGCCGCTGGTCCAGAGATAGTCACCGCACAACTATCGCCTGAGGATAGCACGCGCATCCTCATCGCGCGCGCGCGCGATGAGGATGCACTGCGCTCCGAAGTGCGGCGTTACTTAGGCGCGGTGCGGCGCGTGTCGGTCGAGGGCGTAGAAGTGCTCGTCCCGCTCGACCCGAAACGCCGCGCGGCCTGCTTCATCGACGACTACCTGATTATGGGGCCGGAAGATCATCTGCGTCGCTGTTTACAAGCTCGCGCTACGACCCGAACCTTGGCCGATGAGCCTTCTTATCGCGAAGCGAACTCGCCACTCGGACGAACGAAGGCGCAACCTATGATGGTCACTTATTCGCTAGAGAACGAGCGCGCGCGCGGAATAGCTCGAACGCTCGCGTCCGATGCCTTTGACGCTGCGACGACCGAGAGGATCTTCGCTAAAAACGCATATGCCGTAACGGAAACGGAGTTGGTCGAAGATGGCCTCGCGCGTCGCACGCGCTCCGCTTTTGGACTGCTCGGGGACCTCATCGCTCAAATAATATCCGGGGTCGGCGGATGATGAATTACAAAGCTCGAATATTGCGCGTTTTGAATCCTCACAATGACCGGCGATCTCGATTCAGCGACTTTCGTCCTTCCCGCTGCGCGCATTCGCCAAGGGGGCCTCTGAGCTGGCGAATTCAAACGGGTGATCAGCCAACACGAGCCGCATATTGACTTGCCCAAAGAGGGCTTCCAGATAGACTGAGAAACGATGCAGCACAGGCACCAGTTCCGAGAGGCCGTGGGCGGTTGAAACCTCTTCGATGAATCTCTCCAAACTTTCCCAATCTTTGTACATAAGATAGCGCATGCTGCCGCGACGGAACTCTTCGAGCCGTTCGATGAGCGAATTTATCGAAAGCTGGTGCCGCTCGCGCTCTACACTTCTCACCGACTGCAATAAGTTCCAGAGATCCTGGCGCAACTTCAAGGACTGCTCCAATCGCGTGTGGAATGAAGGGAACAGGCTCGCGCCATTGATCGAGCCATCGAACAATTGAGCTATGGTCACGATGGTCTGCTGAAAGCAATCGGTGAGCAAGCCGGTCGCGTCTTCTATGCGCGCGTAGATGAACGGCGCTTCACGCGATTCGATGACGCCGACCAATTCATGGGCGAAGACCTTTTTGAGCTCCATGCTCAGCGCATAGGCGCTCGCATCAAGCGTATTGAAGATCTGCTCGCCTAATCCTTCCGTACGCAAGGCGCGCCCTTCGATGAAGGAGATGAGTTCCCGCGCCTCGCGATGAATCAGCACGAAAATCGGCAACGTGACTTTTAGCGGAAGATCCCGCTGTAACTCGGCTTCGATCCGTTGCAACCACCAAGACATGCGCGTCAGCGCGACGAAAATGTGCCGCAGGTCGTCGCGCAATCTGGCTTCGGGGCATAGCTCTATAGCGACGCGCAATTTCGGATGAAGATCATCCTCTTCAGCCTGTCGCGCGATGAGGAACAGATCCCGCGCGGCGGAGGATGAGAAGACGTGCTGCATGAATAGATTGGCCAGACTCTGCCAGTGACGAACGCCGACGGGCCGATCGCCAAGCGCATGCTCACAGAGGACGATCAAGTCGCTGAGACTCTCCGCGAGCGGCGCGTCGCGTTCGCGCCCCATCCTCACTAGTTGCTGACCACAACTGGCGGCCAGATGAAGGGCCTTTTGCAAAGCTTGATGCAGTATGCGCGTTTCGTTCGTCAGATCCGATCTACCCGCCCCGCCAGCTTCGACCGAAGGATGCATCTCGAGATCGAAGAAGCTCTCGATGCCGCGTAACCACAAGCTCAGATCTCGCCAATTCTCCTTCCCGTATCTGCGAGCGGGGACATCTTCGCGCAAACGCTCTTTGGTCAAACCATCGGTCAGTTTGGGGCCTCGACTCATGCTCACTCCCAGCCGCGCTTTAAACGCGCCAGGTGGAAATTGTAAGCATGAAATGTCGCTACAAGCAAAACTTTTTTTGCGCCGAATATCGCTCGACCGATCCCTTCGCGATTGGCCGCTTCCGTCCTGGCGCTTTGCATAACCGCGTTAGATGAAGCAAACTTTGTATCCACCACGCTCGGCGCGCGATAGATCGCCCATTCACGGGGTTTCCAAGCGAGATGATGATGAATCACCCGACCACTTTACTTATCGGCACACGCAATGCCGGGAAGGCACGCGAATTCTCCGAGTTCCTCAAAGAAACGGCGTGGCGTATATCGACGCTGGCTGAATTTCCATCGCTCCCGCTCATCGCCGAGACGGGCCAGACCTTTGCCGAAAACGCTGCGCTCAAAGCGCGACGCTATGCGCTCGCGACTGGATCGTGGGCGCTGGCCGACGATTCGGGCTTAGAGGTTGAGGCTTTAGGTGGAGCCCCCGGCATTCTCTCCGCTCGATACGCCGGTGAACAGGCTTCTGACGAAGAGCGCATCGCCAAGCTCCTCGCTGAGCTTCGCGATGTCGGCGACCATCAAAGGCGTGCGCGCTTTGTCTGCGCTATCGCGATCGCCCCTCCATTGGGCACCGCGGTCTATCTATTTCACGGTGTATGCGCAGGCCGAATCGCCCATGAAGCTCGCGGCAGCAACGGTTTCGGATACGATCCGATATTTATCCCGGATGGCTACGAACAAACTTTTGGCGAGCTGGACCAGCAGATAAAGCGAACGATCAGTCATCGCGCGCGCGCTTTTCGCCAAGCGAGCCTCTTCCTACGGCAAATCCAGCGCGCTTGACCCACTCTCCGAACCAATCGTAAAATTTCGCAACGTCGGGGCGTGGCTCAGCCTGGTAGAGCATTCGCTTTGGGAGCGAAGGGTCGCAGGTTCAAATCCTGCCGCCCCGACCACCTTTCCGCCATGCCCCCCAAAGAAAGCTCCGGAGCGCCCGAGCGAGCCCTTTATCGCAGCCCTTGTGCTGTCATCACCAACACAGCCTGTTCTTCGCGCAGAAAGCTCGCGGAACGCTCTATTCTGACGTGATCCTTGGGCTTGGGAAACCATGGAAAGAGCGGCTGAACGATCGAGCTTGGCCGAGACGAACCGGCCCCGTAGCGCCCAATGAAGAGACAGGCGACCGATCCTTCGGAACCTTGTTCTTAAGCTCAGTTCGAATCGCTCGGCAACGAGATAGGCGATCTTGATCTTCGACAGGCTTGAACGGGCGAGGAAGTTTCAAAGCGCTTACGCCTGATCACCGCTCGATTGGTTACCCCCCTGCCCTTGATCAACTGGTACATAGGGCAGATCGTATGCCCGACGACGCGGCCATGGATCCGTTGCCCGACGACGTGGCCCGGAATTAGGTCCGCGCCGATCGACCAGCACTCCCGGCGGGAGGTTCTTGCCATGCACGGCCTCGGTCAAAATGCGCGTGATCTCTTGCGATAGCGTTCGATGCTCAGCTGCCGCACGACGCCGCAGCGATTCCTTCAACTCGACAGGCACGTAAGCTCCGATGAAAACCCCTTTTCGATTGGCCATCCTCTCTTGCTCTCTCCGATGAGGTAATGTTCGAGCTTTCTCGCATCGCACAGCGGAAGAGGGTCTGTAAGCCGAATTCTGTCCTCCGAAGGATCTTCGGAGTGGCGATCATTCCTCTAGCCCATCTGTCGCCAGACGGGTCAAGCGACCTACCCGGAGACGTGGAAAGCCCGAGGGCTTTCGCTCGGACGGGCCGCCCTCTGACGCCTCCCTATTTGGTCTTGCACCGCGAGGAGTTTGCCTAGCCGCATGTGTCACCACATGCGCTGGTGCGCTCTTACCGCACCGTTTCACCCATCACCCGCAACGGTGCCGAGCACCGTCCGCTGGCTGGTCTGTTCTCTGTTGCACTTGTCGTCACCCGCCCCTTACGGGACGGATGCCCTGCCGTTAGCAGGCTCGCTGCCCTGTGGTGTTCGGACTTTCCTCCCCCTCGCCCACAGGGGCGAGGCGGCGACCGCCCGACCCCACTCCCGCTTGTGCGACGCGAAGAAGGATTATAGCAGATTGTGTTCAACAGGTAAACACAGTTTTTATCTCATGCCGCGGAAGCGCGTCACATGAAGTATTTGTAACCGACGCGCAAACCGGTGATGATCGAATCGGGGAGCGTCGCGATCACGATCCACGACATTGTGCTATGCGAAAGGCCAAGCGCCCATAGATTCGGCGCGCGCTCATAGACGTAGGCCCAAACCAAACCGCTCGCGAAGGTCGCTGCCATCAACGCGAAGTTAGGGGCGTGCAATCCGGCGAAGATCAGAGCGACCAGAAAGGTCGTGCGCGCGCCGCGCCCGTAGATGATGTACAGGCGGCGATGAATGAAGCCTTGTAAAGCGTACTGCTGCAACAGCCCCCAAGCGAAACCACCGAGTATGATCCACCATACCGAGCGCATCCTTTCGGAAGCGCCGAAACCGAGGGCTTGTGCGATCCTTCCTGCGAAAAGGAGGAGCAGCGCACCGATGACCATCGGTAAGATCAACAGGCGGATTGCGCGAAAGAAATTATCGGTGCGAAAGCCCAGGTCGCGCAAACTCTCGCCACGCGCGCGATGCGACTGGATCATGAGCGCGAACGCGAGCGCGATGGGGACAGCGCCTACTAATCTGCTCTCCCCGGCCAAGGGCACAATCGTCCAAGCGACGATCAACACGGAAGAGATGACCGAAATTATCTCCCAAGCGGCTAGCGTCTTATCATCTACTTTGACATCTGCCGTCCTCATTTCGTTCTGCTTCTCCACATCATTGGCCGCCGCGCACCTCAGATCCCCCTCTGGACCCATTCTCCACAGGATTTTCGCCGACGCGGAAGGTGATCGGCCTGCCCAGAAGTTGTAACGTGAGGCGCGCGTTGTCAGCGCTTCGATGAACGACATAAACGCGCGCCTCATGCTCTCCGGGATCGAGCGGCGGCAATCTAAATTCGAAGCCGCTTTGCGCCTCTTTGATCCGTTTGGCAGCGACCACGTCGGGGCGCGATCTTCCGGTCCTCGTGTTAGCGATGAAGCGACCATCGATATAAAGATGGACCTCGACGCGCGAAGAAGGATCTGCGGCGTTGATGGCCCATCCGGCGACATGGAGGGCATCCGCTTCATCAACGTTACCGCGGAATCGCGGCTCGAACGTGCGAAAACTGAAGCTAACGGCAAGGGCGAGAACGAAGAATAGATCGGCGAACGATTTTATGAGCAGAAGGCGGACGAGCCCTTTTCGGGGAGTCAAGCCACTCATCAAACGATTTCTCGATTCGAAGTTAACGAAAGGTTCTTGAGACGCCAATCCTTCCCTGACCTTGTAACCGTGATAGCTCAAATTCTCCTGATCCAGCCATTACGGAAGCTCGCTCAGTTCTTAACTATATTCCAACTGTCCATCGCGTCAACCAGAAGAATAGGGGAAGCTCTCACTGTCAACGACCGACCACGCCAACCGTCTTCCGACCATCACTCGATCAGCACGCGCAATCGACTTTATAGGCCGAAACAGAATTCACCAACGTCGATGACCGACCTCGATGCGATCGCCGGGGATGAGCTCTGGATCGGGATCGACTCCGTCGGTTATGGCCTGCAGATTATATTGTGTCCAAGTCAACCTCCCATCGGGCTTTTGACGCGAGACTCTGACCCACACCGCCGACGGGTTGCGCGCTCCACCCGCGGCCAAGATGGCTTGCGTCAATCTCAATCCGGGATGATAGTCTATTTGCCCCGGCATATTCACCTCGCCGCCGATGTAAAGGAAGGCTGGGGGACGCGGCATAACATTGATCAGATCGCCGGGGAAGATCAGCGCCGTCAACGTCGTTGGATCTGTGAGGTCCAGCGTGATCGTCCGTTTCATCCGGCTCGAGATGATTGTAACCAACCCGGCTTCGGGTCGAGGCTGGGCTTCAGCCAAAACGACGTACAGCGGCACAGCCTCGCGGCGCAACGATTTCATCCCCGGTTCGTTGACCATACCGGTGATGATCACCGAATGGCTCACATAAGCGCGAACGGTCACGGTGACGATCGGGTTTTCATAAACGGCACGCTTCTTCAGCTCTTCCGTTAGCCTCGCGGCGATCTCGCTCAAGGTCAGTCCTGCGACCATCAAAGGCGGGCCAACCAGA
Organism: Pyrinomonas methylaliphatogenes; assembly: GCF_000820845.2. Classification (GTDB taxonomy): domain Bacteria; phylum Acidobacteriota; class Blastocatellia; order Pyrinomonadales; family Pyrinomonadaceae; genus Pyrinomonas; species Pyrinomonas methylaliphatogenes. The sequence goes on along the minus strand of NZ_CBXV010000007.1, from coordinate 292,913 downwards.
GGGAACTCAAGGTGACCGCTATCGAGAACCGTGTACAATGTCGAATCGCCTCGCGACGGCGCATTGAGCACACGTATATCGAGCACATCACCGAGGCCGACGCGATAGATCTTCGTCAATGTATCGGCGTCTGTCGCCAACTCCTTTGTGGACACCGACGGCGCGACTTCGGGAGCGGCGCGGCCAGCGCCGCCATCCGAAGCGGGCTGTGTCGTTTCCGAAACCGGCCCGCTCTTCTGGCGAACTTCTCGCTCGCGCAGATACTCGCTACGCGAGAGCCATTTGCCGCGAACGAAGATCCTGCCATCCGTTGACGCCCCATCCCCCGATTGCTGCGCGAAGGAAGCCGCCCCCGCCCAGATCGCCCAAGCGACCGCATAGACCAAACTCCTTCTCATAACAGCATCCCGCCTTTCTCAATCGATGAGAGGGGAGAGCGACGAAAGTGGCGAGAGAGGTTCAAAAGTTCGATGTTCAGCGGACTCCGAACCGCACACATCGCCCACCGCTGATCACCGCCGCGTGACGGGGATTCGCTTGGGATTTTACTGCGCGTTTTTCGGCGCTGGCAAGGCATTTGGCGGGAACAGTTCTGGCCACGCTTCCGCCAACCGCTGTCTGATGAGCTCTTCGACCTCGTCAGCCGTCGCACAACCGACGCTTTCGAGGGCTATTTCGCGCGCGCGGCGCACTTCGATATGGCGCAACGTGCGACGCACGCGCGGGATCGAGGACGCGGTCATGCTCAGATCGCGCGCGCCGAGCCCAACGAGCACGACCGCATAAGCTGGCGTCGCGGCCATCTCGCCGCACACAACTGCCGGGATCGAGGCGGCGCGCGCCGCTTCGAGCGTGCGATGGATGCTTCGCAGCACAGCCGGATGGAGCGAACGGAACCATTCGGCCACTTGATCGTTGCTTCGATCAACAGCGAGCAAGTACTGGACTAGATCATTCGTGCCGAGACTGAAGAAATCCGCTTCGGAGGCCAATTTTTCCGCCATCAACACGGCAGATGGAACCTCGATCATCGCCCCCAGCCGCACCGGCCCGAACGCCTTACCCTCTCGCTGAAGGCGTTGTCGCTCTTCCTCGAGTATGGCGCGGGCCCGACGGATTTCGACTAGATCCGAAACCATCGGCAACACGACATTCAAATGCCCGCGCGCCGCAGCGCGCAGCACGGCGCGCATCTGCGTCCTCAATATTTCCTCGTGGCGCAAGCAGAAGCGGATGCCGCGCAAACCGAGCGCCGGGTTGCGCTCCGCACCGCGCGCTTTGATCTTGTCTCCGCCGACATCGAAAAGGCGCACCATCGCGCCATATGGTCCAGCTAGCTCAGCGATCTCAACGTAGACGGCATATTGCTCCTCCTCTGTCGGTTGACCGTTGTGTCGCGACCAGAGGAACTCCGAACGATATAATCCGATCCCTTGAGCTCCGTAACGGCGCACCCCTTCGTATTCGGCGGGCAATTCGAGATTGGCGCGCAAAGTGATCTCCGCGCCGTCGAGAGTGAGCAGCGGTTCGTTCGACACGTCGAGTGGCGAGAGATCTGGTTGACGGGCGACTAACTGTTGATAACGCTCGAGCGTCGTTTCGGTCGGATGGAGGATGACCTCATGGCGCGAGGCATCGACGATGATGAGATCGCCGGTGCGCGCTCGGCGGTATAGATCGCGGACCCCGACCACCGCCGGGATCCCCAACCCGCGCGCGATGATCGCCGTATGCGATGTCCATCCGCCGACATCGGCGACGAGAGCGCGCACGCGCGCGAAATCCAGCTCCGCCGCCGCCGATGGGAGAAGATCTTCGGCCACGATGATGGCATCTTCGGTCAGTTTACGGGCCCGCTCTCCCGCTCCGCTCAGCGCGACGAGCAGACGGCGCACGACATCCTCGATGTCCGAGCCGCGTTCGCGCAAATATTCGTCCTTGATCTCCGCATAGATGGCTAACAGCCGGTCGCCGACGACCTTGACGGCCCATTCGGCATTCACGCGTTCGCGCTTTATGTAAGCTTCGACCTCTTCGAGAAGCTTGCTATCTTCGAGCATCAAAAGATGCGCATCGAAGATGTACGCATGCTCGGGCCCCAGCTCGCGTTCAGCCCGTCCCTTGATGGCGAGCAATTGACGGCGCGCCAGCCGCACCGCCGCGCGGAATCGCCGCAGCTCTTTTTCGACATCAGCTTCATCGAGCACGGCACGGTAGATGTAGTGCGCCCCGCTATGGATGCGCAACACGCGCCCGATCGCGATGCCAGTAGAAACGCCCAGACCGCGCCACCGACGCTCCATCTTTGCGCGCTCATTCGAGATCATTTGCCCTTGATTTTCCAACATGGGACGAGGATCTGCGGAATCTACTCTCACACCTGAGGATCGCTCTCTCCGAAACCGGTTTGGAAGAGGGCTTCTAACGCGCTGATGGCCCTCTCCTCATCAACGCCATCAGCCATTATACGCAACTCCGTTCCGCAACAGGCGGCCAGCATCAACACGCTCAAGATGGATTTAGCATCCGCCGCGGCGCTTCCATCCGCCCTCTCAAGCCGCACGATGCTCTGGAACTCGCTCGCCGTGCGCACAAGTTGCGCCGCGGCGCGCGCATGTAGTCCAAGCCGATTCTTCACCGTCACACGCCGCTCCACCATCGCACTTTACGCTCCTCAATCCTTCTTCGACGCGGCGTTTTGCGCTGTCAGAAACTCACCGGCGAGATAGATCCCTTCCTTCCCTTGATCGCGCACCCGACGCGCGATCTCCGCCAGCGACTCCTCCCCCGTCTGGCTCGCCAACTTGATGATCATCGGCAGATTGACTCCGGTGACGACCTCGACTTCGCCCTCGGAGAGGAACATCGAGGCGATATTGGTCGGCGTTCCGCCGAACATATCGGTCAGGATGAGCACGCCGCGCCCCTCCGAGACGCGCTCGATGGCCCGTTGCACCTCCTCGCGCGCAACATCGACGTCATCGTGCCAACCGATCGAAACGGCGGTGATGTGTGCGATGTGGCCGACGATCATCTCCGCCGCAGCCAGCAACTCGGTCGCCAGTTGTCCATGCGTGACGATCACGCCGCCCACGCGTCCGCTCTTCCGTTCTTGTAGCGCCATCGGATCTTACGCCTCTCCTCGCTAAACGCGGTTCGCCTTCTTTTCGCCCTTCCGCGGCGTCTTCTTGATGTCGCGATGCACCGCGGAAGCGTCGAAGCCTGCGCGGCGCAATCGCTGCGCGAGCGCTTCGGCCACCATCACCGAGCGATGTCGCCCGCCCGTACAACCGATGCCGATTGTGACATAAGACTTCCCCTCGCGGCGATAGAGCGGCAGCAGATATTCCAACAGATCGCCGAAACGGCGTAGCGTCTCCTGCACCTCTTCGCTCGCCTTCAGATATTGAACCACACGCCGATCGCGCCCCGAAAGATCGCGCAACTCTGGGACGAAGTGCGGATTAGGCAAGTGTCGTACATCGAACAGGAGATCGACGTCGCGCGGCCCGCCGAACTTATGGCCGAAACTTAGGAGCTGAACGCGCATGGGCACCCCTTGGGCTTCGGGGCTGAACCGCTCGACGAGGAAACGACGTAACGTATGGACGGTGTGCTCAGTCGTATCGACGATCAGGTCGGCATGGGCGCGGATTTCAGCCATCGCAGCCCGTTCCCGTTGGATGGCGGCGAGCAACCCTTCGCCCGTGTCAGCCGGATGCGGACGGCGCGTTTCGCTGAAACGGCGCTGCAACGCCTCGTCGGAAGCTTCGAGGAAGAGGATGAAGACGCGCACTCCCTCCCGCCGCAGCTTTTCGAGTTGGGTGTTGAACTCGTTCAAGAACTCGCGCTCGCGGATGTTGATGACGAGCGCGGCGCGCTCTATCTTCGGTCGTTCATCGTAATTTTCGCGCACCAGACGCGCGAAGGTCGGCAGCAGCGTCAACGGCAGATTGTCCACGCAGAAGTAGCCGAGATCTTCGAAGGCATTGGTGGCAGATGACATGCCGGATCCGCTCAATCCGGTGATGATCACGATCTGCGGCGCGCTCGATGCCTCACTCGCCCGCTTGTTCATCTCCACCATCCGCCTCGCGCACCAGTTCGGCATGACGCCTGACGAACCGCTGTGCGGCATTGTAACCGCGCTCGCGTAAAAGGTGAATTCGCACCGCCGTCTCGACCAAGATCGAAAGCGTGCGTCCGGGGCTGACGGGCAAGATGACCAGTGGGATATTTACGCCGAGGATTTCGGTCGTTCGCGCGTCAACCCCCAGACGGTCAACCTCGCACGCTTCATTCCAACGTTCCAAACGGATGACGAGATCCACCTCTTTCGGGCCGCTGATCGCCGAAACGCCGAACAGATCGCGGATGTTGATGATGCCGAGACCGCGAATCTCCATGTGCTCGCGCAGAAGCTTCGGCGCGCAACCGATCAGCCGCTCCGGTCCAGTCCGCCGCACCTCGACTGAATCGTCCGACACGAGTCGATGCCCCCGCGCGATCAGATCGAGCGCGCATTCGGATTTTCCAACCCCCGATGGACCTTCGAGCAACACGCCGAGCCCGTACACGTCCAACAAGACGCCATGCCGCACCTCGCGCGGCGCCAACGCCGCCTGTAAAAAGTCCGTGACCAACTGAATGGCGGTGGAACTGACGAGCGGCGTTTGCAGAAGCGGCAACCCGGCCTGCTCGGCGGCGATGATGAACTCGGCTGGCGGCTCGAGCCCCTTTGTGACGAGGACGCAGGCGATGCGTCCGAGCTCGAGGCGCGCGATGGCCTCGCGCCGCTGGTCCGGCGATAGTTGCCCTAAGTACCAGATCTCGCTCTGCCCGACGATCTGTACGCGGCCCGGATGGATGTAGTGCGTGAAACCGGCAAGCGCCAATCCCAGCTTCTGGATGCGCGCGATCGTAATTCGTCGGTCATCGAGTCCGCGCCTTCCGGCCAAGGTTCGGAGCTCGAGCTTTTCGGGAGCCTGTTCGATGAACTCCCTGATCGTGATCTCTGGTTGCGCGCCCGCCGGTCTCATCGGTATAAGCGGATGCCGGAAGCTACGGCTCGATCAACCCGAAATTCCCATCCTTGCGCTTGTAAAGGACTCCGACGCGATCCGTCTCGGCGTCACGAAAGACGATGAACTGATCGCTGTCTTCGGATAGGCGAAGCGCCGCCTCTTCCGGCGTCATCGGTTTTACGGCGTAACGTCGCGCTAAGATTATGCGCGGGCGTTTGCCGGTCGCGTCGGCGACCGCCTCTTCGGCGGGCGAGGCCGTTTTGGCGGCGCGCGTTTTGCGCGAATTCTGCTTGCTATCGATGATCTTCTTCTTCAACTTCAACGCCTGTTTTTCGAGCTTGTCGATGGCGCGCGTCAACGCTTGATACATGTCCTTGTTCGTTACGCGCGTCGTTAAAGTGTGATCGCGCCAGCTCAATATTATCTCCCCAGTATGACGCCCTTTCTCAACATCGATGATGACATGCGCGCGCGCCGTCGAGTCATTGAAGATATGCTCGATCTTCTTGAAGTGGCTTTCGACGTGAGAACGAATGGCAGGCGTCACCTCGACATGTCTTCCCGTGAACTCGATCTTCATCGTCCTTTCCCCTCCTCATTGAATTGTCTTGGAGAGAACGCAAGGCAAGGCTTTTCCGTCGCTCAGATCACCGCGCGACGCTCGCGCGATCCGGGGATGTTCATCTGGTCCCGATATTTGGCCACGGTGCGACGCGACAGCTTGATCCCCTCTTTCGCCAAGATCTTCACGATCTGATCGTCTGTGATCGGATGATGCGGATCTTCTTCTTCAATCAGCTTCTTGATCTTCAACTTGATGATTCGCGTCGAGACCTCTTCCCCATCTTCGTTCGTCATCCCTTCGGTGAAGAATCGGCGCAGCTCTATGACGCCCTGCGGCGTGTGCGCGTATTTGCGGTTGACGACGCGCGATACGGTCGATAGATGCATCCCCGTCTCCTCGGCGACATCTTTCAACATCATCGGCTTCAGATACTCGATCCCTTTATCGAGGAACTCGCGTTGCCGACGGACGATACATTCGACGACTTTGTAGATGGTTTGCCGACGATGTTCGATGTTCCTCAGAAGCTCGATCGCCGAGCGCGTCTTCTCACGGATGAAATCCTTCGTCTCCTTGCTCGTCTCGGGCCGGTCCAACATCCGCTGATAGGCTTGATTGATCCGCAAGCGCGGCCCGCCATCATCGGCGAAAGAGATCTCATACTCGCCATCATCGCGCTTCTCGATGAATATCTCCGGCGTGACGAGGACCGTCTCATCCGAAGAGTAACGTCTGCCCGGGAAAGGATCGAGCTGACGTATGCGTTCGAGCTCCGCGACCAATGTCTCAAGCGGCAAGCCTAGCTGCTTGGCGAGGGCGGGCAACCTATGCGGTTGCAAGTCGGCCAGCGAGTGTTCACGAATCAACTGCGCGGCCAATCGCTCCCCTTCTCCGGACGCCTCAAGCTGCGCGAGCAGGCATTCGCGCACATCACGCGCGCCGCATCCCGTAGGATCGAGTTGCATGAGGCGCTGGCGCGCCCGTTCGACCTCCTCCGCCGTCCATCCGCCGAGAGCGGCGATCTCTTCGTTCGTCGCGTTCAACCGCCCGTCACCATCCAAATTGCCGATGATGCATTCGGCGATCGGGATCAACTCCGGTTCGATATCCTCCATGTGAAGCTGCCACGTCAGATGCTCGGCCAGCGAGGGGGGGCGCGTTAAGAATTGTTCGAAGGTCGGTTCGTCCTCGCGATATTCGTGCTCTTGGGTCTTATATCCAGGATCGAGGTACTCTTGAAACTCGCGCCCGAAATCCACCTCTTCGAATGGATCGGGAGAGATCTCCTCGCCCGGCTCATCGAGATCCTCTTCGGCCCTCGCCTCCGCCGTCTCAGGCGTCGCCTCCGGCGAAGCGGAGAACTCAAGATAATCGCCCGCGCCGTTGACCGAAACGCCGTTGTTCGCTGGACCTCCTTCCGGCGATCGATCCGAATCGAGGTTACCGCAGGCCTGATAATCGAGAACTTGTTCGGCGAGCTCTTGAACCTCGTCCTGCGCCTGCACCTCCTCGAGGACGGGATTTTCGAGCAACTGCTGCTGGATGAGTTCGTTCAGCTCTAAAGCCGTCATCTGCAACATCTCGATGCGTTGCCGCAACTGCGGCGTCAGCACGAGGCGCTGCGAGAGATTGGTTGTGAGCTTAACCGACATAGATCACACTCATCATCCGCAAGCTGAGATCTGCGATCACTTGCCGCCTGATCGGCGCGGGGAAGATTATAACGCATTTGCTCTTAAAGCGCGTCACGTTGGAAGCCGAGGATCATCGCTCTTCGAATCAGCTTCGCTCGATCCCTCGATGCGGGAGGAAGCGGGGAATCTCACAGGCGGAACTTCTCACCGAGATAGAGACGCCGCACTTCTGGATCTTCCGTCAGTTCGAGCGGCGCACCGGAACGGAAGATCCTCCCTTCCGCCATGATGTATGCGCGATCGGTCACCCCCAAGGTCTCGCGCACGTTATGATCGGTTATCAAGATCCCGATCCCGCGGGCCCTCAAGTAAAGGATCATTCGCTGGATATCATCAACGGCCTTCGGGTCGATCCCGGCGAAAGGTTCATCGAGCAGAATGAACTGCGGATCGGTCGCCAATGCGCGCGCGATCTCCGTCCTTCTCCTCTCGCCGCCAGACAGGGCGTCGCCGCGCGTATTTCTGACATGTCCGAGCCCGAACTCTTCGATTAGCTCCTCAAGCCGCTTGAAGCGTTCGCGCCGCCGCAACCTCATCGTCTCGAGCACGGCGAGGATGTTCTCGGCGACGGTCATCTTGCGAAAGACTGAAGGCTCTTGCGGCAAGTATCCGATGCCTAAGCGCGCGCGTAAGTACATCGGGAGTTTCGTGATGTCGCGCCCGCCCAACAAAACCTGCCCCTTATCGGGACGCTCCAAGCCGATGATCATGTAGAAGGTCGTCGTCTTTCCGGCACCGTTCGCTCCCAGCAATCCGACGACCTCCCCACGTTCGACATGGAGACTGACGCCATCGACGACGCGCCTTCGCCCGTATGATTTCTCCAGACCGCTGGCGACGAGCGCCGTCGGCGAAGGCACAGCAGCGCGCTTCGTCTCCTCCTGTCGCGCTTCAAGGGACTGAACATCGACGACGTCAGACATCTGCATCTCTTCCGCTCCCTTTTCGGCGAGCTGTTTTTCCGCCGGTCCGGCAGCCATCGGGCCCCTCATTTCTGCCGCCGGACGCGATGGACCGAGTGCACGCGCCCCGTCGGACGCCCATTCTCGCCGCCCTCGGCGACAACGCGGCGATCGTTCAGATATACGGTCAAACGGCGACTCTCCGTGCTCCCCTGCTCGACATCTTCGACGCGCGCCGGGCTGCCGGTTAACACCACGACTTCGCCCAAAGCCGTGTATTGCGCCCAATCTCCGACGCCGCGCCGCCCGGGTTGCGTGAGGATGACATTGCGCTGCGCCACGGTCCGCTCCACTTCATTCGCCTCCTTGTTCAGATAAACCTCCGCCACTTCGCTCATCAACCGATCGGTCCCCTGCCTTATATCAACATGCCCTTCGTACCGAATCAAGCGATCGGCATCGAAATAAATCATGCGATCAGCGATGGCAAATACGGGGACGATCGCGCTCGATCCGCTCTCGACTTTGCGCCGCGCTCGATAGAACGCGCTCTGGACTCTGCCCTCGGCCTCCATACGGCGTTCCGCGCGCCGTAACGTCAATCGATCAGCGCGCACGAAGTTATCCTCCTGCCAAGCGCGGGCGTTGCCCGTGAAGATAGCGAGCCCATCACGATGATGAAACTCAGCCGCGTTAGAGGTGATGAACACGGGACTCTTCGTTTTAGCGAAAGGCGTGGCCCCGCCCGTTTGAGCTTGACTGTAGTAGGTGGTCGCCACATCTCCGCGCGCATAAGACACTTCGCGCTGCAAATCCGCGTCGATCTCGCGCGCTTTGACGCGCGCGCGATCATCCCAGACGGTCGGCTCGGCGCCGCGCAATCGCACCGTGCGCTCGCTCGCCACATAGGTGGCGTTTTCAGCCCGTCCATGTCGCTCTCCTTCATCGAAGCGCGCCTCGCCCAGGGCCTCGACGCGCTCGACATCCTGCGTGTCGCGAGCGAAGAGGGCGATCATCTTCTGCGCGGTGATCACCTTCTCGACCCGCTCCGCCGAAGGTTGTAAGGGGGTGATGACGAGTTTCGCGCCGCCGACGGCTGTAAATTGTTGCGCGAGGTTGTTCGTTTCGTAAAAGGCGCAATCGAACCGCGGAGCGTAGAGCGCCTTCCGTTCAGCAACGGGCGACGGGTGGGCCGGTTCGATGACGAGCTCCGCATTGCCGATAGCCTCAGCGCGCTCAAGATCGCGCCCGGAATCGCGCCAGAACAGATGAACGGAATCGGCCGTCAACCGCTTGTTCGCAGCACGCGGATCACCGGCGCGGGAGCGCGGCGCGGCCAATGTGATCACAGGGCGACCGTCAGCGCTCAGCGCGCGAAGGAGACTGCGTCCGCCCTGCGCGGCGAAATCGAGTTGGGCTCGCTCGGCCCGCAGCGCCGCTTCCGAATCGGCATCGAGCGTTCGCGCGCGCACATCGCGCATGGCGTCGGCGCGCTCCAACCTCTGCTCGTCGTCGAAGGCGAACTCCATCTGGGCCGCCAAAACTTCTGCCGCGTGCCCTTCATCTAAACTGCGCAGCAAAGCGTTGCCGCGCGCTTCGATCCGCTGCACCCTCTTCTCTTCGCTCAACCGCGCGACCAAAGTATCAGCGCTCATGCTATCTCGCCCTTGCTCGGCGGTCGCGCCGCCGGCGAAGACGACCGTCAGATTCCGCTGATCGAAATCGGCCCGCGCTGCGCGGATGATCATCGGCTTTTGATCCTTGCCCGATTGTCGCGCCTCGATGATCAGTTCCGCGCCGTTATGCAGTTCGAGCCGACGCGCTTTCGCGTCGATCATTGCACCGCCAGCGCGCCCGCGCACGTTGTCGCGAGCGAACGAGACGGCGACAGGGACTTCAGCCCGCTCTTCACGTTGATGGTAAGAGATCTGCTCGGCATCGACGAGCAAACGTTCATGCGTCTCCACATGAACGGCCCCGAAGAAATCTATCTTCTCCTCCGTAGGATCATAGAGCGCGCGACGCGCCGAGATCTTATCCGGCACCGCGCTCGTTTCGGGATAGTACTCGAGGTATACGTTCTCCAATTCGTGACGACCATCGGCATAAGTTACATCGCGCGCGGCGCGCAGCAGCAGCCGCAACCGATCGCCTTCCGTCACGCGCCGTTCATAACCTTCGACGACGCCGACCACTTCCTTTGAAAGAGTCGGACGCCCCGAAAGCATACGAAACGGCGTGCGGTTGCGCAGACGATAGTAAGAGACGATGACGACGATGAGGCTCGCCGCCAAAGCGACGAGCGCAACGACGCGCAGCAGACGCGGGATGCGCGCGCGCAAGTTGACGAAACGTATGCGACGATGCCTCCTGTCTTCAGTCATCGCTCACCCGATAATCCTCGACGACCAGCCGCAATCGTTCGCACTCCCTCCAAGAATCTATCTCCAGAGAATAGACCAATTCGATGATCTCATCAGGGCACGGGGTTCGCTTGCCATCTTCGATCGCCCTCCACCAGATGGCCTCTCTTTCGATCCCATCTTCGCCGACGACGGAGAATTTCAAGTGCCGCGCCGAAAGGACGCGCGGCTCGCCAACGACGCGCAACTTCCGCGTCAAAAACAGAGGCGAAGGCCAACCCGTCCCATAAGGCTCCAGCTTCCGCATCTCCTTTGCGAGTTCGAGCGTCAGGGCCTGCGCCGGAAGCTCCAGATCGATCCGCAGCGCCGGGATCAGTTGGTCGGGGCGCAACAACGAAGCCGCATGCTCATTCAATCGCCGACGCAATTCGTCGATTCGATCGCGCCGAATAGCCAATCCCGCCGCATGACGATGTCCGCCGAAGTTCTCGAACAGATCGGCGCAAGCGGTCAGTCCTTCGAGCAGATGGTACTCTTCGATGCTGCGCGCTGAACCATGCCCCATCTCGCCGTCGAGCGAGATGACGATCGCCGGACGCCCAACCTGTTCAACGATCTTCGAAGCCACAAGCCCGATGACTCCGCGATGCCATCCATCGCGCGCGACGACGGCGACATAATCTTGCAGCCCTTTCAGTTCGGCCAGAGCCTCCTTCAACAACTGACGCTGCAGGCGCTGGCGCTCCGCATTACGCTCGTTCAGCGCAACAGCCAAACGCCTAGCTTGCGCCTCATCGACCGCTTCGAGAAGTTCGACCACAACGCGCGCCGCATCCATGCGGCCCGCGGCGTTGATGCGCGGGCCGAGGCGAAAGCCTATGTCGTAGACGCTCATTCGCTTCCCCGGACCACAGCCTGCAACCTCCATCAACGCGCGCAAGCCGAGATTTCTCACATTAGGCAGATCCTGCAAACCGAGCGCGACGATGGCGCGATTCTCTCCGATGAGCGGCGCGACATCGGCGACCGTCCCGATCGCGACCAACTTGAGGAACCCCTTAATCGTTCGGTCGCTCGCCCGACCGTGAGCGCGCAAAAGCGCGTGCGCGAGTTTGAAGGCGACGCCGACGCCGGCAAGATTTTTGTCCGGATACGCGCAGTCGGCCCTGTTCGGATCGAGCACGGCGACCGCCGGCGGGATCCCGCTCTCTTCGTCCGGCAGATGGTGGTCCGTCACGATGACTTCGAGCCCTCGCTCTCTGGCCCACCGAAGAGGTTCATGGGCGCGAATGCCGCAATCGACGCTGATGACCAGATCATACCCTTCTTCATATGCCGCCGCGAGCGCCGCACGATTGATGCCATACCCTTCGGTGAAACGATGCGGGATGTGATATCCGGTCTCAAGGCCGAGCATCTGCAACGCGCGACGCAAGAGCGCCGTCCCGGTCGTTCCATCGACATCGTAATCGCCATAGATGAGCACCTTCTCACGACGTTCGATGGCGCGCGAAATGCGCTGGACCGCCACGTCCATCCCGCGCATCAACATCGGGTCATGAAGCTGATCGAACGATGGGTGCAAGATACGATGCGCGATCTCTGGATCGACCACACCGCGAACGGCGAACAGCGCGCCGATGAACGGCGAGATGCCGAGAGATCGACTCAACCGCGCGGCAGCCGCGCGATCATGCTCGCGCAAGATCCACCGCTTGCCGTCATGACCCAATCCGACGCTCGTCCCCATACTCCACCGATCAAAAGCCACATCTCAAGCCCAAGGCCCGTATTGTCAGCGCCAAGCCATCAACGCGAAAGCTCTCTCCTAAATTCTCTCCTAAATCGCCGCTCGATTGGATCGACCGATTCCCACGCATCGAATTACGACTCGAGATAGAGGCTGGTGAGAGTTGAAATTCAGCGGGGAGAAGATGACCACGCCGCTCGATGCTTGAAGACAGTCTCCCGGAACGATTGATCTCACTTAACCGCTCAAAACCCCCGGCTCGCGAACGATCGCTCAAGCGCGCTGCCATTTTAGATCATAAACTCCTCTCGAACCAGAGCCGAATCGATCCGCCTCGTGATCCGCAATCCACGCAAACGCTATTGCCCCTCAGTACAAAGGCTGAATCGTCCCCTTCGCCAAAAGGACGAGCAGCAGGATGCCGATGGCTAAGCGATAACCGATGAAGATGCCGGTCGAATGCGTCCGCAGATAACGCAGCAAGAACCAGATCGAAGCGTAGCCGACGATCCCGGCGACGGTCGTCGCTACCGACAACGGGAGGAAGCTGTGTGCAGGCAATTTCGCGATGGCCTCGTGAAGCTCCAGAAGTCCGCTCGCCAGAATCGCCGGGATCGAGAGCAAGAAGGAGAAACGCGCCGCCGTTTCGCGCGTCAAGCCAGCGAACAAACCTCCCATGATCGTCGAACCCGACCGACTCGCCCCGGGGATCAACGCCAACACTTGTGCGCATCCGACGATCAGCGCGTCGCGCCAACATAGCTCTCGCATCGTCCGCCGACGACTGCCGGTCCGCTCAGCTACGCCGAGCAGCAGCGCGATGACGATCAACATCGTCGCGATGATCCATAGGTTCTTCGTCAAAGTCCCTTCGATCTGCTTCTTGAAGCTGAGGCCGACGACGCCGATCGGAAGCGTCCCGAGGAAAATATACCAACCGAGCAGCGCGTCGGGCGAAAGCCGAGCGGCGGCGCGCTCCCCTCTCGCTTTCGCGCGCAAGAGGGTCAGATGGTCGCGAATGAAAGCCGCCGTGATGTTCGCGATATCGCGCGCGAAGTAGACTAAGACCGCGATCAACGTTCCCAACTGGACGACGGCTATCGTCGCCGTCGTCTGCTCAGCGCGCAAGCTCTGTTCGACTCCAGCATAAAGGTTAGTCAAACGAGCGGCGAAGATCAGATGGGCGGTTGAACTAATGGGAATGAATTCAGTTAATCCCTGTACGAGACCGAGCACGATCGCCTGCAGAATCGTCATCACTCAAGCTCCCGATTAAGATCCCTTAATCTTCTAAAGAATTCGGACCGGCTAGAATTTAGAACCTAAGTCCGCTTCCGCGCAAATAGGCCACCGGACCGATCTACGATCATCGGCGCCTAGCTTTCTGCGTGCGAGCCATCAACAGATCGTATAGGGGAGCGGGCATGAGCGCGAGCAGTTTGACGGTCGCGGCCAATTGCCAAGGGAAAGCGCAACTTCGTTTCCTCTTTTCGATGGCCGCGACGATTCGTTCGATGGCTTCGGGCAGATCGAGAAGGTAAGGCACTGGCGCGCGTCTTTGAGCGATCATCGGCGTCCGAATGAAGCCTGGGTGAATGACGGTCACAGCGACGCCCGTCCCTTGCAGATCGACGCGCAAGCTTTCGAAGAAGGTCGAAAGGCCAGCCTTGCTCGCGCTATAAGCCGCCGACCGGGGCAGTCCGCGGTAAGCGGCGAGGCTCGAGATGGCGACCAAATGGCCTTCGCCTCGCGCGACCATCTCGGGCAAAACCGCGCCAACGCAGTTCATCGCTCCGATGAGATTGATGGAGACGATCTCCGCCGCGCGCGCAAGATCGAACTTCGTCGCGGGCGTTTCGTCACCTATGCCGGCGTTTGCGATCAAAAGATCGATCGGGCCAAACGCTTGGCGCAAACTCTCGACGGCGCGCCGCACTGCACCCACATCGCGCACATCGGCGACGAGCGCTGTCGCGCGCCCGCCACCGCTTTCGATCTCGCGCAGCGCCCCTTGCAAAGCGTCGGCGCGCCGCGCGAGTAAGCCGAGCCGTGCACCGCGTCGGGCCAGTTCGACGCTCAACGCTCGCCCGATGCCGCTCGAAGCTCCGGTGACGAGCGCCGTCTTATTGGTCCAGTCGAATCCCACTCTCTTGGCGCGAAGGCCAAACTTCAGGCGTCGCAGTTATGCGTCAAAGTTGAACGATCACGGGTATGATGACCGGGCGCGTGCCCGTCTGGCGTTGAATGAAACGCTTGACCTCAAGCCGCACGCGCTCCTTGAGAAGCGTCGTGTCGCTCTTCTCCCTCGCCGACGCGCTCGCCACCGTTTCGGCGATGAGTCGCTTCATCTCCCGCAAGAGGCCATCCATACCGAGCAATCCATGGGTGGCTATTTCGGGCGGCGCTTCCAACTGTCCGGTCTCGCCGTTGATGGTGATGACCGGCGTGATCACGCCATCGTAAGCGAGCTGCCGGCGTTCGCGCACGATCTCGCTGTCGACCTCCTCGAATCCGACCTCGGTCTCGTCGATGAAGGTGCGACCGACCGGCCATTTATCGCTCACCGCCGCGCGCTTCTCATCGAGTTCGATGACATCGCCGTTCTCGACAAGGATGACGCGCTCCTCATCAAATCCGAGATGGCGCCGCAGATATTCCTTGTGGCGATAGAGCATCCTGTATTCGCCGTGGATCGGGATGACGAACCGCGGACGCACCGCCTCCGTCATCAGACGGATATCCTCTTGCGAAGCGTGACCGCTGACGTGGACCAAGCGCCGCTTCTCATCGTATATCTGCCCGCCGCGCTTGTAGATCTCACCGATCAAGCGAGAGATGGCCCGCTCATGCCCTGGAATGATGCGCGCTGAAAGCACGACCGTATCGCCCTCTTCGATCGCCACCCCCTTATAGCTCTGGGTGGCCATCTGCGGCAGAACGGAGCGCGGCTCGCTTTGCGAACCGGTCACCAGGAAGACGATCTGATCGCCATCGAGTTTCTTCGCCTCATCGAGCGAGACGAGGAGATCGACCGGTATATCCAAATATCCCAAGCGGTCCGCGATCTCGATATTCTTCTGCATCGAACGCCCCAGAACGCAAACGCGACGACCGAACCGCGCAGCGACGTCGAGCACGATCTGCTGTCGGTGAATGGAGGAAGCGAAGCAAGAGACGATGATGCGCCCCGGCGCTTCGGCGAAGATCTCTTCGAAGGTCGGGATCACCGCGCGCTCCGATGGAGTGCGACCGGGCACGGTCGCGTTAGTCGAATCGGACAGAAGCGCCAGCACGCCCTCTTGCCCATAACGCTGAAGCGCGCGTAGATCTATCGGGCTATCGACGACCGGCGTCTCGTCCACCTTGTAATCGCCAGTGTGGATGATGATGCCGACGGGAGTTCTGATCGCCAGCGCGAAACAATCGACGAGCGAATGCGAAACGCGGATGAACTCGATCTCGAAGACGCCGAGCTCCACGCGCTCGCCCGATTCGACGCGATGCAGCATGACTCTGTCGAGTAGCCCATGATCTTCAAGTCGGCTCTCGGCCAGAGCGATGGTGAAGGACGAACCGTATACCGGCACGTTGAATTTTCGCAGGATATAAGGCAACGCGCCGATGTGATCCTCGTGCCCATGCGTTAAGATGATGGCCGCGATCTCGTCGCGATACTCATCGAGCGCGGCGAAATCAGGGATGGCGACGTCGACGCCATAAACGCTCTCTTCCGGGAAGCCCATGCCGACGTCGATGATGAGCATCTCACCACCCGCGCGCACGGCCAGACAGTTCATCCCGAACTCGCCGAGCCCGCCGAGCGGGATGATCTCGACTTTATCTATCACCTTGAACTCTCTGCAGCTTTCATATCAAGATTGACCATCGCCATGCAGAATGTGACAGTATAGCATAGCTCGCTTTCGCGCACGCCTACGGTCGAGAGCGCGCGTCAAGTTGGGGCCGATCGCCGACGCGCGTAAGCGCCGAAGCGCTCAGCAAAACCAAGGTTACCCATAGAAGATCAGCCAGTAGCAGATGGACTAATTGCAACCATACCGGAGCGAGCAAGATCAGATTGATGACGCCCGCGCCGATTTGAATGGCGAGAAGCGACAACACGGCCCGGGCCAACCGCCGCACGCTCCTCTCTTTTCGCCAGAAGGCGAGCGCTCCGGCGACGAAGAGAAGATAGACTCCGATGGAAACGGCCAGCAGCGGATGCAAGACCCGCAAGCGGACGAGGAAATGCGCCGCCGGTGAAACGTCTTGAAGCAATCCTTCGCGCAAGGAATCTGCGGGGAAGAGCGTATCGCCGAGAGCGGCGACGGCGCCGCTCATCCCGACCAAGATCATCCCAACCAGTCCGACGGCGAGGATCGCGGCGACGATTCGGTTGTAGAGCCAACGAAACTCGCCGTCAACTTGCGCCCACCAAGCGGTCAACGCCATCGCCGCGAGCAAGAGAAAGGTATTCACCAGATGCGCCGCCAGCGACAGCGCACGCGCGAGCGAACGGTCGTGCGCGACCAATTCGAAGAGTACGAGCCCAGCGCCGATCAACGCCTCCGCGAGCATGAAGATGAGCGACGCGGTGGCCGCGCGCCTCACGATCCGCCCACGCGGATAGATGCGTCGCGCCCAGAAGAACAGCGCCACGACGAGTAACAAAGCCAGCCCGCTCGTCGCGCGATGCGTGAACTCGATCAAAGTCTCCGCCCGCGGCGAACGCGGGATGACCTCGCCGTTGCAGAGCGGCCAATGGCTTCCGCATCCCGCGCCGGATCCGGTCGCCCGCACGTATGCGCCCCACAAGATGACGGCAATGTTCACCACCAAAACCGCCCAAGCGAAGGCGGCAAACCGGTTCGCCGCCGAGCGCCCTCGCTCTACGGAGGAAACATTCTCCATAACGAACGCTCCCCGACCCTGCATGAGATCGAACATCTCACACCATCCGAGCTTAATCAAGCCGCGCGTCGAGCAGAACATGCGCGAGTCTGGCCCATTCTTCAAGCGTCAAGGTCTCGGCTCGCCGCCGCGCATCGATCCCGGCCAAAGCCAACGATACGACTGGCCCGCCGACGCGCGCGATCGACTCACCGATCTCCCCTTCGGCTCGGCGCAAATTGTTCAGAATGGTCTTTCGCCGCTGCATGAAACCGATCTTGACCAAACGCCAGAAGAAGTCTTCATCCGAAACGCTGATCGCCATCTGCGCGCGCGAACGCAGACGGATCACCGTGCTCCAAACCTTTGGGACGGGACGGAAAGCGCGCGGCGGCACATCGAAAAGGCGCTCCGCCTCGCAGTACGCTTCGATGAGGACCGATAGATAGCCCCGTTCACGCGCTCCAGCCGGAGCGACCATGCGCCAGACGACCTCTCGCTGCAACATCAGGACCATCTCACCGAGACACGCTCGATCTTCGATCAGACGTTGAACGATCGCCGTCGAGATGTTGTACGGGAGATTGGCGACGACTCGCGCTCTGGTCGCCGGGGCGATGATCGCGCAGTAGTCCAAAGCAAGCGCATCTCGTTCGATGAGCGCGAAATTTGCGCGATCGCCGAAACGCGCGCGCAAGACCGTAGCGAGATCTCGATCGATCTCGATGGCGATGACTCTGCCAGCCCGCTCGAGCAAAGAAGAGGTTAAAGCCCCGTGGCCCGGTCCGATCTCGACGATCGTCTCGTCGGCTCGCGGATCGACCGCCTCGATGATGCGCGCAATGACCTCTCGATCCTTGAGAAAGTGTTGACCGAGGCTCTTCTTCACGCGCATCGAAATTAAGCCGTTGGGTTCGCGCCCTCCGTCCCCCGCCCTCGCCGATGAATCACGCTGGATCGCCAGCCTCCTTCAAAACGATGGATCGCGAACCGCGCTCAGTCTGTCCAGATCGGATAGCCCGTGATCTCGACATCATCGCCGTGGCGCTCGACCTCAACCTCGCGCAGACGAATGGCCTCCGTCAACTTCTCGATCCCCAACTCACCGATGGCAACGATCCCATCAGCGCCGATGATCAGCGGAGCGATGAAGAAGGTGATCCTATCGACCAATCGATCCTTGATGAACCGCGAAGCGATGTTGGACCCGCCTTCGACGAGAACGCTCTGCACCTTGCGCCGCGCCAACTCGCCGAGCACAGCCGACAGACCGCCGCCGCTACGTACCACCTCTATCCCGCAAGCCTCGAGTTCCGCCGCGCGCTCTTGATCCGCCTCCTCGCTCGTGAAGACGAGCGTCGGCAATTCGCGCGCCGTCTGCGCCAACCTCGAGTCCTTCCTGAGCCTCAATCTCCCATCGAGCACGACGCGCACGAGCGGACGATGGCGCGGCAATCCGCTCCGATCGGTCAATAGCGGATCATCGGCGATGGCCGTCCCCGCGCCGATCAAGATGGCATCGCATTCGTGGCGCAGCTCGTGAACGCGCATGCGCGCACGCTCTCCGGTGATCCAATGCGCATCGCCCTTTGCCGTCGCGATTCGACCGTCGAGCGAGCAAGCCAGTTTCAAATGGACGAACGGGCGGCCCGTCCTCATGAAGTGCAGGTAGTGTTCGTTCAATCGCTCCGCCTCGCGCGCCATCAATCCAACGCTCACCTCAACGCCAGCCGCTCGCAACTGCGCGAATCCGCGTCCGGCGACCAGCGGGTTCGGATCCTCGATCGGCGCCACGAGCCGTCGAATGCCGGCGCGGATCAAAGCATCCGTGCAGGGCGGCGTACGGCCATAGTGCGCGCACGGCTCGAGCGAGACGTAGCACGTCGCGCCATGCGCGCGCGCGCCCGCTTGCTCGAGCGCGATCGTTTCAGCATGTTTGACTTGCGCGTAGACGTGAAATCCCTCGCCGATGACCCGCCCGCTCTCATCTACAATGACACAACCGACGAGCGGATTGGGGCTCGCTTGTCCGCGCCCGCGCGCTGCAAGTTCGAGCGCACGCCCCATGTAGTGAAGGTCGAGACGAGCCGCCACCGACTGTCCCGCCTCATCGATCTTTAGTTCGCAATCTCGCGTTCCCGATTTCAAATCCGCCTCGACTAAACCGCTCGGATTGAAGATCGCCGACAATTCACCTCGCGCGCCGATCATTCGAACAGATCGTTGACATATTGTTCGGGATCGAAGACGACAAGATCGTCGATCTTCTCACCGATGCCAGCATAACGGATCGGCAGCTTAAGCTCTTTCGCGATGGCGACGGCGATGCCGCCCTTGGCCGTCCCATCGAGCTTCGTCAACACGATCCCGGTAACGCCCGCCGTCTTTAAAAATTGGCGCGCTTGTTCTAGCCCATTCTGGCCCGTGACCGCGTCGATGACAAGCAAGGTTTCGTGCGGCGCGCCCTCGACCTCGCGCCCCGCCACGCGACGCATCTTTTCGAGCTCTGCCATCAGGTTCGATTTAGTATGAAGCCTTCCCGCCGTATCGACGATCAGGACATCGGTGCCGCGCGCTTTGGCGGCTTTCAACGCATCGAAGAGCACAGCCGCCGGATCGGTCCCTTGCCTCTGCTGGATCAACGGAACGCCTGTGCGTTCGGCCCATATCGCCAACTGGTCGGTGGCGGCGGCGCGAAAGGTATCAGCCGCGCAGATCAACACATCGTTGCCCTCGGCCTTGATGCGATGCGCCAGTTTGCCGATGGTCGTCGTCTTGCCGACGCCGTTCACCCCGACGATCATCATCACATAAGGGCGAATATCATCGGGCACAGAGGTCTCCGAAGCGACGCCGTTTCTCTCCGCCGCGCGCAATATCTCGAGCAACTCCCGCTTGATCGCCTCTTTGAGGGCGGCGAGATCGTTGATCTGCTGACGCGCGATCCCGCGCCGCACTCTGTCGAGGATTTCGAGCGTCGTTGGGACGCCGATATCAGCCGCGATCAACGCCTCCTCGAGTTCATCGAGCAGTTCCGCATCTATCTGCTTGCGTCCCTGAAATACGCTATCGAGTTTCTCTGATAATGACTCGCGCGTCGCTGAGATCGCCCGGCGAAAACGCGAGGCGAAAGCTTGCTCGAGCGCCGCCTCTTCCGCTTGTAACTCTTCGATGGTCTTGTCAAGCCCGAGGACCGAGGTGGAGAAAGAGGAGCGCGCGGGCGGCTCTTCGCCGAGCGCACCGGTTGAATCCTCAATCGGCCTCGCCTCCTCAGCGACCGGTGACGCTCGCTCTTCGACGGGTTGACCGAGACCGAGCGTGATGATCTCGTCCTTTTTCCGACGTTTCCAGAAAAGCCCCATGATTGCTGCTATGCGGATTTCGAGTTATGACTAAAGTGTAAGATTATGCAACTTAAATCCCATAAGCGCAAACCGGCGCAGTCAGAGCGCAAGCCCGCGACGCACCTGACGGTTCGACGCTCGACGAGATCGCGCGGCCTAAGCCGAGATGCGTTCAAGCGGCACGGAGGCGGGCGCAAGCTGCTCGGTCGAGCGCGAAGGGCGCACACCGACGGGGCGCACTTGACCGCTTCGATACGCTTCGATCAACGCTTGTACGACGCGGCCATCGTAACGCGTGCCGACGTGAGATTGGATCAGTTCGAGCGCCGTCTCCGCACTCATCCCGCGCTGGTACGGGCGATCAGTCGTCATCGCATCGAAGGAATCGGCCACCGAGATGATGCGCGCTTGAAGCGGTATCTCGTCCTCCTTAAGGCCTTGCGGATATCCCAACCCGTCCAAACGCTCATGGTGCATGTATATCCCCGGTAGGAACTCGCGCATCGCCGGAATTTGAGACATGATGCGATAACCTTTCTGCGGATGCTGCTTCATGATCTCGAACTCTTCATCCGTAAGCGGCGCGGGCTTCTTCAAGATCCGATCGTCGATCCCTATCTTGCCGACGTCGTGAAGCAATGCGCTGATTCTGACCTTTTCGACCTCATCCTCCGTCAATCCGAGCCTTCGCGCGATGGCGACGGAGAAGCGCGAAACCCGTTCGGAATGGCCGCGCGTGTATGGGTCTTTGTTGTCTATCGCGGTAGCCAAAGCCTTCACCGTGCCGATGAAGAGTTCGCGGTTCTCGTCCGCGGCGCGGCGCAGATCCTCAATGAAGCGTTCGAGTTGATCCGTCATCCGATTGAATGATGCGCCGAGTTCACCCAGTTCGGTGCGGCTGCTGATTCGGAGGCGATATGAGAAATCGCCGCTTGCGATGCGCCGCGCTCCGGCGGCTAACTCCTGCACCGGGCGAGTCAACTGGCGAGCGAAGAGCACTCCCGCGATCAAAGCGATCGTCGCCCCAACCAAACTGATCCCCCAAATCTGCGCGCGCATGTCCGACACCGAACGTAAAGCGGCGCGCTCATCTTGAACGGAGATGATCCCAAGCCGCGTATCTGGGCCAAGCTCCGCCGTGGCATAAGCGCCGAGCATCGCCACGCGCTTCCCATCGCGCTCCATCACGAAGGGCGAAAGGGCTGATTCGACCTGTGCGCCCATCTCCATCCAATCCTGGACCACTTTGAAATCGACCATCGACTTTGAAGCCAAAGCCACTCCAGGATCGGGATGAGCGACAGCCCGTCCGTTATCGTCGACGACGAAGATGACGGGAACCCCAGCCGTCAAAAGATCGTCCGCGCTACGCGTCGCCGATTGCCAAACGATCCGAAACACATCCTGGAAAGAGACGACCGCAACCACCGCAGCACTTATCTCCTCATCGTTCGTTCCGCTCATCACTGGCGCGGCGATCGTCCATCCCATCTCTTGACTCGAACGGATCAAGCGCGGGCGCCCCGTCACGACGCCCTTCCCCGACACGCGCGCGAGCACCGCCGCGATGCTCTCATCGACCTCCTCGCGCGTGATGGCGTCCGGCTTGTAAGCCAGATGCGGTTCACCTTGGACCGGCAGGATGGCGAGCGCGAGCAGATTAGGGTCGTCCTGAAGCGCGCGCCGCAACCGCGCATCGCTTCCCGTCGCCCCCATGACGCGCACTCCGCCGGCAAGCTCGAAGGCGCGCGCTAGCCCCGTCACCACATCGCGATAGCGTTGCCCGAAAAGCTCTATCTGCCGCGCCTTGTCGCGCACCAACTGGACCTGATAACGCGCCTCGACCGAGCGCAGCTCGGTCGCGCTCCGATCCGACAACAGCCATCCGGCCACTGCCAAGGGGATCGGCCCGATGACGAGAAGCGTCCCCAGGACGATGTGCAACAAACGAATGCGCTTCAGACGAATGGGCATGGACCAGAAAAGCGAACTCGGGGCGAGATCATAGGCGGGTTGCCGCCGAACGCTTCTTGATGCTACCTTGTGTCGGCGAAGCGTGTCAATGTTTTCATACCGAACTATCCACATCGTTCGCGACTTCAGCGGCGAAAAGTTTTGCCGTCCACCGCACGAACTGCGACGTCTAAAGTGATGGTGGCGGATGGACGCAGCACCACGGGCCTAGGCTGACAACGGGATGGAGACGGCGAGCGACGAGCAACTGGTCGAGCGGGCGCTGGCAGGCGATGCCGAAGCCTTCGGCGAGATCATGCGGCGCTGGGAACGGCGCATCTTCTTGCTCGCTTGCGGGATGCTCGGCTCCGAAGATGCGGCTCGCGATGCGACGCAGGAGACTTTCCTTTCCGCTTATCGGAACCTGCGAAATTTCCGCCGTGAAGCCAAGGTCTCGTCGTGGCTTCACCGGATCGCCGTCAACCAGTGCATCTCGTATATCAGGCGCGGGCGCGTGCGGGCTGAAACATCGCTCGACGGAGCAGGCGATCATGACGGAGAGCCGACGATCGCAACGGCGAACGTCAGACGCGCGCTCTCCCCGATCCACGAAATCGAAGAGAAGGAGCGGGAAGAAGCCGTCCGGCGCGCAGTCAACGCCCTTCCCCCGGAACTCCGTCAAGTGATCATCATGAAGGAGTTCGAAGAGATGACCTTCCAGGAGATCGCCGAAACGCTCCAACTGCCCGTCAGTACGGTGAAAAGCCGTCTCTATACTGCGCTCAAACAACTGCGCATGAGGTTAGAGAGGTTCGTCGCCGCAGAAGAGGAAGGACCGATCAAAGGTGGGCTAAGGAGATGAGAAGAGAGAGCGAAACATGCACATACTGGTCAGAGCTTATCGCGTACCTTTACGGCGAGCTGAGCGCGGATGAGCGCTCAGAGTTCGAAAGACACCTTCTCGCATGCGCGATCTGCCGCGAGGAACTGAGCGGCTTCGAGCGAACGCGCGCGTTCGTTCGAACGTGGAAAGCGAGGGCGGAAGAGGCGGCGGTCGGGCTACCTGCGATTAGCCTCGGGAGCGCCCCCAATCAGCCGCAATGGCGGCAGGCGCTGGCGGCGTTGCGTGAGTTCTTTGCGCTCTCCCCAGCGTGGTTGCGTGTGACGAGCGCCGTTGCCACGCTCGTCGTTTGCGCGCTGGCGGCGCTGGCTGTCGCCCATGCCGAACTGCGCGTCTCATCCGAAGGCGTCGCGTTTCGCACGGGGATCTTCAAACGCCCGCCCGCCCAAACTAAAGCGGCCTCCTCGGAACCGCTCTACACGCAAGAGGAGATGGAACGTATCGTCGCCGAGCGCATCGCCGCTGCGCGCGCTCAGATGCTCGATAGAATCCAAAGCGAACAGCTCGCAACCAGAGAGCAGGCGCAATCGATGCCCCATCCTTCGCCCGCGCAAGCGAGCGCTCAGCAGCCCGATTTTGAGCATCGCGTGAGGCGCTCAGAACAAGCGGCCGTCGCGCTCGCTCGCGACGACGACGCGCCGAGGTTATCGGACCTGTTGAGCGAAATCAGCGATTAGCCGGATCAATCGACCATGATGAAAGGTCTTAACACGATTCTTCGATTTTGGCTTCGAGGTCGCTTTCGCATGATGGAAGGCCTTAAGATCGAATTACATCCCTGGAAAATCGAAGGCGTGATTAGCCGCCTGGGCCTCCTCGCGATGCTCCTCTCAGCGATCGGAGCGCCTTCGCTCAAAGCTCAGGTCAGGAACCAAGCGCGTCCAGCGCAACCCATTCCGCAAGCTGGAGCGGCCAAGCCTAAACCAGTGCCGCCCCGCCCGTTGCTCGAGATACTCAATCTCACTCCCGAGCAGAAACAGCAGATCCGCTCGATCCGCCGGAAGAACGATCTCACCGGGCGGATGCTCCTTACGCGCCTGCGCGAAGCGCAACGCGCCTTGGACGAAGCGATCTATGCCGACAACCTTGATGAGCGCGAGTTCGAAGCGCGCGTTCAAGAATTGATCGATGCGCAATCAGCCGTCACGCGCCATCGCGCACGAGTTGAGCTCGAGATCCGCCGCATCCTCACTCCCGAACAGTTGAAGCTCTTCAAACAACTGCGAGAGCAGCAGCGCGCGCGCGCGAATCAACCGCGCCCGTGATCGCGCCCTTCTCGTCGGAACTCCCCCATCGGCGCCAATCGAATCTTGACGCTAGGCAGATTTTCTCGCAAGATAGCTTGCTTAGCTTGTCTTAAGCGGCGAAGGCATCCGCCTTAGCGCTCGTTCACCGAAAGGGACGGGCGCTCATAATCTTATATGAATATCGCCACACGTGTCCTGCTTGAAGTTCAAGAGATGACGCTGCTGGTTGTGTGGGCCGCACGCGGTCTGCTCAAACGCCCGCGCTACTTCAGCGAATGGATCACGCAGCTTGACATCATCGGCGTCGGTTCGCTAACGATCATCCTCTTGACCGGGTTCTTTACAGGCGGCGTCCTTACCCTCCAAACCTACCCGACCTTGAAGTATTATGGCGCCCAAGACCAGACGGGAAGGTTGGTTGCCATCTCGCTGGTACGTGAGCTCGGTCCGGTGTTGACCGCGCTCATGGTCACAGGGCGGATCGGATCGGCCATCTCCGCCGAACTCGGCTCGATGGTCGTCTCACAACAGATCGACGCGATGCGCGCGCTCGGCACCGACCCGATCCGCAAACTGGTCACGCCGCGCCTGATCGCTCTTCTCATCGCCCTTCCGCTCCTTACGGTCGTCGCCGATGTCATCGGGATCGGCGGCGGCATGATCGTCGCCACGACGCTC
This sequence comes from Pyrinomonas methylaliphatogenes, assembly GCF_000820845.2. Classification (GTDB taxonomy): domain Bacteria; phylum Acidobacteriota; class Blastocatellia; order Pyrinomonadales; family Pyrinomonadaceae; genus Pyrinomonas; species Pyrinomonas methylaliphatogenes. Next base: position 267,602 of record NZ_CBXV010000007.1, on the reverse strand, counting down.
TATGATCTATCGGCGAACACCTTCTTTTCCGGAGTGCGCGATGGATTACAATATGAAGATATCCTCGGCGGCGTGATCAAACCGATCTTCTTCGCTCTGATCATCGGCACGGTCGCCTGTCGCCAAGGGTTGAAGACCGAAGGCGGGACCGTCGGTGTTGGACGCTCGACAACCACCGCCGTCGTCCTCGGCTCGATCTTGGTCATCATCGCGGACTTCTTCCTTGCCAAAGCGTTGCAGGTTATCCTAGAGACTCCATCATAATGTGAAAATGGCCTTCACGCAGAACATCCCATCGGTCGAAACGCCGGAGGCGCCATCCAAAGTGGCCGATATGCCGCCGGGGAACGAAGAATTTGCCGATCGCATCACCCCGGCGATCGAATTCCGCGATGTCCACCTCGCCTTCGATGACCACAAAGTGCTCGACGGCATAAGCTTCACCGTGATGAAGGGCGAGACGAAGATCATCCTCGGCGGGTCGGGCAGCGGCAAATCGACGATCATCAAACTGGTCCTCGGTCTACTCAAACCCGACGCCGGTCGCATCCTGATCGATGGTGAAGATATCACCGATTACGATGAAGCGGAGATGATGCGCGTGCGCAAGAAGATCGGAATGATCTTCCAAGAAGGCGCGCTCTTCGATTCGCTCTCCGTCTATGAGAACGTCGCTTATCGTCTGCATGAACAAGGCGTGCCTGAAGAGGAGGTCGAAGAAGAGGTGCGCCGTATGCTCCGCTTCGTCAATCTCGAAGATGCGATCGACAAGATGCCGAATGAACTTTCGGGCGGAATGCGGCGGCGCGTCGGGATCGCGCGCGCGCTCGTCGGCGATCCGAAGATCGTCCTCTTCGATGAGCCGACGGCTGGTCTGGACCCGCCGACGGCGCGAACGATCTGCGAGCTGGCGATCAAGCTCCGCGATCTTGAAGACGTCTCGTCCATCTTCGTCACGCACGAGATGAACAACGTCGAATACTTGACGAGCGAGTATGCCGTCATCGACGAACGCGGCAACGTCGTCTTCGAACAGGAAGGCGAACGCCTCTGTCTGCTCAACACGAAGATCATCATGATCCGCGATGGGCGCATCATCTTCAGCGGCACGGACGAAGAGCTCTTCAAATCCGACGATCCCTACATCCGCTGGTTCATCCGCGGCAAGTGACCTTCACTCGCGATCCGTTGACGATTCAGCGCCGCCATCCCTCGACAATCCGCAGCGTCGCATTTAAACTTTTCCGTATAGAGTCCGGTCATGACTCGGCAGCGCGGATTTGTCGAGCGCTCTTCACAAAGCCGCTCATGACCAAGCAGGTCAATTCAACCGATCGGGAATCAAACGCCTATGCCGCCAACCAAGAGGAAAGTCGGACTACGTGAACTGCGCGTCGGCCTGTTCGTCGTCATCGCCATCTCGATCTTGATCTTCTTGATCTTGAGCGCGGCGGGCGATTTGACGCCTTTTACGCCGAAACTCCACTTGCGCGCGCAATTTGCCAACGCCGATGGTCTGCGGCGCGGCTCCGAGGTCAGATTGGCCGGAGTGCGCGTCGGTACGGTTGAAGATGTCCGTCTGCTTCCACCATCGGACGATCCGAACGCGCCGAAGATCGAAGCGCTGATGGCGATCGAGGCCGAGATAGATGGGCGCCCGGCTGCGGAACGCATTCGCAGCGATTCGACGGCGCAACTCGGCTCGCCGAGCATCCTCGGCACCGATAAACTGATCAACATCACGCCCGGCACCGCCCTGGGCCAGCCGGTCAGAGACGGCGATCTGCTTCGCTCCAGCTCGGCCAACACGCTCGCCGACGTCACCGCCTCGAGCAACGAACTGGTCCAACAGCTCAACCAACTATCGCAACAGGTGACGGAGATCGCGCAGAAGATCAATGAAGGTCAAGGGACGCTGGGGCGATTCCTGAATGATGAATCCTTCTACAACAACCTGAACGCAGCGGTGCGCGACATCCAAGATGTCACACGCCGTTTGCGCTCCGGCGAAGGGACTGCGGGACAACTGATCAATGATCCGACCCTTTACAACAATCTCGCCTCCGTGACGGCCGAGCTGCAAGCCATCTCCGCCGATCTGCGGCGCGGGCGCGGCACCGCCGGACGGCTGCTGACTGATGAGGCCCTTTACAACGAGACTCGCACGGCGGTCGCGCGTTTGAACCGCTCGGCAGATGAGATCAACGCGATCATCGCCGATCTACGAGCCGGACGCGGCACATTCGGGAAGCTGCTCACCGACGAAGCCTTCTACAACGACGCGCGCTTGGCCATCGAACGCCTGAATGCGACGACGGCGCGGATCGACGAACTGCTCGCCAACGCGCAGCGCGGGGAAGGGACTTTCGGAAAGCTTCTAACCGATGATCAGCTCTACTCGAACTTCAACCAACTGTCGGCGGAAGCGGTCAAATTGCTTTATGATTTTCGCCGCGATCCGAAGAAGTATTTGAGCATCAAACTCTCGATCTTCTGACCGCGCGAACGAAGGCCACCAAAATGGGCCGATGTGCTTCGGCCACCGGAGGCGGTTCAAGCCGCGAAGCTTTCGGGCATGCGCAAGCTCCGGCGGATCTCAATACTTCGGCACGCTCGGATCGACCTCGTCCGACCAAGCCGTGATCCCACCTTTCAGATTGAGCAACCGACCGCTGAAGCCAGCGCGTTTTAAGGCTTCGATCGCTTTGGCGCTACGCACGCCGCTCTTACAATGAACGACGGTCTCTCTGTGTGGATCGATCTCGCCCATGCGATTGACCACCTCTTTGAGCGGGATGAGCTTAGCGCCCGGCAAGCGCGCGATCTCGTACTCAGCCGGCTCGCGCACGTCGATGATCTGGATCGATTCGCCACGATCGAGTCGCTCCTTCAATTCCCTCGCCGTTATCTCCTCCATCGTCTCGCTCGCCTCCGTCGGTTGCGCCGCCTCTTGCCCGCGCAATCCGCAGAACTCTTCGTAATCGATCAACTCTTTGATCGTCGCGTTCGGTCCACAGACCGGGCAGTTTGGATCCTTGCGCAATTTCAACTCGCGGAAGCGCATGCGCCAAGCGTCGATCAACAGAAGACGATTGATGAGCGGCTCGCCTCCGCCCAAGATCAATTTGATCACCTCGTTCGCTTGAATCGCGCCGACGATCCCCGGCAAAACGCCGAGCACCCCGCCCTCGGCGCATGAAGGGACGAGCCCCGGCGGCGGCGGCTCCGGATAGAGGCATCGGTAGCACGCGCCCCGCGCCGCCCAGAAGACGCTCACTTGGCCTTCGAAACGGAAGATCGATCCGTAAACATTTGGCTTCCCCGTCAGCACACAAGCGTCGTTGACCAGATAGCGCGTCGGGAAATTGTCCGTCCCATCGACGATGATGTCGTAGTCGCGAAACAGCTCGAGCGCGTTCTCGCTCGTCAAACGCAGATTGTAAGTCTCGATTTTGATATACGGGTTGATGTCTTGAAGACGATCGCGCGCCGATTCGATCTTCGGGCGCCCGACATCGCGCGTGCCGTGAATGACTTGGCGCTGCAAGTTGGATTCGTCCACCACATCAAAGTCGACGACGCCGAGCCGCCCAACTCCTGCCGCCGCCAGATACAAGCCGAGCGGAGCCCCGAGCCCGCCCGTCCCGATCATCAACACGCTCGCCGCCTTCAACTTCCGTTGCCCTTCCATCCCGACTTCCGGCATGATCAGATGGCGGCTGTAGCGCGCGATCTCCTCTTTGGTGAGCGTCGGCAGAACTTTCCGCTCTAAATCAGCCTCGATGGTCGCGCCTCCGGCGATCGAAGGCACGATCATCACCGTGTCGCCATCCCTCACCGGCGTTTCGAGCCCCGATCGGTGGCGTATGTCCTCATCGTTGACGTACACGTTGACGAAATTTCGCAGCTTGTTCTGTTCGTTGAATAGATGTTTACGCAATTCGGCGTGCTCGCGGGTCAACTGCTCCAAAGCCTCGCCAACCGTGCGAGCCTCGACACTCAATTCCGCACTTCCGCCGGCGTACTGCCGAAGCGCCGTAGGTATCAGGATCGTTACAGCCATCTTCTATACTCCTTTCGCGATCTCCTCCTCATCGAATTGCGAACGATCGTCACGCATCTGCCACGAACGCAACTCGTCCGCTCGCCCCTTCTTCACCGAAACGATGATATACGAATAAACCGGCCACGCGTGCTCCAGATCGTACTGCGAAGGCACCGCCGGATGATCCGGATGAGAGTGATAGACTCCAACGATCTCGAGCCCCCGCGCGCGCGCATGGCGCTCACCGCGCAACAGCTCTTCGGGGCGAATCAAGAACCGATTGCGCTTCGCCTCCTCTTCGCGCGCGTTGGAAAGCGGAAGAGTTTCGACGACACGCTTCCGCCCATCCTCCCCGATCTCTCCGATCAACAGCCCACAGCATTCGTATGGATAATCCCGCTCACCGTGCGCGCGTATCTCTTCGAGATGCTTCGCCTCAAGCGATATCATTCTGCCCTCGTCAAAAAGCCCCTTTCAATCGAGCGCCGCCGGATCTTCAATCGTCCTCGTTCCAGAACTCTTCGCTCATGTAGCGCTCGCCGCCATCGCAGAGGATGGTGACGACGACCGAACCGCGCGGTAGCTTGTGTGCCAATCGCAACGCGGCGAAGACGTTCGCGCCCGAACTGATTCCGACGAAAAGCCCCTCCTCGCGCGCCAAGCGACGCGCCATTCGCTGCGCATCTTCGGTCGAAACCTCGACGTTCTCGTCGGCCAGATGCGGATCATAGATGCCGGGCACGATTGCCGTCGGCATGTGCTTCATCCCCTCAAGACCATGAAGCGGCGAATCGGGTTGCATCGAGATGCAGCGGATCGCCGGATTGAACTCCTTCAAACGTCGCGTCGTTCCGACGAAAGTGCCCGATGTCCCAAGTCCGGCGAGGAAGTGCGTGATCCGGCCTTCGGTCTGCTGCCAGATCTCGACGCCCGTGCTTTCGTAATGCGCGCGCCAATTGGCTGGATTGTTATACTGGTCCGGATAGAAGTACTTCTCCGGCTCACGTTCGTAAAGCGCGCGCGCATGTCGTTGCGCCCCATCGGTCCCTTCCCGCGGATCGGTTTCAATGAGTTGCGCGCCGTAGACGCGCAACATACGCTTCCGCTCAGGGCTCGCATTCCGCGGCAAACAGAGCGCCACGCGATACCCGCGCGCGGCGCCGATCATCGCATAGGCGATCCCCGTATTGCCGCTCGTCGCATCCAAGATGGTCCGTTCAGGCGTCAACAGACCGCGCCTTTCGCCATCGAGGATCATCGCCAAAGCCGGTCGATCCTTAACCGAACCGCCCGGATTCATGTGCTCGGCCTTAACATAGATTTCGACCCCGGCGGGCAGATCCCGCGTGATGCGGCGCAGACGCAACAACGGCGTGTTGCCGATCTGGTCCACTACCGAATCGCCTTGTTTGACCCGCCCCGGTTTTTCCAATACAGCTTGTGTCATCAGATCCACTCACGCGAAGAATGATCCATCAAAACGATCGCCCTTACCGCATGCTCTTTTCGAGCGCCTGCTCGAGATCGGCGATGATGTCAGTCACATCCTCGATCCCTACCGAGATGCGAATCAGGCTATCGCTTATCCCTAACTTAGCCCTTTGCGCCGGAGACATCTCACGATGCGATGAGGTCGCCGGATGCAGCACCCCGGTGAACACATCGCCCAAACTCGTTGCGCGCACACACAGCCGAAGCGCTTCCATGAAGCGAAAGGCGGCCTCGCGCGAACCATCCTTCAACTCGATGGAGACCAGCCCTCCGCCAGAAAGGGCGCGTAAGACGCGCGCCGCCGTCTCGCGTTCATTCTCGACAAGCAGCGGATAGTGCACGCGCCGGATGAGCGGGTGCGACGCTAAACGCTCGGCCACGCGCCGCGCGTTTTCGCAATGCTGCCGCATACGCAGCGCGAGCGTCTTCAAACCGCGCAAGATCCCATACGCTTCCCACACGCTCAGGACTCCGCCGACGGTCTTCACCACCCCGCGCAATGCGAGCAGGTCCGCCTCATCGCGCGCCACGACCACGCCGCCGATCGCATCGGCGTGCCCGCTCAAATATTTCGTCGCGCTGTGCACGACGAAATCGGCGCCCAGCTCGAGCGGTTGACAAAGATAAGGCGTGGCGAATGTGTTATCGACGATCAAACGCGCCCCAACTTCGCGCGCCACCTCCGCACAGACATCTATCGGGCAGATCTTGAGAAGCGGATTGGAGATCGTCTCGACCAAAATGGCGCGGGGGCGCAAATCGCGCGCTGCCGCCCACAATCGCTCCCGCTCGCTCAGATCGACCAGCGCAACCTTTACGCCAAACGGAGCGAAGACCGTGTTGAGAAGCTGTAAGGTGACGCCGTAGAGATCCTGCGAAGCGAGGATGACCGATCCCGGTTCAAGCTCGCACGCGAGGAGCGCCGCATGTAACGCGGCCATCCCAGATGAGTAGGCGCACGCTCCCGCACCCTTTTCAAAGAGCCTTACCGCCTCTTCGAGCGCAGCCACGGTCGGATTGCCGTACCGCGTATAGACATATCCGCGCTCTTCGCCGGCGAAGACTCGATCGACTTCAACCATCGAATCATAGGTGTAAGTCGTCGCCGTATAGATAGGGGTCGTCGTCGGTTCTCCGGTCGGCCACCCCGCTCGCTCGCCCGCGTGAACCAACTGCGTCTCGAAGCTCAGCTCGTCAAGAGGTTGAGTCACCGCATCTGCTCCTTGATTAAGTAGATAATTAAGATCTTACGGCAACTCACCCCTCAATCCGAAATCTCCCCCGAGCGGAGATCGCCTCACTCGCCTGCGCGATCAAAGACCAGCCGCTTTCGCAGCTCTGCGGCGAAAACGGATGCGCGCTTCCCTTCCCGATTCTTCAAGCTCGCACACTTCGTAGCCGTTTTTACGCGCCCATTGGACGAGCGTAAAGGTCTGCTCGCGCACTCCCGTCAGAACCTCCAACTCCCCGCCAAGCGGCAATTCCTTGAGAGCGCGGATCGCGAAATTGACGGGCGAAGCGCCACACATCTCCTCGCGCCCGCGCAGATCGACGACCATTCTCGGCCCGCGCGGTTCTGACGCCTCGCCCGCCGTCAATGTGAGCTCCGCCTCAGTTGACATCGCCGCCTCAAAAGATGCTTCGCCCACGCGGCCTTTCATTCACCCTTCTCGATCGGCAACCCGACCGTATTCCCCCACTCGCTCCATGAACCGTCATAGTTGATGACGGTCGGATAGCCGAGCAGATACTTCAAAACGAACCACGTATGCGAAGAGCGCTCGCCGATACGGCAGTAGGTGATGATCGTCTTGTCGGGCGTCACGCCCTTGCCCTCATAGAGCTGGCGCAACTCATCCACCGGTTTGAAGGTGTCATCATCGGCTACCGCTTGCGCCCAAGGTATGTTGACTGCACCCGGAATGTGCCCGCCACGCTGAGCCGCCTCAGTCGGATATTCCGGCGGAGCCGTGATCTCCCCTTTGAACTCGGCGGGAGAGCGAACATCGACCAGTTTCACGTCATCGCGTTGATATGCGTAGGAGACTTCGGGCAAGAACGCGCGCAATCCCAAATCTATGCCATGACAACGATAGGTCGTCGGTTCGACTGTCGGCACCTCCTCCGTCATCTCACGACCCTCGTCGATCCATTTGCGCCGTCCGCCATTCAACAGCCGCACGTCCTTGTGACCGTAGATCTTGAAGACCCAAAAAGCATAAGTCGCAAACCAGTTGCGAAAATCTCCGTATAGAACGACGGTCGTCTCGGGTTTGATCCCGAGCCGCCCCATCAGCTTCTCGAACCCTTCCTTTGAGACGATGTCGCGCCGCACCGTGTCGTTGATATCCTGCTTCCAGTTGATCAATACCGCTCCCGGGATGTGGCCCAGTTGATATGCCGTCTCCGGCTCGTAATCGACCTCCACGATGCGAACGCTGGGATCTTGTAGATGCTGGGCCACCCAATCGGTCGAAACTAGGACTTCCGGGACAGCATAAGCCTTGATCGCTGTGCTCATAAGCTGACTCCTTTCCGCTCAATGCCGATTCGGTCATCGCCGACCGGCGGGATTTGCAGTGACGAGGAGCAGAGCGCACGCCGCCAATATAACGACGTACTTGTACAATATATCGAACAAAGATGTCAAGCGAAGGCCCCTTATCGCTTTCCGGTGCGCCGAAGCCTTGCCCTTTAGAAGCGTGGCTCGGCGTAAGTCATGACGAGGTACATCAACGTGTCGCGCGTTCCGGGGTTCTCATAGATATGAGGTACATCCGCGCGGAAATAGACGGCATCGCCCGCCCGCAGCTCGACCGGCTCATGATCGCCGACGGTCAAACGCAGCCGCCCCGAATGTACGACCAAGTTCTCGTAAGTGCCTTCTGGGTGGGCCACAGCATGTTCGACGTGTCCGGCGCGCAACCTGAGCTCGTAGAATTCGGCTCGCCGTCGCCGATCGAAGGGGAAAAGGGCGCGGCTCTCGAAACCGCTGTCTGCCGAACGCAGTATCCTAGCCCGATTGACCGGCAAGACCTCGACTTCTTCTGGCTCTTCGTCCCCCAACAGATCGGCAAAGCGGACATCGAGACCGCGCGCGATCTTCCAAAGCAGAGCGATTGTCGGCGTGCTCTCGCCCGCTTCGATCTGTCCTAGCATGGCTCGGCTGACTCCAGAGAGCGTAGCCAGTTTCTCCAAGCTCAAACCGCGCTGGCGACGAAGCCGAGCGAGATTCTCTCCCACACGTTTCTTCAGCTCGCGCGCCTCGCGCTCAGCCGCCAAACGTTCGTTCGATTCATCGGATGATTTCATAGTTCCCCAACCCTCTTCCGCGATCTCGTTCGAAAGCTTACACCAGATGACCGCGCCACGTCATGTTCATCGGCAAAAGCGCTACATCGCGAGCGCAATTGCGCCTCTCGCCGTCGCCCCTTTCGCCCGTCGAAGGCGCATACAACTTAGACGATTATCGTACACGAATTAGTGTAACTCTTCCGCCAGCGCGAAGGCGAGCCCGCCGTTTTCGCTTTCGCCCTTCGCCTGCAAATTGCGCGTTTAGGTCGAGTTTAGAGGTGATTCTTCGGCACATTCGAACTTGTGGCACGGCCATTGCTTAAGTAATCGGTGCTGGTCGCAAGGGATGACCGACTTTGGAGGAGAGGATGATGAGAGAGAGTGGACAAATGCTACGGGCGATGATCCTCATCGCTCTGATCCTGCTCGGTTCGATCGCCGTGGACGCGCAAACGCGCCGCCACACGACGCGGCCATATTCGCGTACCGCGCAGACGACACGTCGCTACACGATCTATGCCAATCAAACGATCCGCGTGCGTATGGACCAGCAGATCAGTTCCGAGACGGCGCGCATCGGAGACAGGTTCACGACGACGGTGGTCGATCCGGTCTACGCGAACAACGGCGTCGAAGTGATCCCAGCCGGAAGCAAGATCATCGGGCGCGTCACCAACGTTCGTCGGGCGGAGCGTCCGAGCAAGGCCGGCATGATCGAGGTGCAATTCATCTCCCTGCGGCTACCGAACGGGAGGACCTATCCGATCAACGGGTCGCTGACGGATCTGAGTTCGACCAACGCCAACTACGACCGTGAAGGTCAAGTGACCGGGCGCTCCTCGGTCAAACGGAACGCGGTCTTCATCGGCGGCGGCGCGGCCACGGGCGCGATCATCGGCGCAGCGGCGGGCGGCGGCAAAGGGGCCGGCATCGGAGCGGGCATCGGAGCAGGTCTCGGCGTCGCTGGTTCGCTGCTCTCGAAAGGGCAAGAAGCCGTCGTTAAATCGGGGACCGAATTTGGCGTCATCTTGAATCGCAGCATATCGCTGCCGGCTTATCGGTGAGAGTTCGCGCGAAAATCGGCGAGCCTCGAAGCTCGCCGAATGAGGGGGCCCGAACGCGGAGGGGAGAGCGCGGGCGGGCCTCCCTCGAAGATCTCAGCGCCCCAGCTAAAGCGTAAGCGAGCGCTGAAAACAAGGATCGGTCGCCCCGGCCATAACGTAAGCGGGCGACCGGGCAAGCGAGGCTCGCTGTGATTGGGGGAGAGCGCAGCGGGCCTCGATCGAAGAAGCTCACCCCTTTGGGGATGAGGCGGACGCGAGAGAGGCTACGGGAGGGGGAGAGCGTAAGCCTCTCTCTCGCCGCTTTCAAGGCTCAAATCCCATTTCACCCATCAGCGAAATTAAACCACCCGATCGAGACCTTACGCAAGAACGCCGACCGAGGTGCCCGAAGTGGACCAGCGTTTGTGGGACGAACTCAAGCGATCGCGCGCCTTCGATCTTCGAGCGAGGGATGAGTGTAGAGCACTCGTCCGGCGACGATCGTGGCCACCGCTGCGCCCTGAAAGGTCCAACCATCGAAGGGCGTATTGCGGCTTTTCGAACGCGATCGGCGCGCGTCGAAGGTCCAACGCAGATTCGGATCGAGGATCGTCACGTCGCCCCACGCACCGGGGCGTAACGTCCCTCTCCCCTCGAGTTTGAAGATGCGCGCCGGATTCGTCGAGCATAGTTCGACAAGGCGATCCAACCCGATGATGCCGCGATGGACCAGGCGATCGAAGGCCAGACCGATGGCCGTCTCCAGCCCCGTGATGCCGAACGGCGCGCGGTCGAACTCCAAAGCCTTCTCATCAGCATGGTGCGGCGCGTGATCTGTGGCAATGGCATCGATCGTCCCATCGCTTAGCGCGTCGAGGATGGCTTGAACATGATCGCGGCTGCGCAGCGGCGGATTCATCTTCGTGTTCGTATCGTAGCCTTCGACGGCCTCGTCCGTAAGCGTGAAATGGTGCGGCGTCACCTCACACGTGACCGATAGGCCGCGCTCTTTTGCGCGGCGCACAGCCTCGATCGCCCCGCGCGTCGAAACGTGCGCTAGATGAACGCGCGCGCCCGTCAGCTCCGCCAGCGCGCAATCGCGCCAAGCGTCCAGCTCTTCGGCCAAAGCCGGGATTCCACGCAATCCGAGACGCAGCGACCAGACCCCTTCGTGCATCACGCCATCCGCCGCAAGCGAACGATCCTCACAATGATCGACTACCGGCAGATCGAACCCGCGCGCATATTCCATCGCGCGACGCATCATGCCCGCCGAAGGGACGGGACGGCCATCATCGGAGACGGCGACGACGCCGGCCTCGCGCATCTCGCCCATTTCGGCCAATTCCTCGCCTCTCGAACCTTTCGTGATCGCTCCGATTGGGAAGACGTTGGCAAGCTGCGCGCGCTCAGCCTGCTCGATGATGAAACGAGTCACAGCCGCATTGTCGTTGACCGGATCCGTGTTCGGCATCGCGCAAACGCTGGTCCAGCCACCAGCCACCGCCGCCGCCGCTCCGGTCGCGATCGTCTCCTTGTACTCCTGCCCCGGCTCGCGCAGATGGACGTGAAGGTCGATAAATCCGGGCGCGACGATGAGCCCGGCGGCATCGAAAACCTCCGCACCTTCGGGCACGTCATCGGAGTAGTTCAGGATGCCAGCGACGCGACCATCTTCGATCAGCAGGTTGCGCCCCGCCTTGACCCCTTGCGAAGGATCGATCAAGTATCCGTTAGCGATTAACAATCTCATTTCGAACTCTTCGCTCTTCCGCCTCGACATCTTAACGATCAACCTTGCCCAACCCAGAACCACTCTCCTCGCTGATCAGCGCCGCCTCGCGATTCGCTTCGCCCTCGCCATCAGGTCTTAGCACGCCGCCGCCGAGCAAAAGGTAGAGCACGGCCATGCGCACAGCCAAACCGTTCGCCACTTGATCGAGGATCAACGAACGAGAGCCATCGGCCACTTCCGAAGCGATCTCGATCCCACGGTTGATCGGTCCTGGATGCAGTACGATCGCATCGGGCGCGGCGCGTTCCAAGCGTTTCAAATTGAGCCCATAATGGACCGCGTACTCGCGCAACGACGGGAAGAAGGCGGCATTTTGCCGCTCGCGTTGAATTCGTAGGACCATGACAACATCCGCGCCCTCGAGCGCGCGTTCGATCTTCTCCTCGAGCCTCACGCCGCGTTCGACCAGATCGCCGAAAGGTTGCGGGATGAGCGTCCCCGGTCCAGTCAAGCAAACTTCCGCGCCGAGCTTGGTCAGCAGATAGACGTTTGAGCGCGCGACGCGGGAATGCAGGATGTCACCGACGATCGTCACTTTCAGACCGGCGATGCGCCCTTTATGTTGCCGAATCGTCAGGGCATCGAGCAGAGCTTGCGTCGGATGCTCATTCGCGCCGTCGCCCGCGTTGATCACGCCGGCGCGGCATACGCGCGCGAGCATGTGCGGCGCGCCCGCCGACGGATGGCGGATGACGAGCAGATCCGGTGACATCGCCTCGAGATTGCGCGCGGTATCCAAAAGCGTCTCACCTTTGACGACGCTTGAAGCCGCCGCGCTGATGTTGATCGTATCGGCTGAAAGGCGCTTGGCCGCGATCTCGAACGAGGTGCGCGTGCGCGTCGAAGGCTCGAAGAAGAGATTGATCACCGTCCGTCCGCGCAGCGCGGGAACCTTTTTGATCTCGCGCTGCGAGATATCGCGGAAAGATTCAGCGACATCGAGCAAATGGGTGATCTCTTCAGCCGACAGATAGCGTATGCCGAGCAGATCTTTGCGCGTAAACATAACCGATGGCTTTTAGCTACTCCAACCGCTCTCGACGCCGGGCCAGTCCGATGGCGGACCTAAAAAAGGCGGCCTCAACGGGCCGCCTTTTCGAATCTCTCATCCCCTCGCTTCGGGGCGTTCGACGATCGCCACCCCTTCCTCTTCATCGAACTCTTTGAGCATCACCTTGATGATCTCGCTCTTCTTGGTCGGCACGAACTTGCCGACGAAATCGGCCTGGATCGGAAGCTCGCGATGCTCCTTGCCTCGATCGATCAGCACGGCCAAGCGCACGCGGCGCGGTCGCCCGAAATCGATCAGTTGATCGAGCGCCGCGCGGATCGTGCGCCCCGTATAGAGCACATCATCGATGAGCACGATGTTCTTCTCTTCGACGGTGAGCGGGAGCTCCGTCCGATTGACTACGGGATTAGGGCCAACCGTTGAGAGATCGTCGCGATAAAGCGTGATGTCGAGGATCCCGACGGGCGGACGCACCCCCTCTAGATCCGCAATCTTGTCGGCGATCCGCTCGGCGAGCGGCACGCCGCGCCGACGGATGCCGATCAAATAGAGATCTTCGACTCCCTGATTATCCTCGACGATCTCCGACGCAAGCCGAGCCAGCGCGCGATTGACGCGCACGCCATCCATGATGCGCGATTTTTCGACGAGTTCCATTTCGGCTCTGAAGTCTAACACAAAGTCGAAAGCGGACGGAAGAGGCAACTCCTCGCTTGTCACGGACGAGACGGAAGCTCGAAAATAGAGATTCGAAGCGAAAGAAAGCACGCGCCGGAGATAGCGCTCGAGGCGAGAATTAATGCGACCTGGAACCCGATTCCGCCCGCAAACGATCTGAAAGGCGTGCGAAACAGACTCACCGATCTGCTTGAGATCTACGCCCGACATGGCGACGCGGTCGCCTTCGTCGAACGGCGCGGTCTACGCGCCGTCCGTTGGTCATACCGACAGGTCGTCGAGACCGCATACAGAGTCGCGCACGAACTCGCCGCGCGCGGCATCGGGAAAGGCGATCGCGTACTCCTTTGGGCCGCTAACTCTGCCGAATGGTCCATCGTTTTTTGGGGATGCTGTCTGCGCGGCGCAGTTTTGGTCCCACTCGATGTCAGCAGCACACGCGATTTCGTCACGCGCGTGCGAGATCAAACGCAAGCCAAACTGCTCGTGCACGGCGATGAAATTAGACCGCTCCCATCGCTTCTCGCATTCAGCCTCGGAGAATTGATCGAGCAATCCGCACGCCATCCCGCCGAATCGCCCGTATCCGAAGAGAGCGCCGCAGATGATGCGGTCGAGATCATCTACACCTCTGGAACCACAAACGAACCGCGCGGCGTATGCTTGACCCATCGCAATCTGCTCGCCAACATCACCCCGATCGAACGCGAGGTGCAGAAATACCTGCGCTGGGAAAGATTGGTCCACCCGATACGCTTCCTCAACCTCGTTCCCCTCAGCCACATCTTCGGTCAATTCATGGGGCTCTTCATCCCGCCGCTCATCGGCGGCGAAACCATCTTTCAGCATTCGCTCAATCCATCGGAGATAGTCGCCACGACGAAACGCGAGCGCGTTTCGGTCATCGTCGCCGTGCCCAGATCGCTCGATAGCTTGCGCGAGCATGTGATAAACGATTGGGCCACTCGAGGCGAACTCGAAGAGAGACGCGAACTCCTATCGAAGGCCAAGGCGTTCTCCATAGCGCGGCGCATGCTCTGTTTCCGCGACGTACATCGTCGCTTCGGTTGGAAGTTCTGGGCATTCGTCGTCGGCGGTGCGACTCTGGCCGAGGAGACGGAGATCTTCTGGCGCCGCTTGGGTTTCGCCGTCATCCAAGGTTACGGTATGACCGAAACGGCGGCGCTCATCGCGCTTAATCATCCCCTCAAATCCAAAAGCGGCACGGTCGGTCGCGCCCTTCCTTCGAACGAAGTGAAGTTGGCGGAGAACGGCGAGATACTCGTGCGCGGAGACGCCGTCGCGCGCGGCTATTGGACCGGAAAGCTCGAACCGGTCACTGACGATCAAGGCTGGCTGCACACGGGAGATCTCGGCGAATTAGATGCTGAAGGCAATATCCGTTTCAAGGGACGGCGCAAGGACGTGATCGTCACCTCGTCCGGCGTGAATATTTACCCCGAGGATCTAGAAGCGGTTCTCCGCCGTCAACCCGAAGTGCGCGATGCATGTGTGGTCCGCATCGAGGACGAACGCGGCGGCGAAGAACCTTTGGCCGTTCTTTTGCTCGAAGGCGGCCCGCGCGAAGCCAAAAGGGCTATCGAACGCGCTAACGAACTGCTCGCTTCGCCGCAGCAGATACGTCGCTGGGCCATCTGGCCGGAACCCGATTTCCCGCGCACGCCGACGCAAAAGATCAAGAAGCGCGAAGTGCTTGCCAGACTCGGTCTCCCCTCTTCGACGACTGCCGATCGGGGCGATCTGCTAAACGATCTGATCGCTCAATTGACCGGCATTGAAAGCGGATTACGACCCGAGATGAAACTTTCGACCGACCTTGCGCTCGATTCGCTAGGACGCATCGAACTGCTGAGCGCTTTGGAGAACAGACTACAGGTGCATTTCGACGAAGCCGCGATCACCGAAGAGACGACGATCGGCGATTTAGAACGGATGGCGCGCGCTCTCTCTCCCACAAGATCACCTCAATACCCTTACGCCGATTGGCCGCGCCGATTTCCCTTCACCTGGCTCAGGATCATCTTCTTCTACGCGCTCATGCTGCCGCTCGTCCGTCTGCTGGCGCGCGCGCGCTTTTACGGCACCGAGCGCCTGCGCGACCTGACCGGACCGGCGCTCTTCGTCGCCAATCACGTCACGATGGTGGACCACGCGCTGATCCTCGCCGCCCTTCCGGCTCGCCTGCGCCACCGCCTTGCGATCGCGATGGATGGAGAACTGCTGCGCGAGTGGCGCTGGCCTGAAAAGACCCTCGGCTGGCTAACGCGCTTGCGCTTGCTGGGCCAGTACTTTCTGGTCGCCGCGCTCTTCAACGTCTTCCCCTTGCCGCAACGGGGCGGATTCCGGCGAAGCTTCGCCATCGCCGGGGAACTGGTCGATCGCGGTTGGAGTCTGCTCGTCTTCCCCGAGGGGAGACGCACCGAGACCGGAGAGATGGATCGCTTTCGCCAAGGCGCGGGCCTCCTCGCCACGCAACTCGATATTCCGATAATCCCCGTGAAACTGCTCGGACTATTCGAACTCAAAAAGCAGAGGCGCTTTAGCGCTCCACCGGGCCACATTCGAGTCGTCTTGGGTGCCCCGTTACGCTTCGCCCGAAACTCGGATCCGGCTCAAGCGACCCAGGAACTCGAAGATCGAGTCAAGCGCCTAGAAGCCGAACGGCAATCGGATTCATAGCTCCACCAAAAGATTTTAACGCTTCGGCTCCCTCCTCCGCGCCAGCCCAAAGAGCCGGGAATCGGGCCTTCCGCTGCGGAAGCCTCCGTTATATTGGACGGTTCGGAAAAAATCTATTGCGTGAAGGGAGAAAGATTAATAATATCACTTGCTGCGGCGAAGACCCAATTCCGCTGAAATGGGGAGAGCGTATTATGTCCCCTCTTTTTGAAAAAAGAGTCTCCCACTACGCCCTAGCGGTGACTGGCGTCATGGGTACGACGTGGACGCTCGCCCAATTTCAATCGCATACCGGTCCATTGACCGCCGCATCCATCCTGCTACTTATCATCCTTTTCGCCGCGATAGCTGGCGGGAGCGAGATAGCGATCGCTGCTTCTCTAGCCGGAATAATCTGTTTCAACTCGCTCTTTCCCTTCGCCACCGAAAGCGCCGCCTCAACGCATATGGACCGCTGGCCAACGCCCTCTTTCGCTTGGCTCGCCGACCCGCCCACGAGATATTCGAGCCACTGGCTCATTTCGATCGTATTTTTGGTCGTCGCCGTGACGGTCGGGAGACTTTCGTCATACGCGAGAAGGTGCGCTGCGCGCGCCACAGAGAGCGAACTTGAGGCACAACGGCTCCGCCGCGAACTGGAGGCGACCTTCGAGCGCGTCGAGATCGTCAAAGCATTGCGGCAAAGCGAGCGTTTGAAATCAGCGCTGCTCGATGCCGTGGCGCATGATGTCTATAGTCCGCTCACCTCGATCAAAGCTTCTGTGACGACGCTGCTCGATGAAGAGCGGGCGAGGACGCTCGAAGGGGAACCGGTCGTCCTCAACGGTCGAGAACGCCGTGAGATGCTCGAGATCATCAATGAAGAATGCGATCGACTCAACAGCTTCGTCGAGAGCCTCTTCGAAGTAGCGCGCCTTGAGGCCGATCAAGTGGGGCGCGGGGGCGAAACGCTCGAAAGGATCATCCGTAATGCGCTCGATCGCGCGAAGACGGCGATTCGTCAGCATGAAGTGCGCGTCGAGATCGAACAAGACCTTCCGACGGTCTCTGCCGCTCATCAGAGCATCGCCGAAGTCATTTACACGTTGCTCGATAACGCAGCTAAGTACTCGCCTCCGCGAACAAAGATCCTCATCACGGCACGGCGCGCTTCATCACGTCTTGTCCGCGTCGCCGTCGAAGACGAAGGCCCTGGGATCCCGATTGGGTTGCGCAAGCGCGTTTTCGACAGATTCTTCCGCGCCATAAACAACGGAGAAGGGCGGCGCGCTTCGACGGGTAAAGGCATCGGTCTGACGATCGCGCGCGAAATAGTCGAGGCCTACGGCGGGCAGATTTGGATCGAAAGCGGAACAGGGGGGCACGGGACGCGCGTCGTGTTCACCGTTCCGATTGAAGAGAGACGATGGAAAGAAGACCGCGCATTCTCGTCGTAGATGACGAACAGCAAATCATCCGCGTCCTGCGAACGAGCCTGGCGACGCACGGTTACGAGGTGCGCACCGCGACCGACGGGCTCTCAGCCCTTGAGATCTTCAAAGAGTGGACGCCCGATCTGGTGCTCACCGATCTGATGATGCCGGGGATCAACGGTTTAGAACTGTGCCGAAGATTGCGCGCCATTTCTCAAGTGCCGATCCTCATACTTTCGGTTAAAGGCGAAGAGAGAGCGAAAGTCGAAGCTTTGGATATCGGGGCCGATGACTACATCACCAAACCTTTCGGCTGCGCCGAGCTTCTGGCGCGCGTGCGCGCGGCGTTGCGCCGCGCGGCGATGCCGGCCATCGGCGACTCCATAAAAGTGCTCGAAGCGGGCGATTTTCGCGTGGATCTCGAAACGCGCACCGTCCTCGCGTGCGGGCGCGTCGTGCGCCTCACCCCGAAGGAGTTCGATCTGCTGACCTTCTTCATGCGCAACGCCGGCAAGGTGCTCACCCACCGGAAACTGCTCAGCGCCGTATGGGGCGGCAGTTATACCGAACAGCCCGAATACCTGCGCGTCTTCATCGGAAACTTGCGCAAGAAGATCGAACCCGACCCGAGCAATCCGCGCTACATTCTGACAGAACACTGGGTCGGTTACCGCTTCAATCCCCAAGGCGAATGACCCATCTGGTAAGGACCAGTCTGACGAACTCTTCACGGACCTCTTACCCGAATTAGAAGGCGGATAGACACGATGAACCGTTCGAGTCTTACGAATTCTTTACGGACCTTTTACGCCATCTTTATAGGCCTTGGCCTACTATTGCGCTTCAATCTGGAAAGCCTTCCTTCAAGGAGTTTTGCCGATGCGCGAGGAGCATATCATAAGCGAAGCGTCCGAATCGGACCATTCTTTGCCAAAGCCCGGTCATCGCTTGACGCGGCGAGCGTGCCGATGCATCGGCAGATTGAGGCTGTGGATCGCGCTAACTTTCGCTCTATCTTCCCTCTTCGTCGGAAGCGAAATGGCCAAGGCTCAAACTAGCCAAAGCGCCAAAGTCGAAGCGTTAACCCAACTGGGCCACGATCGGCATCCCGCTCCCGAGGAGAAGGCGAATGAGCCAAACTCGGAATCTACCGAGCGCGAAGCCCGCCTTTTGAAACGGATCGAAGAGTTAGAGCGCCGACTCGCGGAGGTCGAAGCCAAATTAGGACAACGGTCTTCAGTCGCCACTGACGCCGAAATTGCGCAAGGGATGAATGCGACCGCCAATGTCGATGCCCCGCCGCCATCGACCGAGCGGAAGGATGATGAGGAGAATCGCCAGGTGCTCGAATTCTTCCGCGGGACGACGCTCAACCTTTTGTTTGACGGCTACTATAGCTACAACTTCAACCGCCCAGCTGGTGGCGTTAACCTGCTCCACTCCTACGACGTGTCATCGAACAGCTTCAGCCTCAATCAAGCGGCCATCGTGATCGAGCGTGCGCCCGATGTGGAACGCGGGCGAAGATTCGGCGTGCGACTCGACTTGCAATTCGGGCAAGCGACCGAAACGCTGCAAGGTAACGCGGCCAATGAGATGAGGCCGCAAGTCTATCGCAACCTCTGGCAAGCTTACGGGACTTATGTTTTTGACATCGGGCGCGGCTTGACGGTCGATTTCGGCAAGTGGGCCAGCTCCTTCGGATACGAGACGACCTACACGAAGGACAATTTCAACTATTCGCGCTCGCTGCTCTTTGCCGCGCTTCCGGCTTATCACTTCGGGATGCGCGCTTCTTATCCGATCAACGATCGGGCCAGTGTGACCTACTATCTGGTCAACGGTCTCCAACAATCCGAAGATTTCAACGGCTTCAAATCGCAAGCCGTCTTATTGAGCCTCAAACCATCATCGCGCTTGACCTCGCAATTCAACTACTACGTCGGGCGCGAAGGGCGCGATCGCGCTCCCGTTCTCAATCCCGAATTCGCCTCGTTACCGACCCAACCCGGACTTTCGACCGATATCGTCCGCCCGATCCCTACGGGGCGCTACCATATCCTCGACACCTACCACACGATCAAAGCGTCGAACCGGCTCATATTCGCCATCCAAGCCGATTACATCATCGGGCGCGTCTTCGAAAACAGTCCGCCAGCGAGTCTCTGGGGCGGCGCAGGGTATATCCGCTATCAAGTCAACCCGAAACTCGCATTCGCCGGTCGATTCGAATACATTTCAGAGAAGGCATCGCCTCTTGGCGGGTTGTTCAGCGGAATCACTCAAGCGCTCAAAGAGCATACCATCACGGCAGAGTACGCTCTGACCGACGGGTTCCTGTGGCGCGCTGAATATCGCCGCGATTTCTCCAATCAGCCCTTCTTCCTGACAGAGCGGCCCGGTGAGTTGAAGAGGTCACAAAACATCGTCACCTTCGGCTTACTTTGGTGGATCGGGCGCAAAGAGGGCGCATGGTGACTTTGACGCTTTCACCTCAGGGGGATCGAGAGCTTTATTGACGATCAATAGCTCGCTTCTCTTTCAAGAGATCGTGGCTGCGCTCGGCAGCCTCTCTGACGAGAACGCCCATCTTTGAGCGCGATGGCTCCATATCGCTCGGCAGCCCGCATTCGCGCAGTGCCTCGCTGGTGACCGGTCCGATCGAAGCGACCGCGATGCGCCCGAAAGCTGCGCGCAATCTTTCCTCCACCCCGAGCTCGGCAGCGAACCGCAGAAGATGCGCAACCTGCGCGGAAGATGTAAAGAGCGCGACATCAACTCTGCCCTCGATGATCGCTTCGACCGCTTGCCGAAGCGGAGCTATATCTTCCGGGAAAGCCCACTGATAGACCGGAATGCGCCGCACGAGCGCGCCGCGCCGTTCCAATTCCCGCACTAGCTCCTCATTCGATACGCCATACTCTTGAATGGCGACACGCAATCCTTCGCGCAGAAGTTGACGCGCGTCGAACTCGGCGAGCAACTCGCGCCACGTATGCGGCTCTCCGGTCGTCACATCAACCCGTATGCCCAACTCCCTGAGCGCCGCCGCCGGTTTCGGGCCACGGGCGGCGATGATTATCCGCGACAAAGCTTCGGTCAATCGCGCGGGCGAGTGGCGAACTGTGATCGTGCGCCAGAGAGAGCGCGCTCCGACTCCCGTCAGAAAGATGACCATGTCCAAATCGCCGGCGAGAAGCGCACACGCGAACCGCTCGGCCTCCACGTTACCGTCCAACGGCACCTCGCGCATGGACGGCGCGACCAGAGGTTCGCCGCCGTAATTGCGGATGAGCCGCGCCATCTCATCACGGCGGCGACTTTCGAAAGAGACGACGCGAAGTCCATCGAAACCGACGAAAAGCGTATCCGCGAACATGAGCCTCGATCCTAACGCCTCACGGGCCTTGACAACTTTGGCAATATAATTTACATTCCCTCCGCTATATTGACAAGGGCTTTTGGCGGGAGATTTCGGCGGGACGCCCGCCTGATGAGTTGAGATGATAGCGAAACAGACGGCAATCGGTGGAACGAGCAGAGCGGTTGAGCCGACTTGGGATCTTGTGCTCAAGCGCAATTCGATCGAGCGCATGAAGCAGGAGAAGTTCCCGCTCGATATCGTCAAGGAACTTCCCGAGATGATCGCTCGCGGTTACGAGGCGATTCCTGAAGAGGATATCGTTCGGCTCAACTGGTGGGGCTTGACCCACGATAAGCCGAAGGTCGGGACCTTCATGGTTCGCATCAAAGTTCCCGGCGGGCGCATCACCCCACAGCAGTTGATCGCCGTTGGGGAGCTTTCGCGGCGATACGGCAAGAACTACGGCGAGTTGACCACCCGTCAAGGCATACAGTTTCACTGGGTGAGGCTCGAAGAGTTGCCCCAAGTGCTCGACGCGATTCAAGCGGCAGGACTCACCACGGTGGGAGGCGAAGGCGATACCGTACGCAACGTGACGAGTTGTCCGGTCGCCGGCGTCGATCGCGATGAGCTATTCGATGTGCGACCGGTGATTGCCGAAGTGGTCCGGTTCTTCTACGGCAATCGCGACTACTCGAACTTGCCGCGCAAACACAAGTACACGATCAGCGCTTGTCCAGCCCAGTGCAACGCGCCGGAGATCCATGACGTGGCGCTCGTCGGCACGATCAAGGATGGGCGTCCCGGTTTTGCTGTGCGCGTTGGCGGGGGACTATCTTCGACGCCGCGCATTTCGCGCGATTTGGGCGTCTTCATCGCTCCGGAAGAGGCCGTGGAGGTCCTCCGCGCCATCACCGACACGTGGCAGAGCAATTTGCGCTATCGCGTGAGCCGCGCCAAGGCACGCATCAAGTTCTTGGTCGACGATTACGGGCCTGAGGGCGTGCGCGCGATGGTCGAAGAGAGGCTCGGAAGAAGGCTCGAAGATGGACAGGCTCCGTCGCCTTCCGCCGATACGGATCATCTCGGCATACATCCGCAGAAGCAGGAAGGTTTTTATTACGTTGGCGTTCCGGTCCCGATGGGTTGGGTGCGTGGCGATCAATTGATCGCCCTTGGCGAACTGGTCGGCGAATTCGCCGGCGATGTGCGCTTCACGCGGATGCAGAACCTCATCGTGACCGGAGTTCCAGAAGAACGATTGGCGCATCTGGCGCGGGAGTTAGCACGGATCGAGTTCGAACCGCAGCTCAACAAAGTATATGGGCGCTCGATCGCATGTACCGATCACCGCTTCTGCAACTATTCGGTGGCCGAGACGAAGGGCAAACTCAAGGAGATCCTCGCTGAGCTCGAACTGAGATTTGGAGACGCCGTACAAGACCTGCGGATCTTCATGGATGGCTGCCCGCACGCCTGTGCTCATCACTGGGTCGGCGACATTGGATTGCAGGGGACGACGACCACGCATCCGGTCAAAGGCGTGCGCGTCGAAGCTTATGACGTCTGTTTGCGCGGCGGCTTAGGGACGAAGACGGCGATCGGCAAGCCGCTGTTGCGCCGCCTGCCCGAAGATCAAATCACCGAGGTCATTTGCCGGCTCGTCGGCGCGTGGCTCACGCTTCGAGCGAAACGCGGGGAAGATTTCGATTTCCGCGCCTTCGCCGACGCGCATACGGATGATGAATTGCGCGCGATCGCGCTCGGCGAGATGAGTTACGCCGTTGAGGAGCGAGCGCAGCGTCCGGTCGTCTGCGTTCCCGGAATGCTGCTGCAATTTTCCGAAGGCGCCGATCGCATCGAAGTCGAAGCGCGAACGGTGCGCGAAGCTTTGGAAGCCTTGCGCCAGCGTTATCCGCGTCTGGTGGACCAGATCGTCGCCCCCGACGGGACGCTGCTTCCATCGATCAATCTCTTCATCGGCGAAGAGGACGTGCGCGGCCTGGGCGAACTCGATGCGCCTTTGGCAGCGGGTCAAGAGTTGATCATCCTTCCGGCGTTATCGGGCGGATGAATTTCGTAGGGAGGATTCGATGACACATCGCGTGACGTTCGATGATTTGGAGATCGGCGAGATCGCCATGGAATTAGACGACCACGATCCTCAAGAGGTGATCGCTTGGGCGCTGGAGACTTTCGGCGATCGCGTGGCGGTCGTCACCGCCTTACAAGCTGAGGGCATGGCGATCCTCGACATGGCGGCGCGCCTTCGCCCGGATGTCCGCGTCATCACAGTTGACACCGGACGCTTGCCACAGGCGACCTACGCCTTCATGGATCAAGTGCGAGAGCACTACCCGCAAATCAACTTCGAGATCATCTTTCCGGACCGCCACGAAGTGGAGGCTTTAGTTCGACAGCACGGCGTGAACCTCTTCTATCGTTCCGTGCCGCTTCGACTCCAGTGCTGTCAAGTACGCAAGGTGCGCCCCCTCGTGCGCGCGCTCGAAGGTTTGGATGCTTGGATCACCGGCCTACGCCGCGAGCAATGGGCTTCGCGCGCCAACATCCGCAAGGTCGAACTGGACCACGATCACGACGGCATCGTGAAAGTCAATCCGCTGGCCGATTGGACCAAAGAGGAAGTGTGGGGCTATCTGGAGGATAACGACGTCCCCACGCATCCGCTTTACGCCCAGGGTTACACGAGCATCGGCTGCGATCCTTGCACGCGCCCGATTCAACCCGGGGAAGATGATCGCGCGGGTCGATGGTGGTGGGAGCAGGGCGCGCCGAAAGAGTGCGGCATTCACTGCCCGATCGAGACCGGCGGCTTCGAACACGAAGCGCACGCCATACTCGGACACGGTGCGACAGAGAAGCATCAAGTAAGCAACTGACCGCTAGGATTAAGGCGTTGACTGAGGAGATCGAAGGCTTAAAGCTCACCGAAGAGGAGGCCACATCGATAGCCGAAGAGGCCTCGGCTTTAGCTGAAGCTTTATCGGGCGTGCGAAGATCGCGCGCCCTTTTATTAGCCGAAGCAGCCCGCGAAGGGGCCATTCCGGCAGAATTGATCGACGTTTTAGAAGGTCTCGCCGTGCTCGTGTTGCAGACCGGGCGCGCGCGACAACGCTCCGGGGCAGAGGGCGAGAGGCTCTGGACGCGACTACTACTCCACACTCCGCGCGGGCGCGAGCTTCGCGAGCAGATCGCAGCGGTCAACCGCGCCCTTCAAGCATTGATCGGGCGTCGATTGGACAGCGTGCGCGTGGAGATGCGCACGCTGGGCCACTTCACGCTCCATCTCAGCAGCGAGGGCGTAGCGATCACTTTGGCGATACGAGCCGATGGCGTGCAAATCGAAAGCCTGAGCGCAGGTTAACATCGATTTCGCCTGAGAGCGATCCCTTTCAGTTTGAACTTACGCGGATCGCGATTAAAATCTCCCCGTTCGAGATGAGCTATTATCCAGTCTTCCTCAATTTGCGCGATCGACGTTGCGTCGTCATCGGCGGCAACGAGATAGCTGAAGCGAAGGTTCGGGCGTTGCTTGAGGCCGGCGCTCGAGTCACGGTCATCGGGAAAGCGCTCACTCCGAGACTCGAAGGTTTAGCGGCGGAAGGGAAGATCGAAGCCATCCGCCGGAACTATCAGCGCGGCGATCTCGAGGGCGCCTGGTTGGCGATTTGCTGCGAAGAGCGCACGATCAATCACGCCATCTGGGAAGAGGCCGAAGAGCGGCACATCTTCTTGAACGCCGTGGACGATGTGCCACATTGCAGTTTCATCGCCGGAGCCGTTCATCGGCAAGGCGATCTCATCGTCGCGATCTCGACTTCTGGCAAGGCTCCGGCGCTCGCGGTACGTTTGCGCGATCGGATAGCCGCCGAGGTCGGCCCAGAATACGCCGCTTTTCTCGAACTCGCCGGCGAGATGCGCGAAGAGATCGCCCGGCGCGTCCCCGATCTGACAGCGCGCACTGAATTGTGGTACCGCCTCGTCGATTCGAACATACTCCAAACCCTGCGCCGAGCGGATATCGCCAGCGCCCGCCAGCGCTTCGGCGAACTCATCGCCGAAGCTGAACAGAAGGCGAAGCGGCGTTGATCTCCCGCGCGTTCCTCTCCCAATCGAACGCAAGTGGCGCGAAGACGCTCGGCTCAACTGGACCAATCTCGCTCTCTCTTCCCCTCCCGATCGAATGCAGGTAGCGCGAAGGCTCCGTCAAAACACCCCATTGCTATATATCGCGAGAGCCGCATCGACAAGCTGATCACCATCCCATGCGCTGACGCAATGAAGTAATTTGCGCGATGTGATGACGTCCGTGCCAAGCATATAAAGCGAGATGTTTATCCAAGGAGACGATCCCCCATTCGGGGTGGCGAAAAGTGCGCGCAAAATCCGCCTCGCCGAGCGATCTGAGCAGCATCACCCATCTCATGTGTAGCGCTTCGAGCAACGAGAGCGAGATTTCAATCGGAGCCGCTCGCGCATCCTCTAGTTCGGCCCAACTGCCTTCAAGAAATGTCTTGATTACGGGCTCATCTTCGGTCAACGCAAGCTTGAAGCGCATATAGGCATTCAAATGGCTATCGGGCAGGTGATGGACCACTTGCCTAACGGTCCACCCTTGAGGTCGATAAGGCGTATCGAGTTGCTCCTCCGATAACCCTGCGACCGCCAGTCGGAGCCTGCGGGGCGTCTCCGCTATCTCATCGATGAAGATCAGCCTCTGTTCGGCTGTGACCTCGTCCTTGAAATTGAAACGACCGATCGGGTAGCGCAGGTCTTCCATCATGATTCCGTCTCCTAAATACTTGGCGCTCGGATCCCTCGAAGTTTACGCCGGCTCGGGACGTTGTCAAGGCGATTTCCGATTTTGAAATTTCACCGAATCCCTCCCGCTTCTGCCTCAGCGCGAACGACACGCGCGATCGTTAGGATGAAGACCGCACGTGCGCCCGCTTCGAGAAGCGCTTGGGCGCAAGCTGACACGGTCGCGCCCGTGGTGAACACGTCATCGACGAGAAGCACATTTTCGCCTTCGATCAGCCGCCTCTTCGCGACGGCGAAAGCTCCTGCGACGCTTTCGCGGCGCGCGCGTTCATCCATGAGCGTGCGATGAACCTGTGTATGGACCACACGTATGAGCGCCTCCTCTCTTACCGGCCAACCC
The DNA here is from genome assembly GCF_000820845.2 of Pyrinomonas methylaliphatogenes. Taxonomy (GTDB): domain Bacteria; phylum Acidobacteriota; class Blastocatellia; order Pyrinomonadales; family Pyrinomonadaceae; genus Pyrinomonas; species Pyrinomonas methylaliphatogenes. The sequence goes on along the minus strand of NZ_CBXV010000007.1, from coordinate 241,586 downwards.
GTCCGGCGAGCGATCGCCCGAGCGATGATCGCCGCTTGATTGAACCCGCGCTCACGCTCGCGCTGCCGATGTAGCGGCACTGGCACGATACACGTCGCGCGATGAAGTGGCTCGACTCTCGCCAATTCGAGCAATAGATCGCGGAGCCGCGTTCCGAGATATGGCTTGCGCTTCAAATCGAGTACGGCAGCGCGCAACGCGCCCTCGTATAGCCCCACGGCGCGTGCGGCGGTGAAGGTCAGCGAAGAGCATAGCTGACATTGCGAGATGATTTCAGAAGAGAGCAGAGGCGCGCCGCAACGCGAACAGATCGCCAACTCACGGATCAACCGCGTCTCGCTCCAACACGCAGCACAAGCGGGCAGATCGTCATGACTTTCGACGCTTGCGCGGCAGACGGCGCACGCTTGCGGATAGATGAGCGCGAGGGCGGCATCGCGCCCTATCCCGAGGCCGGTTTTGATGGCGGACGCAAGCACGGACGAACCATCGGAAAGAAGAAAGCAGCCCCTGCGAATGACTCTCGCTCCGCAAAGGGCCGCGTCAAATGGACGCGCGGGATGACGCCACGTCGATTAAGATTGACTCTCCTCCTCCTGATCCAATAAGCCGCGCTCGTATAGATCCTGACAACGAAGACAGTATCGAGCCCACGGCAGGGCCTCTAAACGCTTATCCGGAACCGGTTCACCGCAATTCACGCACAAGCCGTAATCGCCCTCTTCGATGCGCTGCAAAGCCTCGTCTATCAGGCGAAGCAATTGCCGATCGTTGTCGGACATCGAGACCATCAGCTCTTTAGCGTATGCGTTGGCCGCCATATCGGCTGGATCTTGTGTCTCCTCCATATCGCGCTCGCGGCTACGCATCTCCGCTTCCATCACCTGACGAAAGAGGGCTTCACGTCTTTCCAGTAGTCTATCGCGAAACGTTTTCAACCTCTTCTTATCCATACGCGCTTTTAGATTCCTCCATCCCCTTGCACCAATGCGGAGAAGAGAGACCGCTCTCCTCCGCTCAGGCTCACTTCTGATAAGGCAACCCGCGTATGATCGTATACGCGCGGTACAACTGTTCGACCAGTAGCACGCGCGCCAATTCGTGCGTCAACGTCAATCGTGACAATCGCCAACGCAGATTAGCGCGCTCTTTGATCTCCGGGGCAACCCCCAGATGACCTCCAATGATGAAGGTCACCTCCTTCAAGCCATTCACTTGCCATCTCTCGAGCTGTGAGGCGAGTTCATGCGAACTCCATTCCTCCCCTTCCGTATCGAGAAGCACGACGAAAGCATCGGGGCGCAACGAAGCTAGGATGCGCTTGCTCTCATCCTGAAGCACGCCTCGCTCGCTCGATCCTACCCCCTCACGGAGCTCAATGATCTTGCATGAGACGAAGCGCGTCAACCGACGTATGTACTCCTGCAAAAGGCCGCGAATGTGTTCATTCTTAGTTTGACCGATCCAGACGAAACGGAATCTCATCTTTTCACGCTCTCTATGTGGTATCGTGCGATCTTCTCGTACAGGTTCTTGCGGCTTATCCCGAGAATACGCGCCGCTTCGGACTTATTGCCGCGCGTGGCAGCGAGCGTTTCGCGAATGTACTCGGCCTCGACCTCGGCGAGCGTCGGACGCGCGCGGCGCCTCCGCTGAGCCTTCGCTGCCATGCGCACGGCCTCAGGCAGATCGGCGATGTCGATCCTCTCGCCGTCGCAGATGATGACGGCCCGCTCGATGATGTGCATCAATTCGCGCACGTTGCCCGGAAATTCGTAATCTTCCAGCGCGGCGATCGCCTCGCGCGAAAACCCCTTGATTCGCCGGCCATGTTTGCGGCCAACCGTCGCGAGGATCTCTTCCGCCAAGGCGCGCACATCCATACGCCGTTCGCGAAGCGGCGGCAACTCGATCCGCACGACGTTCAAGCGATGGAAGAGATCTTCGCGGAACGTGCGCCTCTTCACAGCCTCATCCAAATCGACATTGGTCAAAGCGATGATCCGCGCATCGATGCTGATTCGACGGCGCCCACCGAGCCGCTCGAATTCGCGCCGCTCGATGACGCGAAGCAGCTTCGCTTGCGCTTGCAACGACAAGTGTGCGACCTCGTCGAGCACGAGCGTGCCGTTCTGGGCCGCTTCGAGGCGGCCCGGTTTCGATCGAATCGCGCCCGTAAACGCTCCGCGCTCATAGCCGAAGAGTTCGGCCTCGATCAACTCCTGCGGGAGCGCGGCGCAATCTATCTTGACGAAAGGGGCCGCAGCGCGCCGACTGCGCGCGTGAATGAAACGCGCCAGAGCATCCTTCCCCGCCCCGGATTCGCCCGTTATCAGAAGAGTCACGTCCGTCGGCGCGACGCGCTCGGCCAGTTTTATCACCTCTTGCATCGCTGGAGATTTGGCGACAAGTTCCATCACTCGCGTGCCACGCCCGGCCCGCTCAGTTCAGGCAATTCGATTCTCTTCGCCTCACGCCACAAACGCTCGAGATCGTAGAAACGGCGCGCGCGCTCCTCAAAAACATGAACGACGAAATCGCCATAGTCGAGCAAGATCCACTCCGCCGTCGTATACCCTTCGACGTGCGAAGCCCTGACGCCCGACTTTTCTAGCCGTTCGAAGACCTCATCGGCGATGGCCTGCACTTGACGGGCGCTCGTCCCGCTGGCGATCAAAAAATAATCGGTGAAATTGGCTATCTCGCGCAAATCGAGCACGATCGGCTCTACAGCCTTCTTGTCGCTGGCCGCTTCCATCGCGGTTCGCAGCCTCTGGTCCAATTCGGGCGGCGAAGTTCCTTTGGTTAGATCGCGTCTCATTCCCCCTTTAAGCGATTCGAGTAAAGTCCATGCTTTCGGATATATTCGGCCACGGGCGCTGGCACCAACGAGCGGAGCTCTCTGCCTTCGCTTGCGGCACGCCGCACCTGCGTCGCCGAAACATCCACCGTCACGACGTCCGTCAGAAAGATCCTCCCCTCCTCGCTCGCTCCGAGCGTTCGCCGCGCTTCATCGGCTTTCGCCCCGCAGAGATCGACAATGCGTGCTCTGATAGCCGGCGTGACGTGATCGGTCCGCAAGGTGTGACCGGGGCGAGCGACGACGATGTGATCCGTCATCGTCAACACCTGCTCCCAATCGCGCCACGTTTTGATCTCCTCCCATGAGTCGGCGCCCATGATGAAGAAGAGGCGCGTTGAATCGTTAAACTTTGCGCGCAAACGGGTCAAAGTGTCAACCGTATAGGGTCGTTCTGGCGCTTCCAATTCGACTGTCGAAAGGCGAAAGCGTTCCTCATCTTGCGTCGCCAGCGCGAGCATCGCAAAACGGTGAAACGCGGAAGCGACCTCCGCTGCCCGTTTGTGCGGCGCAACATAGGCCGGGATGAACGAGACCGCATCGAAGGCGAAGAAGCTTATGAGCGCCCGTGCCACGGCGATGTGTCCATTGTGGACTGGATCGAACGTTCCACCGTAAAGAGCGACTCGCCTCATCACTTAAGCCCCGCCAGGCCGAACTTCAGCCGCCTCACGCAATTCATCGAGCGCCCTGATCTCATCGAGCTTCCTTCCTACGACGCGCACCAACTCGGCGACCCCGCTCCCGGCGACGGCCGAGATCGCATGGAAATCGCGCCCATCCGCCAAAACGCGCGTGCGCAGACGCTCGAGCCGCTCGGGCTCATCGAGCGCATCGACCTTCGTCGCGACGACGATCTGCGGCTTGTTTGCCAGATCTCCGCTATACTCGGCCAGCTCGCGATTGATCACTTCATAGTCGCGCACCGGATCGCGCCCCGAGAAAGAGGAGATGTCCACAAGATGCAACAACAAGCGCGTCCTTTCGATGTGGCGAAGGAATCGATCGCCTAACCCGGCACCTTCGTGCGCCCCCTCGATCAGCCCCGGAATATCCGCGACGACAAAGGTGCGAAAATCGCCTAGATCTACGACCCCTAGGTGTGGCTCCAAAGTTGTGAACGGATAATCGGCGATCTTCGGCCGCGCGGCAGAGATGGTCGCGATCAAGGTCGATTTTCCGGCGTTCGGGAAACCGACCAACCCGACGTCAGCCAGAAGCTTTAATTCAAGCTGAAGCTCCCGCTCCTCACCGGGACTCCCTTCTTGGTGGTAACGCGGCGCGCGGTTGGTTGAACTGGCGAAATGGGCGTTGCCATATCCGCCGCGCCCGCCGCGCGCGGCGAGGAATCGAGCGCCATGTTCCGCCAGATCACAGAGCAACTCGCCCGTTTCGGCGTCGAAGACTTGCGTTCCGACCGGGACCCGCACCACGACATCCGCCCCGTCGCGCCCAGTGCGATTGGAGCCTTCGCCGTGTCGTCCATTCTCGGCGACGTGTTCGGGATTGTAGCGCAAATGGAGAAGCGTATTGAGCGAACGGTCGGCTTCGAGCCAAACATCCCCCCCACGACCGCCGTCGCCTCCCGATGGACCACCGCGCGGCACATACTTTTCGCGGCGGAAAGCGGTCACGCCATTGCCTCCGCGACCGCCACGAACCCTGATTTTCGCTCTGTCTATGAACACAAGATTTAGATGCGCAGCTCGGCTCGCCGGGAGCCAGCCGTCCCTCGCGCAGCCTCCTCGCCCAAGAACAGAGCGACGCCCGCACTTCGATCAGGCGCGAGCGTCGCTCAATCTCACAGATGGGGAGAAACTCACGCGGCGAGTTGCTCCGCGGCTGCGGCCTCTTCTGGGTAAACGCTGATGAATTTCCCCAAACGCCCTTTATCCTCAAAGCGGACGATCCCATCGATCAGCGCGTACAACGTATCGTCTTTGCCGCGCCCAACATTCTTGCCCGGCTTCCATTTAGTCCCACGCTGCCGCGCGAGGATATTGCCGCAAAGGACGCGCTCGCCGCTGAACTTCTTCAATCCGAGTCGTTTCCCTACCGAATCGCGACCGTTGCGCGAAGAGCCAACGCCTTTCTTGTGTGCCATCTGACCTCCTTTATCCGATCGAATCTATCCTTACGGTCGTATAGCCTTGCCGATGCCCCTTTTTACGCTTGTACTGTTTGCGCCGCTTCTTCTTGAAGACGATGATCTTCTCACCGCGCCCATGCTCGATGACCGTCCCCACGGCGCGCACGCCATCGACGACGGGAGCGCCGATGCGGACGCCCTCATCTCCGGCGAAGAAAAGGACATCGAACTCAATCTGCGAACCGGCCTCTTTGTCGAGGCTCGGCACGCGTAAGGTCGCGCCCGGCTCAACGCGAAACTGTTTGCCGCCCGTTCTGATGATTGCGTATGACACGTCGTTCCTCCTCTCGGCTCCGGAAAAGGGATCGATTATAGAGACTATCTCCGCGCACCGTCAATCGCCGCCCTCAATGGGCAGCGGAGAGACGCTCCTGCTCACGCGCGAGGAACTCCTCCATGAACTTGGTCGAAAAGTCGCCCGAACGGAACCGCGGATCGTCCATGATCCGTAGGTGAAGCGGGATCGTCGTCTTTATCCCTTCGACCACCATCGCTTCGAGCGCGCGGCGCATGCGCGCGATCGCCAGCTCGCGCGTGCGCGCATGGACGATCACTTTAGCGATCATCGAATCATAGTATGGCGGCACGACATAACCGGGATAGATCGCCGTATCCACGCGCACACCCGGTCCGCCGGGCAGATTACAGGCCGTGATCAGCCCAGGCGAAGGGGCGAACGTCAACGGATCTTCGGCATTAATACGGCATTCGATGGCATGGCCGACGATGATCACATCATCTTGCGCGAAGCCTAACTCTTCCCCCTCGGCGATGCGGATCTGATTGCGCACGATATCGGCGAGCGTGACCATCTCGGTCACGGGATGCTCGACCTGAATGCGCGTGTTCATCTCCATGAAGTAGAAGCTCCCATCCTCGTCGAGCAGAAACTCGACCGTCCCGGCGTTCGAATAGCCGACGCGCTTGCACGCTTCGACCGCCGCCCTTCCCATGCGCTCGCGCAGCTCGGGCGTGAGGGCGGGAGACGGAGCTTCTTCGATCAATTTCTGATGGCGCCGCTGCACCGTACAATCGCGCTCGCCAAGATGCACGCAGTTTCCATGCTCATCGGCGAGGATCTGGATCTCGACGTGACGCGGGCGTTCGATGTAACGCTCGATGTATATGTCGCCATTTTTGAAGGCTGCCGTCGCTTCGCTCGAGGCCGTTTGCAATGCCGGTCCGAGTTCCTCCGGACGGCGCACGATCCTCATCCCGCGCCCGCCGCCGCCCGCCGCCGCCTTCAAGATGATCGGATAGCCGACTTCGCGCGCGATCGCCAGAGCCTCCGCCTCAGAGCGAACGGGTTCAGGACTGCCGGGCAAGATCGGCAACCCGGCCTCTTTCATTGCCCGGCGCGCCTCGACTTTGTCGCCCATCAAACGGATGACATCGGGGCGCGGACCGATGAATTTGATGTTGCAGGCTTCGCAGATTTCGGCGAACTGGGCCGATTCGGCCAAAAAGCCATATCCCGGATGGATGGCATCGACGTTTGTGATCTCCGCCGCGCTGATGACCGCAGGGATGTTCAGATAGCTCTGGGCCGATGGGGCGGGCCCGATGCATATGGCCTCATCGGCGAAACGCACGTGGAGCGCATCGCGATCGGCCTCCGAATGGATGGCCACCGTGCGAATCCCCATCTCCTTGCACGTCCAGATGATGCGACAGGCGATCTCGCCGCGATTAGCGATCAGGATCTTGCGAAACCTTTTGATCGAGCGCATCTTCTCGCCTCAGTCGAGCCGAATGCCAAAGAGCGGTTGACCGTATTCAACCGGCTGCGCGTTCTCAACGTAGATCTTCTCAACCGTGCCGCTCACTTCAGCTTTGATCTCATTCATCAGCTTCATCGCCTCGATGATGCAAACGACCGTCTCCGGTTCGACGTGACTGCCGACCTTCACGTAAGGCTCCGCCGTCGGCGAGGGCGCGCGGTAGAAGGTGCCGACGATCGGCGAAGTGATGATGTGCAGCTTCTCTTCCGGCTGTTCATCCTCGCGCCGCTCCCTTTCGATCTCAACCGTAGCGACTGGGCCACTATTTGGCGGAGGCGGAGCGACGATCCCCGTTTGACCTACCGGCGCCGATGTTTGCACAGAGGCCAGTTCGCGGCGCAAGCGCACGCGGAAACCTTCCTGTTCGAGTTCGAACTCGGTAAAGCCATGCGTGGCGATCAATCCCACGAGCTCGCGCAATTCAGCCATGTTGATGACCGGCGCCGGGCCAGCCCCGGCCTGATCGCCTTGCGGTTCACGCCGATGCTTGGCCCTTTGGAATCTCCGCCGCGCGCCGCCCCCTTTTTGCAACTGGTCGCCTCCCGGAGCCGTGATCGCCTCTTGTTCGTCCATCCCTTACCTCCGCATCCGCTCTACAAAATTTGAAGCTCCAACCACGGCGTTTGAGAGCGGCGATTGGAGCTTCCACAAAATGAGTTGAACCGTCCTCAGCAGAAATGGTTTCGCGCTCTCATCGCAGGCGGGCCCTTCTCCATAGCCGGACCGATCGCTGCTACTCGTTCTCCGCCGACGAAGATTTGGCTCGATCGCGCCCTTTCTTCGAGGCTTTCTGGTTCGACCTCTTTTCAGCTTCGCGACGTTCGCGCGGGTTATCCACGAGTTCGATGATCGCCAGTTCAGCGTTATCGCCGACACGCCGTCCGAGCTTGATGATTCGCGTATAACCGCCCGGACGGTTCAGATACCGCTCGCTCAGCTCGCCGAAAAGGCGTTTCAAAGCCGCCACGCCTGCCGTTCGCCCTTCGCCGCGCCGCCCATCGACCGCCGCTCCGCGATTGCCCGCATGGAAGTAGGCCGCCGCCAAGCGCCGATAGTGGAGCGCTTTGGCCGCATCCTCCTTCTCCACAGCGCGCGCGCGCCGCGAAAGGGTGATCGCCCGTTCGACAAACGGCCGCAACTCCTTCGCCTTCGGCAGCGTGGTGATGATCCGCTCCTCGCGCGAAGTGATCAGCGAGGTAGCCAGATTGCGCAACAACGAGAGGCGGTGTTCGGTCGTCCGCCCCAGTTTACGATGTGCCTTTAAGTGTCTCATGGCTTAACGCTCCCTCAAACGGGACAAGAGCCCCAGCCTCATTCCTCAATGGACCGGCGAGAGTGCCTTCCGGATGAGAAGCGAAGCGCTCAGGAGCTGGCGCTTCGCTTGATAAGTTCGCTACTCTTCGTCGCCCTCCTCTTCGTCGCCACTGGCCTTCCCACGCCGTCTTCCGGGGATCGGGTTCCCCTGCTCATCGAACTCCATACCGAAATCGAGCCCCATGCTGTGGAGGATCTGCTTGATCTCTTGCAGCGACTTCTTGCCGAAGTTCTTCGTCGAAAGCATCTCCTCCTCGGTCCGCTGGACGAGATCGCGGATGGTACGAATGTTCGCGTTCTTCAAGCAGTTGTACGAGCGAACCGAGAGCTCCAGATCATCAACCGAGCGATCGAGTATGTCGTTGCGCGGCAACGGCGGACGTTCGACGTTCGTATAAGCATAATCGTCCGCATCCTCCTCGAAGTTGATGAAGATGTTCATGTGGTCTTTGATCAATTTCGCCGCCAACCCGATCGCATCCTCGGGGCGGACCGAGCCATCCGTCCAGACCTCGAGCGTCAGTTTATCGTACTCGGTGTTCTGGCCGAGGCGCGCCGCTTCGACCGTGTAGTTGACCTTCTTGACCGGCGTATGGACTGAATCGATGGGGATATATCCGAGCGAGAGGTCTTCATCGTAGTTCCGATCCGCCGGCACGTATCCGCGCCCTCGTTTCAACCTCATCTCGATGTTGAGCGATCCGCCTTCGCTGATCGTCGCGATATAGATGTTCGGATCGAGGATCTCAACATCGGAGTCAGCTTGGATATCTCCCGAAGTCACCTCGCATGGCCCCTTTTTGGAGATGAAGAGCGTCTTCGGCTCGTTCGTATGGAGTTTGAAGGGGATCTGTTTGAGATTGAGGATGACATCCGTCGCGTCCTCGACAACTCCGCGAATGGGCGAGAATTCGTGCTCAACGCCCTCGATCTTCACGGCTGTGATCGCCGCTCCTTCGATCGAAGAGAGCAACGCGCGACGCAAAGAGTTGCCGATGGTCGTTCCGAATCCGCGCTCGAACGGCTGAGCCCAAAACCGCCCATACCGCTCGGTGAGCGTTTCGGTGTCCACCACCAAACGACGTGGCATTTGAAATCCGGTCCAAAGATTGTTCTGGTCCATAGCCATTCTTCTTTTTCGGATATAGAGGTTTGATTCAGGCTACCGGCATCACCCCCGAACCAGCAGCTTGAACCGGCTGATCACTTGCTGTAAAGTTCGACGATCAACTGCTCGTTGATCTGCCGATCGATATCGTCGCGTTGCGGCAAGCGCGCGACCCGCACGCTCATCTCCTCTCCCTCGACCGGCACGAGCCATGACGGACGCCCGCGACCGGCAGCCGTCTGCCACGCTGCCTCGACCTGTGGGATGCGCCGACTCGCCTCGCGGACGCTGATCTGATCGCCGACGTTCACCTGAAACGATGGGATATCGACTTTGCGTCCATTCACCGCGATATGCCCGTGCACGACCAGTTGACGCGCCTGCCGACGCGATGTCGCAAATCCCGCCCGGTAAACAGCGTTATCGAGTCGCCGTTCGAGCAAGATCAGCAAGTTCTCGCCCGTGACGCCCTTCATGCGCGCGGCGCGCTCGAAATAGTTACGGAACTGCCGTTCGAGGACGAAGTAGATGCGCTTTACCTTCTGCTTCTCGCGCAACTGTTGCCCGTATCCGACCAACGCCTTGCGCCGCGCGAGCGCCCCGTGCTGTCCGGGCGGTTGCGTTCCCCGCTTTTCGATCGGACATGAAGGTTTGTAACACTTGTCCCCTTTCAGGAAAAGCTTCGCTCCTTCGCGGCGGCACAGACGGCACACCGGACCATGGTATCTCGCCACTTAACCTTTCAAGCCTCCATTCTTCAGCTGCTCTGCAACCCGCAGAGCGCGGAAAAGTTTACAGGCCGAATCGAATCGGCCCTTCATCCTTTGGAGACGGCCTTCGCTGCCATCCCCGGCATATCAAACTCTACGCCGCTTCGGCGGACGACACCCGTTATGCGGGATGGGCGTCGTATCGCGAATCGCCGTGATCTTCAATCCGGCGCTGTGAATGGCGCGGATCGCCGATTCGCGACCGCTGCCCGGCCCCTTAACCCGCACCTCGCACTGCTGCATCCCTAACTCTTTGGCTCGGCTCGCCGCATCGAAAGCCGCCTGCTGGGCGGCGAACGGAGTCCCTTTACGCGAACCGCGGAATCCGCGCGCGCCCGCCGACGACTGGACGAGCACGTTGCCCTCGAGATCGGTGACGGAGATCAAGGTGTTGTTGAAAGACGCCGAAATATGGACGATCCCAACAGGGATGTTCTTCTTCTCTTTCTTCCGAAAAGTCTTCTTCTTCCCGCCAGCCTTTGCCATATCCCCCCAACGGTCTAAGAGATTTGTTTCTAGCTATCGCCCTTCGGTCTTACTTCTTGCCGGGCGTCTTCTTCTTCGCCACGGTCGCCCGCCGAGGACCTTTGCGCGTGCGCGCGTTGGTGTGCGTCCGCTGCCCGCGCACAGGCAATCCGCGACGATGGCGCAGGCCACGGTAACAACCGATATCCATCAATCGCTTGATGTCCATCTGCACGCGCTTACGCAGATCGCCCTCGACATCCCCCTGTTGCTCGATGATCGTGCGGATGCGATTCAATTCATCGTCCGTCAGATCGCGCACTCGCTTGTCGGGACTGACCCCCGCCTCTTGCAGGATCGCGTTCGCGCGCGCGCGCCCGATCCCGTAAATGTACGTCAAACTGATCTCGACCCGCTTATTCGCCGGTATATCGACGCCAACGATTCGTGCCATCTACGCTCCGCTCCGAGAGATTTGCCTTGAGATTGCCTCACTTCTGCCGCTGCTTGTGCTTTGGGTTTTCGCAGATCACGCGCACCACACCTTTGCGGTGAACGATCTTACACTTGTCACAGATCTTCTTAACCGACGCTCGCACCTTCATCTATCCGACCTCCTCCAAGGGCTACTTGTAACGATAGGTGATCCGACCGCGAGTCAGATCGTACGGCGAAAGTTCGACGAGGACGCGATCTCCAGGCAGGATGCGGATGAAGTTTTTGCGCATCTTGCCCGACACATGCGCGAGCACTTGATGATGGCTGTCCTCCAGTTCGACGCGAAACATCGCGTTAGGCAATGTCTCGATGACCTTGGCCGTGACTTCGATCGCCTCTTCCTTCGCCATACTCCCCACGTATGATCTTGAAAATCTGTCGGTTGGCAAACTATGTATGCTAGCACAACGATTTTCGTTTTGCCAAATGGCGCGAAGCCTCCTTTAGTCTGCCACCAGGACGGCCTGTTTTTCTTCGACGAGCGTAAGTATTTCCGGTCCTTCTTCTGTGATCGCCACCGTATGTTCGGTGTGCGCGCTCGGCAAGCCATCGGCTGTCACGACTGTCCAGCCATCGGCCAGCGTTCGCGTCCTATAGGTCCCCATGTTGATCATCGGCTCGACGGCAAAGACGTATCCGGGCTTGATCTTAGGCCCCGTCCCTGGCGTCCCGTAGTTGGGGATCTGCGGCTCTTCGTGCATCCGTCGCCCTACGCCATGCCCGCAATATTCGCGCACCACCGAAAACCCATTGGCCTCAGCGTGTCGCTGCACGGCCCAGCCGATGTCGCCGACATGTTTGCCCGGATAACACTGTTCGATGGCCCGTTCCAAACATTCCTCCGCGACGCGGATCAATCTGAGCTTTTCGGCGCTCACGCGCCCAACCGGGAAAGTCCAGGCCGTATCGCCCACATACCCGTTCAGCGTTGTGCCGCAATCGATCGATAGGATATCCCCTTCACGCAATTTATAGTTCGATGGGAATCCATGAACGATCTGCTCGTTAACTGAAGTGCAGAGCGAGAAGGGGTAGCCGTGATACCCTTTGAAGGTCGGCACCCCGCCGGCATCGCGGATCAGCTTCTCCGCCATGCGATCCAGTTCAAGAGTGGTGACGCCGGGGACGATCATCCGCCGCAGTTCTTGAAGCACGAGGGCCGCCAACCGCCCCGCGGCGCGCATCTTTTCCAACTCCTTCTTCGACTTTGCGATTATCACTGTATCAACAAGACGCCGATTGCGCCATCATCCGTTGCCCATCAGGCCCCGTTGAGAACGATCCGCTCTATGTCCTTATAGATCTCCTCGGGCGCGCGCATGCCATCGACCCGATGCAGCCTCCCCGCAGCCTCATAGTAATCGATCAACGGGCGCGTCTGCTGTTCATACGTCTCCAACCGCACGCGCACTTTTTCGGGTACATCATCAGAACGATGGATGAGTTTCGCCTCCGGATGCAGATCGCACCGCTCATCGTTCCGCGGCGGCTTGAAATAGACGTTATAGATCTCCCCACACACCGGACACGTTCGCCGCCCGGTCATCCTCTTCTCCAAGATCTCCAATGGAACATCGACGAGGATGGCTGTGATCGCGTGCCCCTGCTCTTCGGCCAGCTTTTCGAGCATCTCGGCCTGCACCGTGGTGCGTGGGAATCCATCGAGGATGTAGCCATTTCGGCAATCCGGCCGGCCCGTCCGTTCGCGCACGACGCGCACCACTAAGTCATCCGAGATCAGGCGGCCCGAGGCTTGTACGGCGCGCACCTCCTCGGCCAGGGGCGAATCCTCTTGTGCGAGCGCGCGGAAGATATCTCCCGTCGCAATCTGCGGCAGACCGGTCCGCTCCTGAAGGAGGCGCGCTTGCGTCCCCTTGCCGGCGCCCGGCGCGCCCATGAGAACGATGATCTTCGCCATAAGAGCTAAACGCTTGCTGATCTTGCTCCCAACGTCCCGCGCGCGAGATCCATCACGGTCTTCGCCCGCGCATCGGTCTTCCGCCCGGCCCCATGAACCCTTCGTAGTTGCGCATGATGAGTTGCGCTTCGACCTGCGCCGCGGTATCCATCGCGACGCCGACAAGGATCAGCAACGAGGTTCCGCCGAAATAGAACTGATAGCCCATCCCGGTTGGGATCCATGACAATCCGGGCGTGGTGCTGAAGAAAGCATCGAGCGTCTGCCCGATCACAGGTAGCCGCCCGACCTTGAAACCGTTCAGCATCAACTGCGGGACGAAAGCGACGAACGCCAGATAGATCGCTCCAACCGTAGTGAGTCGCGTGACGATCGTATTCAGATACTCTGCGGTGCTCTTCCCAGGCCTGATCCCGGGGATAAATCCGCCATGCTTGCGCAGATTGTCCGCCACCTCTTCGACGTTGAAGATGATCGTGATGTAGAAGAAGGTGAAGAAGATGATGAGCGCCATGTAGAGCAGCTCGTAATACGGATCGCCGCCGTGAAACTGCTGGAAGAAGCTATGGATCCGACTCGCCCAAGATGTCGGGTTGTTCGGGTCATACGGCACGAATTGCAAGACGGTTTGCGGCATCGCTAAGACGGAAGCGGCGAAGATGACCGGGATGACGCCGCCCATGTTGATCTTGATGGGCAAATAGGTCTGCTGTCCGCCAAGCACTTGCCGCCCGATCTGTCGTCTGGCGTAGCTGATCGGCACTTTGCGCCGTGCCGATTCGATGAAGACGATGAACGCGATCAAAGCGACGAGGACGGCGACCATGACGATGACGCCGAGCGTCGCCAGCGTGTCGCCGCTGCGGACGCGCTCGAGGACCTGGGCCACACCGCGCGGCAAGCCGATCACGATCCCGACGAAGATGAGCAGCGAGATCCCATTGCCGACGCCACGTTCGGTGATCTGCTCGCCCAACCACATGACGAAGATCGTGCCCGTCGTCAGCGTCAAGATCGTGCTCAACATGAACCCCCATCCGGGATCGCCGACCCCATTGATCTGCAACCAGCGCGCGACGAACGTCGTCTGCAAAGCGCACAGACCGACCGTCAGATAGCGCGTGTACTGATTGATCTTCTGCCGCCCCATCTCGCCTTCTTCTTGCAGTTTCTTCAACTGCGGCGAGACGACGGTCATCAACTGTAAGATGATCGAAGAAGTGATATAAGGCGTCACGCCGAGCGCGAAGATCGAGATCGTGCGGAAATTCCCCCCTGAAAAGAGATCGAGCACGCCGAGCAGGGTCATTCCGACCTCGCCCCATAACATCTCGAGGCGCTCCTTGTTGATGCCCGGCGCCGTGATGTGTGCGCCCAACCGATAGACGGCGAGCATGGCCAACGTGAACACGATCCGCTTGCGCAGATCGGGCACGTTCATCATGTTCCGGATGGCATTAAGGAATTTCTCCATACGGCTGCCCCTCTTTCGCGCGAAAGCGCGAGATCGAGTCTGGGCTGATTATCGCAGATGGCCTCACCACAAGAGAAGGGCGGCGAAGAGACGTTCCTTTGCCTCCCCCTCGCCCTTACGATTTACAGCGCGACCGCTCAGCTCGAACTTTCGCCGCCGCCCGTCGTTCGTTCGATGATAGTCACCGCGCCGCCCGCCGCCTCTATCTTTTGGCGCGCGCTCGCCGTAAAACGATGGGCCGAGACGCGGAGCGGTTTCGTCACCTCGCCATTGCCCAAAACGACGACATCGCGCTTCGCTTTTTTGATGAGGCCGCGTTGATGCAGGATCTCGGGCGTGATCTCCGCATTGGCCTCGAAGTTCCGGTCCAGTACGGAGAGGTTCACCTCGACCCATTCGCGCTTGAAGGCGTTATTGAACCCGCGCTTCGGCAAACGCCGTTGCAACGGCATCTGGCCGCCCTCGAACCCTCTCCGCAAACGATAGCCGGAGCGCGATTTCTGCCCCTTGTTGCCGCGCCCGGCGGTCTTCCCCAACCCTGAACCGGGCCCGCGCCCGAGGCGTTTCTTCTTGTGCGTCGCGCCTTCGGGAGCACGCAGATTGTTTAGACCGATAGCCATCCTTAACCTCACTCCACGATTCGCAATAGATGCGGCACCTTGGCAATCGCTCCGCGAATAGCGGGCGTGTCAGGCTGTTCGATGATCTGATTGAGTTTGGTAAAGCCCATGCTGCGAATGATCCGCTTCTGATGTTTCGAGCGCCCGATCGCGCTCCGGTAATATTGCACGCGGATCTTCCTGACCGGATCTTGGCGACGCTCTTCGCTCATAGAAGCTCCTCCAGCTGCTTGCCGCGCAACCGCGCCACATCGACCGGATCTTTGATCTGAAGCAGGCCATCGAAAGTAGCGCGCACGACGTTGTGCGGATTGGTCGAACCGAGAACCTTGGTGCGCACATCGCGCACGCCAGCGGCGCGCATGATCGCGCGCACCGCTCCGCCGGCGATAATGCCCGCGCCCTCTTCAGCCGGTTTGAGAAGAACGCGCCCGGCTCCGTGCTCGCCGATGACCTCATGCGGCAGAGTGTTCCCAGCCAGCGGCACGCGGATCAGATTCTTTTTCGCCGCTTCGATCGCCTTCTTGATCGCGATCGGGACTTCGCGCGCTTTGCCGGTCCCGAAACCGACATGGCCAGCCCCGTCACCGACGACGACGAGCGCGGCGAAACTCAGGTTCTTACCGCCCTTGACCACTTTGGTCACGCGGTTGATCGAGATGACCTCGTCTTGCAGATTGAGCCCTTCCGGTGAAATCTTCTGTCTCGGTCTTCGCATGATCGATTCCAAGATCTTTTACAGAATCGCTCCCCCATCAAGCGGCCTCGGCCTGCGGCTTCTCGCGCCGCTCACGCCGCTTCTCATCCTTATTTAACCCCGCCTCGCGCGCCGCATCCGCCAGCGCCTTGACGCGCCCGTGATAGCGATAGCCGCCGCGATCGAAGACGACCCGTTCGATCCCCTTGGCAAGCGCACGCTCGGCGATCAGTCGCCCGACGGCGCGTGCCGCGTCGATCTTGCCCGCGCCGTTCAACTTGCCGCGCAATTCCGGATCGAGCGTCGAGGCCGCCGCGAGCGTTCGCCCCTCGTCATCGTTGATGATCTGCGCGTAGATATGCTTCGCGCTGCGAAAGATCGCCAAGCGCGGACGCTCCGCTGTGCCACGCACGCGACGCCGTATACGCCGGTGTATAGCTTCGCGTATCTCTGCTCGAGTCTTTTTCGCCATCTCCGACTTCCCTTATGAAAATTCTAGTTCGCTCTTCCAGTCTCACCACAGACGCACGGCTCACTTGCCCGACTTCTTGCCCTGTTTGAGTTTCAACGGCACGTCGGCGTAGCGCACTCCCTTCCCCTTGTAAGCATCGGGCTTGCGCAAGCGGTGCATCTCGGCAGCCACCTGACCGAGCTTCTGTTTGTCGATCCCGCTCAGAATGAGCGTCACTTGATACTGCGGGATCGATTGCTTCGCTTGCACGCGCTCGGTCTTGACATCGATCCCATCCGGCAATCTGTATTCGATCGGGTGCGAGTAACCGAGCGAGAAGACGACCGTTCGCCCTTGCACGTCAGCTTTGTAACCGACGCCAACGATATCGAGCTCTTTGGTGAACCCTTGCGTGACGCCGATCACGGCGTTATTCGCCAGCGCGCGTGCCAACCCATGCTGTGCGGCGTACTGGTCCGATTCCCGTTCCGCGCGCAATTGCCCATCCTCGAGCACGAAACGGATGCCCGGCGGGATGGGCGTCACGAGCGTCCCTTTCGGCCCCTTGACCTCCAACTCGCGCTCGCGGATGGTGACCGTCACGTTGTTTGGGATCGGGATCGGCTTCTTTCCTATCCTTGACATCGCTCCACCCTCACATAGATCCTTTGCGGCTTCAGTAGACCTTCGCCAACAGTTCGCCGCCGACGTTCTCGCGCCGGGCGCGTTTTCCCGTCATCACGCCGCGCGGCGTGGAGATGATGCTGATGCCGTAACCGCCGAGAACCCGCGGGATCTCACGCGCGCCGACGTAGACGCGCCGCCCCGGACGGGAAACGCGCTCGAGATGCGAGATCGAAGAGACGCCGCGCGTGTCGTAACGCAAGAAGATGCGAATGACGCGGCGCGCCCCCTCGCCCTTGACGACGAAGTTGTTGATGTACCCTTCCTCTTTGAGAATCCTGGCGATCTCTAACTTCAGTTTAGAAGCCGGAATATCGACGCGCGAATGGCCTGCGGCGATCGCATTGCGCATCCGCGTCAGCATATCGGCGATCGGATCCGTCATCGTTGATTCACCCCGATATAAGCTCGCTTGACTACCAACTCGACTTGATCACGCCGGGGATCTGCCCCTGCAAAGCTAATTGCCGGAAACAGATGCGGCACAGCTTGAATCGCCGCAAGTACCCACGTGGCCGTCCGCAACGCTCGCACCGCGAATGGGCGCGAACGGCGAATTTAGGGCGACGTTTTGCCTTAACGATTTTCGATAGCTTAGCCATACCTCTCTCTCATTGCTGCCGAAACGGCATGCCCAATCCGCGAAGCAGCGCGCGCGCTAGATCATCGTTGCGCGCCGTCGTCACGATCGAGATGTTCATGCCGCGCAGCTTATCAACCTTATTGAAATCTATCTCGGGAAAGATCAGCTGTTCGCGTATGCCGAGCGTGTAGTTACCGCGCCCATCGAAGGAGTTAGGAGAAACGCCGCGGAAATCGCGCACGCGCGGCAGCGCGATGGAGATCAAACGATCGAGAAACTCATACATCCGATCGCCGCGCAGCGTGACCATCGCGCCGATCGGCATCCCCTTGCGGAGCTTGAACGCGGCGATCGATTTTTTGGCGCGCGTGATCACGGGCTTCTGCCCAGTGATCGCGGCCAACTCCTCAACCGCCGTATCCAGAATCTTCACATTCTGCGTCGCTTCACCTAACCCCATGTTGATGACGATCTTCTCAAGGCGCGGGATCGCCATCGGGTTCTTGATCCCGAACTCTTTGGCCAGAGCCGGAGCGACTTCATTCTTGTACTTCTCTTTCAACCTCGGTACCATCGTTCAATCGCCTCACTAAGAATCGTTCGGGTCTCGCCTGATGATCGGCGTTTCCGAACCTCGCGCTCAAGCCTTATCGAGCGCGGCGCCGCTGCGTACGGCGATGCGCGTCTTCGTTCCATCCTCATTGATCTGGTAACGGACGCGCGTCGGTTTCCCCGTTTCCGGATCGATCAGTTGAACATTTGAGATGTCTATCAACGCCTCTTTCTCGATGATCCCGCCGCCGCGCCCTGTTGCGCGATTGGCGCGTTCGTGCCGTTTGACGATGGCGATGCCTTCGACGCGCACTTTGCCTTTATCGGGCAAGACTTCGAGCACGCGCCCGCGCTTATTGCGATCGCGCCCGGCGATGACGATCACCTGATCGCCCTTCTTGATCTTGCACCGCCGCGTGCCTCGCTTGCTCATATCACCTCCGGAGCCAGACTGACGATCTTCATGAAGTTCTTATCGCGCAGCTCGCGCGCCACGGGACCGAATACGCGCGTCCCGATCGGCGTGCCGTCGTCTTTGATGAGCACGGCGGCGTTTTGATCGAAGCGGATGTAGGTGCCATCCTTGCGGCGCACCTCTTTGCGCGTGCGCACGATGACGGCCGAATAGACGTTCCCTTTCTTTGCGACGCCATCGGGCGCAGCCTCCTTCACCGTGACCTTGATCTTGTCGCCGAGGCTCGCCGTGCGCCCGGTCGCGCCGCCGATCGGGCGAATCATCTCGACGCGACGCGCGCCGGAATTGTCGGCCACCTCCAAAGATGTGTGCATTTGAATCATGGCTGCTTCACTCCATCCAGCATGGTGTCAGTCTATAGAGCAGTTCCCCACCGCGCCGTGAGCTGAACATGTCGCTCGCCCCCTCGGGGGATCAAAAGCCTCAACGGAATCCTTCCGACCCGTCCCCTCACTTCTCCGCTTTCTGTAGGATCTCCACGACGCGCCACCGCTTACGGCGCGAGAGCGGGCGCGTTTCGACGATGCGCACCTTATCGCCCATGGCGGCACCTTTGTCATTGTGCGCCATGAACTTCGATCTGCGCCGCACATATCGACGATACTTCGGATGTTTGACGAGCCGATCCACCTGCACGACGACCGTCTTCTCCATCTTATCTGAGGTGACGATGCCGATCCTTTCGACACGCCGCCCCCGCTTCTTCGCAGTCGTCATCTGTCCGGCGGATGACGGCTCCGCCTGACCCATCCCTTCCACGTTCATCTCCTGTTCGCTCATCTCTGCCATCTTCGCGAGAACCTCCCGCGCCCCTTAGGCGGCGCTCTTCTGTCGCTTCAACTCACGCTCGCGAAGCAACGTCTGCACGCGCGCTAATGTCTTCTTCTCTTGACGAATGCGTTTGACGGCGTCGAGCTCTCCGAGCGCAAGTTTGAATCGCAAGCGAAAGAGCGACTCTTTGAGTCGCGCGGCCTCTTCGCGCAACTGTTCGTCGGTCATTTCGCGCAACTGATTCAACTCCTCACGTCGTTTCATAACGCCCCTTTCTCCTGTTCAGCGCGGGTGACGAATCGCGTCTTGATCGGCAGTTTCTGTGCCGCCAGTCGCATCGCTTCGCGCGCCATCTCCTCGCTTACGCCCTCGATCTCGTAAAGGATGCGCCCCGGTTTGACGACCGCGACCCATCCTTCGGGCGCGCCCTTGCCTTTCCCCATGCGCGTCTCCGCCGGCTTCTTCGTCACCGGCTTATCCGGAAAGATGCGAATCCAGATCTTCCCGCCGCGCTTGACATAGCGCGTGATGGCGATTCGCGCCGCCTCGATTTGACGATTGGTGATCCACGCCGGTTCCAACGCTTTCAATCCGTATTCGCCGAAACTGATCTGGTTCCCGCGCGTCGCTTCGCCCTTCATGCGCCCGCGCATCTGTTTGCGGTGCTTCACCTTCTTCGGCATCAACATAGCGCTCTACTCTCCGCTTAACGATTCAGGTGCAGTGCAATTTCGATCGCTCACGCCCGTTCGCCGCGCGGGCGACGTTCCCCCTCGCGTCGGCGTCCGCGCCTTTCTCCGCGCGTTTCGGTCAACGGATCGGTGTTCGTGCCGCGCGCCATCGCCGCTTTCGGATCGAGGATCTCGCCGCGATTGATCCAGACCTTGACGCCGATGACGCCGTATGTCGTGTAGGCCTCCGCGAAACCGTAGTCGATGTCTGCGCGCAACGTGTGCAATGGGAGTCGCCCTTCCAAATACCATTCGCTGCGCGCGATCTCGGCCCCGTTCAACCGACCGCTGACCATCACCTTGACGCCCTCGGCGCCGAAGCGCAAGGACTCCTCGACGACCTTGCGCATGGCCCGGCGGAAGGCGACGCGCTTTTCGAGTTGCGCGGCGATCTTCTCCGCCTGAAGCTGAGCGTTCAACTCAGGGCGTCGGATCTCTTGGATCGAGATGAGAACCTCGCGCCCGGTCTTACGCCCGATCTCCTCCTTGAGCTTTTCGATCTCGGCGCCTTTGCGTCCGATGATGATGCCGGGGCGCGCCGTATAGATGATGAGCTTCATGCGATTGGCCGCGCGTTCGATGTCCACGTGTGAGACGGCTGCGCCCGCAAAGCGCTCCTTCAACTCCTTCTTCAGCTTCAGATCTTCGATCAGAAGATCGCCGAAGTTGCGCTTGGCGAACCAGTGCGAATGCCAATCCTTGTTATACCCGAGACGAAATCCGTATGGATGAACTTTCTGACCCACTTCCTTCGCTCCCTCTTCACTCCTCTTGGTTTCCGGTCGCAGCCTCTGGCGCTTTCGCCCGTCTCGTTGCCTTCTCGCTGCGCTCCTCGGTCGAAAGGAGCAACGTGATATGGCAATAGTGGCGTCGCTCGCGGTAAGCGCGCCCATGCGGAGCTGGACGGATGCGATAACGTCGCTTGGTCGGCCCTTGATCTACGTATGCGGCCTTGATCCACAGCTCGTCTGGATCGATCGCGATGTTGTCTCTCTCCGCCAACTCCGTCGCGTTGGCGATCGCCGACCGTAAACATTTCTCCACGGTCCGCGCCGCGCGTTTGTTCGCATAGCGCAAGATAGCCAACGCCTCATTGACGTTCTTGCCACGGATCAGGTCAACGACAAGCCGCGTCTTCTGCGGCGATCCACGTTGATATCTGGCTCTTGCTATCGCTTCCATACCGCACTCCACAACCTTCGCGGTCAGCCCGCCGAAGCGCCCGTTTCGACGCTTTGCGTTACCGCGCGTGCCATCCTACTTCTTTCCGACCCTCGCCGACTTTTCGGCCTTCGTTCCCGGATGCCCCTTGAAGGTGCGCGTCGGCGCAAATTCCCCCAGCTTGTGGCCCACCATATTCTCCGTCACATAGACCGGGATGTGCCTCTTCCCGTTGTGCACGGCGAAGGTGAGGCCAACCATCTCGGGCGTGATGGTCGAGCGCCGCGACCAAGTCTTGATCGCTGGCGGTCGTTGCCCGCTCTCACGCGCCTGCTGCACCTTCTTCAACAGGTGCTCATCGACGAAAGGTCCTTTTTTGACCGAACGTGCCATAAATCTTCCGTTCCGCTTCGCTCAAGTTACGGAGAACTACTTCGCCCTTCGATCGCGCACGATCCATTTTTGCGTGCGTTTATTGCGCCGCGTCTTGTAGCCGCGCGTCGGCTGTCCCCAAGGGGTCACGGGGTGCCGTCCGCCGCTCGTGCGCCCCTCGCCGCCGCCGTGCGGATGATCCACCGGGTTCATCGCCACGCCGCGGACGTGCGGGCGAATCCCTTTCCAGCGCGAGCGCCCGGCTTTGCCCAAACTTTCGTTCTCGTGCTCAACGTTGCCCACTTGGCCGATGGTGGCCATGCAATCGACCGATACCAAGCGGATCTCGCCCGATGGCATGCGGATCTGCGCGTAATCCCCTTCTTTAGCGAGAAGTTGCGCGAACGATCCGGCGGCGCGCACGAGCTGCCCGCCCTTGCCGGGGCGCAGTTCGATGTTGTGAATCTGCGTGCCGAGCGGAATATTACGGATCGGCAATGCGTTGCCCGGCAAGATGTCAGCATCGGGCCCGCTCATCACCATCTTCCCGACCTCCAACCCGACCGGAGCGAGGATGTAACGCTTCTCGCCATCCAAGTAGGTGATAAGCGCGATGTGGGCCGAGCGGTTCGGATCGTACTCGATCTGCGTGACGCGCCCGGGGATGCCGATCTTGTCGCGCTTGAAATCGATGATGCGATAGAAGCGCTTGTGCCCGCCGCCGCGCCGCCGGACGGTGATGTGCCCGTAATTGTTGCGCCCCGAGATGCGCTTCTTCGGCACGAGCAGAGACTTTTCCGGCTCCGCCCCGGGCGTCAACTCATCGCGCGTCAGATAGGTTTGATAACGTCGCGCTGGCGATGTCGGTGTCAGTTTTTTGATGCCCATAATGCACCCCGTACGGTTTTCGGAAGATCAAGGGCCGAGCTCTCTGAGCCCCCTAGACCATCTCGCCGTAATCGACCGGTTTCTCTCCAGCCTTCAAAGTCACGTAAGCCTTCTTCCAGGCTGGACGCCGCCCCTCGAAGCGTCCGCGCCGCGTCACCTTGCCCCGGCAGTTGATCGTGCGCACCTTCTCGACTTTGACGCCGAAGATGCGCTCGACAGCTTCCTTGATCTCCGGCTTGGTCGCGCGGCGATCGACGCGGAAAGTGAGCAATTGGCGCCCACCTTGCGCCTCCTCTTTGGCGACGAGCGCCTTCTCCGTGATGACCGGCGCTTTGATGATGTCCCAGATGGTCCGCATCTCTTACGCCTCCTTCTGGCTAACGCTCCTTTCAGGATCGAGCCGCTGCGCCAATCTCTCGGCGGCAGCGCGCGAGATCAGCAACTTTTCGTGATAGAGCACGTCATAGATGTTCACCTCGTCGCTCTCGACGACTTTGACGCGCTCGACGTTACGCGCCGCCAAGATGAGATTGCGGTTATCCTTTGAATCGACGATGAGCGCCTTGCTTCCGTCCACGCCAAGAGTCGCCATCGCGCGCACGAACTCCTTGGTCTTCGGCTGATCCAACGAGAAGCTGTCGATCACGATCAGATTGCCTTCGCGAAGACGCTCCGATAACGCCGAGCGCAGCGCGCCGCGCCGCATCTTCTTCGGCAGCGCGTAAGACCAATCGCGCGGTTGCGGTCCGTGGACGTTGCCGCCACCCTTCCACAGCGGCGAGCGGATCGAGCCGACGCGCGCCCGCCCCGTCCCTTTCTGCCGCCAAAGCTTACGCCCGGAACCGGAAACGTCGCCGCGCGTCTTCGTCGCGACCGTCCCCGCGCGCTTATTGGCGAGGAAGTTGCGCACCGCAGCGTAGATCAACGCCTCGTTTAGCTCGACGCCGAAGACCTCATCGGGAAGCTCGACCTCCCCGACCTCCTCGTTCTTCAGATTGCGCACCTTTACGGTTGGCATAAATCAAACTCCGCCTCAATTCGACGAGCCCGCTTTGGATCGGCTCAGCGCTTCGTTTTGGTCGACTTCTTGATGATGACGACACTGCCGTTTGCGCCGGGCACGGCGCCGCGCACCAAGAGCAAGTTCCGCTCCGCATCGACGCGCACCACCGTCAACCCTTTGACCGTCACGCGCCGATCCCCCATGTGCCCGGCAGCGCGCGTCCCCTTCAGAACGCGCGAGGGGAAAGCCGATGCGCCTATCGATCCCGGCGCCCGCACATTCATCGAACCATGCGATTCGGGGCCGCGATTGAAACCATGCCGCTTGACCGTCCCGGCAAAACCGCGCCCTTTGCTCCGCCCCGTGACATCGACGATCTCGCCGTCCTTGAACTGATCGACGGAGACCTTATCGCCCACTTTGATATCATCAGGCGAATGCTCCAGTCGAATCTCTTTGAGTACGCGCGTCGGCGGCACACCGCCACCCGTCTTCTCGAAGTGGCCGCGCATGGGTTTGTTGACCCGCTTCAACTTGATTGGCCGATCCTCGACCAACCCGAGTTGGACGGCGTTATATCCATCCGGCCCAGCCGCCGACTTCTTCTGTACGACGACGCACGGGCCGGCCTTGATCACTGTCACCGGAGTGACCGTCCCGTCGGGCGCGAAGATCTGCGTCATCCCAAGTTTTCTGCCGATGATGCCGTTGATCATCTTGAACCTCAACAACTGGTGATCGGAGGTAATAGGCGAGGGGCGATAGGTTGCCGCCAGAGTTCATCGCCTATCACCAGCCGCCAATCTATCTTTCCCTGCCGAACGCTTTGATCTCGACGTCAACGCCTGCCGGAAGATCCAGTTTCATCAGCGCGTCCACGGTCTGTGGCGTCGGATCGAGGATATCCACGAGACGCTTGTGCGTGCGAATTTCGAACTGCTCGCGCGATTTCTTGTCAACATGGGGCGACCGCAGGACCGTGTACCGGTTCTTCACCGTCGGGAGCGGTATAGGCCCCGCCACACGCGCCCCGGTCCGCTTGGCCGTCTCCACGATCTCGGACGCCGACTGGTCCAGCAAGCGGTGATCGTAAGCCTTGAGTCTGATCCTTATCTTCTCGTTCAGCATGGTCCTATTTCAGCGCTCCAAACCTCTATTCCAGTATTTCGGTGACGGTGCCAGCTCCAACCGTCCGCCCACCTTCCCGAATCGCAAACCGTAACCCCTTCTCCAACGCCACTGGCGTGATCAACTCCACCTCCAAATTCACATTGTCCCCGGGCATCACCATCTCCACCCCCTCAGGCAACTTCACCACCCCAGTCACATCCGTCGTCCGAAAATAAAACTGCGGCCGATACCCACTGAAAAACGGCGTGTGCCGACCCCCCTCCTCCTTCGTCAATACATACGTCTCGGCCCGAAACCGCACATGCGGCGTGATCGTCCCAGGCTTGGCAATCACCTGCCCACGCTCCACATCCCGCCGCTCTACACCCCGCAACAACAACCCTACGTTGTCACCTGCAACCCCCTCGTCCAACAGCTTCCGAAACATCTCGATCCCGGTCACCACCGTCTGCCGCGTCGGACGCAAACCCACAATCTCCACCGGCTCGTTCAACCTTATCCGCCCGCGCTCGATCCGCCCGGTCGCCACCGTCCCGCGCCCCTGTATCGTAAAGATGTCCTCGATCGGCATCAAAAACGGCTTGTCCACATCCCGCTCAGGCGTCGGTATGTAGTTGTCTACGGCCTCCATCAACTCCAACACCGTCTGCTCCCACTTCTCCTCCCCATTCAACGCCCCTAACGCCGACCCACGAATCACCGGCACCTCGTCACCAGGAAAATCATACTGACTCAATAACTCCCGCACCTCCAACTCCACCAAATCCAATAACTCCGCATCATCCACCGCATCCACCTTGTTCATAAAGACCACCATCGCCGGCACCCCCACCTGCCGCGCCAACAATATGTGCTCCCGCGTCTGCGGCATCGGCCCATCTGTCGCCGCCACCACAAGAATCGCCCCATCCATCTGCGCCGCACCCGTAATCATGTTCTTCACATAATCCGCATGCCCAGGACAATCCACATGCGCATAATGCCGCTTCTCCGTCTCATACTCCACATGCGCCGTCGCTATCGTGATCCCCCGCTGCCGCTCCTCCGGCGCATTGTCGATCGTCTCAAACGACCGATACTGCACACGCGGATTCCTCTTCGATAACACCCGCGTGATCGCCGCCGTTAACGTCGTCTTCCCATGATCCACATGCCCTATCGTCCCTATGTTCACATGCGGCTTCGTCCGATCAAACCTCTCTTTGCTCATATTCCCTTCTCCATCTTCACCAAGATTTTCTCATCAAACCTCAGATCTCTAGTCGATCATTTGGCCACCCCTTGCACGCGCGCGATGACCTCATCAGCGATCTGCTTGGGCGCTTGCTCATAGCGCTCGAAGTGCATGGTCGAGGTGGCGCGCCCCTGCGTGAGCGACCGAAGATCGGTCGTGTAGCCGAACATCTCGGCGAGCGGCACGAGCGCCGTGATCACCTGCACGCCGCCGGGCCGCGCTTCCATCTTCTCGATGCGACCGCGACGCGACATCAAGTCGCCGTTGACCGCCCCCATGTACTCTTCGGGCGTGACGATCTCGACGCGCATGATCGGTTCCAGCAGGACCGGGGCGGCCTTCTTCACCGCGTCTTGGAACGCAAGACTGCCGGCGATATGGAACGAACGCTCGTCCGAATCGACTTCGTGGTACGAACCGAAGACGAGCTTGACTTTGATATCGACCATCTCGTAGCCAGCCAAGTAACCGCGTTCCATAGCATCGCGGATCCCCTCTTCGGTCGGCTTGATGAACTCCTTCGGAATGACGCCGCCGGTGATCAGGTTCTCGAAGACGAACCCCTGCCCCGGAGCCGGTTCGATCTCGATCTCGACGTGACCGTACTGACCGCGCCCGCCCGTTTGCCGCTTATAGATCGCCTTGCCTTGCGCCGGCTGCGTGATCGTTTCGCGGTAGGCGACCTGCGGCTGTCCGACGTTCGCTTCGACGCCGAATTCGCGGCGCATGCGATCGACGATGATCTCCAGATGCAACTCGCCCATGCCGGCGATGATCGTCTGGCCGGTCTCCTGATCGGTCGAGACGTTGAAGGATGGGTCTTCCTGCGCCAGACGTTGCAACGCCGTGCTCAACTTATCTTGGTCGGCGCGCGTCTTCGGTTCGACCGCGACGCGGATGACCGGCGTCGGGAACTCCATCGCTTCGAGCACGATCGGATGGGCTTCGTCGCAGATGGTGTCGCCCGTCGTTACGTTCTTCATCCCACCGATGGCGACGATCTCGCCTGCGCTCGCCTCCTCTATGTCCTCGCGCTTGTTGGCGTGCATGCGCATCAAGCGTCCGACGCGCTCTTTCGAATCCTTGGTCGAGTTGTAGACATATGTCCCCGCGCTGATCTTGCCGCTATAGATGCGCACGTAGGAGAGCTGCCCGAGATGCCGATCGGTCATGATCTTGAAGACCAAACCGCTGAACGGCGCGTTCTCATCAGCCGGACGGGTTTCCTTCTCTCCTGTTTTCGGGTTGGTGCCTTCGACTGGCGGGATGTCGAGCGGGCTGGGCAGATAATCGACGACGGCATCGAGCAGCGGTTGCACGCCTTTATTCTTGAAGGCGGCGCCGCCCAAAACGGGCACGAGCTTCTGCTCGATGGTTCCGCGCCGCAGCGCCGCGCGGATCTCATCTTCGGTGATCTCCTCGCCCTCCAAGTACTTGACCATCAAGTCGTCGTCAATGCTGGCGACCGCTTCGAGGAGCTTCTCGCGCGCGGCGGCAGCCTCTTCTTTGAGTTCCTCAGGGATGTCGATCACCACGTACTCGGCCCCTTTGGTCTCATCCTTCCAGACGAGGCCGCGCATGCCGATCAGATCGACGACGCCGCGAAACTCATCCTCAAGGCCGATTGGGATCTGGATGGGGACGGGATTGGCCCCGAGCCGATTGACGATCGACTCGACCGAACGGGTGAACGAAGCTCCAGCGCGATCCAACTTGTTGATGAAGCAGATGCGCGGGACGCGGTATTTGTCCGCCTGCCGCCAAACCGTTTCAGATTGCGGCTCGACGCCCGCGACGCCGTCGAAGACGGCAACGGCACCATCGAGCACGCGCAAGGAGCGTTCGACCTCCATCGTGAAGTCCACGTGGCCCGGCGTGTCGATGATGTTGATGCGGTACTCTTGACCGAACCGACGCCAAAAGCAGGTCGTCGCGGCGCTCGTGATCGTAATGCCGCGCTCCTGCTCCTGCGGCATCCAGTCCATGGTCGCCGTGCCCTCGTGCACCTCGCCGAGCTTGTGCGAAACGCCCGTGTAGTACAGGATGCGCTCGGTGGTCGTCGTCTTTCCGGCATCGATGTGCGCCATGATGCCGATGTTGCGAAATCTCTTTAAATCGTGCTTAGGCATAACTCTCTGATATCAGGCGATGTGTTGTGGGCGACGAAGATGATCGCCCTTTACACCTATCACCATCTGTAATGCGCGAAAGCTTTGTTCGCTTCCGCCATGCGATGCGTATCTTCCTTCTTCTTCACGGCGCCGCCGCGATTATTCGCCGCATCGATCAACTCCGCCGCCAAACGTTCGACCATCGTCTTTTCGCCGCGGTTGCGCGCCGCTTGAATGATCCAACGGATGGCCAAACTGCCGCGCCGCTCGGTCGGCACTTCGACCGGCACCTGATAGGTCGAACCGCCGACGCGGCGCGATTTGACTTCCACGGTCGGACGGACGTTGTCCACAGCCCGTTTGAACAGTTTAAGCGGATCTTCGCCAGTCTTTTCCGCGACGCGATTGAGCGCCGTGTAAAAGATCCTCTCCGACAAAGACTTCTTCCCGTCCCACATCATGCAGTTGATGAACTTGGTCACCAACGGGCTGTTGTAGATGGGATCGGGCGGAACCTCGCGTCTTTCAACGATCCTTCGTCTCGGCATAGTCCCTTTACTCGCCTTTAAAACCCACCCTTTATTTCTTGGCCGCTGGCGCAGCGCCCGCCTTCGGACGCTTGGTGCCGTACTTCGAACGCCCTTGCTTACGGTTGGCCACCCCCGCTGCATCGAGCGTCCCGCGAATGACGTGGTAGCGCACGCCCGGCAGGTCCTTGACGCGCCCGCCGCGGATGAGCACGATCGAGTGCTCTTGAAGGTTATGCCCTTCGCCCGGGATGTAGGTCGTCACCTCGATCCCATTGGTCAGGCGAACGCGCGCCACCTTGCGCAGCGCCGAATTCGGCTTCTTCGGCGTCTGCGTGTAGACGCGCGTGCAGACGCCGCGTTTTTGTGGATTCCCCTGCAGCGCCGGGCTGGCCGTCTTATACTTAACCTTCTGACGCCCCTTGCGAACTAATTGACTGATCGTCGGCACGACTCTCTTCTCCCCTTCTCATCCTAGCAAAAGCGCAAACTCACCCCGCTCACCTGCTTCTTGTCGGACCCCTCATCCGCACAAGACAAGCTTCGCGGCGCGCTTCCGAAAAAGCCTCTAAGAAGACCCGAAATTCGAGGGAGTTCTGATGTCGCTCTCTTGGCGGGTGCGGATCCTGGCTCCCTTCTAGCCCGACTTATCTGTGGCGTCGCACGCTCTAGGAGAGATCTCCACTTTATCGCGAGCTCCTACGCCCCAGTTTCGCGCAAGAGCCTTTACGCCACAATAACCGTCAACCACGCGACATCGGCGCCAATCGTCGCCGATGTCGAGCAACGCCTCCGCACCGACAGAACCTCTTCGACGTTGCCTTTTGCTGATACGAAAGCTTTGGACGTTGCAGTCCAAAGGGCGAAATATACACAGCGCCTCTTTCTCTGTCAAGCGAGGTTGAGGGGATTTTTCTCCGGTGGCCTATTGATCTTCGGACCAGACGAAAAGATGTCCGCCGCTCAGGCTAACTCGTATGCGCTCGTCGTCGTAAACGTCGCGCAGAACGTCATCGCGCAAGACTTCCGCTGGCGCGCCGACCGCGACGATCGCTCCGCAACGCATGGCGCAGACCTGATCGAATCTGGCGTCGAGCAGTTGCAGATCGTGCGTGACGACGAGCGCCGTCAATCCCCTCTCATCGCGCAATCGACGCAGATGGCGCATGAGCGCGGCGCGATGCTTCAGATCGAGCGAGGATGACGGCTCATCGAGCAACAAGCACTCCGGTTCCTGTGCCAGCGCGCGCGCCAACATGACCATCTGCCGCTCGCCGCCAGAAAGCTCGGTCATTCGCCGCTCAGCCAAATGCGCCGCCTCGACCGCGGCCAATGCATCGAGAGCGAGGCGACGGTCGCGCTCGCTTTCGAAACGGAATCGTGGCGTATACGGACTACGCCCAGTCAGGACCACTTCGAGCGCCGTGAACGGGAAGACTGTGCGCATAGTCTGCGGCACGTAGGCGATGTACCGAGCGCGCAAGCGTCCGTCCATTTCGTAAAGATCCGCCCCCTTAAAAGACACTGTGCCGCGTTGTGGGCGAAGCAATCCGCAGAGCAACTTAATCAGCGTCGATTTGCCCGATCCGTTCGCGCCGATGAGCGCTGAGACCGTCCCACGCATTAACCGTAGCGAGGCTCCACAAACGACACAGGGCCCTTTAGGGTAAGCGAAGTAGAGCGAGCGCGCTTCCATCAGCGTGCCCGGATCGAGGTCATCTCGCCTTCGTTCACCGCTCATCTTCAGATTCAAAGCGCTAACTGCGAGCGTCTGGCGCGGCGCTCGCTTTGAAGACTTCCGGATGAATGATCTCAGCAAAAAGGCGCGCCGTCGCTCCGACGAATTGAGACGGATGGAGCACGGACGGATCGCGGATCGGGTGGACGCGCTCTTCGCGCACGGCCTTCAACTGCGGCAACTCCGCTTTCCAGACGGCGACGGGGTCTTCGGCAAATCGCCCTTGCGCCCCTTGTACCATGTCGATGATCACATCCGGATCGAGCGCAACGACAGCCTCTTTCGATATTCGTCCGTAGCCGATGCCCGCGGGCGGCGCAACAGGCTCGCCGCCCGCGATCTTGATCAGATCACAAAGGAAGCTTCCCTCGGTAGCGGCGTAAAGATCGCGCAACGTCCCCGGCACGCGATCAACGATGCAGAGGACGCGCGGGCGATTCAATCCGCGCGCCCTCTGACTGATCTCCTCCAGCGCCGCGCGCGTTTGCGCGATGAGTCTTTCCGCCTCGGCATGATTTCCGGTTGCCTCTCCGATCAGACGCATCGCCGTGAAAGCATCTTCGAGCGTCTGCCCGGGCACGGCAAGCGTTTTGATTCCCAAACCTTCCAGGCGATCACGCACAAACGGCGCTTGTGCCTCTGTGACGATGACCAGATCAGGTTGTAACGATGCGATGCGTTCAACGTTCGGATTGGACCATCCACCGACACGCGGCAAGCGCTCGACTTCCGGCGGATATTGGCAATAGTCCGAGACGGCGACGACGCGGTCGAAAGCGCCGATGCCGTAAAGTATCTCGGTGATGCTCGGGCTCAAGGAGATGATGCGCCGCGGACGTTGCGCCACATGATTCAACGCGGCGCGTTGACAGCAGAGCGATAGAACCGAGAAAGACAGGGCGAGCGCTAGGAGTCGGGCGAGCGCGGCGCGAGCGATGGGGGGTTCATCCGTTTTGCGACCGCAGATCATCCCGCTCCGCCTCTTCCCTCGCCGTAAGCGCAGCTTCGTCACCGTATGGACAATGGCGACAGTTATTCCCGCAACAATAGCCGCGCTTCAAGTGAAAGCGCGCCGTAAAGACCATCACCGAACCCTCCCAGTAGTAATCCTCGCCTTCGATGAGTGTAGACCTTCGTTCCATCTGTCTGCGACGCTGCCCTCGATTCTGCTTCGCAAGCGGCGTTGGTTGAAAGGTGTAAACCTTCGTTCCACTTGTTTGCGACGCTGCTCTTGACGAAGTCTATTCCGCTCCCCTCAGAAACTGAGGCTGGCTCCGGCGCGCGCCGTTCGTCCCGGCGTGCGGAAACCGCTCTCGTAGTTGTCGCGATCTAATAAGTTCTCGATCACGCCGAAGAGGCGCAGCATCTTCCGCTCGGAGAGTGGCACAGCGTAGTTGGCGACGAGATCGGCTTTTACCAACGGGCGGAAACGGTAGACGCGACTCGTAAACGAATTCGGATCGTAGATCGGCGCCAGATAACTGCTCGTCGCTGCCAGATCGAAGTTCAAGGTCAGGCGCCGCGCAAAACGTTGCGTCACGAGCACGTTGAACTGATGCGCAGGGATGACCAAAGAGCGGATGACGCCGCTGCCGGCAACCTGCGGCGTTCGCTGGATGCTGTTCGTGTACGTGTAAGCCGCAGAGATGCTGAGAGAGCGCGCGACAGATGTTTCGGCGCTCAGTTCGACGCCGCGCGCGATTCCGCCCGGGCGATTCAAGTATCCGCCGAAACGTCCGAAAGGATCCGTCGCTGGGTTGATCGCTCCCGAAAAGTCGAACTCGATCGTCTCCTGCAAGCGCGTGTAGAAATAGGTCGCCGAAGCTCTGATCCGCGAAGAGAGGAATGTCTGGTCCAAACCGCCATCGACCGAGATGGATCTTTCGGGCCGAAGCCGCGGATCGCCATACACCGAATAACCGAAGAAGCTGCTGAAGGAAGCGCCGAACCGTTCATAAAGCGACGGCGCACGATAGCCGTTGCCGACATGCGCGCGCAGTTTCGTCCCCGTCGAACGGAACACGTAGGCGATGGCGCCATCGCCCGTATAAGCGTTCGGCGGAGCCTCGAAGGCGATGTTCTGATAAGGCGCGCGCGCTATCGGCTCGAATCTCGGGCGCTCGAGAGAAAAGAACTGCGCGCGGAAAGCGAGCAGAAGTTGCAACTGATCGTCGAGAAGACGAAATTGGTCTTGCGCGTAAAAGGCGTGACTGCGCTCGGTCACATCGACGGCGAAGTTATCCGCCGGATTCACCTGAAACGAGCTGTTCCTGAAATTCTCGCTCTCGAACTCGTAACCAGCGATGACGAAGTTGCTCTTCGATGGGCGCCAATCCGCGCGCGCATCGAACGTGTGAATCAACCCATCGTAATCGGAGCGCGTGTTTCCTCTTGGTTCGAACGGCGATACGCCCGCCGGTCCATCGCGATAGATGCGCCGCGTGTCGAGCGCTTGATAGGCGAGCGCGACGCCCAAGCCATCACGCAAACGCGCCGTCAAGCGCATGGCGCCGCTCAAGAACCGCTGAGCTTGCGAGTTGTCCGGATCGTCGGCTTGCGGGATGAAGTTCGCCGTGCCGATCTGAAGTTGCGAGATCGGCGTGCCCGCCTCATAACGCCGAAGCTCCGCCAGCGAAAGCGGCACGGCTTCGATGATACCGTTCGGCGGAAGAGCGCCGACGGCCTGCGGGCTTTCGTTCAACTGCAAGAATGAATCTGCCGCATACAGGCGTGCGCTCAGCGTCACGTTCGGCGTAAATCGCACTTGTGCGCGCCCTTGCGCGCTCGTATTCCGCGCTCGATCATCGCGATCGAGTCCGCGCATGATATTCAGGTGGCCGATCCCGAAGCTGTAGATCAACCTATCATCACCGCTCCCACCGGCAAACTGCGCGCGGCTGCGGAAGAGGCCGAGCGAACCGCCTTCGGCTAGCAGTTCGCCACGCATCGGCCCGCCGCCATCATCCGTCATGATCTGCACGACGCCCCCGATGGCATTCGTCCCGTAGATGGATGATCCAGAGCCGCGCAAGACTTCGACGCGGCTTACGTCCGTCACCAACAGATCGCTCAAGAAGGTCGTCGCATCGGCCTGCGGGGATGAGGGATCGCGCAAACGAAAGCCATCGAGCAACACAGCCGTATCTTGATTGCGCAGACCGCGGATCTTGATCGAAGTCAACGCGCCGGGCGTGCCGAGTTGCTGCACGCGAAGTCCGGGCAGCCGGCGTAAGGCCTCCGCGATGAAGATCTCGTCTCGCTCCTCGAGCTCTTGCCGGTCCACCACGCTGACCGATTTCGCCACCTCGTCGATCGTTTGTGCGGCATCTGTCGCGCTGACGATGACGCTAGCGCTCACCCCGGCGGGCTCAAGCTTGACATCCAGAGTCGTATCTCCGCTGAGGCTCACCGTGCGCGTCGCGCGCGCGAACCCCGCGGCCTCGACTTCAAGCAAATACTCGCCCGAAGCCAATCCGCGAAAGACATAGGCCCCAGCCTCGTTTGTAACCGTCGCAAGGCTGACGGAACGATCGCGCGCGTAGAGCGTGACTAAAGCTCCAGCGATGCTCGCGCCTTGCGCGTCCAAGATGCGCCCGTCGAGGCGAGCCGCGCTCTGCGCCGAAACGATCGTCGAACCGATGGTCAAAGAGAACATGAGAATGATCGATCTCGCCACTAGCTTCATGTCAACCTCGGAGACTGATTTGGAAGAATGGTGCACTCGAGCGAAGGGGATAGAAAGGTGTGGCAAGAAGAAAGCCCTCGACTTCCGGATGGAAGACGAGGGCCGTGCGCAAAAGAGGTCAAGACTGCCAATCGCTCTCTTCTCGCCGACGCCACTCGCTCTGTTCCCGGAGCGTAGCGGTCGCCCTCCGTTCGAGCGCGCGAATCGCTTCACATCTTTCGCTCGCACGCCCAAATGCAGGCAAGGTTTCCTGACTCCCGGCTCGAACGCATCGCTTCACGGCCTTCCCCGCTCTCCAGCGCGAGTGACCATTAGAACGGAAGCGCTGCATCGCCGGTTACAGTGGCGGGCACCGTGTGGGTTTTCCACCCACTTCCCTTGAACCTGCAACGGCCAGTTGAAA
This sequence comes from Pyrinomonas methylaliphatogenes, assembly GCF_000820845.2. Classification (GTDB taxonomy): domain Bacteria; phylum Acidobacteriota; class Blastocatellia; order Pyrinomonadales; family Pyrinomonadaceae; genus Pyrinomonas; species Pyrinomonas methylaliphatogenes. The sequence continues at coordinate 207,432 of NZ_CBXV010000007.1, read as the reverse complement.
CGCCTTCAACTGGAGGCGATCAAAACGTTCAAAGAGCCGTAATTCCACCTGCTGAAGGGCGGAGAATCTACCACTTGGGCGCAGAGACCGTCAAGTCATTCGATGGCGCGTCGAATGATGAGCCCAAAGCTTTATGCCAGATCGCTTCTATCTGGGACAGAGCTAATCACACCACCGCTCGACTCGAACCAAAGCTTTATGCCAGATCGCTTCCATCCCACAATCTAGTAAAGGCTCGATCTATACCGAAGATCAAAATCACTTCATCGCCGCCGAACCTCACTGGGCGGCTCGACGCGGATCAGACCGCGTTCATCGCGTCGCACGCGATAGCGAACCTCTCTTATCTGCCCGTCGCTGCCTTGTATGCGCACGCTGAAGGTCTTTTCGCTGCCGCTCCTTTCGACGCGAAGCGGCAAAAAGCCGCGCACGTCGCCGCTTCGATACGCGATGTAGTGCTCTTGTTTATCGGCATCGTATCCGAGCACGAGGATGCGATCGAAATCCGGATCGGTCGGTCTAGGCGGACCACCGGCGCCGCTTCTTTCCAGAATAACCCAACTACCTGGGCGCGCGTCATCAGGAATCGCCCCTCTCGCGTCGTTGCTCGCAACGGCTCCATCATCGAGCCTTTGCCAAGCGACGAATTCACGCCCCGTGCGGTAGAAGATGATGTCGCTCGGGACAGCCAATTCAACCTGTTTCCCGTAGATCCAGCCAGCAGGAGCCGGAGAGACCGAAGGATCCAACCGCACCTTGTACCAAAGCTCATACTCCTCTTCTGGCCCAACCTGTTCATCCTCTCTGCGCGGCGCGCGCCGCGGTGCAGCGCTCTTCGGCACGTCATCCGTCTCTTCGGTCTCGGCAGTTTTAGGTTTGGGCGTGTATTTCCAACCGACTATTTCGAAATGGGCGCCGCTTTCCAAACGCATCAAAATGTTGTCATCACTACTACGATCGGGCGATAGCCGCAGATTGCTCGCCGCGCGAAGCTGGCCGACGGCTTGCGCTGGAGTATTCTGATCCTCTTGGGCGAGTTTGCGCGATAGATCGATCATCTCTTGCAACACGACGTAACGCGCTTCGATCCAACCTTCGGTTTGATCCAGATCGTGCGCCCGCACGCGATACCACCGTTCGCCGTTCTCCGCCGTCGTCTCATCAAGAATGTCGAGCACGGCACCGCGCTCGACGGCCAGAAGATCGGCGGCCACAACAGCCGTGGAGCTTCTGATTTGCGCGCGCCTGGCGATGACGATCCCCGTATCTCTCCTGCCGGAGATCGACCCACAAGCGCAAAGCGCCGACAACAACAGACAACCGATAATTCGCCGTAGGCGACGCACCATCATCGGAATTGAACCAAGCCTTCCATTCGCTTCCTTCAAAACTCTCTCCGACGTTCCCGCTTCCGCGGTGAAACATCTGCGCGCGGATTGTAACCGAGTTCGCGCCATAACTCCCGCTGGCTCGATGAGAGTTCATCGCTGAGCATCAAACGCACGCGCCCATTCATCGCCTCGGTTCGCAACCCGAATGGCGCGACCAATTCAGCTAGGGAGATCACGGCTGGCCGTTCGATGAATCGCGCAACGATGTCCGCCATCATCCCATCGACGCGCAGGATCTCTAAAGCAGCTTCGTTCCCATCCGCCGCCGTCCCAGATGCCTCCTCCATCCCGTAACGGCGGAAGAGACGCCGATAGAGTTCGTCGAGCGTCAGCCGATTCTTCGTTCGCTGTCGCAGCATCAGGTCGTAAAGGAAAGCGATCAGCATCCCCTTGTTGTAAAGGAGCGCGTTCGTCCCAGCCCAACGACGCTTAGACGCTTCGACGAGCGATTGACGCCCATCATCGCCCGAAGAGAGGTAAGCATTATAGGCGCGTTCGAGCGCGCGCAGGTAATCCTGAAAGGTGAGCAACTCGACCCGTTGTGCGATGCGCATCGCTTGATAGAGCGTGAAGCCCTCGTAAAACCAAGCGTATTCGCCCGTCAAGCCGAGTCCGTTCGGCACCCATAGATGGAAGAGTTCATGGGCGAGCGAGACGGCAAACGAAGGCAAAACCAGCGGGGAGCGATCAGCGCGCGCTAAGAAGATAACCGTCCCGCCGAGCGTCTCCGCGCTCCAGCGTTGGGCGCTGTCCGCGGCGGGGAAAGGGGCGACCGAAACGAGGGCGTTTGCGCGCGGCCTCGCTCCGAAAGCCTTCTCCTGCGCCTCGATGACGCGCGCTAACTGGTCCGCCAACTCATCGTCTCTGAACGGCCATGTTCCGGCGATCACGAGCGAAAGGCGCATCCCCTTGACTCTGCGTTCGACGAGCCGCTCCCCGACACCGAGCACGAACACCGCCTCTCGAACCCGTTCGACCTCGAATGCGCCATCCCGTTCCCGCTCGGTCGAAAAGACCTGCCAACCGATAGGGAGCGAAAGATCGATCTTCGCTCGTTCGATATTCGTCGGCAGGAGATCGTCGAGGATCAACAGACCGTGCTCTGCCGTCAACCATGAAAGATGAGCGGCGTTCTCGGGTGGCCCCATCGGCTTCAATCGCACTTCGTACTCGAACCTTCTGGCCGGGCGCTCCGCGCGATATTCGCCCGCCGCGAGCCGACGTGCGCCGATCTCCTCTCCATCATCACTTCGCAACCTGAATCCGCCTACCCTTTCGGCGATTCCCCCAATCCCGGCGCGCGCTTGGCGAAAAGACCAATCAGTAACCGCACGGGCGCTTTCCCCGACGACGCGAACGCCCACGCTAGGTTCGACCTGCAACCTGACAGTGGCGACGGATTGCGCTCGCGCATCGGCTAGGACGAAGAGCGCGATCGCGACTAAGCAATGCGGAGGACACTTCGCGAGCTTGATGGACATGCGAGTTAGTTTGAGCGAACGCGCGAATTATTTCAATCGCATAGCTCAACGAGCATCGCATACAACGAATTTGCGAAAAAGCTGTGAGGGGGCTCGACGCCCCCTCATTTTCGCGAGAGTAAAGCGCGCTTCAGTCTAGAAGAAGCGTAAAGTGTAGGAGACGCGCACGCCGCGTCCGATCTCGGGAGCGAGATCCTTGATGAACGACAGGTGATTGCGATAAAGCTTGTCGCCCAAATTGAACGCCTCTATGCCGAACACGTGCAGACGGTGTTGCCGCGGGATGGTATATGAGGCGAGCAGATTGACGATGCCGTATCCGGCGGTCGGCCTCTCGGTCGGGAAGACCTGATCTTGCCGATCGACCATGACGACCTCAGGCCGAACGCTCAAACCGCTGAGGCGGAAATCCAATCCGACGCGACCGCGCGCCGGCGGGATGCGCGGCAAGGGCGTGTCGGTCGAGACGATCCGCGCGCTCACCGAATCGAACCCCAGATTCAAGAAGAGGCGATCGGGCACCAGTCCTATCTCCGCGCTCAACTCGGTCCCCATGTATCGACTCTTCGCCTGTGAGTAATCGGCCACCGGCAAAGCATCTTTGATCTCGCCAGTCGGCGCGAGGAAGACGAAATCCCCGATACGGTAGTAGAAGAAGCTGGCCTCTCCGCGCACCCGCCGCGTCGCGTAGCGAAGAGCGAGATCGATCCCGTTGCCGAGCTCACGTCGCAAGTTCGGATTGCCTATCTCGAAGGTCAACGTCCCGACATGCGGCCCGTTGTTATACAACTCCTCGAGAGCTGGGGCGCGATAAGAGTGCGTATAATTTGCGACGAAGGTCGCGTTCTTGCTGATGCTGAAGCGGAACCCAGCCGCCCCCGAAAAGCCCGTGAAAGATCGCCTCCGCGCTCCGCTGGGATCGTAGCGCGTGTTCTCGATGCGCCCACCGAACTGGAACCCGACGCGCTCAAAATCGAACTGTTGCAAGGTGAAAGCGGCAATGACGTTTTGCCTGACCGGCGGCGCAAGAGCCTCTTCGCCGATCGTCTCATAATCGCGATGTAACCCAGAGAAGCCGAAACTGCCGGACCAACGCCCGCGCCTCTTCTGTTCGAAAAAACCACGATACGCGTATTGTTTATTATTGAAAGTCGTATCGGCTACGCCGTCCTTCAGCTCCTGATGCCGATAATCCGAGTAGTCGAACGAAAAACGCGCGCCGCCGATGAACGAATTGAGTTCATGCCATCCGCCGCTCAAGCGCACATCGTGCCGGCGCATCGAAAGATCTATCAGCCCAGATTCGCCGCCCAACTCTCCAGCAAAAGGCACCCCGTATCTTCTCCGATCGTAGTCGTACCCGAAGGCGAGGAAACGGCGACCGGTGTAATATCCGAGTCCAACTCCACCGTTTCCATAACGAGTCTTCGAGTTGAGAACTGGACCGATCGGCGTCTCGTAATCTCCGGTGCGCTGTCCGCTGAGGTTGCCCCAGAACAAAAGATCGCCCGCCCCATACTCGAATCCTCCGCCGCCCCCGCCGAGCGCATTGGCCGTTCCAGCGCTGCCAGTCAAATAGCCGCGCAGACCGCTCTGCGGACGGTCCGGATTATCGAAACGACCGCTGATGGCGTTGACGACGCCGCCGATCGCATTGGACCCGTAGAGGAGAGTGGCCGGGCCACGCACGACCTCTATTCGATCGACAGATAGGACATCGATCGGTTCGCCGTGATCGCCCGACTGCGAACCGAGCGAGCCGACCCCAAGTCCATCCTGAAGCACTAAAACACGATCGCCGTCGAAACCGCGAATGACCGGGCGCGCGGATCCCGGACCGAAGCTACGTTTGGCGATCCCAGGTTCGTTCTCCAGCGCCTCGCCGAGCGAAGTGTGACTGCGCTGCACGAGATCGATGGAGTTGACGGCGGTGACAGATTGATAAGCCTCGAGCGCAAGCTGCTCTTGCCCGGTCGCCGTCACCGTCACCTCCTCGCGGATCGGCGCAAGTTTCAGGCGAAAATCGAGCGTCGCCGTCTCACCGGCGCGAATGGTCACCGTTTCCACAGCATCGGGGAACCCAGCAGCGTGGACGATGACGCGATACGTGCCCGGCGGGATTTGCTGAAACTCGTACTTACCGTCCTCGTCGGTATTTGTCGCGCGACGTAACTGGACGATGGAGACGTTGGCGTTATGAAGCGGCTCGCCGCTCTGGTCCAGAACGACGGTGCCGCGCAAACTGCCTGTCCCTTGCGCAAACGCGCGCGGCGTCCCACTCAAAACGACGATCAATGCCAAGATCCTAAAGATATCCTTCCTCCGCATATCGATCTCCTCCTAAATAAGGCCGTGCAAATACGACCGATGTGCTCGACCGAACGCATGAATGCTACGAGCGAGACCTGGTTCTCGCTCGCAAGCGGCGAATGTGGTGCGCTTCGACGGTTAAGAGATCAGATGCGCGGAGGCGCGCGACTCGAAAGGCTTAGGCAAGCGAGATAGCGATATGAATCGACAAACGAGGTGCGATGCGCCGAGACGCTGAGCGGGGCGACCAAGCTCACCAGCGAGTAAGCGGGATCGCTGACGAATTCCCGCTGCAATTGACAGAGCAGACAATGTGGCGCCCCGTCCTGCCCTGAAGAATGGGCCGGTTCGCTATCGCCTGCCACTCGAGCGGCCAAAGGGGAGTGCAAGGGTCGTTCTAGGCGGTGATAGTGCGTCGCGTTGACGAGAAAGGCGTAAACGGTGAGCAGGAGCAAAACGATCGCCGCTTTGGAGTTGAACCGTCTCATCCGCCCCGAATCCCTCTTGCGCTTACGATTTGCTCCTGTTGAACCTTAGTCGTAGATTAAGCCATAGCGTAACAGATCTGTCAAACCGCATCAGAGGTCCATCTATGGAACGATCGAACGAACGCAAAATATCTTTTCCACAAGACCTGTTGCGTGACAAAGTGGCCATCATCACCGGAGGCTCGCGCGGCATCGGGCGCGCGACGGCTCAACGCATGGCCGAGGCCGGCGCACATGTTGTCATAAATTTCGTTGGCAACGAAGAGGCGGCGAAGCAAACGGTTGAGGAGTGCCGGGCCTTCGGTCGTGAAGCGCTGGCCGTGCGCGCCGACGTGGCGAAGCTGGACCAGTCGAACGAACTCGTCAAAAAGGCTATTGAGCGATTCGGTCGCGTTGACGTCATCGTCGCCAACGCTGGCATCTGGGAAGGAGCTCCTATCGAGGAGATGGGAGAAGAGCTGTGGGATCGCGTCATCGACTTGAATCTTAAAGGGACGTGGAGCATCTGCCGCGCCGCTATTCCCTACATGAAAAGGCAGAAGGGCGGTTCTATCGTCATCGTCAGTTCGACGGCGGGGCAACGCGGGGAAGCCGGTTATTCGAACTACGCGGCCTCGAAGGGCGGGCAGATAAGTTTCACGAAATCGCTCGCCGTCGAACTGGCGCCCGAGATTCGCGTCAACTGCGTTGCGCCCGGATGGGTTGATACCGACATGTGCCAAGGGGTCTTCGCGGACGAAGATTACAAGCGGCGCATTATCGAGACCATCCCGCTGCGGCGCGTCGCGCAACCGGATGATATAGCGACCGCCATCGTCTTTCTCGCCTCCGACTGGGCGCGACACATTACGGGCGAAATACTGAACATCAACGGCGGTTCGGTGCTCTGCGGTTGAGGAGTTAAAAACGCGGCGGACGCTCCCTTTACGCGGCCTGATAAAGAAGCGGGTTGAGCGGACTAGCGGCCACCTCGCCGGGCCGCTGTCCGGGATGAAAAACCTCCATATCGACTCGGCGGTAATCGTTATCGGGCTCCATGATCCGCGCGCCATCGGCATAGTAGATGATCGTCATCACTTCGCGCACGCGATCGCTCCGATTCGCCTGAGCGCAGTGCAGCACGTAGCCAGCGTGAAAGGTCGCATCGCCGGCGCGCAGGTCGTAGCTGACGAGCGGGAAACCGCGCTCCGCGATCAGTCGCTCGAAGAAGCGCTGCGCTTCATCCGAGATGATCAAGCTTCCCAACTGGCCTTCGCGATGCGATCCGGCTGCGAAGGTCATCGTCCCTATCTCGCGCGGCGCATCGACCAAAGGCATCCACATCGTGATCGTGTGCTCGGTCGAAAGCGGCCAGTAGACCTGATCTTGATGCCAAGGCGTCTGTTTGCCGCCGGGCGGTTTGAAAAGGGCTTGATCGTGATATAGACGAACGCCGCTGACGCCCATCAGCTCCGCGGCGATCTTCGCAAAACGGCGCGCGAAGACGAAGCGGCGCACGGCCTCGCTCTTCAACCAAAGATTGGTCACCTGAATGAAGATCTCGCTGTAATCGTCTATCTTCTGCGGCTCTTTGCGACGCGCGTTCTCGTAGACAGCTTCCTCGATCAAAGGCCGATATGCGGCGACCTCTTCTTCCGAAGCCACGCCGCGCAGAAGGATGAACCCATCACGACGATAGCTTTCGATCTGCTCCGAAGTGAGAGGATAATCTTCAACCAGTTCGGGCAAGTTCTCTGCGGGCAGCGGCATCTTATTTGCCCCCTCTTCGCCTCCGAAGGCTCGGCTTCAACATAGCCGACTTCTGATTCGATTGACAAGTCCGGTCGAACCTGTCAACCTTTCCCACAGTCAGGAGAAATCTCTCTTCGGAAGCGATGGCGCTTTTTGTCGAACGCCATCGCTTCACCACCTCAGCATACAGAAAGGAGCGTGACTTATGTCAGATATTCAACGTACAGCGGAAGCGACGTGGACTGGGAATTTGCGCGGTGGCGAAGGCAAGATCAGCAGCACGAGCGGCGTGCTGCGCGACGCGGGCTACAACTTCGCCACGCGCTTCGAACAGGCGCCGGGCACCAATCCGGAAGAGTTGATCGCCGCCGCACATGCGGCTTGCTACAGCATGGCCTTCGCCGCGACGCTCGAACGCAAAGGGCATCAACCGCAAAGCATCACGACGCGCGCAACCTGCACAGTCGCGCCACAACCGACAGGTGGCTTCAAAATCACCAAGATCAAACTCGAAACCCGCGGCAAAGTTCCGGGGTTAGACCAAACGACGTTCGAACAAGTGGCCCGCGAGGCTGAACAGATCTGCCCCGTCTCGAACGCGCTTCGCGGCGGCGTCGAGATCGAACTCGACGCTAAGTTGGATGAACAGGCCATGTCGGCTTGAGCCGGCAAACGTCTCCTTCTCATAGCCCAGAGAAGAACTGCAGGCGCGGCCCGTCGAAGCCACGCCTGCTTCTTCCTTCAAATTCGCCGCATCACGAAGATGCCGATGAAAGATTCGTGGCCAGCATTTCAACCGCCGCGTCGTTTGCGCGGGATTCAAAAGAGCGCCATCCGCCAGCTTTTCGATCGCGCTCCGACTGGCAGCATCAATCTAGGCTTAGGCGAGCCTGACCTGCCGACGCCGGAGATCGTCCGACGCACGGCAGCGCGCATCGTCCTCGAAGAGCAGAACGGTTACACGACCCATGCGGGTCTTCCTGCCTTACGCGAATTGATCGCGCGCGATTACGCCGATCTTTCACCGGATCGGGTGATCGTCACGGCAGGTTCGCAAGAAGCCCTCTATCTTGCCCTCATGACGCTCGTCGAAGAAGGCGACAAAGTCCTGCTTCCCAATCCGGGATTCGTCGCCTATCCGGCGATCGTGCGCATGGCCGGAGGCGAAGCGAGCTTCTATCGCCTGCCAGCCTCGCGCGATTTCGCTTTCGATCCCGATGAATTTCGTCGCCGCCTCGATCGGCGCACCAAAGTCGTCGTGCTCACGAGCCCATCCAATCCGACGGGGCGCGTCCTTACGCGCGAGGATTTGATCGCCATCGCACGGGCATTGGACGAGATCGGCGCCTGGATCATCAGCGATGAGATCTACCGCGAGCTTTACTACCTTCCGGAACGTCCGCCTTCGATCTCGGAATTCTACGAACGCACGATAGTCATCGGAGGCTTATCAAAAGCGCTGAGCATGACGGGATGGCGTTTGGGCTGGTTATGCGGACCGGCGGACGTCGTCTCGAGCGCCCTCGTGCTTCATGGGTACGTGACGACGTGCGCCTCGACGATCGCGCAAAAGGCCGCCCTCGTCGCCTGGACCGATGAAGCGTCACGCGCGCGCGCGCAAATTCGCGCGACCTTCCGCGCGCGGCGCGATCATCTACTTGAGATGATCGTCGATCGCCTCGAGCGGCGCGCGATCGTTCCCGAAGGAGCCTTCTACACGATGCTCGACGTGCGCGCTGACGGTCCCTCTTGGACGATCGCCGAACATCTGCTCGCCCACGGCGTTATCACCGTTCCCGGCTCCGCCTTCGGCGATGAAGCGGAAGGCTTTTTGCGCCTCTCCTTCTGTCTCAACGAGGAAGCCCTCGCCGAAGGCGTGAGTCGCATGAAGAGCGCTTTTCAAAGTTTGCGCCGCAACCCAGCATGACGTCTATCCTTTCGGCGAGTAATAGCCGCGGCGCGTTCGGACCCGTGCACCGGGATGCGTCTTCACCAACAAGCTTATGCGACGAAAGCGACCATCCTGCGGATCATCCGTCGCGTAATAGCTCAAGACATACTGCTGGGCCAAGTCGGCGGCTATCTGGGCAAACGCCCGATCGAGATCTTCAGTGGAAGACGGAACATAGACCATCCCGCCGGTCTGCTCGGCGAGCTCTTGCAAACGCCTTTCCGCCACTAGGTCACGCAGGTTCGGATTGTCGCTGCCGCCCGTTTGCACGGCATAGACCTGACAATCGGCGGCGATGACCTGGCTGAGCGCGCTTTCGAAACTCGTATCGCTGATCGTGTCGGCTCCGTCGGAGATGATGACGATGACGCGCCGCCCCTGCTGCGGGCGCAGATAGGTCGCCGCTTGCGCGAGGCCATCGAGAAGGGCTGTGGCTCCAACGGGCTTACCGAAACTCTCGATGGCGCGCACAAGCTTTTCGACATCGTTCGTCAAAGGCTGCACGAGTTCGGCTGTCGTCGAAATTGAGAAGAGCGCCGCCTGATCTATCGGACGGATGACGCGCTGGAAGAACCTGATGGCCGCACGTTTTTCGAACTCCCGCGTCGCCGTGATGCTCGCGCTGTTATCGAATAGGACCGCCATCCGCACGGGCGATTCGGAACGCATCAGTTCGCTTATCGGCTTGACTTGCCCATCGATCTGCAATTCGAAATCCTGAAGACCGAGGTTCGTAAGCGGGCGCCCAGCCTCGTCCGTCACAGAGGCGGGGATCGGAACGAGCCGCGAGGCGATCTTAATGATCTCATCGCCGAGGTCTTGCTCGGAAACGGTTGAACGGATCGGCGCGGCGCTCCGCGACGGCGCTGGCCCCTGTTTGGCTTTCGCGTCGCTTGACTTTTTGACGTTACGCCCAGATTGCGATCGGACGCTCTGTGTTAACAGCAGGCACGCTATCCCCACGAAACACCAAAGCAACGCGGGCATCAAACGGTTGAAGCGACCGTCTCTTCCTTTTCGAGCATGCGGAGCCATTCTTCCCACGCCTGCAGGGCAAGCTCGACTTGGCGTTGATGGCGCTCGCGCTTCGTCTTCAACCCGCGCTTTTCCTCCGAACTCAACGGCTCGAGCAACGCGAACGTGATGTTGATCGGCTGATAGTTCTTCGGATCGGCGGACGAGACGTATCGCGCCAGAGCCCCGATCGCCGTGCGCGAAGGGGCAACGACCGGTTCCAAACCGGCTAACACGCGCGCCGCATTGACCCCAGCCAACCATCCCATCGCCACGGATTCGACGTAACCTTCGACTCCGGTGATCTGCCCGGCGAAGAAGAGGCGCGGACGGGCGCGCAGTTGCAGCGTCGGCTGCAAAAGACGCGGCGCGCAGATGTAGGTGTTACGATGGATCTGTCCGAACTGAAGGAATTCGGCGCGCTCCAAGCCGGGGATCAGCCGGATGACGCGCGCTTGTTCGCCATAACGCAAATGGTTCTGAAAACCAACGATGTTATAGGCATCGGCCAGAACGTTCTCCGCCCTGAGCTGCACGACGGCATATGGTTCGCGCCCTGTGCGCGGGTCGATCAAACCGACCGGCTTCATCGGGCCGAAACGGAGCGTGTCGCGCCCGCGACGCGCAAGCTCTTCGATCGGGAGACAGGCTTCGAACCAACGCGCTTCTTCAAAGCGCTGTAATGGCACGCTTTTGGCCGTGATCAGAGCTTGATAGAAGCGCTCGTACTCCTCCTCGTTCAGCGGGCAATTCAGATAATCATCCCCACCTTTGCCGTAACGGGCTGCGCGGAAGGCCACCCTCATATCGATCGAATCGGCGGCGACGATCGGCGCGATGGCGTCGTAAAAGTACAGATGATCGCTCCCCGTAAGGCGCGCGATCTCTTCGGCCAAAGCATCGGAGCAGAGCGGCCCAGCCGCGATGATCGTCACACCCTGCGCAGGTATACGCCGCACCTCCTCGCGAACCAACTCAATGCGCGGATGCGCCGCGATCCGGCGCGTCACGTAATCCGCAAAGGCGTGACGATCGACGGCCAGCGCGGCTCCGGCGGGAACGCGCGTCGCTTCCGCCGCTTCCATGATCAGCGAGCGCGCACGCCTCAACTCCTCCTTTAACAGATACGGCGCGGTGCCCGGCTCATCAGACTTCAGTGAGTTCGAGCAAACTATTTCGGCAAGCTTGTCCGTTCGATGGGCCGGAGTCTGCTGGACCGGTCGCATCTCGTAAAGGCGCACGCGCGCGCCGCGTTCCGCCGCTTGCCAAGCGGCTTCCGCGCCGGCCAAACCTCCGCCAATGACGATGATCTCACTCATGCTAACTCCCTAACCCGCTTCGCTCCCCCTTCAGACGAGAACTTCGATGTGATCGCGGGAGCTGACTGTTGCTCGACTTACGGTTTCACAGTTTCGATTTTAACGCCCTCGACCCGCGTATTGAAGCGGCGATAGTCGCCGTATTCCAGCGTGCTGTTGAGCTCCACTTTTGAAAAGAGGAAGAGCCGCGCGGCGATGTTGAACTCGGCGAACCGCGGGAGCCAAACGCCTTCGGGGAGGCGGGTCTGCTCGAAGACGATGGCCGCTCCGGGGCGGAACGAAGCGATTAAGCCTCCACCTATCTTGAAATCGCGCAGCAGCCGGGCTTCAAGACGCGCAACCTGCTTATCCTCGACATCGATCCAAATCGTGCCTCCGAGCCGTGCGATAACGGACTCGACGCGATTCCGCGGGCGATAATCTGGCCGCGGACGGAAGTCGAAAACCAGCGTCCGACGTCCGCGGAAATCCTCATAGCGCGGCGAGACCATCTCACAGACCTTGAAGAAGTCCGTGATCTTGAACTCATCGTCAGACTGCGTTCCATCGCGCTTCTCCTTCTCGCGCTCAGCGCGGGCGATGATCCCCGCCACCCGCGCCTCCTCTTTCGCCGCCCGATCCGGAGAGAGCGGAACGCCATCTTCGCTAACCAATTTGCGAACGGAGAGCCTCTTCGGCCCCAACAGCGGATAGACTTCGTAGACGCGCACCGTCTCCTTCTTCACATTGCCCCGACCATCGACCTCGCGCCTCGTCTCCTTAAGCGTGAAGGTGTACTCGCTGATGCGACGCTCCAACTCCTCTTGATTCCTCTCGGCTTGGCGAAGGAAGGCCTTGAAATCGAATGTCTCATCTTGAGGCGGATCGAAAACCTTCCTCTCCAAACCGATCTCGCGTTTGACGTCCACCAAATCGAGCGCCAAGTAGGGCGTCCCGCGCCACCAAACTTCTACGCGATGCGGTTCAAGTCCACCATTTACGGTTCGATAATCGCTGAAGCTCATCGACAGCCCGGCAATCTCATCGAGCGTCTTCAGCAACAATCCGCTCCGCGCGCTGAACGAACATCGCACACGCGCTCCATCGCGAGAGGTGAATTCGACGATGTAGACCAACTCGCCGCCATCGAACGCGCGTCCTACGGTTTGCGCGCGAATGCCCGCTTTCTTGAATTCGGCGAAACGCATAGCGCCGAGCGTCGCCCAGAGCCGCGCCCTCTTCGCCCCATCATCCGCGAGCGTATGAACGGTGTGACCGATCGACACCCAAGCCGAGTTCCCGTTTACCCCGATGCGCCTTTCGTCGCCATTCAACTCGAGATCGGCGCGGAAATAGGACGGACGAAGGAATCGCGTTGTCACGGTGCCTTGCGCACTACCAGCTATCCTCCACAAATAGATCGCTCCAGCCGCCCCCTTGCCGCCCAAAGCTTTCGAATAGTGGCCGATCAACTTTTCCGCCGAAGGGAGCCCCTCCTTGCGCTGCGCGACTGAACCGCCAGCGAAGATACAGACCGCTAATGCGGCGAGCAAGGCACGACAGAAGCGATCCCCGCGACGTGACAGGCGGGCCGCCGCGGCAAACCGACTGGGTTTATCAGAATCGCGCCTCAAGGTGTCCTTACGCTCTTCGATCAACCCGACTCTCTCAATCGAACTTCGAACGCCGATTAGACCGGACGGTCAAAGTCGCGACCACAACCGCTTAAGTTTAAAGCGTACAACGGCAGCGCACCGTTGTCGATCAAGCGCTCCCCTCGCCCCGAACTTGACAGTCAGAAACGGTGCCCACTATATTTTGAGTTTCGAGCCGGCTTAGCTCAGTTGGTAGAGCGTCTGATTCGTAATTAGAAGGTCGTGGGTTCAAGTCCCACAGCCGGCTCCAAAAGCAGATTCCCGGGGCAACCCGACATAGCTTGCGAGTTAAAGTTCTAGGTCCGTTATCCGCTTTCGGGATGTCGCCGACGCAGCGGCGTGGCCTCTATGCTTAGCCCTGCGGCGAAGATCCCACGAGTTCAATTCTTCGCAGGCGAATTTCTTAACCGATCGCTCACATCTTATCCGCCTCCTGATCGCGCTCCAACCGATCTTCTCGCCGAGCGAGTCATCATCTTATCCGCTCGCTTCCTGATCGCGCTCAGCGATCCATCCTTTGGCTTTTGCCCCATCTCTCAGCTATACTTTGTTGCTCGCCCTGCGCTAGGAAGCTTTGAGCGAAGCGCGCACCGTAAGACTTCGGGTTGCACGCATCCAGGCGGGCGGGTGCCTAAGATTTTGGCAAGCGATGTTGTAAAGGTGACTTGCTTTTCTGGCGGATGAGTGCGAGATTTTCCGCGCCGCGCGGCAGGGACAACCGTAAGACAGACAGATAAGCTGCCGTTGGAAAGGTTCTGCAAGCTGCGGTTTAATTGTTGACGACGGTGAAATCCGTTCCGTCACGTTCGGGCCGCGACAAGTTCTGAAGCTTATACGGTCTTGCGTGTTAAGTTCCGCGGCTTCCAACTCAGCGAAGCTGCGTCCGAACCAGCGCGCGACGCGCGCGCGTTATTAAGCTCACGTCCGAAAGACCGCAAGGGCGGCGAAAAGTCCCCTCATTCTGCCCGCCGGAGCGAAGGTCCGCACAACGTCCGCTCTCAGAACAACGCTTGCAGGCGAATTCGCAGCGCAAGAGGAGACGGATTTCGAAAGATGCCGAAAGAGATGATCATCAGCGTCAACGGACGCGAAAAGAAGATCGCGATAATCGAGGACGGACAAGTCACAGAGTTTTACATCGAACGCGGCGAAGCCAATCAAGGCGTCGCAGGCAATATTTATAAAGGGCGCGTAATGCGCGTCCTTCCGGGGATGCAATCCGCCTTCGTCGATATCGGGTTGGAGCGCGACGCATTCCTCTACGTCTCGGATTTCTTCGACGAAGAGGAGGAGTACGAGCGCATAAAAGTTCCAACAGGCGAATCGGCGCGGGCGACAGAATCGCCCCAATCTCGCCGATCGGCGCCAACCGAAGAGCGCCCACAGGATCTGCTCACAGAGGCGACGCCTAGCCCGATCGAACTGGCTGAAGATGAGGGATCGCCGCTCGCGTCCCCATCGGCAGAAGAGGCGTCTCCCGAACCTAAAACGGAAGAACTGCGTCCAGTGGAAGATTTGACCACCCCCTTCGTCGCCGAATCGAGTTTCGAGCGCATCCTCGATGAAGAGGTCGCCGCCGAGGAAGGGGAACTCTTCAAGGATGCCATCCTTCAAGAGCGGCTTTCTGACGAGGTTCGGGCCATCGAGTTTGACATCGAACCGACCTCAACCGCGGAAGTCGGTTCGATCCTTCCCTCTTCAACCCCGTCACCTTCGGGACTCGAGCGCGTCGATGACATCGAGCCAGAGGCGCAATCGCACGAGGAGAGAACGCCCCCTTCGCTCGCCTCTGAGGTCCAGCCCGTCGAGAACGAGACACAGCCTCGCCGCCGATCGCGCAGCAAGAAGGCTGCTGGTGAAACCGAGGAGACGGCGAGCAAACGACGCGGGCGGAGCAAAAGCGGCGCGTCGGAACAGACCTCGACGGCGCGGCGTAAACGGCGCAAGGCCGAAGCGGAGGGGAGCGAAACCCAGCTCGAAGACCGAGAGGCGCGCCTCTCTTCGTCGCGATCGCGCGCCGAATTCGCTCGGCGGCGGCGCAGACGACGCGCGAAACAACAGCCAGAGACGCCCGCCGAGACATCAAACGGCAACGGCGCCGACGCGGCAGCGGAAGTCGCCGAAGCGCTCCCCGGGCGCGCCGACGGATCGCGCCACCCGCATCCAAGCATCACGGAACTTTTGCGCGAAGGGCAGGAGATACTGGTCCAGATCGCGAAAGAACCGATCGGGCAGAAAGGCGCGCGCATCACCTCGCATATCGCCCTTCCCGGACGCTATCTCGTCTATATGCCGACGATTGAGCACATCGGCGTGTCGCGAAAGATCGAATCGGCCAACGAGCGCGCACGGCTGCGCAAGCTGATTCAAACCATCATGCAAGAAGAGGACGTGCCATCCGGCGGCTTCATCGTGCGCACGGCGGGCACGGGCGTCAGCGAAGCGGCGCTGCGCGAGGACGCGCGCTATTTGATCCGCACTTGGTTGGATATCCGTCGCACTGCCGAAAGGGTCAAAGCGCCCGCGCTCATCCATCGCGATCTCGACCTAGTTCAACGCATCCTGCGCGATCAACTCTCGGATGAGTTTACGGCCATTCGCGTCGACTCCGAAGAGGAGTATCTGCGGATCGTCGAATTCGTCAACCGGATCCAACCACGCCTCGTCAATCGCGTGAAACTCTATACGCGCGATGAACCGATCCTCGAAGCCTATGGGGTGCAGCAAGAGATCGATAAAGCGATCAAACCGCGCGTCTGGCTGAAATCGGGCGGCTATCTGGTCATCAATCAGACGGAAGCGCTCGTCGCCATCGATGTCAACACCGGCAAGTTCGTCGGACGCGGCAGCAACCGCCTCGAAGACACGATCACGAAGACCAATCTCGAAGCCGTCGAAGAGATCGCGCGTCAAATACGTTTGCGCGATCTCGGCGGTATCATCGTGCTCGACCTGATCGATATGGAGGAGCGGCGCAACCGCCAGCGCGTTCTGCAAGCGCTGCAAGAGGCGTTGCAACATGACAAGTCGCCGACGAAGGTTCTCTCCTATAACGACTTCGGTCTCGTCATCATGACGCGCAAGCGCGTCAAGCAATCTCTCGAACGGACGCTTTGCTCGCCCTGTCCGTATTGCCAGGGAGCCGGTCTGGTCAAATCGCCGCAGACCATCTGCTACGAGATCCTCGAAGAGGCGCGCCGACTCGCGCGCAGCATGAACGGCGAGCCGATCAAACAAGTGACGCTGCGCGTCAATCCAGAAGTCGCGCGCGCTCTACGGACGACGGAGCGCGACGTGCTCGCGGAAGTGGAGGAATATCTCGGCGCAGTTGACATCACGAGCGACGAAAGCGTTCATCAAGAGCAGTTCGACTTCGCCTTCGTCTGAGGTTGAAAGCGAGAATGGAGCGCGGTGGGCGATCAGCGACCGCGCTCCAGATCTCCGCCTAAAGTTTAGAGATCCTCTATGAGCGAGAAGAGGGGAAGAAAGTGGTGGACGGGCTGGAAAGGGATAGTCGCTGGCGGCGCTGGCTTAGCGACGCTCGTCACCTTCAACGCCATCGCTAAACGACGGCGCCATCGGACGTCCGACCCGCCGGAAGAAGGCTGCCCCGGAGAGATTCAGTCTTACAGGTGGGAGCAATGGAACATCATCTATCGAACTGCCGGCCCAGCATCGGCCCAACCCATCCTTTTCATCCATGCGATATTGGCCGGCTCATCGAGTTACATGTGGCGGCGCAACATCGCGCCTTTGGCGGATCGGTTCCGCATCTACGCCCCAGACCTTCTCGGTTTCGGCTTCTCCGATAAACCCGCCGTCGCTTACACCGCAGAGCTATACGTCGAGCAACTGACCAGTTTCATACGCGATGTCATCAAGCGACCGACTCATATCGTCGCCAGCTCGCTCGGGGCGGCCTTTGCAGTTCGCCTCGCCGCTGAACGGCCCGATCTGGTCGATAGCCTCGTCCTCATCTCGCCAACTGGCATGACTAACACGCACGGACAGCCCGGAACGGCGAGCGCCTCTTTCTACGGACTCCTTCATTCGCCCATCCTCGGCGCCTCTTTCTACAACGTCATCGCAAGCGAACGGAGCTTGCGCGATTACGCACGGCGCTATCTCTACTACGATCGCAACTCGGTCACGCCCCAACTCGTCGCGCACTACTACGCCATGAGCCATCAATCCGGCGCTCAGCACGCGATGGCCGCTTTCTTTTCAGGCTCTTTGAGCTGCGACATGCACTCCAACTTCGCGCGACTCAGCCGACCGGTCACGATCATCTGGGGACGCGAGGATCGGAACAATTCCGCTGAGAACGCGAGGCTCCTTCTCGCGCTCAATCCGCGCGCGCGGCTCGTCATCTTCGATCGCTGTCGCATGATGGTGCAAGAGGAACAAGCCGAAAGGTTCAACTCTCTTCTGCACACTACGCTCACCGAGAAACGCAGCGCCGCCGCTTGAAACGAATCCGAGTTCCGCCTCATCTGGACATGGGCCTTTCGAAGGCTCGTCCCGATTCGGTTATGGCGAGACGCCCCGAACCACGACCAAAACTCTTCAACCCGATCCGACCTTCCCCGTCGCCAAAATTCGGCCAGACTCAGCCCGCGCACGCTTGACTTTTTCGGGCGCCGCGCTCACGCCACCCGATTCCCGCGCCGCCCCCCCGTTCATCGACTTCCGACACGAAGCCGATCCTTTCGCCACCAAATCTTTGTGCCTCGTGTGAAGGATGAACGAAAGCCGCTGATGCGTTATCCCAAGCAGGCGCGCCGCCCGCGTAACGCGCCAACCGGATTGTTCGAGCGCGCGGCGGATCAGCTCAGCCTCGTAGTGATGGACCTCCCGTTCGAGCGAACACCCGGCCCAAACATCGACAAAGCCGATCTGCTGCGCCATCCGTAAACCGACGATCTCGATCGACTCCGGTCCGATAGTCACACCATCTTCAGCCATGATGAAGGTCCGTTCGATGAGCGTTCGCAGCTCGCGGACATTCCCTCGCAACGGCAATTTCTGTATGGCGGCTAAACACTCGTCGCTGAACTCGATCCGCTTGCGATAGCGGCGCCGCGCATCGGCGATGAAGTGGAGCGCGAGCGCACGGATGTCTTCACTCCTTTCGCGCAAAGGTGGAATGGTGATTTGAAAGGCGAAACGATAGTAGAGATCCGGACGGAATCTCCCCTCTTCAACCAATCGCCCGAGATCGCAGTTCGTCGCCGCCACGATGCGCACATCGATCCGGTCCGGCTTACCGCCACCTACAGCAGAGACCTCACCGAGTTCGATCAAGCGCAAGAGCTTCGCTTGGACCGCTGCGCTCAATTCGCCTATTTCGTCGAGAAAAAGAGTGCCACCCGCCGCCTCGCGCGCCGCGCCAGCATAATCACTGACGGCATCGGTGAAGCTACCTTTGCGATGGCCGAAGATCTGCGACTCGAAGAGCGTCTCGTTCAAAGCGGCGCAATTGATCGCCACAAAACGCCCCGGCCTTCCACTCCATTCGTGCATCAGACGCGCCAAGACCTCTTTTCCGGTACCGGTCTCACCGAGAATCAGAACGGAGGCATCGCTCGAAGCCACTCGTCGCGCGTAATCGAGCAGCGCAGCTGTCTGCGGCGAGGCATGGACGAAAACCGTCTGGTGAGATGGGCGTTTCTGCCCCGATATTATCCGGCGCGCGCAGCGGCGCAGTCGCTCATGCAACTCGCTCGATCCGGCACCGAGCAAGTCATCAGCTCGTTCATATGCCTCGCGCAACTCTTCGAACGCTAAGCGCTCACCGAGCTCTTCGCAGAGAGCGAGCGAAGCGTTCACCGCCTGTTCGACGTGCCCCACCTCTTCGGCGACCTTAAGGGCGCGCTCGAACGCCATCTTCGCTTGATCGAATTGTCCCAGGCGAGCGAGCGCTGAACCATGTGTGACGAGCGCTTCGGAAAGGAGCGAACGCTCATCCCCGCGCGCGAGCGCATTGACCGCGCGACGGATGGTGCGCTCAGCCGCCGAATTGCGCCCCTGGGCCAGCAACGCGCGCGCGCGCGTCTCATCGACTTGAGCCAAACTGCCGATATCGCGCAGACTCTTGAATAGACGGCGCGCCCGCTCCAAGTGCAAGCTTGACTCCTCAAATCGCTTGAGCTTGAAGAGCAGGAAACCGATGTTGTTCTCAACGCGCGCACAGTAGCGCAGATGTCCGGCTCGCTCGAAATAGTAGCTAGCTGCGGCGTACTCTATCAGAGCTCGATCTACATAGTCAGATCTCCGCTCAAGATCACCCAAGTTACGCAGAACGATAGCAAACGTATTATGGAATCTCCCTTTAACCAAATCGCTGCAACAATCAACCAGATGTTTCGCTCTATTCAAAAATTCAAGGGCGGCCAAATAAGAACCAGCAGAACGTTCAACCTCGGCACTACGGATGAGAGCAACCGCTTTTAACTCATGATTACCCACAGACTCAATCGAGCTAAGAGCTGCTTGCAATATTGTGCGCGCTTCATTGAACGAGCCTTCCCGCCAATAACACCAAGCTAGTTCAAGCTGAGCCTCGAAGATCTTCTCTGCATCACCGAGGCAATCAAAGCATAGTAATCCTCTGGTTATTAGATCTTTTGCCCTTTCCTGCGCTCCTTTAATGCGACGCGCGCTGCCCAACCATCCAGTCAAGCTGCCGACGCGAAGCAATACTTCTCCTATTGTTATCTGGTTCAATCCATCAAGCGCAAGATCTTCATCAAAACCAGGCCATATCTCACCGAGCACCCGCGCAGCCGCTTCGTAATTACCTATCTCTTCAAGCTCCTTTGCCCGCGCACACCGTAGAAGGATTTGGGCATCTGAACTACCCGCTGCACTGTTCCCTCTCACGGCTTTCGTCTTCAACATAAGATGAGGTTCCCTATCAAAATTTTCTTGTACAACCTTCTAACACAGATGCTATCATGCTTACATCCCAGCAACATAGGTCAAACTGTCCAACCGATCGGTTCGGCTGTTTGACTATAACTTTATAAGTTTCAGGAGATTGGAAATGAGATTTTTGCGTCAACTTTTCGCCATCGCCCTTCTCGCCTGTGCTTTCACCCTCTCTACTTTCGCAGGCGAAATGGGCACAGGCTATACATCCTCTCCCACAACCACTGCCGCAGGAGAGATGGGGACGGGATATACTGGAGAAATGGGTACCGGATCAGCTCAGACTTCCAGCTCTTTCGTCCAGATCTTCCTGCTAACGCTACAGGGAGTATTGCCGCGCCTATAGGGCCCTTAAACTATAGGCTCCCGTGAGAGCTTAAGGGTTAGGGCAAAGTTGGTGCGCAATCTTTCTTCGCCATTCGTGGCGAAGCGGTGTTGGTATATCTTTAGCGTGCTCTTTCTCAATCAACACTTGTACCTTCTCACTCATCTCCACTCTTTTTTAAAGATCTCGCTGCCGAAAGACAGCGAAGCAATTTTATTCTCTCTCCACTTGCAATTACAAGGATAATGATTCCGCTAGGCCCGAATTCGAATCCCTTAATGAACTTGCTTCTAAAGAGATGCTATACTTTGCCAAAGACCGAAAATTTATGCCTTAGAAAAAGATGATCATGAGCAGGAATTTGCTTATATTACTTTTGCTCTCCTATGCGCCATTAAGCGCCTGCACCTCTAATCAAGAGGCACCACATGCTTCGCCGAACGCCAAGCGCTACGATTTAAGAGGGACAGTCGTTTCGGTCGATCGCTCGCACAAACAGGTTATCATCGCGCACGAATCGATCCCCGGTCTCATGGATGCGATGACCATGCCATTTACGCTCTATAGCGATTGGGCTTTCGACACGCTCGCTCCCGGCGACCAGATACAGGCGACGCTCGTCGTCGACGGCGATCGCTCTTGGCTAGAAAACCCAGTCATCGTGCGAGGCGAAGCGGCAGCTCAACCCCCGCCGTCTTCAACCGAAGCCCCTCCCGGCACAGAAGTCCCCCCTTTCACGTTCATCAATCAGGATGGCGCGCGCGTTCGGCTGGTCCAGTATCGTGGCCGCGCGTTGGTGGTGACCTTCATCTATACGCGGTGTCCGCTTCCGGACTACTGCCCGCTAATGACCTCTAACTTCGCAACCATTCATCGGCAGATGGAATCCATCCCTGAGCTAGCGCACCGCGTGCATCTATTGAGCATCACGGTAGATCCAAGCCATGATACGCCGGCGGTCTTGCGCACCTATGGGAGAGAGCGGGCCGGATTGCTAGATTTCAAGGATTGGGAATTCCTCACAGGCTCGGAGGAAGAGATCCGCCAAGCGGCCCGTTTCTTCGGCCTCGACTATTTCCCCGAAAGCGATCAGATCATTCACAACCTGCGCACCGCCCTCATCGCGCCCGATGGGAGGCTCGTCAAAATCTACCGTGGCAACGATTGGAAACCGGATGACGTTATAAGCGACCTGCGCGGTCTACTGAAAGAGTCCGATGCGCACACTCAGCATTTGCACACTCAACATTAAAGCCGAATCGTTCAGCACGCCGTGAATTTACAAGAGGAGGCGCCGCCGTTGCGCGTCATGCCTGCGGCAGAGAGTTCGTTCGACGCCGTTTGGGTCAACTTCCGCCAATCCAGGTGATCTTCAGATGAAGCGAGAGATAATCTTCTTTCGGTGAAGAGGGGCGCGCCCCCAGCTTGAGCGATGGGGAGAATGTCAGGTTCGGAACTTCTTCAACGCCCATCTGGAGGAACTTCTCCGCGGCGCATACCCGCGAGAGATGTCACGTTCGGAACTTCTTCAACTCCTCGATCAAAGCCGGAACGACTTCGAACAGATCGCCGACGATGCCGTAATCGGCGACATCGAAAATTGGCGCTTCGGGATCTTTGTTGATGGCGACGATGGTCCCGGCGTTCTTCATGCCGACGAGATGTTGAATGGCGCCGCTGATTCCCAGCGCGATATAGAGCTTCGGCGCGACCGTTTGTCCAGATGAACCGATCTGCCGATCGATCGGCAACCATCCGGCATCGCAGATGGGGCGGGAAGCGGCCAATTCGCCGCCGAGCAAATCGGCGAGTTGTTGCGCGAGCGCGAGGTTCTCTTGGCTTTTGATGCCGCGCCCGACAGCCACGATGATCTCCGCCTTGGAAAGATCGACCGCTTGCTTGACTTCCTGAAAGGCCGGTTCCGGCTTGGTGCGCGGTTCGTTTATTTCGAGATCGATCTGCGAGATGTTCGCTCCAGCGCCCTTGGCCGCTTGCTCCGCGCGATAAGCGCCAGATTGAAAAGTGACGAAGATCGGCGGGTCATCATCTGACGCGACATCCGCATCCATCTTCCCGAGGAAGACCCGACGAGTGAAGATCGGTCTCCCTTCGACCACGTTCACGCGCACGCAATCGCTTATGAGATCGCGTTTGAATCTCGCGGCCAATTTCGGAGCGAAATCGCGCACAAGATAGGTATGCGGCATGATGACATATTTAGGGTTCACCATCCGCACAACATGTTCCATCGCCTGCGCATAAGCGTCCGGCGTGTACTCGGCGAGCCGCTCATGATCGATCTGAATGACACGGCTTAGATCGTAACCAGCCAGTTGCGCTGCCAGCTCGGCGACGCCGTATCCTAGCAGGACCGCTTCGATCGCTTGTCCTAACGTTCGGCCCAACGTTTGAGCCGCCGCGATCGTCTCGAATGTCGCTCGATTTAGGCTTCCACCGCGCTGTTCAGCGAAGACCAGGATGCCGTTGGCCATAAACGGAACCGTTCCTTTGATCCCTCTCGAAATCTGAATTCGATCGATGTGATCGGGGAGCCTTAGCTGCGGCGAGAACGCTCCCCCTCAAATGACCCGCACTTCGGCGTGCAGTTTCTCGGCAAGCTGCGCCGCAGCCGCCTTAGCATCGCCGTTACCGAGAAACTGCGTCTGCTTGCTCTTCTGCGGAGCGTACACCCTCTCGACGCGCTGATGCACCAGTTCACCGAGGTTTTGGATTGAAGGCTTCACCTCTCGAATCTCCTTCTTCTTGGCCGCCATGATGCCTTTGAGCGTCGCGTAGCGGATCTGATTGATCCCAGATTGAATCGTCAGCAAAGCCGGGAGAGGAATACTGGACCACTGATACCAGCCGCTCTCAAGCTCGCGTTTGACGCGCAACGCGTCGCCGGTCTTCTCGATTTCGATGACGATCGTCGCATGAGGTAGGCCGAGAAGCTCCGCGAGTATCACGCCCGTCTGCGCATAACCATAATCGTCCGATTGTAGCCCAGCCAAGATCAGATCGGGACGCTCATCGCGGATCGCTTCGGCGATGAGCGAGGCGCTCGCCAGCGGCGGAAGGTGCGCCAAGTCATCGCCGACGATGTGGACCGCCCGATCGGCGCCGCGCGCCAACCCATCTTTGATCATGCTCTTGACGCGCTGCGGCCCCATCGAACAGATGACGACTTCGCCGCCGTGTTTCTCCTTCAAGCGAAGCGCCTCTTCGAGGGCATAAGCATCGGATTCGTTCGCCTCGTAGGATAAGTCGCCTTCTTCGATCCATGTGCCTTCGCGATTGATACGCAACACGGCATCTCTGTTCGGCACCTGTTTCATCAAGACGATCGTCTTCATAGCGCGCTGAGCTGGCCCGCCGTTTGTTCTCCCGTTCAACTTTTTCCGAAGCGGAAGACGTTCGCGGTCGCCAATCTACTCCTCCTCGTATCTTCGAAAGAGCAAGGCGGCGTTCGTCCCGCCGAAACCGAAGGAATTCGACAGGGCGCATTCGATCTGCGCTTCGCGCGGTTCGTTCGGCACATAATCGAGATCGCAATCTGGATCCGGCGTCGTGTAATTGATCGTCGGCGGGATCATCTTGCGCGCGATGGCGAGCACGGAGAAGACGGCTTCGATCCCACCCGCCGCGCCGAGCAGATGCCCGGTCATCGATTTAGTCGAACTGACGGCCAATCTGTAGGCATGCTCGCCGAACGCCTTTTTGATCGCCAGAGTCTCGAGCCGATCGTTGTAAGGGGTTGAAGTCCCATGTGCGTTGATATATCCGACCTGCTCAGGGCGCACGCCCGCATCGCGCATCGCCATCTGCATGACGCGCACCGCGCCCGAAGCCGTCTCATCCGGCTGCGTGATGTGGTAAGCGTCGGCGGTCATGCCGTAACCGGCGATCTCGGCGTAGATGCGCGCGCCGCGCCGCCGCGCAAATTCGAGCTCTTCGAGGATCATGATCCCGGCCCCCTCGCCGATGACGAATCCGTCGCGTTCCGCGTCGAAGGGGCGTGAAGCGCGCGGCGGATCATCGTTCCGCGTCGAAAGAGCGCGCATTGCGGCGAATCCGGCAACGCTCATCGGCGTGATCGCCGATTCCGCGCCGCCGCAGATCATCACATCGGCGTCGCCGCGCTGGATGATCTTGAAAGAATCGCCGATCGCGTGCGCGCCCGCTGAACACGCGGTCGCCGTCGCGGAGTTTGGTCCCTTCGCTCCGGTGCGAATCGAAACCTGCCCGGCGGCCAGATTGACGATAGCGGATGGGATGAAGAAAGGCGAGACGCGACCGGGCCCCTCTTTCAGCAGCTTCGAATGTTCGCGCTCGATGGCCCAGAAATCGCCGATCCCGCTGCTGATATACGTGCCGACGCGCTCGGCTATCTCGGGCGTGATCCGCAAGCCGCTGTCGCGCAAGGCTTCATCCGAAGCGGCGATGGCGTAATGGATGAAGGATCCCATCTTGCGCGCCTCTTTCTTCTCGACATAGTCGAGCGGATCGAAATCCTTCACCTCAGCAGCGATGCGGACGGGGAAATCCGAAGCGTCGAACTTCTTTATGTAATCGACGCCACTTCGCCCCGCCATCAAACCGGCCCAGGTCGCCTCGACCGAATTGCCGATCGGAGTGACCAGACCGAGCCCAGTAACTACGACGCGACGTTTCACAAGGTCCATCCCTCAATGCTCGAATTCTTTATCCCAAAAGCCTGACACCATCGGCGCGTTTTCGAGATTCAAGGAACCGATCGCGGCGAAGCGCGCTCAAGAAGCGCCACTCCGCCGCAACCATCATTTCTTCAGATGCTGGTCGATGTAGTTGTAAGCATCCCGCACGCTTTGGATCTTCTCGGCATCCTCATCTGGAATCTCTATGCCGAACTCTTCTTCGAACCGCATGACGAGCTCCACGGTATCCAACGAATCCGCGCCGAGATCGTCGATGAAACGCGCGTTAGGTGTCACTTCGTTCTCATCTACTCCAAGTTCATCAACGATTATCTGTTTGACTTTAGCTTCGATCTCCGGATCGGGCATTGCGCTTGCTCCTCCTAATCGAAATGATGGAACCTCACACTTAAAGGATTAATGCGGGTGAGCGGTCGTCAGCGAACCGCTTCCGATGAGTCCATCGAGCGTCGCACGCAAACTTCGAGCGTCCTCCGCGTTCAACGTGCGCGCGCGCTCGATCGTCTGTCGAATAAGCCCAGAGAGGACCTTTCCCGGACCTATCTCGACGAAAACCTCAACCCCTTCGCGCTCCAGAAGCGCGACCGATTCCCGCCAGCGGACGGGCGCCGCCACTTGTCGCACGAGCGCTTCGCGCGCCTCCGCCCCGCGCCGAACGATCGCCGCATCGACGTTCGTAACGAGCGGCGTGGCGAGATCGTTGAACTTGACGGCCTCTAGGTCGCGCGCCAATCTCTCTGCCGCCGGGCGCATCAACTCACAGTGGAAGGGCGCGCTTACTGGAAGGCGCACCGCCCGTTTGGCGCCGCGGGCGCGCAAGACTTCGATCGCGCGTTCGACCGCTTTGGCGTGGCCGGCGATCACGATTTGCGATGGGGAATTGATGTTCGCTGGCGCGCAGACGCCGTCTTCGGAAACTTCGCGACACGCTTCTTCGACCGTCTCCAGACTCGCGCCGAGGATCGCGGCCATCGCGCCGACCCCGACGGGCACTGCCTCTTGCATATACCGCCCGCGCGCGCGCACGATCCGCAGCGCAGAGGCGAAATCCATCGCGCCCGCGGCGACGAGCGCCGAATACTCGCCCAGACTGTGCCCGGCGACGAAGGCCGGTGCTGGCGCCCCTTCGGCCTCGAGCGTCCGTAAAGCGGCGATCGAAACGGTCAGAATCGCCGGTTGCGTATTCTCCGTCAACTGCAACGCCTCCGCCGGCCCTTCAAAGCACAGGCGCGAGAGCGCAAAGCCGAGCACGTCATCGGCCTCTTCGAAGACCTGACGCGCGACCGCGAAATTATCCGCAAGGTCGCGCCCCATCCCAACGCTCTGCGACCCTTGACCGGGGAAGACGTAAGCTAAACGCCCCATCGCCATTCGGTTCTACAACACGCTTCGTGCAAAAAGCAAGGCTCGACTCAGGCCTCTACCAGCGCAACAGCGCTCCGCCCCATGTCACCCCGCCGCCAAAGGAGGCCATCAGCACGAGATCACCCGGACGCACGCGCTCCTGTTCGACGCATTCGTCAAGCGCGATCGGGATCGACGCGGCTGAAGTATTCCCATGCCATGCGATGTTCGAGTAAACCTTCGAAGGATCGACGCCGAGTTTTTCGGCGACGGCATCCGTTATGCGTTGATTCGCCTGATGCGGGATGAAGAGATCGACATCGCGCGCCTCTTTTCCCGCCTCTTGCAACACTTCGAGCGCCACTTCGGCCATGGCGCGCACGGCCACTTTGAAGAGCTCGTTGCCGCGCATCTTGTAGTAGTGCAAGCCGCAGGCCAGCGTCTCCGGCGTCGTCCCTAAACGCGTCCCGCCGCCCGGCGCATAAAGATGCTCGGCGTATCGCCCGTCCGAACGTATGCGCGTCGCCAATATCCCACGCTCGGGCTCGACCGGCCCCAGCACGGCAGCCCCGGCGCCATCGCCGAACAGCACGCAGGTCGAACGATCCGTGTAATCGACGTACCGGGTCAGGACTTCGGCCCCGATGACGAGCGCATAGCGAATCCGCCCGCCGCGAATCATCTCCCGAGCGAGCGCCAATCCATAGATGAAGCCGGAGCAAGCTGCCGCGAGATCGAACGCGGCAGCGCGATGCGCGCCGAGTTCAGCCTGCACTAAACACCCTGTGGAGGGGAGGATCTGGTCCGGCGTGACCGTCGCGCAGATCAGCAGGTCTATGTCGAGCGGATCGATCCGCGCGCTTTCGATCGCTTGCCGTCCGGCGCGCACCGCAAAGAGCGAGGTGTATTCATCAGGCGCGGCCTTATGCCGCTGCTTGATGCCCGTGCGTGTGGTTATCCACTCATCGGAAGTATCGACCATCTTCTCCAGATCGGCATTGGTCAAAACGCCTTCCGGATACGAACGCCCCGTGCCTAAAATGCCTGCATTCACATTGCCCATCGTCTCTTCGATCCTCACTCGACCGCTGCGCCCGATACCTCTTTCCGGTCCAACAAGGCGGTCGCGATGTTTCGTTCGATCTTCTCGTTGGCGGCATTCAAGACGAAGTCGCGCGCGTTGCGGATAGCGTTACGGATGGCGCGGGCGCTGGAACTCCCGTGTGCGATCATCACCACTCCGCGCACGCCAAGAAGCGGCGCGCCGCCGATCTCAGCATAATCCAATTGGCGCTTGATCCGACGGAATGCCGGACGCGCCAGCATCGCGCCCGTCCGCGTGATGACCGAAGCGCTCAGTTCGCGCCGAATCAGCGCGATCATCATCTCAGAGAGGCCCTCGGAGAGTTTCAACATCACGTTGCCGGTGAAACCATCCGTGATGATGATATCGACCGCGCCAGTGAACACGTCGCGCCCTTCGACGTTACCGACGAAGTTGATCTGTTCGAGCTCGCGCAAGAGCGCGAAAGCCTCTTTGGTCAGTTCGTTGCCCTTGACCTCTTCCTCGCCGATGCTCATCAGCCCCACTGTTGGGCGTTCGATCCCGAGCACGGCACGCGCATAGGCATCCCCCATGATGGCAAATTGCGCGAGGTGCGTGGGCTTGCAGTCGGAGTTTGCGCCAACGTCCAACAACAAGGTCGGGCGACCGGCCCGCGTCGGGATCAAAGCTGCCAGAGCCGGGCGGTCCACTCCGGGCAACGTTCCCAGAACCATCATGGCCGTCGCCATCGCCGCGCCCGTATTTCCCGCCGTCACGAATCCGTCGGCGTGACCTTCAGCGACAAGTTTGATGGCGACCCGCAGAGAACTCCTCTTTTTGCGCCTCACCGCGATCGCCGCGGGCTCATCCATGCGCACGACTTCCGGCGCCTCGACGATCTCGATGCCGCGATCGCCTTGATGATGCCACCCGCAACGCCTCAACTCCGGTTCGAGTTTGTCGGGCTGCCCGACGAGAGCGATCCTCACGCCGAGGTCGCGCGCGGC
Source organism: Pyrinomonas methylaliphatogenes (assembly GCF_000820845.2). Taxonomy (GTDB): domain Bacteria; phylum Acidobacteriota; class Blastocatellia; order Pyrinomonadales; family Pyrinomonadaceae; genus Pyrinomonas; species Pyrinomonas methylaliphatogenes. Next base: position 178,768 of record NZ_CBXV010000007.1, on the reverse strand, counting down.
GGCCAGCGCGCCGTCGATCTCCGCTTGCGGCGCGTGATCGCCACCCATCGCATCCAACGCAATTCGAACCATTATCGCGTTTCAGCCCGCGCTGGGCTAAAACTCTTGCCCGACGCGCAGGACCACTCGCCCCTTATAGTAGCCACACTTCAAACACACGCGATGCGGTAAGCGCGGCTCTTGACAGTTCGGACAGAGCGAGAGATTGGGCGCCCGAAGGGCGTCGTGCGCCCGCCGTTTGTTGCGCCTCGATTTCGAATGGCGTCGTTTCGGATTCGGCATAAGCCCTCCACTACTACGAGTAAAATAGCCTTGGATTTTAACCGAAGCAGCCGCGAACCCGCGACTGCTCGAAATCGCACGCGAATTTGGCTTTGAAGATCCGGCACCGCCGTCGAGGCTTACTCCCCGTCCGCCTCCTTCTTCCTCTTCCATGCGGCGAGCGCGGCCCAGCGCGGATCGATCTCCGCCGCTTCACACTGACAATCGCCGAGATTAAGATCCGCGCCGCACCGCGGACACAGGCCACGACACTCCTCGCGACACAGGCGACGCATGGGGAGCGCGAGCAAGAACTGCTCGCGGACCAGTTCATCCAAATCGACCTCGCCGCCGCTAAAGACCGATTGCGCCATCTCATCGGCGCTCAGTTCGAGATCCTCCGCCGTGGCATCATCCTCTTCAGGTACATACGAGACGTCGATCTCGGTTTCGACGAGCGTCTCGAACTCGCGCAAACAACGATCGCACAGCGCGGCGACGCGCGCCGTCAACCGACCCTGGAGGAGCACCTCGCGACCTTTGCGCCAAATCCTACCGTGTACCGTCGCCGGCGCGATCAACCGTATGCGCTCAGCCTCGAACGAGAGCGCTTCTGGCGCATAATCCTGCCGAAAAGATGTGCCCTCGATGGTGAGTCTCTCGACCTCGAACCTCATCTTTCCGCTCACCTTAATCGCAGAACATTCACCAGAGGCACAAAAGGAGCAATTATAATGGTCACCGCGAGAGTGTCAATCTTGGACGCGGAGGGGCCAGCCCCTTTTGGCTTCTGACAAACGCGCGCAAAGTTTACGATCTTTTGGTGAGAAGAGCGCTCAACTCCGCCCGCAAACGCGCGACTTCTTTCGAGAGAGCTTCCACCCTGCTCTCCAAAACCGAGAGACGAGCTAAGAGATATTCGTCACGCGCAGCCAGTTCCTCTTCCTCAAAGCGGAGAGCCGCCGGACGCGAGATGAGCATCAGACGCATCCCGCATCTTGAGCAGTACTCCTCGCCCGAAGGGTTCCGCGCCAAACATAGCTGGCAGTAGATTTTCTCCGTCGTCAGCATGGCACTAGAGAACCATAGAAAGCGTCCCCATCAGGTGGAAAAAAGAGATTCAGCGCCATTCGGCGCCCGCGAGACCGGCTCTCAGTACTCGTAAAAGCCGCGCCCGGTCTTACGGCCTAACCATCCCGCATCTACATAACGTTTGAGCAATGGACAGGGGCGATACTTCGGATCGCCAAACTCCTCGTATAGAACGTTGAGGATCGCCAAACAGACATCCAAACCGATCAGATCGGCCAACGCGAGTGGGCCCATCGGATGGTTCATGCCGAGCTTCATGATGCCATCGATCGCCTCGCGCGTCGCGACGCCCTCTTGCAAGGCGAAGATCGCCTCGTTGATCATCGGCATCAGGACGCGATTCGACACGAAACCGGGCGAATCGCGACATTCGAGCGGCGTCTTGCCCAGCCTTTCGGCCAACAGGCGCGTGCGCTCGACGGTCTCATCGGAAGTCGCCAAGCCGCGCACGATCTCGACTAGCTTCATCACGGGGACGGGATTCATGAAATGCATCCCGACGACCCTGTCCGAACGGCGCGTCGCCGCGCCCAATTTGGTGATCGGGATCGAAGAGGTGTTCGAAGCGAGGATCGCTTCAGGTCGCACCACTTGATCCAATGTGCGGAAGACTTCCGCTTTGACCTCAGCATCTTCGCTGACAGCCTCGATGACGAAATCGGCCTCGGCGAACGCGCTCCATTCGATCGCCCGCTCGATGCGTCCGATGATCGCGCGCTTCTCGTCCACGCTCAAACGCCCTTTATCAACATCACGCTGCAAGTTCTGCTCGATCGCAGCTAGGCCGCGCTCGAGATGCTCCTCTTTCACATCGCGCAAACGGACACGGTAACCGGCGCGCGCCGCCACTTGCGCGATCCCACTGCCCATCGTCCCGGCTCCGACGACGCCGATCGTTTCGATCTTCTCTTCCATTTAATCTCTCCCGCTCGTGATCGAGATTCGGCTCAGCTTCGCCAATCGGGCGGCCTTTGCTCCTCCAGCCTCTGCTCCTCTTGCCATAGGGATTGCGCCGGCGGCCTCAAATTCAAGCGTTGTGCGCTATTTTGCGAGTAAAGCGCCCTGCCCTCTTCGCCGAGGAGGAACCAAAAGGTGTAGATGGCCAGAGCCGTGCCGAAAGGGATATTCAGCGCCGCCACCGCTCCGGCGATGAGCGCAATCGTGCGCGCCCATCCCTTCCTCTTCAACAACCCGATCCCAGCGGCAAGCGACAATCCCGTAACCGATAGGCCGAGCAAAACGACGAACGCCATTAAGGCGAAGAGGAGCCAGGCGACCGCTGGAGCCTCCGGATCATGACTGATCAAGCCGAGGACGAGCGCAAAGTAGAATGCGACAAGGCTCAAAAGCACGAAGCTCACGCCGCCGTAAACTGTATGCGCGATCCCGAGCAATCTGTTGTGTTCCTGTGCCGTCATAAGCCAGCTCCTCTGCGAACATCTTTCGATAAGGCCTCGCTCGCGAATCGATGGATCAACGGAAAGCTCGACTTTGCCGCTTCTGGCCCAGTTGAGAGATCATTTGTCACCTTTCGACCTGACTCTTGAAACCAATCGACTGTTTCCTGGTCCAGCAATTGAGAGACTTTGTCACCTTTCGACGGCCATCGCCACGGCGTTGCCTCCGCCCAAACACAGGGCCGCGATGCCGCGCCGCGCGCCGCTTCGTCGCATCTCGTAAAGCAGTGTGGTGAGCACGCGCGCTCCCGAATTACCGATCGCGTGGCCCAGCGCGACCGCTCCGCCGTTGACGTTGACGCGCTTCGGATCGAGTCCCAACTCGCGCATGATGGCGACTAGCTGTACGGAGAAAGCCTCGTTGATTTCAAACAGATCGACTTCGCTCAAAGCCCAACCGGCCTTCTGCAACACGCGCCGAATCGCCTCGACCGGGGCCATCATCACCATCTTCGGCTCGACTCCGGACGAAGCGTAAGCGACGATGCGCGCCATCGGCTCCACGCCAAGCGCACGCGCCCGTTCGAACGAAGTGACGACCAGAGCCGAAGCGCCGTCGTTGACGCCGGGCGCATTGCCCGCCGTCACCGTGCCGCCCTCTTTGAATGCCGGCTTGAGCTTGGCCAAAGCTTCGAGCGAAGTATCTTCGCGCACCGGCTCATCCGTATCGAAGATGATGGGCGCGCCCTTCTTTTGCGGAATTTCGATGGGGAGAATTTCGTCCTTGAATTTTCCGGCTCTGATCGCGGCGACCGCTTTGCGATGCGAATTGAGCGCGTATTCATCCTGCTCCTGACGACTGATCCGATAAAGCTCGGCGACGACTTCGCCCGTGTTCCCCATGTGGTAGTTTTCAAATGCACACCACAATCCATCGTGGATCATCGCGTCAATGAGCGTCCCGTGCCCCATGCGATACCCTTCGCGCGCTTTCGGCAGAAGATACGGCGCGTTCGACATCGACTCCATCCCACCAGCGACGATCACCGCGGCATCGCCCGACCTGATGCTCTGCGCCGCCAACATCACGGCCTTCAGCCCCGACCCGCAAACCTTGTTGACCGTGAAGGCCGAAACAGTGTGCGGCAAGCCGCCTTTGAGCGCGGCTTGGCGCGCCGGATTCTGGCCCAGACCGGCTTGAATGACACACCCCATGATCACTTCGTCGATATCTTCAGGCTTAACGCCCGCACGTCGCACGGCTTCGCGCACGACCATCGCCCCGAGATCGGTCGCCGAGAAATCTTTCAGCGCCCCCAAGAACTTCCCCGTTGGCGTGCGCACAGCACTGATGATGACCGCCTCGTTTCCCTCAAGCATCTTCCTCTCCTTGAAACTTTATTCCCCAAAGCGACGATTCGCCAGAATCTTTCAACCGCTCAGGACAGATTATACGCCGCCACGATGGGTCACAAGCAAGTTGAAGGTGACTATTCGTGATTTTAGGATGAAACATCGAAGAATCCGTGATGGGCCCGGACTTCAACAATAGCGGCGACATCGGGTTATAATCTCGACGACACATGCGCGTTTGGTACAGTCCACACTACTACGCGAACATCGGCGAAAACCATGTCTTTCCAATGCGCAAATTCGCGCTCGTGCGCGAGCGCCTGTTGCGCGAAGGCACGCTACATTTGGAAGAGATCGCCGAATCCCGACCGGTCGCACTGGAAGATGTCCTTCTGGTGCATACAGAGGATTACATCACGCGCCTTCGCGCTGGCACTTTGACCGAACGCGAGCTTCGCCGCCTCGGGTTACCCTGGTCGAAGGCCTTGGTGCGCCGCTCGCTGCTTGCCGCTGGGGGCACATTATCCGCTGCGCGCTGGGCGCTAGCACACGGCGTCGGTTCGAACTTAGCGGGCGGCACGCACCACGCCTTTGCCGATCGCGGCGAAGGATTTTGCGTCCTGAACGATGTGGCGATCGCGATCCGCGCGCTGCAGCGCGAGCGCCTCATCGAACGCGCCGCAGTGATCGACTTGGACGTTCATCAAGGCAACGGGACGGCGACGATCTTCGCCGACGACCCGCGCGTCTTCACCTTCTCGATCCATGGGGCGAAGAACTATCCGCTCTTCAAGGCGCACTCGACGCTCGATATCGCATTGTCTGATGGCGTGCGCGATGCGGAATATCTCGACACGCTGCAGGAGAGTTTGCCGCAAGTCTTCGCCCACGCCCCCGATATCGTCTTCTATTTGGCGGGGGCCGATCCATATCGCGATGACAAACTGGGGCGACTCGCCCTGACCATTGAAGGGTTGCGCGCGCGCGATGAGATCGTGTTAAGGGAATGCCGACAGCGGAAGATACCTATCGTGACGGTGATGGCCGGAGGTTATGCGAAAGAGCTTGGCGATACGGTCGAGATACATTGCAACACGATCCGCGCGGTTCGCGCTATATTCGAGACGATGAACGCTCCCGTTGCGCAACCCACGGACCGCTCTGTAGCGGATTCAGAGCATATGCCGTCGGAGCGATAGGTCACTTGGCGATGTTCAAATGGCTCAAACGCATCCTCATCTTTTCGCTGCTGGCGATCCTTCTTTGGATCGCGGCTGAGGCTTCGCTTTACTACTATTGGGTCCGGCAATTGCGCGACCACAATCCGCAGACGACCGCGCTCATCGAGCAGCGCGCGCGCGAAGCGCGCGCCCGCGGCGAGGAACCGAAACGCTTTCAACAATGGGTTCCGCTCAGCCGCATCTCCGTCAACCTGCAACGCGCGGTGATCGCCGGCGAGGATCACAACTTTGCCACCCATAACGGGTTCGACTACGAGGCGATTCGCCGGGCGTGGGAAGAGGCGCAACGCGAGGCCGAACGTGAAGCGCGCGCCGAAGGCGATCAGGACCCGACGGATTGGATCCCGCCTTTGCCCGCTTTCAAGCGCGGGGCTTCGACCATCACGCAACAGCTCGCCAAGAACCTCTTCCTTTCGACGGAACGCTCCTTCTTGCGTAAAGCGCGCGAAGCCTTCATCACGATCCTCCTCGAGCACGAGCTATCAAAACGACGCATCCTCGAACTCTACCTGAACGTGATCGAATGGGGCGACGGCATCTACGGCGCAGAGGCGGCTTCGCAATACTATTTCAAAAAGTCGGCGGCGGATCTGACTCCGCGCGAAGCGGCATTCCTCGCGGCCATCATTCCGAACCCGATCACGGTCTTCAATCCGCAGAAGAATCCGCGCCGCGTCGCGCGAAGGCAAAGGATCATTTTGCGCTACATGTCGAGCGTGAAACTTCCCGCTGAGCGAGAGGAGAGAAGCGCGTCGCGACCGACAGCGTTCGGGCCGCTGATGTGCGCCGCGCGCAATCTCATCCCTCAATCATCGGCGAGCGCAGCGCGGATTTGCTGGACCACATAAGCTTGCTGTTCTGCGGTCAATTCGGCGTAGATGGGCAAGGCCAGAGTCTCGCGCGCGGCCTTTTCCGCTTCCGGGAACGCGCCCTCGTGATACCGCAAAGCTCCGAAACATTCCTGCAAATGCAACGGCACGGGATAATAGATTTCCACACCCACGTCATGGTTTCTCAGCGCAGCCACCACCGCATCTCTTCCGCCCGGCACGCGAATCACATATTGATTGAAGACGTGATACGCCCCCTCACGCACATAGGGAAGGCCGATTCGATCGAGCAACTCGGCTTCGCTGAACAACTCCCGGTAACGTTCGGCGTTACGGCGCCGCTTCGCCGTCCACTCATCCAGATGCTTCAGCTTCACGCGCAAAATGGCCGCCTGCAATTCATCGAGTCGGCTGTTGATCCCAACGTACTTGTGGCGGTACTTATCTTCCGCCCCATGCGCGCGCAGCATACGCAGACGTCGCGCGAGCGCTTCATCGTCGGTCACGACCATCCCGCCATCGCCCATCCCACCCAAATTCTTCGTCGGATAGAAACTGAAACAGCCAATCGATCCGATCGCCCCAGCCCTTCGCCCCCGGTCCTCAGCCCCGATCGCCTGCGCCGCATCTTCGATGACATGAAGACCATAACGCGCACAGATCTTCAGGATCGGTTCCATCTCCGCGCATTGACCGAATAAATGCACGGGGATGATCGCGCGCGTCCTCTTGGTGATAGCCGCTTCGATTGCTCCCGGATCGATGTTGTAAGTGAGCGGGTCTATATCAACGAAGACGGGGCGCGCGCCCAACCGGACGATCGCGCTTGCCGTCGCAAAGAACGTGTAAGGCGTCGTGATGACCTCGTCGCCTGGCCCGATCTCGAGCGCCATCAACGCTAGCAGAAGCGCATCCGATCCCGAAGCGCAACCTATCGCATGAGCGACGCCGAGTCGCTGGGCGATCTCGCCCTCGAGCGCGCTGACTTCCGGTCCGAGGATGAAACGTTGCGAAGAGATAACCCGCTCGATCGCAACGAGCAATTCCTCGCGCAGAGGCTCATGTTGCGCCGCGAGATCGAGCAATGGGACAGCGACCTTCCTACCGATCTTCGCCATCATGAATGCACCTTAACGGAGCCTCACCGGTTGGCCGCCCGAAGCGATGGAGGTCTGCGCCGCCTCCAGCAAACGCACAACGCGCAGACCAGCTTCGCCATCGGTCAGCGGGCGCCGCTTTTCGCCGATCGCGCTCAAGAACTCCGCGCAGACGTGTTTCAGCGCCTCGGTCGAATCGAGTTTCGGCACCCATACGTCGCCCGTGCGATAGCTGACTAGCGTTTGGTAGGCCGTCTCCTTATCCCCGTTCACTTCGCGCGTGACGCCTTTGTCATAAACGCGGACCTTCTCGGTCGGTTCGATATCGTCATAGACGATCATGCGGCGGCTTCCGGCGATCAGCGTCCGACGGATCTTCACCGGCGACAGCCAATTGAAATGGAAATGAGCGATGAACGAATCGTCGAAACGGAGCATGACGTAAGCTATATTCTCGATACCCTGTTCGATATGGCAGCTGCCGTTGGCGACGACGGCGAGCGGATCGCGCCCGACGACGTAATCCATGATCGAAAGATCGTGCGGCGCAAGATCCCAAACGACGTTGACATCGGTCTGAAAGATGCCGAGATTGATGCGCACCGAATCGAAATAAAGCAACTCGCCGAGTTCGCCGCGTTCGACGATCTCTTTGATCTTACGGACCGCGCCCGTGTAAACGAAAGTGTGGTCCACCATCAGGACCAAACCGCCGCGCTCAGCTAGCCCGATTAGATCTTCGGCTTCGCGCACGCTCGTGGTGAAAGGTTTCTCGACGAGGACGTGCTTCCCGGCGCGCAAAGCCGCACGCGCGAACTCGTAATGCGTGGCGACGGGCGTCGCGATGGCTACGGCATCGAGTCGCGCATCGGCCAGCAACTCGCCATAATCTCGCGTCCGGCGAGCGAACGGATAGCGACGCCCGACCATCTCCAAACGGCGCGCATCGCGGTCGCAAATCCAACTTAGCTCCGCCGCCTCGTTCTCAACGAAGTTGCGAATCAGATTCGGCCCCCAGTAACCGCATCCGATGACGCCGACTGTGATCCTGCGACTCAAGGTCTTCTCCTTCCATCAGCATTCGCCCCACACGCGGAAGAGAGGCGATGGCGCTCCGTCATCGCGAAAAATTCGCGGCAGACTTCGGCCACGCGCGCGATCTGCTCCGCGGTCAACTCGGGATAGATCGGCAACGAGAGGACCCTTTCGGCCTGTCTTTCCGCCTCGGGGAAATCGCCGCGGCGGTGACCAAGAGAACGATATGCGGGCTGAAGATGGATCGGCACCGGATAGTGGATGCCGGTCTGCACGCCGGCTTCAGTCAACGCCGCGCGCAGCGCGTCACGCGCTTCCGATTGCACCACGTAAAGATGATAGACGTGATAAGCATAGGGCATCTCTTTCGGCAGGATGAGCGGCGTGCCTTGTAAAAGTTCTCCATACAAAGCCGCGTGCGCGCGCCTCAGTTCATTCCACTGGTCCAGATAGCGAAGTTTGACGGAGAGGACGGCGCCTTGAATTCCTTCCATGCGAAGGTTGTAACCGATCAGTTCGTGATGGTACTTTCGCTCCGATCCGTGATCGCGTAACATCGCGACTCGCCGGGCGATTTCAGCATCATCGGTCAACACAGCTCCGCCTTCGCCGAAAGCGCCGAGATTCTTTCCCGGATAGAAACTGAAACAACTGACGACGCCGAACGAACCGACCTTCTTTCCCCGGTAACGCGCGCCATGAGCTTGCGCCGCATCTTCGATGACCAGAAGACCGTATCGCTTCCCCAACTCCAAAATTGGATCGAGATCAGCCGGTTGACCGTAAAGATGGACCGGGATGATGGCGCGCGTGCGCGCATTGATGGCCGCTTCGATCTTTCCGACGTCGATCGTGTATGCGGCGGGGTCGGCATCGACGAAGACGGGGCGCGCGCCGACGTTTGAGACGGCTTCGGCGGTCGCAAAGAAAGTGTTTGCCGGGACGATGACCTCATCGCCCGGTCCGATCCCCAGTGCGATCAGCGCAAGCTGCAAGGCAGCCGTTCCGCTGCTCACCCCGACGCAGAATCGCGCGCCGATATACGCGGCGAATTCACGCTCGAACCTTTCGACCTCGCGGCCCAGGATGAACGACGAGTTTTCGATCACCCGCGCGATCGCCTCATCTATCTCGCTTTTGAGCGCCAGATGCTGCGCGCGCAAATCGACGAACGGGATATTCATAATCGTCCGCGTCAGCGTTCCTCTCGCTCTGTGCCGATCGCCCCCACGATCCACCTTATTATGAGCCTTCTATTTCATCCTCGAGGAAGCGGAGCAGCCGCGCCGGCACGCCTGCCACGATCGCTCCGGCGGGAACGTCTTTCGTCACCACCGCGCCCGCGCCGATGATCGCGCGAGCGCCTATCTCAATTCCGGCGAGGATCGTCGCCCCGCTCCCGATCGAAGCCCCGCGTCGCACTATTGTTGGCACAACGGTCCAATCCGCTTCGGTCTGCAATCGTCCGTCGGCGCGTGTCGCCCGCGGATAGATGTCATTGATGAAGATGACGCCGTGCCCGATGAAGACTTCGTCTTCGATCGTCACGCCCTCACAGATGAAACTGTGGCTGGAGATTTTACAACGCCGCCCGACGCGCGCGTTCTTTTGGATTTCGACGAACGAGCCGATGCGCGTCTCATCGCCGATCTCGCAACCGTAGAGGTTGACGAAGTTGTAGATGCGCACATCGCGCCCTAATCGCACATCGTCAGCGATACAGCAGAACTCTCCCCGCATCAGTGCGCTCCGCGTTCCGCCGCCCCTTCCGGCAGATCGCGTTCATCCTCTTCCTCATCGTAGTAGGCGGCGTAGTAATTGGCGTAATACTGATAATCGTGGGCATCGAGTTTGACGTTATTGAGCACTACGCCGATGATGTGCGCGCCGACATCCTGCAGCAGTTTCTTAGCGCGCCGCACGATCGCCCGCGAACTGTGCCCACCATGCACGACGAGCACCACGCCATCGACCATCGTCGAAAGGATGGCCGCATCGGTGAACGACACCGCTGGCGGCGAATCGATGATGACGTGAGCGAAACGCGCGCTCGCCTCATCGATGAGGCGTCGCATCTCTTCCGAACTGAGGAGTTCAGCCGGACTCGGCGGGACCGGTCCAGAGGTCATGATCTTCAAATTCGGCAACGGCGCGTATGTCTGCATGAGCGCATCGAGATTGCGCTCCCCGGCAAGATAGTTCGCCACCCCTTTCGCGTTGGCCAGATTGAAGTGCACGTGAACGCGCGGACGACGCAGATCGCAATCCAGCAGAAGCACTTCGGCTCCCATCTGGGCCAGCATCATCGCCATATTCACAGCGGTCGTCGTCTTGCCTTCGGAAGGTTGGCTCGAGGTGAGCAACACGGTGCGCGGCGGTTGTCCCGCGGTGGAGAGCAGAAGCTGCGTCCGCAGATGGCGATACGCCTCCGTGATCGGCGAGCGCACATCGGAGATGAGGGCGAGCGCGGTCTTCTCCGCAACCCCTTCCGGTTCCGACGCCTTGCCCTTCAAAAGCAATCGCTCGGTCCGCGGCGCCGGGATCAAGGCGAGCGTCGGCAGATGCAGATAACGCTCGACATCCTCGGCGGACTTCAAAGTATCGTCCAGATAATCGAGCAGGAAGGCCAGGCCGATGCCCGCTCCGAGCGCAACCAACAACGCGATCAGGATGTTGCGCAAACGCTTCGGTCCCACAGGTTCGCGCGGCACGCGCGCTGGAGTTGCGACTGTGATGTTGTTTGCGCGGTCATTGGAAGTGATCTCCAGCTCCTTCTGGCGCTGAAAGAGCGTGTTGTAGAACTGCTTGTTCGTTTCGAGCTCTTGCGTGATGCGGCTCAACTCGATTTCGGCTTGGTTCTGCTCGTTGGCCGCGGCCGCTTCCTGATAGTAGGCTTGTTTCAATTTGTTCTCGCGCGCGAGCGCCGCCTCATACCGCGATCTCATCGCCTTGATCACTTCATACGGCGCTTTGTCGAGATCTTGTTTGAGGCGCTTGATCTGCTCATCGACTTTCTTGACTTCGGGCCACTCGGGCGTGTACTGGACCAAGAGCGCAGCCCGTTTCTCTTCGAGTTCGCCTATCCGATCGCGCAACTTCTGGATGCGCTGATCGCTCTGAACTTCCGGCACCGACCAGATATCCGTCTCCCTTTGAGCCGCCTCATAGGCCGATTGCAGATTCTTGCGCTCGTTTTCGGCTTCGAGAAGCTGGCCGCTCAAAGTCGCCAAACGCTCGAGCGTCAGGTTCTGTCCCTTGGCTTGGCCGAGCGGCAGATTGTGACTGCGCAGGTAGTTGATGCGCGCCTCCTCGCCCTGACGGATCTTCAGTTGCAGTTCAGCGATCTGTTTGGCGAGCAGGACGGAAGCTCGCTGCGCGCCCTGCGTTTCGCGTTCGAGGTTGTTATAGATGAAGACATCGGCGATGGTATTGGCGACCTTGGCCGCCATCTCCGGGTCGGAGTGTTGGAACTTGATGTTGACGAGGTTCGTCTTTTCGACCGGTTCGACCGTGATCCCGGCCAATATCGCCTCTTCGTAAGGCTCGAGTTTGGCGAGCTGCTCCGGAGTCAGATTCTCCGCATCGACCTCACTATCGGTCACGACTTGGAGCTTCCCTTGTTCGTTCTCCTCCTTCTTCCGGCGGGAGAGGATGCGCCTTAAGGATGAGGTGAGGCTGGGGCCCGCTTGCCCGCTCAAGAACGCCGGATTGTTCGGCAGATCGAGCGTGAGCGCCACTTGCCGCGCAAGCTGCGGGTTCTGAAGCAGCTTTATCTGCGTGCTCCAGTAATTCGGATCGTTCGGCACGGAGACGACCTGCACATCGCCCTTGGTCTGCAGCACGCTTCGCCGCGGCTCGATGTCGATCGTCACCATCGCTTCGTAGACGTTCGGTTGGCGGTACATGTAGATCGCGACGAGCGAGGTGACGGCGAGCGCGAGGCTCAAGATCAACCAGCGGCGTTTGTAAACGATGGCCCAATACTCGCGCAGGTGAGCCTGTTCGATGAAGGTCGCGGGCTGCCCCAAAGTCAGGTCATGCAGCGGGCGATCGAGCTGCTGCTCCGTCTGCGAAAGGGGAAGCAATCTGTTATCTTGCATGACTCCTCACCTCTTTTGATCGAGACGAATCTCCACGGTCGGGGCACAAGCTGAAAATGATATCAAAGACGAACGGAAGGACAAGCTTTCGCCGGATGAATTTTTCACGCCGGAGCGGATCAGCCCTAAGAGGTCGATGACCTCCCTATCGGCTGATCGTTTCACGGATGAACCTTCTGAGCGCGTCGTGCCATTCCGGCAAAGGCTCGAGTCCGATCGCCTCTGAAAGCAAACAACGCAAACGCGAGTTGCGCGGGCGAGCCGCCGGACGATGTAACTCGGCGAAACTGACGCTCTCGATCTTCGCTTCGATCCCGGCCAATTCGAGAGCCGCGCGCGCGAACTCTTCATAATTCGCTCCCCCACCAGCGTTCACGACGTGGTAGATCCCCGGCAGATCGAGCGCCGCCAACTGGCGCAAACGTTGGGCTAGATCGCGCGCATAGGTCGGCGTCCCCCAAGAATCCCGGATGGTTTTAAGGGTCGCGCCGCACGCGGCAGACCCCACGATTCTGCTCAAAAAATTCCTGCCGCCCACGCCGAAGATCCAACCCGTGCGGACGACGATCGTTCGCGCGCACGCTTGCATCGCACGCCGTTCACCTTCGAGCTTGGCGCGTGCATATACGCTTAAAGGGTTCGGATCATCCCGCTGCGTGTAGAATCCGTCCTTCTCGCCGTCGAAGACGTAATCGGTCGAGATCGTCACCAGAAGCGCGCCCACTTTGCGACATTGGCGCGCAAGGATCTCCGGTCCCCAAGCGTTGACGCGGAAAGCGCGGTCAGGATCGAACTCGCAACCGTCGACATCGGTCCAAGCCGCGCAGTTGATCACCGCTTCGGGGCGCACGCTAGCCAAACATCGGGCGACTGCGTTTTCGTCCGAAATATCGAGTCCCCGTCGTTCGAACGCCACCAGTTCATCGCCAAGCGCCCGGCAGTGGTCCACGACCGCGCGCCCGACCATCCCGCCAGCCCCGGTGATCAAGACCTTCAAGGCGTCCCTCCGTAAATCTCAACCGGCTTTGATCTCCATGCCATACTGGCGCGCGTAGTATTCACGATACGCGCCGCTACGCGCGCGCTCGACCCATTCTTGATTCTCCACATACCAACGAATCGTCTTTTCGAGCCCGCTCTCCCAAGTCTCACGAGGCCGCCACGCCAGTTCAGTTTCGACCTTGGTCGGATCAATTGCGTAGCGGCGATCATGACCGGGCCGGTCTTTGACGAATTTGATCAGCGAACGAGGTTTCCCCAAAGCCTCGAGGATCGCTTCGACCACTTCGAGATTGCGCCGCTCGTTGCGCGCCCCGATGTTGTAGATCTCTCCAGAACGTCCCCGTTGCAGAACTCGCAAGATGGCGCGGCAGTGATCGTCAACGTAGATCCAATCGCGCACGTTCTGCCCATCACCGTAAACCGGTATCGGCTCATCGCTCATCGCGTTGGCGATGGCAAGCGGGATGAGCTTTTCGGGGAACTGCCGCGGACCGTAGTTATTGCCGCAACGTGTGATGACCGTATCGAGACCGAAGGTGTGGTGCGCTGCGCGCACGAGATGCTCGGCGGCGGCCTTCGATGCGGCGTATGGGCTATTCGGCGCGTAAGGCGACGCTTCGGTGAAGAAGGCCCGCTCATCCTCCGGCAAACTGCCCATGACCTCGTCCGTGCTGACCTGCAAGAACCTCTGCACGCCGCGCGCGCGCGCCGCGTCGAGCAGCACCTGCGTGCCGATGACGTTGGTCCGCAAGAACTCATCCGCCGAGGCGATGCTTCGATCGACGTGCGATTCCGCCGCGAAATTGACGATGGCGTCGGTATCAGGCTCGAGCGCTCCGATGACCGCTGCGCGATCGGCTATATCGCCGCGAATGAAACGGTGTCGCCGCCCGTCTAGGCCGATGAGATTGTCGGGATTGCCCGCATAGGTGAGCGCGTCGAAATTGACGATCTCGCATTCGGGCAGCTCTTCGAGCGCCACCCTGATGAAGGCGGAACCGATGAACCCGGCGCCACCCGTTACAAAAAGCTTCTTCATTCTTCCAAACCCTTCGATGAGGATCCAAACTCTCGGCGTTTGAGTATAGCGGGCAATGTCGGAACTGGCAAAAGCGCGTTTTCCAATGGCTTCCGATTACAAATCCTATTGAAGCGAAGAACGAATGTGGCTAGGATAGTAACCATGCAAGAGGAACTGTTGGGAACGATCAAAGGACCGGGCGAAAAGCCGCACGAATACCTGTTCATTACGACTGACAATGCGCGGGCGCGGATAGGCGAATTCGTCTATTACCTTGCGCGCGAGGGCAGCGAGGAGCGGCGCATCCTCGGGCACATCACGGCGCGTCGGCTCGTGCGCAATCTTCCCGACTCGTTTCTCTCCGATCCAGAGATCTCGCCGCTCATCGTCTCCTCACTCATCGGTTTGGATGAAGAGGGCTGCGAGATCTACGAGATCACGGTCGAAACGATCGGCTACTTCAACGAGCGTTTGGGCGATTTCGTCAATCCGCGCATTCCACCCAATCCTGGCGATCCCGTCTTCCTCGCTTCCTCTGAAATGCTCGCGGCGGTCCTTTCGCCGCGGAAGAGGGGCGAACGCGGCTCGGCCTATATCGGGAGTCTGCTGACGCGCGAAGTGGGCGACGTGCCGATCATCCTTTCGGTCAAAGACCTCGTTTCGACTCACTTGGCCGTCCTCGCTTCGACCGGCGCCGGGAAGTCCTACACGGCGGGCGTGCTCATCGAAGAGCTGATGATGCCCTATAATCGCGCTGCCGTCCTGATCGTCGATCCCCACGGCGAATATGATACGCTTCGTTCGATCGCTCAAGACCCGCGCTTTCGCGGCGAGGACGGATACCAGCCGGAAGTCAAGATATACACTCACGACCGGATAAAGGTTCGTTTCTCGACGCTCACCGAAGCCGATATTCAATATCTCCTGCCTGAAGGCGCTTCGGATAAGATGCTCCATTTTCTATCGCAAGCCTATCGCCAGCTCGTCAACAGCCCGCAGGGCCGAAACAGGCTGTGGGGGTATCACGATCTGCGCGACGCCGTTCTGGCCCAGAAATATGAGGGCAACGAACGCAGCGAATCGAGCAATGCGAATTCGATCGATGGCCTGCTGTGGCGCTTGGATTCGCGTTTCGATAAACCGCGTTGCATCTTCTCCGATACGGATCATATTCCGCTGCGCGAGCTTTTCCGCCCCGGACAGTGCACCGTGTTGCAGCTTTCCGATATCGAGCAGCAAGAACAACAGGTGATCGTCGCCACCTTGCTGCGCCGCGTAAATAAGGCGCGCATGATGACCGTGCGCGGCGAGGTGACTGATCGCCAAAGCGACAATTACCTTCCCTATCCGGTCTTCACGCTGCTCGAAGAGGCTCACCGCTTCGCGCCAGCTGGCAGAGCCGTCGTTTCGACGAAGATCCTTCAGGAGATACTCTCTGAAGGGCGCAAGTTCGGCGTCGGGATAGGGCTGATCACCCAACGTCCCTGCAAGCTCGATCAAGACGTCCTATCGCAATGCATGACGCAGATCATTATGCGCATCGTCAATCCGTTCGATCAAGATACGGTGGCGGAATCGGTTGAAAGCGCAGGGAGACAACTTCTCGCCGAGCTTCCGGCCCTCAGCAAGGGACAAGCGGTAATCAGCGGCGTCAGCGTCAACACTCCGGTCATATGCCGCGTGCGCACCCGCTACACGCAACACGGCGGCGAGACGTTTGACGCTCCAGCCGAATGGGCCAACTATTACACAGATTCGGCTCAACGCGCGCGCGAAGAGGAAGAGGCGATCCTCGTCAAACCTTCTACCAATAGACTGAAGATCCGAGGTCTAGACGTTTGATCGCATCACGAGACGGCGGGAAGATGGCGCCGGAGCCTTTGACAACTTAGACTCTTCTTGTCGGAAAGCAACCAATGCACTATCACTTGATCGGGATTTGCGGCACGGCGATGGCCTCGCTCGCCGGCATGCTTCACGCGCGCGGCCATCGCGTCACGGGATCGGACCAGAACGTTTATCCCCCGATGTCCACCATGCTGGAGAGTCTGGGGATCGAGATCAAACAAGGCTACGACGCAGCCAATCTCGAACCGACGCCGGATTGTGTGGTCATCGGCAACGCGCTCTCGCGCGGCAACCCGGAAGTCGAAGAGACTCTGAACCGCAAACTCTTCTACCGTTCGCAAGCGGAAACGGTCAAAGAGGAGTTCATCCGCGGACGTCGCTCTCTTGTCGTCGCCGGCACGCACGGCAAAACGACGACGACGAGCCTTGCGGCTTGGGTCATGGAGTGCGGCGGGCTCGCCCCGAGTTTTCTGATCGGCGGCATCGCGCAGAATTTCGGGTCGAGTTTTCGCGTCACAGATAGCCCTTACTTCATCATCGAAGGCGATGAATACGATACGGCCTTCTTCGACAAAGGGCCGAAGTTCATGCACTATTTGCCCGAACTCGCCATCGTCGGGAACATCGAGTACGATCACGCCGACATCTATCCCAACTTGGACGCCGTCAAACTCGCCTTCCGCCGTTTGATGAATCTGGTCCCGGGTAACGGGCGGTTGATCGCAGGATGGGACAGTCCACACGTGCGCGAAGTGGTCCGAAGCTTCGGCGGCAAGCTTTTTACGCAACTTGAGACATTCGGCACCAGCGACGATGCGCGCTGGCAAGCGCGCGATATCCGGTTCGATGGCGAAGGGACGATTTTCCGCGTCTTCCGCGATGGGCGCGAATGGGCGCAATTTCGCACGCCGCTCGTCGGCGCGTTCAACGTGCGCAACTGCTTGGCCGTGATCATCGCCGCCGATGCGTGGGGCATTGAGCGCGAGGCGATCGCCGAAGCTCTGGCCACCTTCAAAAGCGTCGCACGCCGCATGCAAGTGCGCGGCACGGAGCGCGGCGTAACCGTGATTGACGATTTCGCCCATCACCCAACGGCGGTGCGCGAAACGCTGGCCGCGCTGCGCGCCAAATATCCGGATCGCCGACTCGTCGCGATCTTCGAACCGCGGTCATGGTCATCGCGACTTGCGGTCTTTCAGCACGAGTATGAAGAGGCCTTCTCCGCAGCCGATTACGTCATCATCGCGAACATCTTCGACGCGGACAGAGTCGCTCAATTGGGACAACCGCTCGATACGCATGAACTGGCCAGAAAGATCACCGAGCGCGGCAAACCCGCTTTCTGCATCTCAGGCGTTGACGAAATCATCCGCCACATCCTGCCGGAGTTGAAGGAGGGTGACGTGGTCGCCATCATGTCGAATGGCGGATTCGGCGGCATCCATGATCGGCTCTTAAAGGCATTGCGCGATCATCGCGATTGATCAATCGAACGTTCGTTCGAACATCCTCGGGAAAAGAGGTCGAGGCAGATTGAACTCAAGCTCGGCAGGCGATCACTCGCTACGCTCGCGCGATGCAGCGCTGGATAGCTACGATTGAACTCAAGCTAGGCGATCACCCGCGCGCCGTGACTTCCTTTCGCCGCTGGAGTTTGCGCCACAGCTTCCGGCTCATCTCCGTTCCCGGCGCGATCCCCTCAGATAAGACGCGCGCCACCTTTTCGGGCAGGACCACCGGCGCGGCTTTCGCCAAAGCGCGCACGAGCGGGATCACATCTCCGCGCCCATGCCAGTGTTCGCGAATCACCCGTTCGTCCGTCTTGGTGAGCAAACGCAGCAGCGTCAGAGCGATCAGGTAAGCATCGTCTACTTGACCGAGAAACGGGATGAAGTCCGGCAAAAAATCGAGCGGCGTGATCGCGTAGATGAAGGCTGCGGCGAAAAGCGCCCGTTCCGCTTTCGGCACGCGCCGATCCGCCATCAGTTCGCCCGATAGACGCACCAGATTGGGAAAGAAAAGGAGCAACTCTTTGAGCCGTCTCTTCGCTTCGCGCTTTCGCATCGCCCGCCCCTCGTTTGAACGCAAGCTTAAATTAACCGATCCTTTGATCGTGATTTTACCAGAATCCGAACCACAACGCGCCGAAATCTTCTGGAACGATCCGGGGCAGTTACTTCAACCACTCATCGGAGATATGCGATTCGACGACGACGGGAACCGACTTGATGAACTCTTCCCCGGCTTTCTGCATGGCTCGCTGCACGCGAATGGAGATCTCTTCCGCTTGCTCCACATCGGCTTCGACGACGATCTCGTCATGAACGATGTTGACGATCTTCGCCGTCGTCGCGCTTAGATCCTCATGCAGCAAGCGCAATGCGCGTTTCAATATGTCGGCGCTCGATCCTTGAACGGGCATGTTCTTGCCGTTACGCTCGATGAGCGCCACAGCGCGCCGATCTTCGGGATCGAAGTTGAAACGCGCGCGCCTGCCAATCATCGTGCGCGCCTCGCGTTCGCGCACGGCGCGCCGCCCAGCTTCTTTGAGCCAAGCGTCAAGAGCTGGGTAAGCGGCAAAATACCGTCGCATCGCCTCCTCCGCCTCTTTTTCCGATAAACCAGTCATCAACGCGAAACGCGGCGCACCGATGCCGTAAACGACGCCGAAGTTCAAACGTTTGGCGAAAGAGCGTTGTTCGGCGCTGACCTCTTCCGGCGCGATGCCGAAGACCTGCGCGGCAGTCGCACGATGTAGATCGGCTCCGGACTGGAAAGCGGCGATGAAGTTCCGATCCTGCGAATACTCGGCTAAGATGCGCAACTCTATTTGCGAAAAGTCGCATGTGATCAACTTTCTGCCTTCGGGCGCGCGGAAACATCGCCGATATGCGGTCGTGTGCGGGATCTGTTGAATGTTCGGCGAAGTACAGGCGTAACGTCCAGTGGGCGCGCCGATCTGATGAAAATCGGCGTGGATCCGGCCCGTCACCGGATGGATCGAGTCGAGTATGTTCTGCCCATAGCTGGTGATCGCCTTTTGCACCGTGCGGTATTCGAGCAGTTTGGCGATGACCGGATATTTCGCCGCGAGCGGCTGCAAACGCCAGTTGCGCGTCGAATCGGGCATGGGGATTCCCAAGCGACGGAGAGCTTCGGTCAATTGCGCGTGCGAGTCGAGATTCACCTCCGCGCGCGCGCCAGCAAAGAGCATCCCTTGAGACGATCCTGCGGCGAGCATCTCTTGTAACTCAGCCGCGATACGCGCCCGTTCCTGCTCGACGTTAACCATCTGTTCGCGCCAACGCTCTTTGTCGAGATAGAAACCGGCAAGCTCGATCGCCGCCGTGACGGGCACGCACTCGAACTCGAGCCGCGCACATTGAACGAGCCCATCGGCCTTCAACCGCTCGATCATCCTCTCGCGCAGGCGAACAAGCAATGCCACATCGCGCGCGGCATAGAGAAGCTGCGCTTCGCTCAACTCCCCGCTCCAATCGCTTCCGCGCTCGGTCTTGTCCACATTCTCGCCGAGATAGCGCATCATCACGGCGTCAAGGTTGTGCCTTTCCTCGACCCCGGCGGAGAGCAACTGACTTGCCAAGTATGTATCAAAGACCGTTCCGGGCTCGACGCCGAGATGGCGCCGCACCCACTTGATGTCGAACTTGGCGTTGTGCGCGATCTTGACTGGGCGATCCGAGGCGAGCAACTGCCGCAGCGGCTCGAGGTCCGCGCGCTCGGCGGGATGTTCGCCGAACTTGTCCAGATCGATGACATAGACCTCCTCCAGCGTCGCAAGCTGGACCAACCGCAAACGCCCGCGATATGGATCGAGATCGGTCGTCTCCGTATCGAATCCTATCGCCGGTTGAGTTTGCAGCCGCTCAACCGCACGTCGCAGCTCCTCTTCATCCGTGATGAGCTTGTACTCGTTTGACATCGCATCACTTTGCGCCGATCAAGTAGACGACCGGTTCATCGCCGACGACGCGCGCCGCATGAACCGTTCCGGCTGGCAAGAAGTCCCTATCGCCTGCGCGCAAGATGTACTCTTCGCCGCCGACTTCGAGCGCGATGGCGCCGCTGATGACCCAGTGCGATTGATCTTCCGGATGC
Organism: Pyrinomonas methylaliphatogenes; assembly: GCF_000820845.2. Taxonomy (GTDB): domain Bacteria; phylum Acidobacteriota; class Blastocatellia; order Pyrinomonadales; family Pyrinomonadaceae; genus Pyrinomonas; species Pyrinomonas methylaliphatogenes. The sequence goes on along the minus strand of NZ_CBXV010000007.1, from coordinate 158,372 downwards.
GCGTGCGGCGCATAGACTCTGCCGGGCGGATCGCTCCACTCGAAAACGCTGTACCCCTCCGCTTCCATCCTACGCTTCAGCTCTCGCGCATCTGGCTTACCCGTTCCGCTCCATCGCTCGACCCGCATAAGACCACCTCGCCATTCTGGAAGACCGTCTATGAAAGCTAATGATACGAGTTCAGAACCGGGACAGCCAACCCTCGATTGGTACGAGAGGCTGGCTGATTCGCTCGATGCGGTCACGAAAGCTTCAATTCAAGACCTTTCGCCTGAATTCGGCATTCCAAGCAGACGAGGATGCCACTCCTCGAGCCGCTCCCGCGCGCGTTGGGCCAGATGAGTGCGCGGATCAAGTTCAATCGCCTTCTCATAAGCCTCACGCGCGGCGGCCTCATCCTCACGCTTTTCATGAAGTTTAGCCAAGTGAAAGTATGCCGACTGGCTTTTGTTATCGAGTTCGAGCGCGCGCTTGATCGCCGCTTCAGCTTTACCCAAAATCCCTTTGTCGAGAAATGCAACGCCGAGATTGAGCCAGTACGAAGAGACCCACGGCGCGCGGCGCGTCGCAAGCTCGAACCGCTCGATGGCCAAATCGAGCGCTCCGCTCCGATAGAACGTAACGCCGAGTTGGTTATGCTCAAAACCACGCGCCCTTCGTCTTCTCGCCACCACCGTCCTCCGCTCGCTAACGAGACTCATCTCTACGCACGATTTTTCCGGGCTTGTTCTTCCAAAAGCGCGATCAACCGCCGCAAAAGCGTTTCGAGGCGATCCGCCTTCGCTTCGATATATTTGGCGAACTCTGGTTCCAGTTCGCCAGCGGCGCGCAATGCACAAGGCCTCAGTTCGCCGATGCTGACAACCCTCACGTGCAAACGCCCCAAGAACGCGCGAATGGTGCTTTCCGCGTACGGCGGCAACTCAAACTCATCCGCGACGTTTTCGATCTCGCGCCGCATCGAAGCTACAAGCTCAAAAATCTCCGCGACTGGCGGAATTCGATCGATGTAAACCGTCAAACGCGCCGGAAAAGCCTCTTTCCCCGCGTCCTTCTCGAAAGCGATCAGATCTCGTTCGAGGTTCCGCAGGATGACGCCGATATGCAGCTTATGTGCCTCGCTTATCTCCATCGCTCAGCTTGATCGAGCCATGCGCCGCTTCAACGCCTTTCGCACGCGCTTTTCTCCACAGATCCCATGACGTTTCGACAGAAGAGCGCAAATTGCGCCAAGCAATCGCTGCCGACCTTCACAGTGAACCGAACACGCGCTCGATCGTTGACGAGACCGATTCGAACTTCGGGCAACTCCCTTCGCGCTCCGTCCGCTTCGAGTGCCAATGATTCCAAACGCGGAAGCGGGCAATAGACATAAACGGATGAATATTTGCTCAGTCGCTCGCGCGCTACCGGCGGCTCCTCTGTGACGCAGAAGAACTGGCGATCTGTCAGGGCAAGAAGAGTCGGCGGCGCCAATTGTCGCGCGAAGACGATGAAACGATGTGTGCGGATCTCCGGTTGAAACGCCAGCTCGAATATCTGCTCGCCTTCGAGCAACCAGCGGCGAAGCTCGCTTTGAAATTTGAACGGCAGCCTTGACGGATCGGCGTGCGAATCACGTGCTCTATCGGGGCTCACATCGAGCGCTTTTCGTATCGAAAACAGCGCCTGCCTGAAGAGTTCGATGCCGACCGTATTGAAAGGTATTTTGATTTCACGACTCGTATGCCGCCCGAAACCGAGCCTCATCCACGAAAAGAGCAAAGCTTCTCCGATCTCGGCGAAGATCAGGTCGGCAAACGGTATCTCGACTTCTTCCACCACACCACGATCAATGGCGATGCGCAAACGATCATCGCCTATCATGAGCAGATGTCCAGCGGGCACCTGGCGATGGCGCGCGGGTGGATCGGTGATGGGTGGGGCATAGACGACATAGCCATCAAGATCATCCGCGCGCGCCTTTTCATAGAAGGCCAGAAGCGGCGCGGGCACATCTTTTGGCTCGCGGATCCGCAACGCGAATTGATCGACTTTAACCATCAGCTTCCCTCGGAGACCGCGGCGTGTGCGACCTTGCTCAATCCTCTCGATTTCATCGCGTTGTCAAACGACGATAAATATCCGGCATCTTCTCCGGCAACCGAAGGGTATCTTGAATGATCGAGTAACCGTTCCTTCCGAACATTTCATCAAGTTGCGTATCGCCCCTGAGATCAAAGGCGATGCAAAAAGGGAAGACGCCGCTAGCACGTGCCTCCGTCAAAGCGACGCGCGTATCTTCGCGCGCGTAGTGCGCATCGCTATATTCGTCATCGGTCGGCTGCGCGTCGCTCAAAATGATGAGCAAACGCGTCGCCACAGATTGTTCGTTTAATCGCCGCGTCGCATGCCGAATCGCAGCGCCGAGCCGCGTGTTGGCTAGCCACTTCGCTCCGCCAATGCGATCGGCTATCAATTCACTGTAGGGCTCATCGAAATCCTTGAACCGGTAAAAGGAGATGCTAGTCCGCCCATTGCTCGAAAAGCCGTAGATGGCATAAGCGTCGCCGAGTGCCTCGAGCGCTTCGCTCATCAGCAGCAAAGCCTCCTTCTCCACGTCGAGTACGCGCTTGTTTGCCGCGATGCGCGCGCTCGTCGAACCGGACATATCGAGGAGGAAACAGACCGCCGTTTCGCGTTCGCGGCGCTGCCGTTCGACATAGATTCGATCCGATGGGGTGCGATGCGCGCGATGGTCGACGACATATTCAATCGCCGCTTCAAGATCGATCTCGTCTCCATCAACCTGCCCGCGCACGCGCCTTAACCCGACGGGCCGTAGGAGTTGAAAACGGTTGCGCACTTGTTTGATTAATCCCGCGTACTCGGCACGCGCGCGCTTCACGAAATTGCGGTCATCCGCTCGCCATTCGCGCTCGATCACACGACACCAACGTGGGCGGTAATCGCCAATACGCGCATCCCATTCGTCGTAGTAAAAGGCGTTAGGCAAACGCACATCGTCGAGCGGCTGAGCGACGCCTCCCATCGCAGCGCCGACCTGCAAGTCTGTGGCTGGTGCGCCCCAAGCAGCCTGAGCTAACGGTCGTGCGCGAATCTGCCCAGCATCTCCTCTCCGACCTTCAAATCTCAGCATTTCTCCGATGCCATCTTGTCCTTCTACATCTTCCATTCCCTTCCCTTTTTCGGACCTCGGCGATACGTCTCGACGCCGCTCGTTCTCCCAGTGCAGAGCATTTTCTGGATCTTCGGGATCGAGATATTCGTAAAGCTCCAAGCAAGCGCGGATCGTGTCGGCGACGTTCGCCCCATCCTTGCGCACATAAGCGGCTAGCACTGCCCTTACTTTCTCCGTCCATGCGCGCTTCTCTTCATCGAGAACGCCTCTCGCTCCCGAGCCGAGCGCCTCGACGAAAAGCAGTTCGAGAAACGGCTCATATTTCAAAATGTATTGGTCCAGCGGACGTGCACGCTTCGGAAGCGTTTGTGCCCAATCCAAATCACGACGCAACCCGCGATAGCGCACACGCAGGAGATGCTCGATGCGTGCATTCTCGAGGATTATGAAGAGGCGCCGCGCAAGCGCTGTTTGCGGAAAGATATTGATGAGCGTGCGCCAATCCGTCTCACCATTCAAAGAAGCAGGCGGGCGATGAGCGAATCTACGGCACAGTTCCAAACCAAGCGCGCGCAACCGCTCCGTTTCCATCTCATGGGTGCCGAATTCGATCTGGCCAGCTCGCTGCGCGGCGAGCACCTTGTAGTATCTAAATCGCTCTTCTGCGCTCCCTAAGCCGACGATTGTCGGTGGCAAACCGATCGTTTCATCCGACTCCGGTTCGAGCAAATCGCACTTCTGCGGTCTCGCAATGAGAGGGAGTTCTTTTCCGGTTAACATACTGATATACCGCTTGAGCACAGGCAGCACATCTTCTAACCGTAACGTATCGGAGGTCTCGGCGATCGCCTTCTGACTGGCGCGCGATTCCGCAGCGAAATAAGCGATGAGCTTGTTGCTTTCGGCAAATGAGGCGAGTCCGCGCTTCACCCAATCACGATAAGCGTCAATTGACAGCCGCGCGAGCAAAGCCGAACTCATCTCGTAACACTTGCTCGCCGCAACTATGCTGCGCTCGGCGACAAGCTGGGCGCTGTCGAGCGCAGCCATAACCGCCGCCTTCCCCTCGCTACCATGCGTCAAAGCGAGCGCAACTAAGTTTTCGGTCGCTCCTTCAGCCAGCGTCGTGAAATTGTGGAAAGCCGCGCCTTCGACATTGGCGAATCGATCGCAAAGCGCCGCCCACTTATCGATCAAAGTTACATCTTCGAGCCGAGCAAGCTTCGCGCCACAGATGAAGAAGCGAACCGCACCGTCATCATCAACGGCGATGAATCTTTCCGTGTGTTGTATCAACCGTTCGCCGAGCGTCACCGCGAGCGGGCTTCCAGTCTCCGCACGCTCGAGCAATGGTAAGGAAGCCTCAAACAGATCCACGGCGAGCTTTACTGGCAATCGCCCGACGAAGTCGAGCAAATGAAGCGAGAAGCTTTTGTGAGCTTCACCTTTCGCCTCCCATTGCCGAATAGTTCTCGTTGCCTGTTGCAGGAACGCGCAACAGTAGCCGAGCGACCCGTAGCTGAGTTTGAGCGCCACTTCGATCAATCGCGCACTCACATCCTGATCGCTCGACCCTTCCGTAATGGCCATGGCCGCGCGCAGGCAATCGAGCATCGCATCGCGGCCATAGATCTGCGTCACGTTGATGCATAGCGCGAGAAGGTGAGAACGCAGCGAAGATGGCGCGTGAAGGATGACGTCCGTGCCCATGCGGAAGAATTCCGCGGCCAACGAGGCATCGACACGCGCTAGTCTGACGCTACAGTCAATCCAACGGATGGAATCTGCCGGATTGAGCCGGAGCAAGATGCGCCGAAAAGCGCGGAGGAAATCCAAGGCCGAATCGAACGAATGGAATGAAATCTGCGACCAACCGCACGCTGCACGTTGCCAACATTCTATCCGCTCACGTTTGGCGGCGATGTGCGCGAACCACTCTTTCACAGCGAAGTTCTGAGGCGGAACAGTTTCGCGCGGAGGATCGAGTCTTTGTGCTCTTTCCGATTGACGCAAAAGAAGAACTCCTTTCCGAAACCCAGTTAAGCTTCGAAATAGGAGTCATCAACTGCCGATCGCAGTGGTTGATGGTGGACTCCATCACCCTGAACTTTTACCTTCATTTTAAATCGCTCGATCCGAGCGACGCAATCCATATTCCTTCGCCCCCGATCGTTCCCCATGCGGCGCGATCTTGCTCTCTATTTGATGACGGTTACAGGGCAATGCGCGTAACGTAAAACTCTTTCAGAAATCGAACCTAAGATCCATCGCGTAACGCGCGTCCTTCCGCGTCGTCCCATGATGATCATGTCAGCCCGACAATCTTCGGCATAGCGAATGATCTGTTCAGCCGGGTGCCCTGCAGCGATATGCGTTTCGAGCTCGATGCCGAACTCTTCAGCTCGCTTCCGCAAATGGGCCATCTCGCCTAACAGATGCTCTTGTTCACGATCCAGCAACTCGGCGATCTCGACTGAGGTGGCTGGCTCAGGCAGTTGAATGACGCTGACGACCAGCAGCTTCGCCCGAAACCTGTCAGCGATCTCAAGCCCGAGATCGAAAGCTTTGCGTGATTGCTCCGAACCATCAAAGGCGACAAGAATTCGCTGTAACATCTCGCACCTCCTCAAAGCGTGGTTGATGAACCGACGACTTCCGGTTCGCGCTCCGATTCCGACATCGTCGGCAGAAGATGTCTCGGAAGGAAGAAAGCGTTGCCGATCATGGTCGGCACGACAGCGCTGGCGATCACCGTCGCCACGATGTAGGAGTATTGCGCTTGATCTATGATGCCATGCGAAAGACCGAAAAGCGCGGAGATCGTTCCGAAAGTCAGTCCCGTTGACATCAGAAGCGTCGTGTAAATCCCTTCCTCCTTACCGTAGCGATAGATCTTCGTTGTGGGAAACACTCCGATGAACTTCGTCAGAGATTTCGCCAGAAACAGGATGATGAATGTAAGTGGCGCGCTGAGCAGGGCGGGGATCGACACGAAAGAACCAGCGCGAATGAAGTAGAAAGGCGTCAATAGACCGAAGGTCAAAGTCCGCAATCGTCGTATCAAAACATGGTCCTTGCCTACCGTGCCCGCCAACACCATCCCGATCAGATAGGCCGGTAGAACCGCTTCGCTCTCCGCCCACGCCGCTAATCCGCCCATGCCGAAGAGGAGAAAGAGCAGATATTTCGCCTCGAGCTCCGAAACTCGATTGCTGTAGCGGCGGAAGAAACGCGGCGTCAGCCACGGCAAAATCGCGAAGACGATGATGGAGATGATGACAAAGATCGCTGTCCTCAGCGTGAATGGCGCGAAGATCAGACCGAGCGCGATGACCGTGCCCAGATCGTTCACGAAACAAGCCGCGAGGATGGTCTTGCCAAATGAAGTGTGATTCAATCCGAGCTCTAACATGACGGCATAAACGACGGCCACGGAAGTCGTCGAGAGGGCGACTCCGACCAACCATGAAGGCCTCGTGGGCCAGTGAAGGAGATAGCGCGCGATGGCTGCGCACCCGAGAAAGGGAGCGAAGAAACCCGCCAGCCCGATGATCGCCGTCTCCTTCCAACGCGAAGTGATGACTTCGGGATCCAATTCCGCTCCGGCCAAAAACGTCAGCACGATGGCCCCCGCGCCAGCGAGAAAAGTGATCCACGGTTGCTGCGCGCCAAGAAAGGTCGCGCCGATCGTCGCTCCGATGACGAGCTGTGCGACCGTGCCGACGATGATTTCAGAAAGCGCCGTCGAAATGCGTAGCTTTATGGCAAGCAGTACGGCAATCAAAGCCAGCCCAACCCAAATGGAGGCGAGAAACCATACTTGAGCCATATTCTAGACCTCCTGCGATCGACATCTGGCCCAAAATAAAAACTCCCACACCGCTTTCACGATGCAGGAGTCATCAGTCCAAATTCTTGGACGCTTCTTAGGCGAACTCCATCGCCTTTTCGCGATTATTATTTCGCGTCACTGGTGAACGTGTCAATACCCGCGCCCTTATGGACATTCCCGCCTCGCTGCGTAACTTCATAGAGAGCAATAAGACGAGCGAGCCTGATATTGTTAACAATCAAGAGCGCTGGATGCCCTAACCTTAGGTGACAATGCCTGGGAACGAACAAGATATCGTTAATAACAGAACCCTAGTGTTTCTCGCCACCTTCAGTCAAAAGCCTTGTTAGGAATTCAACGCATGATTGATCGTCCCATCTGGCGCGATGATGAACGTCGTTGGTACTGCTTCGGCGCGAAAAACTTCCGGCGGCTCCCCCGCGAAAGTGTAGATTGGCAGCTTGTAACCGTGCTCCTAAACGAAACGACGGACCGTTTCCCGATCCTCCGCAGAAGCGCAGATGAAAACAATCCCTTCATCCTTCACCTGCTCGTACAAACGCTCGATGCTCGGCATCTCATTGACACAAGGCGGACACCACGTCGCCCATACGTTGAGAAAAATGACCTTACCTCGAAATCCGGCTAAATCCAGCTCACGCCCATCTAGCGAACTGACCTTCCAGCTGTAGTCAGCTCGCCTTATCATAGGCAAGCGGGGCGGCGGATAGGAATCATGACTCGGCGTCACCTTGCTCACCGTCGGAGGCGCAATCCGCCCCGGCGCGTAAACGGCCAACAACATGCCCAGAATAGCTAGGCTGAGGAAACCGACGACGCAAAGCGTCACGCCTACGCAGATGCCCAAAAGGAAACTCCAGAAGTTGATATTGAAAACTTTCGCTCCAAATCGAAAGAGACGTGACATAGTCGCCCCCAACTATCTAGGGTTTCAGTCTATACCGTCGATCAGCAAAATAGTAGACGGCGCAACAGCTTGCGATCGTAGACGCCGCGTTTCAGCTCATACCGTCGATCAGCAAAATAACGTAAACATTGCGAGCATTTCAACGATAACGTCAGCCGAAGCGTCTCTTGAAAAGCCCTTCAAGCCTTCTAGGTTCTACTATCGATGAGTCGTCGCCTGGTTCGCGCATCCGTCTTTCAACAGCCACGTCTCTTCACGTCAACCCTCTTTCAGTTAAGCGCGTGTCAGCATTCTTAGTTGTCATGTCACGGCTGAATATGGCGTAAACCAATTCGCGATCGGTTCCCCCACCTCACTCAAGCGCGGCACCGCCCAAGGAAGAACGGATCAGCGCAATCATAAACAGCGCCTGCTGCGCTTCCCTCGAAGAACTCTCTTCCTACACTGCTCTCTAGTCTCACAGGGCCCTTCCGCGAATGGATCGCCCAAGTAGCCGCCGATGCCGCTTCCCCACCAACTGCCGCCACCAAAGCCCCAGCCGAATGGGTCCGTGCAATTGTAAACTGTAGCCGGAATTCTATCTAGCATCGCAAGTCTGAGGATCTGATTGAGACATGCATCTTTTGAGACAGTCTAGTCGAGACGCTCTCAACCTGTTTTCTTTTCCACTGCCTCATCCTTCAGAACGACTTGCATATCTCTGAGCGCTCAGTAGCATATACCGAGCACTCCTCCAAGTCCGAACAACAGCAGAATGATCAAAATGCGCATTACGTTGATGGTTTGAACCAACGACTCGTTGTACAATTGGAGATATTCCAACAACCTCTGCGGATCTTGCATATCAAAAGCCGATAGAGGTTTCCCGAAGCTACCTAGGATAGAAGCCTGCGGCAACGAAGCGAACAAAACAAGGAAACTGGCTTGCAGCCCCTTTGTGAGCATCAATATCGCCTTGGTAGCCCTTTTAAGTTTGTTCTTTTTCTTTGGCCCGTATGTGAAAAGCCCATATTAGTTCACCCGTACCGATGATGAGTAGCAAGATCTATGTTGTAGCCATCTCTGTCGTCTCCTATGTCACATCGATCGCTTCCGTCTATAGAGCGAGGCACACGGTGCCCCATCGATGCCTAACGACTAAAGAAATGACTTTCAAACTTCAGCTCTGCGCTTTGCAAATATGATCGTTGTAAGCAGTAGAAGCGTAGCAAAGATCTTGTCACCGAGCAGCGTGGGGGAAATCATTACTGATAACCAATTGAAGAATAACAAGATGATCAAAAATCGCTTCAACCATTTATGCTCTCTCCCACGCAAACTAATCAACACCAACATCGCCAACCAAAAGATAACTGTCATTCCCAGAAGAGTTCTGATGGATAGGGTGTTGAAAATAATCCAATCCTTCATAATTACGCTCCTTTTTATTCTATCTCACCGATGTGTTTGATCGTTATGCTTCAGTAGACGAGGGATCTTATTTCCTAACCTCGTAATAACCACCTCAACGCCATCAGGGCAGACAATCTCCTTGGTTTTTCCGATCACTTAGCAACTACCCCGTGTTTTTTTAAGATGGCTTCTCTTTATCTGTCATAGGCGTTCATGCCGCCTAATTTCCCAGACTCCGATTTATACACGACTGATCCTTATCCAGTAGCGCGTAAGAGCTAAAGTTCGATGTTTCTAAAACAATAGCAAGCCTGAACCATTCAACTCTTTCCTTTATACCTTATGAAAAGATAATTCAGAATGCATGCAAGTAACGCGAGTTTGATGAAGAAGATAACATCCCGCATCTTTTCTGCGCTTCCGTCAAAGCCGACCCCTAACAACCATCCAATAAAAGCTCCCACCCAGACCCAAAGAATCCTGGTGAAGGGTTGAATGTCACTCTTCATAGAACTATCCTCCTTTGGCTAGGTGAGGAGAGTTTGGCTCCTCACCATAACCAAGATTAATTGCGTCGTGAATACTTATCCAACGCTCTTTGAGTACTTGCTAACCGATTGTCTTGCTTCCCTTCACGAGGAAACCTTCGAAGAGTTGGAACAACAAATAGCTAGTTTTGCGTCACGCAATGTCTCCATTTTGGCAGAAACAGACTAGCGCTCGAAACGCTTCTTTTTTATGTTTGTATACAGTGACTCAGTGCTCAAATCTCTTCGGCGTTCCTTGCCTTATCTTTTCCATCCTCTTTAACTTGAAGAAAAACAATATTAAAGACATGATCTCTGTCGCTAAAGCTGAGGCGTTGCGAGAAGGTACACTTCTCACACGGATCGAACGTACAATCTCAAGCATGCAATCTCACAGAGATTATTTAATTTTTTCCGTCCACGATGTCCTGAGAACTCTGATGATCATAAAGAGTGTTAGGGCAATAAAATCGAGATACGCGAAGACTGCTAGATTGAAAATCATTTTCACCCGGATCCAGTAATCCACTTCAGAAATGGAATCAGGCCGATTGAGAACCAAGCAATCCTCTAGTCTCCCTAGCAGTACATTTATCGCGACCCAAAGGACCACCAAGCTTATCACCGCCACAATCAAAGAGACATTGAAAAGCTTCATTAATCGGTTTGGCTTGACGATCTCTGTTTGGAAAAAGTAGGGAATAAGATAGCGAATCATACCGACCGAATAAAGAACCAACGAAACAGTAAGGCCAATCAAAACTTTTTCTAACACGATTGCCCTCCACTAATCAGAGAATCTACATATATCTCCTATCGGCCCGTCCAGATTCATATCAGCTATATTCGCGCAAAACTGCAAAGTTATTACTCCATCTGCGATTCCTATCTTGAATTGATCGTTCAGAATCACTTTTCACCTTTTCCCTTTCTATAAAGAAGCCCGATCATGTTCAACAAAGCGAGAAGAGTGGTTAACAGCGGGAAAACAAAGCAGTAGATCATTAAACGCAGTACCTCTATTGTTCTAGCAATGTAGAGATTATGTTCTCGTAGGATTTCCGCCAATCGTTGCGGATCCCTCACGGTTTCAACATCATAAGCATACTTACCAAACGCCTCAAAAGCTGCCGCGCTCGGAAGCGAAAACAAGAAGATAAGGCAAGCAAACATGATGGAAGAGACGGCAATCTCGCTACACTTGATCCGTCTTTGGAAGGGATCGACCTCTTTCTTCGAAGCGGTATAGAGAAAAAAAGCAAAGTGGGCTACGAGCGAAATGATGAGAGGAACATAGATCCATTTAGTGGAACCCATACTTTCACCTCAATTACCAAGAAATGGCTTGCATAAATCGAATTCTATGCTCCGCTTCACGAGAGCGACAAGATTGCTCTTGCTTTGGAAGCTCTATACATAGCACATAGTTTTCGCTATGAGACTCACGATTGGCGATTCATATCGCCAATCGTGAGTCTACTTTTGAACTTCCCAAATCTATCTAGGGGCATCTTTCCGGTTTGCCTTGACACTCAACCAATCGGGCTAAGACTTGATCCTGCTGGTCAATACAGTTTCCAACTTGGCGGCACCAATCAAGTATGGCTCCCAAGGTGAGACCAACATCGAGTAATAGCCCGGCTCCGATCCTAGCCTCTGGACCACCTACTGCCCCTGCCGCCAGGGTTACTCTACAGGCAGTAACCTGGAACTGGATTATGGTCATTACGCCGCTAAAGGCTATCTGATTTATACAGTTTTGGTACACTCTATCCGCTTCTGCCCTGATTCGATTCTCACACTGCTCTCTAGTCTCACAGGGCCCACCTGCGAACGGATCGCCCCAGTAGCCGCCGATGCCGCTTCCCCACCAACTGCCGCCACCAAAGCCCCAGCCGAATGGATCGGAACAATCGTAGACGAAATCGTATCCCATATCGTAGAGCGGCTGGTACCAATTGCTCCGCACATCAACCAACGGTGCAAATACTCATCATCAACATGCCACTGATAGCATCTCCCGCTACAGCAAAGGGGTCTCCTCTTTTTCCGACATACATCCAAGAGATAGAAGCATCTCAATCTTTTCCCCTAATTCATCATTGACAATTTGCTTCTCAACCTCAGCTTCCATCCCCTCAAACACCGTGGCTTGCCAAGAACAGTTATGCTGAGCGACCAAATCATCAAGCACATTAGTCATTGAGCTTTTCCTTCGCTTTGCGCTCTTTTCTGAGCGTCCAATAAAGACCGAATTTGTATGAGAAAAACGCTATAGACGACAGTGCGAGACACGTCATGGTAAGGTCAAGCACTTCGAGGGTCCGCTCCAGAGTCTTGTGCGTCTCGTACAAATATTGCTCGAGAAGCCTAGGCGAGGAAACCAATGTTGGATCTATTTCCATCTCGCGAAATGGCATCCTTTTTGGTATAACTGCCCACAGAAAATTAATGAAGATAGCGGCGACTAGTGACAACAAAAACTTGATTTTTGCTCGACCGAGCTCATCCTTTTTCGTGAGCGCACTGACGGCAGCCACGATTGCTAACAATGAAGTAGCAAACATAAGTCCGAAGAAATAGATCCTCATCGTTAATTACCTCCGTTAAGTTACCTTGGTCCGCAATTTGCTCGAGTTAGAGACCAGTCTCCAGTTAACTTTTTGATTGGAGACTGGTCTCATGTAAGAAATTACTGCCGCGGTGGGCACACATCTGGCTTGTCCATACATTCTTCACCTACACTGCTCAAACAGAGTTGGCGACTCCGCACGCACAACACGTATTCCACGCCTGCCATGCCTGCTGAACCAAACAACACACCCAGTTCACATGTCCCCAATACCCCGAGAGCTCCAGGCCCAGAAAACCCAGCCGCTATCGCACACCCAGTTGTACCGAATGCCATGCCTCCGACTATCCTCGTTCCAGCGTCCCAACCACACTCATACATTTGATTACAGTAATCTCGTTTTCGCCGCTCACACTGCTCTCTAGTCTCACAGGGCCCACCTGCGAACGGATCGCCCAAGTAGTCGCCACCCAGGCCCCAGCCGAATGGATCAGAACAATCGTAGACGAAATCGTATCCCATATCGTAGAGCGGCTGGTACCAACTGCTCCAGCCATCTTGCCACGGGGAGAACATGCAGTCCCACCATGTGAGATCCTGCAGCGTTGGTCTCTTCGCGTAGCTCGCCCGCTCGAACCTAACCTCGCCGCCCTCCGGCTTGATCGCAACAGCGTGACCATCAGCGCCGCGCTCGATTCGATAGCGACGGCCATCGTTCATCGCAAGCCGCGTGATCTTCCCGCTCTGATCGCGTTCGACCGTCACACGGTTTCCTTGATCGTCCGAGATGGCTTTCAACCGCCCTCGCCGATCATACTCCATCCGCTTCACCCTCCCGCGCGCATCCACGTACTCGGTCAAGGCACCGCGTCCATCGTAGCGGAACCGCCGTGTCATGCCTGCCGAGTTAGTCAGCTTGATGATTCGCCCGGCTTCGTCGCGCTCGGCAGCAACCCAAGCTCCTTGCGCTGTGGTCAGCTTCTTCACCATGCCGCTTGCATCTCGTTCCAATGCCACGGCACGACCTTGCGAATCGCGCTCCCTGACCAACCAGCCGCGCGCATCGTATTCGTAGTTGAACGTTAAACCGGATGGCAAACGATCGGCCACCATGCGGCCCAGCGCGTCTCGCTCTGTTGTGAAGCGTCCGAGTTGTGGGTCGATGAACGCCCGCTCGTTGCCCAACGAGTCGTACTCAAAGCCGTAGGTTCGCCCACTGCTGGCGGTCAGCGAAACGAGCCGCCCGCGCTCGTCGTAGCGCGCTCGGTAGTTCACGCTCGCATCGGTGCTGCGCGTTTCGATGACGTTCGCTTTGTCGTCTAGCACGTAGTCGATGCGCACGGATCCTTGTGCCTTGCTCACCAAGCGACCGCGCGCATCGTAGGAAAAAGTTTTCTCGGTTCCATCCGATATCCTCTGCCGGATGATCCTGTTCTGCGCGTCGTAAGCGATTTGCGTCTCGTTCCCAGCGCTATCCACCAATCGCACCGGACGGTTGGTTTGACTGTACTCGACGCGCATGATCTCCCCATCCGCGTCGCTCACCCTGATGAGCAATCCATCCGCCGTGTGCTCGTAAACCTGCTGCACGCCAAGCGGATCGGTCACCAACGTTCGCCGCGATGGAGCGGGACCGTTGTTGTCGTACTTGTAATCGTAGACCGACACAGCATCGCTTGTCTGCAGAACGCGCCCCGACAAGGCATCGTACCTTGCTTTCAACACTGTTCGCCCTTCGGGATCGACCACTCGCGTCAGACGATTCGCCTGATACTTGTATCTCCACTCTGCACCGGCGGCATCGATGACGCTGCTCAGAAGCCTGTTGCTATACCGGAATGAAACCCGCCTTCCCGCGTGGTCTCTGACCGACATCAAATGCCCAGTCAGCCCCCAAGACCATTCGAAATCGATCCTCGCACCTCCGGTTTCAAGCGAGAGGATGCGACCGTTTGCGTCCCGATTGATCGTTATCCGATTGCCGTTCGCATCGGCGACCTCGGTCAAAAGATACTCGCCGCCTGCTGGAAGGTAGGTTCGCACCAAGCCAGGCAAATCGGCGATCTCTTCAGTGATCTTTCCCTCGAGCAGATCGAAAGCTTGATGCTGCCCTGGCTCCGGTCTTTCGAGCACGAAGCGGGCGCCGTTTTGTCGCACGAAGTTCAACGTCGCGCCGCCGCCGGTCTTCATCACGGCGCGATCGCCTTGAACCGAGATTCGATCATCGAAACCGAACGACCAACCGAGTCCCATCCCCCGATCTTCGCCGTCGCTCGTGTAAACCCGTTGGAAGAAGAGCGGCATCGCCCCTTGAATTTGCAGATCGATGATCGAGAATGCCAGATCGCCGCGCGCCGTGCTGACAAAATTGACTCGTGCTCCTTCAAACGCCGTCCTGACGGTGGTCAGCAACGGAGCGGGTTGTGTGCGCCGCCCCAACACCGCCAATGCTTCCAGCGAAGCAAGAGTTTGATCTTCAGGTGTGGTCTGCTGTGCACCCAAAGAACACGGCGAGCACGGCCTTTTCGAAGCGCTTGCCTTATCTTTGGCACTCAGTTTGCGGGGGGGGCGTAAGTTACTGGACCAACGCCGACGGAAAGCAAGATCATGGAAAGACTAACCAAACACGCAAGGAAACGACGCACTGACTTTCGCAACATAGAATCCTCCGCTAGGTGAGGTCGGCTGCTTTGAACAACCGAAGAATCGTAGAACTCTACCGTTGCAAACGCGCGTGTAGCCGACCACACGGCCAAAGCGCGATCTTCTTTTCTCTTGTGTCCCTGCCAGCCTGCGCCATCCGCGCGAGGGAGGCTACCTATTCCCAGCGACTCTCCAGAAATGTGAGGCTAGCAACGACGGCGCAGATTCTATTCCGGGTCCCCCTTCCTGTCAATAGGTTCTTTACCCTGACCGCTTATCAGTTTTGAGGCAAGAATAAGAAGGTTTCAAGGTCTGTGGTAAAAGTAAAGTTGCCAAGCCACTACTTTTACCGGAGACAGAGCCATGAACCCGTTGCGAACTTGCCCCATCCTTGCTTCTTTGTGAAGACCCTTCCGCCGCTCGCTTGCATCAACCTGCGCCGCGCTGATTGCCGCTCTCTGTCAGGCTGCTCAAGCCTCTAGTTTCGCCGCTCGCCGGTGTGCTTAACGCAAGTGCAGTTTGGCTCGGCATTAACGCGCCTCTACCGCTTTGGACGTCACACTCGGTTCGACACCTGGCTGTTGACCGCAACAGATGCGACGCCTGCTGGCACGACCCGCGCTGATGTGCGGAAACGTAATCCCTTGAGAGCGAACATGCTGATGTCTGACGGTTGGTAGAGACGAAAGGACCTCTGGCAGCCTCTTGACTCCAGCTGGACTGGACGGCGTGGCAAGACCGGTTTTCCGTGCTCAGCGCCTCAGTGTGTGTCGGCACACGGGCTACTCCCGTTGCCGCCTCAGCCTGTGACAACTGGCGCGGTCACAGATGGGAAGAGATCTTCCTGCGGCGATGTGTTCTTACGCCTTGCGCAAGTGCGAGCAGTCTGGTTATGCGATAGAGGCTGTCATCGTGTCGCATGGCTGGGGAAGTTGCTTGCATTGGCGCAGGATTTTGTTGTCCGGCGGCAAGGTGATGTGACGGTGCATCTGCCTGAGCGAGCACAAATTCTCAAGCACATCAAGCTCAAACGCGGCTCTCATCGTGACTTTGGAGTGGTCTAGAGTAGATGAGTTTGTGCAGGTGCGAATCATTGGCGTGTGAAACAGGCATGCAAAAAAGAGAGGATGGTCGGCAACGAACTTAACTTAACCAATAGAATTGCCGGGCTTGATGACCATGGAGATTGAAGAACAGTTCCGAGATACGAAGGGCGTGCGTTTCAGGCTGAAGTTGAAGTAGAGACAGTCGACAAAAGCGGAGTTTGTCGAACGCATGTTTATGCTCGTCGGCGTCGCCATCTTGCTATGGACAACAGTCGGCAGTGCAGTTGAACGGGAAGAACCCGCCGTGCGCTTGAAGTGTAAGCAGAAAGGGGGACGACTCTCGCTGGTGCGGATCGGCGCTTACTATTGGCAGATGAAATGAGCATTAGGTAACTGCAAAGGTGCGACTCACAGAGAAGTTCGTGCGCCAGCACTTACCGCCACCGCGCATCAGGCTATTCAAGTGGCTGATGTCTTCTCAAAACTGATAAGCGGTCAGGTTTCGCTTCCCATTGACATTTCCGCCTCACCGTCTAAAAATTATGGAGCGAAAATTCGGGGCGATGGAGTTCGCCGTATAACCATCTCGGTCGCCAGATCGAGATTGATGACTCCTTTTCAAGCGCGCTTGAAAAGGAGTTTTCGTATTTCTGGAATCATGCGATTTCTAGGAGAGAGTCGAGTGGATACCTTCACGAAGTATTTGATGGTGGCTATCGGTGGAGCTTTCGGAGCGATCTTACGTTACTACTTGAGCGGCTCGGTCCTATCGCGCGTCGCCGCCCCATTTCCGACAGCAACATTCATCATCAACATCAGCGGCTCGTTCATCATCGGTTTCTTTCTGACGCTCGTGACTGAACATTTCATAGTCAACCCACATCTGCGATTGCTCATTGCCGTCGGCTTCGTCGGCGCCTACACGACCTTTTCGACGTTCGAGTATGAGACGGCGCGATTGATCGAGGATCGAGACTTTCTCCACGCATTCTTCTACGTCACCTTGAGTTTCGCCGTCGGCTTGATGGCCGTCTGGGGCGGCATCTTCGCAGCGCGCTGGATGGCGCAAGCGCCTCTGCTAAACAGCATCATCGAAACGGAGCGATCGACCCAAGCGATAAGCGGCGTGCCTGTGATGGATGAGCTGGAAATGGCCAATTTGAATGGAGGGCGCGAAAGCGTCGAACCGAAAGAACGATCATGAAACTTAAGAGTGAGAACGAGGTCGCACCGAGATCGACAACACGCGATGATGTCGAGCGCCGAAGGCGGAAAGCGATGAAACTGACCGTGTTCATCGGAGGCGACGAGCGGCGCGCACATCACACGCTTTGCGAACTCGCACTCAAAACTTTGCGCGAGATGAACATCACGGGCGCGACCGTAGAGAAAGGCGTGATGGGATACGGGATCAATCGGACCATCCATTCGACGTTAAATGAGGTGACGATGGAGAATTTGCCGATCGTCATCGAGGCGGTCGATGATGGAGAACGATTGCGAGTCGCTGCCGAACGCATCGCAGAGATTTTAGGCCAGCATGGGCTCGTGCAACTGCAACCGACGACCGTGATCCTGAAAAGAAAGGGGGAACGCGCCGATGCTTGAAAGGGGACCAGCTAAGAAACTCGTCGTTTACGTCAACGCCACGCAACATTATCAAGGCGAGCCGACTTACGAAGCGATCGTCAGATTCCTTCATCGCCACGGTTGCGCCGGAGCGACCGTGACGCGCGCCGTCGCCGGTTATGGCGCAAGCGGCAAGCTTCATGAAGCACATCTTTTCGGCATCGCGGACGACGTGCCGATGAGGATCGAAGCTGTCGATTCGGCGCAGAAGATCGAGGCTCTCCTCCCTTGGATCTACGAGATGGTCGAGCACGGATTGATCGAAGTCCAAGATACGGAAGTCATCAAACACACGATGGCGGAAAAATCGGCGAAGGAGCAGCAGAAGATGAAACATGAAAAGCTCGAAGGCCAAGCCAAAATGGTGCGTATCTACATCGGCGAAGACGATCGCTGGGGAGGCGAACCGCTCTATGAAGCGATCGTCAAAAAGCTTCGCATGATGGATATCGCCGGCGCGACCGTTTACCGTGGATTGATGGGCTACGGAGCGACACAACGTGTGCATCGTTCAGGTTGGCTCGGGTTGTCGAGAGATTTGCCGATCATGATCACCGTTGTCGATACGGAGGAGAAGATACGCCGCATTTTGCCGATTCTCGATGAGATGGTGGATGAAGGGTTGGTCGTGCTCTCCGACGTCGAGATCATCAAATACACACACTCTCCCGAAGCCGGATCGAAAGATTGACTCGATCTTGCGTCGAATGCCGATGGAGAGGGAACGAATCAAGCAAACGCTCGATGTCGCGGCGGAGATCATCGAACGGCGACAGATCGCTTCACTGCTTCCGCTTCTGGCGATCTGTCGCATGATTGCAGCGCAGGCTGAGATCAGCGTCGCCGTCATCGGACGGTTCAAGGCTGGGAAGAGCAGTCTTCTCAACGACCTCGTTGGCCGCGATCTTCTTCCCGTCGGCGTGATCCCAGTGACGGCGATCGTCACAGAGATGCGTGACGGACCGAAGGAACGCGCGACCGTTCATTTTCTCGACGGGCAAAGCGAAGATATCCCAATCGCAACCATCCGCAGCTTCATCGCCGAAAGCGAGAATCCTGACAATGTGAAGCGCGTTTCGCGTCTCGTCCTCGAACTTCCCGGACTCGAAAGATTCCGCGGACTACGTTTTGTCGATACCCCAGGATTAGAAAGCGCGCTTTCGCATAATACGGAAGAGACGCTCAAGTGGCTCCCACACGTCGGACTTGCACTCATCGCCATAAGCGCTGATCACCCTCTCTCGCAGAACGATCTTACGCTCATTCAAACCGTGCGCCGATATACGCCGCACATCGCGATTTTGTTGACGAAGGTAGATCTGCTAAACGATGCGGAACGGGATGAGGTGCTCGCCTTTATGCGCGAGCGACTTACGCGCGCTTTCGGCTCGGCACCAGTTATCCTTCCCTATTCGGTGCGCTGCGGGTATGAGAGACTCAAAGCTGAGTTCGCAGAGTTCTTGCGGCGCGAAACGCTCGATGATTTCGAACGGAAACGTACGCGTGCGCTCGCGCAAAAGGTCATGACGTTGCTCGGCGAGTGTCGCAGCTATCTGACGCTTGCGCTCTCCGCCGCCGAAACGCTCGATTCAACGCGCGAGGAATTGAAGAGTGAAATCCTCGGTGGGCGAGAAGCGGCGGATGAGATGCGAACCCAAATGCGATTGTTGATGCAGCATGCTACACGCGCAACGCGCGATACGGTATTTGCGAGATTAAACGCATATAAAACGAAGCTAGAGGCGCAGCTACTCGAAGCGCTGGAAGCTGAATTCCCGCATTGGACAAGAAGCTTGAGCCACGCGCTCGGATCATTTAACGCTTGGTTACGCCAAACGCTCAGGCGAGAACTGTATGAGATTTCAGGATCAGAACGCGCTGCGCTGCTCTCTTTCGTCCAGAAGTTCGAGAAGCAGATGTTCCGCCTTAGGCAAGAGTTCAGGGACCGGCTCGCGGAGAAAACGATGCGCGCCTATGGCGTTCCTCTGCGTACGACTGAGGTCGAGACCACGCTTGCGGAACCGAAAGAGCCAGATCTACACATCGGCAAGATATTCGACAGAAATTGGGAGACGCTCTCGCCGATCATCCCGATGAGCTTAGTGAAAGGGTTCGTAAAACGCCATTTCGCGAGCAAAATACCCTACATGGTCGAGAAGAACCTTTCGCGGCTTGCTTCGCAATGGACCGACAGCATCAACGCCGCGCTCATGCAGATCGAGCGCGAGTCAGAGAGACGATTAGATGAACTCATAACGACCGTCGAACGCCTCGCTTCAACCGAGAGCGCGGAAGCGCCACAGATCAAGGTCGATATCGAGCGCATAGATTCGTCCCTCGTTCAGTTTCAAATCGCGCAAGCTGGCGATGATGCGATCTCTTTGACGATGGTGGAGAAGGATGGGCTCTCAGGCTAAAGGGTTTTCCAGACTTCTCAATGACGATCAACGGCGCGCGCTCTCTACGCGGCTTGCCGCGCTCGACCGGCAATTATCCGAAACTGAGATGTTGCTTGTAAGGGGGATGCCGGATGGAGCGATGTTCCGGATCGAAAATGATCTCTCTTCGGAGCGAACGCAGGCGATCCTCGCTCTTTTCGCCGAAGCGCGGGCTTGCATCGAACGACTGCGCGACCGCTTCGAGTTGACTGTACAAAAGGAGGATCTCAGACAGCGTTTGGCGGGACACTTCGGTATCCTATGGACCATCCTGGAAAACTCGCGCGCCGCTAGACTCAAAGGGTTCGGCGAAGTTTCGGATGAGCTTATCCACGCGCTCGACTCAGAGATAGAAGCGTTGATCGAGATCGTCGATCGGATCAGATCGCTCGCCTCATCGGCCTGAAGGATCATTCAGGAAGGGTCGGGTCGTTGCACCGGACGAAACTCGCAAACGACACTCTATCGCTCATCCTCTGACGGACACCACTGCCCCTTGCGCAACATGCCGCCCGTGGTTAATGAGTTGAGCGCATCCGCTGCGCTGGCGAGGTGTTCTTCTTTGTCGGCTCGGCATCTTTCACGTTGTACCACCAGACCAATGCGCCGACGATCATCGCAAACAGGATGAGACCGATGAGCGCAAGCCGTATGGCGAAGCGAATCGCCCGCCATACGAGCAACGCACCGATCGCAACGATGGCCAAGATGAGAACGATTATCAGCGTGATCATATAATCCGATAACATTAGATGAAGAGGCTGAAATCTCTAACAGGGCCTTTGAATCGCTACCGTTCCCGATGATGGGCGATAGACGAAG
This sequence comes from Pyrinomonas methylaliphatogenes, assembly GCF_000820845.2. Lineage (GTDB taxonomy): Bacteria > Acidobacteriota > Blastocatellia > Pyrinomonadales > Pyrinomonadaceae > Pyrinomonas > Pyrinomonas methylaliphatogenes. The sequence goes on along the minus strand of NZ_CBXV010000007.1, from coordinate 137,422 downwards.
GGTTCGGATTCAGCTGCTCATCTCAACTCCGCCATTTGTTATTTATCCGCTTGCTGTGGCCGTTGGTAGCTAGCACGCACGATCGTCTTGATGTTGCCGCGCACGTTGAAGTCGCCCTCGATCTCGACCCGCAGAGGGTCACAGGCGCGCACGAAATCCTCCAAAATCACGTTGACGACGTGTTCGTGGAAGATCTTCACCTGACGGAACGAATTGATGTAAAGCTTCAAGCTCTTCAGTTCGATGCACCGCTCGTTAGGCACGTACTCAATGCGGATCGTCGCAAAATCAGGGAAATCCGAGAACGGACAGATGCAAGTGAATTCCGGGATCTCGAAATGAATGCGTATCTCGCGCCCGACGAACTCGTAAGGGAAAGTGTCGAGCGGGTAAAGATTCATCTCTTCACGCGGCGTCGAACGAATGTCCAAGCCCTGCCAGTTTGGCGGCGGTAGAACCATTCCTTCCGTCGTCACCTTCATCGGCTTCCCCTCCTTTCGAGATCAGGACTCACGCTGTCTCTTGGCTCTTCTTTTAGAATGAGATCATATCTTAACACGGACGGCGGGCGGACTTGAACAGAACGCATCCGGACTTCACCTCGATCGCTGCTCAGCGCGCGGGTTTTAAGGCTCCGATTGGCGCAGTTCATCATAGGAGATAATGGCCGGTCCGACCCGCGGCCAACCATCGGATGTCCACAGAAGCCGATGGATCTGCAGCTTCGCCCTTCCGCTGTCGGAAGCGTCGTAGAAATGGTGGACCAAATAGTAAGTATCACCATCGCGATAGATCGCTTGACCGCCCGGACCGATCATCTCGCCACTGCTGCTCAAGATGAGCGTACCACCGCCCTGCATCATCGGCTTGCCCGATCCATCGAGATATGGGCCGGTGATGCTCTTCGCCCTCCCCACGCGGATGTTATATGTGCTTCGCATGCGCCGACAGCAGAAATCGAAGGAAACGAACAGATAGTAATAAGGTTTGCGGTAGATCAGACTCGGCGCTTCGATGGCATGCGGCGGGTCCGGACGATACGCGAGAGAGTAAAGGCGCGGAGGCATCTCCGCGAGCTTTCCCGTCTCAGGATTCAGTTTGACCATCTTGATCCCAGACCAGAACGATCCGAACACGAGCCACGGCTGTCCATCGGCATCGACCGTGAAGCTCGGATCGATCGCGTTCCAATCATCGGCAGGCGTCGAGCGAATGACGACACCTCGATCCACCCATCTATAGCGCGGGCTGTTCGGGTCCAAGGTCTCATTCGTCGCCAGTCCGATGGCCGAATCGTTCGTGCCGAAGATCGAGGCTGAGTAGTAGACCTGATACCTTCCACGATAGTAGGAAACATCGGGCGCCCACAAACTCCTCACCTTCCGCGAGATCCAAGCGGGTTTTCGCTCGAAGATGGTGCCCAGATATCGCCAATGGCGTAGATCCGTCGAACTGCGAATCTGAATGTTGCCATCGCCGATGATCCCCGATGGATCGCCGGTTGAGAAGACGTAAAAGGTGTCTCCCGCGCGGATCATCGAAGGATCATGGACGTAATCGCCCCTCGCGCTCTGGACGCTCTGGCCCAGATGAGCTTTCGGCATAAGAGTCAAGATTAACACCGAGGCGAGCAGCGATGATCCAATCATGCCCAAAATTCGAGCGGCGGTGAGACGATCGTCGGAAGACATAAGACCTGTGCGGAATCTCTCGATCCACTCGCCCCAAAGCGCCACTCCGAACCGATCGCCGCTTGGGCGCTGGGCCTTCCCATAGACTAGCGCCTTCTTCGCGCGAAGACGTTAACCAGAATCAGACCAGCAATGAATCCGCCGATGTGCGCGGCATAGGCGACGCCGCCGACTTGTGATCCCTCGCCGAGCATGCCAAGCCCGCTGATGAGCTGAAACAGGAACCACAAACCGATCGCCACAATGGCCGGAACTTCGGTAAGCACGCGCAACATGATGACCATCACGCGCCTTTGCGGATGAAGTACCAGATATGCGCCGAGCACGCCGGAGATCGCCCCCGAAGCGCCGAGACTGGGGATATAGGGGTTGCCGCCGAAAGCCACGGTCGAAAAGACGTGCGCCAACGAAGCCAACACACCGCACAGCAAGTAGAAGATGAGATACCGCCCGTGTCCCAGATCATCCTCGACGTTATCGCCGAAGATCCAGAGAAATAGCATGTTGCCCAAAAGGTGCGCGATGCCGCCGTGCATGAACATCGAAGTGATCAGCGTCAGATAGACGGAGACGGGCGTAGGCTGGAGTCTGATGATGGCCGTCGCTCCGCTGATCGGGTCAACGATTCTGACAGGTCTCCCGATGTCGTGCCCGGAAATGATCTCTTGAGGCACGGTTGAGAAAGCATAGGTGAACCGCTCGTTCGTCCCGAGCCCTTGCAAGAAGACGAAAACGAGCACGTTCAAAGCGATGATCAGATAATTGACGTAAGGCGTGCTCCGGCGTCCAGTGTTATCGTCTCCGATCGGTAGAATCATGAAACGCTCCTAATCCTCACAAAGCTTTCCCCGAGCTTTCAGCGCCTTTACAACTCGCGAAGCGAACGCTCGTACTTTCCACCGGGCATCAGCGCAACTAATCTTAACACGGACTCTGCTGCCCTTCGCACTTGGAGCCTGGCGACGCATTGAGCCGCCCACCTCGATCAACACGGACTCTGCTACCCCTCGCGCCCTCAATCGGCTCCGCGCTCGGCGACAACGGCTTCAAGTTCCTGCCCGGTCTCGCCGCTCTCTTCTAACAAACGATAGCCCTCCGAACGGGCGACGTAGGTCGCCGCCGTAATATCGCCTGTGACGTTGAGCGTCGTGCGGCACATGTCCAAGATGCGGTCTACGCCGATGATGATGGCGATCAACGCCGGATTGACTCCGATGTTCGCCAGCACAAGAACGATGAACGGGATAGAGCCAGAAGGCACGCCCGCTGTACCGATGCCGCCCAGGATCGCAAGATAAGCGACCATGATCTGTTGCCCGAGCGAAAGATCAACACCAGCCAGCTGCGCCAAGAAGAGCACCGTCACCCCTTCATAGAGCGCCGTGCCGTTCTGATTGGCCGTCGCGCCGACGGTCAAGACGAAACTATTGATCTCGCGCGGTACGCCGAGATTCTCTTCAGAAACGCGCAGCGCCGTCGGCAACGTCGCGTTGGAAGAACTGGTCGAAAAGGCCGTGATCATCACGGTCTTGATGCGGCGGAAGAATTCTAACGGCGATATGCGAGACAAAAGATAGACCGACAAAGAGTAGACGCCGAACATGTGGATCGCCAAACCGACCAACACGGTGACGACGAACCACGCGAGCGCGCCCAATAGATCGAGCCCGAATCGCGCCGCGTTATTGAAGAGCAAACAGGCGACGGCGAACGGGGCGAGCTTCATCACGATGTCGATGATCTTGGCCGATACTTCATAAAGGCTCTGCAGCACATGTATGAGCGGCGCCGCCGTCTGCTCCGTAACCAAAGTCAAGGCGATGCCGAGCATCAGAGCGAAGAACATCAGATGAAGCATGTTCGGCGTCTCGCTGGCGATCGCGCTGATCGGATTGGTCGGGACGATAGATTTGATCACCTGTAATGGCACCGAATCGGTCGCCGTTTCGGCCCGCTTCGCCTCTTCGACGCGCTTGACGGCATCCGAACCGTAACGTTGCTCTAACGCCGCCGCCGTCTGCTCAGAAATGCGCTCGCCCGGCCTGATCGTGTTCGCCAGAGTCAACCCGATGGCGACCGAGATGGCAGAGATCACGAAAGTATAGGCGAAGGATTTCAATCCGATGCGCCCCAGTTTGCGAATATCGCCGATCCCAGCGACGCCCACGACCAGCGATGAGAAGACGAGCGGGACGACGATCATCAAAAGCAGACGCAGGAACAACTGCCCCACCGGCTCAGTGACGTTCGCGACGACCCAAACCACTCGTGAATCGTTCCCGCCGAACGCGAGGTTGACGCCAACGCCGAGAGCCGCTCCGCTCAACAACCCGATCAAGATGCGTTGATGAAGCGGCATTCCCTTAGGCTGATCGGGAGTCTTCTCATCGAGATCCGTGATTACCTCGCGCTCAAATGCGTCAGGCGCAACGCCCTTTGGCGATCTTTCGTTCATCTACGTCGCCCTTTCCTACAAAGCTCTAAGGAGATTATCGCGGTAAAGCCATGACCGAACTTTTAGCCGGAGGCGATGGCATTGATAACATCGCGCCCCATCCCGCTCTGAAACGCCCCGATGCGCAAAATCTCGCGAACTCGGCACCTCCCGCCGCCTTTATCTTCCCCAGCGCAGTTTGTCGCGCAGCACGTCGAAGTAATTCCTGTTCGTCGGCTGGATCAGATTGAACGTCGTCCGGCTCTTTCGCACGAGCACGACATCTTCGACTTCGAGCGGGAATCCGATCTGTCCATCCAACGTCAAAGCGACCTCTTCGCGCGTCTTCAAACGGAGCTCGATGACCGCCTCATCCGGCACGACGATCGGGCGATTCGAGAGCGTATGCGGACAGATCGGTGTGATGATCACAGCACCCATCGAAGGGTAGACGATCGGACCACCCGCCGAAAGGTTATAGGCGGTTGATCCCGTCGGCGTCGAAACGATCAATCCATCGGCGCGAAACGAGTTGACGAACTGCCCATCCAAGCGCGCTTCGATTTCGATGATGCGCGCCAAAGCCGCCTTGCTGATGACCACATCGTTCAAGACGCGATCTTTCGTCAACGCGCGTTCGCCGCGCACGAGCTCCGCTTCGAGCATCACGCGCCGGTCGAGGCGATAGTCGCCGCGCAGGATCGCCTCCAAAGCCGGAATCATCTCTTCGGTGTGAAAATCGGCAAGATAACCCAAACTCCCATAGTTGACGCCGAGCACCGGGATCTCCCGCTCGCCTACGAGACGAGCCGTCGAAATCATCGTGCCATCGCCGCCGAGCACGACGATCAGGTCGGCAACGGAAGCGAGCCGCTCGCGCTCCATCGTTTCAACCGCGCATCCGGTTTCAGCTTCGATGCTCGCGCGATCCAATTCGGGACAACCGATGAGCCGCACGTTTCGCGCGGCGAGCCACTCGACCAAACGGCAGACCGTGCGCGTCGCCTCCGGTTGGTTCGGTTTGACGATGACGCCGATGACGGAAGGTCTTAACATCTGAAACTTCCGAGTGCGCTTGAGAGCGATCCTCTATGGAATTCGATGAACCGGATGATACGTGCGCTCACTGATATGTGTCAACGCACGCTTTTGAACAAGCTGCGTCGATCCTATCGCTTCAAAGCTCGAACGCCTTCTAGTCGGCCTTGCGCGAAGGCGAGCAGTTAACCGCTCTTCAAACGCATCAACGGTGATGCAATACAGGTAGGCTCCTCCGATGGTTCGATTCGCGATAGAGGAAAGCGCTCCGGCGTACATCGCTTCGCGCGCCCCATTCGCGTTCCAATCGTTTGAGTTGCGCGCCGTCCGATGAGGGATCAACCAGAGTCAACCACACCGGCAAAGGGAGCCACGCCCACGCCGCGCCGTAAACTTCGCGGTTGAGGCGTTCAATACGCCGCTCGACGCGCCACTGAAGTTCAATGGGCGGCACATCTTCCCAGTTCTCATAACAAGCATGTTGAATGCACGGCGCGGGTTTGGCGCGCCGGTGGACCAAACATCCGAACTTCGCATCGAAGAGCGGACAGGAGAAGGTCTGCGCGTGCGCATCGCTAGCCACCGCCAATCCATGGCGCTCGACCGCGAGTTGCGCGCGATGGAACACCGCGCGCCTCTCCTCATCCGTCAAGCGCGGCGTGCGCAGCAAGGTCTCGCGAATCGCCACGGCTTCAAGCCGCGTGATCTGCACGTTGACGAAATGCGCGTCAGTACAACATATGCCCTTCGTCGGACATAGGCGACATGGGCGCGCCGCGTGTTCGTAATTGACGCGCATGTGGCGTTGATAGGCGCGTTTCAAACGCTGCAACCGCACGAGAGCTTCTTGTTCTGTCGATCGTCTCATAAACTTCGGAGAGCGGAGACCGACCGGCTCCCAATGATCTTTCTTAAGCGCTCTTCGCGTATCTTACGCGGCGAAGAGTTGACCCGACAAATTTCACACAGACGTTCAAGCGAGCCGCATGCGCGAGTCGCCGCGACGGCAAATTTCACATGGACGTTCAAGCGAGCTACACAGCTGATAGACTGAGCCCAACACAGGCGCTCAATTCAGCAGATGGCGCCCCCGATGAGCGAAGGCTATAACGACTGCTCACTAGCAATCGCCGTTTTGAGCAAATACGGTGGCCTCAATTCGGATTAAAGTTTCGAGCGCCGCGATCGCCCCAAGAAGCCGTTCGTCTGATTGAGCCGCGAGTTTCCTCATCTTCCCACGCTCTAAATCGCGCTTCCTCTGCGCAAGGACCTAGGGCGAGAGAGGCGACCGGAGCGCGCTTCGGATCGACACTCGACCTATGAAACTCGCTGCTCACTCGCCATCGTCTAACTCGCCTCGCACCTCTCCATCCTCTTTCTCGTAGAGCGCGAGGAATTCGACGTTACCTTCCGCGCCGCGGACGGGAGATTCGATCATGTCACGAACCTTCAGGCCCAGCGCTTGCGCCGCTTCGTTGACCATCGCGGCGGCCCGCTCGCGCTTCGCCGCGTCACGGACGATGCCGCCGCGACCGACTTCTCCGCGCCCGACCTCGAATTGCGGTTTGATGAGCACAACCATGCGCCCATCGTCTTTGAGCAATGGGACGAGCGCAGGCAGGATTTTAGTCACGGAGATGAACGAGACATCGACCGTGATGAGATCGAATCTTTCGGGAAAATCTTCCGGTCGCAAGTGGCGAGCGTTGATGCCTTCGCGCACTTCGACGCGCGGGTCGTTGCGCAACTGCCAATCCAATTGACCTCGCCCGACATCGAGCGCGACGACGCGGCGCGCGCCATGTCGCAACAGACAATCGGTGAACCCGCCGGTCGAAGCGCCCACATCGAGACAAAGGAGATCGCGCACGTCTAGTTGAAAGCGATCGAGCGCGGCCTCGAGTTTCGCCCCGCCGCGGCTGACGTACCGTGTGAGCGGATCGTCCGCGCCCTTGATCTCAACTCGCGCATCACGCGCGAAACTTTCCGAAGCCTTCATCACTCGCTGGCCGTTGACGAAAACGCGCCCAGCCATGATGAGCGCCTGTGCGCGCGTGCGCGATTCGACCAATCCGCGTTCGACGAGGAGTAGATCGATGCGTTCACGCTTCGCCATCACGCCTGCCCTCATCACCTCGCCGCGCGACTGTTCAGCATCGACAACGGAATCGCCCGTAAACTTCATCTTTTAAGTATAGACAAAGCAGAAGCCGCTTCGCCACACGGACCACAATCGGGTTGATCTTCCGCGTCGTAGCGAGTACTCTCTAACTCAAGCGAGAAAACAAGCGAGGAGGGGGAGGTACCATGCGCAAGACGACGAGAAGGATAATCGCCACTTCGAATCCGCGAAACGAGCTCGATAAGCTCGAACGCTTCACGAAACTAATTCCCGACGCGGATGCTGACGCATTGATCATTTTGGGCAATCTCGCACCGCGTCAAGCCAAAACGCGCGATTACGCGCGGATCTTTCGCTTGTTGGCCCAGATAGAGTTGCCGACCTTTTACCTTCCCGGACCGGAGGATGCGCCCATCGAAGAATACTTGCGGGAAGCGGCCAACATCGAAGTGGTCCACCCGCAAATGCACAGCGTACACGGAAGCTACGCTTTCGCCCCAGGCCACCTGCTAGTCGCCGGATTGGGCGGCGAGATCGCCGATGACCCTGACGCCACACGCGAAGAGCGCGAGCAACTGCGCTATCCGGGCTGGGAAGCGGAGTATCGCCTCAAAATCCTCTGGGAGCTCAAGGATTATCCGAAGCTCCTGCTCTTTGCGACGCCGCCGGCCCACAAAGGATTGGGCGAAGGCGGAAGCCAGACCGTGGCCGAATTGATCAAAACGCACAATCCGAAAGCCGCGTTCGTTTCCGGGAAAGAGCGCAAACAGGAGAGGCTCGGCGACTCTTGGGTGATCGTGCCCGGATCATTGGCCGACGGCGAGTTTAGTCTCGTCGATCTACATGAAGGACGTGTAGAGGCGGGCGCTATCTCTTAGCGGCTGAAGGGTCACCGAGCAAAGATGACCGCCCTCAAGGTGACGGAGCCTCGTCGCAGATTATTCGGTCGGACCGGCGAAAGAGTCGCGCGAGCACGCCCGGCCCCTTCCGCTGTGACGAGCTAGGTGAGCGGACCGTTGTGAACCTAACTCGCCACAGCGGAAGCGAATCAACCGCCGCCTATCGAATCGACCTCGAACCGCTTCCTGCGCACGCGCCGCTCTTCGATCACCTCCCACGACTCTTTGACGCGCGAATAGATGCCGTCGGCGTCGAGCCCGTATTTGGCAAGAAGCAGCTTTTGATCCCCGTGCGTCACCCACCGATCCGGTACGCCCATGCGCACGAGACGAACGCGACCGAGCAGACCGTTCTCTTCGAGGAGCTCCATCACGGCGGAGCCGAATCCGCCCGCCAGATACGCCTCCTCAACCGTGACGATCAGGCGCTTCGTTCGCGCCAACGCCAAGATCAATTCGGCATCGAGCGGCTTGGCGAAACGCGCATTGACGACTGTCGTTTCGATCCCTTCTTTGGCCAGTTGTTCTGCGGCGCGAAGCGATGGATGGACCATTGAACCGTAAGCGAGCAGCGCCACTTCGCCGCCGTCGCGTAAGATCTCAGCCTTGCCTATCTCCAACAGTTGAGGTTCGCGATCGAGCGGGACGCCGACGCCAGCGCCGCGCGGATAGCGGAAACAGATCGGGCCGGTGTGTTCGATGGCCGTCAACAGCATGTCGCGCAATTCGGCCTCGTCTTTGGGCGCCATCACGACCATGTTCGGAACGATGCGCATGTAGGCGATATCGAGCAGGCCATGATGCGTCGGCCCATCGGCGCCGACGATCCCGGCGCGGTCCATTGCAAAGACGACATGCAGATTTTGGATGCAAACGTCGTGTACGATCTGATCGAACGCGCGTTGCAAAAAGGTCGAGTAGATGGCCGCCACCGGACGCAAACCTTCGCACGCCAAACCAGCAGCGAACGTTACAGCGTGCTGTTCGGCGATGCCGACATCGAAGGCGCGCCCGGGGAACTTCTCCAGCGCCTGATCGACCCCCGTCCCATCTGGCATCGCTGCCGTGATCGCCACGATGCGCTCGTCCTTCGCCATCAGCTCACAGAGCGCATTGCTGAAGACCGAGGTGTATGTGGGAGGCGAAGGCTTCGCTGATTTGATCGCGGCGCCCGTCGAAATATCGAACGGACCAGAAGCGTGCCACTTATACCGGTTCTTCTCCGCTGGCGGATAGCCCTTGCCTTTGACCGTCAGGGCATGAACGATCACCGGCCCATCCTTGATCTGCTGCGCTTCGCGCAACGCACGCACCAGCGCCGTCGTGTCATGGCCATCGATGTAACCGATGTATTTGAAACCGAGCTCGTTGACGAGCGCGCCTGGCAAAACGGCAGCCGCAATCGCATCCTTGACCGTCTTGGCCGCCTGGTGGAGGCGTTCGCCAACGCCCGGAATCGAACGGAGCGTCTCGCCGATCTCGTCTTTGAACCGGTGGTAACCCTGCGCTTCGCGTATGCGGTTCAGGTAACCGGTCAAGGCTCCGACGGATGGGGCGATCGACATCTCATTGTCGTTCAAAAGCACGATCAAACGGGTTTTAAGATGGCCCGCCTGGTTGATCGCCTCCATCGCCATGCCGCCCGGCAAGCTCGCGTCGCCGATGATCGCGCAGACATGGTAGTTCTCGCCCTTGCGATCGCGCGCGATCGCCATGCCGAGCGCCGCCGAGATCGATGTCGAAGCGTGGCCCGCGCCGAACGTGTCGTACTCGGATTCATCGCGCCGCAAAAAGCCGCTTAACCCGCCATACTGGCGGATGGTCGGAAATTGATCGCGCCTTCCGGTCAGAATCTTGTGCGCGTAGGCTTGATGACCTACGTCCCAAACCAACCGGTCGCGCGGCGTATCGAAGGCGTAGTGGAGCGCGACCGCAAGTTCCACCGCGCCGAGCGACGCGCCAGTGTGACCGCCGATGCGCGACATCGTCTCGATGATGTACTGCCGCACCTCCTGCGCCACTTTCGGCAACAGGTCAAGCGGCAACCGGCGTAGATCCTCGGGGGAGTTGATCGTCTGTAAGAGTTCCATCGCGCGCGTATTTTACCAACCTCCGGCACGCAGCAAAAACCAAGATCGTTCGCCTTAGAAAGGAAATTTTAAATTCAAACCAAAGGCGCCGCTGAAGCGTCAAAAAGGGTAGCGTGTCAGAAGAGACTGCAGATTCAGTCTGCTGAGCCGAATAAACTTATGGGAAAAGGAGATCGGATAAGGATGAGAAGAGCTATCGGGATCACTTTGGGGTTGCTCGTCTTCTTCGCTTCCGTGGCGATGGCGCAACAGACGACTCCGCCGAGCGGCGCCCAACCCCGCTGGGGCAAGATGGTGCCACACCGTATGGGCGGAGGAGTCATCGATATGCGCCTCCTTCGCCAGCTCAACCTGACCGAGCAACAGCATCAGCAGATACGCACCATCATGCAAAATTACGCCGCTTCGACCAAACCTCAACGCGACGAACTGAGGCAGCTCTTCGAGCAGCGGCGCACCAACGGCTCGCTCACGGCTGATCAACAGGCGCGCGTTGAGCAATTGCGCGCGGCTTTGGACGCGAGCGCACAGCAAATGCGCGCCGATATACTCAACGTCCTGACGCCAGAGCAGCGCACGCAATTTGAACAACTTGAACAGCAGGCTAAAGCGAAGCGCGAGGAATGGCGTAAGAAACGCAGCAATGCGCCTTCGAATTGAAGGGCGCGACGGGAGGAAAGCGCTAGCCCACTCGCGCGTCGCAAAGGATGAGGAGCGGCCTCTCAGAGAGCAGGACCGCTCCTCATCCGCGTCATCGCTTGATCGCGCGGCTCAGCGCTTCAGCTAGCTGGATAGACTTTCCCCTCTCGCGCGATCAGATCCCGCACTCGGCGCTCGATTTCGTCACTCACCTGCCGAAAGATTTCCAGCCGCGTCGACTCATCGCCCTCGACGGCAGCGGGATCGGTCAAGTTCCAGTGTAGACCTCTTTTCCCCGGAAAGAGCGGGCACGAATCGCGGGCCACATCGCATACGGTGATCACGAGATCGAATTCGGCATCCGCGAAATCTTCGACCGATTTCGAACGATGCGCGCTCAGATCGATCCCGCGTTCGCGCATCACCTCGATAGCCAATGGATGGACGGAAGAGGGATGCGTGCCGGCTGACGCGACTTCGTAAGCGTCGCCACCCAAAGCGCGCAACCAACCTTCGGCCATCTGCGAACGCGCGCTGTTCCCGGTGCACAAGAAAAGCACACGTCGCTTCGTTCGTTCGCCACTCATTCTACGCTCCATAGCTTCAGGCACAACATCCCACCGTTCCGCCTCTCTCCGGCAGATCGCCCTCGAGCACGACGAACACCTCCCATTCGTTTCCGTCGGGATCGGTCACCCAAACCTTGTCCTGCAACGCATAACAACAAACGGTCTGCATCTCATCGCGCGTCAGAAGGCCGGCAGCCTCCCATCGCGCACGCATCTTCAGGACATCTTCCGTCGAAGCGACTTGAATGCCTAGATGAGAGAGCGCGCCGTCGCCAACATTTGCACGCCGGTTGAGCGCGAAGTTGAGCGGCGGATCATCCAGATCGAACTTGGCGTAATCGGCCCGCACGCGAACCGGTTCGACGCCGAACATGCGCCGGTAAAAATCTACGCTTCGCTGCACGTCGCGCACGTTGATGGCGACATGCGGCTTCAGTATTTTGATCTCTTTCATCCGAACCTCCGAACAGTGGATTCATATTCGCCTAAGCGAATGAATGGATACTATACCGATCCACGACATATATGTCAAGCCGTATGTGTAATCTTCCCCCGCATGGTATAATCGCCATCGCCATGACCAAAAACGAATTCGATCTAGAGCGCCTGTTCCGCGCGCTGGCCGATCGCACGCGCCTGCGGTTGCTCAATCTGCTGGACGATTCGGAGATCTGCGTCTGTTACCTAGTCGAAGCCCTGCAGATGCCTCAGCCGAAGATCTCGCGCCACCTCGCCTATCTGCGGCGCGCCGGAGTCACCGCAGCGCGCCGCAAAGGCAAATGGATCTACTATCGCATCGTCGAGCCCGAAGACGAACATGCGGCGCGGATCTTGCGCGAAGTGCGCGCGTGTTTGCGCGAGGACCGCCAGATGGCGCGCGACCGCGCCCGTTTATCGAAGTGCTGTGCGCTTTTACGCGACGCTCCGCGTCCGATTCCGCTCACGGCGGGGCGAAAATCGCTCGGTCGAGGCTAGAATCCGCGCGTTAGCCAACCTTTCTGCTCCGTGCTATGCTTCTCTTGCGCTGCAAGGGGCCGTGATGACGATGCCAGCGCTCGAGGGACAAGCGAGAAGGCTGGGGGCGAAGAGAGCGCCCAACCTCAGCCTCAGGGATGGGGTTTCTGCCGGGGCGGATCGAGAGAGTTCTCGCCGCGCACGGATGCGCTTTCGACGAGCGCTCGCGATCGTTCAACGGAATTGCGCTTCCGCTCGACGACGATCTACGACCCCAGCTGAGATGAGCTTCTGTTCGATGAGCAGGCGTGCCGGTTCGACGAAGCGTTCGCGCGACTGGACCGGATCCGACGCGCGTTTTGTCCCATCGTAAAGGCAACTCGACGCGAGAGAATTTGGAAGGAGCTTGTTGAATGGGAATCAACGGAAACCTTGGCGAGAAAGCTTCATTCATCGATGAGGAGTTGAGCCGCATCGAAGAAGAGCGAGTCGTTGAGCGCATTTGGACCAAGGACGTTTCCTTGTGGAAGCGAGAAGAAGAGCATCAGAAGATCATCCGAAATGCGCTCGGTTGGCTCGACGTTGTGGCGAAGATGCGCGCGCACGCGGGCGAAATAGAGGCGTTCGCGCGCGCGATACGCGATGATGGGATCGAACGCATCCTGCTGCTCGGCATGGGAGGATCGAGCCTTTGTCCGGAAGTCTTGCGCCGCACTTTCGGGGCGCTCGAGGGTTGGCCCGAACTTCTCGTGCTCGATTCGACCGATCCGGATACGGTGGCGAACTTCGCTTCGCGCATCTCGCCACAAAGCACGCTCTTCGTCGTCTCTTCAAAATCGGGCACGACCATCGAACCGCTCTCTTTCTTCAAATTCTTCTACGAACGCGCGCGCGAAGAGCGCGGCGAGCGAGCTGGTCATAACTTCATCGCCATTACCGATCCGGGGACGCCGCTCGAACGCTTGGCACGTGAGCGAAGCTTTCGCCGGACCTTCACGAACCCGCCGGACATCGGTGGGCGCTATTCGGCTCTATCGCTATTCGGACTCGTTCCCGCGGCGCTCATGGGGCTTGACGTTGCGCGCGCGCTCGAGCGCGCTGAAGCGGCGATGCGCGCGTGTGGCCCTGATGTGCCCGTGCGCGAGAATCCGGCGGCGCGGCTAGGCGTTGCGATGGGCGCCTGCGCGCGCGAAGGTCAAGACAAGTTGACGCTCATCGCAAACGGACGGATCTCATCGTTTGGCCTATGGGTTGAGCAACTGATCGCCGAAAGCACGGGCAAAGAAGGGGTGGGGATCGTGCCCGTCGCCGGCGAGCCTTTGGGCGAACCGGAAGATTACGCCGATGATCGTCTCTTCGTCGCCATTCAGGCGGGCGAGCCTGATGAAGAGATCGAACGCAAACTCGACGCGCTCGCCTCCCGCGCTCACCCGATCCTCAAGCGCTCCATCAGCGGCGCGCACGAGCTGTGGGCTGAGTTCTTCACGTGGGAGATGGCGACGGCCATCGCTGGCGCGCTTCTCGGCATCGATCCATTCGACCAGCCGAACGTCCAAGAGAGCAAGGATCGCACCGCCGCGCTGCTTGGACAATTCGCGGAGACGGGAGATCTGCCCGAAGAGGAACCGCTGCTAGCGACGGACGAAGTTCTGATCTACGGCCCGCGCTCGAGCGATCTCGATTCGGACGACGCGCGAGAACTGATCCGGCGGCACCTCGCGCAGGCGCGTATGGGGCGCGACTACATCGCGCTGCTCGTCTACCTCGAAGAGAACGAGGAACACGACGCGCTGCTCAGCGAAATACGTCGCCACGTGCTCGATCGTCTGCGCGTGGCGACCACCGCCGGATATGGGCCGCGTTATCTTCACTCCACAGGGCAACTGCATAAGGGTGGACCGGACACGGGCGTATTCCTGCTGATCACAGCCGATGCTCGCCAAGACCTCCCCGTCCCCGGCGAGAGATACAGCTTCGGCGCGCTCGAACGGGCGCAAGCGCTCGGCGATTTCGCTGCCCTGCTCGGTCGGCGACGGCGCGCGTTGCGGTTACATTTTCGTCACGACACCGGAGGATTGAACTTTCTGCTTGAAGCGGTGCAAAGTTTAGATCGAACCAGGTAAGCGTTGGGATATGGAACAACAGGTTGCTGACATAGGGATCGTCGGATTAGGCGTTATGGGTTCGAGCCTCGCGCTCAACATTGAACGGCACGGCTATGGCGTCGCCGCCTGGGAGCGCGATCCGCAACTCGCCGAGACTTTCGCGGCAGGTGAGGCGCGCGGCAAGCAGATCGCGATCTTCAAGGATCCGGCGCAGATGGTTCACGCTTTGAAGCGTCCGCGTCGCATCTTGATGATGGTCAAAGCTGGACCGCCCGTCGATTGGACCATCGAACAGTTCATCCCATACCTCGAAGGCGATGACATCTTGATAGATGGCGGCAACTCTCATTTTGAAGACACGCGGCGGCGCGCCGCCGCGCTGAACGCTCGCGGATTGCGTTACATCGGCATGGGCGTTTCGGGCGGCGAGCGCGGCGCGCTCTTCGGACCATCGCTCATGCCCGGCGGCTCGCGCTCGGCCTACGATGAACTGCGACCGATACTCGAAGACATCGCGGCGAAGACGGATGACGGTCCTTGCGTTGCCTACATCGGTCCCGATGGAGCTGGGCATTTCGTCAAGATGGTCCACAATGGGATCGAGTACGGCGTGATGCAATTGATCGCCGAAGTCTACGACATCATGCGCCGCGCGCTCGGCCTAGGGGCGGAAGAACTGGCCCAAGTTTTCGACCGATGGAACGCCGGGGCGCTTCAATCCTTCTTGCTCGAGATCACGGCGAAGATCTTTCGCGTGCGCGATCGAGAGACGGGTCAACCGCTCGTCGATCTCGTGCTCGATCGCGCCGAGCAGAAAGGGACCGGCAAGTGGACGACGCAGACGGCGCTCGATCTGGGCGTTCCAACTCCCACGATAGATGCCGGGGTCGAAGCGCGACTCATATCCAGTTTGAAAGAGGAGCGCGTTCGGGCGGCGCGCCTTTTTGAAGAAGCGGCGAACGAAGGCAGGAGGGAGATCAACGAACGTGAGCGCATCGCGCAGGATCTGCATGACGCGCTCTACGCCTCGGAACTCTGCGCCTATGCGCAAGGCATGTCGCTGATCCGCGCAGCTTCTAACGAATTCGATTGGGGAATAGACCTGAGCGAGGTGGCGCGCATCTGGAAGGGAGGCTGTATCATCCGCGCGCGCCTCCTCGATCGAGTGAAAAACGCTTACCTGCGGGACAAAGGGTTGCCTAACCTTCTGCTCGATCCGGAGATCGCGCGCTTGATCATCCCTTTGCAAGGAGCATGGCGACGAGCTGTCAGCCTAGCCGTAAACGACGGCGTCCCGTGCTTGGGACTGGCGGCGAGCCTCGCCTATTTCGACAGTTACCGAAGCGAGCGCCTGCCACAGAACTTGACTCAAGCGCAGCGCGATCTTTTCGGCGCACACACCTACGAGCGCGCGGACAAACCCGAACTGGGCCACATCCATACCGATTGGGAACGAGCGGCGGACCAATGACGATGAGCCTCGGATCTCTGAATGAAAGACCTATCGCCGTGGACGAGCTTTCGGATAATCCCTTGCGCGAAGGGTTGAAAGTGGAGCGCGCAGCTGGGCCATGCGCGATCATCATCTTCGGCGCCTCTGGAGATCTGACGCGCCGCAAATTGATCCCGGCGCTCTATCGGCTCGCGCAGCGGCGCTTGCTTTCGCCGAACTTCGCCGTGCTTGGCATCGCGCGCACAGAGATGAGCGATGAAGAGTTTCGTCAGCGCATGCGCGATGCGGTCATCGAGAACGAGGAACAGACGTTCGATGAGCGCACTTGGCAAAGCTTCGCCTCGGGACTCCGCTATGAAGCGGCAGATCTTTCCGATGCGGGGGCCTACACGCGAATGATCGCTTCGTTACAGCGACTCGAAGGCGAGCGGCAAACTGAAGGCAATCGCCTCTTCTATCTGGCCACCGCGCCCGAACTCTTTTCGACGATCATCGAGCGTTTGGGCGAATGCGGCCTTACGCGCGCCGAGGCAGGGAGATGGACGCGCATCATCATCGAAAAGCCCTTCGGTTACGATCTCGCGAGCGCGCGCGAACTGAACGCCCGTATCGCTCGCTTCTTCGGCGAAGATCAGATCTATCGTATAGACCACTATCTCGGCAAAGAGACCGTCCAAAACCTCTTCGCCCTTCGCTTCGCCAACAGCATCTTCGAGTCAGTATGGAACCGCAATCATATCGACCACGTTCAGATCACGAACGCCGAGACGCTCGGCGTCGAGGGACGCGGCGGCTACTACGAACGCGCTGGGGCGCTGCGCGACATGATCCAGAGCCATGTGCTCCAAGTCGTATCGTTGATCGCGATGGAACCGCCGACTTCGTTATCGGGCGACGATGTGCGCGATGAGAAGATGAAGGCTCTCGCCGCGGTGCGCCCGATCAAGGACGTCAAAGAGTCCGCCGTGCGCGGCCAATATGGGCCAGGATTCGTCCTCGGCGAGAGAGTGGTCGGCTATCGCGAAGAGCCCGGGGTCGATCCGCAATCGACGACGGAGACGTTCGCCGCCTTGAAGCTTCAGATCGATAATTGGCGATGGGCCGGAGTTCCCTTCTACGTGCGATCGGGCAAACGTCTGCCGAAGCGCGTTACCGAAGTCGCGATCCGCTTCAAAGATGTCCCTCACAATCTCTTCACCGCGAATGGCGAATCGCTGAGCGCCAATCTCCTCATCATTCGCATTCAACCTAACGAAGGGATTACGCTGCGTTTCAATGTCAAACTGCCTGGGCAAGCGATGCGCCTTCGCCCGGTCAATATGGATTTCCGCTACAGCGCATCTTTCGGCATCACGCTGCCGGAAGCCTACGAACGCTTACTGCTCGATTGCATGTTGGGCGAAGCGACGCTCTTCGCCCGACGCGACATGATCGAGCGCAGTTGGGAGATCGTGATGCCCGTGCTCGAAGCGTGGGCCGCAGAGAAGCCGGATTTCCCCAACTACGCCGCCGGCACTTGGGGACCGCAGGCGGCGGATGAACTGATCGAACGCGACGGGCGTCGCTGGCGGAGGTTGTAAAGATGGTTCTCGATGACGCGCGCTACGGTCTGTGGCCCATACATGAAGGTCCGGGACTCAATGTCGCGGCAGTGGAGAACGCCTTGCGCAGCTTGTGGACCGAACACGCGACAAACGGAGAAGAAGCCTTGCTTCGTGGACGCGCTTTGAATCTGATCGTCTGGATGGAGGACGAGGCCGGTTTTGACGAAACGCAGGCAGCGCTCGATGAGATCATCATCGCCCATCCCTGCCGCGCGCTCTTCCTGCTCATCAATTCAGACGCCCCCTCGCGCACAGCTCGAGCCTACATCGCCGCGCGTTGTGTGCGCGCCGAAGCTCGAAGCCCGCGCCTGTGCGGCGAGCAGATACTGTTCATCGCCAACCCAGACCTGCAAGCTGAGCTTCTCAGCGCCGTCGCCGTCCTGCTCTACTCTGATCTTCCAACCTTCCTCTGGTGGAAAGGGGCATCTTGCGACGACGAGATTTTCTACAAACTCTGCGAACTATCGGACCGCGCCATCGTAGACTCATCGCTTTCCCGCAAGTTGCACGATCAGTTCCGATCGCTGGATCGCCTTCTCCGCGACAAAACGCTTGATGAAGTGGTTCTCAGCGATCTCGAATGGGCGCGGATCAACGAATGGCGCGCGACGCTCGCCGAAAGCTACGACACCCTTTCGGGGCGCGCGGCGATCCGCTACGCGCGAACGGTCAGCATAGAGCACACGCCCTTCAAAGGTGAACGCTCATCGCCGCAAGCCTTGCTGTTTGCCGGATGGCTTGCGAGCCGTTTGAAGTGGCGTTTGATCACTCCGACCGGCCCCTCGCTTCTCTTCGATGCCGACGATCGCCGAATCGAATTGCGCTTGCGACAAAACGAAGCGCAGGGGATCGAACCTGGCCGTCTGACGGCTGTCGAGTTTATGGCTGGAGCAGAACCGAGTCTACGCATCTCTCTATCGGAAAGCGGCGGGCATATCGAAACGCGGATCTCGGGCCGGAAGTCGAATCACGTTGCCCGATGTGATGATCGCAGCGAAGGCTGTCTGATGCGGCGCGAACTCGAAGAACTCGGGCGCGACCACGTGTATGAACAGGCCCTCAGTTCAGCGCTCGAGATCCTCGAAACGCTTTGAGTTAAGCCGGAAGATGAATGGCCGACCGATTGAAATCCACCCAAGTGTGAAAAGACGATAGGCGCTCTGCCCGATGACCTGGAAGATGAATGGCCGACCGATTGAGATCCACCCTGACCTTCAAGCGGCGAGTCGCCGCGCCGCCGAACTCTTCGTCGAGATCGCGCGACAGAGCATCAAGCGCGATGAGAGGTTCGATCTCGCGCTTTCGGGAGGCTCGACCCCGCGCCTTCTTTACACGCTTCTCGGCTCAGAATTCTCCTCGGAGATAGATTGGAATCGCACGCATCTGTTCTGGGCCGATGAACGCTGTGTGCCGCCGGATGATGAGGAGAGCAATTATCGGATGGTGCACGAAACGCTGCTCGCCCGCGCCCCAATCCCCATTTCAAACGTCCATCGCATGAGAGGCGAAGAGGACCCGAATCGCGCTGCCGCCGAATACGAGGCGCTGCTGCGGGCGCACTTTCGTGGCCTTCCCCGCTTCTCCCTCATCCTGCTAGGTATGGGAGCGGATGGTCACACGGCTTCGCTCTTTCCCTACTCGCCAGCGCTCGACGAACGCGAACGCTTAACGATCGCAACTTATGTCGAGAAGTTGAAAGCGATGCGCTTGACGCTGACGCTCCGCTCGATCAACAACGCCGCGCACGTCATCTTCCTCGTCGCAGGTGCGGAGAAGGCTCCAGCCTTGCGGGCCGTTTTCGATGAAAAGACCGATGCGCGTTCGATCCCAGCCAAATTGGTCGCCCCGACGGACGGCGATCTTCTGTGGGTAGTTGATCGAGCTGCCGCGAGCTTGCTCGCCGAATGAAACCGGTGACGATCGTGGGCAGGTGGATCGAACCATCTTACCCCACCCGCCCTTCGACGAACGTACTCATCGCGGCGCGCTCGCGCGAATGGTCAACGCAGTCCCGCTCGCCAATTCGAGATGATCGCGCCCCTGCACGTAGACCGAACCTGCGCCCGCGCCAGCGCCGATCACCGCGCCGATGGCCGCCCCCTTGCCGCCGCCAGCGATCGCCCCGATGACCGCTCCGACAGCCGTCCCAATAGCTGTGCGTTGCACGGTCCGCTCGGTTTGACTGGTCTGCTCTTTGATCGCGCCTTCGTTGTCGATGCGCACCTGCTCCCCGCCGACCGGTTGGACGCTTTCGAGGATCCCGGAAAAACGATAACTGCGCCCATCGGGTAAGCGTATTCGTTCGAAATTGAGCGTGATCTCAGCCCGCCCGCTGATGCGTCCCGGCTGATTCACGCGCGAAACGTAACCTTCGATCACGGCATCCCGATAATTCGTCGGCTCGCGCACCGTCGCCGTGAAACGATCGCCTTCGCGCGAATCTTTCGTCGAGAGATTCGTGTTCAGAACGGCGACGACACGGGTTCCATCCGGAACGAGGAAAGCCTCCGATGTGACGGGCGAGGTCTCCCTATATAGATCCCATTGAGCGACGCTCGAGACGCGATCGTAGATGCTCTCGAGCGAGACGTACTGACCGATCCGATCGGCATAGATGCGCCGCACGACGCGCAATCGGTCGCCGTTATCGAGCGCTTCAAAAGTCACATTGAAACTGCTCCCGCGCTCGCCAACAGCGTTGATCTCTAAACGATCGCCGATTAAGCTAGCGCGCACGCGCATCGCGCTTCCATCATTAGCCCGTTCCGAACGTTCGATCCCATCGGCGATCAGGGAGATACGGGGCGCACGAGACGAAGCGATGGTCACCGCCCGCCCCCGACGCTCGATGGCCAACCTGTCGGGCGGATCAAGACGAGCGACGAGTTCATCGTAAACGCTCTGCCGCTGCCCGCTCGGCAAACTGCGCGTCACCTGTTCGATCGCTTCACGCGGATTCTGGCTGCGTTCTGCATCGAGCTCATATGTCCCGGTCAAACGCGCGTCGACTCCAACGGCGGGCGCATTCGCGGCGGTCGAAGCGTTCCATCGCCATGTGATCCCATAAGCGCGGGCCAGTTGATTGAGATCGGCACGCAAAGTTCGCCAATCGCTCTCGGCCCGCACACTCAAACGATGCTGGCGCACATAATCGTCTATGCGTGCCGCGCGATCGAGCACGACTTCGGCGTCGCCGCGCGCCGATTCACGCCTTCCGAAACGGTCGCGTAGCGAGGCCATGGCCTCTTCGAAAGCGGAGATGAGAGCGTTGACCTCATCGGCGCTCGAACTTCCCAAAGCTTCGCCCGCGCTCCGACGGAAACGGGCCGTATCGCTCTCTATCCGCCGCAACAGTTGACGCATCTGCGCATCGGTTAAGCGATAAGCCCGGCGCGCTTGAGCGTCGGCTCTTAGCGACAGGTTGCTCAGTAACAGAAGGGCGAGGAGGACGAAAAGAGTTCGCTTTAGCGGCATGGCTCCCCTCCGTAAGTTCCGATTCCGTACTCTCATTAGACGCATCTACTTCCTTTACGGGAAAGGGGCAATCGCTATGCCACACCGCGATCTGCATTGGGTCAGGAGCTCCTTTGCGCATCTATTTCGCGCGAACGCTGCGGCGCTGGGAAAGGATCAGGGAGCGATACCGACGCACGCGGCCTCATTGAATCGACCAAATGGAGTGAGATTCAGACCGAAAACGTGAGTCGCGCTCACGCGAATGCCTATAAAGGATCAACTTAAACTTCACCTTCTGCGCCACGGAGACGCAAACCGCGCGCAAGTGACTTCGATTAACCGAAGCGAGTTACGGGACCATCCTTTGCATGGTCACGGTCACGATCGGCTCTTCTCCGGCCGTACGACTATAAGAGACCCAGTAACCCGCTTTCGGATAGCGGATCATAAGATAGGCTGAGCCATCAGGACGCGGTTGGACATCGGTGCCCAACACGGCTTTGGCCGTCGGCGCGTTATTATCGCGCCCCGTGTAAATGACGGCGATGGCCATCACCTTCTTCGATTCATCGTAGTAGATCTGTGCCGTCTCCGAATCGGAGAAAGTGTAAATGTCCAATCGGTCGCTCTTCTCTTTCGGGTCGCCGAGTTTTTGATGCACTTCATCTAACGTCATGCCGATCTTGATGCCCCGATACTCGCGCAACACCGGCTCATCCGTCTGTCTCTCCCCGGAGACTGCGTTCTGGCTCTGCGCCTGACTCTGAGCGCGGGCCGTGACCGGGAAACCAAACAGAGCCGGAACAAGGCATCCTGCGACGATCAGTTCCCGCAAGCGAAACATCATCGGCCTCCTTATCTCTTCGCTTTCTCCGGCTGCGAGATCAGCCCAATACCTCGCTTTACATTTTAACCAGCGCTCGGCGCGAGAACAACCTCCTTTTTCGCTGCAATCGGTTGCTGGGAATCGGAAGCCGTGAACCGAAAAAGGCTCGTCCTTGAAGCGGGGCGCGGCCTTCGTGTTATGCTGCAGCCCGCAGAGCTTTAGAACATTTAGGGTTTCCGAGGAGGTTTCGATCATGAGTGAGGGCAAAGATCTAGTAGCGACGGTTCACTTCGCCGACCATGGCTTCTTCATCGGCATCACGCCAAGCGGACACGCGCAAGCGATCGACACCGACGGCGCGCGCCACGCCGCTCCATCGCCGATGGAACTGCTGCTCATCGCGCTTGGCGCTTGTACAGCCGTTGACGTCATCGGGATACTACGCAAAAAGCGCGAACAGGTAACAGACTATCGCGTCGAAGTGCGCGGCGCGCGCCGCGACGAGCATCCGCGCCACTTCACGCGCATGGAGGTTCGTCACATCATCCGCGGCGTGAACGTCTCCGCACGGGCCGTAGAGCAAGCGATCGAACTATCGGAGAATAAGTATTGCAGCGTCGCCGCGACGTTGCGACCAACGGTCGAGATCGTTTCCACCTATGAGATAGAGAACGAATCCACAGCGGCGGAAGTTTGATCGCCGTGACTCGACATTCGATGGCCTCCCTTCATCGCGGCGAAAGCATCAAAGCGATTGACGATTCAGGGATGTAACGCGATGAGACTTCGCTCAACAGATTCGCCGCTTATTCTCATCGTCGCCGCGGCGTTGGCGACTTCGGCTCTGGCCCTGTCAAACGGAGCCATCGCGCAGGGCGATGCCGCCCTGGCTGCGGTGAGGAGGCTCGATCAAGCGAGCCGCACCAGTAACGGGGAGTTGGCGCCGCTCAGCGCCGAAGAGCATATGCGCCGTGCGGCCATCTACTTCGCCAACCGCGCTTTCGCCGAAGCGCGCGCACACTGGCAAGCGTTGATCACACGCTATCCCAATGACGAGCGCGTCCCCGCAGCCCTGTTCGGCATCGGACGATCCTTCTATCAGGAACGCCGCTATGCGGAGGCGCTCCCCTTCTTCGAAAAGCTTGGTCGCGACTATCCGAACTCGCGCGAAGGGCGTGACGGTTTTTACTTCGTCGCCCCGACGCTTCTGCGTTTAGGGCGCGCAGCCGAGGCCGCTTCTCGCTATCAAGCCTATATCGCGCGCTTTCCGGCAGGGGAGCGGATCGCCGACGCCTATCTGAATACGATCGACACATTGCGCGAAGCTGGCAAGCCGCAGGAGGCGCTTGACTGGATCGAACGCACGCGCCAGAAATTCGCCGGGACGCCGACGGCGACCAACGCGCTCTTCGCGCACCTTCGACTCGAAATATCGCGCGGCAACTGGACCAAAGCCGTGACTTTAAGCGATGAACTGCTCCGATCGCCTCTCACTGGCACGATGACAAGCGTCGCTGAGGTCAATTACCTTCGCGCTTACAGTCTGGAAAGACTCGGCAACTCAGCCGAGGCGGCCCGTATCTATCAACTCATCCCCGACAGCATCTATTCCTACTACGGATGGCTCGCCACTATGCGCTTGATGCGCCTTGGGCAACGCGCGCAAGCCATTGCCCGAGCGAGCCGAGTGCGCGATCAGATCCGAACCTCAGCCGATTTCGGCGAGACGCCATACCGCGAGATCGTTCTGCGCGTGGCTAAAGAGCGCGGTCTCGATCCGCGCCTCATCCTCGCCATCATGCGCCAAGAGAGCGCTTTTCGCCCACAGGCCCGTTCTCGAGCCGCCGCCCGCGGACTCATGCAGTTGACCATCGACATCGCCCAAAAGTACGGCCCGCGCGCGAATTTGAGCGAGGTCGGAGAGATGGATCTTTATCGTCCCGAGATCTCAATCCAGATCGCTGCAGCCTATCTCGCCGAACTCACCAAGCTCTTCCCTCAACTGCCCGAAGCGGTCGTCGCTTCATATAACGGCGGAGAGGACAACGTCGCGCGCTGGCTTGAACGCTCAGGCAAACGGGACCCGGGCATCTTCACGGCTGAGATAGGCTTCGCTGAAACCAAAGACTACGTCTTTAAAGTGATGAACTACTATCGCGCCTACTGCACGCTGTATACGGCGGAACTTCTGCCGCAACGCCCTGACGAGGCACAAGGGGTCAACTCGCCCGAAAAGAACGCTTCGTCGATCCCTTGACGATTCGTCAATCGACGCACTATATTTCTCTTTTCGCTAAAACCACGAACTTTCAACCGTAGCCTGGAGAGAAGCGTAAGATGCCGAATCATAAGTCCGCAGAGAAACGGATGCGCCAAAATGAGAAGAGACGGCGCATCAATCGGAGCAACCGGAGCCGTTTGAGAACGGCGATCAAGAAGTTCCGCGCCGCGCTCACATCGGGAGATTATCAGGCCGCCCAACAGCTTCTACCTCAAACGATCTCCATCATCGACAAATCGGTCCAGAAGGGCGTGATCCATCGCAACGCGGCGGCGAGATACAAATCGCGGTTGACCTCACGCCTCAACCAACTAACTCAAGCCTCAGCCTAGCGTAGCCCGGAAAGACTGGCTCATTGAGCGGCACACAGTGAAACGGAGGCGCGGTGCCCGTGTCCATCTCCTGACGAGCGAAGTCTCCGCAGCGGACGCGACAGTTGGGTCTAGATAAGGACGACTCGATCAGAGAGAACCGAGGGGAAGTCTCCGAAAAGCCACCCGCGTCGAGATCCTAGCTGGACGCTCCTCGTCGAAGCGGTGACCTGCGGCTGCCAACCGAAACTTCCTCTCTAGAAGTCATCTCAAAAACGGCAAAAGCTGAAGTGGATCGAGCCGAAAGAGGCATTTGTGGGATTCAAACGATCACGACGCCGACGCAAGCGGTGCTCACGGGTCGAGCCGAAAGAGGCATTTATGAGCTCGCTGCTAAAGATTTGAGAGTTCACAGATGAGCATTTCGAGTTGCAACTGCGGCGTCGCTTGCGATGTTTTAATGGCGAGATCCGCCGCGGCGATCCTCTCGATCGCCCGCGCGAAGACGCGCGCATCGGTTCGACGTGCGGTGGCGAGGAACTCTTCTCGCTTGCTGAAAGGCAAGGCGACAACGCGGAAGACCTCGGATGTCGGCGCTCCGCGCGCCATCAACTCCTTCGCCAAAGCCAACCGATGATAATTGCTCGCGATGAGCCCCAACAGCATGACCGGTTCCGCGCCATCCGCTAACAGATGGCGCAACGTCATCAACGCGCGTTTTTTATCTCGCCGGATGAGATGATCGGTCAATTCGAAATTTGAAAGCTCGCGCGACCGATCCGTCAGAGCTTCGACCAGATCGATCGTGATCTGCCCTTGAGGCAAAGCAGCCGTCGCCAATTTCTCCAATTCGATCGCCAACCGACGGACATGTGGCCCGACGAGCGCGATTATATGGTGCAATGTTCTTTCATCAACCGTCGCGCCCAACTCTTTCAATTGCCCGCGCGCCCACTGCGCGAGCTCCATATCGTTGAGGATCGGGAACTCGACGGCGGCACAACGTTCGAGCAGCAACTTGCTCAGCCTCTTTCGCTTATCGAGATCGTCGGCGGTGAAGATGACCACCGCGGTCTCCGCTGGCTGGACCAGGTAGCGTCCCAAGGCCTCTTCGTCTGCCTCACGCAAGCGACTGAAATTGGCGATATGCACGACGCGGCGCGATCCCATCACCGGCAGCTCATAAGCCGACGCAAGCGCGTGCTGTATGTCGGCAACGGCCAGATCGAACCTCGACTCATTGAACTCGCGCAGCGGCGCGCCGTTGAGCGCCGAATCGGCGATCGCGCGGGCCGCCTTTTCACGCAAATACTCCTCCGGACCATAAAGCAAGTAGAGCGGATGCAGCTTCCCGCTCTTCAATTGGCGGCGCAACTCCTCGCGCGTCAACGTGCTCATCTTATCGCCCCGAATCCATTCACGAGCGTCGAGACCAAGCTCTCGGCGAAACTACGCGCGATTCGATCGACCGCCGCATCCTCTTCATTGAAGAAGACGCGCGGATCCTGCGCGAACTCGAATTCGCCGCGAAAGACGTAGTTTTGGTTATCATAAAGCACTTTGTTCGCCTTCTGATCGCGCACCGTGACGGCGGCTTGAATCTCCACTTCGAAGACGCGCGCGCGCCCGTTATTGTCGAGCAGCACGCTGGAGAAGCCGAACCGCTTTATCGTCCCATCTATCACCGCATCGGCCCCATCGCGTTCGCTTTGGACGCGCAGCCCGCGACCGCGACGAATGAGTTCATCCATGACCGCCTTGGTGAAGCGCGATTCGATCCGGTAATGCAACGCCTGGTTCTGAAAGGCGGGGACGGCGATGACGTGTATCCGTTCAGGCAGGCCGTTGCGCGTCATCGGCTTGTAGCATTCCGTGAACCCGGAAGCGAGAAGCGAGATTGTAACCAACAGGAGGACGCGCCGACCATTTCGAGCGAACCCGCTCGAAAGACGGCCCAATCCCATCCTTCCCCCCCAGAGATAGCGACCACTTCGAATCATCTTAAACATAACCGCGATGCGTCACGTTAGGCGAAACGACAGATGCTATGCACACTTGTAGCTTTCGGCGACGATCTGCCGAAGGGCATCGGCAACGCGCGCCGTTTCGACTGCGGCGCGCACATCATGCACACGCACGATCGCGGCGCCGAGGAAGATCGAGATCGCGACCGTAGCCATCGTGCCGTGCAATCGCTGGTCCACAGGGGCACCGTTCAGCAGATGGCCGATGAAAGATTTCCTCGAGGGGCCGACGAGCAACGGGAATTCGCGGAACTCTCCGGCCAAGCGATCCAAGCGCGCGATCAATTCGACGTTCTGCATGGCGGTCTTGCCGAAGCCGATCCCCGGATCGAGCACGATCTGCGCGCGGGCCACACCATGCCTTTCCGCTTCCGCGATGCTCTGGCGCAATCCGGCGATCACTTCCGCGAAGATGTCCTCGCTGGGCGGCTGAGCGTGCAAAGAGGCCCGATCGCCGCGAGAGTGCATGAGCACCAAACCGGCCCCCGTGCGCGCCGCTGTATCGGCCAAGCGAGGATCGAAACGGAGCCCGGAAATATCGTTGATGATCTCGACTCCAGCATCTAACGCGGCACGTGCGACCTCCGCCTTCGTCGTATCGATCGACAGCGGCAGATCGAATATTTTAGCCAATCGCGCGACCACCGGGATGGTTCGGCGCAACTCCTCCTCGACCGGAACGGGAGAGGATCCGGGGCGCGTCGACTCCCCGCCGATGTCGATGATGTCTGCGCCCTCAGCAACCATCCGCTCCGCGTGCGCGAGAGCGCGATCGACCGAATCGAAGAGCCCGCCATCGCTAAAGCTATCGGGCGTCGTATTGAGCACGCCCATGATGAGCGTGCGCGCGCCAAGTTCGATCGAGCGCCGCGCTGTTTTCCAAATACGCGCCATAAGTCGGACTCCACCGACGTCGCGGCGATCAGCGACGACATAAGATTAATGGAATAAAAAGGCGGAAGCCAGTTGATCGGCTTCCGCTTGCGCGTATCTTTCGCCCCTTGGTCCTCATGCCGTTGCGGGATTGCTTCCCGTGATCGGCGGAAGGATCGGCTTCAATTTCGGCACAGTGGGAGTCGCCTCCTTCTCTTTGACCTTCGACGCCGAATCCCCATCGGAAGTCGGCGGCTCGTCATCATCAAGCGGCAACCCGGCGACGATGCGGCGGATCTGTACGGCATCGAGCGTTTCGCGCTCAAGGAGAGCTTCGGACAAACGGATCATCGCCTCGCGATTTTCGAGGATGATCTTCTTCGCGCGTTCGTACTGCTCGGTGATGATCTTCTTCACCTCCTGATCGATCTTGATCGCCGTATCTTCGGAGAAATCGCGATGCTGGGCGATCTCGCGCCCCAAGAAGATCTGTTCTTCGCGCTTGCCGAAGGTGAGCGGTCCGAGATCGCTCATGCCATATTCGCAGACCATCGCGCGCGCCAACTCTGTGGCGCGTTCGAGATCGTTGGCCGCTCCCGTCGTAATGCTACCCAAGAAGACCTCTTCGGCGACGCGCCCGCCCATCAAGATGGCGATCTGGCCGAGCAGATACTCCTTGGTGTAATTATGCCGATCCCCTTCGGGCAGTTGCTGCGTAACGCCCAATGCCATGCCTCGCGGGATGATCGTCACCTTGTGGACTGGATCGGCATTGGGCACTTTCAATCCAACGAGCGCGTGCCCCGCTTCGTGATAAGCGGTAACGCGCTTCTCTTCGTTCGAGATGACCATCGAGCGCCGCTCGGCGCCCATCAACACTTTGTCTTTGGCCAATTCGAAATCGGCCATCGTGACGACCTTGCGGTTGTTGCGCGCCGCATTCAAAGCTGCTTCGTTAACCAAGTTGGCGAGATCGGCGCCGGTGAATCCGGGCGTGCCGCGCGCGATCACAGAGATATCGACATCATCGCCGAGCGGGATCTTGCGCGTATGGACCTTCAAGATCCCTTCGCGCCCACGCACATCAGGTCGCGAAACGACGACGCGGCGATCGAACCTCCCGGGTCGCAGGAGGGCCGGATCGAGCACGTCGGGCCGGTTGGTCGAAGCCATGATGATGACGCCATCGTTCGACTCGAAACCATCCATCTCGACGAGCAACTGGTTGAGAGTCTGTTCACGCTCGTCGTGACCGCCGCCAAGTCCGGCGCCGCGATGGCGACCGACGGCGTCTATCTCATCGATGAAGATGATGCAGGGCGCGTTCTTCTTCCCCTGCTCGAACAGATCGCGCACGCGACTGGCGCCGACGCCGACGAACATCTCGACGAAATCCGATCCCGAGATCGAGAAGAACGGGACATTAGCTTCGCCGGCGACGGCCCGCGCCAACAGCGTTTTGCCCGTGCCCGGCGGGCCGACCATCAAGACGCCTTTCGGGATGCGCCCGCCGAGTTTCTGGAATTTCTGCGGTTCCTTCAAGAACTCGATGATCTCTTGCAACTCTTCCTTAGCTTCATCGACGCCGGCGACATCCTTGAAGGTGACGCGCTTTTGCTGGTTATTGAGCAGCTTGGCTCGCGCCTTCCCGAAGCTCAAGGCTTTGTTTCCGCCAGCCTGTATCTGGCGCATCATGAAGATCCAGATCGCGATCAAAAAGATGAGCGGCGCCCAATAAAGCACCATCGTCCAGATGGCGCTATTGCCGCTCACTTCTTCTTCGACGCGCACACGTTGTTCACCGCGCTCATTCGGCTCGGAAGCAAGCTTCATCAAGTCGGCCTTGAACTGTTCGTTGGCCAGCGGGGTGTGCCAAGTCTGCTTGCCATCGGTAGCGACGACTTCCGATTGTTTGATCGTCAACTCCGTGATCTCGTTCTTCTTGATCTTTGCGACGAGATCGCTGATCGGCAACTGCTTAGCGTCGCGCCCTGCCGTCCCAGCGAAGAGGCGGTAGAGGAGCAACGCCCCCATGATGATCAGAACCCAAACGACGATCTGCTTAGCTGTGGAATTCAACCCCGTATGCCTCCGTCACCGAATGATAACCTATTTTTCACCCTTTGTCGCCTCAACTTCGGACCCCGAAGTATGATGCTCGTGACATCTCAGTCGTTGCCGTATTCCATTCTCCCATCTCAACATAACGGCTTACGCCGACTCGCCGCGCGCGGCGACCTAGTTCGATTCTAGATTTCCATCGCGCCTTTTTCAACCTCTTTTTGCCTGAAATAAAGAAGCCCACGGCGACGTTCGATCTCTGCTCCGCCAGGCAATTCGGCGACCCGTCCTCCGCGCTCCCCTTCCAAGAGTTTCTCCACCGCTTCGATGTGCACGAGTTCGATGCGGCGCAGATGGCCTCGATTGATCTCGATCCAACGACGCAATACGCGCCGACGAATAGCAGCAGGGGCTTCTTTAACGATCTCGACGCGAAGAGCCACAGTTTGATCCTCGCAGCCAGCCCGTTTAAGCCATCGTTCGGCCTCCTCATCCAACGCCGCGTCATCTTCACGCAGAAGATCCGCGGTGCGCGAAAGCGTTTCGACTATCTTCGGGTTAAAGGTCTCAAGCAAAGGGATCAACTGTCGTCTCACGCGCACGCGCGCAAAGCGCTCATCTTCGTTCCAAGCATCGACGACGAACTCGACACGGCGCGCGCGACAGTAAGCTTCCGTATCGCGTTTTCGCGCCCAACCGAGCAGGGGACGCACGAGCCAAAGGCCCGGCCCAAGCGCGCGCGTTCGCGCCATTCCGCTCAAACCTTCGGCGCCGCTTCCGCGGATCAAGCGCAGCAAAACCGTCTCCGCCTGATCATCCATCGTGTGTGCGACGATGATCAGTTCGGCCATGTGCTTACGCGCTGCCTTCGACAAGAATTCGTAACGCAACCGCCTTGCGACCTGCTCCACATTATCTTTGATCTCGGCGGCGACCTGTGCGACGGCGATGCGTTCTATCTCACACTCGTATCCGAGTTCAGTCGCCAACGCGGCAACACGCGAAGCTTCCTGCCCGCTTTCGGGGCGCAGGCTGTGATCCAAGTGCGCGACGATCAATTCAAAGCCCAACCTCCCGCTCTTCGCTAACTCGTCGAGCCCAAGCAGCAGCGCCACCGAATCGCTGCCGCCAGAGACGGCGACGATGGCACGTTGCGCCTTAAGCTCCAAGCGCCGCAACTCCCTCTCCAACGCCCGCGCGAATTCGCTAAGCCTCTCTCCTCTTCCCATCACACTGCACCTTTACGCGCGTCATCCGACCGAAGCGATTTCATCGCATCCAGCCATTCATGCTAAAGTAGCACTACTACAAAGCTGAACTCATCCCGTGGCGTAATTGCGGAGGTCTCAATTATGACATCGGATGGGGCAGCGCTCATCCTTGAATCAACAGCCATCGATCAGTTAGCCGAACAGGGCTGGACCTTAATCCGAGATTTCCTCGCCGAGGAAGAGATCGCAGAGCTCGCTGCGGAAGCGCAACGGCTCTGGGAAGCAGGCGCGTTCAAGCGAGCCGGCATCGGGCGCGCAGAGCGATTCCAAATCCGCCCGGACATTCGCAGCGACCACATCCTGTGGTTAGATGAAAACGCACCCACGAGAGCGCAAAAAGTGTATTGGCAGCGCATCGAAACGCTGCGCCGTGAGATCAACCGAGCGTTTTTCGCGGGTCTGGTATCTTTCGAAGCCCATTTCGCCGTATATCCACCGGGCGCTTTCTACCGAAAACATTTGGATCAATTCTCCTCATCTTCGGATCGGATCATCTCCTGTGTTCTCTATTTGAATCGCGACTGGCGCGAAGAATATGGTGGGGCTTTGAGGCTATACACGGACGGGAACTTTATCGACATTCAACCGCGCGCCGGCACTTGTGTCATTTTCCGTAGCGATTCGATCTATCACGAGGTCTTACCATCCCAACGCGAGCGCTTCAGCGTGACCGGTTGGTTCAAACGCCGCCCGCTCGTCATGCCGCTCGAAGATCCTCTCCGCGATCGCTCCCCCTCGCCGCCATTCGGATAAGGGCTTCGGCGATCTCAAGCCGCCGGTCAAGCTCTCATCTCAGAGCGGGCGCACGCTTTGACTTGACCGCCATCGCGGCGCAGCGTTGAATATCATTCGTGACTTTCACGGCCCGGCGAGCGCGCCTTTGGCGGACTCATCTGGCGAGATCCCGATCGAGGCATCATTTGAACCAAGTGCGAGAGAAGGTCCTGATCATCGATGACGATCCGGCGATCCGGTGGTCGCTGCGCGAGATTCTGCAAGGCTGGCAGTATCAACCGCTGGAAGCAGCATCCATCGAAGAAGCGCGGCGCCTTTTAGCTTGCGAACAGCCAGCGGCTATCCTTCTCGACATAGAGCTGCCAGATGGGTCCGGGCTCGACATCCTGCACGAGGTCAAAGATCGGCAGTTTGATACGATCGTCATCATCGTCACAGGTAACGTCAACGTCCCGAACGTCGTGGCAGCGTTACGCGGCGGCGCATATGACTTCATCGGCAAGCCGATCAACCTCGAAGAGCTGCGCGTCACGCTCCAAAACTGCTTCGAGGTGCGGCGACTCCGCCGCGAAATGGGGCGCGTTAGACGCGAACGGGCGCGCGCGTTTGGCTTCGATCGGATCATCGGCAGATCTCGTGCGATGCAGGAAACGCTCGCGCTTGCGCGCAAAGTAGCCAGCGCGGAAGCGACCTCCGTGTTGCTGCAGGGCGAATCTGGCACAGGCAAGGATCTTTTGGCCAAAGCCATCCACTACGGTTCAAACCGCGCCGAAGGCCCTTTCGTCGCGATCAACTGCGCCGCGTTGCCCGAAAACCTGATCGAAGCTGAGCTGTTCGGTCACGAGAAGGGAGCCTTCACCGACGCCAAGCAGCGCAAGGAAGGGTTGATCGAACAGGCTTCGGGTGGCACGCTCTTTCTCGACGAGATCGGCGAACTCGACCTCAGCCTGCAAGCTAAACTGCTGCGCGTGCTCGAAGAAGGCCGTGTGCGTCGCATCGGCGCGCTGCGCGAAGTTGAGGTCGATGTGCGCATCATCGCCGCATCGAACCGCGATCTTCGCGCGGAGACCGAGGCGGGTCGCTTCAGGCTCGACCTCTACTATCGCTTGGCCGTGATCCGCATCGACTTGCCGCCGCTGCGCGAACGCGGCGATGATCTCTTCTTGCTCGCCGACCACTACATCGACTCCTTCAACCGGACCATGCGGCGAAGCGTGCGCGTGCGTGGGCTCACGGAAGAAGCGAAAGAGGCCTTCAAGCGCTACGGCTGGCCCGGCAACGTGCGTGAACTACGCAACGTCATCGAGCGAGCGATGATCTTGGAAGATGGCGAATGGATCACGTGCGAACACCTGCCGCCGGAACTCCGCCACGGTTCGCCGACCAGCGCTTTCAGTGAAGAGATCGTTCGGCTCCCGCCATCGGGGCTTTCATTGGACGAAGTCGAACGTTCGCTCGTGCGCCAAGCGATCAGGTTGAGCGGCGGGAATCAAACGCGCGCTGCCGAATTGCTCGGCATCTCGCGCGATCAGTTGCGCTACCGCCTGAAGAAACTGCGCGAGATCGACGAAGCGGCCAGCCACCGTTCACGGATTTCGGAAGCGCGCACTTGATCTTTTTTGCGATCAAGCCGATTGAGGAGAGCGCAGATGACCATTCGCGAAATCGGCCCATCCACAGTGGAAGCGGCGCTCGAACGCTCGCTCAAAGAGCTGGCCGACATCAAATTCGCGCTCGATGAAGCGGCGATCGTCGCCATCACCGACCAGCGCGGACGCATCACTTACGTCAACAGCAAGTTCTGCGAGATCTCGAAGTACTCCAGAGAAGAGCTTCTCGGCCAGGACCACCGGATCATCAACAGCGGCTATCATCCCAAGGAGTTCTTCCGCGAATTGTGGCGGACGATCGCACGCGGGCGCGTTTGGCGCGGCGAGATCCGCAATCGCGCCAAGGACGGAAGTCACTACTGGGTCGCGACGACCATCGTCCCCTTCCTCAACGCCGCCGGCAAACCTTATCAGTACGTCTCGATCCGCTACGATATCACCGAACGCAAGCTGGCCGAAGAGCGCATACGCGAGCAAGCGGCGCTGCTTGATCAGGCGCAGGATGCCATCTTCGTCTGCGATCTCAGCCGCCGCATCACTTACTGGAACCGCGCCGCCGAACGC
Source organism: Pyrinomonas methylaliphatogenes (assembly GCF_000820845.2). Lineage (GTDB taxonomy): Bacteria > Acidobacteriota > Blastocatellia > Pyrinomonadales > Pyrinomonadaceae > Pyrinomonas > Pyrinomonas methylaliphatogenes. The sequence goes on along the minus strand of NZ_CBXV010000007.1, from coordinate 103,812 downwards.
ATCTTTGGCCGGACGGCGCAAGAGGCGCTAGACAGCGACATCCTCGAACTGCTTTTCGCAGGAGCCGCTTCGCGCGCCGCGCAAGCCGAAAAGGCGACGCTCGAGCGCGGCGAATGGTCGGGCGAATTTCGCCTGACGACGCGCGATGGTCGAACGATAGAGATCGCAAGCCGTTGGACGCTGATGCGCGACGAGAGGGCGCAGCCGCGCTCGATCCTCGTCATCAACACCGATATCACCGAAAAGAAGCGGATCGAGGCGCAGTTTTTGCGCGCGCAGCGGATGGAATCGCTCGGCACGCTGGCGAGCGGCATCGCGCATGATCTCAACAACGTGCTTGCGCCCATTTTGATGGCGATCGAGATGCTTAGGCTGAAGCTGCCGGATGAGTCGAGCCAACATTGGCTCTCCATTCTGCAGCAGAGCGCCGAGCGCGGGCGACAGATGGTCAAACAGGTCCTCTCGTTTGCCCGCGGATTAGAGGGGGATCGCCTGCCGGTTCAGCTTCGTTATTTGATCAAAGATTTCGTCGGGATCATCCGCGACACTTTTCCGAAGGCGATCAATATCGAATGCGAGGTCGCCAACGACCTATGGCCCGTCTCAGCCGACGTGACGCAGATCCATCAAGTCTTGATGAACCTCGCGGTCAACGCACGCGATGCGATGCCCGCGGGCGGCAAGCTCTCCGTCACCGCGGAGAACGTCACGCTCGACGAAAACTATGCGCGGATGAATCTTGACGCTAAACCCGGCAGGTTCGTCCGCATCACCGTCGCCGACACGGGGGCGGGGATGACGCCTGAAGTGATGGAGCGGATCTTCGAGCCGTTCTACACGACCAAGGAGCCGGGCAAAGGGACCGGCCTCGGACTTTCGACCGCGCTGGCGATCGTCAAAAGCCACGGCGGCTTCATCACCGTGCAGAGCGAACCTCATCGCGGCGCGAGTTTCGCCATTTACCTGCCTGCGCTCGAAGCTGCGGTGCCAATGGAAGAAGAGACGCCGCCCAAAGAGATCCCACGCGGTCAAGGCGAACTCATCTTGATCATCGATGATGAAGAGGCCGTGCGCGCCATCACTAAACAGACGCTCGAAACCTTCGGCTATCGCGCCATCGCAGCGAGCGACGGGGCGGAGGCGGTGGCGCTCTACGCCGCCCACCGAGACGAGATCGCCGCGGTCATCACCGATATGGCGATGCCCTTCATGGACGGGGCGGCGACCATGCGCGCCCTTCGCAGACTCGATCCGCAAGCGAAGATCATCGCATCGAGTGGGCTTCCGCTTGGCGATGGCTCAACCGATCGGATGAGCGCGAATGCATTCCTCGCCAAACCATACACGGCAGCGACTCTTCTGCACACTTTGGCCGAGGTTCTCGGAAAAAGATGAAAGCCCCAGCGATCCGGCTAGCTTCCGCCAGCGCGGGCGATCAGATCGTTTGGTGAAATTCCCCTTACACGTGGCGAATTTCCCCATCTCTGTGGATGAGATCTTCCTTCCGCCGACCGTTTCCCAAGACTAAGCAGGTAACGGCACGGCACGTGCTTGAAAGATCGGCAAAGACTAAAAAGGGGGAGAGCGAAATGAGGATCTTGATCGCAGTTGATGGATCTGAATCGAGCGATGCAGCCGTCGCTGAACTTGCGCAACGACCTCTGCCTGAAGGGAGCGAGATCGAAGTCGTCTCCGCCTATGAATCACCTTACGCGATGTTAGCCGAACCTTGGTTGGCGGTCGAAGTCGATTACGAGATGATCGAGAAGGCGGAGCGTGAGCGCGCGCGCCGGATCGTCGAAGAAGCCGCCACCAAGCTTCACAATGGACCGGAGAGCCACAAGCATAAGGTCACGACAAAGGTGCTCAAAGGCGTCCCGAAGAGAGCGATCCTCGATGAGGCTGAAGCCTTCAAAGCCGACTTGATCATCCTCGGCTCGCATGGGCGCGGCAGACTTGAAAGGTTCCTTTTAGGTTCCGTCTCGCAAGCCGTGGCAACGCATGCGCCATGCTCGGTCGAGATCGTGCGCAAACCGGAATATAAAACGGCGCAGCGGTGACCGGCCCGGAATCGCCTTAGGCCCGCTCGACCGCACGGGCTCCTAAAGAGCCGTCCGCATCAACCGTCTTTTGACGAACTCGACGGCAAGCAGATAACTCACCGTTACAAGAAACAAGAAGAGGTAGAAAGCTGCTGGTACGGGCGTAAAGGCGAAGAAGCGGGCGAGCGGGGTCACAGGTAGGAGCAAACTGAAGAGGACAATCGTTACAGTCGTCAACGCGAGCGCGTTGCTCGGTCTACTGCGCAACGGATTGCCCGCCGTGCGAATGATGAAGATGACCAGCGTTTGCGTCGCGAGCGATTCGATGAACCAGCCGGTATGAAATTCCGCTTCCGAAGCGTGAAAGAGCTTTAACAAGGCGAAGAAGGTTAAGAAGTCGAAGATGGAACTGATCGGACCAACATAGAGCATGAAGTCGCGGATCAAGCCGATCTCCCAACGGCGCGGTTTGCGGATGAAGGTCGCGTCGACGTTGTCGGTCGGGATCGTGATCTGTGCCAGATCGTAGAGGAAGTTGTTCAAAAGGATCTGGACGGGCAGCATCGGCAAGAAAGGGAGCAAAACGGAAGCGGCAGCCATGCTGAGCACGTTGCCGAAATTCGAGCTCGTGCCCATCAGCAGGTACTTCATCACGTTGCCGAAGCTTTTGCGCCCCTCGATGAGGCCATCATGCAGCACCTTCAGTCCTCGTTCAAGCAGGATGATGTCTGCCGACTCTTTCGCCACATCGGTCGCATTGGCGACCGAGATCCCGACATCGGCCGCATGGAGCGATGGCGCATCGTTGATGCCGTCTCCCAAAAAGCCGACGACGTGCCCTTTGGCTTTGAGCGCCATTATCACCCGGTTCTTTTGCGCGGGCGTGACGCGGGCGAACAGATCTACTTGCTCGGCGAGCTGAGCCAGCGCAGCGTCGGTGATTCGATCCAACTCCGGCCCGAGCAAGACTCGCCCGACGTTCAACCCGACCTGTTGACAGACGTGGCGTGCGACAAGCTCGTTGTCTCCCGTCAAGATCTTCACGCGCACGCCGTCTCGTTTCAACGCTTGCAGAGCTTGGGCCGCATCTTCGAGCGGCGGATCGGAGAAAGCGATGAATCCGGCGAGCGTCAAATCGCTCTCGTCCGAGGCACGATAAGCGTCTTGCGGCCCGACGCGCTTGTAGGCGACGGCCAGCACGCGATAACCTTGCGCGCTCAAAGTCTGGTGCGATCGGGCACAAAGCGCGCGCGCCTCGCGTGTATCGAGAGGATGAATCGCGCCCCCCTCCGCGTAATTAGCGCAGACTTCGCAAACGCTCTCCGGCGCGCCCTTCGTGATGAGCAACCGTTCACCATCGCGCTGGACGACGACCGATACGCGGCGTCGCTCGAAGTCAAAAGGTATCTCATCGAGCTTGCGCCACGATTCCGCATCGAATTTGTCATGCTGCAGGATCGCTTGATCGAGCGGCGAGTTGATGCCAGTTTCATGGAAGCTATTGAGGTAGGCCAGTTCCAAGATCCTAGCGTCGGGCTCCCCTGAAACCGAGACGCACATCACAAGACGCATCTCGCCGCGCGTGAGCGTCCCCGTCTTGTCGCTGCATAAGATGTCGATGCTGCCGAAATTCTGGATCGCTTCCAAACGACGAACGATGACCTTCCGCCGCGCCATCTGCAACGCCCCTTGCGTGAGCGTCACCGTCACGATCATCGGAAGGAACTCCGGCGTCAATCCGACGGCCAAGGCGACGGCGAAGAGGAAGGCTTCGAGCGTGTTGCGTTGCAAGATGACGCTGGAGAGAAAGACGAAGAGGACGAGGAAGATGACCGTCCGCATGATCAGCATGCTGAATCGCCTGATGCCTCGCTCGAACTCCGTCTCCGGGTGTCGCCTTGCAAGCTGCGTCGCGATGTTGCCGAAGGCCGTGCGCGCACCGGTGGCGATGACCAGCGCCATGCCCGTGCCGCTGACGATCGAAGTGCCGAGGAAGACCACATGACGCGCCATCTCTTGGTCAAGCATGACTTCGCCTAACTTGATGTCGCGAAGCGATTCGACTGGCGCAGCCTCTTTCTCGACGGGAAGCGACTCGCCGGTGAGCGCCGCTTGCTGCACGTGCAGATCCTTGGCTTCGAAAAGCAACGCATCGGCTGGGACGAGATCGCCAGCCGTCAATCGTATGACATCGCCCGGAACGACTTCACGCCGCGGGATCTCGCGCCACTCACCGTCGCGTCGAACCTTGGCTCGCGGGGCGACTTCGTGGCGCAACCTTTCCGCCGCGCGGTTCGAGCGGAAGACCTGGAAGAAGTCGAGCGTCGCGCTCACCAAGACGATCGCAATGATGATCACAGCCTCGGTCGCCTCGCCGAGGGCAGTCGAAATGAGGCTGGCAGCGAGCAGAATCAGAACGAGCGGATTGGCGAAAAAGGAGAGAAACTGCCACAGCGGCTGCCATGAAGATGGCGCAGCGAGTTCGTTCGGACCGAACTGCGCGAGTCGGCGCTTCGCCTCGTCGTTCGCGAGCCCGTCCGTCGGAGAAGATCGTTCCTTCATCGCAACGTCGAAGGCCGGTCAAAGATCCGGCTCCCAACTCGCTAACTGAGCATCATCCCACCGAACACTGGATCGCCCAGATAGATCTGACTTTCTCCAGCACTTCAGCACTTCGACCCGCGAGCCGGATCGGCAGACATAAACGCACCGCCCTTCCTGAGCGATTAGAAGCTACCTCAGTTTACCGCCCAATTCACACGATTTCGACCGAACTCTTTCAAAAGCGGATGCGCTCGGGAGCTTCAATACCCCTCTCGTTCTTCGAGCGAGACTTTGCCGCGGAAGAAGCGATAGAGGAAGACGAAATAGCCGACGGCGAGCGCCATTCCAATGAGCCACCAGATGAACCCGACGCGCAGACTGTACGGCCCGCTCTGCGCGTTGAAGATCGTCAAGCTGCGCGCTGGATCGGTGGTCGCTGGAAGCAGGTACGGGTACATGGCGAAAGCCGCGCCGCCAAGCATTGCCGTGATGTAAAGCGTCGACGCGAGAAACGCAGCCAGGTCGCGCCTGCGCCGCTGGAAAAGAGGCATCGCCGCGAGCGACGCGGCGACCGCTAAGGGGATCAGCCAGCCCCACCAGTGCGCGCGGAAGTTATCGAGAACCTGTGGGCGCACGTTGAGCGTCGCGACGAGGCTCAAGATGGTGAGCGCGACGATCAGATACCAACCTCTGGCGGCAGCGCGCCGCGCGCGTTCGTTGAGCGGCCCTTCGGTTTTGTAGGCGATCCAGTGCGCCCCGTGCACAGCGAGCGTGGCGAAGGCGAGCAATCCAGTGAGCACCGTGTACCAATCGAGGATGCCGGGTTGCGGCCCGACCCGGAAATCGGTCCACAAAGGCGCGAAGAAGAACCCTCGCTCATCGAGCGGCACGCCGCGGACGACGTTGCCGATCGCCGCGCCAAAGAAGACCGCGAGCAACAGGCTCGACGCGCTGAAGACGAAATCGAAGAACTCGCGCCACAATGGGCTATCGACATGCGAGCGGAGTTCGATTCCGATGCCGCGCAACATCAGCAGCCAGAGGACGATCATCAGCGGCAAATAGAAGCCGCTGAAGCTCGAGGCATAAAGAAGCGGAAAAGCGAAATAGAGCGCGCCGCCGGCGGCGATCAGCCAGACCTCGTTCCCATCCCACACCGGTCCGATGCTGCGCAGAATCAACCGGCGTTCCGTTTCGTCCTTGGCGACCAGAAGATGAATGATCCCGGCGCCTAGGTCGAAGCCGTCGAGCACGACGTAGGCGATCAACATCAACGCGACGAGGATGAACCACAACGTCTCCATCAGGCTTCTCCTTGGCCGTCGATTCGGTGACGAACGACCCTTTCTCTCAGTCGCCCGTTTCGGGCAAGATCTTCGCGCTCGGCGGAATCGCGCTCGGCCCTTCGGAGAGGAACTTCGGCCCGTGTTCGATCTCGCGCCAGATCAAGAAGAGGAAGAGGATGCCAAGCGCCATGTACATCCCCATGAAACCGATCAACGTGAACATCCCGTTGCCCGCCGAGACTGTGGGCGAATAACCCTCGGACGTGCGCATCAACCCATAAACGAGCCACGGCTGCCGTCCGAGTTCGGCGGTCATCCACCCGGCGGTGTTGGCGATGTAAGGGAACGGGAAGCTCAACATCAAGATCCATAGCATCCAGCGCGCTTCGTAGAGCCGCCGTCGCCAGAGCAGAAAGGCCGCTACCACCGCGATCGCGATGAAGATCGTTCCCAGCCCGACCATGATGTGATAGCTGTAGTAGAGAAGCGGGATGTTGTCAGGCCACTGGTCGCGTGGGAAAGCATCGAGACCTTTGACTTCAGCTTCCCACCGCCGATAGGTGAGAAAGCTCAGCATCTTCGGCACGGTGATCGGATTATCGAGCCGCTGCTTTTCGACATCCGGCTGCCCGATGATGACGATGGGCGCACCTGCTTCCGTGCGAAACACCCCTTCCATCGCCGCCAGCGTCACCGGTTGATGACGCGCCACCATTCGCCCTTGCGCGTCGCCGAGCGGATAAAGCTGCAACATGGAGCAGACGAGCGCCGTCACCACGCCTGCTTTCAGAAACAGGCGCCCATACTCCTCTTGCTTGCGCGCAAGCAGATAGAAAGCTCCCACCGCCGCCATGACGAAAGCGGCGGTGATCACCGCGCCGTTCATGTTATGAAGATATTGCCAGAACGCCCACGGATTGGTCAGAAGTGCCCAGAAACTCTTCAATCGCGCCACGCCGTCTGGACCGATCTCGTATCCGACCGGATGCTGCATCCACGCGTTCGTGACGATGATGAAATAACCGGACAACCACGAACCGAGGAAGACCATGAAGGCCGCGACCCAGTGCCAGCGCGGGCCGAGACGCCGCTCGCCGAAAAGGAAGAGGCCGAGAAAAGAGGATTCGAGGAAGAAGGCGAAGACGCCCTCCATGGCGAGCGTTGTGGCGATCACGCCGCCAGAGTAGTGGGCGAATTTGGCCCAGTTCGTCCCGAACTGAAACTCCATCGGGATGCCGGTGATCACGCCGAACAGAAAGTTGATGGCGAAGATGCGCATCCAGAACCGAGCGGCATGATTGTATCGCTCATCGCCGCGCCACAAGGCGAGCGATTTGAAGATGACGATCAGCGGCGCCAGCCCCATCGTCAACTGCGGAAAGAGATAGTGATACGTGACGGTGAAAGCGAAATGCAAACGGTGAATCACCTCTGCGTCCAATCCTCACGCCCTCCTTCTCGCCGAACTTTCAACTTCTCGGAACGCCGCGCGTTCTCCTCTGTCCTCTGATGTGTTCTCGGATTATCTTACGACGCCTGTCCGCAAACACGAACTGGCAAAGACCATGCCACCCCACGAACCTCCATTTTACCCTAGTTGCGAGGCACTAGGTCGATTGACTGTGCGCGAATTCACGCATCGCTGACGGGTGATTTTGCGCGCTCTTGCTCGATCATTGTCAGCGCTACCCCTTCACCCACCTGTTGTCAACCTGTCAGCAACAATTGTTGGCGTCGTCTCATGTGATTTTCCGCTTTTTACAGAAGTTTATACAGAGTCAACCGGAATCAACGTTTAGAGATGCATCCTTCGCCTGAATATTGATTTGACATTGACGAAGAATTCTCCCCGCCGATGGAGATTAAGATTTTCCGGTCTCGTTCGTACTTAATAATATGCGAGGCAAAGAACTAGGCAGGAGGAAAGGTAAAGGATGAATAAAAGAATCAATTCGTTTCTAGCGCTGGTTCTTTCGCTAACGACGTTGTCGTTAGCCCATTCCAAGGTAGCTACCGGCAAGATAATCGATAATAACCAACTCAAAGATAGAGCTTTTAAGGCTGCAAGTGGGCCGGAGGTTGCAGCACGTGTGAGGCTCCTGAAGGAACAAAGTAAAGACGTTCGCGCAGCCCTTAAAGTCTTCGAAAACAAGGGTCGCAGACCTAAAGTTGAAGAGTCTTCAATGTTGTCAGGTCTATACCCTAGATCAAAAAGGATGGCTCTTGCTATGGGGTGCCGGGACTGCGGAAGTTTTCAAAGGATTAAATTCTCTCAGGACAATACGGGTGGCTCATATATTGAGTTGATATGGGTCCCTACTCTTAGCCTAGAGTATGAATGGCATGGCACTGCTATCGGCAATCTTTACGATGACTACGGCAACTTGGTCGATCAATACGTTGCCAATATTGTTTATAGTCATGCCCGACCATAATGTTTATCAATGGGAGGTAGTTTACGAATTGCCTTTCCGCAATGGCGTACCTTTGGAGCCACTGGATGAACCCGGCATGTACACAAACGTCGACATTGGAACCCCACTAGCGGAACAATACCTCAGCAAGGCAATAGGTACACGTTCTGGTGGCGCAAAATTCGTTAAAATAAGATGGCGCGGTGGCTGGCGTGCTTGGTTCAAATGCAGTGCGGCGTGGTGCGGCGGCGCGATTTTAGGCTCAATTATAACCTGCGGTGCGCTCAACTGGTGGAATGCTGAGATAGCTTTCGCCCCATGCGCGATAACAGGCAGTGGGATAGGTTGTATTGGAAGCGCCGTAGGTTGTTCATATGGAACTCTATGGGACTAAGCGGCATGTCAAGATTGGTCCCAATAGTTCAGAGAAGCCAGACGATCCTGACCTAAGCAAACATGTCAAGGTTCGCGCCGATAGGCTTTCTATCGTTGGTCTCGGCTATTCTCGCCGAGTTTTGCGGCATCGTCGTTGGCAAGCGGCTTGGACTGTCTCAGTTCGCATCGGTTGGCGTTGGATTAGTGATAGCTTGGCTGGTTCTCTATCCCATCGCAAAGTACTTGATGCTGCGACTCGGCGGTCATCCTCTTAATTTCATTCAATGGGCGTCGACAATTGCAGTGATAGTCGTGATAGCGATTCTCATACACACACTTATTCGCTAGCAAGCGGCTGGGCGAGCCTTGTAAAGACTGAGGGGAGAGCTAAAATGGCAGACGTTTCTGACGAAGCATGCGGCAGCTCGCTTCAAGTGATCAATGAGATCTGTGCACACCGAACAGGAAGACAACCGCTGTTAACATCATTCGCGGAAGCTGGTGATCTCTCCGCACTTCTCGTGAGGCACGCTCCCCCTTTAAGCGAGGGAAACTTAAACGGACCCAAGGATCCGCAGAGTGCTTTCCCTCTTAAGAGGCATCAGTTCAGGCTAACTCAGTCCCCTTGTCGTGTCGATCCGGTTGGATTGGCGCATGGTCTACGAATCTGAATTTTTGGCGGCTTGAATCGCCAGAGAAGCTTGACTCGATTCGAGGGGGACGTCACGTGACAACCTTATGACGAAGGTTGGCCGTCGCGCCACAAGGCGAGCGATTTGAAGATGACGATCAGCGGCGCCAGCCCCATCGTCAACTGTGGAAAGAGATAGTGATACGTGACGGTGAAAGCGAAATGCAAACGGTGAATCACCTCTGCGTCCAATCCTCACGCCCTCCTTCTCGCCGAACTTTCAACTTCTCGGAACGCTGCACCTTCTATTCTGCGTTCATAGACAGCTTGTTCGGCGTAGCTGCGGGTCCGCAACGCCGCGAGTCCTATTTTGCCCTCGAGAGGTCTTACAGATCTCACCATCCGACGCTCCCCATGTCGCGCGACAACAGCAAGATAGGCTCGGCCGACCTTACGGATTATCCCACAATGTGGCCACCGTCCGCAGGCACAAATCAGCAAAGGTCATGCCAGCCCGTGAAGCTGCATTTTTGCCCCAGCTGCGAGGCACTAGGTCGATTGACTGTGCGCGAATTTACGCATCGCTGATGGGTGATTTTGCGCTCCCCGACTCGCTCACCGCCAGCTCGGTCCATACCATACCGATCATCTCTCAATTCGCCCGTCTTCGATACTCGTTCGCCGAACACCGCGCAAACTCGGTCCATCAATTGCGATCATCTCGCGGAGTTTTTAGCAGACCGGGCATGGCTGGCATCGTGTAGATCGAGCGGCTCATCCGTGGCGATCATCTCTCGTAGTCTTTTGAGAATTCGGTGCTTAAGCACATAAACAGACTCAATCTTCAGATTCAACCTGCAGGCAATGGCTTCAATCTCTAGCCCTTCCTCAAGCAGAAGCTCGAACAACATCCTCTCTCGCGGTCCGAGCCGACAAGCCGCCCGGCGGATCTCTTCTTCGAGAATCTCGCGCTCGTAGTCCTGGGGGAAGACCACCCTCAAGTCGGCGGTGATTGGAATTCTCTCGCGCATCTTGCGCACGCGATCTAAAAGGTAGTTCCTCGTGGTTTTACGGATAAAAGCTCTCAGCTTGGCTTCCGCTCCGTCACGCAGCTCGCCATTGGCAAGTCGCAAAAAGATCCTGCTGCTGATGAGTCGCAACAAGATGTCGTAGCAGATGTCGTGCAACTCGTCAGCGCTCGCCCTTCTTCCGTAGAAGTGCGGGTAATTGCGCTTGGCCGCACGTTCGATCTGTTGCAGGACAGCTTGCCAGACGGATGGATCGAGATCCCCTGTCGGCAAAGACGCGCAAGAATCAACCACCTGCCTCTTCCGCCCCATCGCGAACCTCGCGGCGCTCACGGCCACTCGCCGTGCGAAGCTTCGCTCCTTGCCTGTCTCCGGGGCTAAGAGGCAAAGAGACGATGACTAGATCATCAAGTGAGGTTGCGCTAGAAGTTATCTCAAAAGCGGCAAAAGCTGAGGAAGAATCATGCCGTAAATGAGATAGCTTCTAGTCGGCTTCAACCGATTCGCCCGACAAATCAGGCAACACGAACACATATTACTTCCTCCATTCTATCTGTCAATATTGACATCTGCCTTAGGGCGATGCCTCTCCGGCTTTCATTAGAGCTGCTAAAGTTTTGTGAGGAGATGTCTTGAGAGGAGTATTTCGCTCTAGGGTGGCGCCAATTGAAGATTCTCCGCCGACGGGCGTTAAGATTCTCCCAGCTTGTTCGTTTCCATAATTCAGAAGGCAATAAAAGAACGAAGGTCGAGTCTGGAAAACGCCAATTCAGCCCCTTATGACTGAGTTGAGAGAGGCAGGAAAATTATGAGCAACACATATTCACTTGGAATCATTTTGTTGTTGGCGATTTTCTCTGGCGGCTCAATCACCGCTCAAGCTGCTTCGTCGGAGACCAAGCTCCTCTTCAAGTCGAACGTAGAGGCGGCTCGCTTTAAGGGAACGGGCGGAAAGCCTAGTTCACGGATGATCGACCTAAAGGGAAGAACCAAATCATTCTCCAAGGAAGGAAACAGCGCAAAAACTACAAGTACACGCGTAAATAGAGCATGCTTTTGCTCGCCTGCACAGGAAGCTGGCGACTGAGAGTGTTTTAAAGGATGCCTAGCCAGAAACGTTTCACCTGATTTACTCCTACATTGCGTAGATTCTTGCGCAAATGGTGATTGGGGAACATGCGCCAGTTGCATCGGGACTGGCGTCGTCGTGGTCATTGGTTGCGCGTTTGAGTGTGGTTACATCCAAGATTCCGGAGAGAAGGGCCCTGGAGTCATCTTGCCATAAATTCTTCGAGGGGACGTGAGATCGCTCGGCTGAAGCGGTTCCCTTACACAGAGCGCCAAGCGATAAAATTTTCGCCGTTAGATGAGACGAACATTCGTCAACAAACACCGATTCAGCAGGCGCTGTAAAATTAGGAGAACTATGAAGCACGTGATTTGCTCTATCATCATAGCAGCGACGGTGCTTATGACTAACGCAACGGGAAGGCAAACGGTGAGAAAGGCATGGCTCAAATACCGACGTGCGATGCAAGAAGTCGAAGCGGTACAAAACGCTGCTGATAGATTAGAGAATCCGCTCGATGTCGTGCGGGTCAAAGCTAAAGCCGCGTCGTTGCTCTGGACTGAATCGGCGGAAAGATCGCGCGCCGTTTTCGTCGACCTGTGGGATAAGGTAGAGAGTCAAACCGACAAGGACTTCGATAAAGAAGAGGCCAGAACGATCATCCTCCGCTACCTTTTTCCCAGGGACCGAGCGCTAGCGGATCAGCTTTTGAAGAAGACAGCGAAAGAGGATGAAGCCGATTCGGATTTCGCGCGGGTAATGGGGACCGATCCGCAAACCAAGCGATTGGCCTTCACGGCCTACCGTTTGGCCGAGACGGACGTCAGGCTTGCCGCCGCGGTGCTGGAAAAGAGCCTTGCGCGGAACACGTCGCCGATGTTTGCGCCGATTTTGACGAGGATCAGGGAGAAGGATCCTTCTCTGGCTAACACTGTAGCAGAGCGTTCGCTAGGGAACTTTTTGCGACAGCCGCGCACGGTGGCTCTTGTCGGGTTAAATAACATGATCGCGTATCTCTTTCCGTACTTCCCCTCAGCAGAGGTTTCGCCAGAAGTGAAGGAGTCAGATGAGAGGTTGCGTTTCCAGTTCGTGTCAATCGGGTATCAAGTGCTCGGGGAGTCTTTGGCCGAATCCGAGGAAAGCCTCGTTAAGGATCAGGGGCTACAACAGAACACGCTCAGTTTCAGGACGTTGTGCCAAGCGACGTTGGCAGCAACGTTAGCGGCTTTGTCTCCGCGCTACGCTCCTCAACTAACAGAGGCTTTGGACGCGACGGCCAAACGTTTGAGCGCTGGCCTACCGAACCAATTACTCGACGCCATTCAGGTGCAGGTGGCTGCAGTGAAAGGAGCGATCGGCAAGAACGGTGGAGATGGTTCGGAGGCTGAGATCATCAGCTCGATGGCTAGAGGTGACTTCGAAGCGGCGCAGGAGGCGATCGACAAGCTGAAAGACGAGAAGAAGAGGCTGTCATGGGGTGAACTGCTGCTCAAAGCGCGGGTTAAAACCCACCTTGGCCGGGGCGAACTATTCGAAGCGCTCAGCATAGCGCGAAAGATGAGAGATGGAACGCAGAAGATGCTGCTGTTGGCAGAGATCGCCAAAGTCGCACACGAGAAACGAGAGCCAGATCTTTTAACGACCATCCTTTACGAAGTGAAAAGGACCTCGGCCGACGCCTTGCCGAAAGGGATCTATGCTGTCGCTCTACTAACTATTGCTGCCGAGACGGCCCATTTTGCGCCGACGGAGGCGATGCTCATGCTGCAAGATGGCGTAGCCACGATCAATTCGCTGGCCGATGTCGGCGCCAAAGAACAAAAGGGTTCTCGGTCAAAACCGATTCTCAATGATCCCAGTAGTTTTGCCGACTCAGCCGAGTTGATGCGGGCCTTCTCTGCGTTGGGGGAGAAGGATTTGGAGAGAACATTGTCGATTGCAAACAGGCTGGAGAACAAGGCGGTGCAGATGGTTGCGCGACTGGCGACGGTCGAGAGAGCAGTTGAAAAGGGTCTGCCGAAATCTTCTTCAAAAGATCGCTCGCAATAACAACCGATTCGAGCTAACAACAGCTTATCCTAATATCGCCGAAAGCTTAATTATCTCTGACTAAGACTATCCATCAATGGGCATAAAAAGTTTCCCGAGTTTGGAATTGACAAAAGCGGTAGAAGGTTTTGATCATCTGGTTGGCTGGCTCTTTTTGGCAAGAAGGTGAGAAGGGGCACGTGGATGGCCGCTTCTATGTCGACGTCGAGACCGAACTCGAAGTCGTCTTTGCGAGAGAGATTACTGAGTGTGAGAGAACTCATGTTAATGACATCGCCCGCGCGCATAAAGCGAAATAGGGTTTTCGCTTCGTCACTTTTACGAGCGGAAAGCCGCAGGAACAAAGATACCCTCACTGTGCTTTTCCGTGCCCTGTTCTTGTTGTTAGTGCTTCTCAGCGTACGGGTTGAAGGTACAATAGCCGATTCCTCTTCCCAAGAAGAGATTTTGGCCAGTACTCCTGGCGAAACCTTTTTCGAAGAATGGCGCAAATTCGTTCAGCGAGGAGGACCTGCAGGCTTTTATATTTCGCCGAATTATACGAGTTTGGTTGAGCGAGTAGCCTCTGAATGGAGAGAGGCTGCATGATTCTTCTGACCATTTAACCATTTACTATAAATTTAAGGTCTTCACTTTGAATCGGAGGCATGTCTTGATCGAACTGATTGATCGATCTGGCAAAAGACTGGCAGGACCGGTAGGGTTCGAAGTTCAACTCACAGAAGATGGTCATTTGGCTGTCACTGATATAGTCACCTCTCAATGGCAAAAGCCTGATCTATATATCCATCTATACGTTCTTTTGACTCATCTAAGCGTCTCTTTGGGGGGAATATTTTTATTCATATTTCTGAGGAAAGATCCAAACAATCTTTTCAAAAAACAGATCCTTATAGCTTCATGCACTCTCGTCTTTACCATCATTATAGCAACAGATAGAGCGGTTTCAGGATCCTATAGCTCTTGGGCAGTTGAATGGCTAAGTTACGAGCTGGATGTAAGTGCTATCTCGCTACAAAGAGTCTTATCTGCATCCAATCATCTTTTGGGTTTGGTTTCATCTGTGATCTGGACTTTGGTTTTTCTCGAAGTAGCACGTAGGGTACCTAGGAAGACGATGCAAAAAACACCACATCTGTTTACGCTACGGCGTGCGCTTCAAGAGTTCCTCAAGCTGCAAATCAATCAGATCGTTTTCATAGTGATATTCCTTAATCTCTTCTTTTTCCTATACTTGGCATATCGGACGCCTATCTTTATCGCTGCTTTGGTCTCAGCCTCGGCAAGTATAATCATAATGACTTCTTACTCGACATGGCGCATACGGCGCGAAGCCATCGAAGTTCTTTCCGAGGATCATCCGATAGTTCGGGCCTTTATTCGCAAGCTCGCTGATGCCGGCCATAACCCTCAAATAAAGGAAGTCTATTTGATTTCCAGAGAGAAATGGCCTTTGCCTAACGCTTTCGTCATTGGCGTTTGGCCGAAGCAAACGATCGTAGGAGTAACTGAACCATTGCTTGAAAACTTCGGCGCCGAGGAAGTGATGGCCGTACTATTTCATGAGTACGGGCACTATAGTGAGAAGCATACAACTATATTCGCCGCTTTTTGGGCGCTCATCATTCCTTTGTACATTATCTTTGCAGTTAACCTCGATAAATGGTTGGAGTCATTCCTTTCGAATGAAGTAGTGTTAGGCTTTTTGTCATCTTGGCTAAAGCCACTGGGATTTTTATTGAGCGGGATCCTATTTTTGATGTTGATGCGATGGCTCGAAAGGAGAGCCGACCTTTTTGCGAAGCGCTTAGGTTACGGCGCGGCCTTAGGAGACGCGCTTGCTAAAATAGCGGACATAACTGGGCAGCCATCAAAATTGCCGCGATGGATTGAGTGGTTATCCACGCATCCCAGCGCTGACCGACGCAAAGAGAGCTTAAGTTAAGAGAGCTTTGACTTAGACCCGACCTAGCCTTAATCATGACCAACAAGAGAAGAAGGACTTACCAGCAGCGCCAGCATTCTCGCCAAATTCTTTACGCCGTACCCGTCATTGTTTTCAAAATGGTCCTCTTAGTTCTTGAGCGAACGTCTCGATCTTCCAGCGTGCGTGTCCGGCGCGCATCATCGGTTCAATCGTCTTCTTGGTCAACGGCAGAGCGCTCAACCACGTCCGAAGCGTGGTCCGGTCTTTCTTATCCGTCTGCTTGTAGAGCAGGTAATTGGCTTTGACATCAATCGCGCACTCACACAGGCCGCAAGTCCTTCGTTTAGGCAAGATGATGTTGCACGCCCTAATCATCCTTGGGGGCGCCACTCTTGAACTTGCTCCGTTTCGTTTTTTTCGCGTCGAAGCGCTTGCGTCCTAGTCATCCTTGGGGGCGCCACTCTTGAACTTGCTCACTGGCGCGGCGTCTTGGCGTTGTCCCTAACTATCGCGAAGTCGATATTACCGCCGAGGTGAGGAGATTGAGTGGCGGAGGTGCGGATGTCGCCATCGAAGCGCTCGGCACGCAAGAGAGGTTCGAGAATTGCCCGCGATGTCTGCGCTCTGGCGGAATGCTCTCGAGTCTTGGCGTGTATTCTAAGGAAGCTGCAATTGCCCTATGACGCCTTCTTCGCAGCCGGGATCGGTGATTATCGCATCGCGACGACTCTGTGACCGGTGGCAAAGAACGCATGCGCCGTTTGCACAGCGATGGTCAGGAGCGAACGCGTTGATCTCAGACCTCTCTTTATGCATACTTTCAACCTCGACCTGATCGTCGAGGCATACGACTTATTCGGCGCACGTCGCGACGGTTTGATGAAGGTCGCAATCAAACCATAAGGCCCGAAGCTTGACTGGGGCAGGCATGGCTCTCTCCTTAGCTCGCATGGTGGTCCTTTTTCAACCTAGCGATGAATTTCGTAGTTTCGACGATCACGATCGGCAAAGTGAAGCATAAACCTACCGCCACATAATCTGCCGCTGCCAGAGGCGTCAAATCGAGGACTGTGGCAAGTGGAGATAGATGGATGGCCAAAAGCTGCAACCCCAAGCTGATGATCAGGGCTAGGATGATCATCCGGTTGTGACCGAGGCGATGAAAGGCCGACTGCACACGCGAACGGCAGTTGAACATGTGTCCGAGCTGGACGGCGACCAAAGCGAGCAGGGCGATAGTGCGAGCATGCGCGCCAGGGCCATACTGGATGAGCGCCCAAAGATATGCGCCGACGATGAGCGCCGCCAACATTGCTCCTTGCCAAACGATCAACCACAGGAGTCGCCTCGAAAGGAGCGTCGCGCGAGGTGGGCGTGGCTGTCGTTGCATCGTCTCTGGATCCGGCGGCTCAACTGCGAGAGCGAAGGCTGGCAAGACGTCTGTGATCATATTGACCCAAAGTATCTGTAACGGCAATAACGGTAAAGGCAGTCCTCCGAGTATAGCGCTGAAGATTGCCAACACTTCGCTGAGATTATGCGAGAACATGCTATGCACGAACTTGGTAATATTTGCATAAATCGTTCGCCCGCCCTCAATGGCTTTTACCAAAGTCGCGAAGTTATCATCCGTAAGGATGATATCGGCGGCTTCCTTCGCCGCTTCCGTCCCACGCATGCCCATTGCGATGCCGACATCCGCAGCCTTCAAAGCGGGAGCATCGTTAACTCCATCGCCCGTGACGGCGACGATCTCTCGTGCCGCTTTCAATGCCATGACGATCCGCAGCTTATCCTCCGGCGATACTCGCGCAAACACGTCCGTCGCTGTCGCGATTTCAGCCAAGCGATCCCACCCCACATCTCGCAGTTCCCGTGCATGGAGCGCGCGCAGTCCATGTTCTGTTCCGATCCCCAGCTCACGAGCGATGGCACAAGCCGTGTTAAGCTGATCGCCTGTAAGCATGATGATCCGGATGCCCGCGAGCCTAGCTCGAGTGATCGCTTCGGTCACTCCCGCCCGAGGCGGATCGATCATCCCAACAAAACCGATGAAGGTATAACCGCCCGTCAGATCTAACTCCTCTAAAGCTGAGGCACCAGCGACGATCTTCTCCGCTAAACCGAGCACACGCAAAGCTCGGTCAGCCATCTCTCGATTCGCTTCTAAGAAACATTCCTTTTCCTGAGGGGTAAGCATGTGTGCTACGAGCTGGCGATCGTAACGAGATGAACAAAGATCGAGGATAACGGCCGGGGCACCTTTAAGCGCAACAAGCCAGTGGTCATCATCAGCGCGATGAACGGTTATCATGTACATCGTAGAAGCATCGAATGGGACTTCATGGACCTTACGATATCGTCCGCGAAGACGCTCAACAGGCAGCCCGCGGGCGCGCGTCGCTTCCAATAAAGCGACTTCCGTTGGATCTCCAGTCGCGCGCAACTCCCCCGACTCGTCCACATGCCAAGAGGCGTTATTGCAAAGAAGACAGACAAGCAACGCGCGCTCAAGCAGCCGATCAGCAGGCGCGGCTTGGGCATGAGAGATCTCAACAATCTGCCCACTGCTTAAATAGAAGGAGTGCGCCGTCATCCGGTTCTCGGTGAGCGTGCCGGTTTTGTCCGTACAGATGACCGTCACGCTCCCCAGCGTTTCGACCGCCGGAAGCCGTCGGACGATCGCACGTTCGCGCGCCATACGAAGCATCCCAAGAGCAAGGATTAATGTCGTAACGGCAGGGAGTCCTTCTGGAATCGCTGCTACCGCTAAGCTGATTGCCACTTCAGCCATTATCGGTAATGGATGACCGCGCGCCCATCCCGCAATAAAGATGATGAAAGCGATCGCCAACACAAACATGACTAAGCGTCGCCCGAGATCGGCCAGTCTCCTCTCCAATGGCGTTGATTCCTTTGCCGTTTGACCGACTAAACGCCCTATTCTCCCCAACTCCGTATGCGCCCCGGTCGCGGTAACGACGCCCATGCCTTGACCGGCGACGATGATCGTGCCGAGATAAAGCATCGAATGGCGCTCGGCGAGAGGGGCCTCATCGGCAACTGGCGATGCTCCCTTCGCGACCGGCGCGCTCTCCCCCGTCAAGGCCGATTCCTCAGCCCACAAATTGGCGGTTGAGATGATGCGCAGATCAGCCGGGATACGATCGCCAGCCCCGAGAAGTACGATGTCACCTGGGACAAGATCCTCCGCATCGACGATCGCCTCCCGCCCTTCACGGCGAACGCGCACGACCGATCGAGTTGCGCGCCGCAAAGCATCCAACGCACGCTCAGCTTGCCGCTCGGTTATAAAACCGATAGACGCATTGACGATGAGTACGACGAGAATGGCTCCCGCTTCGACGCGATCATCATACAAGAGCGCAACGATGATGGCGCCACCTAGCAGGGCGATGATGAGGCTCTTGAACTGGGCCAAGAAGATGCGCCAAGCGGAGCGCGCTCTCAGTTGAGGCATCTCGTTCTTGCCCCAAATGCCTCGCCGGCGCTCGACTTCCGATCGAGACAGACCGCCTTCAAGCGATACATCCAGAGCTTCCACAACGGCTTCACACGCCATCGCATGCGCCCGTCCCATGAGATCCTGCGTCCAACCTTGGACCATCATCTCTCCCTTTCGCCCGATTCGTTAACGCTCGGTCTAAATGATCACTGGGGCAACTCGCATTCCAATACGACTTAGACCTTCGCGCTCCGCCGATGGGATTGAGCTCTAACCTCATTCCCTCGCATCACAATACGACTTGAAAGATTCTCGACGATCCATTCCGCCCTTGAAACTAACCCCATCCCCTCGCGTCACAATACGACTCCGGTCATGTTGAAACTCGCCGCCGAGCAGGGAGCGTTCTGTGCGCTCTCATCCCAATAAGACTCGGATCTTCACCTCAACACTCCGATCTGGCATAAATTTTGCTCCTATCAAATTAGATTCCGCCCGAGGAGCATTCAGATGATCGTCCCGCTTAGCGATGAAGAGGCGCGCGAATTGCTGCGCAGAAACAAGCTGGCGCGACTCGGTTGCATCACGGACAAGTGGCCGTATGTCGTACCGGTAAATTACATCTACGATGATGGCGCGGTCTATCTCCATTCGCTTCCTGGGATGAAGATCAACGCGCTGCGCGCGCGCCCGGAAGCCTGTCTGCAAGTTGATGAGATCGAAGATGACCGACGCTGGCGGAGCGTTATCGCTTTCGGTCACTATGAAGAGATCAAGGACTCTCGCCGCAGCTTCTATCTTAACGAACTGCTCCGACATTTCCCCTGGCTTACCCCTGTCGAATCACGTATCGCCTTCGATGCCGAGCCGGTCCCCGTCATCATATTTCGCATTCGGATTGAAGAATTGACTGGGCTCAAAGAAGAGTAAAACCTTAAAGCTCGCCCGTGCCCTTTAGAACTATCTGATGGCGGAAAGGCAGCGTCTCGCGTTGAAGATGCTTGGAGCGAGGCCATTCTCTCTAGAAACTATGTTACATGACAAGGTGCGCGACGCTCCGGCTGGACTGCCTGCACTTGAAGCGGGGCCATACTCCCTAGAACTATGCTACCTTCGTCAATGAGCGCATCCGCCTGTTTCAGCATAAGAGGGTTACGCGCCACGCCATGCGTTTCGCGTTTAGAGATGAGAGGGGAAAATCCCCATTCAGTGCGTAAAAGCCCCCATCTGTCCGTAACGGAGATGGCGCGGCATCACGAGGAAGGGTTCAGATCCAGCGTTTGAAGGCAGATCTTATTCAGGACACGCAATCATCTCCAGAAGATCACGACGCAAAGCCGAATTGTGGCATGCTCTATGCTACTATAGCTAATGGCAATCAAGCCGACGGCTTGACAAGCGGCGAGCAGACATCCGATCGGATGATACAAATAGCCGAGAAGAGAGGTTCAAGATGGCTCATATACTGATCTTGGGAGGCGGCTTCGGTGGGGTGGTCGCCGCCGAACGTCTCGCTGAGAATCTCGCGCCGGAACATCAGATCACGCTCGTTTCGCGCAGCGATCGATTCGTCTTCTATCCGGCGCTCGTGCGCGTCGCCTTCGGTCGCGCCGACGTTGCCGATGTCTCGTTCGATCTACGCGAAGCGATGCTCAGCCGCCGTGTGCGCTTCATTCGCACCGAAGCGGTGCGCGTTGACTTTCGCCGCCGCATCGTCACGCTGGCGCGAGGCGAGTTCGATGGCGAACTCTCATACGACCACTTGATCATCGCCACCGGCAGAAGGCTCGCCACCGAACAAGTCGCCGGATTCTTCGAACACGCGCATCACCTGTTGTCGGTCGAAGCGGCGCTCAGGTTCGGCGAAGCTGTTCGCCGTTTTCAAGAGGGCCGCGCCGTGATCGGTTACTGCCCCGGCGCTCGGCTGAGCGTGCCCGTGTTCGAGACCGCGTTCGCGCTGGCGCGCCATCTTGAGGAGCGCCAAGCGCGCCATCGCGTGCGCATCACGGTCGTCACGCCGGAACAATCGCTCGACGCGATCGCCGGATTTGGCGGAGAGGATTTCACCGCCCGATTGCGACAAGCGATGGAGGCGCACGGCATCGAACTTCTGCCCGATTTTTCCGTCCGGCGTATTACCGAAGGTCAAGTCTGGGCCGATGACCAATCGAAGCTGTCGTACGATCTTCTGATGCTCGTCCCGCCATTTGCCGGCGCTTCTATCGGACTGCATCATTACAGCGCAGAGATCACCGATTACGACGGCTTCATCCGCACGGATCGCCACATGCGTGTACGCGAGATCGAACGCGCCTATGCGGTTGGCGATTGCGTGAGCTTCTCCGGCCCCAAGATGGGGCACATGGCCGTCCGACAAGCGGAGGTCGCCGCCGCCAACGTCCAAGCCGAGGTCGAAGGGCGCGAACCCTCAGCGCTCTACACGCATGAAGCAAGGCTCATCATCGACACGGGCGATGCGGATACGCTCTATTTGCATCAAGGTTTGTGGGAAGATGAGCCGCACGCCGTTCGGCAAGGTCGCTTCTGGAGTTGGGCGAAGCGCGTTCACGAAACCTATTGGCGAATGGAACATCGCTGATTTCCGTTGGAACGGTTGCGGAAGACTCGCGCGAAGTTCTCAGGTGAGGAGGATCTATGCCGGTTGAAATCGAGGAGATGCCGCCACAGGAAGCACACGCGCTGCTGGCGCGCCTCAGCTACGGGCACCTCGGTTGCGCCCGTAACAATCGCCCTTACGTCGTGCCGATCCACTACGCCTATCACGATCAGAAGATCTACATACTCACCACCGAAGGCCTGAAGACCGATTACATCGCCGCCAATCCGGAAGTCTGCCTGCAAGTTGAAGAGGTCAATAGTCCGACCGACTGGCAAAGCGTCGTCGTCATCGGTGAAGCGGAAAGGCTGACCTCCCCGGAAGATATCGAACGCGCCATGCAGCACATCACGAAGACCAATCCGACGCTCACTCCCGCGATCAACATCATGTGGATTGACGTGTGGGGCCGCGCTAACAGAGTCGCCACCTACCGCATCACTCCGCGCATTATCAGCGGACGGCGCACCGTCTCGCCGAAGTAATTCAGCGAGAGTCGAAAGTCATCCGCAATCCTATCGGTCGCTTTCCTGCGCTCTCCGCGCTTAGGAGTAGAGATCATGCGACTCACCTCGAATCATCAATAGCTGCGCGATGAGTGTCGGATGGCGAAAGCGCTCATTCGGCGTAATTCGGATGATCCACTCCGTGCTCGTAAGCGTAAGCGAGGGCTTCGATCTGCTGGTCCTTGATACGGTCCTTGTAGAAGCTCGCTTTCGTCGCAAGTTTCTCCACGCGGTCGATGACGTCCATGGCGACGCTGAAACGGTCTATCTGATTGATGATGGCAAGCTGCATCGGAGTGGTAATGCCGCCCCGCCCTTTGAGGAAAGGGACGAGATAGGCGGCCTCCATGCCTATCTTTCGATTTTCGCGATACCCTCGGACGTGTAGATTCTTGTGATTCGTCCTGCGATAGGCGAGCCGATGGATGAGCCACGGATAACCGTGGAAATTGAAGATGATCGGTCTGTCCTTCGTAAAGTAGGAATCGAACTCTCGATCAGTAAGTCCATCCGGATGTTCCCCGCTGGGGACGAGCGTGAAGAGGTTGACGACGTTGACGAATCTGATTCGCAGATCAGGGAAATACTCCCTCAAAATCTCGACCGCGCATTTGGCCTCCTTGGTTGGGACATCTCCACAGCTTGCGATCACGACATCGGGCTCTTCCTGCGGATGGACGGAAGCGAAGTCCCAGATCCCAAGCCCCTTGGTCACATGGTTGAAAGCCTCGTCTGCATCCAAGTACTGCGGGTGGCGTTGTTTGTCGATGACGATGATGTTGATCCTGTCGCTCGTCTGAAAAGCACGCCAAACGGTCCACAGGAGCGAGTTCGCGTCGGGCGGGAAGTAGAGCCGAACGACGCTGGGCCATTTATCGACGATCGCGTTGATGAAACCCGGATCCTGATGCGTGAACCCGTTATGATCTTGTCGCCAGACGACGGAGGTGAGAAGCAAGTTCAAGGACGGAATGGGAAGCCTCCAATGCACATCGGAAGAGATATCTAACCATTTGCCGAACTGATTGACCATCGAAGAGATGATTGGCGCGAACCCCTCATAGGTGCTCAGCAAGCCGTACCTGCCCGTCAACAGATAGCCTTCCAACCAACCTTCCACCGTGTGCTCCGAAAGATACTCCATGGTTCGCCCCGTGGGCGAAAGGAATCCCTCGTCGGCGTCTTCGGGCAAGGTCTTCGCCATCCATGCCTTGCCGAATTCGAAGACGGCATCGAGCCGGTTCGACTTGGTCTCATCGGGACCGAAGAGCCTGAAGCTGGTTGGATTGAGACGCATCACCTCTTTCAGAAAGTGGCCCAAAGGTTTGGTGTTCCCCGCAACAGTTGCGCCTTTCAGCTCCACCTTCACGGAGAACTTCTCGGGATTCGGGAGCATGAGCGCGTGCCGTCTTCCCCCAGCGTTCGCCTGAGGATTTGCGCTCATGCGTTTCTCGCCTTCGGGGGCGAGGCATCTCAGATCCTCTCTGAGCGCCCCTTCTTTCGTAAACAGTCTCTCCGGCTGATAGCTCCTCAGCCAATCTTCGAGCACGCGCAAGCTTTCGGGATCGGTTTTGACTTCAGGTAGAGGCACCTGATGCGCTCGCCAGTACCCTTCCAGGTGCGAATCTTTGATCTTCTTCGGCGCCGTCCAGCCCTTGGGTTCGCGAAGGATGATCAGGGGCAACCTCGCCCTTTGCGCTTGCCGCTTTGCGCGCGCCTCCTCGCGCAGAGCCAAGATCCTTTCCGCCGCCCAATCCATCGCTTCAGCCATCGACTCGTGCGCTCCCATCTGATCCGCGTCCGAAACGATCCTCGGCTCGTAACCGTAACCTCTGAACAAAGACGACAGTTCTTCATCCTCTATTCTCGCCAGAACCGTCGGGTTGTTTATCTTGTAGCCATTGAGCAACAGCACGGGAAGCACCGCGCCGTCTCTAGCTAGGTTCAAGAACTTGTTGGAATGCCATGCGGTGGCCAACGGGCCGGTCTCCGCTTCGCCATCTCCGACGACCGTAACGGCGATGAGATCTGGGTTATCGAAAACGGCGCCGTAAGCGTGAGCGAGACTGTAACCCAGTTCCCCGCCCTCTTGAATCGAACCGGGAAGCTCCGGCGTGCAATGGCTGCCGAACCCGCCGGGGAAAGAGAAGGCTCGGAAGAGCCGCCGCATGCCGTCTTCGTTTAGCGTAAACTCCGGATAGAGTTCGCTGAGAGTGCCTTCGAGATATGCGGGAGCGATCACGCCGGGCGCGCCATGCCCTGGTCCAGCGATGAAGATGCAATCGAGATCATATTTGATGATGACTCGGTTGGCGTGAACATAGACGAAACTCAAGCCCGGGCTCGCCCCCCAATGGCCCAAGAGCCGATTCTTTATGTGCTCAGGCCGCAGCGGCTCCTTCAGTAAAGGGTTATCTTGCAGGTAGATCATCCCTGCCGACAAGTAACAGCAAGCCTTCCAATACTCGTTCAGTCCATCGAGACCCATAACTCTATCTCCCCCCGAAGCATATTAAAGACGCCTTAATCCTCATGCCAACACGGGATGTCCGCCTATCGTCTCGAGCACTATTGGGAAGCATATTAACCGATGCTTCAATCCTCATACCAACCTTGCCGCAAAGCGACTGCCGTCTCCCCCAATTTTCGACAAATCCGCGAGCTTTGCGAATCGGGGTTGAATTCAGCGAAGAAGAGCCCGATCGTTTGGGTCTCCGATGGGGCCTCAGCGATGACGAAATCGAAGCGCTGGCGGATCTCACGCTCCGACCCTATTGACACCGACTCACCTGAAGATTAGGATGGGCGCGCGTTTGAAAGATTCGCGGGCAATGGGTCATAAAGTCGATGGGCTTCCGTTCACAGATCCTCGCCCCTCAATGATCCGGTAAGGAGATCACACATGAAAGCGCTTCTCGTCTATCCGCAATTCCCTGACACCTACTGGAGCTTTCGACACGCGCTGAAGTTCGAAGGCAAACGTTCGGCCTTTCCGCCGCTCGGATTGATGACCGTCGCCGCGATGCTGCCGGCAAACTGGCAGCGGCGCTTGGTTGACATGAACGTCGAGCCGCTCAAGCGAGCGGATATCGAGTGGGCTGACATCGTCTTCGCAAGCGCCATGCTCGTGCAGAAAGACTCGCTGCGCGCGGTGGTCCAACAGTGCAAGCTCCTCGGCAAACCCGTCGCCGTCGGCGGTCCCTACGTGACGACGACCTGCGAGGATTTGCCCGCCGACTACCTCTTCTTCGGCGAGGCCGAAGAGACGCTGCCGCGTTTCATCGAGGAGTTCACGCACGGCGGCGCGACCGAACGGATCTACGCCAGTCGCGAACGCCCGTCGCTCGAACTGACGCCGGTGCCCGAATTCAACTTGGTTGATCTGCGCCGCTACGTTTCGATGAGCGTGCAGTATTCGCGCGGCTGTCCGTTTCGCTGCGAGTTCTGCGACATCATCGAGATCTACGGGCGCGTGCCGCGGACGAAATCGCCCGCTCAGATGCTGACCGAACTCGACGCGCTGCGCGCAACGGGCTGGCGCGGATCGGTCTTCATCGTCGATGATAACTTCATCGGCAACAAACGCAACGTCAAACGACTGCTGCCTGAACTGGCCGAGTGGCAACAACGACACCGCTATCCGTTCAGCCTCTTCACGGAAGCGAGCGTCAATCTCGCCGAAGACGATGAACTTCTCGAGATGATGCGCCGCGCGGGCTTCCGGCGCGTCTTTCTGGGCATCGAAACGCCCGTCAAGGAGAGCCTCGCCGAAGCGCAGAAGGGGCAGAACCTGCAACGCGATCTTCTCGACGCGGTACGCAAGATCCAATCCTATGGCATGGAAGTGATGGCTGGGTTCATCGTCGGTTTCGATCATGACCCGCCCGACATCTTCGATCG
Organism: Pyrinomonas methylaliphatogenes; assembly: GCF_000820845.2. Lineage (GTDB taxonomy): Bacteria > Acidobacteriota > Blastocatellia > Pyrinomonadales > Pyrinomonadaceae > Pyrinomonas > Pyrinomonas methylaliphatogenes. The sequence goes on along the minus strand of NZ_CBXV010000007.1, from coordinate 77,958 downwards.
TCAGATCGAGTTCATACGCGAGAGCGCTATCCCGCTGGCCATGGTCGGACTGCTCAACGCGCTGCCGGGGACTCAACTGTGGCGGCGGTTGGAACGCGAAGGGAGATTGCTCGGCGAAAGCAGCGGCAACAACACGGATTGTTCGCTCAACTTCATCCCGCGCATGGACGCCGGACGATTGATTGACGGTTACAAACGCATCCTGCAAACGATCTATAGTCCAACGGAGTACTACAACCGCGCGCTCGAATGTCTGAAGCGGTTGGCCCACTCCGGTTTTGAATCGCGCCACAACGAACTGGTCCACGATCTGGCCGCTTTGGTGCGCTTGGTGTTGGAACTAGGCATCCGCGACCCAGCGCGCACATCGTTCTGGCGCTATGTGGCGCGCACGCTGGCCGCGTGCCCGCGACGCTTCGCGCACGCGATGACGCTGGCGGCGATGGGCTATCACTTCCGCAAGTTGACGGAGAGCTATTTAAATGGATGGCCTTCAACTGACATAAAACAGGAAGGGCTCGACGACGAAGCGATATGCCAACTCCTCGGTTCACGAGCCTAGCCAGCGAGGTTCTTCTTCAATTCACAACGGCGCTTCAGCCTCTCCGTCTCCGCGTTTGTGGCAGTCGATCTTAACCTTTCGCCTCAGGGCCCACGCGGCGCGATCAATCTCGGGCGAGAAGAGCCATCGCTGCGAGGCGGTTCCCGCTCACCAAGTGCGCCGCTTCTTCCGGTGTGATACTGCGGCCCGCAGTAACGGCGCGGTTCTTGCCCGATGATGAAAGTCTTCGATCTGATCACCGGACAGGTCGGCGCCGCGATCAAGCCGGTCGTCGGATCTATATCGAGCGTGATCGTCCCGACGGATCGCGCCGAACCATCAGGCTGCGAGAGGCCGCGGCTTTCAAGGCGCGGCCTCTCCGCCCCCTGAGTCGGTTCCGCAGGCGAAGCTTCCGGCACCGGCAAATCAGGCGGCGGCGCATCGGGCATCTCTATCTCGGGCGTCGGCGATGCTTCGGGCGGCGCTTGACTCTGTACGGTCGGAGCCGTGCCGCGGATGAAATATTCGAGTCGCTTGTTCGGGCTATCGGGCGCGGCCAGTTGCCCCGTCGTCGGATCTATCTCCGCCGTCTCTATCCCGGCAGGCATCTGCCAATCGCCGGTCCACTCGGGATGCTCGTTGAGCGCCGCAGTCATAAAGTCGGCCCAGATCGGCAAAGCCGAGTCGGCCCCGGTCAGACCCAGTTGTGAACCATCGTCGAAACCGACCCACACGACGCAAACGAGCGAAGGCGTGTAACCGGCAAACCAACCATCGCGCGACGTCCCGGTCTTGCCCGCAACGTTGGCCCGAAATCCGCGCGCGCGCAAACGCGCCGCCGTGCCCCGATTAACCACATCCTTCATCATCGATGTCATGATGAACGCCACCTCGGGCGTCAGCACCTCGTTCTTCTGCCCGACGGGAGCGACCACCGTCTCGCCGCGCCCGGTCGTGATCCGATCGATGGCAACCGGTGTGACACGGACCCCGTTTTGAGCGAAGGCCGTGTAAGCCGAAGCGATCTGCAGCGGCGTCGCCTCGTTGGTGCCGAGCGCCATCGCCAAGTACGGACGCGCTGGCTTGGGAAGTCCAGCCTTCGCCGCCAAGTTCATCACCCGCCCAATGGTCACCTCATTCGCCACTTCGACCGTGACGACGTTCAGACTCCGCACCAGCGCATCGCGCAAGGTGACCGGAGCGTAAGTGTATTGATCGCCGAAGTTGCCGGGCGAATATTCCTGATCGTCGAAGGTGAACGTCTTCGGCTCGTCCATGAAGGTCGTCGCGGCAGTGATCACACGCGGCACGGGATCATAAGCCGTGTTGAGCGCCGTGGCATAGACGAACGGTTTGAAGACGGAACCGGGCTGACGCAAAGCTTCGACCCGATTGAGTTGACTCTTCTCGTAATCGCGCCCGCCGACCATCGCCACGATCTCGCCCGTCTGCGCGTTCAGCGCGACGAGCGCCGCTTGCACCGTCCCGGGCGCGATCTTTCTACGCGCCAAGACGCGATCGAGCGCAGCGAGCTGTTTAGCTACGGCAGCATAAGCGGCGCGCTGCAGATCCATGTCGATCGACGTGTAGATGCGCAGATGTTGCGCCGCGCTCATATCGGCGAGGTAGTCGCCGAGCAGATTCTGCACGTAATCGACGAAATACGGCGCCTCAGAGATATCAACCCGCCCTTTGGCCGGAGCGACCTTGAGCGGCGTCGCCTGCGCTTCAGCCGCCTCCTGCGGCGTGATCGCGCCGGCCTCGGCCATCGACTGCAGGACCTGATTGCGCCGTGCCGTCGCTCGCTCCGGATCGCGATACGGGTTATAACGATTCGGACTGCGGATCAGCCCGGCGAGGAAGGCCGCCTCCGGCAAGGTCAATTCGGTGACATCCTTGTTGAAGTAGGCTTGCGCCGCTTCGCCGAAACCGTTGATCGAAAATCCGGCCTGCTGGCCCAAATAGACCTCGTTGCAGTAGAGCGCGAAGATCTCCTCTTTCGACAAGCGCGTCTCTAGGATGAGAGACATATAAGCTTCGGCCAGCTTGCGGCGCAGCGTCCTTTCGGGCGAGAGCAGGAGATTCTTCACGAGTTGTTGCGTGATGCTCGATCCGCCCTGGCGGGCGAGAGGCGAGTTCGGATCCGCATCGTAACGGCGCCATAGCGCGCGCAAGATGCCGCGAAAATTGATCCCCGGATGCTCGAAGAAACTCCGGTCCTCCGTGACGAGGATCGCTTTGACGAGATGCGGCGGCAGATCTTTGAATCCGATGACGCGACGTTTCTCGCGCTCGCGCCCCATGACGGAACTGATCTGCTCTGGTTCGAGCCACGCGCGCGTGATTCGCCTGCTGTTGTCAAGATCGGTGATCGAGGCGATGCCTCTTCCGCCGCGCGCAAACTGCACGCGCAGTCGCGCAAAGACGCGCTGCCCATCGATCACGCTATTTTCGCTCGGTTCGATCTCGACGGCGGTGCCCTCAACGGCATAACGACCGCGTGAACTGTCGGCCTGCTGCCCGCGTTCGACGTAACCGGCGCGCTTCAAAAGCGCGATCAGGTCGTCAAGCGACAGGTTCTCCCCTACGCGGATCTCTTTCGGCGCCGCATAGATCCCCGCCGATCGCGTGAAGATCTCTCCGCGCAACAGACGGTCGATGCGCGCCGAGAAGACGACGTAGTAATACGCCAAAACCCCTAGGCAGGCTGTCGCCAGAACGGCGAGCACGGCGATGACCGGCGCGCTGAAGAGACGCCGCCACCATTCGCGCCGCGGCTCCGCCCAGTCGTCATACCGCACCACTCGCGCCTTCGACGACCGACGCCTTTGCTTGGTTGGATGACCGACCGCCATCTTCACGCGAAAGGCGCTCGAACGGCTACTTTCAAGCGCCTAAACCGAATCTCAATCTAAACCGTTCGCGCGCCTCATGTCCACTCCAGATTTAGCTCAATGAACCGGATCCGCCATTTGGTAAGCGCCATCTCTTTGATGTATTTTCTTGTCCTGCGGGTTCTTCCAGAGAGTAGGTGAGCGAAGGAGGTCCTTGATCAAGCGTTGAGCGCACCTTTGCCATTCGTCTCGTCTGACATCAGAACCGAAGGGCGGCCCGTCGTCCGCTGCGAGCGATGCGATTCCGAAACAGACCATTTCATCCAGTACGTTGGCGCGGATAATGACATTCATTATGTCTGTTGGGACTGCGTCGGACGCGAGGAGAAGCGCGTCATCGTGCGGCCCGGATGGCGGCGCATGAAGCGCGATTACAAGGCCGTTTGATTCCGAATGGATCGCTTCGCGTAAGGCGCGGAGCCCGAAGAAAGTTCTAAACGATCTGAAATTGAAGATCTTAATCACAGGCGGCAGCGGCTATCTCGGCACTTATCTTCGCCGATTCTTCAACGCCGACGACTTTTCGCGTCGCTCTTACTGCGATATTCTGAATCCGCACGATGCCACGATCATCAGCGATTATGACGCGGTGATCCATCTGGCCGCGCACTCGGACAAATCGCCCGCCGCTGCCGAGACATGTTTCCGCGTCAACGCCGAAGGCACAGCGCACGTCCTGCGCCACGTGCGTCGCGGCGCCATCTTCATTTATGCCTCGACCAAAGATGTCTACGGCATGCACGCGGATCGCTACGAAGAGGTTCCCGAAACATGTCCGACCGACTACTGCGGTCAAGCGGCGTTCGAATGGTCGAAGCTGATCGGTGAGCGTTACGTGGATTTCTACGCGCAGGCGCGCGATCTGCGAGTTTGCATCTTTCGTCTTTCGCCCGTCTATGCGCCTTCGTCCGAAGGCAATCAGCCGAGCTTCGTGGGGAACTACATCGAAAGGATCAGCCGCAATCTGCCGATCAGGTTGCCGCTCGATGGAACGCCGCGTCGCGATCCGCTCTACGTCGAGGATTTCGCGCGCGCCTGCCGCGCCTTTATAGATTCGAACATACGGCGCGGATTGTACAATCTCGGCGCGGGCGTCCGCCATGCGGCCAGTTTACGCGAAATAGTCGAACTGATCGGGCGTCTCATGGGGCGCGAGCCGCTCATCGAACCGAGCGAAGCGACGCCCGTTCCAGTGAATTACGTCGCCGATATCGCGCGCGCTCGCGCCGAACTCGATTGGGAGCCGATCGTCTCCCTCGAAGAGGGCATACGCCGAATCATCGGTTGAAGAGCTGAGCTACGCCGAATGGGAGAAGGTGAGCCGATCATCCGCACAAATCGAACGCATACTCGTGCATGGCACCAGTTGGGTGGGCGACACCGTCATCTCGCTTCCCGCTCTCAAGCACTTGCGGCGGATTTTCCCGCACGCTCATCTCGCATACGTTGCGCGCCCATGGACCGCCGGACTGTTCGCCGAAAGCGATCTCATCGACGAACTCCTGATCTACCAACGCCGCTCCTTCCTCTCTCCGCTACGACAAGCGAAGCGATTGCGCCAAGCGACGTTCGATCTGGCCGTGCTCTTTCAGAACGCATTCGAAGCGGCGCTGATCGCCGCTTTGGCGCGCATCCCAACCCGCATCGGGTACGCGACCGACGGGCGCGCCCTTCTCCTTACGCATCCGGTGCGCCTTCCAACTTGGCGCGCCGAGCGGCACGAAGTCTTCTACTACCTCAATCTCGCGACGGAGATCGAAAGGCTGCTTTGCGCCCGTCAAAGCTCCCCCCTCTCGGATGGGGCCGCGCTCGCACCGTGCCTCGAAGTTTCGCCGCAGCGCCAAGCGCGCATACGCGCCATTTTACGCGAGCGGGGGATGTCCATTAGCGGACCGCTCGTCGCCCTCTGCCCGGGCTCGACCAACAGCGAAGCGAAACGTTGGCCCGCCGACCGCTTCGCCGCCTTGGGGGATCGTTTGATAGATGAATTGAACGCTGAAATCGTGCTGATCGGCGCGCCGAGCGAAATGGAGGTAGCCCGGGAAGTGGCTGCGAAGATGAAACATGAACCTAAAATCCTCACCGGCACGCTAGACATCGAACAGGTCACGGCCTTGCTCAGCATCGCCGATCTGCTCGTCACCAACGACACCGGCCCAGCTCACATCGGCGGAGCGCTCGGCAAACCGACGCTCGTCATCTTTGGCCCGACCGATCCGACAAGGACGCGCCCTTTTTCGCCAACGGCGGAGATCGTACACCATCCTCCGCCATGCGCCCCGTGCCATTTGCGTCAATGCCCGATCGACCATCGCTGCATGACCGACATCACGGCGGACGAGATCTTCGCCAAAGCCTTTCGAATCCTCCAGCGGCCTCTGCTAGAATCAGCAAACGGTTCGCAATCGAAGGCGAATATCGAGCGAAACATCCATAACGATGGACCGATCAGTAATCGCTGAACCTAAGCTACGTCGCGCGGTATTCATCGACCGCGATGGGACGCTTTCCGAAGAGGTTGGATACGTCAACCATCCGTCGCGCTTTCGCCTCTTCCCTTTCTCCGCCGAAGCGATCCGGAGACTGAATCGGGCGGGTTGGCTGGCGATCATCATAACAAACCAAGCTGGCATCGCGCGCGGTTACTTCAGCGAAGATCTTGTCTTGGAAGTTCACCGCCTGCTGCGCGAACGGTTGGAGAGCGAAGGCGCGCGCTTGGATGCCATCTACTACTGCCCACATCATCCGTCGGTCGGCGAACCGCCTTACCGCCAAGACTGCGATTGCCGCAAACCGAAGCCCGGTTTGGTCCAGCGCGCGGCGCGCGATTTAGCCATAGACCTAACGCGAAGTTGGATGATCGGCGACCGTTACAGCGACATCGAACTGGCGCGCAATGCCGGTCTGCGCGCCGCCTTCGTGCTCACCGGTTACGGACTCGGCGAATGGGAATATCAACGAGCGCGATGGGAACATATGCCCGATCTGATCGCGCCCAATCTGCTCGAAGCGGTCGAACGCATCACGACGGATGGGGAAGCGCACTTAAGCGCAGAGTCGCCTGTGTGGCTGAAAAGTTGAAGAGGATGCTCGAGCTCGATGAGCGCTTCGCGGACCAGCGGGTCGCATGTGTAGCTGAAATGTTGAAGAGAGCGGGTGTAATATAGTGAGCGTGCCAAACCGTTCGAGAGATGATCGGCTCGCGATCGATGATGCGCCTCTTCGCTTGCGTCTCCAATCGCTTGTGCGCTCTTTCGCCGAGTGTCGCGTCGCAGTCGTCGGTGACATCGTCGCCGATCAATTCGTCTATGGCGAGATCAGTCGCGTCTCGCGCGAGGCTCCCGTGCTCATCTTGCGTCACGAGCGGACGGAGACGCTTCCGGGCGGCGCCGCCAACTGCGCGATGAACTTGGCCGCGCTCGGCGCAAAGGCGACGCTCATCGGCGCCATCGGAGATGATGAGGCCGGTCGAAAGGTGATAGATAAGCTATCCGCAGCCGGAGTCGCCTGCGATTCGATCATCGTCATCAAAGGCGCGCGCACGACGACGAAAGTTCGCATCCTAGCCGGACGAGCCCACGCCCCGCGCCAGCAGGTGATCCGCGTCGATTACGAAGGGGAAACTCCAATGAACGAAACCTCGCGCCAGCTCTTGCATGCCAACGCACGCGACGTTTTCGCGCGAAGCGATGCGATCGTCATCTCCGACTACGGTTACGGCATCGTTTCGGCGGAAATTGCCCAAAGCGCACAACGGGCGATGGCGCGCGGGATTCCGGTCGTAGTCGATTCGCGCCATCGCCTCTTCGAATTCAAAGGCTTCACTTCGGCCACGCCGAACGAAGCCGAAGTTGAAGATCTTTGCCGCGAACGTATCGCTGGCATCCGCAGGTTGGAAGAGATCGGCGAAGAGTTGAGACAGCGTCTGCGTTATCGCGCGCTACTTATCACGCGCGGCGGTGACGGGATGCTGCTCCTCGAAGCGGAACGCCCGCCGCTTCACATCCCGATCGTCGGATCGCGCGATGCGGTGGATGTCACCGGCGCTGGAGACACCGTGATCGCCACCTACACGCTTGCGCTCGCCTGCGGCGCCCCATTCAGCGATGCGGCGCGGCTGGCAAACTACGCGGGCAGCGTTGTCGTGATGAAACGCGGCACGGCGACCGTCTCGACCGAAGAGCTTTTGACCGTCTTGGCGCATGAGAGCACAGGATGAGCAGAACGACGCGGCTTCGCGTATCCTCGAGCGCAACCGCCTGATCGCGCGCGTCGCCATCGCGCGCAAAAATGGCGCGCGCATAGTCTTCGCCAACGGGTGCTTCGACATCTTGCACGTCGGACATGTCCGTTACCTCGAAGCGGCGCGCGCGTTGGGCGATCTTCTCGTTGTCGGCATCAACTGCGATGAACAGGTTCGGGCCCTTAAGGGACCCGGCAGGCCGCTCATCCCCGAACGTGAACGTGCGGAGATCGTCGCCTCTTTGCGCGCGGTCGATCTGGTGACGATCTTTCACGAGCCGACCGTGGAAGCCTTGCTTTTAGCCATTCGCCCGGACATCCACGCGAAAGGGACCGACTACACCGAGGAGACCGTTCCCGAGCGCGAGATCGTGCGCTCATACGGCGGGCGCGTCGTCATCGTCGGCGATCCAAAGGAGCATTCTTCTTCCGCACTGATCGAGAAGTTAAAAGGGGCGAAAATGGGTCGCTGAAAGATCCACGCGAAAGTTTCAAGGCGAACAACATGCGGATTCTCATCGTCAAGTTGAGCAGCATTGGCGATGTCGTACACGCCCTGCCGACGCTAGCGGCCATCAGAAACGCGCTGCCACAGGCCGAGATCTCCTGGCTCGTCGAACGGCGCGCCGCCGAAATCCTGCAAGACAACCCGCTGATCGATCATCTCATCGAAGTCGATACGAAGGCGCTGCGGCGCGCGTCGAGGCTTGGGGAGACGCTGTTGGTGGCGCGCCAACAGTTGCATCGTTTGCGCGCCCAGCCCTTCGATGTCGCCCTTGATCTGCAAGGACTGATAAAGTCTGCCTTCTTAGCCAGACTCGCCGGAGCGCCGCGCCGTTGCGGTTTTGCCCCCGAAACGTTGCGCGAACCTGCGAGTCGTTTTCTTCTGACCGAGATCTATCGCGTCCCCGCGCGCGCTCACGTCATCGCCAAAAACCTCGCGCTCGCCGCACAAGCGCTCGACATCAAGACGCCGACGGATCCGACCCAGTTCCGCTTCCCGATCGCGATCTCGCCGGAACACGAACGCGAAGCTGAATCGGCGATCGAGGCTGTGGCCGAAGATTTCGCCCTCCTCAACCCGGGCGGCGGCTGGCCCACTAAGCTTTGGAGCGCGCGGCGATTCGGAGCCCTGGCCGATGCTCTGTGGGAAACCCTCGGGCTGCCCTCGGTGATCACATACGGACCGGGTGAAGCAGAGCTCGCGGATGAGGTCATGCGGGAAAGCCGCAAGGGCGCAGCTTATGCCGTGAGCCTATCGCTCAAAGGATTTTATGCGCTCGCGCGGCGCGCGCGCGTTTACGTCGGCGGCGACACCGGGCCGACCCATTTGGCCGTCGCGGCTGGGACTCCGGTCGTCGGTCTATTCGGGCCCACCGAGTGGTGGCGCAATGGCTCGCCGCGCGCCGAAGACATCTGCGTCGAACGCATGGACATTGGCTGTCGGGAGAACTGCCACCGCCGCTCGTGCCGTAACTGGATCTGCATGGAGATTGAGGTCGATCGCGTCCTTCGCGCCGTCGAGGAACGATTAAGGCGCGCGCGTTGCGCCGCGCGATGAAGGCCATCCTTGCGGGATCGCGCGCGCTTTTCAAACTCTCGCCGGATCGGCTACCATCACGCTGTGTCGAGGATGAATATCGTTGAAGATCGCCCGATTACGCAGCGACTCGGCTCGCAGCTTCAACGGTGGCGCGTGCCATTAGGTTTTCTGTGCGGCGCCATCTTCATCGCCTTAGCGCGTCCTCTCCCTTGGACTTTGGCCGCGGGCGGCATCGTCGCGTCGCTCGGATTGATCACGCGCGCATGGGCTTCCGGCCATATCCGCAAAAACGCCGCACTGGCGACCTCCGGCCCATACGCCTACACGCGAAATCCGCTCTACCTCGGCAGTTTCCTCTTGGGGCTCGGGTTCACCATTGCCGCCGGTCGCGCGTCTCTCGGCGCGCTTTTCGTCATCTTCTTTTTAGGCATCTATCTGCCCGTGATGCGCGTCGAAGAAGCGACGATGCGCCGACTCTTCGGCTCGGAGTATGAGGCTTACGCGCGCGCGGTGCCGCTCTTTTTCCCGCGCCCGACAGTTTACAGCCGGAAACGAGCGCAGAACTTCGATGCGCGGCTTTACCTGCGCTATCGCGAATATCGGGCGGCGTTCGGTTTCATCATCGCGTGGCTCGCGCTGGCGCTCAAAGCCATGCTGATCCGTTGATCCATCAACGAAGGCGATGCGAACCGGCGAACTTCTTCTCCTCCTCTGTCTCACCTTCGCCAACTGTCAATCGGCGATCGGGCAACGAGCGAACATGGATGAACGCCGCGCTCTTCCTTTCCTTCCGCAAGAACAACTGGTCTACGAAGGGGAATTCTCCAAGCTAATCTTGCGCAACATCAACATCGCCGAATTTCGATTCGCGGCTCGCTTCGACGACGCGCCGCCGCCAGCGATAAATACTCGGGAGGCGGCGAATCCGCCTTCCAAATGCCAGCGCGCCCCAGGTCTGCTCCGCCTCACCGGCGAAGCGCGCGCCGACGGCTGGTTTCATAAACTCTTCGGAATAAATTTTCGCTATCGCATCGAATCGAAGGTCGATCCCGAATCATTCGCGGTGCTCGAAACGAGAAGATACGATGAGCAAGGGTCGCGCGTCAGAGTCGATTGCGCGGTGTTCGACCGCCAGCGCGACCAAGTCACGTGGATCGAAAAGGATCCCAAGCATCCGGCCCAGAGACCGAACACCATCACGAGCCAGATCGGTGATGCGCTCTACGACATACTCTCAGCGATCTACGTTCTTCGCACGAAGCCTCTCGCTCCGGGCGCGCAGTTTGAGATGATCATCAGCGATGCGGGCCATCCTTATCACGTGCCGGTGAAAGTCGCCGAAATCAAACGACTGAAGACCATCCTCGGTGAGGTCGAGACCGTGCGCCTCGAAGTTGGGATCTTCGGCGAGAACGGGCTGGTCCGACGCGATGGCCGCATGTCTCTCTGGATGACGACCGACCCGAAGCGCATTCCCGTCCGAGCCGAACTGAGCAGCGATCTCGGTACGCTCAGCATCAAGCTCAAACGGATTTCATACGATCCGCAAGCGGTGGCCGCCGAAGTGCAAGGGTCGCCGGTCGAATGCATGGGCGCAGAGAGTGACTCTGCGGCGGCCCGGCTGAAGGACTAATCCGGCTTTCATCTGGCCATCGTCACTTCAGCCCGATTCGCTTTTCGCTTCGTCGCAAACCGCCCGAAAAGTCGATGCGTCCAGAAGCTTTCGCACGCTTGCGCGTTGACACAAGCGCGATCGGTCGGCCAAACTGTGAAAGATCTTTCAAGCTTGCAATGAGCCCAGAGGGCGTCGAAGATCCGCGCCCGTCCGATATGGCGATTTTCTCCGATTTTCGAAGCAGCTCTGAGACGGTTTCGCCCGAGGCGCTACGCGCGCGCCTCGAAGAGGCGCAACGTCGTCTCGCCGTTCTCCCAGAGATAGAGCCGCTGCCGCCGCTGCCGCGCGCCGATCGCATAAGACTATTTGCGCAATCGCCATACAGGCTGTTCCTCTACTGGGGTTTGTCACGTGATCCGTTTGAAACGCTGCGCAAAGTCCTCGGCGATCGAGCGGCGCAATACACGCTCGCCGTCCGATTGACGGATCTGATCGGCGGCCAACAATACGTGCGACCAGCTTCGCCGGATGGCAGCGAATGGTTCGATGTCTTCCCCGCGCGCCTTTATCGCGTCGAACTCGGGCTGTTTGCGCCAGGACATCCGTTCATCAGGCTTCTGGTCTCGAATGTCGTACGAACGCCGCGCGCGAGCGTATCGCCCGAAGCGGACCGATCTCCGCTCTTCAACGTCCCGCCGAGCGCGTTTGCCCGCATCCTTTCGGAGTCGGGCTATGCGGCAGAGGCGCTGGCCGTACAACTCGAAGCTTCGAACGAAGTCTCGTGGGTAGAGGCGCTATCGGGATTCGGGGGCGAGGGCTGGCGGCTGCTCATCGCGTTCGCTGCCGGTCATGACCTCGACGAATTGCGGAAGATCTTCCCCCCCGAACTTCTGGCATGGTTTGAAGAGAGGCTGGCGAAACTGGACCGCGCGCGTCTGATCGAAGCGCTGCGCGCCTCCTTGCCGCCTGAATATCGCGAAAGCGTTTTCGGCGCAAGCGAGACCTTCACGCCGCGTGGCCCAGTCGGGCTTCCGACCTCTGCGCCTGATCGGACGGTCGAGTGAGTCGCGCCTTTCGATGTCAACTGAAGCGAATCCGCCATGTCCGTCGCCTATTTCAGCCTAGTGCTTCACGCTCATCTGCCTTTCGTGCGCCACCCGGAACGTCCGGAATTCCTCGAAGAGGACTGGCTCTACGAAGCGATCACGGAAGTTTACCTGCCGCTCATCTCAATCTTCTCGAATCTAGCGCGACTGAGCGATAAACCTCGCCTCGCGATCAACATCTCGCCGCCGCTGTGCGAGATGCTATCCGATGAACTGCTGCGCTCGCGTTACACGCGCCATTTGGAGAATCTACTCGCGCTCGTCGAAAAAGAACTGGGACGCACGGCCCGCGAGGCGCCCGAATTCCACCAGACGGCGCGCATGTATCATGAGAATCTGAGGGCGGCTCATCATCTCTGGGAAGATGTTTACCGGCGCGATCTCGTGCGCGCGTTCCGTGAGCTTCAGGATGCCGGCATCATTGAGATCATCACCTGCGGCGCGACGCATGGCTTTTTGCCGCTCATCTCGACAGAAGAGGCGCGGCGCGCGCAAGTTGAGATCGCCATCAACAACTACCGAAAACATTTCGGGCGTCAGCCGCGCGGCATCTGGTTGCCCGAATGCGCGTATGAGCCGGGCGTCGAAACGATTCTGGCCGATGCCGGCCTCGAATACTTCATCGCCGACGCGCATGCGGTCCTCTACGGAGATCCGCGCCCGCGTTATGGCGTCTACGCGCCGGTTCGCTGTCCGAACGGGGTCGCTGTCTTCGCGCGCGATCCGGAGACGAGCCAACAAGTCTGGAGCTCGATCACCGGTTATCCGGGACATGCGGACTACCGCGAATTCTATCGAGACATAGGTTGGGACGCGCCATATGAATACTTGAAACCGCATCTGCACAGCGACGGAGAACGTCGCCATTTGGGGCTCAAATATCATCGCATCACCGGGCGCGATGTGCCCCTTCATGAAAAAGCGCCTTACGATCCGGGAGCGGCCCGCCGGCGCGCCATGCTCGACGCTGAGCACTTCGTCCGCTCGCGTCTCGAACAGGCGAGGCGGCTGCGCGAGTCGTTCGAAGATCGCGCGCCGCTTATCGTCTCGCCCTATGATGCGGAGCTTTTCGGCCACTGGTGGTATGAAGGCCCGCAGTTCCTCGATTTCGTTTTCCGCCGGCTGAGCGAGCGCCGAGATGCGCTCATCCCGATCTCGCCGGGCGACTACCTCGATCTCGATCTGCCCATCCAGACGCAACAACCGGCCCAGTCTTCCTGGGGCGCGGAAGGATATTTCAAAGTTTGGCTGAACGAAGGCACGGCGTGGATGTACCCGTATCAGCATGCCGCCGAAGCGCGTATGACCCGATTGGCCGATGAGCACGCGCTGACCGCTGACGAGATGAAACGCCGCGCGCTCAATCAAGCTGCGCGCGAACTGTTGCTCGCCCAATCGAGCGATTGGGCGTTCCAGATCTATCAGGGGACGACCGTCGAATATGCTGTGCGCCGCTTCCGCGCCCACATCTACCGTTTCAATGCGCTCGCTGATGATATCGCGCGAGGCGAGATAGATGTCGCGCGTCTGGAAGAGATCGAATCGCGCGACAACATCTTTCAAGAGCTCGATTTCCGCACCTACTGCACCAAACCGCACTGAAGCTCGCGTCACGGGGCGAGGATCGCGCGCGAAACGGCCCGGGCTCGGCGCGTCGCGTTGCGCGAACGGGGATGCCGACCCTCGCGCATCCTTCTCGACAGCGACCCCGAACTTGCGCAGAGGCGGATTCAAGGTTATGTTTGAGCGATCGAAGATGCGCGCCGCCAATTGAACGCTTGCATTCAGAACAGCCCAGTCAGGCAAGAGATGCCACATCGTCACACGAATAGTTCCGAGCGCATTCTCGTCCATCCCGATTACACGCTTCATTATCGCCAACGCTGCCATTTGAACTGGCACAGCGAAGCGCGCTCGCACTACATGATTTTGGCTCTGCTCGACGGCTCTTGGCGATTCGCCGTTTCCAACGACAAGGGCACAATGCGCGGCGGAGATGCGCTCCTCGTCTTGCCCAACGAGCCCCTTTCTTTGCGCGGCGACGAGGCGAGCTTCGTCCTTTTCTCCCTTTCGCCGACGCTCGTCCTCGATTGCGCTGTGCGCATCGGATTCGCGCGCAGCGATGCGTTCGTTAGCTTCCACACCAATCTCATCGGCGGCGATGCCAAGCTCATTCGCCTCGCGCGCGACGTCGCAGAAGAGCTAGCGACTGATGAGCGGGGGAAAGATGTGGTCGCCTCCGCGCTCGTCGAACAAGTTATGGTGCATCTTTTACGCCGCTACGCCCGCGTTCGTCGCGCAGATGAACTCGAGTTAACGCGCGCCGGACTCATCGACCGGCGCTTGCGTCGCGCCGTGGAACTCATGTACGCACAATTGGATCGCGAACTCTCGCTCGAAGAGATGGCTGCCGCCGCCTACCTCTCCCCGTTCCACTTCGCGCGCCTCTTCAAGAAGGCGACCGGAACGACGCCCCACGCTTACCTTGCGGCGTTGCGACTGGCCCGCGCTGAGACATTGCTCGCCCAAACCGATCTATCGATCACCGAGATCGCTGGGCGCGTCGGTTACAGCAGCCCGAGCCATTTCGCCAAAGCCTTTCGCCGAGCCACCGGACTGAGTCCGCGCGTCTTCCGCGCCGCCTTGATCAAAGGCAACAGCGACGGGTGAGGCGCGAGCTTCGACCCAACGCGCCGCAATCGACCGTCAATTTTGCGCAAAAGAACGCGAGACGCGCCTTCGCTTTGGGTTTATCCTGAAATCGAAATCTCGGATCTAATTCCCATCAAGGAGATCATAGCGATGGCTATTGAAAAAGGCGTCGAAATCGCCCCAGCTCAGGGCAAATTGGGCGTTCTACTCGTCGGCTTGGGAGCCGTCAGCACGACGTTTATCGCCGGGGTCGAAGCCGTCAAACGCGGTTTGGCCGAACCGATCGGAAGCCTGACCCAAATGGGCACGATTCGCCTCGGGAAGCGCACCGAAAACCGCGTCCCTAAGATCAAAGATTTCGTTCCGCTCGCAGAACTGGACGATCTGGTCTTCGGCGCATGGGATATCTTCCCAGACTCGGCATATGAAGCTGCGCTGCAAGCGGGCGTGCTCGAAAAGGAACTGCTCGTACAGCTCAAACCTCAACTGCAGAAGATCAAGCCGATGCGCGCCGTCTTCGACCAAAGGTACGTCAAGCGCTTGAACGGCACGCACATTAAAGAAGGCAAGACGAAGATGGATCTCGCCGAGCAACTCATCGAGGAGATCGCGGAATTCAAACGCCGTAATAGATGCGCGCGCATGGTCATGATCTGGGCGGCTTCGACCGAAGTCTTCATGAAGCCCCATCCCGTACACCGCAGCCTTCAGTCATTCGAGAAAGCGCTCAAGGAGAATCATAAAGCGATCGCACCTTCGATGATCTATGCCTACGCGGCACTTCGCTCCGGCGTCCCGTTCGCCAACGGCGCGCCCAATCTGACCGTAGATATTCCAGCCCTGATCGAACTCGCCAATCAGAACGGCGTGCCGATTTGCGGCAAGGATTTCAAAACCGGCCAGACCCTGATGAAGACGATCATCGCGCCCGGCCTGAAATCGCGCCTGTTGGGGCTGCACGGCTGGTATTCGACCAATATCCTCGGCAACCGCGATGGCGAAGTCTTGGATGATCCCGACTCGTTCAAGACCAAAGAGGAGTCGAAGCTCTCCGTGCTCGAATATATCCTCCAGCCCGAGATCTACCCGCAGCTTTACAAAGACTTTTCACATCTCGTGCGCATCAACTACTACCCGCCGCGCGGCGACAACAAAGAAGGGTGGGATAACATCGACATCTTCGGTTGGCTCGGCTACCCGATGCAGATCAAGATCAACTTCCTGTGCCGTGACTCGATCTTGGCCGCGCCTCTCGTGCTCGATCTCGCGCTCTTCCTTGATCTAGCGCAACGCGCCGGAATGAAAGGCATTCAAGAATGGCTCTCCTTCTACTTCAAATCGCCGATGACGGCGCCGGAATTGTACCCGGAACACGATCTGTTCATTCAGTTGATGAAGCTCAAGAACACCCTCCGTTACCTCAGGGGCGAAGAACTGATCACACATCTCGGCCTCGAGTACTACGATTGAGCTCGGAACCAGTATGACTGACGGTTTCGTGACACAGAGTGACGTTTACGTGTGTTTCTGATCTCTCCATCCGCCCCCATTGACACTAAATGTCAAAGCGCGATGACGCAATTTGTCAATGGGGGCGAGCGTTTTGGATCGCGCTCCATCTTGATTAAAATGAAGATAAGCCTTATATTCTTGCGCCTTTCACGAAGATCGAGATCGCTTCAAGGAAGAACGCTTCGTAGCTTGATGGTGTGCGAAAGCAAACGAAACTTGCCATCGAAGCATCAACAAGAATAGCGGCGCACCACTTGCATGGAGGACAAAGTGGGAGTGCCTCAGGCGGCTCGACGAAGCCACGCTGAGATCCCCGAAACCGACGACGCCGGTCGTCTTCCAGCAAGGGAGGCCGCCATGGTAACGGAGATGATCAGCCGAAAGAACGAAACGATCCTGCTCGATCCAGACAAAAAAAGCCCGCGCGCCCGCGAGTTCGAGGAAAAACTCGCCGCGCGCATCGTCGGTCAGGAGCGCGCCGTCCGTCGGATGAGCGGCCTGTACCAGATCTACTTGGCCGGCATGAATCCCCCGAACCGCCCCATCGGCACGATGCTCTTTCTGGGACCGACCGGCTCAGGCAAGACGCGCGTCGTCGAAGCGGCGGCTGAGGTCTTGTTCGGCGACCCGAACGCCGTCATCAAGATCGATTGCGCCGAGTTCCAACACTCGCATGAGATCGCTAAATTGATCGGTAGTCCCCCGGGATACCTCGGGCACCGTGAGACCAGCCCGCTGCTTACGCAGGAGAACCTCGATCGCTTCCATACGGAAGATAACAAGCTCTCGCTCGTCCTCTTCGACGAGATCGAAAAAGCTTCCGATGCGCTGTGGCAACTGCTGCTCGGGATTCTCGACAAAGCCACGCTCACGCTCGGCGATAACCGCAAGGTCGATTTCTCCCGTTCGCTCATCATCATGACGTCGAACTTGGGCGCGCGCGAGATGAGCGAACTCGTCTCGGGCGGCATCGGCTTCGCCCCGGCCCCCGGCGCGCGTAACGCCGAAGATACCGAAGTCGATCAGAAGATCTACCGCACGGCGCTCGAAGCCGCGCGACGGAAGTTTTCACCCGAGTTCATGAACCGTATCGACAAGGTCGTCGTCTTCCGCGCGCTCAAAGAGCATCACTTGAGACAGATCCTCGATCTCGAACTCGCCGCCGTGCAAGAGCGGATCATGCGCTCAGCCGGAGCGAAGTTCATCTTCCAGTGCTCGGATGCGGCCAAGGAGTTCCTCTTGCGTGAAGGCATCGATTTCAAGTATGGCGCGCGCCACTTGAAGCGCGCCGTCGAACGGTTCATCGTCTATCCGCTCTCTAATTTGGTCGCTACCGAACAAGTGACTCTCGGCGATCTCGTCCTCGTCGATTTCGACGAACAGGCCGGCAGGCTCGTCTTCACCAAACGTTCTGGCGGCGCGCTCGTTAACGATTTCGACGAAACGGACGCGCCCGAGTATCCACAGGCGCGCTCGGGCGGAGTCGCGCTCTCACTTCCGCATACTAAAGTCGCCAAACGCGGTCAAGGGCGCGGGGAGAAGAGCGAGAACTGAGAGATTCAAAGCGAAACGCAAGCTGAAGGGCCGGAGAAGTAAAACCCTCCGGCCTTCATTTTTGGTCGGACGACGCCCGGCGGAGATAGAGGCTGCGACAGATTCAGGGATGAGCATTCGGCTCATCTCCATGCACGACATTTGACGCACCTATCAGACCACGACAGATTCAGGGATGAGCGTTCGGCATTGACATCAACGCCGATGGCCTCCAACTCGCGCCACCACGACAGATTCAGGGATGAGCGTTCGGCCACTAGATCACCCTGGACCGATTCTGCTCAGAGCCTCAAAAGCGATGCGCGCAAGATAAGGATCGCGTGCGCTGAGCGCCGCGCGCAGAGCAGGCGCGGCAGCGCGATCGCCGATTAGTCCAAGCGCATAGGCGGCTTCGCGCCGCAGATCGCCTTCCGCTCTCTCGTCGTTTAAGATCTCGATAAGGATAGGGACAGCGCCGCGCCATTTCATCTTCCCCAGACTGCGGATCGCGGATCGCCGCACGAATTCGTTCTCAGGCTGAGTCCGACCGAATAAACGTCCCAAAGCGTTTCGCGAGCCGAACCGACGCTCAAGCGTTCGAATGAGCGGGCCAGCCGCTCGATCATCGCCGATCTGTCCCAACGCGACCGCTGCCGCTCCGCGCACACCGCTTTTTCGATCGCGTTCCAAAGCTTCGATGAGCGGTTCGACGGCCAGATGGCTGCCCGTCCTGCCAAGCGCATACGCTGCCTCTTGTCGCACAAACTCGTTACGATCCTGTAGCAGGGGGATGAGCAGCGCGGCGGCTTCATCCGCAGGCAACGCGAGCACTGCCTGCATCGCTGCTACTCGAACCGAAGGATCAAGATCCCCGAGTGCGACGGCAGCCGCTCGCGCTGCTTCGGGAAGATGCCAAACGCCGAGCCGCATCACGGCGTCTCGCCTTATTTCGGGATCGACTGACGCGAGGCGCCGCCGCTCACGCTCGATCGCCCGTTGCAGATCGAACGTAGGCTTTGAAGTTGACCGATCCGCATCTTGAGCGATAGCCTGCAGAAGAAAGGACGCCATGACGAGCGACGAGAACAAGAGCATGACGCCAACTCGCATGGTTGCGTCTCTATCGACTAGCTCTTCCCGACCGAGCCTCATATGCGAGAAATAGGCGCAACCGCTGCCCGGCGTTCTGCGCGACGACGCGCGGCTTCCCACTCGAACGCCTGGCGCGCGCGCTTATTCTCATACTCCTCGGCAAGACGCGCAACCCAATCGTCATCCCAAGCGATAGCGAGCGATCTGCTGCGCCGCATCGCTTCCATGATCGAGATATAATCCAAGACCTCTTGAATTTCAGAATCGGTCAGAGAGTCGATTTTGAGGGCGAGGCGTTGGCGATCCGTCAGTCGCTTGGCCATCTTCATCACTCCTTTGGCGGATCTCAGACGGCCAAGCGCGATCTTTCAGAATCCGAAGCGCTGGACCGCTAAACCCGCCAGTTTGCTCAGGCGAGAATCGAACTTTGTCGCTTCCACTTCCCTACTTTCTTACGCGCGAAAGAGTTTTGACTTCGCCATCCGACACGGTTCGGGCGAGTCCTTTTGGGGAATATAACCGAATCGAGGATGGCGGCGCAAGACCGCCCCCCATCATCACGCATCTATCTTCGATGCGACCGCATGCATCGTATCGACGATGAGCACGGCGATGGGCGGATAGAACAGCAAATCAGGACGAACGCGGTGATCGAAGAAGAAGGCCATGTCGCTGACGATGTAATACGTATATTCGCCTGCGATCAATCCCCCTATCAAGCTCAACATATAGCCGACGATTAGGAAGGCCGAAGCGAGAGCACGACTGAAAGGTTTTCGCGGCCCGTCGCCGCCGCTCATGAGCGAGGCTTGGAGCGGCTCGGGGCGATACGTGTAGTATTCAAAGCAAGTCCGCAATCGAGCCGCCAAGTGCCATACGCCGATGACGAAGAGCGTCACCATCACAGCCCGCCCGAAGATATCGAAGACGTCCCAAAAACGCGGCTTGAGCATGGCGACGAAGAAGGTCGAAAGGAAAAGAGTGACCGTCGTGAAGACGGCTTGGGTGCGCATGAAAGCCTCGCGCCGCTCAGCCTCGAGCCAGCGATCTACGGCCTTGTCCCAACGCGCTTGAGCGGCCACCCGACGCAAGCGCTGCGCGTGTGGATTGTTTGAGTAAAAGACCGAACCGCCCCGCAATATCCGTTCGCGTTGGGCATCGTAACGTGCGCGCTCGCGGGGATTGCTGAGCGTGCGGTAAGCGAGCGCGATGAGCGCGAACTCGCGCGCCGCCTGTTCCGATCCGCCGTTGAGATCCGGGTGCCGCTCACGCGCAAGACGGCGATATGCGGATTTGATCTCCGCCGCCGTCGCGGTGCGCTTCACCCCTAAGATCTCGTAGTAATCGATCATGGGCGGAATCGCCTCTCAGTTTTGACGCCAAACGTGGACTGGGAAAACCTCGACGCGGACCGACCCCGTCACGCTAATGATACAACATTTTGGGCGGATGAGTCCGCCCAAAATCAACGTCCTCTTCTTCGGCAGGTTTAGAGTTCGGAGGGGAAATGGTGAGGTGAGCACAGAGGCGGCTATTTCACGCCTCCCTTCGAGGCCAACGGGGTGAGGACCAAATCTAATCCGCACCCTGTGCTCGCCAATGATTAGAGCAACGCCCGTGCCATCAGGCGCTCTCACGGGAAAGCGCCGATCTTTTCGGACACTTCTAAAGCTCCTAATGCAACGGGATGAGCCTCTTGTCCACAATAGTTGACACCGCTGATTACAAAAGTGGACAGCCGGACCGATCGAATCGATATACCTATCGCGAGGCGGCCTTTTGTGCCTCCCTCTCGACCAAACGGATGAACGTGCGAACGGGCAATCCGGTAGGACCCTTTGCGCGATAAGGTTTGGCGTCATCGGACCAAGCCGTGCCGGCGATGTCCAGATGGGCCCACTTCAATCCTTCGGTAAACTCCTTGATGAAAGCGGCGGCGGTGATCGTTCCGGCTTTGCGCCCGCCGACGTTTTTGATATCGGCGATATCTGACTTGATCTGCTTCGAATATTCCTCATCGAGCGGCAGTTGCCAGAACTTTTCGCCCACTTCACGCCCCGCCTCGATGATCTCGGCAATTAGGGATTGATCCGTACCGAGCACCGCCGCATTGACATCGCCGAGCGCGATCGAGACCGCGCCGGTTAGGGTCGCCGCATCGACGACTCGTGTTGCGCCCAACTTCTTCGCATAAGCGATCGCGTCGGCCAAGATCAATCGCCCTTCGGCATCGGTGTTGAGCACCTCGATCGTCTTACCGGACATCGAACGGAGCACATCGCCCGGCTTGTAAGCGCGCCCGGAAGGCATGTTCTCCACGGCTGGAACGACGCCGAGGACAGGGATGGGGATTCGAAGCTGCGCGATCGCTTGCATCGCGGCAATCACCGCCGCGCCGCCCGACATATCATACTTCATCTGGTCCATACCTTCGCTCGGTTTGATCGAGATCCCGCCAGTATCGAACGTCACGCCCTTCCCGACCAAAGCGAGCAAGCCATCAGCGGGCGTCGCCGCCTTCGGCGCGTAACGAAGCACGATCAAACGCGCCGGCTCTTCCGATCCGCGGGCGACGGCCAGCAGCGCCCCCATCCCCTCCTTCTCCATCCGCGCCGGGTCGAGCGCATCGAATTCGAGGCCACATCTTTCGGCCACCTGTCTGGCTCGTTCGGCCAAAATGGTCGGCGTCATGAAGGCGCTCGGTTCGTTGGCAAGCTCGCGCGCGAGGTTGACGGCTTCGCCGACGATGCGCCCGCGTTCGATCCCGCGCTGCAGAAGATTCACATCACCGTCTTCGATGATCAAACACCGCTCGATATTCCGCTCCTCTTTTTCGATCGTGCGATACTTATCCGTCTCGAACAATCCGATGATCGCGCCTTCGACCGCCGCCGAGACCGCTCGCGCGAAGTCACCGTCAGCGATGCGCGGCATCAACCCGACGGTCTTGATGCCGCGGCTGCGCAACGCCCGCACGGCGGTGCCAGCCATCTGCGAAACTTGCGCGGCTCGATACTTGTCGCGCTCCCCGACGCCGACTAACAACAGACGGCGCGCGCGCAATCTTCCCACTTCAGGTAGCAGATGCAAATAGACCGTCTCCCCCTCTTTGCCCTTGAACTCATCGGTCCCGATGACGGAACTGATGATGCCTCCCGCCATCTGGTCCAGCTCTTTGAGATGCCCTTCTTCGATCTTCTCATCCTTGTAGACCGCCACGGCCAAAGCATCGACCGCAGCTTCAGCGAAATTCGTTGCACAGATTCCGATCTCCATTGCCCCTTCCCTCTCATTGAGATTTGATGGTCCTGTGTTTTAATTGCGCGCGAGCTTCGCGCTCCAGCGTGCGTCGCATCTCAGTTTCGCGCTTATCGTACAATTTTTTGCCGCGCGCCACGCCTATTTCAAGCTTGATGCGCCCGCGCTTCAGATAGACGCGCGTCGGAACGAGCGTCATGCCGCGCACGCTCGCCGCTTTGGCCAGACGGTCTATCTCGTGCCGATGGAGCAGAAGCTTCCGCGCGCGTAACGGATCGTGGTTGAGGCGATTGCCGTGCGCGTAAGGTGAGATGTGCGCGTTGAACAACCACGCTTCGCCATCGCGTATGGCGACATATGAATCTTTAAGTTGAATCTGGCCGTTGCGTACGCTCTTGACCTCCGTGCCGGTCAAAGCGATGCCAGCTTCATAACGATCCAAGATGTGATAATCATGCAAAGCCGCCCTATTGGTCACAACAACCTTCTCTTCATCGGCCATCTCGCCCACCCCCGTAACCTGATGGCGCACAGATCTCCAAACGGATTGATCGAGTGTACCTTCAAAGACCCGCCAATCCAAGGCGCTAGTCGAACTCATCACGCAGCGGCCTTGCCATCAGATCATCAACAGCGGCGCGCACATTTTTACCTTCATAGATCACCGCATGAACGGCCTCGGTGATCGGCATTCGCACGGCGTACCGCTCCGCCAACAAGCGGACCGCCCGCGCCGTCCGAATGCCCTCCGCCACCTCATGCATTCCGCACATGACATCTTCGAGCTTGCGCCCTCGGCCCAGTTCGCGCCCGACGTAGCGATTACGCGATAGCTCGCCGGTACAGGTCAAGACCAGATCGCCCACCCCCGCCAAGCCGAGCATGGTTTCAGCGCGCCCCCCGACAGCGACGGTGAGTCGCGTCATTTCGGCCAAGCCGCGCGTAATCAATGCGGCCAAGCTGTTCGTCCCAAGTCCTAGCCCAACAACCATACCGGCGGCGAGCGCGATGACGTTTTTGACGGCGCCGCCCATCTCCGTCCCGATCAGATCATCGTTGGCATAGAGGCGCAGGTTCGCATGACTCAACGCAGTTTGAACGAGCCGCGCGTTCTCGATCGCCCGGCTCGCTGCGACGATCGCCGTCGGATATCCAGCCAGCACCTCGCGCGCGAATGAGGGGCCGGAGAGGGCGACGAAACGCTCGACCGCCATTTCGCTCAACTCTTCAGCGAAGATCTCGGAAATCCGCTTGCCAGTCTCCGCTTCGATCCCTTTCGCCGCGCTGACAAACAACGCTTCGCGCGCCAGGTGGCCATGCAACGCCCTTAGGATCTCACGCGCAGCGTGCGAAGGCGAAGCGTACAGGACGATTTCAGCCCCGCGCGTCGCCTCAGCAAGCGAGGCTGTCGCTTGAACTTCTTCCGGCAACTTTTGCTGCGGCAAGTAGTCGCCGTTCTCGCGCTCGAGGTTGAGCCGTTCGGCCAACTCCGCGCGCCGCGCCCAAAGGCGAACGGTGTGCCCCTTATGCGCAGCTATGATGCTGAGCGCCGTTCCCCAACTGCCCGCCCCGACGATGGCAATCCGCATCTTGGAATCTACTCGAACTCTTCGCCGACTCCAGAATCTCCCTTATCCTCTTCGGCAATCCGCATCTTAGAATCTACTCGAACCCCGCTGAGATCAGCGTCGAAGCCGCCCGCGACTCTGACGGATCACTGCGCGCCGACTTTCGATCATCGCCAAATGAGCTTGTTTTCGGTCCGCCGAAGCAATCGCACGATATTTCCCCAATGCCTCAGGATGACGACTGCGCTGATGATACTCGCCGCCGTCAAGAGCGGAATGGGACGCGCCGTTTCACTGTTCAAGAGCCAGATGACGAACGGCAAAAGCACAGCAGCGGTGATCGAACCAAGCGACACGTAGCGCGTCAACCAAACGATGATGACGAAGATCGGCGCAAGCACGAGCACCGCCATCGGCGATAGGACGAGCAGCACTCCCAAGCCCGTCGCTACGCCTTTGCCCCCACGAAAGCCTAACCAAAGAGGAAAGATGTGGCCGATGACGACGGCGATGCTCGCCATCGCCACGCCCCAATCCACCTCACCGCCGCGCGACAAGATGGATCGCGCGACCGCGACGGCCGCCGCGCCCTTTGCCGCATCGAGCGCAAGAGTCAAAAATCCAGCCCCCTTCCCCGCGCGACGCGCCACATTGGTCGCCCCCGTGCCGCCCGATCCGCTCCGCCGCACGTCATCGCCGCTCACATGCCGCACGATCAGATAACCGAACGGTATCGAGCCGAGCAGATACGAGATGATGATAAGAAGCGCCTTCATTCCAACCGACGAACGACTATAGCAAGAGCGCCAAGCGACAACAAAACCGCTCAAGCCGAAAAGCGAGCGGCCTCGAACCGATCGAGATTCAGCGCAGCCGTCAACCTTAACCGTCCGCCCTCGACTTTGCGAGCCGAGCTGAGGTTCGGTTTGGCTCGATAACGCAGATCGACCGAAAGACGTTCAAAAAATAATTTCGCCGAAAGATGCGCGCCTGAAATGAGATATCGCAGCGGTCTCCAACGTGGGCCCAGAGCTTCGCCATCCAATCGAGGCAATACGAACCAACCATAATCGCAGCGGTCTTCAACGTGGGCTCAGAGCCCCCTTGGGCTTCATCACGACTTCGCCAGCGGATGGCGTTCGGTCCTTCGCGCGAATGCGCTCAGGCGCTTGGCACAGCGGAGCGCAAAAGTTAAGATCTCAGCACATGATGGCGATCAACCTGTGCTTGTTCGCTTCTGGTCTCTTCCTGACGGCGGGATTATTGACCGGCATTTGGAAATACGAGCGCATGATGGCGCGCCCTGACCACCGCGCCCCAGTGTATGTCGATATCGCCCATCGCGCATCGTTCCTTTACAGCTTCGCCGCGCTCGTCATGGCGAAGCTGCTCGAGTACAGTCCATTCTCCCTCAAGATTCAAATCCTGTCGGCGAGCGTCCCGCTCTTCTTCTTTGCGGCCTCGATCGCACGCTATATCCAACTCGGATGGCAGAACCAGACCGAGAATCAGTTTCGCGAACGTAATTTCATCACGACGTGGGGGATCTATCTTCTGATCATCGGCGAACTTGCCGGCATACTGCTGATCTTCGGAGGATTCATCTACACGCAGCTACTCTCATGACACCTGTGATCCTCTCAATACAAGTCGGTAAGGTAAGGTCGTTCTTCGCATCGAATCCGAAGGCCCAGTCATGGGCGAGCGCCATCGTCAAAGAGGCAGTGTCCGGCCCGATTCGACTCGGATTTGAAGGGCTCGACGGCGATGAGCACGCCGATTCCGTCCATCACGGCGGATGCGAACGCGCGGCGCTCGTCTATGCGTCATCCCATTATCATTCATGGCGCGGCGAAATCGGTCGCCCGGACCTCACATACGGGGCTTTCGGCGAGAACCTCACGATCGCAGGCGCGACTGAAGCCGAAACCTGTATCGGCGACATTTATCGCATCGGCGACGCGGTGGTCCAAGTCTCGCAACCGCGTCAACCCTGTTGGAAATTGGAGCGCCTTCACAAAGTGGAAGGACTGGCCCAACTGGCCGCCCGGAAGGGGAGGACAGGGTGGTATCTACGCGTGCTCGCCGAAGGCGTCATCGAACCGGGCCAGCGATTAGCTCTGCTCGAACGCCCATACCCGGATCTTACCGTCGCGCTAGCTAACGCCGTCATGTACAAGCAGAACGACGATAAAGGGTGTTTGATCAGACTCGCTTCGTGTCCGGCGCTTTCGCCCGATTGGCGCCACAGACTCAGCAAAAGGCTCAAAGAGGGCGGATGAGCGCCGATTCACCGGCGACCACATCGGTGTAGTGACTCAAATCAAGCGGCGACGCAAGAGATCGAGCGCGGCCTGCGAAGCGCGCCAACGTATGAGTTGGCGATCGCCCGTGAGCATCAATCGACGATGTTCCGTATGAGCATCATCGGCCAATGCGACGAAGACCAATCCGACCGGCTTATCCTCCGTCCCGCCGCTCGGCCCAGCGATACCCGTAACCGCCAAGCCGAAATCGGTTCCAGCGCGCCGCCGCACGCCTTCGGCCATCGCCTCCGCCACCGGCGCGCTCACCGCGCCGCATCTTTCGATCAACTCGCGCGGCACGCCGAGAGTCCTGATCTTCGCCTCATTCGAGTACGCGACGACGCCTTCGATGAAATAAGCAGATGCGCCCGGAACATCCGTGAGCCGCTGCGCGATCAGACCGCCCGTACAGCTTTCGGCCACAGCCAACGTATACCCTCCAACGGCGAGCCTGAGTCCGACGACCTCTTCCATCGTCTCGCCACGGAAGGCGAAGATGGCGTCACCGAGCCGTTCTTCGAGTTGACCGGCCAGACCATCGAGTAGCAGTTCCGCCTCTCTCTCCGTCGCCGCACGAGCCGTCAGATGTATCTCGACCTCAGCGCGATTGAAAAGGATGGTCGTCGTCGGGTTCTTGTATCGCGTGTAGACTGGGGCGATGCGCTCATCGACAGCCGACTCTCCCAACCCGACGACGCGCAGGATGCGGCGGACGACGCGCGTATTGCCGGCTCTCGCTTCGAGCTTCGGCCTGACATAGGTTTCGAACATCGGCTGCATCTCGCGCGGAGGGCCGGGGAGCAAGATGACGGAGCGTCCCTCATGCTCGACGTATAATCCCGGCGCCGTGCCGTGCGGATTGGGCAGGACCTCAGCCCCTTCGATCACCATCGCCTGCCGCGCATTGATCTCTGGCATCTCGCGCCCCAGACGATTGAAACGCTCGCGGATCGCTTCCAACACGCGATCATCGAGGATGAGGCGGCGACCGAGCGCGCGCGCCGCCGCTTTGCGCGTAATGTCGTCCTCGGTTGGACCGAGTCCGCCTGTCGCGATGACGACGCGCGAACGCTTCAACGCATCGCGGATCGCGCCTTCGAGTCGCGCATCATCATCGCCGACGATCGTTTTGAGTTTGACTTCGATGCCAAGCTGATTGAGCTTTTCGGTGAGCCACAGGCTGTTCGTATCCGCACGCTCGGGCGTGAGAAGTTCCGAACCGATGGCGATGATCTCAGCAGTCAACATGAAAGAGAGTTGCGATCCGTGCCAGTGATCGCTGAGATGAGCTAGACGCTCTTCTGATCTTCGTCATACATGTCGCGCAGAAGCTCAGAGATCGGCGGCGGAGGCGCTGGCTCTCTATGCGCGCTCTCGGCCGTTTCGAGCGCTTCAGGGTGCGGCTTCTTCGGCTCTTCGAGAAGCGCACGGCTTGCGCGCGCTGTGATCGCCCTTTTCGCTTCCGACAACCCCTCACGCGCCTCAGCGAGCAAGCGCGCGCCGCGCGTCTGCCTCATCCGCTCCAAACTTCTCACCGCCGCCATGATCTGCGGCTTTTCCGCTGGCTCGCGCTCAAGCCGACGAAGCGTCTTGACGTAATAGCGCAACTCCGGCGAAGGGACGGTGATTCGACTCTCGTCAGCAGATTCGCTCTCGAACACGTAGGAGAGATAATCCGCTGCCGCGCTCATGTTCCCCGCCCGCTTGTACAAGGCGCCGAGCGCGAAGTAGACGAGCGGCGGCGGATCCTTCATCATGCGTAAGATCTCCTCACCGCGATCGATGACTTCAACGATCTCATAACCGAACCACCGGCGATCCTCATCGCGCAAGATCTCGTTGGCGAGAACGTAGAACTGGAAGATGCCTTCGATCTGCTGCTGCTCCGAGCGTTCGACGGCCCGCCAGACGAAGTAGATGACGATCGCAAAGAAGACCACCACTGGCGCAGGGATGCTCATCGTCATCATCATCGCGATGATGACGACGATGGCGAGAAACCTCTGCGCCGAATCCCTCCCCTTGTTGCTCATAACGCGACTTCCTCGATTCAGCCGGGGACCCGTTATGCGCGACGATCGATCTTCTGCAACGTTCCAGATCAATCGCGCAAGATGCGCTGGCAAATAGCCTCACCCGCCTCTCTGGTTGAGAGGGTGCCGCCCAAATCGCGCGTCACCTCGCCCACAGCGATGCTCTCGCGGACGGCCCGTTCGACCGCACCCGCCGCGTGGTCGAACCCCAAGTATTCTAGCATCATCGCTGCGGTGAGAATAGCTCCGATCGGATTGGCGATCCCCCTTCCTGCAAGAGGCGGCGCGCTCCCATGCACGGGCTCGAATAACGAGACACGCCCCGGATGAATGTTCGCCGAAGCGGCGACGCCCAATCCGCCAACGATGCCCGCCCCGAGATCGGTCAAGATGTCACCGAATAGATTGTTCGTCACGATGACTTCGTAGCGGCTGGGATCGAGCACAAAGAACATCGCCATCGCATCGACGTACTGATGCTCGGCCTCGATCTCCGGATAACGAGCGGCGACCTCGCGGAACGTCCGTTGCCACAGGTCGCCGCCGAAGCGCTGCACGTTCGATTTGTCGGCCATGGTCACGCGCTTGCGCCCCCGCCTGCGCGCATATTCGAAAGCGGCGACGATGATCCGCTCGACGCCGCGGCGCGTGTTTATCTCCTCTTGAGTGGCGATCTCGTCCGCCGTCCCCTTCTTCAAGAAGCCGCCCGCGCCACAATATGCCCCTTCGGTGTTTTCACGAAAGACGACGAAATCTATCTCCCGCTCGCTTCTGTTTTTGAGCGGCGTCAAGCGTTCATGAAGCAAACGCACCGGACGCAAGTTGATGTATAGGTCGAGCCCGCGCCGCATCCCCAGCAAGATATCTTCAGCGTGCTTGTTCGATGGGACGCGCGGATCGCCGAAAGCTCCGACGAAAATCGCATCGAAATCGCGCGCGAGCGTTTGAAGCGCGCCATCTGGAAGCGTCACGCCTTCGCGCAAGAATCGTTCCGCGCCCCAATCGAAATGCTCGAATTGGAAGGCGATGCCATACTTCTGCTGCACGCAAGCGAGCACGCGCACAGCTTCAGCGATCACTTCTGGTCCAATGCCGTCTCCGGGGATGACAGCGATCCTTTTCATCTCGCACCTCATACGGGACACGCGACCTCTAAACCCTCTCGCGCCGCTTATGCGCACACATCTCGCGGCTGCTCAAGACGAGACTCCGCCGTCAGAAACTGAGGCCGAGCCGCCAGAAGAGGAAACTCCAGATGTCGGTCGCCTCTTCAAGCTGCTTGCTCAAAGGCTTACCCGCCCCGTGTCCAGCCTTCGTCTCCACGCGCAGCAAGATCGGATTCTCCGAAGCGTTCGCCGCTTGCAGCGCCGCCGCGAACTTCCGCGCATGCAGCGGATCGACGCGCGTATCGGACTCCGCCGTCGTGATCAGCGTCGCCGGATATCTCTCCCCTTTGCGCACGCGATGATATGGCGAGTAGGCGTATAGGTATTTGAACTGCTGCGGGTCGTCGGCTGAACCGTACTCTGGTATCCAAAGCTTGGCGATCAAGAACCGATGATAACGCAACATGTCGGTCAACGGCACTTGACATACGACCGCGCGGAACAGATCCGGTCTTTGCGTCAACGCGGCAGCGACCAACAATCCGCCGTTCGACCCGCCTTGAATGGCTAGCCGCTTCGGATTGGTCACGCGCTCGCGAATCAAGTGTTCCGCCGCCGCGATGAAATCGTCGAACACGTTCTGCTTCCGTTCGAGCATCCCCGCGCGATGCCACTCTTCGCCATATTCCCCACCGCCGCGCAGATTGGCCACCGCATAGACGCCGCCATGCTCGAGCCAAAGGTAGAGCCCACGATTGAATGAGGGCGTGAGCGAGATATTGAACCCGCCATAACCGTAAAGCAGCGTCGGACGATCACCATCGAACCGCAGATCCTTGCGGTAGACCAAAAATAGCGAAACGCGCGTCCCATCCTTCGACGGATAGAAGACTTGCTTTACCTCGACCGATCGCGGATCGACTCCCGGCGCCTCGACGCTCTCCCATCTGTCGGTCCGCTTCCCTCTCAGATCGTAGCGATAGACGGTCGGCGGAAAAGCGAAGGATGAGAAACCGAAGAAGGCTTCCGTCCCATCCTCTTCCCCCGTGACGCCGCCTATCGAGCCGAGAGTCGGCAGCTTCAATTCGTCCTCGAGCTTGCCATCGAGCGTATAGACGCTGAGGCGCGACGAAGCCCGCTCCAACCTGTTGACGAAGATCTTCCCGCCGATGATCGCAAAGCTCTCGATCGTCGCAGCAGCGGATTCAGGTACCACTTCACGCCAAGCGTCGCGGCGTGGGTTGGCCGCATCGACGACGAGGATCCGCCCGTGCGGCGCGCCTTCGGTCGTGCGAATGTACAACTTATCTCCGATGACGGCTCCATCGAAGATGGCCTCACGACCTTCGGCAACGGGAATAAGCCGCGCATCCTCCCGGCGCAGATCGCGTATGTAAAGGTCGTTCGCCGCCCAACCGCGCCCGACCGAAATGAGCAACCAACGCCCATCGCGCGATAATTCAACACTGGGCCACTCCGAAGGTCGCTCCTCGCGCCGATAGATCTCCTCGTCCTTTGTCGGATCGGTCCCGAGTTTGTGCAAGAAGACGCGCCGGTGATAATTCTCCTCACCTTTCGGCACCGATCCGGGAGCGGGGAAGCGCGTGTAAAAGAAGCCTGATGAATCGGGCAACCACGCTACCGATGCAGCGCGCGTATTCGGGATTGCCTCGGTCAAATTCCGCCCCGTGTCGACGTCGAGGATGTAAAGGGTCGAACGCTCATCCCCATTCCTCGAAAGCCCATAAGCGAGCAATTTTCCGTCCGGCGACGGATACCACCAATCTAGAGCGACCGTCCCATCCGGCGAGAGCCCGTTCGGATCGATCAGAACGCGATCCCGACCATGTAGCCCATCGCGCACGTACAATATCGGTTGATTCTGCTGCCCCTCTCGCCGCGTGTAAAAGTAGCGCCCTTTGCGCGGGACGGGAGGACTGATGTTACCAATCGAGAGCAGTTCGCCGAGCCGGCGCTTGATCTCCTCGCGCTTCGGGAGCGCGTCTAGATGCGCGCGCGTCCAGGCGTTCTGCTCTTCGGTCCAGCGCCGCACGCGCCCCGACTCGCCATCTTCGAGCCATAGATAAGGATCGACTATCTCGACCCCGTGCATCTTGAACGAGCTCGGTTCCATGGGCGTCACCGGAGCTTTGCGCTCAACGAGAGATTGACTCATCACAGACGATAAGAACAGGAGGCTAATAAGCCAACCGCGACTTAGAAGGAGATCTCGACATCCTCGCCGAAAAGCCCGCTCCATCTTTCACTCCTTCAAATCAGATCGGATGATATCGGTCCAGCGCTTGCGAGCATCCTTTGAGGTCGCCCCACTGAACTGCCAAGGCTGGGCAACTTAGCGCCTCACAGCGAAGATCAGAACGGGATGCAGAGCACCGGCACGCGAGCACCGCGCAGAACCTTCTCCGCCGTCGAACCGAAAAGGACCTCGGCGGGCGGAGTCGAGCGCCCGCGCACCCCCATGACGATCATCGGCAAATCCAGATCACGGGCGATCTTCAGGATCTCGACGAAAGGAGTCCCGACGACAACCATCTTCTCGATGCTCACGCCCTCGGTCTCAATCCCCTCCAAAGCGGCGATGAAGTCGTTCTCGGCCCGCTCGCGCAGCTTGGCAGTGATCTCCTCCGCTGAGCCGAAACCGGCCGTCACCGCCTCTTTGATGAAAGACTCATCGATGACATGAAGTAGCGTGATATCTCCGCGCGGTTTGACTATCTCGACGGCGGCGCGGATCGCATTTACTGAGCAGGGTGAGAAATCTACAGGCACAAGCACATCCGATGCCGACAGCATGACAACCTCCCTCATGCCGCGCTTACGGCGCGCGGCGATTTCGCAAACGTTCTTCGATGCGAGGCAGACTCGCCAGCACCGTATCGCCGACGATCTTCAAACTCCGCGGCGAGATTTTATCAAGCGTATCTTCCGGCGTGTGCCAGTGCGGATAGGAGTTAAGCTGTATGAGATCGACCGCCTCGATGCCGGCCCGCAAGAACGGGAGATGGTCGTCCCCGCCGACACCCTCTTCGCTCTCGACAAAGTACGCCCCATAACCGAGTTCACGCGCCGTCTGCCAAATCGCATCGACCAGCCACTTCGTGCTCAGCGTATCGCGCGCCAACTCCAAATTCTTATAACCGACCAGATCGAGCAGGATGAGAGCACGGACGCGCTTCAACTCTCCATGATCGATGAGCTGCGCGACGAAATGGCGGCTGCCATAAGTGTTGTCCGGATCGTCCGAGGTGCCGCAATCGGTCCACCCTTCGCAGAAAGCTTCCTCTCCATCGAAGAAAACGAACCAATAGCTGAAAGGTGGCCGCTCGCGCTTCGCCGCCATGACGCGCGCGATCTCCATCACCGCCCCGGTGGAAGAGCCGCCATCGTTGGCACCGACGAATCGGAAC
Organism: Pyrinomonas methylaliphatogenes; assembly: GCF_000820845.2. GTDB lineage: Bacteria > Acidobacteriota > Blastocatellia > Pyrinomonadales > Pyrinomonadaceae > Pyrinomonas > Pyrinomonas methylaliphatogenes. The sequence continues at coordinate 45,529 of NZ_CBXV010000007.1, read as the reverse complement.
TTCTGGTAATACTTCGTGTCGTAGTGGCTCGCGATGATGATCGCATCGCGCGATTGCCCATCCAACTCAGCGATGATGTTGACCATTCGGCGCGGCCCGAGCGGAGTCTGGGCGGTGAACTCATCGGTCCTCACCTTCAACCCATAGGAACGGAGTTCACCAATGATGTAATCGCGCGCTTTAGCCAACTCCGCCGATCCCGCGGGTCGCGGTCCGAAAGAGACCAGCCTGCTGACATGGGCGAAGGCCCGATCACCATCGAACCCGGTGTCAACCTCGCTCCTCGCCGCCCCAGCGGAAGGCTCGCTAGCCCGCTCGCTGGTCGCAGGTCGACTCGGACATGCCCAAAACATCAACTGCGCGCTGAGTAAAAACGGGAATAACAGACACACGGGATTCCTGACCATCCGAGATAATCTCCAAATCGGCGCCGATCTTATGCCCAACTCGTACTTGCCGCATTCCTGACCATCCGAGATGATCTCCAAATGCTCTTCACTGCCTGCGCTGCCCCGATGCCGGCACCAATGATGAGCACAAGTTAAGCCTCAAAAGCCCTGAAGGCCGAAAGCCTGAGATCGGCTCCCTAGAGCCTGTGGAACATCATGAAGCGCCTCATATATCCCCGCAAGACTGAGCACGAGAGTTGAAGATCTGTCTCACCATGGCCACTTCATCTACTCCTTTGAACGCTGGCGTCCCGCAGCTCGACGATCTTGACGTTGCCGTTCTTCCAACGCGCGTCCACGAGCCGCAACCCAATCTAACAGCTTCTCACCAGCCTTAGAAGGCAACCGCGACAGCACGCCGAGCGCTTGATATACTGTGATGGCTTCGAATTCGAGGAGCGCTGCGAGCTTGCGCTCAAGCGGCATCTGCAAAAACTCACGACGCAGACGCTCCATCGGCTCCTCCTCATCCTTCCGATCGCGCTTCTCTTCCGCCATCGCTTCTCTGACGACCAACTCACCGCCGCGCTCGATCAGCGTTTGACATGCAAGACGCCATCCGGCAGATAACTGCTCGTTTGTCAGGCGCTCGCGCTCAACCATCGTCGGCGCAGATAATAGTTCGAGGCCCGCCTCGACGATGACCGCGCAAGAATCGCATCGCCCACGCCCACCACATTCGGCACGCAGCCGCGCGCCCAAGCGCCTTGTCGCCTCCCAAAGATAGCTGCCCTCAGGGATCACCCCGCTCAACCCATCAGGCTCATATCGCAAATAGACGCTCATCGCAATCCGCTCTCTTCGCTTTAAGGGCAAAGTACACTCAAACGGCGCTTTTTTCAACCGAGACGAAGCTCGGAAGATTAGCGCGCAAACTTCCTTCATCAATCGCACTGCGGCGTAGTGGTTCCTTACAGGCTCAAGAGATTAGCACGAAGACTTCACATATCTGGCGGTAGTATCTTAAGCGGACTAGATCGCGGCTTGAGATCCCCTCGCGTGAGAAGAATATTGGCAGCAAGCTCTCTCCATAGAGAGCGGCTTTAAGCCCGACAACCGAAGGGGATGAAGCATTCGAAGGCGAGGAGCGATCGAGACCTTAAAAGTTCGAAAGGGCGAGAGGATGATCCTTCGCCCTTTCGAACTTCGACGAACAGTTAAGATTACATCACACTAATGGTTTCCGCGTTGTTGGGCCACAGTGGGGCTTTCGAACTTCGACGAACAGTTAAGATTACATCACTTATGCGCGCGAGCCAGTGACAGACGCACACGCGGCTCGACCGTCTCCAAATTATGTCGCGCTGGCGCGCGGTCGCGACAGTCGGCACACAGACCGAAGATGCGCAACGAGTGCTGCTTCGGCTCGAAACGGTACTTGGCTGCGATCTCGTTCTGAATCGCCTCTAATTCCGAAGAGAGGAATTCGATCGTGTGACCACACTCGACGCAGATCATGTGATGGTGATGCGGAAGTTTGGAGTTACGCTCATAGCGCGTTTTGCCGTCACCGAAACGCACCTCGCGCGCGATCCCGGCCTCGGTCATCAACTTCAACGTGCGATAAACGGTTGTCTGCCCGATGGTCGGATCCTTCTCTTGCACGAGACGATATAGATCCTCGCTCGATAGATGCTCGTCCGTGCCAAGAAAGACATCCAAGATCAGATCACGCTGCGCGGTGCGCTTCAAACCGGCACGCTGAATGTGATGATGGAAGATCTCCTTCTCCCCCATCACGCTGGACGCGCCGTTATTACCAGTCGAACGTTCATTCAGCGTTAGAGTCGAAACAGGTTGCGCCATCTCTACTGGTCCTCTCGTTTCCTCGAACCGTTTCTTGCGAGCCATAACACTCACACTCGCGATCTTTACCCCTCGGCGATCTTGCGACACTTAGCGCAAAGGCCGCGAATCACCACATCGAGCTCTTCGACCCGATGCCCGCTCTGAAGCGGCAAACGCGCCTTCACGCTAAGACGCTCGACCTTGACATCCTCAATTAAACCGCATCGGCGGCAGATGAAGTGGTGATGCGGCTCAACCTTGATGTCATACCGCGTCACCCCGCCCTGCCCATACAGCTCTTGCACCAGCCCAGCCTCGTGCAACGCATGCAACGTGTTGTAGACGGTCGCCCGCGACGCACACGGAAACCGCTGATTGACCGCCGCCTCGATCTCCTCGGCGGTCGGATGCGTCCGATTGCTCCACAAATAATCGAGCACGGCGTAGCGCTGCGGCGTCACCTTCAAACCCGCCGCGCGCAACTGCCCTTCAACCCAAAGACGAACTTGTTTATCATTGCGTGGCACGTAAATTAGATTAAGTCTAAACGGTTATTTTGTCAAGAAATGCGTTTCATCTAAATCGAGCTTTCGTCTAGGCCGTCGCCCTCACGCCTTCCCCCCGGACAGAGGCCGAAAATTGGCCTTATGGGCTTGTCTTCCCGACAGTGAGCGTTCACGGCGTCCATGCTTTTTGGCCCCGAACCGGTTGCGTGGTATCATCTGCCAACGGTGCCGGGGTGGCGGAAATGGCATACGCGACGGACTTGAAGTCAATTTGAGCACTTCGGCAGGAAACTCCGGGGTGAATGGAGTCAAAGTCGGCGAAACCTTCTCAGCTTGCGCTGATGGCAACGCCGAGCTAAGGTTGGGTTCGATCGAACCCAACAAAGTGTAGAGACGAGACGGCTCCCTCCTAAACATCGCGCGTGCGATGCATGGAGAAGGCATCGTCCAGACCACAAACCGCGCTTGGGCGCGGGCGGCGAAAGCCGTAGTGGTAAGAAAATCCGTTGGCCGAAAGGCCTTGCGGGTTCGAATCCCGCCCTCGGCACCAATTGGTCGGCGACGCCAATTCCTATCGCTTTCCTCCCCTTCCAGTGCTATCATGCATCAAGCGCACGCGATCTTTGCACGGCGCATATGGCGTAAGATCACCTCTCAGTCAGACCCGTTTCTTCTCAGTCCCCCTGGATTCGTAAGGAAGATCTCTGAAAGGGAGGGCAAAGAGAGATGTCTGCCAGCACAGGGACGAAGGATACCGTCTATAACCTCGTGAGCATTATCTACCACGCGCTACAAGGCGCTGAGACTTACGAGCAGTACGTTCGCGATGCGGAGAAGAGCAACGATCAGGAGCTCGTGCAGTTTTTCCACGAGGTCTGCGATCAGAACAAGCGAATCGCCAAACGCGCGATCCAACTGCTTTCACGCCAACTCGAAGAGCAAGCCAAGAGCACGGCTACAGGATGACTGAAGCGGGAGGTATGAAGATGGCGCAATGCGAAGTCTGCGGTAATGACTACGACAAAACCTTCCAAGTGATCATGCGCGGTCGCACGCACACCTTCGATAGCTTCGAGTGTGCGATCCACGCTTTGGCCCCGACTTGCGAACATTGCGGGTGCAAGATCGTCGGCCATGGCGTGGAGATCGGCGACGCTTTCTACTGTTGCGCGCACTGTGCCCGTCGAGCAGGTCTGAACGTCGTACAGGACCGCGCTTGAATTCCACGGCGGATGTTTGTTCAGGCAAACATCCGCCCACTTCAATCTCTTCTCCCAATGCGCTCCACTTCGCTTCCGCCGAATAGTTTCGTCGTTTTGTCGGTGACGCTCGGCGGATGGGCGGGCAATCTGTTGCTCAGCGCCCCATCAGGGGGCGACGAGATGACGGGCGTCTTCGCCGATGGCAAACGCAAGCCTCCGGGTTCGAAGGCGAGCGCGTAGAGGATCCTCATCAAACCGCCGACGAAGAAGATGACGGCGGCGAAAGCGACCAATGCATCCGGCAGGGCCATCAATTCATTTAGGACCGCGAGCAAAGGCGTGATCACGCATCCGCTCAGCATGACGATCGCCCCATGCCGCACGCCGCGTCGGCGCGGCGATTCCTGCAGTATGGGGAGCGCCCCATCGTCGGCCAACAGCAAACGCACCCCATCCAAAAGGAAGCCACACCGAGAACAGAAATGGCCCTCGTCGTTGAACGGCTGACCACAGCGCGGGCAAAACATCTTTATCCTCCCAGTGCGCCGAACGCGGGTCTCGACGTTGGGCGCCCAAGTCATATTCAGACGCAATGTCTGTCTCACACTATACTCCTAAAAATTACGATTCTGAATGTTAACAAGATGCGACAGCGTTGTCCTCATGCGGTCACATAGGCGCAATCAGATACGAGGGAGGCGCTCATCGGAGAAGAGCCTGAAGGTGGCAAATGCCCGGCCCTGATGGTGGGCCGCGCGCATCAATGTTTCGGTCAAGAGCGCAAGCAGCGGTTGCAACTGTCCGGAAGGGACCGCTATTTGACGGAAGAGATCCTCATCGGAACGGAAGGAAGCGAATCCTCGCCTCCTCGTCTCTTCGACTTCCACGAGGTATTCGATGACGCTTTCCGGCGTCGGAAGATTCTCCGGCAGCGTCCATTCGAATGGATCATCCCAAAGATTCGCCGTAATGCCGCCGAAAGTCTGTTCGATGGCCGCGGCGCTGCGCAAAATATGTTCACCGCAGGAATAGACGGGGAACCACTGCGCCGCACGCGGTTGCCAGTAGAGCTTCTCCTTGGGGATCAGGCGGGTGAGCGCGCAAGTGCTCTCATGCAGCCGCGCGAATTGTTGATCGAGGTTCTCGATTAATCTTCTTTCTGCCGCGACCGACATCACCCTTGCGCGCCCCCTCGCCAGTTGCTGGAAAGAGTGACTGGCAATCTCTATGCCACGGGATCGCCTAACCCGATCTCCGCTTGCTCTCCTCGAGGATGGTGCCGAAATTTCGCCCACCGAAGCTGAAACCGTTTTGTATTCGCCCTTCGGCTCCGACGCGCGCGCCGCGCGCGGGCACGCCGCGTCGCGTGACGACCCACATTCGCCCAGTGCCGTCGTCGAGTTCGTAGACGCCCATCCCTAAAGCGCCGTAACTGTTCGTTACGGTGCCGGCGATCGCCACCTCCTTATTCTGATAACGCCCGGGATCGGCGTTGATCTTAGCGATCGTCGTGCGATTCGGGCAAGCGGTCAGTAAGAGCACGGATGCGATGACGAACGAGAAAGCGATGGTCTTCCAATGCTTGATCATGAATCTTCTCCTCGACCTCCAAAGTTCTGCTCGTAGGACTCGATCGGGGGAGAGAAGATTTCACGTCTGTGATGAACGGCCTCACGCATTTCGTTGCCGAACCAGCCAAGACTTCCTCTCGCCTACCGACTGTACCAGCCAAGCGGTCTTCCCGACAGATCGATCCACACGCTTTTAACCTGTGTGTACAGTTCTATGGCGTGTTTGCCCATTTCGCGCCCATACCCGGATTGCTTGTATCCACCGAAGGGCGAAGCGGCGTTGAAGATATTGTAGGTGTTTATCCAGACGACGCCCGCGCGGATTTCGCGCGCCAGACGATGCGCGCGCACGATGTCGCGCGTCCAGACGCCCGCCGAGAGGCCATAGATGGTCCGGTTAGCTTGTTCGATTAGCTCCTCCTCGTCCTTGAAGGTGATGACGGCGGCGACCGGGCCGAAGATCTCTTCCTGTGCGACGCGCATCTCATTCTTCACGTCGGCGAAAATCGTCGGGCGGAAGAAGTAGCCGCGCGCGAGCGCGCCTTCGAGTTGCGGTTGTTCCCCGCCAGTGACCAAGGTTGCCCCCTCTTCGTGCGCCAGATGCACATAGTATTTCACCTTCTTCAACTGCTCTTCAGAGACCTGCGGCCCCATCTGCGTCTGTTTGTCCATCGGATCGCCGAGGCGGATTCGCTCGGCGCGCTCACGAAACTGCGCGAGGAAATCGTCCTTGATCCTCTCATCGACGAAGATGCGCGACCCAGCCGTGCACACTTGTCCTTGATTGAAGAAGATGCCCATCAAAGCGCCGTTGACGGCCTGTTCGAGATCGGCATCGGCGAAGATGATGTTGGGAGATTTGCCGCCGAGCTCCAGTGAGACTTTGGTCAAATTCTCAGCCGCCGCGCGCGCGATCTTCTTCCCGACTTCGGTCGATCCGGTGAAAGCGATCTTGTCGATGCCGGGATGCGACGCGAGCGCAGCTCCCGCCGTCTCGCCGAAACCGGGGACGATATTGACGACGCCATCGGGGAATCCAGCCTCTTGGATCAATCTGCCTAGTTCCAAAGCCGTCACGGGCGTCTGCTCCGCAGGCTTGAGCACGACCGTGTTGCCTGCCGCCAGCGCCGGGGCGAGCTTCCAAGCCGCCATCACGAGCGGATAATTCCAGGGGATGATCGCGCCGCAGACGCCGACCGGTTCGCGCACCGTGTAATTGAACAAGCGCCCCGGAACGGGGATCGTTTCGCCCTCGATCTTCGTCGCCATCCCAGCAAAGTACTCGAAATGCTCGACGACCTCGGGCAGATCGACATAGAGCGATTCGCGGATCGGTTTGCCGTTATCCGCCGTTTCGAGCGCGGCCAACTCCTTCGCCCGTGCGTCGATCAACTGGGCCAGCTTGTAAAGCAGCCGCCCGCGATCGCGCGCGCTCACTTTGGACCACCTGCCTTCGAAAGCGCGCCGCGCCGCTTCGACCGCCTTGTCGATATCGGCCTTATCAGCTTCGGCCACTTCGGCCAGAACCTCTCCCGTCGCTGGATTGATCGAGTTGAAAGTCTTTCCCGACTCGGCGTCGACCCATTGACCGCCGATGAAGAGTTGATAACGCCGAGGCATGCTCGATTTCTCCGCTTGCTGCGCTGACACCGCTTCTTCCCCCCTTACGAAACGTTCGTCGGACGATTTCGCCCATAATGTAGCACCCGAGCGCGATCCGAGTCCAAGATGCCCTTTGTGATTTTTGCGTGGCTCGAGATGACAAAAGCGCAAGCTCATGACCGATCTCTCGGATCAAGATTTCGATCCATATCCGTCCGACTGGCGAAAGCATTGCAGCTCGGCCCGTCGGCGAGTAATATCCAGAGCGAAGATCCCATCGGCCCAAGAAAGGAGATCGAACATGCGTCGCCTTCTGCCTTTCGCTCTGTGCCTCTTCGTCTCTTGCGCGAAATCGAGCCACGCGCCATCTGCGGCGTTCAGCGGGACGATGATCGATCTTTCACACCCATACGATGAGCAAACGATCTTTTGGCCCACCGCTGAACCGTTCAGACTTGAAAAGGTCTCGGACGGTTTCACCGATAAAGGCTACTATTACGCCGCGAACAACTTCTGCACTGCCGAACACGGCGGCACGCATATCGATGCGCCAAAACACTTCGCGCCGAACGGCAACACCGTAGATCGCATCCCGATCGAACAGTTGATCGGGCGAGCGATCGTCGTGGACGTGAGCGATAAATGCGCCGCCAATCCGGATTATCAAGTGAACATCTCCGACTTCGAAGCATGGGAGCAACGTAACGGAAGGATCCCTGATGGCGCGATCGTCCTTTTGCGAACCGGCTACGGGAAACGCTGGCCGGACCGGACGAGCTACTTGGGAACCGATGAACGTGGGCCCGAAGCGGTCGCTAAGCTCCACTTCCCCGGACTTGCCCCTGAAGCGGCGCGTTGGTTGACGAGCAAGCGATCGATCAAAGCGATCGGGCTCGACACGGCGAGCATAGACTATGGCCAATCGCAGCTTTTCGAAAGCCATCGGATACTGTTCGAACATAACGTGCCAGCCTTCGAGAATCTCGCCAACCTCGACCGATTGCCAACCAAAGGGTTCATCGTCGTCGCGCTGCCGATGAAGATCGCTGGCGGGAGCGGCGGTCCGCTTCGCGCCGTCGCCATCATCAGCGAAGGGGGCGCCCAATGATCTTTCGTTCAAACGGCCCACAACGTGGCGACGATACGCGCATGCGTTTAGACGAGCGCACGATGATCATTCGTTCGAACGATCCGCATCGCCAACCAAAAGGCGCGTAGATCGACTGCCATGACGGGACCTTCAAAGATCATCTTGGCCTGGAGCGGGGGCAAAGATTCCTGCCTCGCGCTCCATGAGCTTCTCCGCTCAGAGGAGTTTCAGATAGTTTCGTTGCTGACGACCGTGACGCGCGATTACGCGCGCATCAGCATGCACGGCGTGCGGCAAGAACTGCTCGAGGCGCAAAGCGCCAGCTTGAGATTGCCGTTGGATCGCGTCCTCATCCCCAAAGGAGCCGACAACCGGACATACGAAGCGGCGATGGCCGAAGCGCTCCTTTCGTGGCGCGAGCGCGGCGTGATGCGGATCGCGTTCGGCGACCTCTTCCTCGAAGACGTGCGCGCATATCGCGAACGGATGCTCGCCCCGCTTGGAATAGAGGCCCTTTTCCCGCTCTGGAGACGCGATACGCGCGAGTGTGCCCATCTTTTCCTCAAGCTCGGCTTTCGCGCCGTCGTCGTCTGCGCCGACGCGAGCAAACTCGAAGCGCACTTTACCGGACGGGAGTACGATGAGAGCTTTCTGCGCGATCTACCGGAAGGCATCGACCCATGCGGGGAGAACGGAGAGTTCCACACTTTCGTTTATGACGGGCCGCTCTTCTCGGAAGCCATCCGTTTCACCATCGGCGAGCGCGTCGAACGTGATGGTTTCCATTTCTGCGATCTGGTGCCGCAAGCATGAGAGGAGAAAAAATGAGCGCAGGTGAACTACCTGCGCCTCAAGTGGACGACAAAGAGGCTTTCGCTTAGCTGAGCAGGCCGCGGAACTTCGCCGGCGTGTATCCGGGAAAGATCGTTCGCAGATCCGTGACCCGGAGATGCTTCTGGGCCAGTTCGCCGAACACGTCGCGGAAATCGGTCGTCAGCGCCAGATCGCGCCCCTCATTGAGCTGATCGCTTTTCAACCCGGGCCAATCGCAGTAGACGCGACCGCCGCGCGTCGCTCCGCCGATGACGAACATGGCGTTGGCGTGCCCGTGATCCGTGCCGCGGTTGCCATTCTCGCGCGCCGTGCGCCCGAACTCCGACATCGTCACGATGACGACATCGTCCATGAGCGGCCCGAGGTCGGCGACCAGCGCGGCGATGCCTTGGCTGAACTCCTCCAATCTCGCGGCGAGTTGTCCGCGCGCCCCTCCTTGGTTGACGTGCGTATCCCAACCGCCGATATCGGTAAAAGCGACTTCGAGGCCGACGCCGGACTTGATCAACTGCGCGATTTGGCGCAGCGCATCGCCGAAGCGTCCGCGCGGGTAGACGGCTCCGTTCGCTGGCTTGTATTGATTCGGATTGACGCGCTTCAAAAAGCTGATGGCCTCGAAAGTCTCTTTGCCCGCTGCGCTCAACAAACGATCGTTAGTCAACTGCTCATAGAGCGCTTCGAATCCGTTTTGCACACCAGCCGCCGCATTACCGCCCGTGCGGATGGTGAAGTCCGAGAGATTCTGGATGGCCAAAGCCGGCGCACGCCCCTGAAGTATGCGCGGCATGTTGGGCGTCATCGCGACGGCGCGGAAAGGCGTAGCGTGCGGATCATTGTGCGCTTGCAACAGACGGTTGAGCCATCCATCGGGCGTCCCCTTGCGCCCCGGCGTCCCCGTCTCCATGTAGTCTTGCGCGTCAAAGTGTGAGCGCGTTGAATCTGGAGAGCCAACCGCGTGAACGATGGCTAAGCGTTGCTCGCGCCACAAAGGCTCGAACGGCGCTAGCGCCGGATGCAAGCCGAAGAACCCGTCGAGGTCGATCGCGCCATCCTCGCTTCGCGGTTTCGGGATGGCGATGTTCGGACGATAATCGTAATAGGCGCTTTCGCCGTAAGGCACAACCATATTCAAACCGTCCACCGCGCCGCGCTGGAAGATGGCGATCAAAGTCTTCCGCCTTCCGCCGCTCGCGCTCAACGCTTGTGCGACGGTGCGTTGCAAGAAGGATGGGGCTGAACTCATCAAACCGAAGCTCGCTAGCGCGATGCTGCCCGATTTCAAGAAGAACCTTCGATTCATGTTCATAGGACTTCACCTCGTTAAGCTTGACGATCTTTCACTGCCGTTGGAATTCCGGCGAACCGAGGACCAGAGCGGCGATGCGGGCGATCTCCGCGCGCGCGCCCGTCATCCCGCCGTTTCTCACCGCAGGATTTGATCCATTCGTCTCCGAGCCGACCGATCGAACAGCCGTTCTCTCCATTTGCGCTCCGATCGCTTGTGGCGCTGCCGGGTCAAGCTGCGCGATCAAGCGTTCGCGCGCTTGCGGCGAGATCTTCTCGTCGAGAAAGAGAGTGACGAAGCGATCGAAGATCCGCCGCCTGTCTTCCGCGGTCAGACTGTTCTTGGCTGCGAACTCGGGCACCAACTTCGTCACATCGACGCGGGTTCCCGGAATGCGGTTATGGGCGAGCGCGATGGCGAAGTTGATGCGTTCGAGCAACGCGCCCGTGTTGACCCAGTAATCAGCTCTGTCGGGATAGCCGTTCGGAGCTTGATATAGGTAGAGCGGTTCACCCATGCGGGCGATCCAGTTGTGGATCGCCGGACCACCGTCGGTATCTCCGCCGAGCGCTCGGATGGCGCTGACGACCAGCTCAAACGGCGTCTTGATCTTCGCGCGGCGGGCCTCTGGCGCATAGAACTCCGGCGAAGTGAAGATCGCGCGCAACGTTTCGCGTATATCCCCGTCTGTCTTCAGAAAGACTTGCGCGACGCGATCGATCAGAGACTGCGGCGGATCATCGCTGACGAAACGACGACAGAGTTTCGTCGCGATGAAACGCGCCGTCGAAGGATGGCGGCTCAAAATATCGAGCACTTTCAAACCATCCTCGATGCCGCCGCCAGCGGGGATCTTGTGGCCCAAAACGACCTTTTCGCCCGTATCATGCATGCGCGGGTTGAAGACGAACTTCCCAGCCCGCTCGTTCAGAATCTGCGCGATGCGTTGCGCCAGCGGCTCACCCTGCTCCGAAACCATCCACCCGGACAGGGCGTAAGGATCGAAGATGGTCCAGCCCGTAAAACAACGCGCCACTTCTTGGACATCTTTCTGCGTGTAGCCGCCATCGACGCCGAGCGTATGCAGCTCCATCAGCTCGCGCGCATAATTTTCGTTGATCCCGCGCCGCCGCGCCGGCGACGGGCGCATTTGAGGCTGACCCTTCCTCTCAGCCTGTGCCGCCCTCATCGCTTCAATGGCGGCCTGACGCTCCATCAAACGCGGGAGGTTGCGCCCTCTCCCAATAGCGGCGCCGAGCCCTAACCGACCGAGCCGCATCGCCTCGCCGCTTGAAAGCGCTTGACGACGCGGCGGCGGCGCATTCGGGCTGACGCTCTGGAAATTGTCGAGATAGAAAAGCATCGCCGGGCTTTGCGCCGTGGCCACAAGCAGATCGCGGAATTTGCCTAAAGCATGCGGTCGGATCACCTCACGCTCGTATTCGGGCAGATACCATCGTGTCAATCCCTTATCGGCGTAGACGTTGAAGTGATTCATCCAGAAATCGACCATCACCTCTTGCAGTTGTCGTTCGCTGTAAACGGCGCGGATGATCCGCTGCGCCTGCATCTCCTGCGTGATCCGCTGCGGCGGCAACAGCCCGTTCTCGATAAAGTACTGCCTCAAATCCCGTCTGAACTCGCGTTTGCTCTTTTCACCACCATTCACCGTCGAATCGCCCGTCGGCTTTGGCGAATTATTTGCTGGTCCAGCGGCGGAAGTCGATTTCGAAGTTTCGCTCGAGGAGGCGACGCCGTTCTGCTTCTTGTACTCATCGCGGAGCGTGGCAAGATCGGGCGGCAATTTCCCTTGCCGATCGAGCACGCGGATCAACTGTCCGGGATTCGGATATTTGGCCAAGAGTTCGCGCGTCGCCATGAACGGAGCTTGCAGATTCTGGAGTCGAGCTTCTGTCGCCGAATCATCTATCCGTTCAGGATGAAGCTGCTCTTCGATGTAACGCTCGATGCCCATGGCGCGCACGCGCTCGACATCGCCCGGACGCGGGCCGAATCCCAAACGGTTCAGCACGTGAATGATCAGTTCATCATCGGCGTTCGCGGACGGCTTCCGCCCTGCCGCATTCACTTGCACCGAGGCCGCATTCGCCACCGACGACCAAACGAGCGCCCAAAGGCAAAAGAGCGCCATCGCGCGGCGTCCGACGCCCTTTCGGCTTAGGAAGTTGAATCCGATCGCTACCATCCTTATAAGACTCCTCGATTTCGAAGGACGAAACCCAAACCGCAGGATCGTTGGGGAGAGCCTTATCGTCAACCACAATTTTAGACGAACTGCGCGGGCGACCGGTTGAAAAAAGTTTCCTCGCTGGCTCGCCAAGCTCCCTAATTGCTTTCGACCCGAACAAACAGCCGCGGCGAAAAGGCGACGGCGGATTTGAAGCGCGAGGGGAGCCGCAGTGGCTCCCTATTGACGTCGCGCGCCCGCCGGATGCGGGTATGAGACCGGGCTGCGATGCCCGGCGCGATCGACGGCCCGGACGCCGAAGAAGTAGTTGTCCTTCGACAATCCGCGCACGGTGTAGCGCGTGACGCGCCCGACGAATCGTGAGTTGGTCCACACCGGCGCAGTCGTCTCTCGCCAAACGATCTCGTAGCCAGCGAGGTCCGGCTCGACGCTCGCTTCCCATTCGAGCTCTGTGTCGTCGCTCGGGCGCGGGTTGATTCGCACGTCGCGTGGCGCCGCTGGCGCGCGCGCCAACTCGGCGAGCGCCGCGGCGTTGATGCGCGCAACGCGCGCGATGTACTGGTAATCGACGAACTCCGGCAGATCGCCATAAACGATGCCATTCTCCGTGCGCACGTTCTGGTGCTGATGGCGGAAGTTCTCGTGTGGCTCCGTAAAACGCACCGCAGGATAACCACGTTGCAAGAATGGAATGTGATCGCCGCCGCGCCCATACCGATCACGCCGATAGATCAACCAGACGCGCATGCTCGGAACGTAACGCTCGCCGACCTCTTTGATGAAACGCGCAAGCTGACGCGATGGCGAGTCGTTCTCTCCGCCCACGCTTTGACGTGCCCGGGCTTCCTCCGGCGTCTCGCTTGTCGGCACACCTTCGGAGAAGACGCGCACGGTGAAAGGATCGCGCACGCCGTTTCCGCCGAGCGTATTGCCGATGATGTCGTTAGTGAACATCGCAGCGATCCTCATCCCCTTCCGCTTCGCCTGCTCGGCGAAATAGGTCGAACCGAGCAAACCCTGCTCTTCGCCCGCGACGGCCGCGAAGATGATCGTCGCATCGAACTGATGCCGAGCCATGACGCGCGCCATCTCGAGAACCGCCGCGACTCCCGAAGCATCGTCATTCGCCCCGGGCGCATCGCACGTCGCATCGGTGGGGCTGCCGCACATCGAATCGTAGTGACCGCTGACGACGTAGACGCGATCCGCGGACTCCGGCTGGGTGCCACGCAAAATGGCGATGATATTCGTGATCACAGTCGGCTGCGGGACGCGCCCCCGCGGCGGCGGTTGCGCTTCTTGTAGGAAGGATTGCTTTTCGACGGTCATACGACCGCCCGAGGTGCGGCTGATATCGAGAAACTGCGCATAAATCCAGTCGCGCGCTGCGCCGATGCCCCGTTTCGGATCATCTTGCGCCGAGAGAGTGTTGCGCGTCCCAAAGGAGACCAATTTGCGCACCGTCTGTTCGATCCGTCGCGCATCTATCTCAGCGATCATGCGTGCGATCTCCGGATCGATCTCTTTCGGCGTGCGATGAACAGCACGTCGCTGCGCGACCCCCGCTTCCAAAGAGGCGGCGACGATCAACGCGATGACGAAAAGAAGCCTTCTCATCTGCTCTGTCTATCCCCAGCGTTGATTTGCAAGGCAAGATCTCGCGTCGCGAAGTTAACTGAAAACATGAAAGTCTGGCAACACCGCGGCAGCGCCGCAGGAAGATCTCGCATCGCGAAGTTAACCCCTCGCGGCTTCAAGCGCCTAGCGAATCGGCTGGACCGTTCGGTTCGATTCCGCGAAGCTGGCGCGCCTGGACCGCTGAAGTTGGGCTCGATCCGCGCTTTGAAACGATTGTTTTCCCCGAGCGCGCGCGGAGCCGATGATGGTGGCGGGATTCGTCAAGGCCCGCCCGTCTTTTCCCCGAACGCGCGGAGCCGATTCAAATCGGCGACCGGCGGGCTGCCTCGAATGCGTCTTCACCGAACGCACGCGGAGATTGGCATCCGACTTAAACTTGAGAGATCGGATCGCGCGACGAAGCACCGATGCGCTCTTTGGCACTCAACCGTTTTGACACCCCGCGCGGGCGTGCGTTAGAGTCAAAAATGGTTACCATGTCGACGTTGCGCGTCACGGAGATATTCCGCTCGATTCAAGGCGAATCGACCCATGCCGGGCGCCCGTGCGCTTTCGTGCGCTTGACCGGATGTCCGATGCGCTGTGTGTGGTGCGATTCGACCTACACTTTCACGGGCGGCGAGCGCATGACGATCGATGCGATTCTCGAGCAAGTGCGCGCGTTTGACTGCCGCTTAGTCGAAGTCACGGGCGGCGAACCGTTAGCGCAGCGCGCCAGCCTCGAGCTTATCCGCCGCCTTTGCGATGAAGGCTACGAGGTGTTGATCGAAACGGGCGGTTACTTCTCCACGGAAGAGGTCGATCCGCGCGCAGCGATCATCCTCGACGTGAAATGTCCCGCTTCGGGCGAGGCGGAGCGGAACCATTGGCCGAATCTCGAACGACTGCGAGCCGACAAGGACGAGGTGAAGTTTGTCATCGCGGATCGCGGCGATTGGGATTTCGCCCGCGACATCATCGCGCGCTACGATTTGGAGCGACGCGCGCACGCCATCTTGATCTCGCCCGTGTGGGGTGCCGTAGATCTGCAGATGATGGCCGAATGGATCATTTCGAGCGGCCTTGACGTGCGCATGCAACTTCAAATGCACAAAATCATCTGGGGGCCGGAAGCGCGCGGCGTATAACGCCTTGAGCATAGCGTTCCAATCGAGGTGCAAAAGATGGGCGGCAGCAACGAGATCGTCGATCAATCCGTCACAGAGGTTGGAAGCGAATTCGAAGGGAGTCGAACGACCTCGGATCCGCGTTTTGCCGTTTGCCTCGTCTCTGGCGGCATGGATTCATGCGTCACGGCGGCGATCGCGCGCGAGGAGAACGATCGGCTCGCTTTCCTTCATGTCTCCTATGGTCAACGGACGCAGGCCCGCGAACGGCGTGCTTTCGAAGATCTGGCCGATTTCTACGGGGTCGAGCAGAGATTGACCGTCTCGCTCGAAAGCTTGGCGCGCATCGGCGGATCCTCTCTGACCGATGAACGGATCCCGGTGGCGGAAGCCAACCTCGCTTCGCGTCAGATCCCGACCAGTTACGTCCCGTTTCGCAACGCTCATCTGCTCGCGACGGCTGTAAGTTGGGCCGAAGTCTTGGGAGCAGGCCGCATCTACATCGGCGCGGTAGCGGAAGACTCCTCCGGTTACCCTGATTGCCGACCGGAGTTCTATGCAGCTTTTCAACGCGCGATCGATGTCGGCACGCGACCGGAGACGCGCATAGAGATTCGCACCCCTGTCATACACATGCGCAAATCGGCGATCGTTCGCCGCGGCATCGAATTGGGCGCGCCTTTCGCGCTCACGTGGTCCTGTTATCGAAATGAGGACCGCGCCTGCGGGCATTGCGACTCCTGCGCCCTGAGGCTGCGCGCTTTTCGCGAAGCGGGCATCGCTGACCCGATCCCGTATGCCGATTGATCGCGCGCCGCCTCGGCAACGGCGACCCGCGTCCGGACATCATAAGCGAGATGCGCAAGAGGGAGATCGCGCGCGCCGCTTCGGGCTTGCTGGCGAACGTGCTAAGCTGATGAAGTGCTGTTACCCTAAGAAGATGAGCGATCCCGCTCAAAACGCGGGATCAAACGGCATCATCTTCTCGACCGAGAGGAGACCACAACTATGCGCACAAAATTCTTAAGTATCGTCATCGCGGCGCTCTTGACCGCTTTGAGCGCCTCTTCGGTTTCGGCGCAGGTCGTCACGGCATCGGGAAAAGTCACGCTCAAGCAACCCGATGGGACGACCGTTCCGGTGCCCAATGCGACCGTTATCTTCTATCGCACGGATATCAAGGGCGAATACCGGACCAAGACCGATAAGAACGGGAGATACATCTACGCGGGCATCCCCTTGACCGGCACGTACATTATCGCCGTCAGCGCGCCTAACGCGCAACCGACCTTTCTAAGCGACGTGCGCATCAGCCAAAGCCCCGAGAACGATTTCGTGCTCGAACCGGGCGACGGCAGCACGTTGACCTTGGAGCAGATCCGGGCTCTGATGGCTAAAGCGCCAGCAAGGGCGGCGGGCGCTCCGGAAAGCGCCGAGGCACGGCGCGCACGCGAGGAGATGGAGAAGAAGCGCGCCGAGATGGAGGCCGAAAGGAAGAGGCTCGAAGAGCTCAACACGAAACTCAACGAGATCCTCAAAGCCGGCAACGATGCCTTCTCGGCGAAGAGATATGACGAAGCGATCAGCTACTACGATCAAGGGATCCAAACCGATCCCGAGCAAGCGGTCTTCTACCGCAACAAAGCCTTGGCGCTGCGCGCGCGCGGCGTGGACCGCTACAACGCCGCCGTGAAGAACAAAGACCAGACCGGGCGCGAAGCGGCGGTCGCCGATTTCAAAGCTTCGATCGAGGCGACGGAGAAAGCGCTCGAAGCTCAACGAGCGTTGCTCGCTAAACGCGCGAGCGCCGAACAAGCTAGCGGCGCCGCCGGTCCGGCCCAGCCGAAGAACGAGGAACTACCCTATCTAGAGAGCCGCGCCGAATCCTATCGCTTGGCCCTGCAGGTCGGCCTGTCGGATATGGCCGAAGGGGCGATCAAAGCCTACCAAGAATACATCGCCGCGGAGACGGACCCGGCCAAAAAGGCGAAAGCGCAAGTCAACCTAGCAGATGCGCTCTTTCAAGCCGGGCGCGTTGATGAAGCCATCGCTCAGTACAGACAGCTTTTACAAGCTAATCCGAATAACCTAGACGCGCTCTACGGACTGGGGATCGCGCTCGCCTCAGATCCGGCGAAGATCAACGAGGCGATCGAGGTCTTCAAACAGTTCGCCGCCAAAGCGCCAGACACCGATCAGCGTAAACAGCAAGCGCTGCAAACGGCGCAAGATCTGAGCGAATCGCTCAAACAACAAGCGCAACCGACCAATACCAACGAAACCAACACGGGCGGTCGCACTCGTCGCCGCAGGCCGTAAAAGATCTCCATCTAAGACGCGCGGCGAAGCTCGAAATAAGCGAGCTTCGCCGCGTTGTTCTTGCAGCTTGCGGCGCGCCGCACCTGTCGTGATAAAGATGGCTCGCAACCTCGAAGAGAGGATATAATGTGAAACACGCCGATGGATGCTAAAGAGCTGGCCTATCTCCATGATCTTTACGTCGCTCCGGATTGGGGGGAACGTTTCGCCGAGCTGCTCGATGAGAGCATAGCTCTTCCCGAAGAGGGCGAGGTGCTCTACATCTCGGCGGGAACGGGCGGCCATGCGCTCGCGCTCCTGGAGCGCGCAAGTGAGGATGTGCAACTTGTCTGCACCGATGAAGACGCCGAACGGTTAGAGATCGCGCGGGCTAAAGCTGACGTGATGAAACTCGCCGAGCGCGTCAAATTCCGCGTCGCGCCGATGGAAGAGACTGGATTCGACGCCGGGCGATTCGATCTGGTCATCGCCGAAGCGTCACTTACGACACCGGCGCGATTGCCGCAGATCTTCGCCGAAGCGGCGCGCGTCGCAACGTATGATGGATTGATCGCTTTGGGAACGACGACAGCCGCGAGCTTCGGCGAATTCTTCTCCATTTACTGGGAAGCGCTCGATCGCGCCGGACTCGATCAGATCGCGACCGACGTGGTCAGCCGCTTCATCAACGAACAACCTACGATCTCACACCTCGAAGAGATCGCAGAACAGAGCGGCCTTAAAAACATCAAGACGCGCACGCGCATCGAAGAGTTTCGCTACGACTCAGGCGAAGACTTTTTGAATTCTCCCTTCATCGCCCACTTCCTTCTCGAGAAGTGGCTGGCACCGATCCCCGAGATCGAACGACGGAGCGCCATCTTGCGCGAAATCGCCCAGCTCATCGATGAAGAACGCCACCACGCCGACTTCCCTTTGACTTACAAGGCCACCGTCATCACGGGGCGCAAGCGATGATCCTCGTCAGCATCGGAAACGATCCTCAGCTGGGCCAGTTCGGTCGCATCATCCTTGGGGGCGCAAGCGATGATCTTCGTCGCATCGGAAACTTTAGGCCAAGCCCTCTCGCCTCAGATCCGGGATGATTGCATTCAATCGGCCTTCCCGTTACACTTTGTCTAGCTTGCGAGCAAAGCCGGCATAGCGCGGGTCGAACGATGAGAAGCGTTTCGAGAAAAGCGATCTGCCTCGCCTGTCTCGCCCTCGTGACCAGACAGATATTCGCCCTCGCGCCCGATCGGAAGATCGCTCAATACATCCATGACGTTTGGCGGGCCGAGAACGGTCTGCCACAAAACACCGTGCGCGATATACTGCAGACCCGCGATGGCTACATCTGGTTGGCGACCGATGAAGGGCTCGTTCGCTTCGACGGGTTACATTTCACGGTCTTCGATAAACAGAACACCGCCGCGATAAGGAGCAACAACATTCAGGTCCTTTACGAAGATAGGCAGGCCAATCTATGGATCGGTACGGATAAGGGACTGGTCCGCCTGAAAGATCAGCGGTTCGTTTGCTATTCCACAGCGGAAGGGCTATCGAACGTCAACATTCGATCGATCTACGAAGACCATCGAGGGGACATTTGGGTAGGAACGCTGAATGGGCTCAACAGATTCAGGGACGGGCGCTTCGATGTCTATACGATCAAAAACGGCTTGCCAAGCAACAGCATCAACTCCGTGTATGAGGATCGCGCTGGCTCCCTCTGGATCAACACGAGCGGCGGGTTGGCCCGCTTCGATGGCGAACGATTCACCACCTACGGGATCGAAAGCGGATTCCCCGCTGGGACGGTGACGGCGGTTTTGCAAAGTCGCGATGGGGATCTATGGTTTGGCACGTCGGGCGGGCTGGTCCGCTTCAAAGACGACCGCTTCACGACCTATACGACCAAAGATGGTCTCGCCAATAACATGGTCTGGGCGCTGTGCGAAGATCACGCGGGCAATTTGTGGATCGGCACCGACGGCGGTCTGTGTCTCTTCAAAGAGGGGAGATTGATCTCGTACACGACGCGAGATGGCCTTTCTGACAACAGCGTGATGCTGATCCGCGAAGACCGCGACGGCAATCTCTGGTTGGGGACGGCGGGAGGATTGACGCGCTTCAAAGATGGCAGGTTCGATGTCTACACCGCTCGCGATGGGCTTTCCAACAACGTCATCCTAGCGATCTATGAAGATCGCGAAGGCAATCTATGGGTTGGGACCGAAGCGGGCGGACTGAACGTTTTCAAAGATACCAAGTTCATCACCTATGACTCGCGCGATGGGTTATCCGACGACATGGTCTGGACGGTGTACCAGAGCCATGATGGCAGCATTTGGATCGGCACGCAGTCGGGTGGCTTGAACCGTTTCAAGGATGGCTCCATCGCAGTCTACACGACCGAGGACGGGCTTCCGAGCAACACGGTCAGAGCGCTTTGCGAAGACCACGAAGGGGCGCTGTGGATCGGCACTCCTCGCGGTTTGGTGCGCTTCAAAGATGGTCGATTCAGGACCTACACCGTTCAGGACGGGCTATCGAGCGACGCGATATGGGCCATTCATGAAGATTCGAATGGTCAATTATGGATCGGCACGCTCGGCGGTCTTACACGATATAAAGGCGGCAAATTCACGATCTACACGACAAGCGATGGCCTCTCTGATGATGCGGTGCTCGCGATCCAATCGACTCCAGATGGCGCTTTGTGGATCGGCACGCGCAACGGCGGCTTGAATCTTTTCAAAGATGGGAAATTCACAGCCTACACGACCGAGCAAGGATTATCCGATAACAACGTGCGAGCGATCTATCGCGATCGTGAAGGCGCGCTGTGGATCGGCACGCGAAGGGGCGGATTGAATCGTCTCAAAGATGGGCGCCTCACCAGCTACACGACGCGCGAGGGATTGGCCGATGATTGCGTTTATCAGATCTTAGAAGATGAGCAGAACAATCTGTGGATGAGTTGCGCAAAAGGTATCTTCCGCGTCAACCGCCAAGAACTCAACGCTTTCGCCGAAGGGAAGATCGAAGCGATCCATTCCATCTCCTATGGGACGGAAGATGGGATGGGAAGCCGCGAATGCAATGGAGGCCAACCGGCGGGCTGGCGAAGCGCCGACGGACGGCTCTGGTTCCCAACGATGAAGGGGGTGACCGTCATCGCGCCCGAAAGCATGAAGATCAATCGCACGCCCCCTTCGGTCGTCCTCGAACAGGTGATCGCCGACGGCACCGCCTATGATCCGACGCAGCGCGCAGAGCTTCCTGCTAACACCAGCAGGATCGAATTCCAGTATACGGGACTGAGCTTCGCCGCCCCGGAGAAGGTGCGTTTCAAGTACAAGCTCGAAGGATTTGACAAAGATTGGATCGACGCCGGAACCAAGCGCACCGTAAGCTACACGAACATTCCGCCCGGAAACTACAAGTTTCGCGTCATCGCCTGTAATAACGACGGCATATGGAACGAAGCGGGCGCATCCTTCGCCTTTCACTTGAAACCTCGTTTCTATCAAACGCTCTGGTTCTACTCGCTGCTCGGCGTGGCGATTCTGCTGCTCGGTTGGTTCATCTACCGGTTGCGCCTCAAACAAGTGCAGGCGCGCTTTGCCGCCGTGCTCGCCGAGCGCAACCGCATGGCGCGCGAAATCCATGATGCGCTCGCACAGGGTTTCGTCGGCATCGGATTGCAACTCGAGGCGATGGAAAAAGCGCTCGCCGAATCGCCTCAAATGGCGAAGAGGCATCTCGAAATCGCGCAACGTATGGTAAGCTACAGCCTTGCCGAAGCCAGCCGTTTGGTCTGGGATCTACGCTCGCCGATCCTTGAGAACGGCAATCTGGCGGAGGCGCTTTCCGAAATCGCCCGGAGGCTGACGTCGGGCACAACCGTTCAGGTCGAGATGCACATCAGCGGATCACCGCGCCGCCTCGCTGAATCGGTCGAAAGCAACCTGCTGCGGATCGGGCAAGAAGCCATCACGAACGCCATCAAACACGCTCGCCCGCGACGGATCGACGTCGAGCTCTCTTTCGAACCGCAGCGAGTGATCTTGCGCGTCAAAGACGATGGCTGCGGGTGGGATTTAGCCGAGAACGATTTGCTCGCCCGAAACGGCCATTTCGGTCTGCTCAACATGAGCGAGCGCGCCAAACAGATAAAAGGCCAACTGGCGATCAGTAGCCGTCCCGGCGAGGGGACGGAAGTCAAAGTCACAGTTCCGATCACCTGAACCGCCCTTATGAGCAAAGAGAGACAGCGCATACGCATACTGATCGCCGATGACCACTTCGTGGTCCGCATGGGACTCCTCGCCCTCATCAACACCCAACCGGATATGAGCGTGGTCGCAGAGGCTTCGACGGGAAAGGAGGCCGTCGAACTCTTCCGTCAGCATAGACCCGACATCGCGTTGATGGATCTGCGCATGCCGGAAGTCAACGGGATCGAAGCGATCGCGCTCATCCGCCGCGAATTCCCCGACGCCCGTTTGATCGTCCTCAGCTCTTACGATGGCGATGAGGACATCTACCGCGCACTGCAAGCCGGCGCCCGCGCCTATCTGCTGAAGAGCATGCTGCGCGAGAACGTGCTCGAGACGATCCGCGCCGTGCATGCCGGACTCCGCCGCATCCCCGAAGAGATCGCCACGCGGCTGGCCGAACGGATGAACCGCGATCAACTGACGGCGCGCGAAATGGAAGTTCTACGCCTGATCGTCGATGGTAAGAGCAATAAAGAGATCGCCGCCGCGCTTCATGTCAGCGAAGGGACGGTGAAGATCCATGTCAACAACATACTGAGCAAGCTGGGCGTAAGCGATCGCACGCAAGCCGCCATCTTCGCCCTGCAACACGGTCTTATCCATCTCGACTGAACTTATAACCAAAGTAATAACCCGCGCTCCGCCTTAAGTTCGATGACATAAATTCAGACTTCAATTACACATCCGCGGACGAAAGGGTTGAAAGGGAGCAACGGCATTTCCATCTCGAAGGTTGCAAGGATCGGAAGATGGCTTGGATCGAAACCATACCTTTTGAGAACGCAGACGAAGAGCTGCGGCGGATTCTACAGGAAGTTCGCGCTTCCTATCCCCGCGAATACGAAACTCCCGTTCCCGAAGCGAGCCCGATCAACGAATCGATCATCTCCTCGCATACGCTCATTCCACACGCGCTCTATCACGCCTTCTCCACCTTCAGCGCGTTGATGTCGCCGGAGCTGCCGCTCTCGCGCAGACAGCACGAGATGATCGCCACCGTAGTGTCAGCCACAAACCGCTGCCACTATTGACTGACCTCTCACGCAGAGTTTCTGCGGCGAGTGACCTTGGACGATGAACTGGTCGAAGCCTTGCGCGAAGATTATCGTCGCGCGCCCATCACCGAAGCCGAACGGGCGATGTGCGAGTACGTCGAGCAACTGACGCGCGATGCGACACAGATCACGCCCGAGTTCCACGAACGACTTCGCAAGGTCGGGTTCAATGATACGGCGATCCTGCAGATAACGCTGATCGCGGCATGGTTCAACTATATTAACCGCGTCGCCGATGCGCTCGGCGTGGGCCGGTGATCCTTCGGGCAAATGGGATAGAGATTTTAAACCTGCTCTGCGCGTGAATCGCTCGAGATTGACATCGCTCTCGCGAGCTTCAGGCAAATGGGATAGAGATTTTAAACCTGCTCTGGCCCACGGCGTCGCTATGATCTAAAGTGGGAGGCGCTTTCGCGATCGAGCAGCAACGCTTCCTATCCTTCCGAATCGGGTCTTAGCGCAGTTATAACCAAAGTTATAACCGAATTCTTCACTTTGGTTTGATGCGCGCGAGAGCTTTTCGCGTTATACCGACAACCTCACTGCAAAGATCGAGCCCTACTGAGAGTGCGAAGCGAACCAGATGATTCTTGCTCGATCGATCGACAAAGACGATCGAGCAAGAATCATCCCCTTTTGGCAACCCAAGGCCGATAAGGGCCAAGCGCGATTATCGATACTTAACGGAGATAGTGCTATGCGCAGCCTCATCTTTCTATCCCTGATCCTCTGCTCGATGGCGGCGCTGCCAGCATTCGGGCAGAGCAATTACGCGGTCCTGAGCGGGAGCGTTTTCGATCCGCAACAGCAGGTCATCGCGGGCGCCTCCGTACAACTCGTTTCACAGAGCACGGGGACGAGGCGCGAAGTGACCACCAACGAGCAAGGCATGTTTCAAATCACTGGTCTGCTTCCCGGCGATTACACGCTGACGGTGAAGGCCACGGGATTCGCTCCGCTGGTCCAGAATCTGCGCCTCGAGGTCGGGCAACAGATGACGCTCGAGCTTAAGCTCAATCTCGCTTCTGTCAGCACGACGGTCGATGTGCAGGCTCAGATCGAAGTATTACGCACGAACGATGCGAGCGTCGGCGAGGTCGTCGAACCGACGGCGATCAGCAATCTGCCGCTCAATGGGCGCTTGCTCACGGATCTCGTGCTCCTCGTCCCGGGAGCGCACGCCGGGCATGGCGCGCAAGCTGGCAACGCCAATCCGCTCTATTGGCGACCGGGCCAGCGCGCCGCTCTGACGATCAGCGGCAACCGCCCGAACGCGAACTACTATCTGCTCGACGGCAGCACGAACACCGATCCGACCTTCAACACGCCCAACTTCATGCCCTCGCCTGACGCCGTGCAGGAGTTCAAGGTTCAGACTGGAAGCTATTCAGCCGAGATGGGCGGCGCCGGCGGCGGACAGATTAATATCGTCACGCGCACCGGGACGAACGAATTTCATGGCACGATCTACAACTTCCTGCGCAACGACGCGCTCGATGCGCGCACGTTCAATGAGATGGAAGGGGCGAAACATCTCGTGCGAAATAACTTCGGCGGCTCGCTCGGCGGTCCGATCCTTCGGAACCGGACCTTCTTCTTCGCAAACTACGAGGGGCTGCGGCACACGCGCGCGATCACACAGATCCTCACCGTCCCGACCGAAGAGGAGATCATGGGCGATTTCAGCATGAGCGGGACGACCATCTACAATCCATTTACGACGCGCCCGAATCCGAACTTCGACCCGACGAAACCGGTCAGCCCCAACAACCCGCAGATCATCCGCGACCCATTTCCCAATAACGTCATCCCACCAGAGCTGATCGATCCAGCGGCGGCGCTTTTCCTGCGAAAGTATGTTCCCCGCCCGAACTTGGAGATGGGCATGTGCAACATGGCGATGACGATGATGGGCGCGCCGATGGTCGTCGGTCAAGGGATGGATTGCAATAACTACTTGGATGTGCGCAACGAGCGGCACCACAACGACCAAGGCACGTTCCGCATAGATCATACTTTCAACCAAGGCGATACGCTCTTCTTCCGTTACTCCTTCGGAAAGGAGCGCGGCTTCACGCCAGAAGGGCTCCCCGGCTTCGGCGCTTTCCATGACAACCTCTCGCAGCACGGCAACATCGCGTGGAACCACATCTTCAATCCGAACATGGTCAACATGGCCGCCATCGCCATCAGCCGATTGGCGATGCATCGCTACTCGGAGAACAGCGACAAGAACGACATCGTTAGCGAACTCGGCATTCGCGGCGTCGGTTTCGGCGGACCAGGAGCCTGGGGCGCGCCATATTTTCAGGTACAAGGCTACACGCCAATGGGCGACCAGTATCTCGCCACGCCGACGCGCGCTTGGGACACGTTGCTCGAACTGCGCGATCTGCTGAGCTGGCAAAAAGGGCGCCACAGCCTGAAGTTCGGCGGTAGCTTCCGCTACTACATCTGGCCCATGTGGGGCTTCTTCCAGAATCGCGGCTATTACCAGTTCACGAGCGGGTTTACGACGCGCACCGGAACGAACGACGGCACGGGTTCGGCGCTCGCCAGTTTCCTTCTCGGCTTGCCTGTCGTCAAGCAGCGGCAAGCGGGCATTCCGCAGATGCAGCTTCGCCAGTGGTACGCCGATGCGTTCATCCAGGACAGCTTTCAGCTTACGCGCAACACGACGTTACAGCTTGGGCTACGCTACGAGTACATGAGCCCGCTGCGCGATATTCGCTACACGAATTCGAACCTCATCTTTCGCGACGGCCAATTGATGGCCTTCATCGGTGGCCAACAGGGCTATCCTAAAGGCTTGCTCTATCCGAATAAGCTCAATTTCGCGCCGCGCGTCGGTTTATCTCACCACAGCCCGCGATATGGCTTCGTCGTGCATGCGGCTTTCGGCATCTTCTTCACCCCGGTGGATATGAACACGTGGTGCAATCAACGGCACAACGTCCCGTACGTCTTCCCCGAAACGCAGCAGAGCGATAACTTCATCCCTTCGGCGGCATTGATCGCCTCGCATTTCAACTTCGCCGATCCGGTGCTGGGCCAGACGGTGGTCAGCTTCGCCGCCTTCGAACCGCATGCTCCGGCCCAGTACATTCAGCAATGGAGCCTTTCGGTCGAAAAAAGCCTCAGCTCAACGACCACGTTGGAACTCGGCTACCTAGGTTCGCACGGCGTTCATCTGCAACGCGCCCACTTGATCAACAACGCGCCGCCCGGACCGGGGCCGATCGGACCACGGCGCCCCTATAAGACGATCAGCTTCGTCCCGGGCACGGTTATTCCGGACAACGTCAAGGTGGTCAGCACGACCTTCCCCGTGAGCAGCATCAACCTGCTCGAAAACTCGGCGCAGAGTTGGTACAACGCTGGCTACGTTAACGTCCGCCGACGCTACGCGCGCGGTCTGACCTTCTTGACCAATTACACTTGGTCGAAGAATCTGAGCGATGCGCCCGACTTTCGTTCGCCGATGTCCGAATCTCCGCTCCCGCAGAACAACTCCAACCTTGCGGCGGAGAAAGGTCCAGCGTGTGACATACGTCATCGGTTTGCGTTGAGCTTGGTTTATGACATCCCCGCTTGGGGCCGCTCCGGTTGGTTGCAGACGCTAGCCCGCGAGTGGCGGATCTCGGCCATCTACCAAGCCCAAACAGGATATCCGTTCACCATCTCGGTCTTCGGCGATACGGCCAACGCTGGAACGCTGCTCGGCGACAATCCGATTCGCGCCAACTACACGGGGCAACCAGTCTTCGGTCCAGGCACGCGCACAGCCGATCGGTGGTTTAATCCCGATGCTTTCACCACTCCGCCGGCGTATACTTTCGGCAACGTGGGAAGGAATTCGGTCTACGGCCCAGGCTTACAGACGCTCGACCTCGCCTTACAACGCGATTTCAATTTGACGGAGAAGCTGCGGTTGCAGTTCCGCGCCGAACTCTTCAACGCGCTCAATCATACCAACCTCGGCACGCCGAACCGGTTCGTCAACACGCCGCAATTCGGCACCATCACGGAAGCGGCGACGCCGGGGCGCGAAGTTCAGCTCAGCTTGCGAGTTTCATTCTGAGCGATGATAGATCAGGGATCGCGGCGCGGCGACAAATCAGAACTCGCGGCGCCGCGTCAAACCTTTAGAGCGGCAATTTAATCGGGAACGGAGCGCTCTGAATGTCGAGAAACCTGATGGCCGTCAGCATCGGTTCGATCCTCGCGAGTCTCTTTCTGAGCCTTGTGAGCGCCACAGCCACCTCACCTCAGCAATTAGCCACCGCTACTTTGAGCGGGCGCGTCGCCGATCAAACCGGAGCGATCATCAGCGGCGCACAAATTCAAATCACCAACAGAGCAACCGGCGCGCGCCGTGAAACCGCCACCAATGCCGATGGATTGTTCACCGTAACCAATCTCGCGCCGGGCCTCTATGAGATTAGCATTGTGGCTCCCGGTTTCGCCGAAAAGAATTACAGGGATATCCAGCTTCGGGTCGGACAAACTTTAACGCTAGAGATCGCGCTCGATGTTCCTAGACTTCAGGAAGAGGTTGTGGCCGATTTGAGTGAGCCAGCGCAACTTGTCAACACTACTGGATCGGTTATTGACGGTGTGATTTCATCTGCGGCGATAGAGAACTTGCCGCTCAATGGCCGCAATTTTCTCGAGCTAGCTCTTCTCGCTCCCGGCAACGCGCCAGCGCCGAACTTCGATCCGACGAAAACCAACACGGTGGAGATATCCTCCGCAGGTCAACTCGGTCGCGGTGGGAATGTGACTGTGGACGGAGCTGACAATAACGACGATGTCGTTGGCGGCCCGCTCCAAAACATCTCGCAAGAGGCGGTGCAAGAGTTTCAAATCGCCACTAGTCGCTTCTCGGCGGAACTGGGTCGCTCCGGCTCGTCAATTATTAACATCGTGACCAAGTCGGGCACGAACGAGATCCATGGGGCCGGCTCATTCTTCTGGCGTGACGACAAACTCCAAGGGCTGCCGGCCACTTTCGATCGCAGCAGTGGGCAGAAGCCGCCCTTTGACCGCGAGCAGTATGCAGTCGCGCTCGGCGGGCCGTTCGTAAGAAATTGCGCGTGGTGGTTCGGTTCGGTCGAGTACCGCGATCAAAACGGCGCGGTGCTTGTCGGCACCCGCGACGTAACGCGACGCACGATCGTGCGCAGCTTCGCTCCGGCGCCGCTTAACGATCTGCTCGTGACTGAACGCAACGACTGGCATCCTTCGGACCGCGATCAACTCAGCTTCCGCTACTCGTATCAACGCGCCAGCGATGTGGCCGCCAGCACGCTGATCCGTGCCATCGGTTCAGCATCGCAACGGCAAAAGAGCCGCAACATCTATCATTCCTTAGTCACCAATTGGACGCACATCATTTCACCAACCGCTGTCAACAACCTCACTTTCAGCGAGAGCAACTTCTTCAATCGCATTCAACCTTTACAGATCGCCCCGCAATTGACTTTTCCAAGCTTACAAGATGGCGCTTCGTTCCGCGTGCCACAGCAGACGACGCAAAATCGGTTGCAGTTTGCAAACTCCGTCTCTTGGACACGCGGCACACACGCGCTTCACTTCGGGGGCGAAATCCAGCGCGTTGACGCCGGTTTCGATCTCGGCGTTTTCAGGCAGGGTCGCATCGAACTGATCGAAGATTTTCCAGCCTTCGATCGCAACAGCGACGGGCGAGTGGATGACGATGACTTGCTCTTTGCCATCACGCTGCGCAGCGCGACGCCGGATCGCGATCTTGCCATTCCTGATGCCGACAACACTTATCTGGCCTTCTTTATTCAAGATGATTGGCAGATAAACAGGCGCTTGACGCTGAATCTCGGCCTGCGCTATGAGCTTGACACTGACGTAAAGAACGTGAGCAGATTCAATCAACTCAATCCGCTCATCCTGCCTTTCGTCAAAGGTCCGCGCCGCCGCGATACGAACAACTGGGGACCGCGTTTCGGCTTTAACTGGTCGACGAGCAGCGGGCGCACGAGCGTTCACGGTGGTTACGGCATCTACTATGATCGCGTGACGTTGGAACTTCAATCGCTCGAACGTGGGCTCGATGGGCGATCGTTGGTCATCGAAGTGCGGGCTGGAAATTTGTTCTACCTCGATCCCATCACCGGGCGATTTCCACCGTTTGCGCCGACGCTATCGAATCCCTTCACGGGATTCATCCTACCCGGCGCGGGCGCTGGTGGCATCAATATTATTGACAGCGGGCTACAGAACCCGATGGTGCAACAGATGAATCTTGGTCTTCAACATCAAATCGGCGACATACTCGTGCGTGCCGATTACTTGCACGCGCTCGGCACGCACTTCATCATCGGGCGTGAGATTGGAACGGTATTCAACCCAGTCGTCGGCGGTCCTGATCGCGTAGTCAATTTGGAGTCGAGCGTCAAGACGAAGTATGATGGTTTGTTGCTGAGCGTAGAGAGGCGTTCTCGGCGCAACCAATTCCGCGCCTCCTACACGCTCTCCAAAGCGTTCAACTACGCCAACGATGATCAAATACCGTTCTCGATCGGGCCAATCGATCCAAACAATCTGCGATTAGAATATGGGCCGACGCCCAACGATCAGCGGCATCGTTTCACCTTCGCCGGAACCTTCGAACTGCCGCGGCATGTGCGCCTGTCATCAATTTGGACGTTAGCCTCGGGCGTGCCGATGGATATCCTGATGCCTGATGGTTTGACGCGCATCCCCGTGCTGCAACGCAACGCTGGCGGACGACTCTTTCATACGGGTGCGGAATTAAACGCTTTCATCCGCCAGATCAACGCGAGCGGTGGGATCAACGGACAACTCCTTCCGCTCGTGAGCGACGGAGCGCGATTCAACGACAGCTTCAATTCGCTCGATCTACGCTTATCAAAAAGCTTCAAGCTGAGCGACCGGGCGAGCCTTGAGCCGATGGTTGAGGTCTTCAACCTCTTCAACGTGACCAATGTGCTTGGCGTATCTAATGTGAATTATTCCGGCTTCGCCAATGTGCTCAGTCGCGATAACAACGATCCGGCTAGTCCAGGTTACCTGCGCTCTTCGAGTTTCGGGCGTCCGGTCACAACTGCCGGCGGCGTATTCGGCTCGGGCGGCCCGCGCGCCTTTCAACTGGCGGTAAGATTTGCTTTCTAAGGCGATGAGAGAACCAGGCTCAGGAAAGCGACCGCATGAAGGATTGCAGCCCGAACTCGGGCTTGGTTCAGCCACTGCGATAGTCATCGGTGAAGTCATAGGCATCGGCATCTTCCTCACACCAGCCGGCATGGCTAAATCTCTTGGTTCGCCACTGTGGTTGATGATCGTCTGGCTAGCGATGGGCGCAATGGCGCTCAGCGGTGCGCTCTGCTATGGCCGGCTGGCCGCGCAGTTTCCTTACACAGGCGGAGGTTATGTCTATTTGCGCGAAACCTACGGTCGAATGGTGGCCTTCCTCTACGGATGGAAATCCCTTCTGGTGATGGATCCGGGAATTACGGCGGCGCTGGCGGTCGGAATGGCCAGCTACGTTGGCTCGATCATCAGGCTGACGCCGCTTGGAAACAAGATCGTTGCCATTGTCACGATCTTTGCCCTGGCCGCAGCGAACATCGTGGGTGTGCGGGTAGGAGCGGGCGTTTTGCGATGGTTGACGCTATTAAAACTCGGCCTGCTCGCGTTGATCGTCGTCTGGGGATTTGGTCAACAGCTCGGCGACTGGTCGAATTTTTTGCCGCTGATAGAGCGGCGAAGTTCAGTGCCCTACTTCGAGGCGCTGGCCAGCAGCATGGTCGCCGGTTTCTTTTCGTTCGGCGGGTGGTGGGATGTGAACAAGATAGCCGGCGAAGTGCGGAACCCGACTCGCACGCTGCCACGGGCGATGGCACTCGGCGTGATCACAGCTACGCTCGTCTATTTGTTGATTAGCGCCGTGTTCATCTACCTAGTTCCGCTTGATCGCGTCACATCAAGCGAAACCTTCGCTGCGCAAGTTGGTGAAGCGATGTTCGGCCAAGTAGGCGGGCAAGTCTTTTCCGGCATCGTCATCATCTCAGTCCTTGGCAACCTAGCGGCTTTGATGCTCAATGCGCCGCGCGTCTACTACGCGATGGCACGCGATGGATTGTTTTTGCCTGCTGCAGCTACCTTGCACTCACGCTTCGGCACACCGGCTCGTACCATTGCTTTACAAGCGGGGCTTGCCTCTTTGCTCGTAGTCTTCGGATCGTTCAATCAAATCGTCGCCTACTTCATCTTCGTCACGGTGCTCTTCATCGCGTTGACGGCGGCATCGGTTTTTCTGTTGCCATCCAATCAACCATCAATGTCGCGCGTCGGTCGGTTCAACTTTTGGTTTGCTCCGCTCCTTTTCCTTGCGCTGGTTGGTCTATTGCTTATACTGTTGATCAGCCAGAATCCGAAACAGGCCCTGCTCGGCACGGGAGTGACTATGATCGGCGTGCCCGTCTATCACCTGTTATTCAGGCGAAGAGAGGTAAGCCGCGGTTGAACAGATCGGCGCGCGCACTCCCCTTCCTAGGCGCGCGCGACAGGCGGAGGAGGTTCATCTCGAGTGATCAAGCCGTCAGAAGCGAAAAAAGATCGAAGCATGATGGAGATTCCGCTTTCGAGCGCACGGAATTCAGGTTGACGCTCGATCAGCGTGCGTAACGGCTCTGTTTCCACCACTCGATCGTTTTCTGAAGACCTTCTTCCAAACCGATGACCGGTTCATAACCGAGAAGCTCACGCGCGCGCGTGATATCAGCAAGACTGTGACGAACGTCGCCGGGACGTGGTGGGCGATATTCGGGCGCGACCTCGCGGCGTCCGGTCAACTCCTTCAACACTTCGAGCAGACGATTGAGCGTGATCCTTTCGCCGTTGGCGACGTTGATGACCTGACCGACGGCGCGCGACGATTCCGCCGCCTTGAGATTGGCCTGCACGACGTTTTCGACATAGGTGAAATCGCGCGACTGTTCGCCGTCGCCGAAGATCACGGGCCGCTCGCCCTTCATCAAAGCGGCGATGAAACGAGAGATGACGCCTGAATATGGCGAACTCGGATCCTGTCGCGGGCCGAAGACGTTAAAATAACGAAGCGCCACCGTCTCCAAACCATACGTGCGCGTCCAAACTTGACAGTAGTACTCGCCGACAAGCTTCGCCGCGGCATAGGGCGAAAGCGGATCGGGACGCATCTCTTCGGACTTTGGAAGCGTCGGCTGGTCGCCGTAAGCCGAACTCGACGCAGCATAGATGACGCGCCGCACGCCGCGCCGCCGTGCCGCTTCGAGCAAAGCGAACGTCGCTTCGACGCAGGCGCGATGCGTCTCGCGAGGCTTCTCGACCGAACGCGGCACAGACGGGATCGCCGCTTGGTGAAAGACCAGTTCGACGCCGTCGAGCGCGCGTTCGAGCGCCGCTTCATCTAACAGGCTAGCGTGGATGAAATCGAAATCGCCGCCGATCTCGTCGAGATTCTCGCGATGGCCCGTGGAGAGATCATCGATGATCCGCACGCGCGCGCCGCGCTCGATGAGAGCCGCAGCTATATGCGATCCGATGAATCCGGCGCCGCCAGTGACCAGTGCGATGTTTGAAGGCTTCATAGGGATAAGGATTTGGATCTAGAACAGGCGCGATCCGAGAAGGCTCCGCAGTTGAATCCAAGCGAAGCACCTGCCGTCGTCTCTAAAATACTCCGAAAAGAGCGCTTGTTCCACAATTCATCGGTGCTCGACGCGAAATAGACTCTCTTGTTTCTAAGATCCCCCGAGACGAAAAGGGCGCGTGTTCCACGCCACCATCACTTGCCGATGACATACGCAGCTAGATGGCTCTTCGAGGCGCGCCCGCTCACCGTCCGACGCCGACGTAATCGAAGCCCAATTCGCGCATCTTCTCCGGTTCGTAAATGTTGCGCAAATCGGCGATCTTCGGCGCCCGCATCAGTTGTCGCACGCGCTCAAGATCGAGCGCACGAAACTGATTCCATTCGGTGACGAAGACGAGCGCATCGGCGCCTTTGACAGCTTGATATTCGTCTTCCGCATAGGCTATCTCAGGCAACACTTTAGCCGCCTCGGGCATCGCCACAGGATCATAGGCGCGCACGCTGGCCCCACGTTCGAGCAATCCGCGTATGATGTAGATGGAAGGCGCCTCGCGCATATCGTCCGTTTGAGGTTTGAATGAGAGCCCGAGCACGGCGATGATCTTCCCTTGGAGATCTCCGACGAGACGTTCGATCTTCGAGATCATCGCTGCGCGCTGTCGTTCATTGACTTCGATCACCGCATCGACGATGAGCGACGTGCAACCGTACTGACGCGCGACAGCAGCCAACGCCCGCGTGTCTTTTGGGAAGCAAGAGCCGCCGAATCCCGGTCCAGGATGGAGGAATTTGCGACCGATGCGATTGTCCATACCCATGGCACGCGCCACATCGTGCACGTCACAACCGATCTTGTCGCAGAGATTGGCGATCTCGTTGATGAAAGATATTTTGGTCGCGAGAAAGGCGTTGGCGGCGTATTTGGACAACTCCGCAGCTTCTAGGGATGTGATGACGAAAGGCGTCTCGATCAAATAGAGCGGACGATACAGATCGCGCATGATGGCGATGGCTTCCTCATCGCGACTCCCGATGACGACGCGATCGGGCCGCATGAAATCCTCGATAGCAGCCCCTTCGCGTAGGAATTCCGGATTGGAGACGACGCCGAAGTTGCATCTCTTCTTCTGATGCTCGCGTATCAGACGGCGCAAGCGTTCGCCAGTGCCGACGGGCACGGTCGATTTAGTGACGATGACTTTGTAGCCATTCATGAATTCCGCGATGGAACGAGCGGCATCTTCGACGTAGCGCAAATCAGCCGCCCCATCTTCCTTCGGCGGCGTCCCTACAGCGAGGAAGATCACCAACGCTTGCTCGACAGCCGACTTCAGGTCCGTTGTGAAGCGCAGTCGCCCAGCTTGCATGTTCTTGGCGACCAGAACATCCAAACCGGGCTCGTAGATCGGCATGATGCCCTGCGCAAGGCGCGCGATCTTCTCCGCATCGACATCGACGCAGGTGACATCATTGCCAAATTCCGCGAAACATGCCCCCGTGACCAAACCAACATATCCGGTGCCGACGACCGCAATATTCATGATCTCGATCCAGTGAAGAGAATCCTCAAAGCTTTTCGAAGTGCGACACAAAAGCGCGCTTCGGGAAAGCTAAAGAGTTAAAAGCTTAATCCGTTCGCGGATCTATGACAAGCCGGTGAGGACCTATCTTTCGCCGGACAGTGATTTTTCAGGACGAGCGCCCCACGATGGTCGGATTCGGCCGATGAAAATTCGATGCGGGCCATATGCCCTCGCACATGGCCCGCGCAGATCCATCTGAAGCCGCGAACGGAGTCGCTCGCGACCAAGTCTCCCGATTTGGAGGGAACCGTTGCTTAGCGCGTCGGACTGATGACGGTCACAGGACCGCCGAAGTTTACGTCATTGTTGCTGGTTGACGCCGCGATGATCGCCGCTGCGATCGCACCGCCAGCCGCGAGCAAAAGGGCAGCCAAACCGCCCCCCGAGAGACCTTTCATGCCCTCTGTACGCAAGCGAGAGCAACGGGTCCCCGGCTGCGCCTGGCCCGCCGTCGCTTCCTGGCCAGCTGCCACAGGCTTCACCTCGCTACCGGCGCGCAGTTCGACACGACCGGCTTGCGTATTGACGATCGTGTTTCCGCACTCGACGTCAACGGTATAAGCGTTGGATTGCGTGTTATCTGCGACGACCACGCCATCCTTAGTGGTGATGCTCGATGAAGAGCCGGCGGAGCTGATGACGCGCACCCGCCCGGCGTCGAGCGATCCCGTCAGTCCGTTTTCATCGAAGTTCAACTTGAGGCTCGAATTCGGCAATAGCTCGATCCGTCCGAGTTTGCCGACGGTGATAATAGCGCTTGCGTTCTGCGCTGTGGTGATCGTGCTACCAGAAAAGACGGTCGCCCCAGTGATAGCCTTTGCGCCGTCCACGCTGACTTCACCCGAAACGGTCAACTCGGCAGCCATCTTCTCTTGTGCCGCCAATCCGACCATGGAGTACATGCTCAGGACCGCAATCGCAAGGCAGAGCGCAAGGGGCGTACGGCTCCATGTTCTGCTGATCATCAACTCTTCCTCCCGTAGAGTGAAACTTTATGAAATTTTTCAGAGAGCGCGCCGCGACTCCCGCAAGACCGCCGGAGACGGCCCAAAATCCCTCCACGCGAAACCCTCTCTTAAGGGCCGCTGGAGGACTCCCGAAAATCGCAAGAGCGTGTTAAAGCCTACCGGCCCTAACAATTTGGCCTTTTTACACGAATCGCGCGCGCCTGTCAACCGCTATTTGCATGGCTTGGGTCAATTTCCCGCAAAACCCGCCACTCCGTTAAAGGAGATAAGGGAGAGGCGCGGTCACCGCCGTTCAAAAAGATAGGCGCTGTCTATGAGTCGTGCGCCCGAGGAATCGGCGAAGGCAAACTGGCGGCGCCTCTTTTGCCCGCGACTATTGACGGTATGGCTCCAGAGGGCCGCACCAGCATACTCGCCGCGTTTATTGAGCGCGTAGAAGTTGACGTCTATATCGCGCAGCTTTTCGAGATCGTTCCCGTAGCGCGCGGCGATCAGCTTCAAAGCTTCAAGACAGGCCTGCTCCGGCGACATGCCACGCTTCATGTACTCGACGACGGTGCGTGCGCCGTTGATATAGATGACCTCTTCACCGCGCCCCGTAGATCCGGCAGCGCCCACATCGTTATCCACGTATAGGCCGCAACCGATCAAGGGCGAATCGCCGACGCGCCCCGGAAGCTTCCACGCCAGGCCGCTCGTCGTCGTCACGCCGCTGATATCGCCCGCGCTATCGAGCGCCAGACAGTTGATCGTGCCCGTCGGCGGACGGCGCGCCACCTCATCGGCCCAAGCGATCAACTCGCGCAACCGCTCTTCATCACCGCCCGCGATCTGCTCAGCGAGGATATCGCTTTCGCGCTTTCGCTCCTCCTCAAGTCGGCGCTGCCCCGCTGGAGAAGCGGGTGCCGGCGTATGCGGGCTTGGCCCCCAGTCATCCCGATCCGACAACGTCTCCTTCCAACGTATCCAAGCCAGACGCGATTCGGGCGTAAGCAGATCGACGTTCTCAAAGCCGTGGGCAGTGGCAAAGTCGCGCGCGCCCTGCCCGACGAGCAAGATGTGGTCGGTCCGCTCCATCACGACACGCGCGACCTTCGACGGCGTGCGCACGCCGCGCAAGGCAGCGACCGCACCGGCGCGGCGCGTCGGCCCATGCATGACGCTCGCATCCAACTCGACCTCCCCGCGCTCGTTCGGCAATCCGCCATAGCCGACGGAATTGTCCTTCGGATCGAGTTCGACGATATTGACGCCTTCGATCACCGCATCGAGCGTATCGCCTCCGCGCTTCATCACCTCGACCGCTTTGGCGACCGCCGCCAGCCCATTGGCGCTGGCGATCGAGATCGGCGGCGCCGCGCGCCGTGTGCCTTCTTGCCCAGCCAGAATTTCCGTAACCAACCCGGAACCGAGCGAAGCGGCGCTCAAACCGAATGCCGCTTGTTCGAGGAATCTTCGACGGCTGCTATCCATTTCCGCGATGACCGGCAGAACCAGCGCCGCGCGCATGATTCCGCCTCGCTACAAGATGTGGAGAGAGCGCCGAGCATCGTATCAAACGTGAGGAGAACAAACAAGCGCCCTATGACACGAACGAGGACTCATTATCGCGCAAGCTTCGGCCCGGAGAGGTGATTGTGACACGAAAGCGCCACGAGCTTCGCAAGAGCATATTCAGCCCGTCGAGCGCGTTTAGCAGATGATTGGGACACGAAAGCGCCACGAGCTTCGCGCGATAACGGGTCACGCTCGCTTTCTCGTCGCCGCCAGCTCCTCGTATGCGCGGCGGGCGCGTTCGGCCAACTCTTTAGGCACAGTGACGCGATAGGGGTGTTTGGCGAAGAAGGATGGGACGCGCTTGACTTGCGCCCCTAGATCTTGGAGCGCGGCGACGGCGCGCTCATCATCGAGTTCATCGACGCCGTATGCTTCTGCCGCGCGCCGCAACGCGCCGCGCAACCGGTCCAGCGGCAGCTCTCGCTCGGCCAAGACCTTGCCGCGCGATTGAAAATCGCCGAGCGCATGCAGGACGATGGCCGCATCATCCGGCGTCGGCGATTTCGGTTGCACATCGAACAAGCTCGGTTGACGCATATGGCATCGCGCGTTTCGAATCGATCAGCCTGTTAGAATCAGGCGGCGCAGCGATTAACCGTTGGCGAAACGATCACGGAGCACTCGTTCGCCGAGGACGAACTTCATTAGACGGCGAATCCGGATCGCGCGCGCCACCTGCCATATGAGGCGATGCCCCATCTGCATCCCGCCTCTTCCGCTCGCGCCGTTTCGCTTCGAGCAGCTCGGCCTGTTCATACGGATCGAGCCGCGCGAAGATGTAGAAAGTCTCTCCGACGTGCGACGTACCCAAGAACCGGTATGTATCGTTGATCACTTCACCGATGTGAAGCGATCTCACATCTGGCGGATTTTCGAAGATCGTGTGGAACTCGTCACGCGCGACGGCGACGAGTTCGGGGACATAATCGTTACCGGTTTCACGGGCCATCCGTACCACCATCTGGCGGAGCGCACGTATGCGGCGCGAGTTACGAAGATAGTAAGCCGGGCTGATTTCGCGACGGCTCACGCGATCATCGACGACCTCTTCTTCGGCGCGCAGGTAGTCGAGATATGCGCGCACGACTGGACCGAATTCGCCTTCGCCGACCGCTGCCTTTGCCTGGCGCTGTTGGGCCCAGGCGATCTCACAGATGAACACAAGCGCCAAAGCGAAGATGACGCGCCGCCATAATAGGGAGCGATGCGAGCGATCAGCGCCCGGTTTCGCGCGCGCCATCTTCATCTCGCCAGCCAGCATAGTTCGAGATTCTAATAATTGCGCTTTCGGATTGCCAATATCACCCTCACCGCTGCGCTCATCGGAGAGCCTGTAAGAATCGTTCGCCGAGAGCGGCAAGTTGCGCCCCTGAGCGCGTTGCGCGCCAACCGACCCGGGTGCTACATTTCCCGTGTGAAGATGGCACAACCTGAAGAAGCGACTCAGAAAAGGGCGGTCCGGCGAGTCGCGCTCGGCGTCGCGGGCGGCATCGCCGCTTACAAAGCGGTCGAGATCATGCGCGGTCTGCAACGCGCGGGTTGCCGCGTGCGCGTCGCGCTCACGCGCCACGCTTGCGAGTTCGTTCGCCCGCTCACCTTTCGCGCCCTCACCGATGAACCCGTGATCGTTGACGATTACGCGCCCGAAAATCCAGATCCGATCGCGCACATAAGCTTCTCGCAAGAAGTTGATCTCTTCCTTGTCGCGCCGGCGACGGCCAACCTTCTCGCCAAGTTCGCCGCCGGAATTGCTGATGATTTCCTGACGACGACCTATCTGGCGACGACCGCGCCCGTCGTCATCGCTCCGGCGATGAATCCGCAGATGTGGCATCACCCGGCAACGCAACGCGCGCTCGAGCGTTTGCGCGCCGATGGTGTGCGCATCATCGAACCGGATGAAGGCGAAATGGCCTGCGGCGCGATCGGGCCGGGACGTTTGAGCGAACCGGGAAGAATAGTCCGCATCGCGCTCGAAATCCTCGAAAGCGAGATCCGCGCGCGCGATCTCGCGCGCGAACATGTGCTCATTACCGCCGGAGCGACGCGCGAAGAGATAGATCCGGTTCGTTTCATCTCGAACCGCTCTTCAGGGCGCATGGGCTTTGCGCTCGCCGAAGCGGCACGCGCGCGCGGCGCGCAAGTCACCGTCATCGCCGGAATGACCACCGCGCCCGAACCTTACGGCGTCGAACTCGTGCGCGTCTGCTCGGCGGAAGAGATGCTTCGTGCCGTGCTGGAGAGACTGCCGCACGCGACGGCTTTCATCGCGGCGGCGGCCGTGGCCGATTACCGTCCCGCGACGCGGCAGGCGCAGAAGATCAAAAAGACGGGCGCACGCCTGACGCTTGAACTCGAACCGACGCCGGACATACTCGCGACGGTTGCCGCGCGAAAGCATGAATCGCTGTTGGTCGTCGGATTTGCTGCCGAAACCGAGCGCGTCGTCGAACACGCGCGCGACAAGCTCGAACGCAAGGGGCTGGATCTGGTCGTCGCCAACGATGTCTCGCAAAAAGGCGCGGGATTCGACTCCGAAACCAACATCGTAACGCTCGTCACGCGCGATGGAGAGGAGAGTTTGCCGTTGATGACCAAAAGCGAAGTCGCGCATCGCATACTCGACACGGTGGCGCGCCTTCGTAAGCTGGCGCGCGGCTGAAGCCAGCGATGCTGCGCCATCCGGCGACCATCGCCGGGATGTCAGAAAGCGGCGCAAAGGCGAGAAGATCGCTTACGACGATCCTCGCCGAAATTTGGCCTGAGTGACAGGAGCTGAGCAGATTCTTGAACTTGCTGAAAGGAGCGATGGATGGGCGATCCCAAGCAAGAGCTTAGGGAGTTGATCGGCCAGATCAAGGTTCGTCTCGAATTCTTGCGCGAACTGGGGGTGGAGACCTTCGATCTGTATCCACCGGCGCGTGCGCCTCAAGCGCAGATCGTGCCGGAGCGCGAGGCCGTTCCAGAAGCGCAGGCGAGCGCCTCTCAAGAGGCTTCGACGGCGCGCAGAGCGCAACCCGACATGATGACGACGACCGCGCGCGACACTAGCGGAAGAGCTAAAATCGATGGCAACATCGAAGAAGAGAGCGAGGTCATGGCTAGAAGCAAGACGACGAAGCGAAGCGCGACGCCGCCGCCCCAAGAGACTCTGTTCGGCGAGATCACGCCCAAGGACGAAGCGAGCCTTCCCCGCCCGGGCGAAACGCTGGAGGACATCCGCCGCGACATAGACGACTGCACGCGCTGCCCGCTGCACAAGAGCCGCACGCAGATCGTCAACAGCGAAGGCAATCCGCACGCGCGCTTGATGTTCGTCGGCGAGGCTCCGGGCGCCGACGAAGATGCACAAGGGCATCCCTTTGTCGGTCGCGCCGGACAACTCTTGAACAAGATCATCGAGGCGATCGGCATGAAGCGTGAAGATGTCTTCATCGGCAACGTCAACCGCTGCCGACCGCCGCAGAATCGCACGCCCACAGCCTCGGAAGCGGCGACCTGCAAACCGTTTCTGCTACGCGAGATCGCCGTCGTTCGACCGGAAGTGATCGTCGTGCTTGGCAATACGGCGATGCAGAATCTACTCGGCACGAAAGAAGGCATCACCAAGATGCGTGGGCGTTTCCACGATTTCAACGGGATCAAGGTGATGCCGACGTTCCACCCGGCTTACCTGCTGCGTGACCCGTCGAAGAAGCGTGAGGCGTGGGAGGACATGAAGAAGGTGCGCGACTATTTGAACGGGACGCTGAAACTCGATTGATGGCGTGCCCGCTCGAGAAGGAATGAAGCGACACAAAAGTTTGAGAGGGCGCTGGAAGAACTCTTCGAAAGAGCTGAAGATCGTCCCGAGGAGGCGAGATGAATTCGCAAGGCACTTTCTCGTTTGAAGCTCAAGAGGAGGAGCCAACCGAAACGCTCGCGCAGATCAACGCCGAACTACTCGAACGGGCGCAGATGATCCCCTCCTTGCGCGAGCGGGTCTTCATCTTCGGCGAAGGACCGGCGGATGCGCGCGTCGCGGTCGTCGGCGAATCCCCCGGTCCACCCGACATCGAATCGGGACGCCCCTTCATGGGTCCGGCGGGCCAGATGCTCGAAAGGATACTCGGTTCCATAGGCCTACGAAGACAGGATTGTTACTTGACGAACACGGTGAAGATCGTTTCGACAGGCGACGAGATGACGTCCGACATCCTGAACTTCTTCACGCCATACCTTCATCGCGAGATGGCGGTCGTGCGTCCGCGTTTGATCATCGCGTTCGGTAACACGCCGACGCGCGCTCTTCTCGGCACGAAGAGACCGATATCGCAAGTGCGCGGCGAGTTCTTCGATTACCGCGGGATGACAGTGCTGCCGACCTTCAATCCCGCCTACCTGCTACGCGATCCATCGAAAAAGCGCGAGGTCTGGGAAGACATGAAGAAAGCGCGCGCTTTTTTGAACTCACCCTGATGCTATGTGGTGCGCCATAGATTCGTTCGACGCTAAATCCGACTCGCAATACCATTTTAGATGGCGGATGGAACAGCAAAGCGTTGAGGCTGAACGAGTCAATGAACGGGCAGGGTGCGCCGCCATATGTTGAAGTCGCCGTTCCGCTCGGCGTCAGGCGGACATTCACCTATCGTCTACCGTTGGCCATTGGCAACGCCGCTCAAGTCGGCGCGCGCGTCCGTGTCACATTTGGTAAGCAGCAGGTCACCGGCTACATCGTCGCGCTCCATGATGAACTGGATCGCGCGCTGGAAGTGGATGCGCGTGAAGTGCGCGAGATCGAGGAATTGATAGATGCCGAGCCGCTCATCACGCCCGAGATCCTAGAGCTTACGCGCTGGATCAGCGACTACTATCTTGCGCCGTGGGGCGAGGTATTGAAAGCAGCCCTTCCCGCTGGCGCCAATGCGCGCATCGAGCGCGTCCTCGCCATCACGACCGAAGGGCGCGACGAACTGGCGCGCCTGCCGGAACGACGAGCGCTGACGCTGAAAGCGCAGCTTCTGCGCATGCTCGCCGAACAGGGACCGATGACAGTGCGCCAAGCCCAACGCACGCTCGGCACTGCGCGCGTCGCGCGCATCTTGGCCGAACTCGAACGCGCCGGATGGATCAGCATCAAACACCAGGCGCAGAATGCGGCGGCGCGCGCCAAAAGGCGTAAATTCGTGCGTCTTGCGCCCATCGAGGAGCATGCTGCGCCCGATGCCGCGCGCGCCCTCACGGCGGCGCAAACGCGCGTCATCGAAGCTCTGATCGCTGCCGATGGCGAGCTGCCGTTCACCGAACTTACCGAACGCGCGCGCGCGAGCGCTTCCACCATCGCAACGCTCGAACGAAAAGGGATCGTGAAGATCGAAGCGCGCGAGGTGCGCCGCGATCCGCTCGCCGGGGTCGAACTTCCGCCGCTTCCCGACATCGAGCTGAACAGGGCGCAGCGAGAGGCCCTCGATCAAATCACCGCCGCGCTAGATCAGCGAAGATACGCGGCCTTTCTTCTTCACGGCATCACGGGCAGCGGCAAAACCGAGATCTACATACGGGCGATGCGCGCGTGTCTCGAACACGGGCGTTCAGCTCTCATGCTCGTTCCCGAAATAGCGCTGACGCCCGTCTTTTCGCGCCGCCTGCGCGCCCATTTCGGCGACCGCGTCGCCATCCTTCACTCTTCGCTCTCCGCCGGCGAGCGATTCGATGAGTGGATGCGCATCCGGCGTGCGGAAGCGCGCGTCGTCATCGGCACGCGCTCGGCTCTGTTCGCTCCGGTCCAAGATTT
This sequence comes from Pyrinomonas methylaliphatogenes, assembly GCF_000820845.2. Lineage (GTDB taxonomy): Bacteria > Acidobacteriota > Blastocatellia > Pyrinomonadales > Pyrinomonadaceae > Pyrinomonas > Pyrinomonas methylaliphatogenes. The sequence goes on along the minus strand of NZ_CBXV010000007.1, from coordinate 3,092 downwards.
AGGGTTGATCGTCGTTGACGAAGAGCACGATACGTCGTACCGCCAACAAGAATCGCCCTTCTACCACGCGCGCGACGCCGCGGTGATGCGCGCGCACAAGGAGCGCGCGACGATCATCCTCGGCTCGGCCACGCCATCGCTCGAATCCTTCCACAACGCACAAACAGGCAAGTATCGTTACATACACCTTCCCGAAAGAGTTGGCGGGCGTCCGCTCGCCCAAGCCGAGGTGATTGACATGCGCGCCGTCTTCGCGCGGCGCGGGCGGGAGGAAGCCCTCAGCGACGAGCTACTGGAAGCGCTCGAAGAGACGCTCGCGCGACGCGAGCAAGCGATCATCCTACTTAACCGTCGCGGTTACGCGAACTTCATCCTCTGCCGCGCATGCGGCGAGCGCATCGGCTGTCCGCAATGCGACGTGACGCTCACTTACCACAAACGAGAACGCGCGCTCCTGTGCCACTATTGCAACTTTCGCCGACGTCCGCCCGCGCGGTGTCCGATGTGCCAAAGTCAGCACCTTCACCTCGTCGGCGAAGGGACCGAAAAGATCGAAGATCTCCTTCAAGCCCATTTTCCGCGGGCGCGTACCGCGCGGCTTGATCGCGATACGACGGCGCGCCGCCGCGCTTACGAACAGACGATCATGCGTTTCGCAGCGCACGAGATTGACATTCTCGTCGGCACGCAGATGATCGCCAAAGGGCATGATTTTCCGAAAGTGACGCTCGTCGGCGTCGTCTCGGTCGATGCGGGATTGGCGTTACCGGATTTTCGCGCCGCCGAAAGGACTTTCCAGCTCATCACGCAGGTCGCCGGTCGCGCCGGGCGCGGCGATCGACGTGGCCGAGTGCTGATCCAAACCTATCATCCGGAGCATTACGCCATACGCTTTGCCTGCGCGCAAGATTACGCGAACTTCTACAGACACGAAATCGAATACCGCAAAGCTTTCGGCTATCCGCCATTCTTCGCGCTCGCTTCGCTCCTCATACAAGATGACGATCTAGGGCGCGCCGTAAAGAGGGCCGAAAAGCTTCGCCGAGCGCTCGATCGCGCAAATCGCGATCACAATTGTCGCCTGCTCGGCCCCGCTCCAGCGCCAATTGCACGCTTGCGCGGGCAACACCGCATCCAGATACTAGCCAAAGCGCGGCGCCGCGCATCGCTCCGCTCGCTAATCGATCTCGCCCTCGCTGAAACAGACGATCTTGACCGCGTCAGCGTAGAGATAGATCCGCTTCACTTAATGTGACGCGAATGAGCCTCGCCGCACGAAGATGCGTTCGCTCCGTCGCGTGCGTTAAACTCTACGGCTATGAGACTCGCAGAGTTGGCTGAACGCACCGGCGCGCGACTTGAAGGCGATCCGGAGATCGAGATCACAGGAGCTGCCGGGTTGGATGAAGCGACCGAAGGCCAAGTGACCTTCCTCGCCAATCCCCGCTATACGCCGCGCGTGCGCACGACGCGCGCCTCGGCCATTTACGTCGCCGAAAGGGTCGAGCTAGAGCGACGCGACATCGCCATCTTGCGCGTACGCGATCCGTATCTAGCTTATACGCGCGCGCTGCGACTCTTTCATCCCGAACCAACGTTCGAACCCTCGATCCATCCGACGGCGGTGATCGATCCTTCGGCGCGCCTCGGTCGCAACGTCTGGATCGGCGCGCACGTCTTCATCGGGCGCGAAGTCGAAATAGGCGATCGCGTCCGCATCTACCCGAACGTGACCATCTATGAACGCGCGCGCATCGGCCCGGATACGATCATCCATTCCGGCGTCGCCATACGTGAAGACACGTTGATCGGCGCGCGCGTGCGCATTCATAACAACGCCGTCATCGGCGCGGACGGTTTCGGCTATGCCAAAGACGAAGAGGGGCGCTGGCTCAAAATCCCACAAACCGGGCGCGTCCGCATCGAAGATGACGTCGAAATAGGAGCCTGTACGACGATCGATCGCGCTTCGGTCGGCGAAACGGTCATCGCGCGCGGCGCGAAGATAGATAACCTGGTCCAGATCGGACACTCCTGCACTGTGGGCGAAGACGCGCTCCTTTGCGCGCAAGTCGGCTTGGCCGGAAGCTCGCACATAGGACGCCGCGTCATCCTCGCCGGACAGGTCGGCGTCGCCGGCCACCTGAAGATCGGCGATGATGCTGTGCTGACGGCTAAGAGCGCAACCAGTCACGATGTGCCGCCGGGTAAGACGCTCTCCGGCATTCCAGCTTTCGATAACCGCGCGTGGCTGCGCGCGACGGCGGCTTTTCGCCGTTTGGGCGAGATGCAGAAGCTTCTGCGCACTTTGGAGGAGCGCATGCGCACGCTGGAGAAGGCTCTCGCGCTTGACAGCAAGAACGAGAGGGAGTGATAATTCAATTTGAAATTGGCTTTCAATTTCGTTTAGATCGCGCCGAAAGATCTTGAGGAGTAGAGCTTCGAGGTGAAAACCAACGGCCACGCGACGCTCAAAATCCTTCCCGCAACCGATTCCGATCAACAGGTCGAAGTCATCATCGCTTTAGATGATGGCCGCCTCGCGCTCCGATACTCGACGTGGACCGAAGGGCTGGGGTGGTGCACGCAGAAGACCATCTGGCTCGATGAAACGCAAGTCGAGGCGCTGCATCGCGCTTTGACCGTCGCGCGCGCGCGATTGCGCCAAGCGCGCGCGCAGCGAGGCGAACGAGTCGAAGCGGCTAAAGTCATCCCCTTCCCGATCATCAAGGAATCTTGAGCAAACTCCCCCATCGAGAAGCCTCAGGGGAACCGCTCGCTTCCGGGAAGCGGTTTCGTCTCCGATCGTTACGATGCGAAGATTTTCTAGTCAACTACCCCACGGCTGAAGCCGGGGGCTTGCACCTAGCCCGCTTACGCGGGCTGGCACGCGAGGCCGGTTGACGGCGGCCCGCCAGCGGCAGGCATGCCACCGCTGGCAAGGTACTTCCGGGCTATATTGCGGGGCAGCGTTGAGATCGGCGTTTAGCTCGAACCCGCAAGCCCGGCACNGAAACCGTGATTGGGAGCGTCGATTTCGACGATGGACATGTCCGCAACGGGAGCACATCTGCGACGTGTGACGGGGGATC
>NZ_CBXV010000006.1 GCF_000820845.2 Pyrinomonas methylaliphatogenes | reverse complement strand
TTCCCAAATCAGGGACTCAAGCGCGGAGTGGCCTTGAACTCGTCCGACACGCAAATCATCAACAGCTACATTTGCCGGTTTCAAGGTTCAGGGGCAGGACTCGCAAGCTATTTTGGGGTGGAACGGGACGGGGCGGTACATCATCGAGAACAATTATCTCGAAGGTGCGGGTGAGAACGTGATGTTTGGCGGGGCCATGCCGGCAATCAACGGGTTGATACCCACGAACATTGTGATAAGGCGCAATTATTTTTCCAAGCCGCCTGAATGGTTCAACAGCCCGTGGTCTGTAAAGAACCTGTTCGAGTTAAAGAGCGCGCAGCGAGTCTTGATAGAGGCGAACTTGTTCGAGAACTGTTGGGTGTCTGGGCAAAATGGTTACGCCGTTCTTTTCACCACTTCGGGAGATGTCGGCTACAATTGGGCGAAGGTTGAGGACGTAGAATTTCGTTACAACATTGTGCGCAAGGTGGCGGCGGCCTTTTTGATGGCAGATGAAGATTGGGCACATCCTTCAGGCAAGGGCGGGAATTACCGAGTTCGGCAGAACTTGTTTTACGACGTGAGCGGGTCGATTTGGCCGAGCGGTGGCGATGGTGTGTTTTTGACCATCGGCGGAATGGGCGCTGACAACGTTGTAATTGAACACAATACAATACTGCAGAGCGGAAACATAACGCTAATAGGTGGCGGCGGCGTGTCGCAGGGTTTTGTGTTTCGAGACAATATTGTCAATCACAGCCAGTATGGGATTTTTGGTAGTGGCTCAGGGCCGGACGGGCCGACGATAAGGGACTACTTACCTGGGTCGATAATCACCAAAAACGTGATTATAGGCGCGCAAGTTCAGTACATAGAACCACAAAACTGGTTCCCACCGGGAAACTACTTTCCAAGATCAGAAAAAGAAGTGGGTTTTATGGATAGCGGGAGGCATGATTACAGGTTGAAAGACGAGTCTGCTTTCAAAGGTAAAGCTACAAACAAGTCTGATCCGGGAGTTGATGTGAGCTTGCTTAATACTCTTCTAAACTAGTGCATTGACACAATAGTACGTAGCTATACTAAACGACATGATTAATTGCCCATGATGATATTAATTGCTATGATCTGGCCATAATGCTAATGGGGGGATTCCATTTATGGAACAATTGAAGGTTCCTGATGTAGGGATAATTGTTTTAGGACTACAAGACGAAATATGACGTTCTTCAAAAGGGTTCCTCGCTATACCAAGTGGGTAGATAAGGTAAGATCAGCCTTCGATCACCATTCCTTCGGAGGCATTTTCATGGACCTGGTCTTATTGTTTATTCTGGCTCTCGGCCTCGTCTCTCCCTAGACCGGCATTGATACTTCGCCCTCAGTCGAAACGCCTCGACATCAAGATAGCCTTTGCATCCGGGAGTTCTTTCACCTGCCCGACCTGTAATGCTTAAGCCACAGCCTACGACACGGCTGACGAGAACTGACATCACCTCAACTTCTTTCAATGTGCGGCTTACTCCTCATGCCCTAGTGCCGCGCGTTGATTGTGGCCACATGCGAGGTGAAGAAGCTGCAGGTGCCATGGGCGAGAGCTGGGTTGGACTTTACGCCGCTGTTTGAGGCGTTGCTGATGTCGCTCGTCAAGGAAATGCCCGTCAAGGCCATCGTCGCCCTCGTTGGCGAACATGATACCGTAGTACACCCCCTATGGTGAGGCGGCGCGAGAGAAGCTCCGCGGTTCACAGATCAAATCCGTGCCGATGAGACGGCGGCGCGACGTGGGCACAACGACATGACGCTCTTCGTCGACCTAGAGCAGAGGCGCTTGCTCTTTGTGCCGTGCCACGCTAGGCAAAGATGCGGCGTATCTGACGGCTGAGGATGTAGTGGTACTTGGTGGTGACCCACAGCAGATCACACGCGTCAGGGGTGACATGTCGCTAGTCTTCACTAGGGGGGTGCGCCAAACCTTGCCCCGCGGCTAAGATCACGTATGATCGCTTTCAGCGGATGAAGCTGAGGGGTGAAGCGGTGGATGAGGCGCGGCGGCAGGAGTCGCGTGAGCAGAGGCAGTTGAAGGGAAAGGGTACCTGTGGCTGACTTCTGCGCTCAAAGTCGAGCGAGAGCTTGCCGCTTTGGCGCGACGTCACCTGAAGACGGCTCGCGCTGACCAGATGCGGCTGATCTTTCAGGAGTTGTTTGAGCAGTCGGAGCGAAATCGTGGAGAGGTATTTCTCCAGCGGTGGTGTTATTGGGCAACGCACTTGCGGCTCGAACCCATAAAGAACGGCGCAGACGCTCAGAGCAGCTTGGGAAGGGTTGGTGAGTTGGTTCGAGAGCCAGATCACGACCTGGCATCTGGAGGGACTGAACAGTCTGGTGCAGGCCGCCAATGCCAGAGGGCGAGGATGCCGCACGAGTCGTAATCTGATTACGATGGTGCATCTGGTTGGTGGAAAGCTGCGTTTCGATTTATCCACTTGAAACAGCAAGAAGAACAATAATATGCAGACACCACCATCAAGACCCTAGTCCACTTGGGTGGCGATATAAGAGGCAAAGCAGAACGCACAAGGGGGTGCCGATCCTTTGTCGCTCCATCGTGCAGAGTGCACGGGACAGACTGACAGACTCCGGTGCCACTACGACCGGATAATTGCTACGAACCAAGTTTTTGGTGTACTAGTTTGTGCTTGGTTTGTGCTCGTTGCTTCTGTGGTAGATCCTAAAAGTTCTGCTGACGTAGACTAGCTGGTAATCTTTTAGTGTTTTCAGTATGTGAGAATAAATTTCAGGAGCTTTTTCTTTGTAAACTTGGTGGGCCAAGTCATACTCTCCTTCTATAACTATATAATCGGGTTTCTTGCCAGAGAAAAAACCTAGTCTAACATCGTCAGTCAAATTGTCAGGAAAACCTAGACCAAAGCCTAAAGCAGCACTCCCCATAATTAAATCGGAAGGGAGTGCATGCTGCTTAAGGTAGTTCACTGCCGGAAGATAGTCGTTAGAGTAGGAGTTTTGAGCGGCTCTCAAAAAGATGCCACCTGCCTGGAACATTGCCACCCCAAGTAAGCTGATTGCAAAAAGGGTTTTCAAGGGCTTTGATTTGTACTCATTTAAGGAGACATAGCCCCAAGAAGATAACAATGCTACGTACAGGGGGGCGATATAAATCATATTGTAATGAAGTTTCTGTCCGTCGAAAATCGCTAGTACACAGAAAGATATTGTTGTTAGGAATAATAACGCTTTGAGCCCTTTGTGCCTTCTTATATCAGGTTTAAGAAGAGAGCCTATAACTCCCGTTAGGTATGCCACTAGCACAATTGACTTTAGATAGATCGGGCCGGTTCTTCCGGCGGAGTGTCCACTCAAACCGAAGACTAACGGGTATCTTTTTTGAAATTCTAGAAAAAAGCCTCTCCAAGGGGCGCTCAATAAGCTGAGCCTTCCGCTCATTGTTGCGTTAGCTGTAAATTGAACTTTGAAAGCGATAGGATCTTGCATTATATAGATCAGCCAACATGCACCCCCCACGATGTAGGGAATAATCCCAAACGCTAAATGCTTGAGTCGCAGCATGTTATGATCAAAATACAGAACAAGGAAAAGTGATCCGAAGAAGGCAACTAGCCCCCCGTTGGGATGTGTTAACCCGCTGCAAACGACCAATGACTGGCTAAGCAGAATAGCTAGATATAAATTCTTCTCCCGAAGCTTTAAATATGTCAAAAAAGACAATGCTCCTAGAGCTGCACTCATCATGTCCATTCGACCGGATGAGGCAATATTAATAAAGATATAGTCAACACTCATCAAAAAAAACATCAGGAGAGCCATCTCTCTTGACCCAGAGAGAGTTTTTAGGATAAAAAACCAAGAAAAGAGTGCGATCAATCCCCAAAATATTGACATCCCACGCATTGTGAATAAGCTGAACCCAAATACCTTATACCATGCCGCTTGTAGCAATAAATGCAGTGGCATGACCCAATAGGTTCTTTGCTCTATGCGCGTTAACCCATTTGCTGACGAGTCTAAAACTGTCGTTCCAAAATGCCCTGATCTGATCAGATTAAGAGCTGGATTTGCGAAACAACCTTCGTCTATACCAGGTCTTTCTGTCACTGCGCTTGCGAATGCTAGCAGTAGATAAATTGTCGTTAATGCTAGAAGGGCAAGCATGAAGTTATTCTTAGTGAACGTGAACATATTTATACCCAAGTACACGTATAAGCAAATCTACAATTCCATTTTGATCCTAATGGGCTTAAAAGTCGATGCAGATTCTAAAATCTTACGGCAGTATATCGTAGCGCGGGTTCCATCCATGACATCCGCGACGTTGTTAGTTTCTTGCAAGATATCTCTAAAAAAGAAGCGCATTTGTTCGTCGTAACCTTTACGTGCCCACAAGTCGGATCTCTTGCGTTTGCTCGTGCCGCAAATGGTCAGGCTTTTGAAACTGTCTACAATGATGCCGATGCCTTGGGCGAAGGCTTCAACTCTTTCGCCGCCGGAAGTTCTGCTACCTGCCGTGCAGTAAGTTAAATTGCCGATAGAACCATCAGCAAAGCGGAAACTAGCAACGATGTTGTTCTCTCCAATAGGGTCTTGCTTGCCCGTCGGCAAGCAATAGGCCGAGACCTCTACTGATTCAGACTCAAGCAGCCAGTACATCAGATCAACGAAGTGACAAGCTTCGCCCAAGATAGCGCCGCCGATGGACGGGTCAGCCATCCAGTAAGAGCCGGAGATGCCCGGTGAATTCATCCGGCAGTTGATGACGGCAGGGCTCGCGCGCCAGGCCAAACGCTTCTTCATCTCAACGTACAGCGGAGCGAAACGACGATTGAACCCAACGGCGAGATGTAATCCGGTGTCACGAACAGCTTCGCAAAGCTCTCGGCATTCCTCTTCGGTCAGCGCCATCGGCTTTTCGACGAACACGTGCTTGCCCGCGCGCAGCGCCGCGAGCGCTTGCGAGTAGTGATATTGATTACGACTTGTGATGACCACGACGTTGATCTCGGGATCTCGCAAAATCTCTTCGTAATCGGAGCAGCAGTAATCCGCGCCGAACCTCAGCGCATAGCTCTTCGCTCGCGCGCCATTTGTCGAATAGACCGCACGCAACTTTACTCCGGGCACCTTCTTGAGGCTCGGAAGGTGTGCCCAACGGGCGATATTGCCCGCGCCGACGAGCGCGACGCGGAACTCGGCCCGCTGATCTGCAGTTTTGCGCACCGCCACTTTACGCTGCGGAATGAATGTCTCGGCAGGTTTCTCTTCCGAGGCGGCGGGGTAGCGCAAGAGGACAGCCAAACTGCCCGATTGCGGATCGAGAATGGTTTTGTAAGCTTCGGGTGCTTCTTCCAATGGGAACCGGTGCGTGATCAGCGGCGCTAGATCGACGCGCCCGGCAGCGACCAATCGCAGGAACTCCTCCATGTTCCGATTCTCGGTCCAGCGAACGTAGGCGAAGGGATAATCCTGCCCGCGTCTTTCGTATGCTGGATCGTAGCTGCTCGGACCGTAGGCGCGCGACATGAAGAGTTGAACCTCTTTTAGATACATCTCTTCCCACGGAAAGTTGATAGGCACTGCGCCGACTATGACGATGCGCCCGCGATCGCGACAAAGTTGCAAAGCCAAATGACATGGAGCTTCCGATTTGGAAGCTGCCGCGATGATGACGCAATCGGCTCCCTTGCCTTCGGTCAACGAGTTCGTCGCTTCGATGACGGAAGCGTCTCCCGGTAGAGCGTGATCGGCGCCTAATCTTCGAGCTAGTTCGACGCGCTCGGGACGAAGATCAGTGGCGATGACGACGCCGCCTTGTAAGCGAACCAGTTGAGAGATGAGTTGACCGACAAGTCCCAACCCGATCACGGCGACGCGATCGCCGAGATTGATATCGGCTATCCTGACAGCATGTAGCGCGATGCTTCCCAGCGTGGCGAAACAAGCGTGCTCGAAGCTTACCTCGTCGGGGACACGTGCTACAAGATTGCGTCCGGTTAGAATGGCCTCGCCGTGGCCCGTACCTTCGCCCCCATAAGCGACGCGATCACCGATTTGGAGATCGGTGACGGTCGAATGCTTATCAACGACGACGCCTGCTCCGAAGTAACCGAGAACGGCGTACTCGCTGAATTTGGCTATAACCTCAGCCGTGGTTCTTACCGGACCGTTTATTTTGAGCGCCTCCCAGATCTTCCTCAAGTGAGAAGGATTTTCGGCCACCTCCTTGAGCACGCCTTCTTGATGGATGCTTGCTGTTTCCGTCCCACTACTGATGAGTGAATAGAGCGGCCTGACGAGCACGTGATGCGGGGCAACCGGAGGGTCCGGCACTTCGTCAACGATGATCTCCTTTAAACCTTTGCGTATTACCTGTTTCATTTCGAACTCAGTACTAGAGATGGATGCTTGCGTCCGCCGAATAAATCTTACATCGAGAAGTTCGGGGGCGAGAAGCCTCTGAGTCGAAGACCCTCGCCCATCGTTCGCGCGGAAATCTTACGATTCGCTTCTAATTTTACGCCGCAACCGCTTTCGATAGTGACTTGCGAGACCGGCAAGCCCGCTCCCTAGAAGAAGCAACGTCGCAGGTTCTGGGACCGGCTGGAACTTGTAATCGATGCTTCGAAACTGAAAAAACTGTCGCCCTTGGTTATCAGTATAGCTCGTGCGCAAGAACTCTATTGTCGCTAACCCTTGACCGCTCAGGACGAGCGTGAAGACGGGATCGCTCGGTGAAACGAAAGGGTTTTGTAAATAGCCGTTCAGGCTTCCGCTGAGAACGAAGGGAACAGAGATCTGCAAAGAGGAATCGCTTGTTGCTGTAAGCATCACGGAATTGCTAGTGAAGGTTAGGTTACCAGTGTAGTAAATGTTGCTGTACGATGTGCCGCCGTAGGTTGCCTGACCTGATCCTAGAGTTAGTTCACCGGCGAAATTGGCCGCTGCGCTGACCGTTTGCCCTTCAACACATGGCGAGCAGAGTTGCGCTGCGACGAATCCGGGATCTCTCCCGCCGGTTGCGGAAAATCCGCTGCCCTGAAGCGTAAAGCTCGGCCCGCCGGATAGCCCGGCAACAGAGAGATTGCCGCCCGTGATGATCATCTCTTCCGCATTCGATTGCTGAGGAAGAAGAAGGCAAGCAGTTAACAAGCAGAGAGTATTGAAGTATTTCCTCATCCGTGGCACTCCAAGTTTTCGTTCTCGTTCGGGTGAAGCCGCTGGCGGCTGGTGATTTGTCGGGCAAAAACAGGATCGCCAACCTTTAGCGAGCCTTGAACATAGTAAGTTATATTGGCAATGCGGTGAATGTTCCGAAAAATCTTCATGGAAAGGTCTGACATACAAGTTTTGCCCCAGAGACGCTAAAGTTAAGAGGGGCGTTTCAAGAGTAACGTTTAGGGCCACCGGCAAATGACAGTGATTGTTGCGGTTTTATTGAGGTTTGGTGCGATTTCAAAAAAGGGTATTGACAAAAAACGAACAAGCTCATATCGTTCTTAAGTGAGCTGTCATTCAGACGGCTTTCCCGACCGTAAATCTTGCTCCTATCCTCTTGCCCCGACATTACAAGTTGAACAGCTTCCGCGTCGACGGAAAGGTTCGTATTCACAGCCCTGCCGATGCGGCGAGTCTAAAATCTCGCTTCGCATTTAAGGGGCGAAACAGAAACGGTAAAGACGCCGACCGTCTCTTGATAGGCTGTTGGCTTCACCGATAAGGGCAAACCTCGTGTGAGCGAGGGGCGCAAAGCCTACGGAAGTCAGTTCTTAAGCTGACTTGGCCGGGTTGCCGAAGTGAGGTGGTGTAAAGATGTGCTATCTACAAGGGATAACGCTCTCAAAGGGATCATCAGTTCCTCTTCAACCAAAGACAAAAATAAGAAAACAATCATGTAACGTAAGAATCGCTTTGTGCATTCTCTGGGGCCTTCTGCTCGGCATAATCTGTCAAGCCGACCAGATATGGGTGCACGCAGGCGATAATCTCCAAGCAGCTATCGACTCAGCCCGCTACGGCGACGAGATAGTGGTCGAGGCTGGGGCGGTGTTCCAAGGCCCCATCATCCTGCGCAACAAGGGACCCGTGCCGCAGGGGATGACCGACGAGCAAGCCTACATCACCATCCGCTCGTCGCGCGCCGGTGAGCTACCGTCAGGCACTGCCCCCTACACGTCGAGCGAGATACTTGCGGCCACCGATCCGACAACTGGGCTGTGGAACCTAGACCAGTTTCCGCGCCATCAGTTCGGTTGGCAGTCTTATGTGAAGCCCGAGCACGCGCCGTTGATGCCGAAGATAGTTTCCGCCGGAGGCGGGTTTGCTCCCACCATTCAGACGGAGTTGGGTGCGCACCACTACAAGTTGGTGGGGTTGGAGATGCGCCCTGTCGATGAGAACGCTTTCATTTATGACTTGGTGTTGCTCGGCTTCGGCGACAGCCAACAAGACGACCTCAGCAAAGTGCCCCATCATCTTGTGATTGACCGTTGCTACATACACGCCTTCCCAAATCAGGGACTCAAGCGCGGAGTGGCCTTGAACTCGTCCGACACGCAAATCATCAACAGCTACATTGCCGGTTTCAAGGTTCAGGGGCAGGACTCGCAAGCTATTTTGGGGTGGAACGGGACGGGGCGGTACATCATCGAGAACAATTATCTCGAAGGTGCGGGTGAGAACGTGATGTTTGGCGGGGCCATGCCGGCAATCAACGGGTTGATACCCACGAACATTGTGATAAGGCGCAATTATTTTTCCAAGCCGCCTGAATGGTTCAACAGCCCGTGGTCTGTAAAGAACCTGTTCGAGTTAAAGAGCGCGCAGCGAGTCTTGATAGAGGCGAACTTGTTCGAGAACTGTTGGGTGTCTGGGCAAGTTGGTTACGCCGTTCTTTTCACCACTTCGGGAGATGTCGGCTACAATTGGGCGAAGGTTGAGGACGTAGAATTTCGTTACAACATTGTGCGCAAGGTGGCGGCGGCCTTTTTGATGGCAGATGAAGACTGGGCACATCCTTCAGGCAAGGGCGGGAATTACCGAGTTCGGCAGAACTTGTTTTACGACGTGAGCGGGTCGATTTGGCCGAGCGGTGGCAATGGTGTGTTTTTGACCATCGGCGGAATGGGCGCTGACAACGTTGTAATTGAACACAATACAATACTGCAGAGCGGAAACATAACGCTAATAGATAGCGGCGGCGTGTCGCAGGGTTTTGTGTTTCGAGACAATATTGTCAATCACAGCCAGTATGGGATTTTTGGTAGTGGCTCCGGGCCGGACGGGCCGACGATAAGGGACTACTTACCTGGGTCGATAATCACCAAAAACGTGATTATAGGCGCACAAGTTCAGTACATAGAACCACAAAACTGGTTCCCACCGGGAAACTACTTCCCGCGATATGTGGAGGATGTTGGTTTCACGGACATAGCCAATAGGAACTACCGCCTGCTCGCCAGTTCTCCGTACAAGGGACAAGCTACTGATGGCACCGACATTGGCGTCAACCAAGACGCGCTGGAGGCAGCTATCTACGGCGGTGTGTCGCCGCAGCCCAACCCGACGCCATCGCCCAGTCCGACGCCGACTCCCACGCCGACACCGACACCGACGCCCACACCTACACCCACACCTACTCCTACGCCGACGCCAACCCCGACGCCAACGCCGCCACCGGCATCTCCTGCGCTGGTGCAAGCGGCGGCCAACAGCGCTTCGCAACTGGCTTCTTCGTCGAGCCTCTCTTCGGCGCAGACGCTCTCCGTGCTAAGCGCTGTGGAACAGGCGCGCACGGTCTTCGCTGCCGAAGCCACGCGCTTCGCCAACGCTGCGCAGATAGATAAGTGTCTCCGCGCGGCCATTTACTTCTTGCGTTCCGCGGCGGCGTTGCTCGATGCAGGTGTTTCATCTACGAGCATCACGAACCGCTTGCAGATCGCCGCTTCGCGCCTTAAGCAAGCCTACGATTTGATGCAGAGTAGCTCATCATCGAGCGCTTCAAATACGCTTGCGGTCGAGGTCGCCGCGAACATAAGCGCGGCGGATACGCGATCAAGCGCGAGCTTCGCCCCCGTTCTTGCACCTTCAAGCCTCGGCGTTGTGCTGGGCGATGCGACCAGCAATCCGCTTGGGGCGAAGACGGAAGTGGCGTCCGCCGAACAACTTCTCGGGCAGTTGCCATATGAGTTAAGCGGCGTAAGCGTTGTGATCGGCGGTCGAGCCGCTCCGCTCATCTACGTCTCGCCATCGCGTATAGACTTCGTCGTTCCCGCCGATCTGAGCGATGGAAGCGCCGAAGTGATCGTCACTTCGCTCGATGCGATAGTCGCTTACGGTACCGTAACGGTAACGAGAATCGCTCCGGGATTGTTCACCAAAGCTGGCAATGGGACAGGCGAAGCGGTGGCGCTCACTGCGGATCTGATGGCCGGTCCGTTCAGCGTCGAGACCGATAGTTTGCTCTTCGGCCATCAGATGACGCGCTTGATGCTCTTTGCGACCGGATTGAATTTCGCTCCAAACACCGATGCGAGTAACGACATACGGGTCGGCGATCAAACCGTAGCCAATCTCGCCGAGTCGGTCATAGTGGAAGCGCGCACGCAGGATGGGCGCGTCTTCCAGTTGCCGGTCGAATATGCGGGCGTGACATCGCGCCCGACGCTGTTCAACGAGATCATCGTGCGGCTCGTGCCTGAATTGCGCGGAGCTGGTACGGTCGAGTTGACGATCATCGTCAACGGACAGCGCAGCAATAGCGCGACCGTCTCGATCCTTTGAGGAAAGCTGATGCGCCGCTCCGCTTAAGGCTTGTTAGTCAGCGGTTCGAAAGGCGTAAGGAGCGCGCGCTCCTTACGCCTTCATCTTTACTGCGCGAACTGTGGCGCTCGGCTATGCCGTTCTGAAAGCCAAAGCGCTGGCGAAACAAGTGGGGGCGGTTCGCATGGTAGCTGTGGGATAATTATCCGGATTTTCAGCGCGCGTCGTTATAAGCTCCCGCGATGGCCTTCCCTGTTGTCACTGTGGCGCGAGCGTTCTCTAATTTCCAGTTGCACACCATCTGTACACCACACTTCTCTGTTGTCAATTAAGCGCGAGCGTTCGGTCTATTCTCTTAAGTTGCCAAATATGTTAGCTTTTGCGCGCTATGTACGATTTCGCGATCATCGGCGGCGGCATCGTCGGGCTCGCTGTGGGGTTGCGTTTGAGCGAAGCGCGCCCGGCAAGCTCCGTCTTGATCCTTGAGAAAGAGGGCGCGTGGGCCAGTCATCAATCGGGTCGCAACAGCGGAGTCATACATTCGGGCGTTTACTACGCGCCGGGCAGCCTCAAAGCGAGGCTCGCGCGCGCCGGAAACCGCGCGATGGTCCGATTCTGTCGCGAGCATGGCATCGCTCATGAGATCTGCGGCAAATTGATCGTCGCCGTCGAAGAGAGAGAGCTCGCCGCGCTCGAGCGCATACGCGCGCGCGGAATGGCCAACGGCGTGCAGGTCGAGTGGCTCCACGGCGCGGAGATCGAAAGATACGAGCCGTTTGTGCGGGGCGTCGCCGCTCTTCATGTGCCGAGCGCGGGGATCGTCGATTACCGCGAAGTTGCGAACCGGATCGCGTCACTTCTCGAAGAGCGAGGCGCGGATCTTCGATTGAATTCGAAGGTCGTGAACATCATCGAACGGGGCGAGGCGATCACCATCGAGACCGAACGTGAGGCTTTTCAAGCGCGCACGCTCATCAACTGCGCTGGACTTCATAGCGATCGCATCGCGCGCATGTGCGGAGTGGAGCCGGGCGTTGCGATCGTCCCGTTTCGCGGCGAGTATTACGAACTCGTGCCTGAAAGGCGCCATCTCGTCCGCAACCTCATCTATCCCGTGCCCAACCCCGATTTCCCGTTTCTCGGCGTGCATTTTACGCGCATGATCGGCGGCAGCGTGCACGCTGGGCCAAATGCGGTGCTTGCGCTGAAACGCGAAGGCTACCGCTGGACCGATATCGCGTTGAGGGATGCTGGCGAGATCTTCGCTTTCAGCGGCTTCTGGCATTTGGCCCGGCGCTACTGGCGCGAAGGGGCGTTCGAGTGCTGGCGTTCGGCGAGCAAAAGGGCTTTCGTCAAGAGCTTGCAGCGACTCGTCCCGTCGGTTCAAGCGGAAGACCTGATCCCCGCGGGTGCGGGCGTAAGAGCGCAAGCGCTTCGTCCGGATGGCAGCTTGGTGGATGATTTTCTGATCGTTCGCGGACGTCGGTCGTTTCACGTCTGCAATGCGCCATCCCCGGCGGCGACCGCTTCGCTCGAGATCGCTAAGATGATCGTCGCGGATCTCCTCTCGAGAAGCGAATGAATCTTCTGAAAGATCGCGGCCAGCCTGCACGATGCCCGACCATGTCGCATCATTACCGCCTCGAAAAGCGAGTGAATCTTCTGAAAGATCGCGGCTTTTAATCGTTTCAATAAAGGTGGCGTAAGTTCTGCGGGGCGCAAATTTGTTGATCGGATAGGTAAAATTGGGATAATCTTGGGACCGTTCTCGGGCTTCTTCTCCCCACTTCGGGTCGTTCCCGCTCGGAAATTTTGAAATTTCGAGAAGAGAGGATCGATGGATTCCCTGACTCTTCTAGCAAAACCGATGAGGGCCGCCATCGCCGCGGTTGCCATCCTTTTCGTCTATTTCACCGTCCTCGCAAAGCTTGCCCGCGATTGGTGGACCGATGAGAACTACTCGCACGGGCTGCTGATCCCAGTCATCATCGCTTATATCCTCTGGGAAGAACGCAGGCGCTTGATCGAGGTCGAACGGCGACCAAATGTCGTGTTGGGGGGCATCGGCGTCGTCCTCGCGCTCCTTGCGCTGTGGGCGGGAGTGACGGGCGCCGAACTCTTCGTTCAACGCGTCTCGTTCGTCCTGTTATTGGCGAGCGTGGTGATCTATTTCTGGGGATTTCAACTGTTGCGCCTTCTGCTTATCCCTTTGCTCCTGCTGCTGCTCGCCATCCCGATCCCAGCCATCATCTTCAACCAGATCGCCTTCCCGCTTCAGCTCTTCGCGTCGCGCTGCGCGGTATGGGCGATGGAACTGTTCGGCATTCCGGTGCTGCGCGAGGGGAACGTCATCGAGCTGTTGCCGCGCGGCGCGCTCGTCACGCAGAAGCTCGAAGTGGTCGAAGCCTGTAGCGGCATCCGCTCGCTCATGACGCTCGTTACGCTTGCGGTCGTCTTCGCTTACTTCACTTATCCGAAAGAGAACGGCGCGCTGAAGGGGCTTGCGCGCTTGCGCACATACGGATTCTGGCGCTCGCTCATCATCGTTGTCTCTGCTCTCCCGATCGCGATCATCACCAACGCCGCGCGCGTCAGCGGCACGGGGATCCTCTCTTATCATTACGGGACGGATGTGGCCGAAGGTTTCTTCCACTCCTTCTCCGGTTGGGTGACTTATGTTGTCGCGCTCACGTTGCTCTTTGCCGTCGGTTGGGTGCTCGATAAGGCTTCCGGTCTGATGCATTTGAGGAGCGCCCGTGGGCGGGGAAAGGAAGTGAGTGGATCGTCCGTGCAACGTTGGTCGGTCGAAAGCGAATCGATCGGGGGGCGAGAGAGATGAAGAGGATGCGTTATCGGGTTATTGGCTCTCATCGCTCGACTCGCCGCGCACTAGGTCTGGCGAGAGAGATGAAAGAGATGCGTTATTGGGTTATTTGCTCACGCAGCAGGCTGATAATTTGATCGGCGGGAAGGATGAAGGAGATGCGTTATTGGGGATTGATCATCGTCCTCGTTTTGAGCGGGGTGGGAATTCACGCTTGGGAGCGGAGCGGCGAAGCCCGAGTCGAACGCTTGCCGCTCAACCAATTCCCCTCGGAGATAGGCAACTGGCGGCAGTATGGACCAGATGAACGGTTCGATGAAGCGACGGAGAGCGTCCTGCGCGCGAGCGATTATCTCTCGCGCCTTTATGTCTCGAACGAAGGTTACCTCGCTTCGCTCTACATCGGATACTATGCGACGCAACGGACCGGCGTGACCTACCATAGCCCGCTCAACTGCTTGCCCGGAGCGGGATGGGCGATGACCGAACCGGCGCGCGTGGTGATCCGCCCCGAAGGCGCGCCGCCGTTTGAGGCAAATCGCTACATCATCCAGAAGGGAAGGGACAAACAACTTCTCATCTACTGGTATCAAGGGCGCGGTCGCGCGCTCGCCAGCGAATACTGGGGCAAAATCTACACCGTGCTCGATAGCATGAGCCGCCGCCGCAGCGACGGCGCGATGGTGCGCATCATCATCCCGCTCGGTCCGACGATGTCCGAGGAGAAGGCATTGGCTTTGGCGACAGATCTGGCCGCCAAGTCTTACGCTTATCTTCCGCAGTTCGTCCCCAACTGAGGTGCGGCTGTGACTGGGTCTGTGATAGGGACCTCAGGCCCATCTTCCGCAGTTCGTCCCCAACTGAGCCTTGTCTACAATCGTGTAGGATTAGTGTACAAATGTAAACACGCGGGCCGCCTCCGCCTTTATCCCCGCATGCACCTCGTATAAGGATTGGCGTACAAATGGAAACACATGGGGCCGTGTAGTGTGTCGGATACGAACACCATTCCGTATTCAAGCCTTACAAAAAGCCGCTCACACTCGCGCATCATGCTCGCCGGACGGAAGCGGCACAACGATTGCTCCCGTCAGGATGCGCGCGACGCCCCGGATAAGAGCGATCAGATTTTTTCTGGAACTTACGGGCCATTGAGTCTTTTCCCCAAAAGGGAAAGAGTAGATCCAAAAAGGATGCTTGAGGAAAAGGCCGTCTAATCGGGGGTAGCTTCCAAAGGAAGCTGACGCGCGACTTCCTCTCTCCCCTCGCTGCTGTCACACGTCAAACGCGCTCACCTGATGGTCAATTGCCCCGACCGAAGGTGGGTGTTAAAGGGAGTTAAAACTAGATGATGACGCTTAAGGAGTGCACAAGGCCTTTGTCTCTACTGCTCGCGACATTGGCTTTCTGTCTGAGTCTGGCCGTCGCCGGATGTGTCGACAAAGAGAAGGCCAAAGCCGAATATGTGCGGCGCGGCGAAGCTTTCCTGAGGGACAAAAAATACCAAGAAGCCTCGCTCGAGTTCCGCAATGCGTTGCAGATAGACGACAACTTGGCGGCGGCCCATTGGGGGTTGGCACAGGCTTACGAAGGGCTTGGCCGTCTTCAAGAAGCTCTTCAGGAGCTCCAACGGACGGTTCAACTCGATCCGAACAACCTCGACGCGAAGGTCAAGCTGGGAAACTACCTGTTGCTCGTCAAGCCGCCACAGCTTGACGAGGCCGAGCGCTTGGCCCGCGATGTCTTGGAGCGGGATCAGAACCACATCGAGGGGCACATCCTTTTGGGAAGCGTCCTCTTTCAGAGGGGAGACCGCGACGGCGCGCTCGCCGAACTCAATCGCGCTGTGGAGATCAATCCGCAGCGGATCGAATCGCACTTGAGTTTGGCGCGTTTTTACGTGCAGACGGGCGAGTTGGCCAAAGCCGAAGAGGTCTATAAGCGGGCCATCTCGATCAACGATCGGTCGGCCTTAGCGCACATGGAGTACGGGCGTTTCCTCGCGAGCCAGAAGCGTTTCGGCGATGCGGAAGCGCAATTCCGCGCAGCCGTCGATGGCGAGCCGCAGAATCGCGAGGCGCGTCTGCTTTTGGCGGGCTTCTATCTGTCGCAGAGGCAACTGGACAAAGCCGAAGAGCAATACAAAGCGCTCGCCGCAATGGATGGTGACCGGCCCGACGGGCGCGCGACGCTGGCCGACTTTTACGCCGCGACCGGGCGCACGGATGAAGCCATCCGGATTTATCAGGAGATCGTCGCCAAATCGCCCGATTATGCGCGCGGGCGCTACCGTTTGAGTGAGATCCTGTTGCAGCGCGGCGACATTAGCGGCGCGGCGGCCCAGATCACCGAACTGCTCAAGAAGAATCCGCGCGACACGCAGGCGCTCCTGATGCGGGCGCGCATCAATCTGCAAGATGATCCGAAGAGATCCATCGAAGACTTGAAGGAGGTATTGCGGATCGAGTCGAATAATCGCGCCGCGCTCTACTTCATGGCCGAGGCTAACTTGCGCGCCGGGCAGATCGAGCAGGCGCGCGCTTTTGCTGGCGATCTCGAGCGATTCTATCCGAACTACCTGCCCGTCAAGTTGATGCAAGCGCGCATCAACCTTGCGGGCGGCGACAACGCGACGGCGCAACGTTTGACCAACGAGCTTCTCGATCAGATCGCCAAAACGACGCCCGACATCGAGAATACGCCCGAGTTTCTCAACGATCTGAAGATCCGGGCGCTGATCACGCGCGGTTCGGCCAAGCTCGCCCAACGAGATACGCGCGGCGCGCGACAGGACATGCAGGCGGCGGTGGATGCCGCGCCGAACATGGTCGAGCCTTACTTCGGCTTGGCCAACGTCGCGCTCGCAGAGAACAAACTGGACGAGGCGGCGCGCATCTACGAGCATGTCCTTCAGATCGATCCGATAAATTTCAACGCTTTGAGCGGTTTGATTAACGCTTACGCAAAGTTGAACCGTTTGAATGATGCGCATGCGCGCGTAGATCAGGCTTTGCAACAGCAGCCGAACAGCGCTCCGCTTCACTTCTTGAAGGCGCAGGTCTACGGTTTCGAGCGGAATGCGCAAGGGGCGGAAGCTGAGTTGCGACGAGCTTTGGAGTTGGACGCCAACTACTTGCCGGCCTACTTTTCGCTCGGCGCGCTCTACGTCAACATGAACCAGCAGGATCGCGCGATCGCTGAGTTTCGCAAAGTAACCGAGCGGCGTCCCGACAACGCCATGGCTTATACCTTGATCGGGATGCTCGAAGATAGTCGCCGAAACTACGACGCCGCCACGGAAGCGTACCGCAAGGCGTTGCAAGCCGATCCGAACAACGTGATCGCGGCTAACAATCTCGCGTGGAACTATGCCGAGCACGGCAAAGGCAATCTGGATGAGGCCGTCCGATTGGCGCAATCGGTCGTACAGCGTTTTCCCGATCAAGCTGGGTTCGTCGATACGCTCGGTTGGGTTTACTACAAGAAAGGTTTGCATGCTGCCGCCGTCGAACAGCTCCGGCGCGTGGTGGCCAGAGACGGTGCCAGCCCCATCTATCGCTACCATCTGGGCATGGCTCTGCTCGGTTTGGGCGATAAGGAAGGGGCGCGCCGCGAATTGCAAGAAGCTCTACGCCTCGGCGGGGGACGAGACTTCCCCGAGGCGGAAGAGGTGCGCCGCGCTCTCGCCTCGCTTTGATGAGGGCGAGGTGGCGGGCACTGAAGTCCGCCGAAAGTTCGGTTGCGATCGGCGCAATCGGAGTCTGGTGGTAACTTGGGTCCGTCGTCTGCCCCAGAGACTGGAAGCGGCTTCATCGAATTCCTTGTGCTCTTTCTCTCCCCGCACGGGAATTGAAGCCTAATTAGTCATTTATCCTTCTCGTGAGAGGGGGACAATCGCAACGTTAGACGATCTCTAAGATCGAGGATTGACGGAGGAAAAGGATGATGACGAGATTTCTTAAGACGCTGGTCGTCGTCGCCGTCTTCGCTGCAATAGCGGGGATCACAGACGTGCGAACAGTTAAGGCGGATACGGTTACGTACAGCACTTCGGGTACGTTCAGTGGATCAGGAACGAGCGTGCTTACCTTTGGAGGTAGCACGATCAGCTTTACTGGTCTCTCAAACAACATGGCCACTCCCGGGTCGCAGGGGTTCGTTTTTGCTGGTTTCGGAACATTTAACCTGACTCACTCTGGGAGCGGGACGGACACAATTCCGGCTGGAACGACGTTCACTTTGACGATCACTCAAACTAGCCCAACGAGTGATGCCGGTAACATCGTAGCGAGCGTTACAGGGACAGTAAGCAGCAGCACTGACAGCACGGTGTTCGTCGATTTCGGCAACCCCACAACCAACCCCCCACCTCTTAGCCTTGGGCCTGGTAGGGTGTCTATTGGTGGGCACATTTACGGTGTCTTCAATACATCCATCAATAAGCCTGGAAACCCCACGAGCCTTGAGGGATATGTTGGAGAAACTCCTGTTCCTGAACCAGCAACCATGCTGTTGCTCGGGACGGGACTGGCTGGATTAGCTGGTGCTGCACGTCGTCGTATGCGGCGTGAGGAGGAATAGTCGGAGGGCAAGAGATGATGGTCCTCGATCCTTCTTTCTCTTGCCCCTTAACTTGACGGGGGGAGCGGTTGACTGAAACCCATCCCCGACTGAGTTCCCAGTCGAAACGCTCCCCGCCAGTCTTTGGAGAAAACTCTCCGAGGCGATTTTCGGGAAGCGATGTTTGCCCCGTCGCTCCTGAAAAGCCGGAGAAGTCAAGCTGGTTGTTTGAAAAGTCGGGTGGTCCGACAGTTCGGTGGCTCACGAACCTATTGAGGATCGGCGCTGTTTTGTGCTATTTTCTGTTATTAAGTGGGCCCGCCTGAAGGGTTCACAGTCACCCTCGTTCGGTCAAGCCACTTGCTGCGAACCGCCTGATCTTGTGAGCAGCCAGTAAGGTTTTACAAGGAGTGCCACTATGAGCGTTGAGTTTCGCCAGCGTACTCCGGGCGAGTATCTTCGCATCCTCTGGAGACGCAAATGGGCCATCCTGTTGCCCACCATCGTCGTTGCCACTGCGGTCGCTTATGTCGTCTGGCGCTTGCCGGACGTTTATGAATCGACCTCGCTTCTCATCGTCCGTCCACCGACAATCGCCAACGCTTTCGTCCCGCGGCTCTCGGAGGACGATCTTGCGCTACGGATTAACAATATCGGTCAAGAGGTCATGAGCCGTTCATCATTGCAACCGCTCATCGAGCGATATGACCTCTACGCGCGAGAGCGGCGCAGTGGCGAGCCGATGGAGGCGATCATTGAGCGGATGCGGCGCGACATTCGCGTCGAGATCGAATCGACGCGCGATACGCCCAATGCCTTTCGCATCAGCTATCGCGGGCAAGATCCGCGCGCCACGCAGGCCGTCACCGCGGAGCTCGCCTCGAAATATGTCAACGCGCAGATGAAGGCGACGACGACCACTTCGACGCAGACCAAAGAGTTCTTCGAACAACGTTTGGCCGAAGCCAAGCGCGAGCTTGACGAAATAGATATGAAGCGGCTGCAGTATATGCAGCAGAACGTCGGCAACCTTCCCTCCGAAGCTCAATCCTTGATCGGACAATTGGCCGGTCTTCGCGAGCAACAGAAGGCGTTGATCGCCGAAATCGGGCGCTTGCGCGATCAACGCACGGTGCTCAACAACCAGTTGAGCGAACTTATAGCGCAAAGCGAGCGCGAGAAGATAGATGTCGTCGAACGGCTTGGCGATCCCAAAGAGACGATGGCCTATGCGCAGCTTGCACAACGCAAGGCGCAGCTCGAAGCCGAGAAGCAGAACATGCTGACCGTGCTCAAGCCGAAGAATCCGGATGTGATCGCCAAGCAGGCGGAGATCGATGCGGTGCAGCGCGAGATGGACCAGCTAGTCGCCGAAGGGCGCGCCAAACGCGAGGAGATCCGCAAGAAGATCGAAGGGCGCCCTGATCTGCGCATCAGCAACTATCGCGCGCAGTTGCAACTGCTGGACGGCGAACTCGCTCGGTTGCAACGGCAACTATCCGATACTGAAGCGCAGATCGCGCAACTCGAACGCCGTCTGAACGAGGTGCCGGGCACGCAAGTCGGCCTTGAAGCTCTCGACCGCGAATACCAGACGAAGAAGGCGCAGTACGATGAGCTTCTGCAAAAGAAAGAGCAAGCGGCGCTCGCCGCCGATGTCGCGGCCAACGCGCAGGGCGAGACCATTCAGGTGATCGATCCGGCCAACTATCCCGAAAAGCCCGTCGCGCCTAAGCGGCCCGTGCTGATGGGGCTCGGCCTTGGTCTCGGCCTCGGTCTCGGGCTGTTGCTGGCGGCGTTGTTCGAGGTGCCGCGTCTGCTCACGATTCAGACCGTGGATGATGCTGAACATTACACGGGCCTGCCTGTGCTCGTCACCGTGCCTGAAATCTACACGCCGCAAGAGGAACGGCGCCTTCGTTTGCGTCGCGCCATGCTCGCCGCCGCGAGCTTGGTGCTCGCCGTATTGAGCATCCCGGCGCTCATCCTGTTGCTGCGTGTGGCGCGAATCTTCGAGAGGTTCGCGAGCTAAGTCCGAATTAGAGAGGTCGCAATCGTGTACAAAGAGTTCTACGGTTTGAAAGAGTTCCCATTCGCGCTCACGCCCGATCCGCGTTTCATCTACTTCACGCCGTCGCACGCCGAAGCGATGGCCAATCTCCACTACGGGATCGAAAGCGGCAAGGGGTTAATCGTCGTCACGGGCGAAGTCGGCACGGGCAAGACGACCGTGCTGCGATGGATCATGCAGCGGTTGGAGCGGACCGTGCTCGTCGGCTACATCTTCAATCCGCGCTTGTCGGTGCCGGAGTTCTATCGCTATTTGAGTTCGCCGACATTGCTGAACATTCAAGGATGGGAGAACAAGGCCGATCTACTCGCGGCGCTGGGCCAGATTTTGGAATCGCGTCATCGGCGCGGGCTGCGCACGGTGCTCATCATCGACGAAGCGCAGGCGTTATCGCTCGCCGTGCTCGAAGAGATCAGGCTGCTTTCGAACTTCGAGACAAATTCGGCCAAGCTCTTGCAGATCGTGCTCACAGGGCAGCCTGAGTTGCGCAACGTTTTGAACGATCCGCGCCTACGTCAACTGAAGCAGCGCGTCGCGCTCCGGTGCGAGATCCGTCCTTTGCCGAACGTCGAGGAGACGGAGCGTTACATTGCGGCGCGATTGCGCGTCGCCGGCGCGACGCGGACGGATATCTTCACGCCGAGCGCGATCGATTTCATCTTCCGCTGCTCGGAGGGCATCCCTCGCCAGATCAACAACCTCTGCGACAACGCGCTGATCGCCGGTTTTGCCGCTCGCGAGCAAACCATCAGTCGCGCCATCGTCGAAGAGGTCGCCGAAACGCTCGATCTATTGCCCCGTGGGTCGAACGATGCGGCGGAGACGGAGGAGGTCGCCAGCATCTTGACCGAAGAGGGGCGCGCGGAGTTGTGGGCGGCGGGTGAAGGCGCGGAGACGGATGAACCGCCCTTGGCCCACACTGGTAGACGGGCGATTCGCTGAGTCTGAGTTCGAAGAGGTGATGAAGAAGATGGGAAGAGTATTCGATGCATTGCGGCGCGCCGCTGAGCTTGACAGCAGAAAACGCGAACATCGAGCGCGACCGAGCGACGCACAAGCTCGGGCTGAAGAGATCGAATCGTTGTTGCAGCGTTCGGAGATCTTCAGTTCACAGGCGCGCGAGCCACAGCTCTTTTCAGCGTCCGCTGAGCACGCGGATGTAGCGACCGCCATCGGGTCGGCACTCCCCGAGAACGGTTGGGCTTCGCGCGTTGCTGGGGCAACGGTGGACGCTGAGCGATCAGCGCGTGTGGCGAGCTTCCCTGCACTTGATGTCTCCGCCGCGCGCGCTGATCAACATCTGATCGCCATCACGCAGCCGCAATCGCCCGAATGCGAACAGTTCCGTTCGCTGCGCACGCATGTGCTGCATGCCGGCGAGAAGCGTCAGGTGCAAGCGGTCGTGATCACGAGCGCGGGCGTGCTCGAGGGCAAGACCGTTACCGCGATCAATCTCGCTTGGTTGCTGGCCCAGACAGATGGCGTCCGCGCGCTTCTGATCGACGGCGATCTGCGGCGGCCATGTGCGCTCAGCTATTTGGGATTGGACCGTCGGCCCGGGTTGTCGGAGGTTTTGGCTGGCGAAGCGGAACTCGATGCAACGATCGTGCGATTGGAGCCGGCTGGTCTCTACCTTCTGCCCGGCGGGAGCGAGCGCAACGATGTCGCCGAGATGCTTTCGGGGCCGCGCTTCAGCAGCGTTCTCGCCGAAGTGCGGCGCATGTTCGATTACATCGTGATCGACGCTCCGCCGCTCGGCATCTTCACCGACGCGACGGTTTTGATCAACCGGGCCGATGCGGCGCTGATCGTCGTTCGCGCCGGTTACACGCGCTACAGTCTGCTCGACCGTCTGCTCGAACCGTTGCCGCGCGAGCGATTGCTCGGCATCGTCCTGAACGGCGTCGACGAGACGCTCGATGAGCACAGCTACTATTACCGGCGCTATTACCGAAGGGCGGAAGAGGCTAAAAAGAAGGCCGTTGCGGAGGGAGTCGCCGTTTGAAGTCCGGGAGGCACAGAGCGCGCACCCTTCTTCTCCTTTTCGCCGAAGCGATGTTGCTCTTCGGCGGGATGATGCTCGCTACGCTGTTGCGCCTCGGATCGGATGG
The DNA here is from genome assembly GCF_000820845.2 of Pyrinomonas methylaliphatogenes. Lineage (GTDB taxonomy): Bacteria > Acidobacteriota > Blastocatellia > Pyrinomonadales > Pyrinomonadaceae > Pyrinomonas > Pyrinomonas methylaliphatogenes. The sequence continues at coordinate 283,700 of NZ_CBXV010000006.1, read as the reverse complement.
GTTCGAAGAGTATTTCGTCGAACATTACGGCGTCTATAAGGCGGCGCTCGTCACGATCGTCTGTCTGGCCGCCTTCTATTTCTACGACTTGTATGATTTCGTCGTTATCGGCGATCGGCGCGAACTCGTGCTGCGGCTGATGCAGGCGCTCGGCATGGCTTGGGTTGCGCTCGCCGTCATCTTCTACGTTGCGCCGGACTTGATGGTCGGGCGCGGCGTGTCATTGATCGCTTTGCCGCTGGCGCTTGGTCTGATGGTCGGATGGCGCGTCTCGATCCATTACTTGCTGGGCCATCCGAAAATGGGCGAGCGCATCTTGATCGTCGGCACGGGCGCGCAAGGGCTTGAGATCGCGCGCGAGGTCCTCGCCCGGCGCGACGCTGGTTACCGCATCGTCGGTTTTGTGGACAACAAGCCGGAGCTCGTCGGGCGCAGCCTGATCAATCCGCGCGTCCTCGGCACGACGACCGATCTGCCTGAACTCGTGCGACGTGAAGGCATCGATCGCATCGTCGTCGCGATGGGCGAACGGCGCGGCAGGTTCCCGACGAAGCAGCTCTTGGACCTGAGCCTGTCGGGCGATGTGGCGATCGAAGAGGGCACTTCGTTCTATGAACGATTGACGGGGCGCGTACATCTCGATATGTTGCGCCCATCGTGGTTGATCTTTACGGGTCGCGGAAGGCAAGCGCGCCTCAGCGCCTTCTTACGCGCGCTGCTGCATCGCGGCGCGGCGCTCGTCGGCGGCCTCCTTTCGCTCCCCATCGTCATCCTGACGGCGATCGCCATCAAGCTCGATTCTCCGGGTCCGATCTTCTATCGCCAAGAGCGCGTCGGGAAGAACGGGCGCATCTTCACGCTCATCAAGTTCCGCTCGATGCGCGTCGATGCGGAGAAGGAAGGGCCGGTCTGGGCCAAAGAGAACGACGATCGGACCACGCGCGTCGGGCGCATCATCCGTAAGACGCGCATCGATGAGATCCCGCAGTTCTGGAACATACTCAAGGGCGAGATGAATTTCGTCGGGCCGCGTCCCGAACGGCCTCACTTCGTCAAGCAGCTCGCCGAAGAGATACCGTTTTACGAACAGCGCCACCTAGTCGCGCCTGGCCTTACCGGGTGGGCGCAGATCAAATATCCGTATGGCGCGTCGATCGAAGATGCGCGGCAGAAACTGCAGTACGATCTCTATTACATCAAGAACCAGAGCCTGGCGCTCGACGCCCTCATCATGTTCGAAACGATCAAGATCATTCTTTTCGGGCGCGGCGCGCGCTGAAAGGAGTCAAGCGAAGATGTGCAAGAAGATCTTAACGGCGATGTTCGGCATCATCCTGATCAACGCTTCCGCTGCATGGGCGCAAACGAGCGCGTCCGGCGAAACGAAGACTCAGCCGTCTCCGTCGGTCGGACAGGGTCAAGGGAAAGTGGGCGAGGCTCAGCCTGGAGTCGAAGCGAAGGAGAGGACTGATGTCGCCGGTCCAAACGAGAAGGTCAGACCGCGATTGGTCGGTCAGGGCGAGCCGGAGCGCGATGATCTCGGGAAGTTCCGGCGCGAGAGCCAGAGCGAAGAGGAGGCGGCCATTCTGCCCTATTACAACAACTTCCTTCGTACCTACCGGCTCGGGCCGGAAGATGTGATCTCCGTGACGGTCTTCGGTTTGGACCGTTATTCGCGCGCTGGGATCGTCATCCCGCCGAACGGCGTCATCTCATACCCGCTTATCGGCGGCGTCTTCGTCGTCGGCAAAACCGTTGATGAGGTTGCGGCGGAGATCACAAAGAGGCTCGATGAGTACATCATCGATCCGAAAGTGACCGTCTCGCTCGAAAGAGCGATGTCGGCGCGATATGCCGTCCTCGGCGATGTGGCTCAGCCGGGCGTCAAAGTGATGACGCACCGATTGACCGTCTATGAAGCCTTGACGGAAGCGGGCGGCGTGCTTCGCACGGGCGACAAGAGCAAGGTCACCGTGCTTCGCCGCCAGCCGGATGGATCGATGCAGATGATCCCGGTCGATGTCGCCAAGATCGAGAAGGGGAAGACGGCGGATAACTTCTATCTCGCGCCGGGCGATCAAGTGCTCGTTCCGGGCAACAAGATCAAGACGCTCGAAAGAGTGTTGACCTACGTCCCGATCATCGGCTTTGCGCGTATCTTCATGGGCGGATGGTGAAGGCGCGCCGATCCACCGTTCATCGACGGGCTGTTCAAGGCGCCCTTGCCGCCAAGCGTCAGGGCTCGTCGATCATCGAAGAGGGAGCGGCGAGATGGGCAGACGACTGAAATATTGTTCCATCGCGTTTCTAGTTCAAGTTGGCGTGTGGGCGGTTGGCGCTTTCGCTTCCGAAAGCGCTTGGCGGCGGCAATCATCTGGCACGATGACGCGCCTGCATGCCGTCTATTTTCTCGATGAGCGGCGCGGCTTCGTCGCCGGCGGCAATGGCGTGGTCCTCGCGACTGAAGACGGCGGCGCGACTTGGCGCGCGATGCGGCGTCCCAACGATGATGCGATTAGGGATCTTCTGTTCATCGGCGAGCGGATCGGCTGGATGCTCGTCGAGCGCAATCCCTATGCGCAAAGAGAGGGCGAACCGCGCTCATACTTCTGGAGGACGGAAGACGGCGGAAAGACATGGTTCCATCTGAATCCGGTCGGCATCGAGGCCGTGACTTTGACGCGCCTCGTCTTCGCCGATGAGGCGCACGGTTGGACTTTCGGCGAGGCCGGCGCGATCTACGCCACGCGCGATGGGGGGAGAAGCTGGGTCAGGCAGTTCGCCCCGACGCGCCATCTCCTCCTTGCCGGAGCCGGCTACGATTCTCAAAGGGCGTGGATCGTTGGCGCTAATTCCACGGCGCTTTATACGACCGATGGCGGCGATACCTGGCAACTCGGCTTCGTGCCCGAAACGGGCGTTCGCTTGAACGGCGTCAGTTTCCTCGATGAACGGCACGGTTGGGCGGTGGGGAGCGGCGGACGCATCTTCGTGACGGTCAACGGCGGAAAGGTGTGGCGCAGACAGAACTCGAATACGAACGCCGATCTGTTCGACGTAAAGTTCCTGAGTTTGCGCGAGGGATGGGCCGTCGGCGCCAACGGCACCGTTCTTCACACGACCGATGGCGGAGAGACCTGGTTGGTTGTGCCGAGCGGCACGACATATCAACTCGAACGATTGTGCTTCGCTGCGGATCGGCGCGGGTGGGCCGTCGGTTTCGGCGGCACGATCCTCACCTATCGATGAAATCTCGTGAGCCCGAGTGGCTGGGCGACACGCCCGGCGCGCAGTTAATCGATGAAATCTCGAAAAGCCATCTTGAGGCCCAAACGGTAGTTTGCGATCGGCCTTTCGTCGCTTTGATCGCAGCCGTTCTCCTATCTCCCTGGCCTGTGTTAAATTCTCCTGCCTCGTCAACTGTCGCTGAAGGTTGAAACGCCGCGCGAATCTCCGATGAGTTCGCCCATCCGTTTGTTCATCATCGTAAACCCGAACGCAGCGCGTGTTCGGCGCGTCTGGCCGCAGGTGCGCGAAGCGTTGCGGCGCGAGGCGATAGGCTTCGAAGCTTACGAAACGAGATCTAGAGGCGATGCGCAAGCTACGGCGCGCCGCGCCTTGCGCGACGGTTGGAAGTTGATCGCAGTGGTGGGTGGCGACGGCACGATCGGAGAAGTCGCGGCGGGATTCTTCGAGCCGTTGGAGAGTTGCGACGAAAGATTGCGATTGGTGAACGCGGAGGCGAGGTTAGCCCTGCTTCCGGCGGGGACCGGCGATGATTTCGCGCGCGGTCTGATCGGTTATCGCGCGCCCATCGAAACGTGGCTCGCGCGCTTGTTGGCAATCTGTCGCCGGGGAGCTAGCGGAGGCGTGCGCCTAGTCGATATGGTCCGCGTTCAGTGTGCGGGCGCGGCTGGATTCGTCTATTTGAATGCGGCGACGATCGGCTTCGGTGCCGAAGTCGCAGCGCGCGTTGCCGCGCAGGATGGCTTATTTCGCTTTTTGCCTGGAGAGGCGCGTTTCACGCTCGCCGCTTTATCAGCCCTCAAGGGTTGGCGTGAGCAGCCCGTGCGCATTCGCGTCGATGATGATCTATTCGAATCCCGCTCGAACCTGATTGCGATCACGAGCGGTCCATACGCGGGCGGGGGGATAATGCTCGCTCCGACGGCGCGCGCCGATGATGGTCTTCTTGATGTGGTGGTGGCCGCTGGCGTGACGAAGATGACGGTGCTGCGCGAGTTGCCGCGCGCGCGTGACGGAAAGCATCTGCGCAATCCTAGAGTTCGATTGTTGCGCGGTAAGACCGTTTACATCGAACCTCTCGCTTCCGAAGCCCCGCTTCAACTGGAGGCTGATGGTGAGGTGCGCGGCGCGATCCCCGCTCGATTCCAGATTGTCCCGCAGGCACTTCGTCTTGCCTTTTGAACGTGATCGACTGCGAGCCCGTTCTTGCTTCAGCGCGGATTGTCCCGCAGGTACTTCGTCTTGGCTTTTTGAACGGCTCTTCTATAAAGCCTATCGGCGAAAGCGATCTTCGCGGGGATCCCACTCCGTTGGCGTAATTCGTTCGCGTAAAAGCTTGTTGGCGAAAACTCGCCGAAGCGCGCGGTTGTGCTTTCCTGTATCGAGCGGTTATGCTTCTATCTTCATCCGTGACATGCGCATCGATGATCGTTCGTTCATGCGAAACGCGGGCGATTTTCGATCGAGTGAGGATCTTTGGAGGAAGCGGTTAGGTGACCTTGAGTTCTACGGTGGCAGAGGAAGCGCGGCGCGAAGCGGGTCGAGGGGAAGCGTTCGCTGCGCTTCGGCATCGAGACTTTCGGTTCTTTTGGTTCGGACAACTCATTTCGGTGACGGGCTCTCAGATGCAGCTCGTCGCCATCAACTGGCACGTTTACATGCTGACGAGATCGGCTGCGGCGCTCGGATTAGTCGGCCTCGTGCGCGTCCTGCCGATCATCCTCTGCTCCTTAATCGGCGGAGTCTTCGCCGATGCGATCAATCGCAAGCGACTGATGATGGTCACGCAGACGACTATGCTCGTCTCGGCGGCGTCGCTTGCTTTGGTGACGGCGCACGGTTTGCGGAGCGTGTGGCCGATCTTCTTGTTGACGGCCATTTCGTCGGCGGCGACGGCGTTCGATAACCCGGCGCGGCAAGCGTTGCTCCCCTCGCTCGTTCCGGCGCGCGATTTTCCGAATGCCGTGACGCTCTCTTTCATCGTCTTCCAGGTAGCGATGATCGTCGGGCCGGTACTGGCCGGTTTATTGCTCGGCGTGGCTGGACCAGCGGTCGTCTATGCGCTCAACGCGCTTTCGTTCATCGCCGTCATCGTTTCGCTCGCGTTGATGCAGGCGAGCGGCGAAGTTGCTGCCGCCGGGGAGACGGCGATCAGCTTTGCGTCTCTGATCGAAGGGCTGCGTTTCGTCTGGCGAACGCCTATCATCGTGCAGACGATGACGCTCGATTTCGCCGCGACCTTCTTCGCTTCGGCGACGGCGCTGCTGCCGATCTTCGCCGCCGACATTCTGCGCGTGGGCGCGCGTGGGCTCGGCTTCCTCGCCGCGGCGCCAGCCATCGGAGCGATACTCATCGGCACGGCGATCGCCCGCATCAGGCGATGGTGGCGTCCCGGCGCATTGATCATCATCTCGGTCATCGTTTACGGCGCGGCGACGCTGCTGTTTGGCCTTTCGCGTAACTTCTGGTTTTCGATGCTGATGCTCGCTTTGACTGGCGCTGCCGATACCGTTAGCTCCGTTTTGCGTCAAACGATCCGCCAATTGGTCACGCCAGATCATCTGCGCGGGCGAATGACCTCGGTCAACATGATCTTCTTCATGGGCGGTCCGCAGCTCGGCGAATTCGAGGCCGGAGTGGTCGCCGAATTCGTCGGCGCGCCAGCGTCGGTCGTCATCGGCGGATTGGGTTGCATCTTGGCGGCGATCGTCGCGCTTTGGCGGGCCAAGAGCCTGCTCTCGTATGAATTGCCTGGCGAAGAGTGAGGCGCTGCGATGCAGATTTGTATGAGTTGCCTGGCGAAGAGGTAAAGGGCGCGCCTAGCAAGCGGCGATCGAACTATCTGCTCCGAGCGCCTCGAAGCCATTTTGAGCGGTCGATAGACGCGAACTTTGCCGCTTCGGTTCGCGCGGCTGCTTTATTGCTCGCCGTCATGGCCTGTGCTATTTTGAGCATCCGGGATTCGCTCTCTCGCGCATATGAGGCAAGAGACGGGGACGCCTACGACTCAAACCGTACCGCGCACACGTCTGCGCGAGCTTGCCGCCGAGTTGACCGAACTCGAGGCGAAGCTGCGCTTGGGCGGTGGGCCAGACAAGATCGCGCGCCAGCACGAGCAAGGGAAATTGACGGCGCGCGAGCGGATCGCGCTGCTGCTCGATCGCGATGCATTCGCGCAGGAGATCGGATTGCTCATCGCCTATGATCAATACGGCGGGGCTGCACCCGCAGCGGGCGTCGTCACGATCATTGGTCGCGTTGGCGGGCGCGAGGTCGTCGTCGTCGCTAACGATGCGACGGTGAAAGCTGGTTCGTGGTGGCCCGAGACGATCAAGAAAATCCTGCGCGCGCAGGAGATCGCCATGCGCTCGCGCGTGCCGATCATCTATCTAGTGGATTCGGCTGGCGTCAATCTCCCTTACCAAGGCGGCGTTTTTCCGGGACAGTACGGCGCGGCGCGCATCTTCTACTATAATTCGATCATGCGCCGTTATTTGCGCGTGCCGCAGTTTGCCGCCGTGATGGGACCATGCATCGCTGGCGGGGCGTACTTGCCCGCGCTCTCGGACGTGATCGTGATGGTCGAGGGCACTTCGTTCATGGGGTTAGGCGGCGCGAATCTGGTCAAAGGCGCTACGGGGCAGACCATCGACAACGAGACTTTGGGCGGCGCGCGCACGCACACCGCCATTTCGGGCGTCGCCCATTACCGCGCGGCGAACGACGAGGAGTGTATCGCGAAGATCAGAGAGTTCGTCGCGGAGCTTCCGCCGCCGCATCGCGCCCCGGCTTCCATCGTCGAGCCGCGCGAGCCGGGACGTCCCGAAACGGACATCTACGATCTGCTGCCGGACGATCACCGTCAGCCGTATGACGCTTACGAGGTCTTGAAGTGCATCCTCGATGAAGGTCATCTGGATGAGTTTCAGTCCGATTACGCGAAGGAGTTGATCACCGGGCACGGGCGCATTCGCGGCATCCAAGTCGGCATTCTGGCGAACAATCGCGGGCTGCTCCGTCCGGCTGATGGTGGACCGCCGCGCTTTGGCGGCATCATCTACACGGAATCGGCGGAAAAAGCGGCCTACTTCATCGATCTCTGCGACCGGCACCGCACGCCGCTCCTTTTCATTCAGGACGTCTCAGGGTTCATGGTGGGCGCGGAGGCCGAGCATTCCGGCATCATACGCGCCGGTGCGCGCTTCGTCGAAGCGATGGCGACGGCGACCGTGCCAAAGATCGTCTTGACGATCAATCACGCTTCCGGCGCTGGCTACTACGCGATGGCCGGGCAGGGTTTCGATCCCGATTTCATCTTCAGTTGGCCCACCGGCAGGATGGGCGTGATGGAAGGCGATTCGGCGGTTCAAGCCGTCTTCGGCACACAACTCGAAAAGCTCCGGCGTGAAGGGCGCGAACCGGACGCGAAGTTGATGGCTGAGATGGAGAAGGTGCGCGCTGATTATGAACACCAGCTCGATGCGCGTTTCGCCGCGGCGCGCGGTTACGTCGATGCCGTGATCTTGCCCGAGCGAACGCGCGATGCTTTGGAGCTAGCGCTTCGCGTGAGTTTAAATTACGGCGGCCCGCATCTCGGACCGTTCATCTTACCGTCGTCGCTCGTCGGCGAATAGCGGCAGAAGGTTTTTCGCGCCGCCACGATTAAAATCCGATCGAGTTCCGCCGAATCGATTCCGGCTCTTTTCTGGCTCTTTCGTTAGGAGAGGTTTGGTCGAGTTTAACTTCTTGTGCCAAACTTGCTGTTGTTCGATCACCGTAGCCATCCCGTCAACCCTAAACTCCCCCGAAAAGGGCGCGCGGGCGGAAAGAGCGTGAAAAGCGACCGACGCGCGCCGCTTACAGCTTTGCCGGTATCTGCCATCGCGGTCGCTTGAAGATTCTTTGGCGCAGTATGCGCGAAATCCAAAGGGGATTGAGGAGAGGAGACCATGAAAAACAAGAGCGCAGCAAGAACGTTGCTTTTTTCGGTAGCAATCGGTTTGGCTTTTGTGTTCACCAGCGTCGATCTGGTGTGGGCACAAGAGTCGCAGGGGCAAAGCGGCGCTGCGTCGAGCGCGCAGCAGAACAGTAGCAGGCGTCGCAGTCGCAATCGCGCGCGGCGCAACGCGGATCAGGAGATGTCTGGAGAATCGTCCGAGCAGGGCCAGTCACAGCAGATGTCAGGGCAGGCGGCGCAAGCTGGCGAGCAGACCGATCTTTCGGGAACGTATACGGGCACAGTCAACTTCCCTGATGGAGGTCTTTCGGGCGAAGCGACGCTCACCATTCAAGGCAACAACTTCACTCTGACGAGCGGCGGGACGACCCGGACCGGTCGCCTCACGGCGGTGACGACGCGAGGCTATACAGCCGTCACGATGCAATTTGAAGGCGCTGCGACCGGAGGGCAGACGACTCCGATGATCATCTCCTTGCGTGCGCGGCGCAACGGTGATCAGTTGACCTTGACGAGCGTGCGCGGCGAGACGCGACAGTTCTCCTTCGTCTCCGGAGGAACGGAGCAAGCCCGTCGCGGGCGCGGGCGACGCGGGCGTGCGGCAAAACCCGCTGAATCGGCAACTCCGGCGACGCCTGCTGAACCTGGGCAGCAGTCGGCGACGCCCGCCGAGCAGGCCACGCCAGCGCAACCCGAACAGGGACGCGCAACGCGGCGCAATCAACGGCGCAATCAGCGACGCAACGCGAACCGTAATGCGAACGCGAATGCGAATACGCCAACGCCGTAATTCATCGCGCGACGCATCCACTCGAGGGAGCGAACCGAGCCACACGGTTCGCTCCCTTTTTTCGCCGCGCATCGTTTGCGAGCGCGATCCATCCGATTTGTCAGACCGCAGCGCGCAGTTGAGAGTTAGCCGCTTTTGTCATAACCTCATCAATTCACAGTGCAAGAAGGGGCGAAGGGGGCATGAGGGAGAAGATTCGCATCGCGAGCGGTCAGGGATTTTGGGGCGACATGATCGACGCGCCCGTGCGTCAAGTCGAAGGCGGTCCGATAGACTACCTGATGCTCGACTACTTGGCCGAAGTGACCATGTCGATCATGCAGAAGCAACGCGCGCGCGATCCCAATGCAGGTTACGCGCGCGATTTCGTCCCGCTCATGCGGCAGATATTGCCCGCTTGCGTCGAACGCCGTATCCGTGTTGTCACCAACGCGGGCGGCGTCAATCCGCACGGCTGCGCCGTCGCCGTGCGCGATGTGGCGCGCGAGTTAGGCTTGCGCGTGCGCATCGCGACCGTCACCGGCGACGATATCATGGACCGATTGGATGATCTTCTGGCGCGCGGCATCGAGCTTCGCAACATGGACACGGGCGCGCCGCTCGCCACGGTGCGCGACCGCGTTCAGAGCGCCAACGCCTATCTCGGCGCGTGGCCGCTCGTGGAAGCTTTGCGCCGTGGCGCGCAGGTGGTTATCGCCGGTCGCGCGACCGATACCGGCTTGACGCTCGCGCCGATGATCTACGAGTTCGACTGGAAAGAGGACGATTGGGATCGACTCGCCGCCGGAACGATCGCCGGGCACATCATCGAATGCGGCGCGCAGTGTTCGGGCGGGAACTGCCAGTACCAGTGGCAAACAATCCCAGATCTAGCTAACGTCGGCTATCCGATCGTTGAAGCCTATCCGGATGGAACTTTCATCGTTACCAAGCACGAAGGTACGGGCGGGCGCGTCTCCATCCAAACGATCAAAGAGCAACTAGTTTATGAGATGGGCGATCCGCGCGAGTACATCACGCCCGATTGCATCGCCGATTTTACGACGATCAGGCTCGAAGATGCTGGACCAGATCGCGTCCGCGTCTTCGGCATCAAAGGGCGTTCCTGCACGGATCAACTGAAGGTTTCAATCAGCTACTTTGCCGGTTACAAAGCTGTCGGCACGCTCGTTTACGCCTGGCCCGACGCCTACGAAAAAGCGAAAGCGGCAGATGCGATCTTGCGCGCGCGGCTTGAACGTTTGGGTCTGAAGTTCGATCAGATCTTGACCGAATACGTCGGCGTCAACGCGACGCACGGCCCATTGGCGGGCGAACCACCGCCCGACATCCCGGAAGTGCAACTGCGCGTCGGCGTGCGCGGCCAAGACCGCGCCGCTGTGGAGCGTTTCACCAAAGAGATCGCGCCGTTGATCTTGACCGGACCACCAGCGGTGACCGGTTTCGCCGGCGGAAGGCCAAAGGTCGAAGAGGTGGTCGCTTACTGGCCCAGCTTGATCCCGAAGTCGGAGATCGAACCGCGCGTGGAATTGATCGAATCGTAAACTTTGGCGCGGCGGTGTCAGAGTGGCGAATCCTTCTTGCCGTGTCGTGAGTTCGTTGGCGTAAAGGATACGCAAAGGATCCGCCCGTTGTGAGTTCTATTGCCGGTTATGGATGAAAAGAAGGAACCGACGATAGAGGATGAATCGCCAACCGATTTGGTTTGGCAGCGATTGTCGTCCGAGTTGGTCGCCGATTGTCGCGTCTTTCGCATCGAGCGCCGTTGGAACGCCGATCCGCGCAGTGGACGCGCGCATGACTTCTACGTGCTCGATGCCCCCGATTGGATCAACGTCGTGCCGCTCACGTCCAGCGGCGAAGTCGTCATGATCGAGCAGTACAGGCACGGGACGGACGAGGTGACGTTGGAGATCCCGGGCGGCATGGTCGATGATGGCGAAACGCCGCGCGAAGCGGCGGCGCGCGAGTTGCTCGAAGAGACTGGCTATCGTTCGCCGGAGTTGATCTATTTGGGGCGTTCGCACCCCAATCCGGCGATTCAGAACAACTGGATACACACTTTCCTCGCGCAGCCAGCGGAGCGCATTGGCAATCCCGTCTCTGACGGCACAGAACAAACGCGCGTGCGGCTGGTCCGGTTATCCGATGTGCCTCATCTCATCGCACAAGGCATCATCACGCATTCGCTGGTCATCGTCGGATTCTACTTTCTGAGTCTGTATCAGAACGGAGCCATCGAAGCTCGGTGACGGCGCACGAAACGGATTTCGGCGTTCTCGGTAGTTCTGTTAAATTTAACCGTTTGGTCAAAACAGAACATTTGAACTCTCATCGGCGAAAGGAGTTTTATGGATTGGAACCGTTTGATCGAACGCGCGCTCAACGATGAGCCACCCGCGCGCGAGGAAGCGCTCGCGCTCTTGCGTCTGCCCGATGTTGAGACGCTGCCGCTCGTGGATGCGGCGTGGCGCGTGCGTCGCGCCTTCTTTGGCAACAAGGTGAAGGTCAACGTCCTGCTCAACGCCAAGAGCGGCTATTGCCCGGAGGATTGCGGCTACTGTTCGCAATCGCGCCATGCGCAAAGCACGATTGCGCGCTATCCGATGATGGATGTCGAAGCTATCGTCAACGACGCGCGCAAGGCCCATGAAGCGGGCGCGCATCGTTTCTGCATCGTCACGGCCATGCGCGGTCCGACGTGGCGCGACATCGAGCGCGTCGCGGAAGCAACGCGCCGCATCAAAGCCGAACTTCCATTGGAAGTCTGCGCGTGCATGGGCTTGCTCGACGATCCCGCGAAAGCGCACGCGCTCAAAGCCGCTGGCGTTGATGCCTACAACCACAATCTGAACACGAGCGCCGCGCGCTACAGCGCGATCACGACGACACATACTTACGCCGATCGTGTGCGCACGGTCGAGATGGTCAAGCAAGCTGGCATTTCGGTCTGTTCGGGCGTGATCGTCGGCATGGGCGAAGAGGACGAAGAGATCGTCGAGCTTGCCTATGCGCTGCGTGAGTTGGGCGCCGATTCGATTCCGGTCAACTTCCTGATCCCGATCGCCGGCACACCGCTCGGCGATGGGCGAACGACGCGCGCTCTCACGCCGTGGCGTTGTCTGCGCGTGCTTGCAGTGTTTCGTCTCATCAATCCGAAGGCAGAACTGCGCGCGTCGGCAGGGCGCGAGGTGCACTTGCGCAGCCTTCAACCGCTGGCGATGCTGATCGCTAACAGCCTTTTCTTGGGCGACTACTTGACCGAGAAAGGACAAGCCGCCGAAGCCGATTGGCGGATGCTCGAAGACCTCGGTCTGGTTGCCGAGTGGGCAGAGGATGCGGGTTGCGTTGAAGGGCGAGGTGAGCGTTTGCGATGAAATCATGAGCCCGAGAGTTCTCGCGGATGGCGCACTGATTTTTTTGGTTTCATAGTCATGATGCGCTACATGAGAATCGAGCCAGCGTGCATGTAGGCAAGGGTTCACAGGACGACTTCAATGATGCCAAAATATGGCTTGAGCCAGATATAGCTGTGGCGCGTCGCGGGAGGAGTCTCCGGCGACACGAGTTAAAGCGAGCGTTGCAGATCATTGAGGAGAATTACGAGTACCTACTGGAGCAGTGGTATGAATACAAAGGAAAAGGTAAACAAAAGTGAAGCTACGGGAAGTAAACGATATAGGATTCAATATCCGCTCACAGCATATACTTTCCCGAGCGATGCTAGGATAAAAGCGGTGCGTTTTGACGCTGAGCGTATCCACATCGAGTTAATGGATGGTCGCATTCTCTCCATACCTCTGCGGTGGATACCGACGCTTTACAACGCCGCAGCTGCAGAGCGCGAGAAGTACATAATCAGCCGGGATCGGACGATGTTGATTTGGGATCCGGAGCGTTGTGAGATCAACGATGAACTGAGGGTCTCGGACTATTTGGTGGCAGGTATTTCAACTTCGACTGCCGCGGACAGCGACCTCGCTGCTCGCGAAGATGTGCGCAAGATGTCAGGTGCAAGGCGAAATGCGAAGTGAACGATGCTGGTCGCTGGCGGCGGGTGTGACCTTCTCACCTGACCAAGCGACGGAGATAGCAGCGGAGGTTTCAACGCCAAGGGAACGGCAGCCAGTGGTCATGCGGCTTTAATCAGATCCGTTCTTTGACGGCGCTCGAAGTAGTTTTGTGAGGATCGTCAAGAAATGATATGTGCGCACTGGAGCCAGGCGCTGGACCGATTAGCAGCGCGCCATCTCAAACGCGAGTTGCGGCTTGTAGAGCGGCACGGATCGGTCATCGTCCGTGATGGTCGCACGCTCGTCAATCTCGCCTCGAACGATTATCTCGGTCTGGCAAGCGACCAACGCTTGATTGCCGCAGCAAGCGCCGCGCTCGAACGATACGGCGTCGGCGCCGGCGCGTCCCGTTTGCTGGCGGGTAATTTCTCCATTCACGAAGAACTCGAAGCCGCGCTCGCCGAGTTCAAACGCGCGGAAGCAGCGCTCGTCTTTTCGAGCGGCTATGCGACCAATGTCGGCATACTCATGGCGCTGGCGACGCCGCGCGATCATCTTTACCTCGACGAACTGGTCCATGCCAGCATTCACGACGGCGCGCGTCTTTCAGGCGCCCGCGTCGAACGCTTTCGCCACGCGGACGCAAACGACCTTGAACGGCGATTGCGCGAAAACGCTTCGCGCGGCGCGCGCATCGTCGTCACCGATGGCGTCTTCAGCATGGATGGCGATCTCGCGCCGCTGCCCGACCTCATTGCCGTGTGCGAGCGGCACGATGCGCTGCTCGTCGTGGACGATGCGCACGGCACGGGCGTCGTCGGTCCAGCCGGGCGCGGCACGGCGGCGCATTTCGGCGTCGAGAATCGGGTGCCTGTACAGATGGGGACGCTCTCGAAAGCGCTCGGCGGGCAGGGCGGTTTCGTCGCCGGCAGTCGCCAGCTCATTCAGTTTCTGATTCAACGCGCGCGGTCGTTCATCTACAGCACCGGAATCGCGCCCGTTTTGGCTGCCGCTGCGCTCGAAGCGCTGCGCATCGCCGAAGGCGAAGAGTGGCGGCGCGAAACGATCAAACGCCAACGCGAAAGGCTCGCTTCCGCGCTCGCGGCCAAAGGCTACGAAGTGCGCGGCGAACTCGAAGCGCCGATGTTGCTGGTCATGATGGGCGAAGCGGAAGCGGCGCTCGAGCTTGCGCGCGCGCTCGAAACGGCGGGCGCATACGCGCCGGCGATTCGACCGCCGACAGTGCCGCATGGAACGAGTCGGATTCGTCTTGCGCCGATCGCGACGCACACTGCAGAACAGATCGAAGCGGTGATTGCCGCGTTTCCCGAAAAGACGAGATGAAGATCGCAGGCATTGGCGCTGCCGTTCCGGAACGATGCATCGCAAACGCCGAGGTAGAACGCCAGCTCGGATTGGAAGCCGGCTGGGCGCTTCGACGGACCGGCGTTCGCCTGCGCCCCGTCGCTGCGCCGGACGAAGCGACGTCGGATTTAGCGGTGCGCGCCGGTCGCGCTGCGCTCGCCGATGCTGGAGTCAACCCGCACGATGTCGCGCTGTTGCTTTTGGCGACGAGCACGCCCGATCATCCGTTGCCGCCAACCGCGCCACAGGTCGCGCATCGTTTGGGACTCATGCGCGCGGGTGCGGTGGATCTTGCGGCGGCATGCGCCGGATTCGTGTATGGGCTCGCTCTCGGCGAAGCGATGGGACGCACGATGGATGCGTGCGTGTTGGTCATCGGCGCGAACGTGCTCTCGCGGCGCACTGATCCGCGCGATCCGATGACGGCGACGCTCTTTGCCGATGGCGCAGGCGCGGCGGTGCTCGTGCCGGGCGAAGGCGTCTTGGGTACCTATCTCGGCGCACATGGTGAGAATTGGGACGAGATCTTCATCGCCGCGGGCGGAAGTCGTGAACCGCTCTCGCCGGAAGCGATCGAAGCAGGACGACACCTGATGCGGATGCGCAACGGACCGGAGCTTTTTCGCCGCGCTGTGCGCATGATGGCGCAAGCCGGCGCGAAGGCGCTCGAAGCGGCGCAACTCGATGCATCGCGGGTTGACGTGTGGGTGCCGCACCAAGCCAACCGCCGCATCATCCGCGAAGCGGGAAAGCTCTTGGGGATCTCGATGGAACGGACTGTTGATATCGTCGAGCGTTATGGGAATAGTTCGGCGGCGACGATTCCGATTGCGCTCTGCGTAGCGCGCGAACGTGGACTTCTCATCCGCGGGCAGATCGTCTTGCTGACGGCAGTCGGCGCTGGGCTTGTTTCCGCGGGTGCTGTGTTGCGGTGGTAACATCGTTAGGCGAACGTAAGTGATGACGATGAATTACTCGCATGAAAATTTGATCGCGTGGGACAGAGCCTATCTGTGGCATCCGTTCACGCACATGAAGCAGTATCTGGATGCCGAGCCGCTCATCATCGCGCGCGGCGAGGGCGTGCGCGTGCAGGACACGCGCGGGCGTTGGTACTACGACGGTACGTCTTCGATCTGGTTGAATGTGCATGGCCATCGTGTTGCGCAACTCGATCGCGCGATCCGCCAGCAACTGGACCAAATCGCGCATTCGACGCTGCTCGGCATGAGCAACGTGCCGGCGACGGTTCTTGCCAAGCGCTTGATTGACATTGCACCGCGTGGACTCAAGCGCGTCTTCTATGCCGACAACGGCGCAGGCGCAGTCGAGGCCGCGATCAAAATCGCCGTACAGTACTGGGCCAATCGCGGCACAAACGGGAAACATCTGGTGCTCGGTTTCGAGAACAACTACCATGGCGATACGCTCGGTGCAGTTGGCGTCTCGCCCGACCCGCTCTTCCACTGGCCGTTTGTGAATTTGCTTCCCGGTCATCCGCGCGTTCCGTATCCTTATCCCTACCGCAGCGTATCGAGCGATCCGCTGGACGAAAGTTTGAGTGCGGCTCGGGCTGTGCTCCGCCGGCGAAAGGATGAGATCGCTGCCGTGATCGTCGAACCTGTTGAGGGCGCAGGCGGCATCATCGTTCCGCCGCGCGGTTTTTTGCGCGGTCTGCGTCAACTTTGCGATGAATACGACGCGCTGTTGATCGTGGATGAAGTGGCGACCGGCTTCGGGCGAACGGGCTGGATGTTCGCGTGCGATGCTGAAGGCATCGCGCCCGACTTGCTGTGTTTGGGGAAAGGCATTTCCGGTGGATATTTGCCGATAGCCGCGACGCTCGCCACGGAAGAAGTTTTCGCCGCGTTCGTGAGCGATGATTTCCGAAAGAGCTTCTTTCATGGTCATTCCTACGCGGGCAATCCGCTCGGCGCTGCCGTGGCGCTAGCGAATCTGGAGTTGCTCGAACAGTTGCTGCCGACGTTGCCCGAAAAAGCGGACCACCTGGCTCGTTTGCTTGCGCCGATTGCTGAAGAGCCGTTCGTCGGCGACATGCGGCAGGCAGGTTTTATGGTCGGCATCGAACTGGTCCAGAATCGCGAGGATAAAACGCCGTTTCCGTACGAGGCGCAAGCCGGTTGGATCGTGGCGGATCGAGCGCGCGAGCTCGGCTTGCTTGTTCGTCCGATCGGCAACGTGCTCATCTTCATGCCGCCGCTTGCCGCAACGCACGCGGAGCTCGATGCGATGGTGCGCATCTTACGCGAAAGTTTCGCTGAGACGCGCCAGGCGCTATCGCGCTAGGTCTCTAGGAACCTTCCCTACCTTTGCTTCCCGTTCTCAACAAGTGATGTTATCAAACCAATCCCACTTATTAAGCAAAAGGCAAAAGGGAACTTTAAAGACTCCCACCGCACCTGCAGTGCTTCTGATGTAAGCCTTCGTTCCCGTTAGCTTATGTCGCAAAACAGAATGAATGTCTTCTTTGCCAAACTCCTAAGGAGCTATCTTAGTAGATACCTTGCCGGTCCGATCGTCCTCAGTTTTTCCGCCTTTGAGATGAGTTCTAGTGTTAGCTGTAATAGCATACCAACGACAGCCTCTACAGAGAGCATTGAGAACTTTGGCTCTTATGAGAAAGAGAGATTGAGGAAAGCTATTCTGCGCTCTATGGAGATTTAAATGGAGATCATTTAGGTAGAGAGCATGAGCTACACCCTAGGTGGCTTAAGCTTATATGGTCTCGACTTGTAGACGTTTTAGCGTCTCGATCGGAACGCGCTTGCTCAAGCCTAGTATTTCGATCCCGACCACGTTGCCGTTCGCATCATAGTCAAGGATTATTCCTGGTTTGACCTCTTCTGATTCGACAATTGCTGCTTCATCTAGCCGAAAATATAAAACATCATTCTTGTGGTCCACCTTTAGCCTCATGACGACCTCCTTATCCTGCGATCAAAAAAGACCGTTACAATCTTCCTAGGTCTGGCATCTGGATTAACCACAACACGTAAATATCGCCCACCATACTGTTCAATGGCCCGTATATAGTGAACCGTTCCATCCTCAGCCTTCTCCTCTCTTTCTGGATCCTCTATGGCCAGTCTCACCCACTCCTCCCGAATATTTCGCTCCTTCAGCATATCATAAGCATGGTCAGAAAACTCATACCCAGTAATCATAATACGACCTTTTCTCAGCTCGCTCTAGCCCTCGATACGTGCTGGAACGCAAAACCTCTTCTAATCTCGCAGTTGCCACTATCTTCTTCCCATATTTACTTCCCAAAAATTCTCATCTATTGCCCTCGAGCAGGTAAGGTCACACAAGATGTTGAAATTCGACTCAGGAGCTTAAAGACGCTCGTTATTGAAAAGGTAGTAGTTAGAATCTGCGCGAGTATTCTCCGCGAGATTTCGCGCATACTCTTCATTTGCAATTCCTAACGTCGGTCTCCAAAACGCTCTATTTGGGCTGGCGAACTTGTCGATGCGGCGAAGGAGAGCTCTTTCAAGCATTGCCTCTCCTAGTTAGCCATGATCCAAATGATCTCATAGATGATCCTCAAGCAAATCGCCCACACGACGGGAGATCCCTCGCTTGGTTTGCGCCACACGAACCTCTCTCTTTGAGGTGGTCCAGATCGATCATCTTCGCTTTCGTCCTCTTTCCGGTTTGCCGACCGCTCTTTATTCTAGCGCCATGATGTAGCGCGTCAACGTTTCCGTTCAGGATCACCGGTGATTTGGGCCGCGTGTCACACGGTAGCCGATGGCGATCGCTTCCGCCACGCGGTCGAGGGTAATTGCCGATATCACACTACGTCCGACAAATTGGGGTTATCGATAGCCCGTACCTCAGCCTATCGGGTGAAAGGCGTTCTAGGACTGATAAATAGCCGGCATCATCCTACCTCATTCGATGGATTAGCCGGCTGAGCGGCGGCGCGAGTCGTCTAATCCGACCAGATCATCCCACCTCATTCGATAATCAGTCTGCCGTCCAAAGCGCCGGTCCACCGCAGCGCATCACATGGGTCGTCAACATGCGCCTCGCGTTGAAAATGCAACCACCGCTTCACCATCGTAAGTCTTCGGTAAGCCTTATGTCATCCGTGCCTTCAAGCCAGATCTCGCAAGGCGTTCACACGTCAGGCCGAGCTTTGCGCATCAGTCGTGCGAAGATAAGGGCCGAGCACACACGAAGGGTGCCGACCGTCGCTTCCGATTGACGAGAAACAAGTTCGTGTGGTTGAAGTTATGCAGTGATGCGCGGGCAAAGGGGAGCATATATGGAAATATTCCTGTCGATTGAGGAGCGGTGTCTGGCATTGATCATCGAGATGTTTTGTTAGGAACTTGCGTGATACTCGCTCGTTAGCCGAAGGTAGCGAGAAAAGCGCTCATGTGTTCAAACTGAGTGCGTGATATTTGATTTCATCTGACTGCAGCGGCGCGGAGACCCCGCCCTTCAGGGCTGGGGAGGAGCGCCGCCTTCCCTCCTCTCGTGAAATGTGGTAGCAGTAGCATATGAGCATGCAGCGGACGATTCGGGTCGGGCTGAAACCGACCCTCGAGCAGGCGGACGCGCTCCGGGAAACCCTCCGCCAGCACACCGAATGCTTCAACGCCGTGTGCGCGTATGGTTGGCAGCACCAGGAGAGGAACGGCGTCCGGCTCCACCATGCCACCTATCGCGCCTTGCGCGAGCGATTCCCAGCGCTCCCGTCCCAGCTTGTGGTCGCCGCCAGGGAACGCGCCCGCGAGGCGCTGAGGAGTGCGCTTGGCCGCGCAAGGCGCGGCAAGAAGGCATCCCAGCCGAGAAGCCGTCTGTGCCCATTCGGTACGACGCACGCACCTACGCGCTTCGCGCCGCCAAGGGCTATGTGAGCCTCGCGTCCGTGGCGGGGCGGCTCAAAGTGCCGTTCGCCCTCGATCCACACACCCAGGGCATTCTGGGTCAGGCCGTCGGCTTCGACAGCGCCGACATGATCCATCGCAAAGGCCGGTTCTGGCTGCATATCGTCGTCACCATCCCCGACGTGGAGTTCCAGCCGTCTGGAGATGTCGTCGGGGTGGACATGGGCCTTTCGCGCCCTGCCGTCTGCTCCCACAATCGCTTCTTTGGGAAACGCCGCTGGAAGGAGATCGAGCGCCGGTACTTCCGGCTCCGTCGCAGTCTCCAGCGCAAAGGCACCCGCTCGGCCAAGAGGCACCTGCGCAAGCTGGCCGGGAAGGTCAACCGCTTTCGGCGCGACTGCGACCATGTGCTCAGTCGGCGTATCGTCGATTCCGTCCAGCCCGGCACCGTGATCGTCGTGGAGAACTTGGTGGACATCCGCACCCGCACTAAGCAGCGCGGCAGGGAATCGCGCCGTCGCCTGCACTCCTGGAGCTTCGCGCGACTCAGAAGCTTCCTGGCATACAAGGCAGCAGCTAAGGGGTGCAAGGTTGTGGGTGTCGATCCCCGTCACACGTCGCAGATGTGCTCCCGTTGCGGACATGTCCATCGTCGAAATCGACGCTCCCAGTCGCGGTTCCTATGCCGGGCTTGCGGGTTCGAGCTAAACGCCGATCTCAACGCTGCCCGCAATATAGCCCGGAAGTACCTTGCCAGCGGTGGCATGCCTGCCGCTGGCGGGCCGTTGTCAACCGGCCTCGCGTGCCAGCCCGCGCAAGCGGGCTAGGCGCAAGCCCCTAGCTTTAGCTATGGGGTAGTTGACCTGTACGGCGAATAAAGCGGATTTTATCCTTATCACTGGCATCTCTTGTTGCCGAGAGAGTAAAGCGATGAGAGGATGTTTAGTCACACGGGCGATTTGGTGAGCCTGATTTCACCGAGCAAGGAGTAGAGCGATGAGAGGATGTTTCGTCACAGGCACGGATACTGGGGTTGGGAAGACGGTCGTTGCAGCAGGGCTTGCGCGACTGTTGGTCGAGCGCGGGCATCGGGTTGGGGTGATGAAGCCGATTGAGACCGGCTGTGAGGCGGCAAGCGGAGGAGAGTTGCCACATGATGGACGGCTTTTAGCTGAAGCTGCCGACATTCAAGGGGATCGGCAATGGGTTGTGCCGTGTCGGTATTCGGAGCCGCTCGCACCGCTCGTTGCAGCGCGGCGCGAGGGGCGAGCTGTTGATTTCGAGGCGATCTGGCGAGCGTGGGAGCATCTCAAGACGCACTATGAATGGGCGCTTGTCGAAGGCGCCGGTGGGTTGAGCGTTCCCATCAGCCCGAAGTATACGATGGCTGATCTTGCACGAGAACTCGATCTGCCGGTGCTTATCGTTGCGCGTCCGGTCCTTGGGACGTTGAATCACACCTACTTGACCGTCCACTACGCGCGAAGCAAGGGCTTATCGGTCGTCGGCATCGTCATCTCTGGCTATGACGCAAACACCGCGAATGTGGCCGAGCGGACCAATCCTGAGATGTTGGAGGAGCTTTGCGAACTGCCTGTGTTGGGGTGTGTGCCGCGCCGAGCGACGATCGAGACGGCAGAGGAAGCGGCTCGGGCAGTGAGTGAGGGAGTGAATGTGGAGCGTTTCATCGCGCGGTGTGCTGGTCCGCTCCCAACTTAAGATGGCCGATTGGCGGTGAGCGTAAGAAAGTTTCATCGCGCGGGAGGGTGTGGATTTGCACCGCGCGGCGCGGGCGCACTAGACTTGCGCTCAGAGATGTGAGCGCAGCGCAATCGAATCTACAACCGTTACACATACGTAAAGATCTAGAATTTGACGGGTCACCTACTTGCGGGTATTCTGCCAACAGATAGCCACAGACGTATGTTAAGCGAACAGGTCGCCGCCGAACGAGGAGACGGATCGCGAAGAGAAGGCACATCGCATGTCGGAAATTGAAGGTAAGGTCATCATAATCACGGGTGCCAGTAGCGGCATCGGCGAGGCTACTGCGCTACTACTTGCTGAACGCGGTGCGAAGGTCGTGCTTGGAGCGCGCGGCTTGGATCGTCTGCGGGCGCTCGCTGAACGCATCGCAGAAGCGGATGGAGAAGCGGCATATGCACGCACAGATTTGAGATGTCGGCAGGATGGGTTCGATCTCGTTACGTTGGCATGCGAACGATTTGGCAAGCTGGACGTTTTCGTCAATAACGCCGGGATCATGCCAGCGTCTCCTCTCGAGATCTGCGCGTCGAAGATCGGGGGGGGAGATGATCGACGTCAACATCAAAGGTGTTCTGTACGGTATCGCTGCAGCGTTGCCTGTTTTTCGCAAACAGGGTTTCGGGCATTTTGTCAATATCGCTTCTACGGCAGGTCATAAGACTGTGCCGAACCAGTCAGTTTACTCGGGCACGAAGTTCGCTGTGCGCGCCATCTCCGAGGGCTTGCGCCAAGAGGCGGGTGATAAGTTGCTCGCAGCTCCACGGTCGCCCGCGCGCGACCTAGCCCCTGTTTCATAGCGATGACAATGTCTTGATGGGAGCGGTCAAATTTATTTAGTGACCGCTATACAGGATCGGGAGTGTTTCATGAATTATTCACGGCGCATGTTTCTGAACGGCGCGGCCAGCGTTCCGGCATTAGCGCTACAAGCGCTGACGCCGGTCGCTCAGAAGCGCGCGAAAGACAGCAATCCAAATTCCACTAGGGCTATAGGAGAAGTTGCGGCGCGCCGGTCGCAACCGTTCAACGGAATTCATCGAGGAGAGGCCATGGAACTACCCAATGTCTACCACCGCTACGTTGAGATTGAAGGCGTGCGCGTGTTCTATCGCGAGGCCGGTCCGCGCGAGGCGCCGACGCTCTTGCTATTGCACGGCTTTCCTTCGTCGTCGGCGCAATACCGGCGATTGATGGATGCGCTCGGCATGCGCTACCGCGTCATCGCGCCCGATTACCCAGGCTTCGGCTACAGTGACGCCCCTCTGCCCGCGTCGGCAGGTGGCCAGTATGCGTATAGCTTCGATCAGCTCGCGCGCACCATTGCCGGTTTCTGCGACGCGCTCGACCTGCAGAAGTACTTCCTATACATGTTTGATTTTGGTGGGCCAGTTGGCATGCGATTGGCCTTGGCGCATCCAGAACGGATCGCAGGCCTCGTCGTGCAGAACGCGAACGCCTATTACGAAGGGCTCAGCGAGATCGCGAGGACTTTCGTAGCCCTGCGGCCCGGCGTACCCGGTGCAGTCGAGCAGGCGCAGTCCCTGCTGACGCTGGAAATGACCCGCAGCCAGTACGAGGGCGGCGCGCACGACGTCGCGCGCATCGCACCCGATGGGTGGACGTTGGACCAGCACTTTCTCGATCAGCCCGGTCGCAAGGCGATCCAGGTCGATCTGCTGCTCGACTATCACAATAACGTCGCGCAATACACAGAGTGGCAGACTTGGTTACGCCGGCACCGCCCTCCCACACTCGTGCTCTGGGGGCGCAACGATCCCTTCTTCATCGAGGCCGGGGCGTATGCATACCTGCGTGACTTGCCGGATGCGGAGCTGCATCTATTCGAAACCGGTCACTTTGCGCTCGAAGAAGAGGCACCACGCATAGCAGTCCTGATCGCCGCTTTTCTGGAGCGGCACAGCAGCACAATGGCTCCCAAAACCATGCACGGAGATGGAAGCACACCGCCGCGTCAACCCAAATAGCGTCTCAAACGTCGAGCAGTATCCGACGTTGCGTTCACAAGCGCATGCTTAGAGCAGAAGATGCGGCGAAGACAGTATCGGAACCTCGATGGATGCTCCGAAAGCAATGCGTGATGCGTGGTAGGCTAAGAACAGAGAAACAATTGTCAGAAATCAGAAAAAGGTATCTTCCATGAATACAAAGCGACTTTCTAACCAAGGCGGTGAGTCTCAACACCAGATGACCGCGCGATTCACGAACAAAGTTGTTCTGGTCACCGGTGGCGGTTCCGGCATTGGCCGGAGCACTGCACTCGCCTTCGCTCGCGAAGGAGCGACTGTTGTCGCCGCGGGCCGGCGTGAGGAACCTCTTGCCGAGACAGTGAAGCTGATCGAAGCCCGAGGGGGGCAAGGCAGTGCGATCGTGGCCGACGTCACACGAGGCGACGATGTCGTGCGTCTCGTCGAGACCGTGGTCGCGCGGCACGGCGGACTACACATTGCCTTCAACAATGCCGGCGTCCTCGGCACGCCGCAGCGGATCGGGGATGTGGACGAGGCCACATGGTCCGAGGTGATTGCGATCAACCTAACCGGTGTATGGCTCTCCATGAAGCACGAGATCGCGCACATGAGCCGAAACGGCGGCGGCGCGATCATCAACATGGCCTCGATCTTCGGCGTTCACAAGTCAGCCCCAATGTATGGAGCCTACGCGGCCACAAAGGCCGCGGTGAGTGCGCTCACGCGCACCGCGGCACGTGAGTATATCGCACAAGGGATCCGCATCAACGCCGTGAGCCCCGGTCCGATCGAAGCGCCGATGTCGCTCCGGCCCGGCGAGACCGAAGCCCAACGCGCTGAGCGCTACCGCGAGACCGTCCCGCTCGGCCGGATCGGTCTGGCCGAGGAAGTGGCGGCGGCTGTGCTGTGGCTCGCCTCCCCCGAGTCGAGCTTCATCGTCGGTCATGATCTCGTCATTGATGGCGGGGTGACCATATAGCCGATGAGCAGTGGGCCAGTCGATGTGGATCGGTGTCACTGCCGGGAATCGGACCCTGTACGGTCCACGTACACGCCGTCCTCCGCCAAGAGCTGCGGGCTAGCCAGCAACTGATGCTCGACGTTAGCCAGCATAAACGTAGCTGACACGAAAACAGAAGATCCTATGAAGACACTCATCACGGAATTCATCAGCCTCGACGGTGTTGTCCAGGCGCCTGGTGCCCCGACGGAAGACACCGACGGTGGCTTTGCTCACGGCGGGTGGATGGTGAAGTATTTTGACCCGGAGATTATCGGCGGGACGTTTGACGAACTGGCCAAGCAGAGCGACGCGCTCCTGCAAGGGCGCCACACCTATCAAGTATCGGCTACTGCGTGGTCCAGCCGGTCCGGAGACGACTTTTCCGACTGGATCAACCGCGTGCAAAAGTATGTGGTGTCCGACACGCTCAAGGAGGAGGACATCGTGTGGCATCCAACAACGCTCATCCGCGGTCGCGACTTCCTGAAGACGGTGGCTGATCTACGGGCGCAGCCGGGCGGCTACATCTACGTCTACGGCAGCCCCACGATGGTCCAGTCACTCCTCGCCGCCGATCTAGTCGACGAGCTGGTGCTCACGGTCGTGCCCCTGGTCATCGGCAGCGGCAAGAAGCTCTTCCCGGCGATGGCCAAGTCGCTGCCGTTTGAACTCATTTCAGCGGCGAAGGCAAGCACCGGCGCTCAGGTGTGCCGCTATGTGCGGGCACGGTGATGGTTGTTGCATGTTTCATCAAATGCCAAAGGGTTATGAGCCTTATGGACACCAATGCAGAAAAATCAGACATCGAGCGCGTGATCCGCTCCTGGGAGCGGGCCATTCAGCGTGGTGACATGGAGGGCATCCTCGCCAACCATTCAGAATCCGTGCTCATGTTCGACGTCCCCGAGCCCCTTCAATCCGAGGGGCTCGACGCGTATCGAAAGACCTGGGAGCTCTTTTTTCGCTATGGTGCACCGGATCGAGAAGTATTCGTCCTCGAAGACCTACGCATCACGGCAGGTGACACAGTTGCCTTTGCAACCGCGCTGTTACGCATCGGCGGCTCTTCCGAACCGGTGTGTCGCCTGACGTTGGGCTTAATGAAGCGCAACCGCGCATGGCAGATTGTGCACGAGCACCACTCGGCTCCCCACAAGCTCAATAGCGAGGTCAGCCAATGAAAGCGATTACCGTGTGCCTGGGATTCAACAAGAACCTCGAGGAAGCCGTCGCCACGTACGTCGAACTCTTCAACAATGTGTTCGGGAACTCAAAGATTCTGGGCCGAAGTTACTTCGGCGAACAAGAGATTACAGCACTGCGGCAGGTGCCGGAGATGTCCGAAGACATCATGCCCGGCGTGGCCGGTGATGTGAAAACCATTCGCTTCACGCTCAATGGGGAAGAAGTGGTGGCCTTCCGGGGCGGGGCTTGCTTCGGAAAGTTCCACGAGAGCATGTCGCTCTATGTCTCATGCGAGACCCAGGAGCAGATTGACAGGCTCTGGGAAGTTCTTTCCGAAGATGGCGAGGAACAGCCTTGCGGGTGGGTTAAGGACCGCTTCGGTGTGTCCTGGCAAATCGTGCCATCTTTCGTCTGGGAAGTCGACCAGGGCCCGGACCGGCAGAAAGCGGAGCGCATGAACATCGCCCTGTTCGGGATGAAGAGAATAGACATTGCAGCGTTGAAAGCTGCGATCGGAGATCGCTCAAATGAGATGTGCGGCTAACAATAGCATGCAGAGGCCGGCGCTACGCGCCGCCGCTGATGCTGAACGTTCGGCGGCGCGGAGGTGCGGATCACCTGTATGACATCGGATGTTGTCGTGGAATTCCTGGACTTAATGGAAGCCTCGTCCATCGAGGTGTGCCTCGATGGTGGCTGGGGGGTCGATGCGCTCCTCGGCGAACAGACCAGAGAGCACAGGGACCTCGACATCATCATTCGTGTCGAAGACGTGCCCCGCCTGCTTGCCGTCACCCGGGCGGCCGGATACGCGCGTCAGCCCGGGGGGACGGAAACCAACTTCGTGCTGAAGACCGAAGCGGGCGACAAGGTCGATGTGCATGCGATCGCGTTCGACGAGCGAGGGTTCGGTGTGTTTACACTCCCCGACGGCCGGAAGTGGCCTTTCCCACGCGCCGCCTTCCAGGGCCGGGGCCGGATCCGGGACAAAGACGTGCGCTGCCTGTCCCCGGACGCGCAAGTGCAGTGCCACGCACAGGGCTACACCCCGGATGAGGTGGACCTTCAGGATATGAAATTGCTCCAGGACCGCTTCGGGGTCGTGCTACCACTCGCCCTGTGTCAACAGCCCGGGATCGAAGGCCAGGGAGAGGGAATCGCCGCCGAACCGGGCGCTGCACCTGACCGCGGCAGCAGGTAGGCTTTCCGAGACTCCTCGCTCCCCGCGCCGCCGCGGCAGGTGAGCGGGGTCGCTAGCGATACAAGAAAGGAGAAATCATGAACACGAAACAATTGCTCGGCCTTATCGGTTCAATCGTTCTTTTCATCGGTGTATTCACTCCGATTGTGAGCGTCCCAATCATGGGAAACATGAACTACTTCCAGAATGGTCAGGGTGATGGAACGATCGTCTTAATTTTTGCTGTGATTTCTCTGGTCTTGGTGCTGGCGAAGAAATTCAAAGGGTTTTGGTTCACGGGCATCGGGAGTCTTGGGGTGATGCTTTTCACCTTCATCAACTTCCAATCAAAAATGTCACAAGCAAAAGCAGATAGAGAGTCAGAGCTTGCGGGCAACCCTTTTCGTGATCTAGCAGATATAGCAATGCAAATCAGTCCAACTTCAATGGGGGTGGGCATTGCTCATAGTTGGAGCTGAATTGGTAATTGCCAGTGCCGCAATGAAGGATGAAACTCGAGAGAATCGCTAACAAGGTGCTGCACCTGACCGCCACTCCGCTGCGCTCCATGGCGGCAGGTGAGCTTGACCGTTATGCAGCAACGCCAAGAATGAGAACTCTGCATATAGGAGCAAATCATGAATAACAATCTAATCGCCAGAGCTTCCATCACCATAAACGCATCCGCCGAGAGGGTCTGGGATGCATTGGTGAATCCTGAGGCCATCAAACAATACATGTTTGGGACCAACGTGGCCACGGACTGGCGCGAAGGAAGCCCGATTACCTGGAAGGGAGAGTGGCAGGGCAAATCGTATGAGGACAAAGGTGTGATTCTTCGGTTCGAGCCTCCGCGAGTACTCCAGTACAGTCATTTCAGCCCGCTTTCGGGTCTACCTGACAAGTCGGAGAACTATCACACGGTGACGATTGAGTTATCGGGCGAGGGACACCAAACCCGCGTCTCACTGTCCCAGGACAATAATGCGACCGAAGAAGCACGCAAGCATTCCGAGAAGATGTGGGGAATGATGCTGGAGGAACTGAAAAAGTTCGTGGAGCAGGCAATGAACAAACAGATAAAAGAGCAGCTCCCGATAGGTTATTGGCTCAAACGGGCAGATAAACTTCTCACGCAACGAATTGATGACGCTCAGCGGTCGAATGGTCTCTCTCGCCTCGCGTGGCAGACTCTCAACATCATCTTTCAACGCGGTACGGTCATGCGTGACGATATCGTGAGTACACTTCAAACATTCGCTAATCACGCAACAATCGACGGGGTTATTGGTGAACTTGTTGTCTGAGGATTAGTCGGCGGCTCGTTTGAGAATGGATTCAACCTGACAACAGCGGGTAAGGAGTTGTACGACAAAGCCCTGTTGGTGCAGCGGTCCATTCGGCAGCAGGCTGTTGCAGGAATCACTGAAGCAGAGTACGCAACAACCATCAACGTTCTGCAGCGATTGGTCGCTAATCTGGAACACAACGAAACTGTATATTCAGCATCTGTGTCCAGTGAACAGCTCAAGAATCAGGACCAAATATCAGTCAGGCAAATTCGCGAGGGATTCCATACAGTAACGCCCTATTTGCTGGTTGAAGGGGCTGACCGATTGATTGAGTTCCTCTCAACGGCATTCGATGCCGAAATCCTGGATCGCAAATTTCGTCCCGATGGCACGGTGATGCATGCAGAGCTGCGCATCGGTGACTCGATGGTGATGCTTGGAGAGGCCAGCAGCGAGTTTAGGCCCATGTCCGCCTCCATCTACCTGTACGTGCCAGACTGGGACCGGGTCTATCAACAAGCCTTGGCTGCCGGTGGGGAGTCGGTGTTCGCAATCAGAAATTTGCCCTCAGGCGAGCGATACGGCGGCGTGAAGGATCCCTGCGGCAACATCTGGTGGATTGCTACCCATATTGAAGATGTGTCGCCCGAGGAGGAAGAACGACGTTGGAGAGAGTTCTTTAGGCTGTAACAAATGTCATGTGTGGTGACGAAACATTTTAGGTTGTCAAACGTTTAAGCGCAGAAACTGCTATCATTCCTCTTTGCCGATAAGCGAATGCAATAACAATGATTCTATCATTTTAGAATGAATGTTATGCCCAGATTTGTAGCTTTTCTGCGGGGCGTAAGCCCTATGAATCTGAAAATGGCGGATCTGAAGCAGTGCTTTGAAGCGGGTGGCTTCACGGAAGTGAAGACGATACTTTCCAGCGGCAATGTGGCTTTTCATGCTACGATTGGAGATGAGGAAGCCCTCGCGCGGAGAATAGAAGAGCATCTTCAAAGGAATATCGGACGTTCCTTCCCTGTTACCATCCGCTCGGTTGAACATCTGCGTAAACTATTAGCCGCAGATCCCTTCAGTAATTATTTGTTTCCGAAGGGAGCGAAGCAGGTCGTAACTTTTTTATGGCATGTTCCCGATGCAAAGCTCGCTCTGCCCATCCGGCACGAGGGCGTTATCATTCATGAAGTACAGGGGTTGGAGGTGTTTACCACTTATGTTCCTCATCCGAAAGGTCCGGTATTTATGAACCTTCTGGAGAAAACCTTTGGCAAAGAACAAACTACCCGCACTTGGGAAACGGTAAGAAAATGCGCCTTCGTAGTATGAGTACTGGTATCGACCAGACCGAGCGCCTCAAAGAGCTCAGGGTCGAAAATGCACTTCTGAGAAAGGTCGTTAAGTTCCGCGGAACCACGCGCCTGCCCCGCTTGAGGTAGAAAATGCACCTCTGAGAAAGGTCGTTGCCAAGACTTCTCGTGTATCTGTAATATTTACAGGAAGGACATGGGTGTAAACCGCAACGAAGGAGGATTGGGTGTGCTTTGGTTTCCGTGTGCCATGCATAAAACAGTAGGCAACGAACAGCGTTACGCACCGCCGCTGATAGTGAGCGTTAGATTGCTTCACTACGGTTAAGGCATGCTATGAGGATTGTGGAATGAGCGTGCTGACGACAGCGAGGACTGACAGGACATTACTTTTGATCGCGGGCTTTGCTGTTGTCAAGCTCATCTTCCATACTATTGTTAACCAGCAGTACGGCTTTCATCGAGACGAGTTGGCAACCCTTGACGACGCCCGTCACCTCGCGTGGGGGTACGTTGCTTATCCGCCATTTACTCCGTTCATCGGTCGTCTTGCCTTGACCTTATTCGGTGAGTCGCTCGCTGGCTTCCGCTTCTTCGCCGCCATGGCTCAAAGTGTAGCGATTGTGCTGGCCGCGAGCATGGCTAAGCACCTCGGAGGAAATCACTCCGCTCAGTGGCTCACTGCCTTGGCGGTCGCCATTTCAGGCGTCTCGCTCTCGGCAAGTTCTCTGTTTCAGTATGTCTCATTCGACTATCTCTGGTGGGTTCTGATTGCGTGGCTGATTGTGCGGTTGGTGGAGACAGATGACCGGCGCTGGTGGGTGGCGATTGGGAGCGCAGTGGGATTGGGTTTTCTCACGAAGTACACGATCCTTGTTTGCGTGGCCGGCCTCGCCGTCGGAGTTCTTGCGACCCCGCTGCGGAAACATCTTGTTAGTCCGTGGCTATGGGCAGGCGTTGTTATATCATTAGTTATCGCTTCGCCGAACCTCGTGTGGCAAATGAAGCATGACTTCATCACGCTCGAGTTTCTAAAGAGCATACATGCGCGGGATGTGAGCATCGGCAGAACTGATAATTTCTTCGTTAATCAGTTGTTCGTGCCCGCTAACCCGGCTACGGTGCCCTTGTGGAGCGCAGGCCTAATTGCGCTCTTTATCTCACCGTCTTTGAGTCGTTTTCGTGTCCTCGGATGGATGGCAGTTTCCTCCTTCGCTATCTTCGCCGCAGCACAAGGCCGTGACTACTATGCCGCTTCTATCTATCCGATGCTGTTAGCTGCGGGCGCCAGCTGGGTTATGAGCCGACTCGATGTGCGTGCCGCCGCCGAGAAGTGGGTGATGATGGCTGCCGTTCCGGTTCTGCTGCTGGCGGGCGCGTTTGTCGCAGCCATAGTTCTCCCCATCGCGCCAGTTGGCTCGCATTGGTGGAAACGAGCGCTCGCGCAAAACGGAGACCTGAGAGAACAGTTCGGCTGGCCGGAGCTCGTCGCTGAGGTGGCGCGCATCTGGAACACGATTCCCGAAAACGAAAGGGCGCGCGCAGCGATCTTCTGCACGAACTATGGTCAAGCAGGAGCGATCAATTTGTATGGTCCGCGTTATGGGCTCCCGCAAGCAATCAGCGGGGTCAATTCGTTTTGGGCCAGGGGCTACGGTAACCCTCCTCCCGAGACTGTAATAGTGCTCGGAGGTCAACGTGAGTGGTTGCAGCAGCGGTTCGAGTCAGTAATCCTCGCGGGTCGTGTGCCGAATTCGTTAGGAGTTGAGAACGAAGAGTCGCGCCAGCCAGACATCTATCTTTGCCGCAGGCCGCGGGAACCGTGGTCAGAGCTGTGGCCGAAAATTCGTAAGTTCGGTTAGAGGACGAGATATCTGCAAGGGGCGCAATTGAACAACTCATTGAAGTGGAGCGCGAGTTAGCTTGTCTCTCATCGTCAACTTGAATCTACCGACGGTTCGCTGCTCCCGTTTAATTCTGGCGTTGGCTGGCTGTTGAGTGTGTAGAGAAAAGAGTATGAGCACAAAGCTCATTCTTACAATTGGTTTACTCTTGCCCTTTTGTAGTGTCTTGGCGCAAGAGAAGCCGACCATACCAGACATTGACCGGATACGATTAGCCGAGGCATTCAGGCTTGGAGAGACCATAGGGAATCGCATCTGGAAAGATTGGGATAAAGCTCCTTTCGCCGTGTTGCTTGTCACACCTGAAAATGAGTTCTTAATTCGACATCCGAAGCCCTCGCCAGACTTCACTTTGATTGGTTATGATCCGCTTCTGAAAAGTGAAGTGTATTTTCGTAAAAGAACTTATCCGACAGATCTTTTAGCCGCGATGCCTGCCATAAGGGGAAGCATTGTTTCAACGATTGTCGTCGGGCAAGCCGAAAATACATCGGCTCAAACTTCTACCCCTTGGATTGTAACGTTGCTTCACGAACATTTCCACCAATTACAATCCTCCCAGCCCAATTATTACACGGACGTTAATGCCTTGAATTTGTCTCGCGGCGATCAGACAGGCATGTGGATGCTGAACTTCGCTTTTCCTTACGACAAAGCAGAGGTGCAGGAACAGTTTTCCACGTTGAGTAAGCTGCTTGCGGACGCGCTTGAATCGAAGAACAAGGCAGAACGCTCCATGAAACTGGCTGCATACCTTCAAGCGCGACAACGATTTCAGCAGATGCTTAGCCCTGATGATTACAAGTATTTCTCATTTCAGTTATGGCAGGAAGGGATCGCACGTTATACGGAGTATCAGGTGGCAAAATTGGCGGCAGCCAAATACAGACCGAGCAGAGAATTTCGGGCGTTGAAAGATTACACTTCATTCGCGCAGGTGGCTGATGCAATACGCGAGCGAATATTTAAGCAGCTTCAAACACAGAAACTAGGCGAATCTCAGCGCGTTGCGTTTTATTCCTTTGGCGCAGCCGAAGGGTTATTGCTTGATAAGGTAAATCCACAGTGGCGAAATCGTTACTTTGTAGATAAATTCGATATAGGCAAGTATTACAACGCAGCCGGATAACACCGAGCGACGCCGAACAAGTCATTGGAGCGGACTACCCGCCAGCTTGCCTTTTATGAAAGTTGTCCGTTACCTTTTGGCTTGTCGTTTGCGGGTGGGCCGCCGCTTAATTCCAGCATTAGCCGGCTCGGCAGACCGCCAAGGTCGCAAGTTTACGGAGGAGATTATGGCTACAGTAGCTCAGATGACGAAAGACGAACTGCGAGAAATGATCGAAACTATAATTGAACAAAAGTTGTCAGAACTGCTTGGAGATCCTGATGAGGGTCTACCTATTCGAAAGGCAGTTCGCGATAGGCTCTTACGCCAAAAGCAAGCGGTGGCAAGCGGTGAACGTGGTGAACCGTTTGAAGATGTGATTCGGCGTCTTGGATTGGGGTAATGGCAGAGTACTGCATTCGCATCTTGGGTGCCGCATCTCAAGAGCTGGAGCGATTAGACAAGTCTATAGGACATCGTATCGTTCAGCGCATCAACTGGCTGGCTGCGAACTTGGATGCGATTCGTCTTGAGGCATTGACTGGTGACCTTGTGGGACTTTACAAGCTCCGTGTGACTACCGCGTCATTTACGAGGTGCTCTGGGATGAAAAGATCATAGTGATCCACGCGATCGGTCACCGCCGAGAGACCTATCGAAGACGGTGAGAAAGTACAAACATCACACCGATTAACACCACGCTACAGCCGCCAGCCGGAGGCAGTCGGCTGAGCTTTATCGTTAGATGGCGCTGAAGCAAGATTCCCAGCGGAGGTAGCTTACATGGGACGCCCTAAGTACAAGTACCAAGATTTTTTAAATGAGCTTGCTGCTGGCCGTGCATATGGCATTCTGGTCTATCCGACACACCACCAAACTTTCATCCAGAACGAAAATCTTGGGTTGCCGTTATCGTTCCACCGCACCAAATGCCCGAAGTTATTGAGCAGTTTCCTGGGGCACTACAGGAGCTTCAGAGACTGACAGGAGCCAGAGAGTTCCATTTTGCAGACATTTATGCAGGTCGAAAAGAGTTTAAGGGGCTTGATCTCCAAGTTCGATTGGCACTGTTTGAGTTTATGGCGCACATCTTCTCAGTTTATCAATTCCCCATCATTGTTCAAACTTTTGATCCCGAAACGTTATCCTATCTTCGCTCCCGTTGCAGGGGGCAATTGCCGGATCGTATCCCCCCTTTCGATTTCAGCAAGGTGGAAGACACCGCCCTTTTTTGGTTGTTGATCCGGTTAAAATGGTTTATGGAACAGACGACAGAATATCCAAAAGTTAAAGCACGTGTATTCGTTGATGAAGGTTGGAAAAGCAATGGTGTTGCAATCAAAATTCCAACATTCGAAGATGTGTTTGGTGATGGATTAGTCTGTTTCTGCCAGAGTTCAAGTATCAGCAGTCGTCAGGATCGCCCAACTGACTTCCCTAATCAGCTCGTGAAAGTAGATGTGCGGGAACGTAGCTCGAAAGTGTGGTGGCAGGAAAACTGCTACCCGGGGGAACCGGTCTTCGTTCCCGCTCCCCATTCCGCCGCCGAAGATGATGGCGTCGTGCTCTCCATTGTGCTCAACGCCGCCGAGGGCAACTCTTTTTTACTCGTGCTCGATGCCGCTTCATTCACCGAGGTCGTCCGCGCCGAAGTTCCCCACCACATCCCCTTTGGCTTTCACGGGCAGTTCTTCACTGACGATCAACGACCTGTCGAAGATTACACTCTACAGGAGGTGCGTGATGTTTAAGAACCGGTGCTCGCGCTGGCTGGCCTACGAGCGCTACTGCGCCAGAGCGGTCGTGGAAGCCCTGCGGAGCGTGCCGGAAGCCCGCAGGCGTGAGCCGCCGTATCAGCGGGCCGTCACCTTGTTGGGACACCTGGCCGCAGCCCTCGAAGTCTGGCTTGCGCGGGTGGAAAACAGACAGGCTGCGGTCGAGTTGTTCCCAGCCGACCTGTCCCTGGAAGAAGCGGGGCATCGCATCGGCCAGGTCCTTGACCGATGGGAAGGCTACCTCGCCCAGTTGAATCCCGAGGATCTGGGACGCACGGTGCGCTATCAGACGACTTCTGGGGTTTGGTACAACAACACGCTCGAAGAGATCATCACGCACCTGTTCGGTCATGGGGCGTATCATCGCGGGCAGATAGCGCTTCTCGTTCGGCAGTTGGGCGGGGAGCCTGCGGTAACCGATTTCATTGGGTGGGCTCGGTCCTATTGAGCTTCACAAAGAGCGCATAATAGAGTGGAGAGTCCATCGCTGGCAGAGGGGCTTCCTGCTGAGCGTTTCGCGTCTCATCAACTCTGTGAGGCTCATGAGAATCCGCTGGCACGACGGATATGACGAGAAGGAGGGGAAGGGTTTTCTGAGATCTTGGAACTTGCGCCGAAGCTCGTTCGTACATCTTCGGCTCAATAAAGTAAGGAGGAGAACAATGAACGATCGCGAACTCTTCGCGCGTTTCTGGCAAGATGAAGCGCCCCGATTTCGACGGGTGCTGGAGGCGCTGCCCGAAGATCAATTGGACTTTCGGCCTCACGAGAGGTCGCGTTCGGCTCGTGAGCTGGCTTGGACGATCGCCGATGTGACGTCGCTGCTGGCGAAGTTTCTCGGTACGGGGGAAGCTCACTGGGAGTTGCACGCGCCTCCGGCTTCTCTCGAAGGGATCGTTTCGGCATACGAGCGGGCGTCTCAGGCTGTCGCTCAGGAGCTTGCGAAGGCGGATGACGGTCGCTGGGATGGATGGACGGGCCGACTGCTGGCTCAAGGCGAGCTGGTTTGGGAAGCGCCTTTTCGCGAGATGGCCTGGGGGTATCTGTTCGACCTGATTCACCATCGCGGTCAACTGAGCGTCTACATTCGCCCGATGGGCGGGCGCGTGCCTGCGATCTACGGTCCGTCGGGCGATTTTCCCACTGCGTGAAGACATCTCGCCTACAGGGTCCCCAGGGGTGCCCGGCTGGGGAATCGCCCGTGAACGGACGTCCGCCCCGAAGGACGAAAAAGGGATTCGCCAATGGTGAAATGGGCCATCTGTTCATTTGGGCTGTATTCCTGTCTTCTGACGATCGAATGTTAATATTGAAGATATGTACACCGAACAAAATGTAGCTGAACACTACGATAATGCCGCGTTTCAGTTTGAACTGGAACGGCTGGAGAAACATTGCCCGGTAGAATATGCCATTACCTGCCGTTACTTGGATCGATATATCCCGAAGGAGGCCGTTGTAGTTGATATTGGATCTGGCGCCGGTCACTATGCGGCTTTTCTGGCGAAGAGAGGGTGCAGCATTTATCTCATCGATGTGAGCGCAAGATTGCTCGATGCAGCGCGCGAGCGTTTGGAGCGAGCAGAGCTCGGCCACAGGATCAGAGCCGTTGTTCAAACATCAGCGACCGATCTAGGTTGCCTCGGCAATGAGAGCTGCGATGCGGTTCTCATGCTCGGACCGCTCTATCATCTTCGAGAATTACCTGCGCGACGACAGGCGGTCAACGAAGCGCATCGTGTGTTGAAAGAGGGGGGCATCTTGTTCGCCGCAGGGATCAATCGGTTGGCGTACTTGCGCGATCTTTTCTGCGAGAACCCGAAGGAGGGCGTCAAGCGACAGGCGTTTCACGAAGAGTATTTGCAGGCTGGAAAGCTCGATCCCGAGCGCGCTGCGCCGATCGGGTATGCACATCTGACGACCGTGGAGGAGTTCCGATCGCTGCTGACGGAACGCTTCGAGGAGCAGGCTCTGGTAGGCACAGAATCATTCACGACCGTGTGGCAGGCGAAGTTGAATGAGCTTTCGGCGGATGAGCGCGAAGCGTGGCTCGATCTGGTGGAGCGAACGGGAGCGACGCCCGAAGGCCTTGGCCACAGCGATCACTTTCTGTTTGTGGGAAAGAAAATAGAAGCATGATGAGCGGCAAAGACGCTGCCCCGCCTCATCCAGGAGCGTTGTCCGAATCAGGGGCGCTGGCTGCTCTTGTTCAGAGCGGCGAGCTTGCGTGTCGTGAGAGATGCGGTTTTCGCCCGTACCTCCTTTGTCTTCCAGCTCTTGTTCAGAACAGCGGGCTTGTGTGTCGTGAGAGGGTGAAGTTGCTTGTTCGTTTTCCCGAGCACAGAGGCATCGTGGCGCGCATTCGGGGAGTGAAAATTAGCAACCGGTTGCAGCAGATAGTATTGCGCGCCGCCGCTAAACCGGAACGTTTCTTCGTGCTGGTACGCACGCCGCTTGGCGATATTCGTCCAAGTATGTACAGTTCCATCTTGTTTGGAGTGAGGTTTTACTGTAATGCAGCTTGAACAAAAAACTATCACTGGAAAAGAAGAGAAGAGTCTCCTATCAGCCCCCACGAAGGCACTGTCTGAGTTCTATGAAGCTCTCAATACCAGGGACATGCAGAAGATGGCGAGTAATTGGGCGCAAACGGACGAAGCGGTAATGGATAACCCTGTCGGCGGCATTAAGCGCGGCTGGGAGGAGATCAGAGCCGTCTACGAGCGCGTCTTCCCCAGTCCTCAGCCATATTGGTTTGAGTTCTACGACTACAGCTATCATGAAGCAGGGGAGATCTTCTATGTAGTGGGCAGAGAACGAGGTGAGTATCGAACAGGCGATCGAGTGTTGAAGATAGCGATTAGGACAACCAGGGTCTTCCGGCGAATAGAAGGAGAATGGCGGCAGGTGCATCATCATGGTTCGATAGATGACGCAGAGTTGCTGGCAGCATATCAGGAGGCGGTTAGATCGAATGGATAGCGGAGGGGCCACCCAACAACACATTCAACCGGACACGCCGATGAGCGTACTCTTTATATTCAGCGGCCCGGCGCGCCGAGTGTGAGCGTTCGGTGGCTTTCGTGTAAAGGAGATTAGGTGAATACCGATCACATCAGGCAGTAGATCACAGAGACCATCCATCTACCGATTGATCGCATCACCAAAGCGCAACGCATTGCCGAAATGATCCGTGCCGCTGACAACTACCGTTGGGTCGGCATCTATGATGTCAATGATGAGGAGATCGCCGTCATCGCCTGGAGCAGGATCGGAGCAACGGCTTACCCGCGCTTTCCCGTAACGCAGGGATTAAGTGGCCAAGCGGTGGCATCGAGAAGCACCGTCGTCTCCAATGACGTCACGAAAAATCCCCCGATACCTGACAGCCTTCGGTAGTACCCAATCGGAGATCATCGTGCCGGTGATCGAGCTGCGGAGTAATCGTGTGCTTGGGACGCTCGATGTTGAGAGCGAGCAAAAGGTGGCGTTTACTGCTGAGGATCAAGCGGAGCTAGAGGCATGTGCCCGTGCATTGCTGGGGTTATGGCAGTGAAGGAGTAGCGAGGTCTGTTGACAGGCGAGGGGCGCTATCGAACAATACGATGAACCGGACGCGCCAGCGAGCGTACTCTTTATCCCGCAAAAAGCCTGCGCGCTGGTTATCGTGAGCGTTCGGCGGTCCGCCTTGAGCGCGGCATACTTGGGAGGCAGTGTGCAGACTGAGAACCTGAGCTTTCGGTCACTCGCCGCTCGCACGGTCGTGGTTCACACGCTCACTTACATTGTCGTCGGTGCCATCGCGGCGGCCGTGCTCGGGTACAAAGACCTCTTCGCGCTTCCTGAGCTGTCGTGCTTCATGCGCCCGATCGGCGACCGGTGGGTAATGGCCGGGCCGCTGTTTCAACCGTTGCGAGGGATGCTATTCGCGAGCGTGTTCTTCATCCTGCGCGAGCGGCTGTTTTTGCAGGATCGCGGGTGGCTCGCGATGTGGTGGATTCTGGTGGCGATCGGTGTCTTCTCGACATTCGGTCCGGCACCGGCGTCGGTCGAAGGGTTGGTCTACACGCGGGTTCCGTGGCCGGCGCAAGTCCGAGGACTCCCGGAGGTACTCGTGCAATCGCTTCTGCTCTCGAGCGTGCTGTATGTGTGGGTTCGGAATCCCGATCGGCGCTGGCTTAGCTGGGTACTCGGGGCGATGTTCGTTCTCGCAATGGCAATGGTCACGCTCGGTCTGCTGCTACCGCAACAGCGGCCGAACTAGGATTGCACCGGATGCAGCGGAGCGTGTGCGGTTGATCTCAGTTGCTCGCGCAGCGCCGGTGAATCTGGACGTTAGGCGGACGCGCCAGTGGTCGAAGAGGGTGCGTCACCCATTGAAGAGCACAAGCAAAGAGCAAGTCTGACCCCAATCGGCACATGAGTATGATGGATGAACCCAAGATTCAAGATTATCGGCGAAATCAGAGACATCGAGACCATTGCATCGGGCCGAGGTGTGTACATCCGACGCTATCTGGAGCGCACTTACGGCCGGGGACGATGGCGGAAGATGAAAGGCATAGCCACTGTAGAACTGGCGGATGGTACAATATGTGAGGCCGAGGTTCACTGGTATGAAGCTCACGGCATAGGCCGTAAGGATTTCAAGATCAAGAGGGTGATCCGATGAGCGAATTTGTAATCTGCATCAACAATGAGGGCAATCCGGCAAGCCTGATTGTCGGGAAAGTGTACCGTAGACTGCCAGATCCCGAAGCGGAGGCGCACGATATGATTCGCATCGTGGATGAGGATTTATCGGAGCCAGATGGGTATCTTTATCCGGCGTCCATGTTTGTACCCGTGGAACTGCCAGAGAGAGTAAAGCAAGTGTTGATGGCGATGGGAAGCTAAGCGATAGGCGTACTTGTTGGGACTATCTGGAGAGGTTGTCCATACAATGAAGAAGCCGCCTCACACCCGCTGCAGCCGACTCGCCTCCCGCTAGCGCTCCGGCGGATGGCTGAGCTTGGCCGTTCGGCCGCTTCGCCGTGTGGTATGAAGCCGCGACGAAGCTGGAATCGGAGCACATGTTCTTGAGAGAATATTGATGGAATCCACGGGAGATTATATGAAACGCGGCGGACGATCATTGACTCGGAGTGGCGCAGCAACTCCGAGCGCGGCTGCTCTCTCATTGACACATTCGGGAAGCGGTTCAGCATGAACCCATCGCGAGCGCGACAGGCATCTCAGCATGACTTGCCCGAAGCGTTCGAGGCGGCGCAAAGAGTTATCACCCGAAAGCGAAGCGCTCGGTCGGCACGGCGAGATTGCCTTGTTTAAATAGCGCGATAAAAAGCCACGCTCGCCGTAACGCTATCAGGTAAACAAATGAGCCTTAACTGCACGATCGCAGCAGATCACCCACCTTCGCTCGGACTGAGCTTCGTACATCCCGCGCAGGGGCGAAAAGATGCCACCTTTCATCTGTGGCGGTTCTGTGACTGCGATCTTCCGGTTAATGTTTACCTGCTAGATCGCTGGCGCAAGGCAAGCCAAGCATTATTGGTCTGAAGAGCGACCTGATGCAGTGGCAGAATTGATCGCGCGTTATCTGAGGAGGCGAGATGAGATTGAGTGACACGAAGAGTCGAGTGGCACGACAAACGGTCGATCTTTCCGGTTATCCGGATCTCGTGGTGATCTATCTTGGGATGAGAGTCAACCGACTCAAAGGAGTGCGGACGTTGTTAAGTTTTGGCCGAAAGATTCGAGAAGCGGTCGCCGAACGCCCGGATGGACTCCTTTTGCACGAGGACATGATCTTCTCGTTCTTTCCGCCGCACTTCGGGATGAGGCAATACTGGCGAGATTTCGAATCGCTTGAGCGGTGGGCGCGATCGCTCCCGCATCAAGCGTGGTGGCGGGAGTTTTTGCGCGATTCAGGTGGCACCGGCTTCTGGCATGAGACATATTTCAAGCGAGGCGGCATGGAAGCCATCTACGATGACCTGACAGTCCCGATCGGCTTCATGCACTTTGCTCCCTTGCAATCGGCGCGCGGTGGGATGTTCACGGCGCGCGATCGCTTGAAGTTGGGTGGGCAGGCGCAAATCGAAGTGCCGGTTAAGGAGGATGATATCTACGGTAAGGCCAGAGGATCGGAGTAGAACTACTGACTTGTTCCTAAAGAGTAGAAGCTTAAATACCTTTTCCGGCCAGATTCCCCTTCAGCCTTGGCTATCTTTGAGCTGACTCCTAGCCATAATCGCCCAACATTGATGAGGGGCACAATGAGGGCGGTTTTGAAAGTTTGGTGAAGAGGACTCTTTTTCGTATCGGCGGGGATGAGTTCATAACTGCGACGCTCGATCCCAAACTGGCGGAGAATCATAGCGCGCAAGACATGAAACGTCCCGGAAAGTAGAGGTATAGAGCGCCTGAGAGTTGCCACCCGTTTCGAAATTCGATGCAGATCGCTTCCGATGAATGCGGCGATCTTCCCGAGACGGCTCGCGCCGTTGATTATAAATTGGCGGTAAGCTATTGACAAAAGAAATTGTAACATGTAATGTTACAATCCGGTTTTTGATCATAATCGACTCGGGAGGTTGTGATATGATCGACTCAAGCGATCAAACAGCGCATATTCGAATCGTTACCATTTGCGGCAGCGTGCGTCCTGGCAACTACACCTCGAAAGCTTTAGCCATCGTGAACGATGAGCTTCGGAAGCATTCGGGAGTTGAGGTCATTGAGATCGATCTCGATCGGATCGCGTTGCCTCTTCCCGGCAAAGCCGGTCGAGACTCGACCACGGAACGCTTCATTGAAGAGGTCGAAAAAGCATCTGGCATTGTGATCGCAACGCCGGAGTATCACGGCAGTTTCAGCAGCGTCATCAAATTGGCGATCGAAAATCTCGGATTTCCGAGCGCGCTGGCCGGCAAACCGATATCCCTATTAGGAGTCGCCTATGGTCGAATCGGCGCCATCAAGGCGTTGGAGCATCTGCGTAGCGTCTGTTCACATGTTGGCGCGATTGTGCTTCCGAATCCCGTCTCAGTCGCGCGGGTGCAGGAGATCTTCGACGAGAAGGGAAATTGCCTCGATACTGAGTCGGAGAGGCTCATTCGCAGCGTCGGCACGGCGTTATTGGATTACATCAAAGAGGCGATCTGTCCGAGGAAAGCATTGGCAGCGATGGCGCGCACGGGTGGCAGGGCAGATTTGACCGGCGAGCATATGGCTTTGTGAAGGTGCGGAAGAGGGCGGCGGTTCGAGATTTGTCACACTGAGACGATCTGCCTCGTCATGATTAAGTGACGGAAGGCATTCCATCGATCTTTAGGGAGAGGAGATACATATGGAACCGCGCATACGATATGATGAAATCGCGCCGGGCGCGCTTCAGGCCATGCGTCAGCTCGAAAAATATGTGCGCGAATCTGGTCTCGAGCGGTCTCTGCTCGAACTCGTTAAGATTCGGGTTTCACAGATCAACGGGTGCGCTTTCTGCATAGACATGCACGCCAAAGATGCCAGAGCGAAAGGCGAAAGCGAACAACGCATCTATCTTCTCGATGCTTGGCGCGAGGCCCCCTTTTACACGGAGCGTGAGCGCGCCGCGTTAGAATGGGCCGAAGCCGTAACGCTCATCACGCACGGGCACGTTCCGGATGACGTCTTCGAGCGAGTGCGCCGACAGTTCAGCGAGCGAGAGTTGATCGATTTGACGATGGCGGTAGTGGCAATCAACGGCTGGAACAGGTTGGCGATCAGTTTTCGGGCCGTGCCGGGCAGCTATGAACCTGAGCGATTAAAGTAACTTCGGCAAGCTCGGTTGCGGAGGTAGCGGCGGAAAGCGGATGTTACAAACCGGAGCGGCTAAAGCGGATCGGTGATCTGGACGACCGGGTTCGTCACGCTGGCGAAGGCGCAGCTTACGCCGATATTGGGAAATGAAGAGTGAATCTTGAAAGGACTTTAAGACCGCTGGGCGGGGAAGGGGAAAGATGGGCGAGGAGAATGGAGTCATCAGTTTAGTCGTCGCGGATGAGGAAATAGCGGCTTGTTATCCAGTCATGCGAGAGCTCCGGCCCCACATAAGTGAAGAAGAGTTCATCTCGCGGATCAGAAAGCTCGAGGCGACGGGTTACAAGTTAGCCGCGTTGCGCGATGCGGGGGAGATAGTTGCCGTCGCAGGCTTTCGCATCGGCGAGAATTTACCGTGGGGGCGTTTCCTCTACGTTGACGATCTCGTGACGCGCTCCGAGAGCCGCTCCAAAGGTTATGGCGCGAAGCTGCTTGCGTGGTTGAAAGAGTTCGCTGCCAAGGAAGGTTGCGAGCAATTGCATCTCGACTCGGCGACGTGGCGGAAAGAGGCCCATCGCTTCTACGAGCGCGAAGGATTGCGGCTGACGAGCTTTCATTTCTCCGTGAAGATAGATCCTCAAAGGGGTGGTTCAGGCAGCGGAGAGGAAGCGAGCGCATTCGTCGGATCAACCTGAAGATCCCTCAAAGCTATGTCACACCGTGGCGAGCTATCTCGTCATAGTTGGTGAGACGCGATGACGATGGAGGATCATATGAGTGACCGGCCAATTACAACCATCGACACTGAACGATCTGTGATCACGCTCATCAACGTCTATGAGGTTGCGCCGGAGAAGCAAGCCGAGCTGGCGCGACTCTTGGCGGAAGCGACCGAAACAGTAATGCGACATCAACCGGGGTTTGTCTCGGTCAACATCCATTGCAGCCTTGACGGGACGCGGGTGGT
Organism: Pyrinomonas methylaliphatogenes; assembly: GCF_000820845.2. Taxonomy (GTDB): domain Bacteria; phylum Acidobacteriota; class Blastocatellia; order Pyrinomonadales; family Pyrinomonadaceae; genus Pyrinomonas; species Pyrinomonas methylaliphatogenes. The sequence goes on along the minus strand of NZ_CBXV010000006.1, from coordinate 241,182 downwards.
CAACTACGCGCAGTGGGCGTCGGAGGAAGATTTTGAGCGCATGATAAAAAGCCCTGAGGCTCAAGCGCAATTGAGACGGTTTGGCGCTTTGGCCAAGAGCGTCTCGCCCGCCCTATACAAGGTCAGTTCCATTCACGTCAAATGAGTGATGAAGCGGAGAAGCCTTATCGAATAGCAGGCTTTGAATTTCCGCGCTGTGCCATTCACGTCAAATGAGTGATGAGGAGGAGAAGGAGCAAGTTCTCGATGTCGCTGCGATCTTCGATCGCTCGCGCCAGCGATTGACTCGCCTCGCCTATCGGATGTTGGGGTCGGTGGCGGACGCCGAGGATATAGTTCAAGAGGCATTTCTCCGCTGGCTCGATACGGATCGCGATGCTGTGCGTGAGCCAGAGGCTTACTTGAGTCGCATCGTGACCAATCTTTGTCTCGATCATTTGAAATCCGCACAGCATCGGCGTGAAAGCTACATCGGGCCATGGTTGCCAGAGCCGATCATCGATCTAGAGAAAGAGTCTTTCGATGATGATGTGACGCTGCCGCTTTTGATGGCGTTGGAGCGTTTATCGCCTTTGGAGCGCGCGGCCTTTTTGCTGCATGACGTGTTCGGTCTCAGCTTTGATGAGATCGCTGGCATCATCGATCGTAAGCCTTCGGCATGTCGCCAACTGGCCCGGCGCGCGCGCTTTCACGTTCGGGCTTCACGCCCCCGTTACGCTCTTTCGAAAGAGCGCGGGCTAGAGATCGCATCGGCCTTTTTCGAAGCATCCCGCTATGGCGACTTAGAACGGCTGCGGTCGCTTCTAGCCGATGACGTCGTCGCCTACGCCGATGGCGGCGGCAAGGTGCCAGCCGCCCGAGAAGCCATCGTCGGAATCGAAGCTGTGATGGCGCTTCATGCTTCGCTTAGGCTAGTTTTTGCCGAAAAGATGTCACAACTCGTCCGTTATTGCTTCATCAATGGTTTGCCTGGATTCATCTCCATCGAACAGGGTGACGCTTGGCAGACTACGGCGCTTGAGATCGATCACGGCTTGATCGCAGCCATTTATGTCGTACGGAATCCTGACAAGCTACGGCATGTGATGAATGAGGCGTATCGTTCGATTGGCGATCCAATCAAGCATTAAGCCGGATGATTCTAAGTTGACCGCTTCAATCGCAACGCAGAGGATATAAACGGTGAGTCTACAGCCGATGAGCTTTCTCGCGCTGTGAAAAACTGTCGAACGAAAGCATCTTAAGCGTGATCGGAGAAGAGGGCATATGAAGATCGGTTTCATCGGTCTTGGACGAATGGGCTTGCCGATGGCGCGTAATCTGTTGCGCGCCGGTCATGAACTCGTCGTCTTCAATCGCACGCGCAATCGAGCCGACGCGCTCGTTGCAGAAGGCGCGCGCGTCGCTGCTGGTCCAGCCGAAGCGGCGCGTGACGCGGAAGCGCTCATCACGATGCTCGCGGATGATGCGGCTGTGGAACAAGTCATCTTCGGCGAAGATGGGGCATTGCAGGCGCTACGGCCCGGAGCGGTGCATGTTTCGATGAGCACGATCAGCGTCGCACTGTCCGAAAGACTGGCCGCGGCGCACGAGGCCGCCGGTCAAGCTTACGTTGCGGCCCCGGTCTTCGGGCGACCGGAAGCTGCCGAGGCGGCCAAATTGTGGATCGTCGCTGCCGGGCCGGCGGAGCAGATAGAAAGATGCCGTCCGCTCTTCGAGGCGATGGGGCAGGGCCTCTTCAATGTTGGACCCGAGGCGCAGCGAGCGAACTTAGTGAAGCTTGCGGGCAATTTCCTAATCGCCTCAATGGTTGAAGCGCTCGGAGAAGCGTTCACGCTCGTGCGCAAATCGGAAGTCGATCCCGGGCAATTTCTCGAGATCGTCAGCAAGGTCTTCGGTTCGCCGATCTACGCCAACTACGGACGGATCATCGTCGAAGACCGAGCTGAACCGGCTGGATTCAAGTTAAGTTTAGGACTGAAAGATATGCGCTTGGTGCTGGCGGCGGCGGATTCTGTGGTCGTGCCGCTGCCGTTGGGGAGCTTGCTCCATGATCGGCTGCTTGCAGCCATGGCGCGCGGTGCGGGAGAGGTTGATTGGGCAGCGGGCTTGGCGCGCAGAAGTGCCGAAGATGCCGGGCTCGGTTGATCGCTAGCGAGTGCGCAAAAGTGACAGTAAGGATAAATTGCTTCCTATGTTGAAGCGCGAATCGCTCGCAAGGGGCGCGTAAGATGAGAGTGTTTGTTGCGGGGAGCACAGGGGCGATCGGTAAACGCCTCGTGCCTTTGTTATTGAAAAACGGATTTGAGGTGGTCGCGCTCACGCGCAGCACTGAGAAAGGTAGAGAGCTTGAGCGTCTGGGAGCGAAGATTAGCATCGCCAATCCGCTCGACAAAGAGGAGTTGACTGCGGCAATCAAGAAGGCGAAGCCTGAGGTGGTCATCCATCAATTGACAGCGCTCGCCGGTGCGACCGGGAACTTCCGGAAGTTCGACGAAGAGTTCGCTTTGACCAATCGCTTCCGGACCGAAGTTACCGATACGCTGATTGCCGCCGCGCGTCTTGTCGGCGCGCGGCGTTTCATCGCGCAGAGCTTCTGCGGTTGGCCGTTTGCGCGTGAGGGTGGACCAGTCAAGACGGAAGATGATCCGCTTGATCCAAATCCACCGACAAGCTTCAGCGAGACGCTGGCGGCGATCCGCCATCTCGAAATGGCCGTGCGCGAAGCTGCGGATATCGAGGCGCTGGCGCTTCGTTACGGGCTTTTTTACGGGCCGGGGACGGCCATCGCAAAGGATGGCGTGTTCATCGATCTAATTCGCAAGCGTCGCTTCCCGATCGTCGGCGACGGCGCTGGCATCTGGTCTTTCGTTCACATCGAAGATGCTGCGCGCGCGACCGTCGCGGCCATCACGAACGGTGCGCCTGGGATCTACAACATCGTCGATGATGATCCGGCCCCTGTATCCGTCTGGCTTCCATATCTTGCAAAAGCCCTTGGCGCTAAGCCACCGCGCAGAGTGCCGGTTTGGCTCGCTCGACTGTTCATCGGCGAAGGTGGCGTGATGATGATGACCCAGAGCCGCGGCGGGGCCAACACGAAAGCGAAGGGCGAACTAAAGTGGCAGCCGATCTATCCGAGCTGGCGGATTGGTTTCGTGGAAGGGTTGGACTAGTTGTCTTTAGCGAAAATGTGAAGATGGAGAAAGAGCCTTTCAGACAGACCGTCGAGATGACCAAGAGATAGTTGGGATCTTTGGGGAATGGGAACTGATAGCATGTATCGAGCGCAGGCTCGTTTAATCGATTTAAGCTGATGAGGACGCCTAAACCTCAATTTCGTTGCGTTTGAAGTGAACAAGCGGAATACTGCGATGAGATTTGCGCGTTTGACTTACTTGATCGCTGGCGTATGTGGCCTCGCTATCTTGCTTCCGCAATATTTTCTCGAAGCCAGAATCGGACGCGATTTCCCGCCCCCGATCACACATCCTGAATACTACTATGGTTTCATCGGTGTGGCGGCGGCGTGGCAGTTCGCTTTCATCATCATCTCGCGAGATCCGATGCGCTACCGGCCCGTGATGGTTCCGGCGATCGTTGAGAAGCTGAGTTTCGGTGTGGCGATGATCACGCTATTCACTGGCGACAGGCTGAGCGCTCAAATCCTTGCGGCGGGTTTGCTTGATTTGATGTTCGGTGCTCTCTTCATCATAGCCTATCTTAAACTGCGCAAGGCGCGGTTAGCATGATCCCGGTGATTCCTTCAGCGAAAGGGAAGATGGAGCGTCATCTGGTCAGGGATTGAGAAGTTTCGCTGCCATTGTTTTGGAGCGATCGGGGAGTGCCTCGATCGCCCATCACTTGCTTCAAAATCCCATGCTGTGTAGAATGTGGAAAGATAACCAATGAAGCACCTCCTCCGAACTATAGTGGGCCGTTAGCTCAGTTGGTAGAGCAGCTGGCTTTTAACCAGCGGGTCGGAGGTTCGAGTCCTCCACGGCTCACCAATCGAAATTATATGGGCGGTTCTCTGAACCGCCCATTTCCATTTGCCCGCTTGACGCGACGCACAGATCTTTCGAGCGCTTTCAGCCGGCCCGCTCAATCGACCGCGCGCCGCTCGAATTGGCGTATCCCAAGCAGCGTAAAAAGCGCGCAGAAGCCGATCAGTCCGGAGAGGATCAGCCACGAAGGCATGTGTGGTAGCTGCGGCGTCATCGCTGCGCGAAACCCTTCGCTCGCGTAAACCAGTGGATCGATCAGCACTAAGACTTGAAACCACCGGACTGTTGCCAAAGTCGCCCATGGATAATATGTGCATCCGAAAAAGATCATCGGTCCGATCAGCACGTTGAAGATAAGGCCGATGTGTTGCGGTTCGGTCGCCGTCCCGAGAAACAACCCGAACGCGGCGAACAACCAACTCGTCAACGCTGCGACGATGATCAAACGCGCCGGATGCGCCGCAAACCATAACTCAGCTTGGCGTCCCATAATAAACCAGGCGAGCGGCAGAACCAGTAACCCGGCGACGATCGCTTGAATCATGCCGACCATGATCTTCTCCAAAGCAACTCCGCGGATGCTGATCGGCGCGAGCAGCCGATCTTCGATCTCCTTCGTCCAACCGAAGTCGATCACAAGGGGCAGCGCCACCGCTTGCATCCCAGATAGCGTCATGCTCAAGGCCACAATGCCGGGCAACAGTAGGCTCCTGTAGCTTTGTGCGACTAGGCCTTGACGCGGCATGACGAAACCGAAGATGAAGGTGAACAGTAGCGGTTGCAATACGACGCGCAGCAAAAAGCTCCCCAGCTCGCGCCGCGCGACATGCAGATCGCGATGCAGAAGGGCTATCATCGTCGTCAAGTTCATATCCTCTTCATCCGACGGTCGAATCGTTTCAAATCTCGCGCTTCGGACTCAATATCCCAAAAGTTCAGGGCACAAGTTACGCAATCAACAAGTCGAAGGTTGTCACTCTCTCAAACTGCGTCCGGTAAGATGCAAGAACAGCGTCTCCAAGCTCGGTTCAGCGACGTGCGCATCCGTGATCAGGACGCCGCGCTCGTTCGCCAGCCGAACTGCGTCGGCGAGCAGCCCTTCAGATCTATTGGCATACAAGCGGATCAGTCCATCCATGGAATGCACATCGACTACGTTAGGCAGCTTGCGTAAAGCCGTGGAGAGAGAGGAAAGCAGTTCCTCAGCTGCGCGCACGCGCAACTCGATGAGGTATCCGCCGGGCACGCTCCGCTTGAGGTTGCTTGGCGTGTCGAGCGCGATCAACTTACCGTGGTCCATGATCGCCACACGTTGACAGAGGCGATCGGCCTCCTCCATATAATGGGTCGTCAGAAAGATCGTTTGCCCTCTGGCGTTCAGCTCGAACAACATTTGCCAGAGCGCGTGGCGCGATTGTGGGTCCAATCCGGTCGTCGGCTCATCGAGGAAAAGGATCGCCGGATCGTGCATCAAAGCCCGTGCGATCTTCAACCGTTGCGCCATCCCTCCGGAATAGACGCTGACCTTCTCATCAGCGCGCTCGCTCAACTGGAAAAGATCCAGTAGTTCGGCAGCACGCCTTTCGCGCGTGCGCTTGTCGATGCCGAAGTATTCGGCATGAAACAATAGGTTCTCGCGCCCGGTCAAGCTGCGGTCGAGGTTGTTCGCTTGCGGGACGACTCCGATGCGCCGTTTGACGGCGACAGGATCGCGCATCACGTCTATGCCATCGATCAGCGCGATCCCGCCGGTCGGCAACACGCGCGTCGTCAAGATGCCGATGGTCGTCGTCTTCCCAGCGCCGTTTGGCCCGAGCAGGCCGAAGAACTCGCCGCGAGCGACCTCGAAATCGATGCCATCGACGGCTTTGATCTCCGCGACCAGACGACCGTTTCGTTTCTGCTTGTAAATCTTCTGTAGTCCTTTAACGATGATCATTGATTGCCTTACAAAATCACACGAGCGTTATACCAGCGCGGCGCCGCCGGCGCATGGCTTTGAAGGGATTGCGTCGAAGCAGCTCGCGTAAATTACCCGCATTGATCAGCGGGGCCTAAAAGCCTTTGCTCCATCAGGCGACACTGAAAGTTAGCGGCCCATTTTATCAAAATGAGCTATATTTACCCTCACGGGGCGCGAGACCGCTCAGGAGATTGGCTTATCTCTTCAGCCTGTGCCGCGAGCTGATTGGTTCGCTTTCCTACGATGACATGTGGCATCATTCAATATCGCGCGTAGATCTTCTGCTCTTTCGATCTCGACCTCGATTTCGAGGACAAAGCATGGGATGTCGAAACGCAACGCGCGGAGCTTGACCGCGTCCTTTTCCGTAGTGATGAGTGCGCGTGCGCCGCTTTTTATCGCCAATTCAGTGAGTCGGTCGATCTCCTGTTGCGTGTAGATGTGGTGGTCTGCGAAAGCGCAAGTCAAAGTCAAAGCGAGGCCTTCGCGGCGAAGATGTGAGAAGAAGGCCCCCGGGTTGCCGAGCGCGCAGAAGGCCGCGAACGGTTGTCGGTCTCGCCAATCTGAAGTCGGTCCAGTCTGGAGGGCGGAATCGAGCGCGCGCGCGCCTACAGTTCGCGTGTAGGCGAGGTGGATCGGTCGGTCTTTGCCGAAGCGCTTCGCTTCTTCGCGCAGCCTCTCTGGATCATGAGCTTGTTCAGCTCGCGTGATGATCAGGCAATCGGCTCGCGCGAGCGAACTGAGCGGTTCACGTCTTCGCCCGTAGGGTAGCAGCCCGTTACCCCAAGCGTTACTGGCATCGAGCGTTACGATGTCAAGATCGCGCGCGAGGCGAAGATGTTGGAATCCGTCGTCGAGGATGAAGAGATCGATCGCTAGATTCTCCCTGGCCCATTGCGCTGCCGCGACGCGATCCCGATCGCTAATGACTGCGGCTTTCCCGCGCAGTTTCTCGGCGAGAAGCAAAGGTTCATCTCCGCCAGTGAGCGCATCGGCGAAGATCGTTTCGCCATCGGAGACCAGAACTCGCCTGTTAGCGGATCGGCGTCCATAACCGCGCGTGAGGATGCATGGGCGATGGCCTTCGTTAGCCATCGCTCGGGCCACCCAGATGACGAGAGGAGTCTTACCTGTGCCGCCGGTCGTGATATTGCCGATGCTAACGACCGGGACATCGATGCGATGGGTGCGCAAAACGCCTGCGCGGTAAAGGGCTGTGCGCCCGCGGACGATCGCTCCGTAAAGCAGGCTGAAGGGGGCGAGCGCAAACATAAGGGCAGTATACCGCTTGCGTCTTCTGGGACGATAGAGATCGCCGCTTGATGGAACTTCGCGCTATCCGCTCAGAAGCGGTTCGAGCGCGTCGATCGTGCGTTCGGTTGCGCCGCGGTTGCGCGCAAAAAGAGCTTGCGCGCGCGCGCCTATTTGTTGGCGGCGCAGATCATCGGTCAAAAGAGCGATGAACGTTCGCGCTAGCTCGACGCTCATCTGAGCATCGGCCACGATCGGCAGCTGTAGGATCGCCCCTTCGGCGACGAAAGCGCGCACGATGGCTTGAAAGTTGAACGTATGCGGGCCGATGACGATGCACCGGCCCACCGCCGCCGGTTCGAGTATGTTATGCCCGCCGATCGGCGCGATGCTGCCGCCGACGAAGACGATCGTCGCGAACGGGTAGAGCGCTTGTAGCTCGCCGATCGTGTCGAGAAGGATGCAATCCACATCACGGTCCTTATCTGCGGGCGGCAGGGTGCGCCGCGTCCAACTGAAACCAGATCCTTCGAGGAGCGCGGCGATCTCGCCGCCTCTTTCCGGATGGCGAGGCGCGAGTATCAGCCGCAAGCGCCGCATTTGCTGCCGGACCATTTTGAACGCTTCGAGCGCGATGCGCTCCTCCGGATCGTGTGTGCTCGCCGCGATGATCAGATCAGTCGCGCTGAGCGCGAAACGCGAATCTAACTCTTGGGCGAGCGGGGATGCGTCGCCGTGCGATTCAAGGTCAAACTTGAGGTTGCCGGAAACGCGCACGCGCGCTCGAGGTAATCCAATGGCGCGAATCCTCGCCGCATCGGATTCGGTCTGCATGATGGCGAGCGCCAGATCGTTGGCGACTCGGCGGAAGAGGAAGCGGGCGCGCATATAGCGTTTGAAGGAACGTCCCGAAAGTCTTCCATTGACGAGCGCCGTTGGGATTCCGCGCCTTCGACACTCGCGCAAGAAGCGCGGCCAAAGCTCCGTCTCCATGATTATGACCAAACGCGGCGCGATGGTGCGGAGCGCGCGGCGCACGGAGAACGCCCAGTCGAACGGAAAGTAGAAGACCGCGGCGGCCTCTTTTTGAAAGAGAGCGCGCGCGAGCCGCTGTCCGGTCGGAGTGATCGTCGAAATGACGATCGCGTGATCGGGATAGCGTTGGCGAAGAGCGCGGATTAAGGGTTGAGCCGCGCGCGTCTCTCCTACCGAAACGCAGTGGACCCAAATGACTGGCCCGCCTCTCACTGGCGAGAGGCAGCCCAATCGCTCGCGCCAATCGCCCATCTCCTTCCCACGGCGCAATGACCTCCACAGAAGGGATGGCAAGTAGAAGAGAATGCCTAGCGTGAAGATGACGCTGTAGAGGAGGTACATGATTTCGGCGAATCGATCCAAAAATGAGTCCACCGGGCGCCGCGGAGTCTTAAGCTAAAGACAGATCGTCCGTTCACTTGACGCGCTCGATATAGCGGCCTTCGGTCGGATCGACGCGTATGCGATCGCCCTCGTTGATGAACGGCGGCACTTGGATCGTCACGCCGTTTTCGAGCACTGCGGGTTTGTTGACGTTCGAGACGGTGGCCCCTTTGATCGTTGGCTCGGTCTGGATGACCGTCAGCTCGAGTGATGGCGGCAGCTTGATGCCGATCGGCTCGCCGTTGTAGAACTCAACCTGAATGCGTAGGCCCGGAGTCAACCATTGGACCGCATCCCCTAGGTCCTCTTCGCTGAGCGCGATCTGCTCGTAATTTTCCGTGTTCATGAAGTGATATTGCGATCCGTCCGAGTAGAGGAATTCCATCTCATGCTCTTCGAGGATCGCGCGCTCGATTGTATCGGCAGAACGAAAACGATGCTCGAACGTGACGCCGGTGCGCAGGTTCTTCATCTTCGTTTGCACCATCGCGCGCAGGTTGCCGGGCGTGTGGTGGCGAAAATCCAAGACCTTGCAAGGGTCACCGTCAAAGACGATGATCATCCCACGACGTATTTGAGTAGCGGACATCGGCATAGGACTTCATCGACTCCCATTCTTGCGAAGATTCTCGAGCGTTTGCTCGCCGCGATCTTGACGTTTTACGGATCTAAGGCTCGTTTCGAGCCGCGCTCGTCAGTAGAGGTCAGATCCTCAGTAGCGACAGCGAGCTTATGATGGAAATTTCAGTCTATTCAGACAGCTTTCAGTTGTCCAGTTAGGGGCAGGCGGGAAAGGGTCGACGAAAATATTGCCGTCACCTGCGGGATGTGCGTTATAATCTGCGCGGCGAAAGCCGCGCGATGACCGCACGCGGACCTCAGCCTCTGCAATCGACTGGCGTCGTCATCGGTCTTTGACTGAGAATCTCATCCAAGCTGATCCCGATCCATCTTGTGGAGGAGGTAAGCGATGCCGCCTCGTCTTCTGAAAATCGATCCCCGAACGAAGCGAAGCGTTAGAGTCGTCGGCACTTCTTCGCTCGCCCTTTTCCTGATCTTCGCTTCCCTCCCGCCGCTCGGCATCGCCGCACGACAGGATGAAGCCGCCGATCCGGAGACGGCCTTCGCTAAAAAGTCGGACAAGTTGCTGAAGATCGTGCGACGCGCGGCGAACGAAGACCGCGTCAGAGGACGCTTCTTCAACGGAGAGACGGAGCGGCTCAGGGACGTCGCGGCCATCGAGCGAGATGTCAGCGGACGAGTGCGCGTAAGCGTCGCCGTGCGCTTGAAGTCGAGAAGCGCTGAGGAGTTGAAGAGATCGGGATTTGAGATCGGGGCGCAAATTGGCGATGTGGCTACGGTGGAAACCGACGTCGAACGGCTGCCCGAATTGGCCGCGCTCTCGTCGGTGCGCAAGATCTCTGCCGCAGCCGTCTATAAACCGCTCAACGATCTGGCGCGCAAAGCCGTTCAACTCGACAATAGCGCTGGGCAGCGAATCGTCTCGCAGACCGGACGCGGGGTCATCGTTGGGATCATAGATACGGGGATCGATTTCCGCCATCCGGATTTCACCATCCCGGGCAGCAACGGGCAGCGCACGCGCATAAAAGCTTTGCTCGATATGACGGTCTACGGCGGAGGGACGACCGATCCTGGTTGGAATTACGTCCTTCCCGGTGGGACGACGCCGATCGGAAGACTCTATACCGAAGCGGAGATCAACGCCGCTTTGCAAGGGGGCGGCAATGTGCTCGAGCGTGACCGTAATGGACACGGCACTCATGTCGCCGGCACCGCTGCGGGAAACGGGCTCGCTGGTCCGAATCCTGGATTGTATGCCGGGATGGCTCCGGAAGCCGATCTCATCGTCGTCAAGGCTAATCGCAAGGAAGATGGGAGCGATGGCTTTCGCACGACGGATATCATCAACGCGATGCGCTTCATTCAGCAGAAGGCGATGGAGTTGGGCGAGCCCTTTGTCATCAATCTGAGTCTCGGCGGCCACCAGGGGCCGCATGATGGGACCAACCCTGATGAGCGCGTGATCGATGAGATCGTCAGCGGTGGGCCGGGACGCGCCATCTGTGTAGCGGCGGGTAATGAGGGCGATGAAGATATACACGCGAGCGGCGGCGTCCCATTGGGCGCCGAGATCCAGTTGCAGGTTGATGCCGGGGGCGACTCGCCGCGTTTCCTCGAGCTTTATTACGCGAAGGATGATCGGATGACGGTCAAGGTGACGCGCCCCGATGGCGTGATCGTCGGGCCAGTCCCTTATAACCCAAGCGGATTCATCAACGGTGCGGCGGGCGATCCGTATATCAGGATCTACAACGCGACGGACGATAAAGGCGATAGCGATCCGACCAATGATCAGAACAATATCTTCATCGTCTTCAGCGATAGCGCCAAAAATCTTGGCTCAAGTTGGACGATAACGCTGCGCGGCGATGACGTGCGATCCGGCGGGCAGTTCGACGCCTGGTTGGGGGGCGGTCGGTTCCTCACCTACGTCGATGGTTCGAAGCGAGTGAGCTCTCCGGGAACGGCGCGCGGGGCGATCACAGTTGGTGCTTTCGTCTCGCGTTCATCGGTCTATCCGATCGGGAGCGCGGCGCCGTTCACCAGCCCTGGGCCGACGGCAGACGGCAGACCGAAACCGGAGATCAGCGCGCCCGGTTATTTCCTCTACTCATCGAAGTCAGGGGATTCGAACTTCGGCGCGAGCAACCCAGCGCCAGGTGATAGTTACCATGCGGGCGCCGCTGGCACAAGCATGTCAACGCCGGTTGTCACAGGCGTTGTCGCTCTATTGTTGCAAGCAAACTCGAGCTTAACTAGCGGACAGATCAAGGATATTATCCGCAATACCGCGATTCGCGATCAATTTACCGGATCGTCAACTTGGGATGCGCGTTTCGGTTATGGGAAACTGAATGCTGCAGCCGCCATCAGCGCGGTCGTCGCTCCGACTCCAACGCCAACTCCGATCCCGACCCCTAGCCCTCCTCCGCCGCCCTATTCTCTCCCACAGTGGGAGGCTATAGATCTGTTGCCCAATCAGTTGGAGATTAGATATTGGGAGTTAAACGGAGTCACATCCATCTACGTAAAGCTCGTCTTCCCTGGGTATGAGGGGAGGGTCGCTTGGGAGTCGCTGGCTCGTTCATCAAATAGCGATTTCACCTTGGATTTGTACATCGAGTGTCACATCAACTCATCTGTGCAAGTGACAACTTCCACTGCTCGCATTTATGAACTCGGCAAGCTCAATCCGGGCAACTATAACCTCATTATAAAGGGACGCGGGGGGATAGTGTTGATCTTTCCCTTCGCCGTCAGTTCAACTCCGCCACCACCTAACCCGATAGATGATGCGCGGACGTTCGTTCGATGGCATTACGTAGATTTCCTTAGCCGTGAGCCCGATGGACCTGGATGGGATCACTGGACAAATGAGATCACTATGTGCGCCGATCCGAGCAATCGCCGCCCGAATGAGACCGAGGCGATGTGCGTTGATCGCAAGCGAGAGAATACTAGCGGAGCTTTCTTCTTGTCCCTAGAGTTTCAGAACACCGGCTATTTCGTTTACCGATTTTACAAGGGAACGTTGGGACGTATGCCATACTATGAGGAGTTCATGGCTGATGTCAGGCAAGTAGCGCAGGGCATCGTCGTCGATAATCGGCTCTTTGCCGATCAGATCAATGCCAACAAAAGGGCTTTTGCGGAGCAGTGGGTGACGAGGCCGGAGTTCAAAGCTCGATACGATGCCATGTCGAACGAAACTTTTGTCAATACGCTCTTTACGAATATCACGTACAACGCTTCGTCGGACGAGCGCGCTGCGTTGATCAATGCGCTGAATACGGGTGCAATGACTCGCGGACAAGTCGTGTACCAAATAATCGACGGCACTACCTTTTTGCCTGATGGGACGATGCAATTTCTAACTTCTTATGGACAGTTTTTCTATCGGAAAGAGTTCAACAACGCCTTCGTCTTGATGCAGTACTTCGGTTACCTGAGGCGGGATCCTGACCCAGCGGGTTATAACTATTGGCTGACTAAATTAAACACCTACGGGAACTTCATAGACGCACAGATGGTCCGCGCCTTCATCGTTTCGCCGGAATATCGATCGCGCTTCGGAGCGCCATGACCGCGTGGGCTGCGGATGAAAGCAAGGTCGAGCGGTTGAGAGCTTGTTCATGAGGAGAGTAAGCATCATGGGGGGGCGCCTTGGGAGCTAAGAGCCGGCTCTTTATGGCGGGGCACTTAAAGGCGGTTGCGACGAGATCTACAGGTTTCTCCAGCGAAGACTTCAGTTATCTGTTGGGCCGCTTTTTCGGCAATCTTATCGAGAAGCGTCAGATTGGTGATGCACGAAAGTTCCGCTCCGACTCTGCTGGCGAGCTTGAAGGCATTGAACCAAGCGCGACTTTTGGTGACTTCTGCGGCTAGATCGAACAATATTTTGACATAGTCTTCCGGGCGATGCGCGCTTTCTAGAAACGCGCGTCCCCTGAGGCCCATCTCGGCAAAATGTCGCGGGTTGCGCAAAAAAGATCTGAGATGGTTATGAATGTCTGTAATTTCATTTTGTGGATCAACGTGGGCGACGATCGTTTCAGGTATGGTTGCATACCATCCGACGCGCGTCACGAGCGAGGGAAGAGCGTGATCCCAGATGCGCAACTGGCTCCCTGAAACTTCGCCCATAGTTGGATACCGGAGATTTATCGCCAGGTGAGCTGCATCGAGCGCAGCCTCCAATTCTCCCTCCGAGACAAAGCCTTTAAGGCTCACGAGCGAATCGAGGCCAAGTTTCTCGATCTGATTCCGAACGGTGGTCTCTTCTTCGACCTGACCATAAATTTTCAAGCGAAACTTCTCTTTCTCGGGAAATGTGGCAAAGGCTTCGAGAAATTGCGGCAGACGTCGATTGCGGCCCAGGTATCCGAAAATGATAAGGTTGAAGGGAGGGGTGTCAATCCTCAGGGGATGTGAACGCTTCTTCGTTGGAAAAGGCAAAGGGGCTTGAGCGATATACCATCTGCCTTCTTTTTCGAGCGCACGCCTAGCTTCGGTTGTATGAACTAGGAGGCCATAAGCATTTGAAACTATGCGCTCCGTTAACGGATAACGTTCGGCCATGAAATTGATCAATTTGGACGGATGCGCGAGAAATCTTAACGCGTCGGCCCGCCCTTGTTCGCCATACTCTTCTTGCATTAACTCAATATAGCTTTCTTCATCCATGAGCGCTGAGCGATACATGGTCTCGAAGAAGTGATGAAAGCACAGGTCGTGAAGTATCACGATGCCCTGATGCTTCTGGCTCACGCGCCACGTCGAGCCGTGAAAGGCGTAGTTGTTGCCCATATTGTAAAAAGTTATATCCGCTCGATTGAGCGTGGGCCAGTCTGGTAGATCGGAGAAACGTTGTATTCTGGCATGTTTAGCGACGTCGGGATCGACCTCCTTTTGATCCGTCCACAGTGAGACTTCGGCTTGTTCACAAAGGAATGGAAGAAGGAGTTTGGTATAGGATGCAATGTCTGTACGTGCTGGGGGTAGCGGCGAGAACCAATTTATCTTCATGACAGGAGTGAGCTGAGAACCTTATCCCATGAAATACCCAAAGCAGTATATCTTGCTCGCCCTCGCTCCCCAAGAAGTCGCGCTCTAACTCGATCCTCCCATAGCAGATCGAGCGCCGCAGCCAATGATTCAGGCGTCGGTTCAACGATCAACCCCGTCTCTCCGTCTGAGACGAATTCCAATGGTCCGCCTGAATCTGAGCAGGTGATGACCGGTTTGGCTGCGAGCATCGCCTCTAAAGTGACGTAGCCGTAATCTTCATCGATGGGCGGATATATGATCGCGAGGGCGTGAGCGTAATTGACTATTTTCTCTTCTTCCGAGATGTGCCCTAGCCAAGTGGCGCGATCCGATACGCCTAGGCTCCGAGATAGATTTTGTAACTCCTCCCCGTAAAGCGGATGATCCGCTACACCGGCGAAGCGCACTTTAACGGGATGTCGAGTCAACGCCATTGCCCTGAGCACTAGTTCTTGTCGTTTGGGGCGACACAGTCTGCTCGGAAAAAAGAAGAAATCTTCTGCGTCGGCTGAGTAGAACTTCTCTGCATTGCGCGGTGGATGGTATAAAGGCGTGGCTTTGATGCCGCAGAATCTCTCTAACCGATTGGCCACATTGCGAGAATTGGCGAAGACGGCCTTGGCTTGTTTGATGAAATGTCTGTCTATCTCTCTGATAGCGTCTCTTATGGACAGAGCGTTAGGATAGTGGACCATGTCGCTTAGCTCATGATCCCAAAGCTCGTAGGCAGACCTATGTTGATGCAATATCCAGAGCACTTTGTTGGGATGCTCGATGAGATAGGCAGGAAACCGAAGCCCGATCAGTAGATCGATGGGCAACCCGTTGGTTTCGGTCAGATCCAGCAGACGGCATGCTAATACGTGATCGAGAATCTTCTCTGGCGGATACCATTTGAATGGTATGGTGACGATCTCAGCTTCATGCCCATGCTTCCTCAAAACTGAGCAAAGCTCCGCGGCGTGTACCTCGGCTCCTCCATATACGAAGGGGATCTGGGTTGTGGCAATGACTATCCTCATTTTTCAGACTTTCCAACCGATCAGTGCGTAATCCATCGGCCCGTAGAGAAGTTCGTTCAAACGCGCTTCGGCTTCCCCCCCGGAGTGGAATTTCGCTGATTCCCAAGGGTGGAGATAGTGTGTTTCGATGCGATCCAATCCGTGCCATTCGAAGATCAAGTGCATAAGCTGGGGCGGAATCGGATGCCGATGGGTCGGATCAAGATAAAAGTAGTTGCTACTCACTAGGACGTTCTCCGGATTAGGCGTTTCGATTAGGAGAAAACCGCCGGGCCGAAGGACGCGAATGATCTCGGACATCAAGGCAAGCAGTTCATCAAGCGATAAGTGTTCGAAAAGATGAAAAGCGGTGATAGCCCCAACCCCTGCAGCGGGCAGAGTAGATAGGTATTTAAGCGCGTCTCCCTCAGCTACCTGAAGTCCGGCCGCACGGCAGCGGTCAACGAAGGTCGGATTAGTATCAACCCCGATCGCCTTGATGCCTCTTTCATGCAGCAGTGAAAGCCATTCGCCACGCCCGCATCCCAGATCTATCAGGGGCGTTGCCTCAGTAATCGATGGCGCGCTCTGGACATATGGCAGATAGTATTGGCATCTTCTTCTGATTTCGGCGGTGCTACCGCGGAATCGATCGGTGAGTGCCGTATAGAATGGGGCGGCGGTTTGAGGTGCAGACGTTGGCTGTTTTTCTCGCTTCCGTGACGTGTCCCTCAGTCGCGTCGCCAAGATGTTATCGCGCTCGGTCAGTTCAGTGCGAAATCGCTGGATTTGAGATCTCATCTCGGTCATTCGATTCTCTAGTTCTTCGCGCAACTGTGAAAACATCCCCCGCTGGATTTGCTCGAAGCGAGCGATGATCGAATTTATATGATCAGTCAACTCTCTTCGTTCCGTGCGTTCATCTTCGATTGCGGATCTCAGTCGGTCAAGACTCTGTTCTAAGCGGTAGAGTTCGCTTCGCAAGACCTCCGATGTCTCACAAACCGAATTTAACTTCCGTTGTAGTTGCGCCACTTCTCCTTCCAGTCTCTGCCGATCGGCCTCGAGTCTTTCGAGGCGTGCTTTTAAAGCGGATCGAAAATTAGCGCTCTCATCAACCCCTTGATTGAGATAGTTAGTGATCGAGATGATCTGCTCGGAAAAGAAGAATTCGAGTTTCTGTAGTTCTTGGCTTAACTTGGGGAGCCTCAGGGTGCTGGTAATTAGCCGAATGAGATAGCCAAAGAGAGGGATGCGTTCAAATTTTCTGATGAGCGCTCGCCCCCATAACCCGTGGACGCGGACTCTTTGGAGCTGACCTTCAGCGGAGAAATTCAGCCTCGCTAGCACGTCCACCTTGTTTATCTTCCCAGTCCGTAGCGCCTCAAGATAACCTTTTTGCCCCTCCTCATCAGGCTCTCTTCCGAGAAGAGCCCGGTAAGAATTTCTAAGGAAAGATGTTCCATAGAACTGGGTTAAATCATCGAGCTTATAAGAATCTTTCCTTTCGAGAAGGTGATCGAATCCGGTCTTGAGGCGAGAGAGGCGCAACATGCCCTCATTCGAGGGGGTAGGGATGGCATCGTCGACAGGTAGCCCCCGCCTCCCTTTCTTCACTGCCAGAAGAATCTCTTCTTTAAGCTTATCGACTCCGAATTTGGGACATTCCACGCCAAAAGAAGCTCCGCATTTGCGTTATCAATCGGGGTAAATTATCTTTGCCCAAGCTGTGAAGTCAAACCGGTGAGGTGAAAGATTGAAGGCAACGCGTTGGGCATGAGATTGGTTCTCGATGGATTGCCGCTGACCGAGCCGTTGACGGGAGTGGGGCGTTACACGTACGAACTCGCATATGCTTTGGCGACTAGCTCTGTCGATGATTTAGTGGAAGTCGTCTCCCCGCTCCCATTTACAGAACCCATCAAATGTGCTGGTATGAAACCCGACAATTTGCTTCTCACAGAGGCGAGGGTCAACCGCTTAACCAAACACTGGTGGGCGGTGGGGCTTCCTCTATACTTGGCTAGAAGCGAAGCCGCGTTGTTCCACGGGACCAACTTCGATCTGCCTTTCTTCTTTCGCGGGGCGCGCGTGCTAACAGTGCATGATCTGTCGACTCTTCTCTATCCGCAAACGCATCGTCCACACGTCGTTAGCCGCGCTCGCTGGCGACTGCCCCTGATGATCAAATCCGCTACTTACATCATCGTGCCTACGAGTGCGGTGAAACGCGAAATCACTTCCTATCTTAAAGTGAGCTCCGAGAGGATAGCCATCATACCGGAAGCTCCGCGCAAATGCTTCACCCCCATGCCCTCAAAAGAGGCGTTTCGTTTGCTACAGAGGTTTCAGCTCAAGAAGAACTATGTCCTTTTCGTTGGTACGATTGAACCGCGCAAGAATTTGTCGCGGCTCCTCGATGCGTTTGAGCTTTTGGTAAGCGGAGATAAAGATGAGGATTTACAATTGGTGATCGCCGGGCGTTACGGTTGGATGATGGGTGAGTTTTGCCAGAGATTAGAAATACTGAAAGAGAGGGGGACGGTCAAATGGTTAGGTTACGTGTCAGACGAAGAACTACGCGCTTTGTATTCAGCTTGCCGGATCTTCATCTATCCCTCGCTGTATGAGGGATTCGGATTGCCTTTGTTAGAGGCGATGTCGTGTGGCGCTCCCGTAATCGCTGGCCGCAATAGTGCGATTCTGGAGACTGTAGGAGAAGCTGCGCTGGTCATTGATCCGATGGATGTTCGAGCCTTATCGGAGGGGATTTCGATATTGCTAAAAGATGAGAGTAAAAGGCGGTCTTTATCCACCGTTGGACTAAGACGTGCAAGCTTATTCACTTGGGAGAAGACGGCCCATCTGACTTATGATGTGTATATGGAAGCGTTGAAGGAGGTGAAATCGGTTGCCAAAAAGAGAGAGGCTTGGCGTGATGTTGGGGAATGAACCATAAAGTCAACCCGAGAGTCGGCGGGGCAAGCCGATCACGAGAGGGGATGATGATCTGACCTGATTCGGCAACGCAAAGCTTTTGGATAGAGCGGGCATTAGAATCTTAACCGATATTCAGGTGAGACGATAAAGGCGCGCACCATCTGAGCATCAACGAAATTGCCATATCTGTTCAGCTTGCCTAACCAGTGGTCATATCCGGCTTGGTCCGGATCGCGTCGCAGATAGCCGAAATATTCCATCAAAACAAAGGCGGCGTTGAACTCTTTATCGTAAAATGCTTTGCCATATCTCGTTTGGAATGCCATCTGTCCGTTCGGTAGAAACTGGGATCCGTCGATAACTTTGAAAACGACGCTGCCGCGGGTCTCCGCCCCGGAATTGAGCCCATCGATCAACGCCGTTCGCTCATCGGAAGTCGGCGTGATCCCCGTAGTAGAGAAAAGCCGATCGACGAACTGCTCGTTCGATAGACCATCGTAAATGGCCTTGAAATCAGCCCTGTTAACGAATTGCATCGCATAGTTCATGCGGTTGGAATTGATCACATCGGGCGAGAGTCTATTGTCGACGACGATGCCTCGCGCCACTTGGCGCATCTCTGGGATAAATTCGTCATATCTTGGCATCCTGCCTAAAGTGCCTTTGTAAAGGCGATAGACGAAGTAGCCAGTGTTCTGAAATTCAGCTGAGAGGAAGAAAGCGGCACTTGTATTCTCTCTCTTCCTATCGACACAGCTTTCCACAGTCTCCCCAGGGCGCCGATTAGCTGGGTCTGAGCACATCGTTATCTCTCTCGTCCAATGCGCTAATCCCGGCGCGTCAGGCACCCGCCCGAGAAAGTCGACGTAATGTTGGAAAACGAAGAAATCAGGATCGTCGATCGTTACGGGAATGTTAGTTCCGGGCCGCAAACGGACGGGCCTGACCTTCAAGCTCCCATAACGAAGCTCGGCGGGCAAGTTAGAATCCTCACTCACTATTTGAAGCGTCGGCGGATTTTGGGCCTGTGCCGTGGCTAGGATGGAGAGCGTGAACAAGATAATCAAGTGCCACCTTTTCATCTCTAAGACCAGCTCCATACTTACAAAGATTGATCGAGTTAGCTATGAGATGCTACTTTTCAGGTGAGGAATTGTGCGCGTTTGTCGCGGCTTTAATAGCGGGCGGGGCTTGCCCACTTGCGCCAAGTATACTTATGGAGAAGAATGTTGTCAATATACTCTTCTCGGGCCGAGATTAGCTCTAATAATTCGGCAGTCGTTTATCCCGTCCAAGACCGGTTTAAATTACCTATTCCAAGGATGCGGAGGTGAGTTAGGAGTTGTTAAACCGGGATATGGAAGAGATGAAGAGCTATCTGAAGAGCTTCGACTTCTTCGAGAAATATGTCGGCAATCCCCAAGAGGGGGAGTGGTACGTTGAAACTCACATCAGAAGACTCCTCAAGACATTGGATTATTTACCGCCGCTTACCGATGCTGCACAAGTCCTCGAACTCGGCGCGATACCCTACTATTTGACCATTTTATTGAAGCGTTATTATGGGTTGCAGGTTGACACCGTTAGTTTCTACGAGGTGGAAAGGGCGCAGGTGGAGCAACATCTCGTAGAGAGCCGTAAGTATGGGGAGAAGTTCGTGTTCAAGAATCTCTCGTTGAACCTCGAAAGAGACGTCTTACCGTTCGATGACGACACTTATGATCTAGTCCTCTGTTGCGAGTTGCTGGAGCATTTGCTGATCAACCCGAGCCATATGCTCTCTGAAATACATCGCACCTTAAAACCCGAAGGATACTTATTGTTGACTACGCCGAACGTCATGCGCCGGGAGAATCTGCTAGCTTTATTGTTTGGGCGCAATGTGTATGACCGTTACCACGGCAATGGCATTTACGGGCGGCATAATCGCGAATATACAGCCGATGAGTTGAGAAACCTGTTGCGCGTTAATGGATTTGAAATTGAGAGGCTGGACCTCTGCGATGTATATAGCGATTCGGCCTTGACCCGCTGGCTCTGTCCCCCCGCATGGCGAGACACGATCTTCGCTCTCGCTCAACCAAAAGGGGAGAGATGCACAGGTTTCCCATCAGAGTTGTATGTGCTCATGGATGAATACAAAAACGTCCTCTATCCAGGAATAGTCATGGGGGTCAATGAGATGGGACATCTTGGGCGCGGTTGGTATGAAAGAGAAAGGCACGACTTCTGCTACCGGTGGACCGGTAGGGAAGCAGAAATATTCCTCAAGCCTAAGGGACCATTCAAGAGGCTTTCGATACACGCCCTTTGCAATCACCCTGATGTTCAGACCCTGCCGGTCGTCATCAAACTTTTGCTTAACGATCGCGTCGTCGGGGAGAAGGAGATCTCTTGGGCGGGATGGAGCAAGATCACCTTCGAGTTGGAAGGTGATGAAACATTGGGAGAGGCATGCTTTAAGTTGCTGATTTCAAGGGGCTGGATACCTAAACGAGAATTGGGGACGGACGATGAGCGGGAGTTGGGCATCGCTATACACAGCGTGCAATTGGAGTAGTCAAGGTCGCCGTTCAAAGTTGCGATTAGAAGCTATCGCTTAAAGCTTCTTTTCGGCCAAAGTTCCCTCGGCTTTTTGCCATTCTTTAGATGGCCTCTGGGAGATTATCGTTCGTCTAAGGGGTTTTGGTGGCTAACTCGAATAGCTCTTGGAGGTCTTGGTTTCAGTTGGGCGGGTGCACTTTGTTTCTGCGGTTCAAAATAGTTCTATATCTTTGATGAAGCGGGGACGCGCCTTGACTTCTTTATAGATGCGCCCGATATATTCTCCCAAAATCCCCAGCAACATTATCTGCAAACCGCCAAGGATGTATATGGGAATCAGCGTTGAGGCCCAACCGGGTACGACCTTACCAAAAAGGGCCTTAAAAAGGATCCAGATTGACATCACACAACTAAATATGAAAATCCCTGCTCCTAGGATAGAGATCAACCTTAGTGGCATGACGCTAAAAGATGTGATGCCGTTCAAGGCGAGCGATGCCATCTTCTTGAAAGAGAACTTCGTCTCGCCAATTTGGCGTCTTCCAGCTTTGAAGTAAACTGTTTCAGTTTTAAATCCAAGGTCGGCGAATATGCCGCGCAAGAATAGGTTGTACTCGCGGAACTCGGCCAGCGAATCGATTACTTTGCGTGAGATCAATCTGTAGTCAGCGTGATTCTCTATAATCCTTACGCCCATCGCCTTCATGCATTTATAAAAGATCAAAGCCGTCGACTTTTTCCAAAAAGAATCGGCGCTGCGATCGCACCGCACGCCGAAGACGATCTCTGCGCCGCGCTTGTAAGATTTTAAAAAAAGCGGGATGGCGCGTTCATCCTGTTGCAGATCCGCGTCGATCGTGATGGCACAATGAGCCCGCTCGCGAACGCTTAGGATTCCGGCCAAAATTGCGCTTTGACTGCCGAAATTGCGGGCCAGCTTTAATCCTTTGATCTTCTGCGGATTCATTTGATGCAGATGGCATATCTTCAGCCAAGTTTCATCTTGGCTGCCGTCATCTACAAAGTAGATGAAGCTTTGGTTATCTATCTCCCCATGTGAGGAGAGTTCTTCTAGTATTTCCACCAACTTTCGGGCGGTATCGACGATCAAGGGGGCTTCGTTATAACAAGGGACGACGATCGCCAGAATCGGTCTGGAGCGTTGCGCCGCAACTTCGCACATCTTCGAATCCTCGGAGATGTTTCCAAAGCCTGCTCGAGTCATTGAACGATTTCAGTCAGTTTAAAGTTGCCTGCCTTAAAAACCAAATCGCGCGCATCGCGCGGCGCTCTTACTAACGGCGCATTGCAGGAGAATTCCAAGTAATGCGTGCCCGGAGGGACGACGATTCGGCGCACGTATCGAGTCTCGTCCGCATTTATACGCAGGTGGTCGTTCAACGATAGACCATTGATCCATATATCGGAAGCTTCCCCGTATCCGGTGCTTAGTTCCATTTCGATGACGATCTCTCTCGCTCGAGGTTGATCGTTGCGAATCTGAAGTCGGCCCTGTGAAGAACACCATCGCCAGTTATTCTCCGGCGTTCCCTCTAAATTTGAGAATCCATCTTCCCAGATGAGTTTGATCGGATGCAGTATTGAGTCTTCCCTCTTTTGCCACAGAACATCTGGGATCTGACCCTTTAGCTTCGTCTTGTAGTCGAGCAAGCTGAAGAAAGAAAGCTTATCGTCATCGCTCGCCAGCGGAGGACCGAGAAAGGAGCTTAGTTGAGCTTCAATAGCCGCTCCATGGTCGGCATAGCCAGTTCGGTTGATGAGAATCCCAGAGAATCCGGCAACGCATAGCTCTTCGATGAAACGCTCAACTGGCAGTGTTACCACTTGCCGTTGCCAGAGATCAGCCGGACGATCTTTGATCGCTCCGTAGCTCCAACGCAACGTCCTAGATAAGAGATAAGCTTTGAAGTGATCTGAATCTTGCATTTGGTTGATTGGCGGCGAGCCGGGGAAAGGCATATATGGTAATTGAAAAATCATCGCGTGAAACGGCATTCGGCGTTCTATTTCATTGATGAAGGCTCGATAGCTTCTTTCTTCTCGCTGATCTTGTTCGTAGGTCGGTATGAACCCATCGGTCGTTTGGTCGAGTAAGCCGAGGATAGTGATGGTGATTAGAAATGCGTGGAAGATCGAATTCTTCTTTTTCGAGAAGAACCGCGGCTTGGCATGCATTTCGATGAAGAGCGCTAACGCAAAGAGTGAGAAGAAGGCGATGAAGACGCATATTCGGTGATAAACCCTTATCTGCGGCGAGATGAGCAGTGCGAACAATGAGCCGAATCCACCAACGGTTGCTAAAAGTACCGCTGCGAGATTGAATAAGCCGAGCTTATCGAGCACTTGGAACTTTCGCTCAGTCGAATTCGGGCGGAAGAAGAGCCCCCAGCCGATAAGAAATAGGAAGCCAATCGTGCTAGCGGTGCCGATGGATGCAAAATCGTTCTCTTGTGAAAGAGGAGCAGCATTATATTTACGTTTTAGTTCCGCCAGCTTCGATATCCGGTGCCCGGTTACAGGCAGGATCATCTGCACGGGCTTCAGTCCATAGATTTCTGCTTCCACGGCTGTTCGGCGAGCCGCTCGCACATCGCCATTGCGCTTCAAGTAGGCGATTTGAGGCAACAGGCTAATGGTCAACGATGTCAGGACGAGCAGAATGAGAGCGGCAGCGGTGAGCAACGGGCGAAGGTTTTTGCTCGAGATGGTCGCCGATATTCCGGCGATGAGGAAGAAGAAGCAAGCGAAGAATGGATAATAGAAGATGCCGCTCGTTCCAAGAATGAGGCAGAAGACGATGCTGAAGATGGCTTTTCGGTTGCGTAGTCCAACGCGCGCGCCCTCTCCCATCGCGATCCACAAAGCGATCATCACAGCTAAGGGGACCATATAGTAAGAGGAGAGAAACATATGGCCGCATCCACTCAAAAAATGGAATGGAATGAAAGCGTAAAGAATCGATAGGCATATCGCAGTTGCATTGGATATTCCGAAACGTTTTAGGACGAAAAGCGAAGAGATGGCGGCTAAAGGATATGTGGCCAAGTAGAAGAGATTGAAGAGGATGATTGGGTCGTGAATGAGGTAAGACAGAAGCTTGAGCAAGAAAATGTTGAATATATCTGCGGATGGAAAATCGTGGAAGTCTGATCCGAGCGGCATCCCGAGACGATCGTTGTGTAATATCCATCCCGTTTCCGTCATGGTTTTGATGAGCGCCGAGTAGTAGATGGCGTCGCCGAAATAGGCTAAGGGGACGTGAAGATCAGCGCGCCATAAGCGTAGGACCAAGATGAGGGCTAAGATGCTCAAGACCGCTGCGAGAGTGTAAGGAAGTATTGGGGTAAGGCAGAGCCTTCGATTCATTATCGTGGACCCTAGATAAAGGTTAAAATTTACCGATCAGTACGGAGCGAGTTCCATCGAAGACCTCATCCTCTTGCGCTAAGCCGGTTATGAATGAGCTGAAGAATCGATCCCGCAATCTCGCCGGGAGCTTTAAGTGAAGACTTCGATGTTACAGACGGCGATCGAAAGATCTCTGTCATCGTTCACCTCAGCGTAATCGCTCGGTTTCCAGGTCTGATTTGCCCTTATCTCAAGGGAGTGTTTGCCGTTTCGGCCATTTTCGCTGATGCGCTCGGGAACATCCATCTCTAGCTCAAGCCACCCATAGCGACAGAGAGAAAAAGCACAGATCAGTTCGCCATTCAATCTAAATTGTAATCCCATCGGTCGCGCGTCGAGATCCGGCAGGTGAGTAGTCAAATCCATGCGTATCTTAGATATACGCTCCGCACTGAAATGAACCGTCGCCCGGTCGCTCATCCAGCGGGCGACGGGCGGCAAGTAGTTAGCTGCATACCAGCCCGCATCGAACTGCGCTGCGCCACTGCGGTCGAGACAAAAGGAGCGCCCTGACGCACGCTCTGCCGTTAGAAGGGATTCGTCTTTGTGCTCGTCATAAAATGGGCCTAAAGGCGCATCAGATGCCTTAAGCAGCATGTATAAGCCGTTCGAGGGGAGCTTCAGATTTAGCTCTGAAACTTTATTGAAAACATATCCCATCGCCAGATCAAAAGCGCGCCTCTCTTTATAAGAGAGGCTGCGCAGATGCACAAGTAAATCTTCGTCAAATCGCATCCCATATCGCTCGGCCTGTTTGATTATCTCTTCGCAACTCAAGCATAGAGTGTATCGTGGTTCCCATTGAACGTTGGCGAACAGACATTTGAATCTAGCCGCCGTGATCTCTTCCTCTTCGAGGCCTATATGGCCATCTATATTGACGAAGTCTTTGTAGTTTGGGGAGTCCCGTCTTACATGCAAGGTCGGATTAAGGCACTCTATGCCGTGCATGGTCACCCCTCGAGGGCGCAGGACGCGCTTGATCTCTTTGAGTACCTCTGGTTTCTCTTCTGGCGCGATGTGACCAAGCACATCGAGACTTACCACATAATCGAAGGAGTGATCAGCAAAAGGCAGCGCATGAAGGGAGGCAACGCATACGGCATCGTACCCGTTCCGGCGCGCTATTTCGACCAATTGGGGAGAGAGGTCTACTCCGGCTATATATACGCCTTTGCGGCGAAGAAGGGCCAATTGACCCTCGCCGCAACCTAAATCGAGCACCGACGCGCCGCGGCGCACGTTGTTATAAACCCACATGGTGCGGGCAAAGCGCATGCTGAAACGGTCGACAGCGTCAAAGTAACGAGCATCGAGGACGCCTCCGGTGAAGACTCGCTTGTAGTAGAAGCTAGGGACGTCCTCTATCCCGAGCGATTTATACATTTCGAGGGAATTCATTGCCTCTTCAAATTCTCGAGCGAATTCGCCTTTAACTCTTCCAGTTCCTGCGCTAGTTTGAAGATCTGTTCGCGAAGGGCGCTGATGGAAGAGTGTAGCTCTAGTATTTCGAGCGAAATCTGTTTGAGGTGGACTCTGCTTTCCTCTCGGAACATTTCAAAGCGCGAATCTCGCTCGCCAATCGCCCGTTCTAATTCTTCCCATCTTTTATTGGGCGCTGTGTCTCGCGGAACATCTGCGGCCTCATGGGTGTTGATGCGTTGCTTTAAGGGAAAAATTCTTTGCAAGTGGGCCAGACGCTGCTCCTGATCGTAGAGGAGCCTCGAGATCCGCGCCAGAGCCTCGCAAAGCGCCGAATTGAAATTGATCTGTTCCCAGATATACCAGTGCGTGAGTTTCTTGGATTTCCTCTTTAACCAGATCTCGAAACGTGCCAACCAACCATGCCGATAAGTGGTGAGCGGCGGAAGCTGATCATGAGCACGCCGAGCCGTTTCTAGACAAAGCAGAAGCTCATTGAATTCGCTTTCTGGATCAAGCGCGTCGCGTTCACCCACACGCGTGTGCGAGCTCATTTCTCGATCACTTAAATTGTTTTCAGACATCGCTGCTCCGCCTGCAAATGATTCGTACTGCTGATCACGCGTGCCGTCGCAGTAGCGTTTAGGTTCACCAATCCTTCGATCAGAATCGGGCTTGTGATGCGGATAAATGCTGCCCCATCAACCCAGTCATATGCCGTAGGTTTGGCGGAAAGGGCGCTACTGTGTACAGCGAATGAGATCGAGTAGATATCCGTTCCGAGCCAGCAGTTAAAGGAGAACGTGACTTCTACGATGCTACCTTGGCGCACTAGGTGCAGATCGGTCCCTTGCTGTTCAGTATTCGTGCCATAAACGTGAACGCCGTGGCGATTGATGATGATAAACCCGAATACGGGTTTGACTATATCGCGATTGAAGTGGACGTGCGCTCGGATCAAGATCTCCTCGCCAGTTTCTACGACAGTGACTGGAACGTGAGCTGAGTTAAGCACCTCCAAGTTTATTATCTGGGCGCTTCCGTCGCCGTGCCGACGCACGTATCGAAGCGAGGGGGAAGAGAAGCTGGCTGCTGCGATCGAGTCGCGATCGGTTTGATCGCTGTCGTAATGTTCCTCGCGATCTAAAATGAGCCGCCTGTATACGCTGAGCGTCTCTCGTGGGTCACCGTCGGCCATAATCTTACCGTCGTTCAGCAGGATAGCGCGTGAGCAAAGGTGACGGACGGCGGCTGGATCATGAGAGACGAAGAGGATCGTCGTGCCGCGTTCTTGCATCTCGCGGATGCGGCGCATGCAGCGGTGTTGAAAGATGGCGTCGCCGACGGCCAGCGCTTCATCGACGAGCAGGATCTGCGGATCGACGCTGACGGCGACGGCGAAGGCCAGGCGCACGTACATGCCGCTCGAATAGGTCTTGACCGGTTGATGGATGAAATCGCCTATCTCGGCGAAGCGTTCGATGGCTGGAAGCAGGCGCTCCGTCTCGGCGCGCGAAAAGCCCATCAGCGCCGCGCTCATGAAGATGTTCTCGATTCCGGTGAACTCCGGGTTGAAACCGGCGCCGAGTTCCAGCAGCGCGGAGACGCGCCCATCCCGCCAAACGCGCCCATGAGTCGGCTCGAGCGTGCCGGCGATGATCTGAAGAAGAGTCGATTTGCCGCAGCCGTTCGGCCCGATGATCCCGACGGTCGTCCCGCGCTCGACCTCGAAGGAGACGTCGCGCAGCGCCCAAAATTCACGATGGCGCTTCAATAGACCGCGCGTCAGCGTCTCTTTCAGCCGATCGCTCGGTCGGTCGTAAATGCGATATTGCTTGGAGACGCCCTCGACTCGTAGCGCTATGCTCATGGTCGTCTTGCGCCCCTTTGCACGATCGTCGGCGATGAAGTCGGGGCGTTAGGTGATCCCGCGAATGGCGAAATACTACAAAAACTCTTCACATCACGCAACGGCAAAGGCTTAAAGGCTCGGAGCGAGAGTTCTAGCTTGCGGCCATTTTGATCGCGCGCGCTCTCGCCATTATGATCAACCGTGGATATGGTGAGTTTGGAGGCGAAGTCGCAACGGGAAAGCGGCGCGTGGCGCGCGCTGGTGGAGCTTCCGCGCCACTCCAACCTCATCCTCTCGTTGACCAAACGCGAATTGCTGGCGCGTTATCGCAGTTCAGCGCTTGGACCGATCTGGGCGATCATTACTCCGGCGATGATGATCGCGATTTATACTTTCATCTTCGCCGGCGTCTTCGGCGCGCGATTCGGCGCGAGCGGTTCGAAATGGAGCTATGCGCTTTACCTCTTCTGCGGACTGCTGCCATGGACGGCCTTTCAAGAAAGCGCGCAGACTTCGGCGAACACGATCGTCGCGCACTCGAATCTGGTCAAAAAGGTCATCTTCCCGCTCGAGACGCTCCCCGTGGCTCACGCGCTCGCCGCGCTCGGCAATCAGTTGTACGGGACGGTCGCGCTGTTGGCTGCCACGCTCGCCATTCAGCGCGAGGGGCATCTCACTTGGCTTTGGTTCCCGCTCCTGTTGTTGCCGCAGGCTTTGCTCATGTTAGGGGTGAGTTGGTTCATCGCTTCGCTCGGAGTCTACGTGCGCGATACGGCGCAAGCGCTCGGTTTGGTGCTCACGGCGTGGTTCTTCCTGACGCCGGTCGTCTATCCGGAGACGGTCGTTCCGCAGCGGTATCGCCCCCTCATCGATCTCAATCCGTTCACCGCGCTCGTGAGGAATCATCGGCGCATCTTCTTGGATGGGATGGAACCTGAGTGGGGCGGCCTGGTCTACGCGAGCGCGGTCGCCACGATCATCTTCGTCGGTGGATATTGGTGGTTTGCGCGGACGAGAAAAGGTTTCGCCGATGTGATTTGAATTCGGGAAAGCCGCGTCGCCTTTTAGAATAAGGAGCTTGACGCTCGCAGAGCGGATTGTTACACTCTGATTAAGAGTCGCAACACAAGAGGCGAGCAAGGAGGGGCTTAAATTGGGGATCTCTTCGGCTCGCCCTATAATTTTGATGGACAACCGCAGGAGGTGCGTGGTGGGTTTCAAGGTCGGCCAAAAGGTCGTTTACCCCAATCACGGAATTGGTATCATCGAACAGATCGAACAGAAACAGATCGGATCAACAGTCCTTCCTTTCTACACACTCCGTCTTGCGTCTACCAATTCCGTCGTCCTTGTTCCCGTCGATAACGCGCGTGAAGTTGGTCTTCGATCGCCGATCTCGGCGGCTGAAGGGGAGATGCTTTTGAAGAATCTGGCGGATGATTTCGCCTCGCCGCCGACCGATTGGAAGGATCGTTTCAAGGAGTTTTCAGAGAAGATGAGGACGGGCGATATCTTTGCCGTCGCCGAAGTCCTGAAGACATTGACGTATCTCAGTCAGTTCAAGCCGCTCTCTTTCCGCGAACAGCGGATGTTGGAGCGGGCCCGTTATCTGGTCATCTCTGAATTGAGCACCGTTTGCCGCAAGCCCGAGTGCGATATCGTGCAGCGTGTCGATGAGGCATTGGCGGCAGCCTGTGCCAAACATGCGCGCCGCACGACGCGGGCGCGCGCTGCCGGAGCGAACGCCGGACACTGAAGGCTCGGGCAGGATTATCAGCAAAGTTTTTGAAGCTAAGCGGTCTTACATCGCGCTCCTTCGGCGCGTGACCGTGCCTGTATAACTTGAATCACCCCTGCGACGCTCGATCCGGAAAGCTTCCAAGACATCTCGCCATCGCTTCGCCTATAAGCGAGCTCACCTCAAATCGAGATCTCGGGATGGGCCGTCCGCGCGAAATTCAGTAGCACGAATTCTAAATTAGTGCTATAACGGGATGCGCTCGAGGAAGATGATGGAGGAAACGGATGGGAGAGTTGGTTCGTTTCAGCGTGAGCGTTGAAGATGACCTGCTCGAAAGCTTCGATCGTCTGATCGAGCGACAAGGATACGGCAACCGTTCGGAAGCGCTGCGCGATCTGATGCGCGACGCGCTCGTGCGCGCCCATCTCGACGAAAGGCCGAAGGCAGCGGATGTGCTCGGCACGCTGACGATCGTCTATGACCATCATGCGACCGATCTCGCTGACCGCCTCACGGCCCTACAGCACGACCACTATCGATTGATCATCTCGGTCTTACACGTTCACATCAGTCACGATGATTGCATGGAAGTGATCGTCCTAAGGGGGCCAGCCAGGAGAGTGCGCGCGCTCGCCGACGCGCTCATCAGCATCAAAGGCGTCAAACACGGGCGCCTTTTTTTGACCATCCCGGCGAAGAAGATCACGGATCGGAGGAAATAGAAATTTAAAGGGCAAGATGATCGTTGGCGGGCGGAGGGTTGTGCTTGATCTTCGTATTACGAATTTAAAATTAATGTTATCAAATCGGAGGTTCGCGATGGTTTTAACGTTTTCGAAGAAGTTTCGCGAGCGACACCATTTGGTGGAGAGCGGGCTCGCGTCGGGATCATCGAGTCGATCCGCGTCGCGCCTCATCTTGCCGGCAGGCATCGCGCTTCTCGTTTTGCTCTTAGGACTTCGGGTTGCCGCCGCGCCACAGGAGCGAGGTGCGTGGCGCATCGTCTCCGGCACGGTCACGTCACAGCGCAACGAGTTGGTCCCGGGCGTTGCGGTCACGGCGCGCACGAGTTTGGGCGAGCAGAGGGCGATGAGCGATGCCGAAGGGAGGTTCCGGCTGCAAGTGCCGAGTGGCCCGATAACGCTCGCCTTCGAAGGTAAAGGGATCAAGCGAACCGTGCGCGAGATCGGCGCTGACGAGAGGGCGGATGATCTGCGAATCACGGTCGAGTTGCTGGCCCCGCCGATTCACGAATCGGTCGTCATCGTCGCTTCGATCACTGATCCATCCATCGAGCGGAGGAACGACGCGATCTATCGCGAAGGTCTCTTCTTGCGTGACGATCAACTGTTCCACACGCTCGATGCCGGGATCAACGCCGGGCAGCACGAAGGAGGCGGCAAATCGCTCGAAATCCGCCGCTTCGGTTTCAATCTAGATCACGGCGGACTGTTCGGCGGTTTGAAAGTTTTAGTCGACGATGTGCAGCAGAATCAAGCGACGCAAGGGCATGGGCAAGGGTATCTCGGCGCGTTGAAGAGCTTGACGCCGGAGTTGATCGCCGATGTGGATATCTTAAACGGCCCATTCGCCGCCGAGTACGGCGACTTTTCCGGTCTCGGCGTCGTCCATATCCGCACGAAGGAGAGTTTGCCGAACGTCTTGAGCGCGCGGGTACAAGTCGGTTCGTTCGATGCTTTCAGGAGCTTTCTCGCTTACAGTCCGCAGCTTGCGCGCGCGCGCGCTTTCGTCGCTTACGAGGCGTCGCGCACCGATGGTCCTTTCCTGAACCCCCTTCGGTATCACAGGGATAATGTGACGGGCAATTACACGCGGGAGCTTGACGCGCGATCGAGCGTGAGCGTGAAGTTGAACGCGGGTCGCAACAGCTTCTTCTCTTCCGGGCAGATCCCGCTCGATCTGGTCTTCGCCGGAGAGCTCGACCGTTTCGGTTTCATCGACCCGGACAATGGCGGCAAAGTCGAGGCGGGAACGATCGGAGTTTATTATAGGCGAGAGAACGCGCGCGGAGATCTCCTCAAGGTCGATGGGTTCATCACGCGGTCGCTCTTCGACCTGTGGTCCAATTTCACTTTCTTCCTCGTCGATCCAGAATACGGGGATGAGATACAGCAGCATGATTCGCGCTTGCAGCAAGGGGCCAATCTGCAGTATGTGCGGCTCGATCGGATTTCTGGAGTAACTGGAGTGCTAACCGTCGGCGGTAACTTCAACGCTTTTCAGACGAACGTCGGGCTCTATCCTTCCATCGGTCGCGATCCGGTTCGCGCCTTTTTGCCGCGCATTTTGCCTGATGAAGAGTGTTGCCCGTTGACGAGCGCGCACGCGCGCGTGACAAACGTCGGTTGGTATGCGCAGCAGGCGCTGGACCTGCTCGGCGGAAGACTGCATCTCGTAGGCGGTGCGCGTTACGATCTGTTTCGTTTCGCCGTCGATGATAAAATCGCGCCGGAGCTTTCGGGCGCCGAAAGCGCGGGGCGCTTTCAACCCAAAGCCGCCGTCTCTTATGCTCCGTTCGATAGCGTGCCGTTAACTTTTCATTTCAATTACGGGCGCGGCATCAGCAGTCAAGATGCGCGCGGAGTGGTCCAGCATCCCAACGGCCCGAAGGTCGCGACGACGGATTTTTACCAGGTGGGGACTTCGCACAACTACAAGCGCCTTTCGATGACGACCGATCTGTTCTTGATCGACACGTCGAATCAACAGGTCTATGTGCCGGATGACGGGAGCACGGAGTTCGTTGGCCCGAGCCGCGCTTATGGGTACGAAGTGAAACTGTCGGTTCGCCTATCATCTTATCTATCTTTCAACGGCGGGTTGACGCAGGTGATGAACGCCTTCTTCCGCGGCACGAACCCGCGCGAATACGTCGATCGCGCTCCGCATACGGTGGCTAACGCTGGATTTACGCTTTCCGGTTGGCGAGGGTTTGCCGGATCGCTTCGCTACCGGCATGCGGGCAGCTATCGGCTGGACCCGCTCGACGCTGGCATTCGCGCTGCGGGTTTGGATATAGTGGATGTTTACGTGAGTAAGCGTTTGCTGAGCAGGTTGGACCTGAACTTTGCGATAGATAATCTCTTCGACAAAAGGTACTACGAGACGCAAAATTTCTTCGTCTCGCGCGTGCATCCTGCGGATGTGCCAAGAGCGCGGATACACGCGACGCCGGGTTATCCGCGAAGCGTCATGATCGGACTGACTTTCCGGCTAGGAGAGAAGTGATCCCCTGTGTGCGGGCGAAAAAGCGGTTGCGGCGCGGCGCTTGCTTGTGCGAGGTGGGGGCGTCACGCCGACAGTGGAGGCTGAGTGTGGGCGATTGAGGTTCGATGGTTGATCTGACCGACCGCGTGAGACAACTCAATCGAGGCGAGGAGAACCGCCGCGCGCGGTATATCCTCTATTGGATGCAGGTTTACAAGCGTCCGCGCTATAACCATGCGCTCTGTTTCGCCATTCGCGCAGCTAACGAACGACGTTTGCCGCTTGTCGTTTACGAAGGTCTGAAATACAACTACCCGTGGGCGAACGATCGCTTGCACACCTTCATCCTCCAAGGCGTGAACGAGAACCGCCGCGAGTTTCAACGCCTCGGCATCCGCTACGTCTTCTACTTGCAGAAGAACGAGCGCGATCCGCGCGATACGGTGGCGCGCTTAGCTGAAGAGGCGGCTTTGCTCGTCACGGACGACTTCCCATGTTTCATCATCCCGGAACACAACCGGCGCATCGCCGCGCGCGTGCGCATCCCTGTCTTCGCCGTCGATTCAAACGGATTAGTGCCGCTGTCGGCCTTCGCCAAAGAAGAGTATGCCGCGCGCACAATTCGTCCCAAGATCAAGCGACTGTTGCCGCGCTACTTCGTCCCGTTTCGCGAAGAGAAAGTGGCCGTCGAAGATCCACACTTGCGGGTCAACTGCCCGGAAGAGACCGTTTTCGAGGATGGCGAGATCGGCGCGCTCGTCGCGCGATGCGCCATCGATCACAACGTCGCGCCTTCGCCCGTCTATCGCGGCGGACGGCGCGCGGGGCTAGCTCGATTGCAGCACTTCGTCGAGAAGATCCTGCCGCGCTATCACGAGCAACGGACGCACCCGGAGGTGGACGGCACGTCGCGTCTGAGTTCGTACCTCCATTTCGGTTATCTGTCGGCGCAAGAGATCGCTGAAGCCGTGCAGGCCGCGGATGCGCCACAGCAGGCCAAGGAGACTTATCTCGAAGAGTTGATCGTGCGGCGGGAACTAGCGTACAACTTCACGCGCTTCAATCCACGCTATGCTTCGCTCGAAGCGCTGCCGGATTGGGCGAAGCGCACGCTTCGCGCACACGACGGCGATCCGCGTCCAACAATCATCTCGCCCGCACAGATCGAAGAGGCGCAAACCTACGATGAGTTGTGGAACGCGACGCAACGCGAACTTCTCTGGACGGGCGAAATACACAACTATGTACGGATGCTGTGGGGCAAAAAGGTGATCGAGTGGCGCCCGACGCACGACGAAGCGTTTCATCTGCTCGAACATCTGAACAACAAGTACGCGCTCGACGGCCGCGATCCCAATTCATACGCTGGCATCCTCTGGTGCTTCGGCAAGCACGATCGTCCGTGGGGGCCAGAAAGACCGATCTTCGGTCTGGTGCGTTATATGTCTTCGCGCAGCATGAGCAGGAAATTCGCTGCGCAGGCATATATCGAGTGGACCGAGAGTCTCGCGCAATGATGGCGGGAAAGAGGCGCGTTTCAAATACGGCGGAAGATTCAGCTCCAGTTGAATCTTCCGCCATAAAGCGCAAAGGTTTTATCGCTTCTCCATCTTGTCGACCACTGACTTCAGCGCTTGAAAGGTCGGCGGCCAGAGGCCGACGAAGATCCCCGCCTCTTTCTTCCCTGAGAGGAAGAGAGCTATCGATGCTCCAATCGATCCGAGCGTCAGAAGGTGAAAAAGGCTTATCCCGAGAGATGGCTTGGTCGATTCATCGACGGTGCGCAATAGCTCTTCAGCTCGATCCGAGCGCACCCTTTCTTCGGCGAGAGCGGTTTGTGGCGTTGTCATGGCTTTAACCTCCTTCATTTGATGCCCGTTAATTAACGCGACCACGGATGGGCCGGCTCCGAAGGAGCGAGCGGTGTGTTGTTTCCTTCTAGCTTGCACCGGTTGGCCGCTCGTCTCCCCCTCATATGTATCTACTACGATCCTCATCTCTGGATCGGATTTCAGAGCGCACCCTTCTGCCGCTGGCTCCCTTCGATCCGGATACATACAGCCAGACCTGCTTATGGGCTAACAGGGCAAACGCTGTGCCAGCTTTATCGGAATAGTTCTCTCGGGCAACTATTCTCGGCGAGTTTTCCCGTTACTCTTTGACTCGAAACGGAGTCCTGTGCAATTGTTTTCCTCTAACTTAATTCGATGAGGAGACGATGTTGAAGATGAGTTCGATCGAATCTGTGCACGCACGCGAGATCCTCGATTCGCGCGGAAATCCTACGCTCGAAGCTGAGGTGAGGTTGGTTAGCGGACACGTGGGGCGGGCCGCGGTGCCGTCGGGGGCTTCAACCGGAGAGCACGAGGCGATAGAGTTGCGCGACGGGGATAAGAGGCGTTACGGCGGCAAAGGCGTCATGCGCGCTGTCGAGAACGTAAACGGCATCATCGCGCGCGAGCTCAAGGGTTTTACGGCGCTCGACCAGATTGCGGTGGATCGAGCCTTGATCGCGCTCGATGGGACGGCGAACAAGAAACGGCTCGGCGCAAACGCCATCCTCGCCGTCTCCTTGGCGACGGCACGCGCTGCAGCGGCATATCTTGAAGTCCCGCTTTACCGTTATCTCGGCGGCGTCAACGCGCATGTCCTGCCGGTGCCTTTGATGAACATCTTGAACGGCGGCGCGCATGCGGATAACAACGTCGATTTTCAGGAGTTCATGATCGTCCCCGTCGGCGCGCGCACCTTCCGCGATGCGTTGCGCATCGGGGCCGAGGTCTTCCACGCGCTCAAAGGCGTGTTGAAGAAACGCGGCTATGCGACCAGCGTCGGCGATGAGGGAGGGTTTGCGCCTAACTTGCGTTCTAATGAGGAAGCGATCGAAACGATCCTCGAAGCGATCGAGCAGGCGGGTTATCGCGCTGGAAGCGACGTTCTGCTTGCGCTCGATCCTGCGGCGAGCGAGTTCTACGACGGCAAAGCCTACGTCTTCAAGAAGAGCGATGGGCGGCGCCTTTCGCGCGATGAGATGGTCGCCTATTTGAAATCTTGGGTCGAACAGTATCCCATCATTTCGATCGAGGATGGGATGGCGGAGAACGATTGGGATGGTTGGAAGATATTGACGGATGAGCTTGGCCGTCGCGTGCAGTTGGTCGGTGACGACCTGTTTGTGACGAACACGGAGTTCTTGCGCCGCGGCATCGAACGCGGCGTCGCCAATTCGATCCTCATCAAGGTCAACCAGATCGGCACTCTCACCGAGACGCTTGAATGCATCGAGCTTGCGCGAAAGCACGGGCGCACCGCCGTCATCTCGCACCGCTCGGGTGAGACCGAAGACACTTTCATCGCCGATCTGGCCGTGGCGACCAACGCGGGGCAGATAAAGACCGGATCGTTGTCGCGCACGGATCGGACGGCGAAGTACAACCAGTTGCTGCGCATCGAAGAGGAGTTGGGCGAAGCGAGCGTCTTTCTGGGGACGGAAGCCTTCTATCAGGTGGAGAACGAATTGCTGCGAAAGGTCGCCGCACGAGCTGCGACGGCAGCCGCAACGCGGCGGCGTAACGGAGGGGCGCAAAAAAGAGGGAAGTGATCTTCCTTTTCAAGGGCGATGGTCGAAGGGGGAGGTCTAGCTCGAACGAAATCTAGTTTTACGGAGGAGAAGAATTGAGCGGCAAGATAGGACCTTTGGCTTTAATCATCATGGATGGTTGGGGATATCGCGCCGAAAGCGAAGGCAATGCTATCGCGCTCGCTAAGACGCCTCATTTCGATGAGCTGATGGCGAACTATCCGCACACGCTGCTAGAGGCTTCGGGCGTGCGCGTCGGGCTTCCGCGCGGCGTGATCGGCAACTCCGAAGTCGGCCACATGAACATCGGCGCCGGTCGCGTCATCCGCACGGATGTCGGGCGGATAGATTACGCCATCGAAACCGGCGAATTCTTCCATAACCCTGTGCTCGCCGAAGCGATGGAAGGGGCCAAGCGGCGCGATCGCGCTCTGCATCTGATCGGTTTGGTTTCTGACGGAATGGTCCATTCGTCGCAGGAACATCTTTACGCGCTCTTGCGCATGGCCAAGGAACGTGGTCTGACGCGCGTCTTCGTTCACGCCTTCCTCGATGGTCGCGATACGATGCCGACCTCGGGCGTCGGTTATGTGCGACAGTTGCTGGAAAAGTGCAAGGAGATTGGAGTCGGCGAGGTCGCCTCGATCATCGGTCGTTACTATGCGATGGACCGCGATAAGCGTTGGGAACGAACCAAACGCGCGTATGATCTTCTGGTCCGTGGCGAAGGCGAGCCGTCAACCGATCCGATCGCGGCCATCCAGCGCTCATACGAACGCGGCGTAACGGACGAGTTTGTCGAACCGGTCTCGATCCGTCGCGAAACAGGTGAACCGGTGGCGACGATCGGGGATGGTGACGCCGTCATCTTCTTCAATTACCGCGCTGACCGCGCGCGCCAGTTGACGAGCGCGCTCGCGCTCCCTGGATTCGATGCCTTCCCTGTGGATGGCCGACCGAAGGTCGAGATGATCTGTTTTACGGAGTACGACAAAACCTATCCGTTCCCGGTCGCCTTCCCGCCCGAGCATCCGCGTAACATCTTGGCCGAGGTCTTCGCGCGCACCTCGGTGCGCAACTACCGTCTGGCCGAGACGGAAAAATATGCTCACGTCACCTACTTCTTCAACTGCGGGATCGAACGCGAGTTCATCTGTGAACGTCGCTTGCTGATCCCTTCGCCGAAAGTGGCGACTTACGATCTGCAACCGGAGATGTCGGCCTTCAAAATAACGGATAAGGTGCTTCGCGCGATAGATGAGGGCGAGACCGATGTTTTCATCGTCAACTTCGCGAATGCCGATATGGTCGGACATACCGGCAACCTCGAGAAGACGATCGAAGCCGTCCAGTACGTCGATACGTGCATCGGTTGGATCACGAAAGCGATCCGCGCTGTGCGCGGACGCAGCATCGTCACGGCGGATCACGGTAACGCTGAAGTTATGATCGATCCGCTGACGGGCGGACCACATACGGCGCATACGACCAACCCTGTGCCTTTCATCCTCGTTGATGAAGAGGCGCGCGGCGTCAAGCTTCGTGAAGGCGGGGCGCTCGAAGATATCGCGCCGACGATCTTAGGATTGCTTGGGATAGATAAGCCCGCGGAGATGACCGGGCGCGATTTGCGTGAAACTTAGACGGATTACGCGCGAAGAACGCCGTTGAGCGCCGTGAAGTTCGAGCCGCGAAACATCCTCGTCATCGACTTCGGTCAATTGGGCGATGTCGTTCTGAGCCTTCCCGCGTTGCGCGCGATACGCGAACGGTTCGCTCAAGCGCGCATCACGGTCGTCGCCGGTCGCCCCGGCGCGCCCGTCGTCGAATTGTCCGGGTGCGCCGATAGCGTGTTGGCGGTCGATCGCGTCGCGCTGCGCGATGGACCGAAACCGATGGCCATCTGGCGCATCGCGCAGCTCGTCAAAACTGTCAGACAAGCGAGATTCGATTTCGTCATCGATCTCCATAGCCTCTACGAGACGAACTTGCTCGGCTATCTGTCAGGCGCGCCCGTCAGGCTCTATGCCCGACGCCCGGGGCGGTCGCTCGACTTCCTCTCAAATTTTCGCCCGCAACCGCCCATCGAGGATCCCAGCAAACACGCCGTCGATCGTTATCTGGACGTACTCAAACCGCTCGGCATCGAGAACGTTTCGCGCACGCCGCGCCTTCACACGCGCGTCGAAGATGAGAAGGCGATCGAGGAGCTGCTGACTAAGGCGAAGGCGAAGAGGATGGTGCCACTCGTCGGACTCTTCCCCGGCGCGGGCCACCCATCGCGTCGTTGGCCGCTCGACAGGTTCGCCGAACTGGCGACGCGATTGGAGCGAAGCGATGAGGTGCAGGTGGTCGTTCTCCTCGGACCGGAAGAGCGGGCGTTGGTTAAGACGATCCGCGAGAGTTTCACGGGATCGACCATCATCCTCGATCGTCTGAGCATTCCACAACTCGCCGCGGCGCTGGCCCGCCTCTCCGTCTTCGTCTCGAACGATACAGGTCCACTGCATCTGGCAACGGCGGTCGGCACTCCGGTCGTCATGCTGCTTGACCGCCCGACGCCCAATAGCTTCATCCCGTTCGGCGTCAAAAATCGGGTGATCTACAGCCGCGCGATCGAAGAGATCGCGCCCGAAGAGGTCCACGCCGCCGTCCGGGAGCTTCTCGCCGCGCCGCGTACCGCCGACCTCTTCCGCCGCTGAGCATCCGGGCTCTTGTCAAAACATTTTTAACTAGACAAAACAGGTTTGTTGGTGTAATAATTATCCCGCCGCTGCTTGGTGCCGGCAGCGCGACCTTCCTACGGTTTGGCACTTCTTAACCAAGACGGCGTCGTGCTCTCCACGTGTAGATCAGCACTATGCGGCGAGTTCTTTCAAAGATCGAACGGGATGGGAACCTCATCCGGAGTTATCGCGCGATGCGTTTAGCTTCGGAGCGCTCTCTTTCGCTGCGAGATCGGTCTTCAAGCGCGAATTTGGGATCACCCGACGAACGGAAGGAGATTCTCAAGATGTTTGGACGCAGCAACCTCATAACAGCCCTGTTCTTTCTGTTTGTATGTGGCGGTCTTTTCGGCATGACATGGGCGCAAGGGACGGCCGACAACGACCGGATCCGCGATGGATTGATCGGTCCTGTGCGTCGTGTGCGCACTGAAACGGCAAAGTTAGCCGTCAAGGGAGGGAAGGTTGTCGAAGGGCCGCGCGTGCTCTTAGAGACGGCGACCTACGATTTGAAGGGCAACAAGATCGACAACGCCTATTACTCCGTGGAGAGTTCGAATCTGACGGGCCGTGAGGTCTATAAATACGATGACCGCGGCAACATCACGGAGATGACGCTCTATAACAGCGATGGGACGATCCTCAGCAAGGAGGTCTATTCATACGAGTTCGATGCCGTGGGAAATTGGGTGAAGATGACGACATCCGTCGCTGTCATCGAAGGCGGAAAGATCACCTATGAGCCGACGGAAGTGACCTACCGGACGATCACCTACTTTTACGAGGATAACGTCGCCAAGATAGTTCAAACTTCGAGCGCGCTCGCTTCCGGCCATAATGCCGCCAGCAACGCTGCCAGTAATGTCGCCAATCCGACGGTCGCCCCCGTCAAGCCCTCTACGGGGGCAGTGGGGATGGCAAACAAACCCGTCGCTGATTCGCGCGGTGGGGCGAAAGATGGCAAAGCCGTTCCGCCTTTGACCACGGTTTCGCCCGACCGTGTGGCTTCGTTGACGCCTGCGCCCGCGCCCAAGGTTCCGGTCGAGGTGGCCGCCGATGCCGGGACTCCGGTGCGAGTCGAGGCTGATGCGCCCCCGCCGACGCCCAAACCTCTGCTCAAACCGATCTCCGGCGGCGTGTTGAACGGGCGCGCGATCAGCTTGCCGAAGCCCATCTATCCTGAAGCGGCAAGGCGCGCTCATGTTCAAGGCGTCGTCAATGTCGAGGTTGTGGTCGATGTGTCGGGTAGGGTGATCTCCGCGCGCGCCGTCAGCGGGCCGGCTTTGCTGCATGAGGCCGCTGTCGCGGCAGCGCGTCAGGCGCGATTTACGCCGACTCTGCTTTCCGGTCAACCAGTCAAGGTCGCGGGAGTCATCACCTATAACTTCGTTTACGAGCAGTGAACGCCCTACGGAAAGGAACGGAAGTCGCATGGCACTAACCGGACAACTGAGCGATCTCTCTCTTGCCGAACTGATCGAGTTCTTCTGCAATCAGCGTAAGACGGGCCGCCTCAAGGTCGCTTACTCGCCTTTGCCCGGTATCTTCTACATCAAGGATGGCGAGCT
This sequence comes from Pyrinomonas methylaliphatogenes, assembly GCF_000820845.2. GTDB lineage: Bacteria > Acidobacteriota > Blastocatellia > Pyrinomonadales > Pyrinomonadaceae > Pyrinomonas > Pyrinomonas methylaliphatogenes. The sequence goes on along the minus strand of NZ_CBXV010000006.1, from coordinate 200,880 downwards.
AGTTGACGCGCGCATCGGTTCGCTCAAAGGGGTGGAGGCTGTCTATTACGCTTTGCGCCAGCCTAACGTGAAGTTCGACTTTCAACCACAGCGCGAGGCTCCGGAGAGAACTATCAACGAACCTTGGGCCCAAGTGGTGCTCGAAGGTCTGCGACGATTGGACGAAGGCGTGCCGGTCGGAGATCCGTTTGCCGGATTGACCGAGGAAGAGATCGAAAGGCTGCGCGAAGAGTATGAAGAGACAGGGGAGACCGAATTCTCGGCGGTCGCCGGTGAGGAGGGGCGGCGTCGAGCCTTAGGCGTCGGCGTGGCAGCCGTCGCCGTGTTGGTCTGTGCGACGGCGGTGGGAGCTCTGACCGACTGGTTCGGTTTGAAGAGGACGAACGCCGCTTCGGTCGCGCCTCCGCCTGCAGTCACGCCACAGCCGGTGAGTTCGCCGTCGCCGCTTGCGCCGCCGAGCGAAACTGCGGAAGCTTCGCCCAAAGAGGCTCAAGCTGCAGAGCCGAGCAGGGCGGAAGCGGTTCAGCGCCAGCACGAGAAGTTGGAACGTCGGCAGATGGAAAGGATTGCGCGCGATACGGCACAGACGAGCGGCGAGACGGCCAGCGCGCAGAAACGCGTCGAGACATCCGGCGGTCAGACGGTCATCGTGCGCGTCTTCGTCGATGAACAAGGGCGCGTCTCACAGGCGACGGTGGCCAACTCGCGGCCCGGCATGGAGGCTTATGAGGCTTCGGCTCTCCGCATCGCGCGGCAACGCCGTTACCCGAGCGGCAAGAGCGGTTGGGTTACGGTTCCGATCAAGTTCAACTGAGCGGTCTATCGCTCCAAAGGAGGATCGCCTCAGTCTCTGAGGATCGTAATTGAATCATCAACGATCCGCGCTAGATATTCGCCATCGCGCATGACCCACGCGATGCGATGACCCTGGCGGGCGAGAGCTGCCCAGCGGCTCTCCTTGTTTGGGTTCTGTTCGACGAGGCGCAGCCCGGCGCCGAGTTCGATGTAGCGGACGCCCGAGCGCTTAAAGCGCCGCACGATGCGTTCATCGGCGAAAAGCTTCGCGTAAGCTCTCAAAATCTCTTCGGTGGCGAGTTTGACGCCATCTTCTTCAAGTTCTTCGCGCATCGTTCACCTTCCAGATTTGAATCGGCAGGGATGGCGCGCAAGCTGGGTCAGTGAGAGTGTCTGCAAATATATCGCGGTTACAGGTTGAGCGCAAATCTTCGGGTTAATGGCTCGCGGTTGAAGTTGTGAAGTTGATCTGAAGTTGATCCAGGGCGAAGAAATCTCTTGACGCGATAAACGCGCATATTTGGCGCAATAGCCAATCAAGCGTTGAAGTTGATCCAAGGCGAAGAAATCTCTTGACACCATTCCTCATGGGCAAGCATAATCCGGCGCGAAGCCTATGTGGCTTCGCCGCGGAAGATCCATCCGGCACCACACGCCTTAACGGAGGGCTCTCCAAAGTGGTCAGTGAAGAATTGGAAAAAAGGATGCGCGCCGAGGTCGAGGATGTCATCGCGTCTCGGTTGAGCGCCTTGCAGAGCGAGATCGCGCGATTGCAGGGGCAGATCAACGAGGCTTTCGCGCAGGCGCTCGAGCGTTTGAATGGAGTTGCGGGCAGCGGGACGCCTTTGACGCTCTCGATCGTCGAACATCTACGCGCCGCTTATAACCAAGGGTTAGAGGATGCCGCCAACGAATCGGCCCGCGCCAAAGCTTCGAGCGATATCGCCATCTTAAAAGCTGCCGTCGAGGAGTTTAATGCGCGGCGCACGCAGGCCGAAGTCTTATCGGCGCTGGTGGAACGGGCGGCATCGTTCGCGCCGCGTGTGGCCTTCTTCGTCGTCAAAGGCGATCAGGTCAAAGGATGGCGTGCGCGCGGATTCGAAGGGTCGGTGGGCGACGCGCGTGTGCGCGAGATCTCCTTCCCGCTTACGGCGAACAATTTGCTCAGCGCGGTGATCCGTTCGGGACGCGCTTGGAGCGGCAAGCCCGGAGCGCATGAAGGCGATGAGGCTTTACTCGCCCGATTGGGCGAGGAGAAACCCGAATGGGTCGCCGCCGTGCCATTGGTCGCGCGCGGCAAAACGGTCGCCGTCCTCTATGCCGATTCGGCCGCTCTCGGTTCCGAAGCGATCAACCTCGAGGCCCTAGAGATGCTGGCGCGCGTGGCGAGCATGGCCGTCGAATTGCTCGCGCAGCGTACGACGCCAACGCGCGCATCGGCGCAAGTCGCCGAGCAGCCCGCGCGGCAAGCGGAAACGCCCGCGGAGCGCGAGGACAAGATTCCGCCCGCTCCTGCTGAGGCAAGCGAAAAGGTCGAAGCGCCTTCACCGGTTGCGGTTGAAGCGAACGGCACGGCGGCGAGCGTTTCCCCTTCTGCCGCTCAGACCGGAACGCTCTCCGGTTACACGGCACCGCTCGCCTCGCGCCGTCGAAGCAGCGCCGAGATAGATCTTCCGATCGAGGTTCACGGCGAAGAGGAGCGACGCTTGCACACCGATGCGCGACGTTTCGCGCGCTTGCTCGTCTCCGAAATCAAGCTCTACAACGAACAGAAGGTGCGCGAAGGGCGCGAACGAGGCGATCTCTATACGCGTTTGCGCGAGGAGATAGAGCGTTCGCGCCAAATGTATGAGAAACGCGTCGCCCCGCCCGTCGCGGCGCGGTTCGATTACTTCCATCACGAATTGGTCAATACCCTGGCGGAAGGCGATCCATCCAAATTGGGGCCGAACTATCCGGGGGCCACGGTGCCGGGACAGAATTGAGGGGTCGACAGAGACGCCGCATTCAAAGCGCGCTTCGTGGGACGTGCTGCGAAGCGCGCTTTGCTCTTGCGCCGAAAGCGAACGGGGCCCTTTGGCAATGGCATCCTAATCGACGAAGGGGGCGTGAACTTCTTCGATCTTACGCCGAACGCAGATGCTGATCTTCACTCGACAACTTAACTTTCGGGCGGTCTCAACTCTCGTTTGCGGCTCTTTCATCAGCGCTCTGCTGCTTGGCTCATCTTTGAGCAGTTGTAACGTGGTGCCGGGAAGCGAAGCGGATGATCTGGCCCGCTTGCGGGCGTTGATGCGGGCTTCGCGGTTGCCCGATGAAGGGACGCTCAAACAGATCGAGGTGGCGCATGCGCAGACGCCTTTGGGAGCGCTGGCGCGATTGGCGCGCGCGCGCCTTCGTTTTGAACGGAGGGATTGGGCTGGCGCGGCAGCCTTGCTCGATGGCGACTTCGCGCCGACGAAGATCGGCGACTATGCGCTCTTTCTGCGCGCGCGCGCCCTAGAGGAATCCGGCAGATCTGTGGAGGCCCGCGCCGCTTACGAGGCGCTGGTTCGCCGCTTCCCTTCGTCTCCGCGCGCCAAAGAGGCGTCGCTACGCGCTTCGAAGCTCGCTTTGGAGGGCGGCCAGGGGAGCGCGGTGCCGACCTTTTTGAAGGATCTATTGTCGCAAGACGATCCGGCGGCGTTGTTGCTCGCTGCTCAAGCTCTGGAAAGAAGCGGCGACCTGGCGCGCGCGCTGGCGCTCTATCGCCGCATCTATTTCTTCGCCCCGGCCTCGGCGGAGAGCGGTGAAGCTATCTCTTCCATCCTTCGTTTGAACGGGACGCTCGCTCCGGAAACTGCGGAGGAGGCCTACGTGCGCGCCGACCGCCTCTTCGGAGCGAGGCTTTTCAAGGAGGCGGCTGAAGCATATGATCAGCTTGCCGTTCGTTTCCCGCAAAGGTTGGATGCGCAGGCGAATTTGCGGCGCGGGATCGCGGCCTTCAACCTCGGGCGTTTGCCTAGCGCCCTCTCATCCTTCATCGCGGTCCCTGCGTCGGCTGGCGAGCTGAAAGCGGAGGCGCTCTATTACACCGCGCTCGTTCACGCGCGGACTCGCCAGTGGAGTGTCGCTTGGGATGTTGCGAATGAGATGCTTCGCCTGTTCCCTCAAAGCTCTTGGACGCGCCGCGCGTTCACCGCGCTCGGATACGCGGCGCGTGAGGCGAAAGACGAATGGCAAGCCAGAAGGTTTTGGCGCATTGCGGTCGAGCGTTTCCCGGGTTCGGAAGAGGTTGCCGCGGCGCAGTTCGAGCTCGCATGGCTGGACCATCAAGCGAAAGATTACGCGGCGGCTTTTGCTGGATTCGTCGAATACTTAGCGCATTATGCGGATCGGCACGCCGATTTCCGCGGTCGTGCGGCTTACTGGGCCGCGCGCGACGCCGAGCGCACGGGGCATATGAGCGAAGCTCGCGCCCTTTATGAAGCTTTACAGGAACGGTATGAGGCGACATGGTATGGCTATCTGGCGAGACAACGTCTTGAGGGCTTGAGGGGAGACGCGGCGCAAAAAGAGCGGACCGATGGCCTTCTGGCAAAAGCCGTCGCGAATCTCGGGACGGTGAGCGTTGCGCCGGAGACCGCTGGTCCATCGGAGGATGAGCGCATCGCGCGGGCGGAGAATCTCGCCACGCTCGGTTTCGATGAGTGGGCGTTCGATGAGTTGCGCTTGGCTCAAGCGAAAGCTCCCGATAGTCCGCGCGTCAATCTCGCGCTCGCTCGTCTTTATCGGCTGCGCGGTGAGACCTTTCAAGCCTTCAATGCGTTGCGGCAAAGCTACCCGGATTATGCGCAGATGAAGCCCGAAGAGCTATCGCGCGAGGCGTGGGAGATCTTCTACCCGCTCATGTATTGGGAGACGATCAAACGCGAAGCGCGCGCGCGCGGCCTCGATCCTTACGCGATCGCCGGCCTCATCCGCCAGGAGTCGGTCTTCGATACGCGCGCCGTCTCGCGGGCTAACGCGCGCGGCCTGATGCAGTTGCTTGTGCCGACGGCGCGACTCGTGTCGAAACGTTATGGGCTGACGGATCAGATAGATGCCGATGCGCTTCACGATCCGAACCTGAACATTCGCCTCGGCACAGCGTACTTCAAAGATCAAATGGCGCGTTTCGGGAGATTAGAATACGCCGCTGCGGCGTACAATGCCGGACCGAACCGTGTGGCTCAGTGGTTGACCTCTCTGCCCGCCGATCTCGATGAATGGGCCGAAGCCATCCCTCTGAGCGAGACGCGCGGTTACGTGCAGGGCGTCGTGCGCAACATGTTACAGTACAGGCGCCTTTATGATGAAAATGGAAATTTTCGACCAGAGGTCGGGCGCGCGCCCATCAGCCCCACCGGCGCGCCTGTGCGCGCAAGGCGCGCGTTGACCGATGAGCGGCGGGAAGAGCGAGAGTGATTCGGCGCCTCATTCAACAGGCTTCGCCTTATCGGCCAGCTCGACGCGCAGCAGTTTGGTCGCCGCGACCATATTGGTGAGCGAAGGTCTGATCTGCTCCCACGCCCTGGTCTTCAATCCGCAATCGGGATTGACCCAGAGGCGATGCGCGTCGAATGCCGCCGTCGCCTTCCGCAGAAGCGTTAGGATCTCCTCCACCGAGGGGACGCGCGGGGAGTGAACGTCGTAGACTCCTGGGCCGATCTCGTTCGGATAACCGTATCGGACGAAAGCGTCGAGCGATTCCATCGCCGAACGCGAACTTTCGATCGAGATGACATCAACATCCATTTCGACGATCGCTTCGATGATGTCATCGAACTCCGCATAACACATGTGCGTGTGTATTTGCGTCTCATCATGCGCCGCGGCGATGATGAAGCGGAAGCAGTCAACGGCCCAGCTTAGATAATCCGGGCGATCGGATTGGCGCAACGGCAACCCTTCGCGCAGCGCCGGTTCATCTATCTGAATGATGTTGATCCCAGCCCGTTCCAAATCGCTCACTTCATCGCGCAATGCCAACGCGATCTGAAAAGCCGTTTCGCTGCGCGGTTGATCGTCGCGGACGAACGACCATTGAAGCATGGTGACCGGACCAGTCAGCATCCCTTTCACCGGTTTGTCCGTCAGAGATTGCGCGAAGGTGGACCATTTGAGGGTCATCGGCGCGCGCCGTCGCACATCGCCGTAGATGATCGGCGGCCTTACGCAGCGCGAGCCGTAACTTTGCACCCAACCGTTTTCAGTGAGGACGAAGCCGTCGAGCTGCTCGGCGAAATATTCGACCATGTCGCTTCGCTCGAATTCGCCGTGGACCAGAACGTCCAAGCCGACGCTCTCCTGCCAGCGTATGGTGCGTTCGATCTCGGCGCGGATTCGTTGCTCATACTCTTCCACCGACAGTTCGCCGCGTCTCAGCTTCGCGCGCCATGAGCGCACCTCTGCGGTTTGCGGGAAGGATCCGATCGTGGTCGTTGGCAATAGCGGAAGCCGCAGCTTCCGCTGTTGCCGCCTTTTGCGCTCGGGATAGGAGACGCGGCGTTGAAGCCGATCACGCCGCGCTTCGTTGACGCGCGCTCTTAGGCTTTGGTCGTAGACCGCTGGCGACGAACGCCGCGCTTGCATCGCGCGCGCGTTACGTTCGAACTCGGCTTCGACTATCCCATCCTTCCCGCTCGCCGCGCGCTTTAGCCAGGAGAGCTCATCGAGCTTCTGTTTGGCGAACGCCATCCACGACCTCAACTCCTCACTGAGCTTCGTTTCGAGCGCGAGATCATAGGGGACGTGAAGAAGGGAACACGACGGGGCGATCAGCACTCTTTCGGGCGATAGCTTCTGAATGGCCCTTTCAATGAGCGCGAGCGAAGAACGGAGATCGTTCCGCCAAACGTTTCGCCCATCTACGATGCCGAGAGAGAGGGCGATCCGCTCGGGAACGGAAGCGAGCGCCTGCTCCAGTTGTTGCGGCGCGCGGACGAGATCGAGATGCAGCGCATCTATCGGCAGGCTGAGAGCGGTCGGAAGATTCTCGTCGAGCCTCTCGAAATAGGTCGCAAGGAGAATCTTCGCGTTGGGGACGGCTTCGCGCAACGTCTCATAAGCCGCCTTGTATGCTTCGAGTTCCTCTGCCGTTCGATCGAGCGCAAGGCATGGTTCGTCCAGCTGGATCCACTCAGCCCCCAGCGAACTGAGGCGCGCGAGCGTTTCGGCGTAGATCGGCAGCAAGCGATCGAGCAGAGCGAGACGATCGAAACGCGCCCCTTTCGTCTTGCCGAGCAAGAGGAAACTCATCGGACCTAGGATGACGGGTTTGGTGATGATGCCGAGCGCTTTCGCTTCCTCGAATTCGTCGAACGGTTTGGTCGAAGCGAGGCGGAACTCTTGCTCTTGAGTGAACTCGGGGACGATGTAGTGATAGTTCGTGTCGAACCACTTCGTCATCTCCATGGCGGGCAGATCTCGTTCAGCGGATCCGCGCGCCATGTCGAAGTATGTCGAAAGGGAGTTTTCATCTCGACCGTAGCGCGCAGGGATGGCGCCGACGAGCACCGCCGTGTCCAACACGTGATCGTAGAGCGAGAAATCGTTCGAGGCGATGAGATCTATGCCCGCATCCCTCTGCATGAGCCAGTTATGGCGGCGAATCGTCGCCGCCGTTTCGCGTAAGTCGCTCTCCGTGATCGCGCCGGCCCAATAAGCTTCGAGCGCTCTTTTCAGTTCGCGGCGCGGTCCGATCCGCGGGAAACCGAGCGTGTGCGTGATGATCATCTTCAACTCCTTTTTATGACCGACGATGTTCGGCTTGCCTCACCGATGGCTTCTGTCAGACGCGCTAAACCCTTTCCGCTCGCTTTGAGATTTCTCAATCATCCCAATGTAACGCGCCCGCGCTCTTGTACTCTGTAACGCGCGTTTCGAAGAAGTTCTTCTCCTTCCTCAGGTCTATGATCTCGCTCATCCACGGGAAAGGATTTTCTGCGTAGAAGACGCGGTCAAGCCCGATCTTCTCGAGCCTGCGGTCGCCAATGTAGCGGACATATTCCGCAACCGTCTCCGCGTTCAACCCCATGATCGGGCGCGGCAAACAATCGCGCGCGTACTCACATTCGAGTTCGACGCCGCGGATGATGTTTGCCGTGATCTCCTTCTGGAAATCCTCGGTCCAGATCTCAGGGTTCTCGGCGACGATCGTGTTGATCAAATCCGTCCCGAAGGCGAGATGGACCGATTCATCGCGCAGGATGAACTGAAACTGCTCGCCGACGCCGACCATCTTGTTGCGCCGGAGAAAAGAGAGCATCATGGCGAAACCGGCGTAGAAGAAGACCCCTTCCATGATCAGATAGTAGCCGACCAGATCGTGCACGAAGCGTTGGATGTTGCGCGTCCCTCGAGTGGTGAAGCCGGGATCGAGAAGGCTTCGCGTCATCTCGACGACGAACTCGTCCTTGCGCCGGATGCTCGGGATGTTGATGTACATCGTATAGACCTCGTCCGGGTCGAGTCCGAGCGTGTCGCAGCAGTAGATGAAGGTGTCGGTGTGAATGGCTTCTTCAAAGGCTTGCCTGAGCAGATATTGCCGGCATTCCGGATTGGTGATGTGCTTGTAGATGCTAAGCACGATGTTGTTCGCCGTCAGGCTCTCGGCGGTCGAAAAGAAGCCCATGTTCCACATCACGACGCGCCGTTCATCGGGCGTCAAGGCCGTCGGCGAACGCCACATCTCAACGTCCTTCTGCATATTCACCTCTTCGGGCGTCCAGTTGTTCGCCACGCCCGTTTTATAATACCGGCGCGCCCAATCGTACTTGATCGGCAGAATCTTGTTCGGATCGGTGATCGAGCAATTGAGAATCCGTTTCTCCATCATGATGGCCTCTCTCTCCAAACGATGAGCTTTCACTGGCAGACTTCACACCCTTCATCCAACGAGCAGACGGCGCTGGTCGTCTCGCTCGGCACTTCTTCGGTCGTCTCGGGAACCGCGTGCGCGCTCGCCGCATCGAGCGTGCTCTTTTCGATCCCCGAAGCGGCCAGCGTGCGCAGGTAGTAGGTCGTCTTAAGCCCCATCTTCCAAGCCGTGATGTAGATGTCCGAGATATAGCGGCCCGAAGTGCTCGCCGTGAAGATGTTGACCGATTGACTTTGATCGATCCACTTACCACGGTGAGCAGCATGGCGGATGATCCATAGCGCGTCCATTTCGAATGCCTCTTTGTATTTGCGCCGCAGCCGCGGAGGTAGATCCGTGAAGCTTTGAATGCTGCCGTCGTGCTGTTTGAGTCGCCGGACCATCTCTTCGTCCCACAATCCGAGCCGCTTCAGATCTTCGACCAGATACCGGTTGATGACCGTAAATTCGCCGCTGACGTTCGATTTGACATAGAGGTTCTTGTAGATCGGCTCGATCGACGGGAAGCAGCCGGCGATGTTGGCGATGGTCGCCGTCGGCGCGATGGCCAAACAGTTCGAGTTGCGCATGCCGAACTGTCGGACGTGTTCGCGCACCGGTTCCCAGTCCATGCGCGCTCGCTTCTCCACGCCGGTCTCGATCCCGCGCTCTCGCTCCAGCATCTCGAGCGTATCGAGCGGGAACAGGCCGCGATCCCACTTCGAGCCGCGATAGCTCTCATACGCGCCGCGTTCGCGCGCCAGTTCCGATGAGGCGAGGATGGCGTGATACGAGATGAACTCCATCAATTCGTCGGAAAGCGCGACGGCGCGCTCGCTCTCGAAATCGCAGTCGAGCATGTAAAGGACATCCTGCAACCCCATGATGCCAAGCCCGACGGGGCGATGCTTGAGATTGGCGCGTTCGGCTTCCACGGTCGGGTAGAAGTTCAGGTCGATGACGTTATCGAGCATGCGCATGGCTGTTTTGACCGTGCGCTCAAGCTGCGCCCAATCGATCGCCCGGCCTGCGACGTGACGCGCGAGGTTGATCGAACCGAGGTTGCAGACGGCCGTCTCCTCGCGCGATGTGTTGAGCGTGATCTCCGTGCAGAGGTTGGAAGAGTGGACCACGCCGGCGTGATCTTGCGGCGAGCGTATGTTGCACGGATCCTTGAAAGTGATCCACGGGTGGCCCGTCTCAAAGAGCATGTTGATCATCTTGCGCCACAGGTCGCGCGCGCACACTTGCCGCCACAGCCGCATCTCGCCGCGCTCGGCGCGCCGCTCATACTCGAGATAACGCCGTTCGAAGTCGCGTCCATACGTGTGATGAAGATCGGGCGCTTCGTCGGGCGAAAGAAGCGTCCACTGGCCATCTTCGATGACGCGCTTCATGAACAGATCCGGGATCCAGTTGGCCGTGTTCGTGTCGTGCGTGCGACGGCGCTCGTCGCCCGTGTTCTTTCTGAGTTCGAGGAAGTCTTCGATGTCGTAGTGCCACGTCTCCAGATAGACGCAGGTCGCGCCGCGCCGCTTGCCGCTGCGATTGATCGCCGCCGTGGTCGCATCGACGATCTTGAGGAACGGCACGACGCCTTGGCTCGGGACGTTGGTGCTGCGGATCAGCGCGCCGGTGCCGCGGATGTTGGTCCAGTCATTGCCCACTCCGCCGGACCATTTGGAAAGCTGCGCGTTATCGCCGATGCACTTGAAGATGTGCGTGAGATCGTCTTCCACCGTCGTGATGTAACATGAGCTCATCTGCGGATGGGTCGTGCCGGCGTGAAAGAGCGTCGGCGTCGATGGGACGTACAGCAGCTTCGACATCAAGTCGTAGAATTCGATGGCGCGCCCTTCGCGGTCCGCTTCATTGAGCGCCAGTCCCATCGCGATGCGCATCCAGAAATGTTGCGGGAGTTCCAAGATCCGTTGCTCGTGGTCGCGCAGCAGATAGCGATCGTAAAGCGTTTGCGCGCCGATGAACTCAAAGAGCGAATCGCGCTCCGGAGCTAGGCTTGCGCTCAAACGTTCGAGATCGAATTCGAGAAGCCGCGGATCGATACGGCGAGCGCGCACGCCCGATTCGATGGCGCGTCTCAAATGTTGGCGATACCTGTCAGCGAACTCCGCGGCGAATTCGTCTACGCCGAGCACTTCTTTGCGAAGATCGTTCCACAGCACGCGCGCCGCCAGTTGCGAATAGATGGGATCGCGTTCGATGCGCGCGCGGAGCACAAGGACGATGGCGCGGTTGATCTCGCTCGCCGATACCCCGTCATACAGGTTCAAACAGGTCTCATCGACGATCTCCGCGACATCGATCTTGGCTTCGGGGAAGAGCGAGGCGTATCGTTGCACGTTCGCCTCAAGTTCGCTCAAATCGAAGGGGACAGCCGCGCCGTTACGTTTGCGAACGGTGATTTCGCTTCGCCGCAGTCGCTCCAGCAGTTCGCGCCGGCGCGCAAGGCGCACGCGCTCGCGTTCTTTGCGATAGAGGATGTATGCTTTGGCGACTTCGAAATGGCCGGCTTCGCTCAATTTCCTTTCGACCACGTCTTGAATATCTTCCACGCCGGGAAAGCTCTCGACGAAGCGCCGCTCCAGATCCTCGATCACTTTGTCGGTGATGGCGGCGATCTCTTCATCGGAGGCGGCCACTCTCGTGGCGATGAAGGCTTTTTTCATCGCCAGTTCTATTCTCGTGCGATCGAAATCGACGACCTCTTGCGTCCGTTTCTTGATCTTTTCGATGGGCATCTTCTTTTCTCCTAGGTGGATTGCTGGTCCGCGCCCTCAGTTGCGGAAAGCGAAGCGGTCTTTGAGTTCAAGGTCTTTCGGAGCGGGACAGGACGTTGATGCTCATCTACGGCGACGAGTATGAAACGCCCGCGCGTGCACAAATCGCGCTTGCCGGTGAGAAGCTCTTCAGCGTACATTTCAACCTCCACTGTGACCGACGTGCGCCCTGTGGCGATCACGCGCCCGGTGAGTTCGACGATCTGGCCTTGGCGAATGGGAGCTTGAAAGTCCACGCGCTCCGAACAGGCGGTCACCATCGTTTGCCGGGCGAAGCGCGAAGCGGTGATGAACGCGACCATGTCCATCAAACGCAAGGCGTGGCCGCCGAAGAGCGTCCCATAGTGGTTCGTTTGATTAGGAAAGACCATTTCGACGATTCGCGTCTCGCCCGCTTCGGTCTCTGCCAACATCTTTGCCTCGCCTCTGAAGATGAAAAAGCCCCGCCTTCAAAGAGGCGGGGCCACGCTTTACTTTCATCGTCTGCGAGCGCGCCCCTGTGCTATGTCGAGCCTTTTGGCGTGACCTCTTCCGGTCGGGATGGGGTGTGGCCCGACAACCGTAAACTCGCGATGGCGGAGCGTCGCCCGCTATCGAGACTCGCAAGCGCCTCCCCTCGAAGGCCTTTGCCTCTGGCGGTTTGGCAGGTCTCCTGGCTTTCTCGATCCCCGATCGGCCTTCCCATCCAGCGGACAGTGGCTTTCGAGATCGGGGACTTTTATCTCGCCGCACGCGAGATCGAGATCACAGTTGCGGGGCAGCTTCCGATTTGATGTCGCCGCATCGCACGGAATTCCCTTTTCACCCTCTACGGGGCACCAAACCGCATTCGTGTTTTAAAGAACGAGAGCGCGCATGAATATAGACGACGGCGTCACCATAGTCAAGGGGGATGGCGTCGGTGGATACAACAGATTGTGCCAGCGGAAGATGGAAGTTCAATTTGTAGTGGGCGTCTCCGCATTGGAATCCAAGCCGCGTAACGGGTTATCGTAAAGGCGCGATGGGCGCATACGTCTTGACGAGAGTGAGCTTTTCGAAGGGGCGGCTCTTGGGGCTGATCTGTTGCGCGCTCGTGTTTGGGGGCGCGAGCGCGGCGCAACGCAAAAGCGCTGCGCCGCTTGGAGTTTCAACGCTCGTCGTGCGCACGCAGCCGAACGCCGTCGTTTGGTTGAACGACGTGCGCTGTGGCGTCACCGATGCGATGGGCGCGCTCATCATCCGTCGCGTCCCGCGCGGCGCTTACACTTTGCGCGTACGAGCTCGCGGTTTCAAGGAGAAAGCCTTGCAGGTGCGCGTGCCAACGCGCGGTCCGGTGCGCGTCATCCTCGTGCCGACGGACGATGAAGCGGAACTCGCCTTTCAACAAGCCGAGGAGCTCCGCGAGAGGGCGAAGAGCGAAGATGATCGACGCCGCGCCGCAGAGCTTTACCGTCAGGCCCTCAGATTGCGACCGCGTTTCGCGCAAGCTCACGTCGGGCTAGCGCGCGTCGCCATGGAGCTTGGCGAATACGATGCGGCGCTCGAAGAGATCAACGCGGCGCGTCGCGTGCGGCCCATCTATCCGGAAGCCTCGGCGGTCGAAGGTCGCATCATGCGCGCGACGGGCGATTATGTGGCCGCGCTCGCTGCTTACCGGCGCGCGATCCGCGAAGGGCGAGGGTTCCAACCTGAAGCCTATACCGGCATCGGGCTGATCTTCGAGGATCAAGGGAAGTATGAAGAAGCCGCAGCGTCGTTCAAACGCGCCATCGCGCAGCTCTTCGATACGGAACCCGCACTCTACCAGTTGCTCGGCGCAGCGTATGAGAAGATGGAGAGGTATAAAGAGGCCATCGCCGCCTACGAGAAGTACTTGGAGCTTGCGCCCAATGGGAGCTTCGCTCCAGCGATTCGTTCCATCATCGAGCAATTGCGTCAGCAAGCGGCGGGCAAGCGGACGCTTCCGTTTTGACTCGATGGTTGTGAAGATGGCGAAATCAGAGTGTGCAGTAATAGAGGGGAGTCGATGACCATGCAAAGGGTTGTGCGGGCGCCGCGCGGCGCGCAACTGAGTTGCAAAGGGTGGCACCAAGAAGCAGCGCTGCGCTGTTTGATGAACAACCTCGATCCAGAGGTCGCCGAGCGGCCCGAAGATCTCGTCGTCTACGGCGGGCGTGGACGTGCGGCGCGCGATTGGGCGTCGTTCGAGGCGATCGTGCGCGAGTTGCAAAGGCTCGAAAACGATGAAACTTTGCTGGTCCAATCTGGCAAGCCCGTCGCCATCTTTCGCACGCATGACTGGGCGCCGCGCGTGCTCATCGCCAATTCCAACTTAGTCGGCGCGTGGGCCACCTGGGAACACTTCCACGAGCTTGAGCGTAAGGGTTTGATGATGTACGGTCAGATGACCGCCGGCTCTTGGATCTACATCGGCACGCAGGGCATCGTGCAGGGGACGTTCGAGACGTTCGCCGCGATGGGCGAAAAGCATTTTGGCGGCGATCTTTCCGGCAGACTCATCGTCTCGGGGGGCATGGGCGGGATGGGCGGCGCGCAGCCGCTGGCGGCGACGATGAACGGCGCAGTCTTCCTCGGGATCGAAGTGGAGCGCGAACGGATCGCGCGGCGCGTGCGCACCGGTTACTGTGATCTGCTCGTCGAGGATTTAGACGAAGCGTTGCGTCTGTGCGAAGAGGCGCGTCAGCGGAAGCGCGCCCTTTCGATCGGCCTCGTCGGAAATTGCGCCGAAGTTCTTCCCGAACTGGTCCGGCGCGGCGTGCCGATCGATGCCGTCACGGATCAGACGAGCGCGCACGATCCGCTGAACGGTTACGTCCCGGCTGGGTTGAGCTTGGAAGAAGCGGCGCGGTTACGTGAGCGCGATCCGCAAGGTTACGTCAAACGATCTTTGGAATCCATCGCGCGGCATGTCGAAGCGATGCTCGCTTTGAAGCGGGCTGGAGCCGTCGCTTTCGACTACGGCAACAACATACGCAAGCAGGCTTTCGATGCTGGCGTCGCGGATGCTTTCGAGATTCCGGGATTCGTGCCCGAATATATACGCCCGCTCTTTTGCGAGGGGCGCGGTCCCTTCCGCTGGGTCGCGCTGTCGGGCGATCCGCGCGACATACAGCGCACGGATGATTTGGCGCTCGAGCTTTTCCCTGAGGATCGAACGTTGACCCGGTGGCTGCGGTTAGCGCGCGAGCGCGTGAGGTTTCAAGGGTTGCCGGCGCGCATCTGCTGGCTCGGTTACGGCGAACGAGCGGAGATGGGCGAAGCGATCAATGAACTGGTCCGGCGCGGCGAACTTCAGGCGCCGGTGGCGATCGGGCGCGATCATCTCGATGCCGGATCGGTCGCCTCGCCTTTTCGCGAAACGGAGGGGATGAAGGATGGATCGGATGCGGTCGCCGACTGGCCCATCTTGAACGCATTGCTCAATACCGCGAGCGGAGCAAGTTGGGTCTCGTTCCATCACGGCGGCGGCGTCGGCATAGGCTACAGCCTGCACGCCGGACAAGTGACGGTCGCTGATGGCACGGACGAAAGCGCGCGTCGGATCGAGCGCGTCCTGACGAACGATCCTGGTTTGGGCGTCGCGCGCCACGTGGATGCCGGTTACGATGAGGCGATCGAGACGGCTCGGCAGAAGGGGATCAAAATCCCCATGCTTTAAATGCAGGGCTTGCGTTTGACGGATCTAGAAGCGCCGCGAAAGATGCGCTTCCGTTCTATTCAGCGCGGCGTCGTGCTAAGGCGAGCGAGTGCGCCTTGGCGAGAGATCTTTAATTGATCGCCGCGCAGCGATTGATTCACTGCGACGGCGCCTTTTCGAATAGTCTTTAAGGACGGAGGGATTAGCTGAAACTTGCTCGATTTTGCAGTTCAAACAGCGCGCGAGGCGGGGCACATCTTGGCCGAGCGCTTCGGGCGCGTCACCGAAGTTTCGCACAAAGGTGAGATAAATCTCGTAACGGAAGCGGATCTCGCTTCCGAACGCTTCATCATCGAACGCATCAAAAGCTACTACCCGCGGCATGCCATTCTCGCGGAAGAGTCAGGCGCGTCAGTCGAACGCGGGAGCGATTACGTTTGGATCGTGGATCCGCTCGATGGGACGACCAACTATGCGCACGGCTATCCGGTCTTCGCCGTTTCCATCGCGCTCGAATATCGAGGCGAGATCGTGCTCGGCGTCGTCTATGATCCGATGCGCGACGAGTTGTTCGCCGCCGAGCGCGGCGCGGGCGCGACGTTGAACGGCAGAAGAGTGCGCGTCTCCGATGTCGAAGATTTAAGCAAAGCGATGCTCTGCACAGGATTCCCCTACGACGTGCGCGAACGCGGCGAGTTAATCGGCCACTTTCGAAATTTCATCATGACGGCGCAGGCCGTCAGACGTGATGGCAGCGCCGCGCTCGATCTCGCGTATGTCGCTTGCGGGCGCTTCGACGGCTTCTGGGAAGAAGGGCTGAATCCGTGGGATGTGGCGGCTGGAGTTTTGCTCGTTGAAGAAGCCGGCGGGCGTGTGACCGATTATGCAGGGCATCCGTTCTCGAGCTACTACGCGCCGGTCCTTGCAAGTAATGGATTGATCCATGAGGCGATGATGCGCGTGCTAGCTCCGACCTGATCTGCCGATTGAACGAGCGAGCCTGCGGTTCTTTGACGCAAGTTTTCAGGGCGTAGCGAACGTTCTTCTTATGCGCACGCAACGTTCGAGTTCATCAGCCGCTTCGAGCACTTTCAAACGAAGATCTGGATCGAGCGAGTGTTCTCGCTCGAGGAACTTTTGCACGATCGTCATCGCGCGTTCATCGCATTGACCGCCGATGAAGGCGGCGAGCCAGTTGTTGACGAAGAAGATTTTGCGCGTCCGTTTCAAGCGCGGCAGTTGTTGCAATGCGGGTTCGAGATAAGGCAAGGTAAGTTCCGCTTGATGGATGGTGTTGAAGGAGGGGAGGCTCGCTTCGATCCAGCTTTCAGGTAGCTTCTCATCATTCAAGTAGGCGTTGAAATACTCGCGCTTCACATCTTCGTCTTTGCGCGCAGCGCGCGCAGCGTAAGCATAGCGCCGACCATCGTCCGTTCTATCCTGACGGCTCTCCTCCTCGAGAAACGCAGAAGCGTCCGGGTCATCGCGCGCGAGAAGAGCTGTGATGATCGCGAAGCGGTCGCGCGAGCGCAGCGTCATCCCGGGAATGGAGACTTCGCCGCGCAGTAGCCTCTTGAGGAAACCGCGACCGGCGTCGGTCATCGCCACTGCTTGGAAGGCGCGAAAATAGGTGATTCGCAATCCCAGCGACGGGGCGAGTTGCGCCTGTTCTGCGAGAAAAGATTCCAAGCGCGGGGCGATGGCGCGCTGTTGCGCGTCAGAGAGATAGCGATTGAAAGCGATCTGCATGCGATTCAAGATGCTCTGGGCCGTCACCTCATCGCGTTCGCGCGCAAGCAGCTTGAGCCCAAGCTCGAGATACCTCATCGGTGCCAGCTCGGCTTCGCGCACGCTATCCCAGAGCGCGCCCCACAACAGCGCGCGAAGGAAATCATCCTCGATCGCGCCGAGTCTTTCGATCACCGCTTCGCGACTCTCTCGATCGAGCAGAAAACGGCCATAGCCGTAGTCTTCGTAGTTGGCGAAGATGTATAGCGGGCGAGGGAGTCCCGTCGCTTCGGGCACGGGCGTTTGTCGAGCGTCTTCGAGCATGACGGTCAGCACCTTTGGCGCAAGCGGCGCATCATAGGCGAGAAGAAGCTTCAGTCGCATCGGCCACATGCCGCCTTCGTTGAGGATGTCATGTTGAGTGAGCGTAAGTTTGGCGATGCGCCCGCGTTGGTCCAACGCCAGACTGACGCGAACGTCAGCCATGCCGCGCTTCTTCACCCAAGCCGCAGCCCAGCGGTCGAGTTTGCGCCCGGAAGCGCGTTCGAAGGCGCGCACCAGATCAGACCAAGTCGCATTGCCGAAGGCGTATTCGTTGACGAACGAACGGATGGCGCGCTGGAAGACCTCCGATCCGAGGAAGAACTCGGCCTGGCGAAGCATCGATGGGGCTTTGCGATAGACGATGTTGCCGTAGGCTGATTTAGCTGCCGAAAGGTTCGCGATCTCTTGATAGATCGGCGTCGTCCCCTTGGTCGCATCGGTCGCGTAGGCAGCCGGTTTGGTCCTTTGATAGAAGGCTTTCCAAGCGTTGCTATGTGGCAAGAGCGCTTCGATTGCCTTATAGGCCATGAAGGTCGCAAATCCTTCTTTGAGCCACAGATCGTCGAACCAACGCATCGTCACGAGATCGCCGAACCATTGGTGGGCTGCTTCATGGAAGATCACTTCGGCGCGCGACAGTAGATCGTTGGCCGTCGGGTCGGAAGGGAAGAGGATCGCCTCTTCGCGTAAAAAGGTCGCGCCCGCATGTTCCATCCCGCCGTAAGCGAATTCGGGCACGATGACCAGATCGTATTTCTTGAACGGATAGGGATGAGCGAAGTAGCGAGCGAAGAACTCCAAGGCCTCGCGGTTCAAACGGAAGATCTCATCCATCTCTTTGATCGCGCGCTCGCGCCTTGATCGGCGCACGTAGACGCGCGTATCGAATGGTGACTTCTCATCGCGAAATTCGGCGAATGGGCCAGCGGCGAAGGCGAAGAGATAGGTGCTGATCGGCGCTGTCTCCGCGAAGCGGACCTGCTTTACGTTCGCTTCGGACGAAACGCTCTCCGGATCGGTGTTCGAGATGATCTGCCAATCTCGCGGTAGCGTGACGCGGAGGCGGAAGCGGGCTTTCAAGTCGGGTTGATCGAAACAGGGGAAAACGGTGCTGGCATCGGCTGGCACGAAGAGCGTGTAAAGATATTCGCTGCCATCTTCATGATCGATGTAGCGCGTGACGGCACTGCCGGAAGCGCT
The DNA here is from genome assembly GCF_000820845.2 of Pyrinomonas methylaliphatogenes. Lineage (GTDB taxonomy): Bacteria > Acidobacteriota > Blastocatellia > Pyrinomonadales > Pyrinomonadaceae > Pyrinomonas > Pyrinomonas methylaliphatogenes. The sequence goes on along the minus strand of NZ_CBXV010000006.1, from coordinate 182,516 downwards.
GATCGGCGATTCAAAGGCGAGCTTTATGATGTTCTCCCCCGCGGTCAGATGTTCTTGTGAAATCGCGATGTGATCTTGGACGTGATTGACCGTGACGGCGCGACCGTTAACGATGAGGTCCCATACGCGAGCCGGTGAGCGACCTTGGCGAGGATCGATGCGCCAGTCGAGTATAAGTGGGCCGGTCACCCTATCGAGCGTGACGCGAATCTCCTCCTCGCCGCGAAGGTTTTCGGCCATCGGACTCAGCTCTATGCGCAGGTCGTACCGGACGTGGCGGTAGCGCGCGGCGCGAAACTCTGCCAGTTCGCGGCTTATTCCCGGTTCGAGCAGCGAAGAGGATCCCGCAGCATAGATCACGGTGCACATCGAAAAGAGGCACAGCAGTGGGACGAGGAGTTTCATCGAACGCTCAAATGGTGCGCGTGTAGTGGTCTATCTTCGCCGGACATCATTTTACGGGAGAGCGATGCCCATTGAAATCGTAAACGATATTCAATCGCAATGTCCCATCGCCCGTCTCGGCGCGAATGTCTTTGACGCGCGCGCGCAAACTGCCGCCTGCGGCTTGTACCGGTAGATCGAGGGCTAGCTGCTCGCCGTGCAGGATCGCGATCGGATTGACTCGCTCGTTAAGCGCGCGTTGCACTAGAAGCGTGATCAGCCCGGCGAACGCGGGCGAAATACCTTCGGGCGAGACGCCTTCAACGTTGAGTTGCCCGTAGAGTATTTGTCGAGTCGGGTCGAAGCGAAGTTGGAAATCGGTTTGCGCCGAACCGCGGAAATTCAGGCAACGCCCGAAGACGTTGTAATTGCCGACGAAAGCGAGAGGGACGGCGATCTTACCATCGGTCAAGCGAACAAAGGTGCGCGTGTTCGTCCCCTCTGGCATGATGGTGATCTGGCTCGGGCAAGCGCTGTCCTGAACGCCGATAAGTTGCGGCGCGCTGCCATTCGCCGCTAGGCGGAACGTCGGCGCGCCGATCTCTTTGAAGATGGTCTCGAGTGCCGAATTGAAGAATCGTTCGTCGAACGTGATGTGGGCGACGGTTGAATCTTCGCCCTCGTCGAGATGGGGCGGAGGCAGATCGGGAAGCTTTCTCGCGTAAAGAGCATTGGCGAGCAGAAAATAGACGAGCGCCCCACCGACGAGCGCGCCTAACAGGAGAACGAGCGCATATCTCATCTGCTATCCTCCTCGTAAGGTTTGCGGCGCATAGACCGCAAAATCATTCGATATCCGCCATCATCGAAGGCGATCGCTTTCAGCCTCGCTTTCGGCGCCGAAAGCGGTCGCGAACCGTTCATCGGCCTGTCGGCGACGCGGTCGGCGATGGTTGCGCCGCGGCTTGCGCGATACCTTGTAATGTGGCGCTTATCAATGCGGCGAGCGCATCGATCTGTTGCTTCACCTGTTCGCCGGATACGCGCGCGAAGCCTTGCGGGACCTCGAAGAGTTTCGGATCCGCCGCGATCCTGAGATCGCGCATCTCGGCGACGATGCGCACGCTTTTGACGCCTTGCACTTCGCGTTCGGCTTCGGAGAAGAGTTCGGAGCGGAGCGGAAGCCCGGTCTCTTTATCGACGTAGACGAAGTTCTCAGCCTGCACATTGCCCGCCTGCGTGTCGGTGCGCGTCGTCGTCGCATAGCGATACTTGATGACGGTGCGCCCATTGATCTCCTCTTCGCCGACGCGCTCATAACCGCCGCGCCGTCGCAGTTCGTCAACCATCTCGCTTGGCGTCATCACGCGGGGCACTTCGAACCCGATCGTTTCACGATTCAATTCGACGTACTGTCGCCGATCGGGCAAGAGGAGGTAACGTTGGTCGCCGCGGTCCAGGTAGATGACCTGTTCACCGTTAGGCAAGCGGAAAGCGTAACGCCGATAGTCGCCGTCGCGCGACACTTCGAAAGTCAAAGGCGGAATGCCGAGCACGCGCTCGCTGCCCGCCGTTTGGGCCGTCAAGGTGACGGTCGCGCTGTAGGTGTCCGGTTCGCGCGCTTCGATCGGCGGGCTCGGCGATTCGACTGGACCGGCATAGGTGTTGGCGTTCGTCGTGCTCAGGTTCGCATTGTTGATCGGCGTCTGTTGCTGACAGGAGTTGAAAAACGCGACGATCGCGACGAAGATCGCGAAAAGGTTAAAACGTGACATGGTCCTTCTCCTCAAATAGGCTTCGTACTGCGGGGGAAGGTGGATTGGGGGAAGCCGTCTGCGAGCATATCACGCTCGGATCATTCGATGGAAGAGTGAGGCAGAGTTGACGGAACCGCCCGAAGCGCCGAGCTGCGGAAATGGCGGAAGCGCAAGATTCGCCTTGCGCTCGGGCGGCCCGGCGCTTCTCAGAGGGCGACTATTTGGACTTAGCTTTCGGCTTGCTGGGCGCGGTTCTCCGTCGCGGGAGGTTGAGCGGTTGCGGATTGAAGCTTTTGCGCCGCCGCTTTCTTCTTTTTCTTCCTCGGGCGCGATTTACCGTAAGTGCCGCGGAAGAGCTTCCCACGCCTGGTCCGCAAATCTCCTTTACCCATTCAATCTCCTCCTAATCGGTCGCGTTAGTTTGGAAACCCATAATTATCAACATGGGAATGGCGAAAGTGCAAGGCGAAAGGCTCATCTTTCGATCCTCGATTGGGGGCTAACGTTTGAGTTCGATTGGCCTGTTCTTCGCGCGAGGCGGCGGCGCTCTAATCGCCGCTTCTGTTTCGAAGCGCGCGCGCGTTTCGTTGCAATCCGGCGAGTTTAGCTCGTTTGATGGGGCTGCGGCGGAACCGCGCGACATACGTTTCATGATCCATCGCGATCACTTCAGCAAGCGGCAACGTCGTTTGTCCGTATCGCGGTTCGAAGCGCGGCTCATCGGTCGGTTTTTCGAAGCGATTCCACGGGCAGACGTCTTGGCAGATGTCGCAACCGTAAAGCCAACCGCGCAAATTGCGCGCGATCTCCTCGGGGATTTGTGCGGCGCGGAGTTCGATCGTCGCATACGAGATGCATCGGTTCGCATCGACTACGCGCGGTTCGACGATCGCCCCGGTCGGACAAGCTTCTAGGCAGAGCGTGCAGGTGCCGCAGTGATCTTCTGCTGGACCAACGTCTGGTTCCAGCTCCAGATTGAGCAGTAGTTCGCCCAAGAAGACCCATGATCCATATTCGCGCGTGATCAGATTCGAATGTTTGCCGATCCAGCCCAATCCGGCGCGGACGGCCCACGCTTTATCCATCGTCGGCTGGGCATCGACGCAGATGCGCCCTTCAGCCTCAGGCCATTCGGCTCTGATCCAATCGAGCAGCGTGCGCAATTTGTCGCCGATGATCTCATGGTAATCGTCGCCCCAAGCGTAACGCGAAATCTTCCCTCGATCGGGATCTTCATCATGCTCGTGGGGCGTGTAGTAGTTGAGCGCGACGACGACAACCGATTTTGCCGAAGGCAGAAGATGGCGCGGATCCGCGCGGCGTTCCGTATCGCGCGCCATCCATTGCATCGTCGCGTGAAATCCACGCGCCAACCACTCCTCGAGCCGCGCTCGCTCTTCGGTGAGCGGTTCGGCGCGTGCGATCCCGACTTTGTGAAAGCCCAGATTGAGGGCGCGCTCGCGAATCTTCGCCGCGCGCGTTCGAGGGGAAGCGTCTTTTGAGATCGTTCCCTGCATCCAACTTCGGGTTCGAGTATAACAGAAGCGAAGGCGCGATGGCTGGCGAATTTTGGAACTTTTCCACGCCTCGCGGGGAATTATCTGACGAAAAGGCGATCCGATGGCAGCCGAAATTCTCAGCGATCAGGACCTGCTTCGGCGCATGGCCGCGGGAGACGAAGAGGCTTTCGTGACGCTCTACAGGCGGTGGAGCGGTTGTGTTTACCGGTTCGCCCGTCAGATGAGCGGCTCGACTTCGATTGCCGAGGACGTGACGCAAGATGTCTTCCTGGCGTTGATCCGCGAGGCGGAAAGGTTCGATGCGGATCGGGGATCGTTTCCGGCTTATCTTTACGGGATGACGCGAAATCTGGTGCGGCGTGCCATCGAGCGCGCGTCATCCTTCGTGACGATGCAAGATGGCGATGGCGCGCTCGATCAGGTCGAAGCGGGCGATCTGTTTGCCGAGATGGAACGCGCCGAAACGGTTGCGCGCGTGCGCCGCGCGATCCTCGCTTTGCCCGTGCACTATCGCGAAGTTGTGATCCTTTGTGATCTGCATGGGATGAGCTATGCGGAGGCGGCTGCGGCGCTGGGATGCGCAGTCGGAACGATACGTTCGCGGCTCAATCGGGCGCGTGCGTTGCTCAGCGAAAGATTGGGCTCTTCCACAAGCGCTCCGGTGGAGACGAAGAGATGTTACGCTTGAGGTGCAAAAAGTTCGCTTCGTCAGTGCACGATCTGGTGCGCAATCGCCCGGCGGACGCTGAACGATTCGAAGCTGCGCTCGCGCATGCTGCCGAATGCGCAGAGTGCGCGCGGCGACTCGCGAGCGCGCAAGCGCTTGCGCTCGCGCTCCACGGGCTGGCGGTCGAAGATGAGCGTGATGGCGTGCCGGAAGAACTAGAACGAGATCTGGTCATCGCCTTCCGCCAGCATTTCGCTTCGAAGGAGCGTGTGGCGATCGGATCTCTTCCGGCAAGAGCGCGATCCTTGCGCTACGCTTGGCTGTTGGCCGTTTGCGCTCTATTTGTCACCGGTCTCCTCATCGCATACAGACAATCGGGATCGAATCGGTCACAGTCCGTTCAGGATGAGCGTGCGGCGCGGGCCGAGCGGCATGAGTTGCGGGCAAGCGGGTCGCCCGCAATCGAGTCCGTCGTGCCTGAGAAGGCCGTTTCAAAGAAGGGTTCGCTCAATGTGGTGAGGAAAGGAGTCAGAAGGGGCGAATCGCTTCGGCAACGGAGAGAGCGCGCGCCGGGAAGAAGAGCGATCGATGGGGATTCGATCGCTGGAGAGATCGCGACGGAATTCATTCCGCTCGTGCCGCCTGAACTTCTCCCGTTCGAGAGCGGTCAGATCGTGCGCGTAGAGCTCCCGCGCGCGGCTCTGGTCTCTTTAGGGTGGCCGATAAACGCAGAGCGATCCGGAGAGTGGGTGAGGGCTGATGTCGTCATCGGCGCTGATGGACTGGCGCGTGCCGTGCGGTTTGTGCGTTGAAAGCTAGTCAATCGAACGGAGGCATGAAACTTATGAGACTGTCGAACTCGACCCCATGTGTGAAGAGATATGCCGTCATGATCTCATCTTTATTGCTCGTGTCGTTTGTCAGCTTCGCCAAAGCGCAGGATCAAGGGGCGAAAGGCTGGCCGCCCGAGAAGCGGTATGTCAGCGTTCAGACCGGCCCAGGTCCGGCCAGTGGAACATTCGTCTTCATCTCATCCGAGATGAGCTTCAATAAGATCGTCAAAGGCGCCCCTTTTGCCGCGGAGGAAGTGACGGAATCGGTCCAGACATTAGCCGACGGGAATCGCATCGCGCGGCGTTCGACGGCGACCATCTATCGAGATGGCGAGGGGCGCGTGCGGCGCGAGCAGGTGTTGGACATGATCGGCCCGTTTCCGGCGAAAGTTGAGCCGCTGCATCTGATCTTCATCAGCGATCCGGTGGCGAAGGTCAACTACATCCTCGACCCGCGAACGAATACGGCGCGTAAGCACGCTTTCCTCGAGTTGCCCAAAGACCTCGGTCCGATGAGTCCGCCGCCGCACGGTGAGGGGAAGCCGGGGCCGGATGCCACGCCTCTACCGCCGCCCGGACCGATCTCTACGATCACGGCGGTAGGACCAAGCGAAAAGTTCGGTTCCGAAGAGGTCAAAAGCGAATCGCTCGGCAAGCAGGTGATCGAAGGCGTCGAAGCCGAGGGCACGCGCCTTACGCTGACCATTCCGGCGGGCGCGATCGGGAACGAGAGGCCGATTGAGGTCGTCTTCGAGCGCTGGTATTCGCCCGAGTTGCAGATGGTCGTGATGACGCGACACAGCGATCCGCGTTTTGGTGAGACGACCTATAGATTGACGAACATCAAACGCGGCGAGCCGGATCGCTCGCTTTTCGAGGTCCCTTCCAACTACACGATCGAGGAGTTGCCGGTGCCGCAGAGGGAGTTTCGGATAAAGAGGCGCGGTTGATCGCCTTCAGCTTCGGGCGGGCAACGATTGAACAAGGGGGAAAGCAATCAGCGAGAAGTGGGGGTGGTGGCGTCAGCCACCGCCCCTCTTCAATGACGAGCGGTTTCAATTTCAGTTGCTCGTATGGTCCAGCGCCGTTTCGACCTCTCCCGTCAAACGATCGTCGAACGAGGCGAGGATGGCGTTGCGGCGTTCGATCGTTTGGGCGATGATCTCGGCCAGTTCGTCGAAGTTGAACGGTTTGGCGATGACGCCGTCGACTAGGTTCCTCTCTTCCGTTTGGGCGAGGGCGTCATACCCATATCCGGTGACGAGGATGATGCCTATCTCCGGTTGATGGCGGCGGATGGTACGCGCCAACTGCCAACCATCTATCTCGGGCATCGAAAGGTCGGTGAAGACTAGATCGAAAGGCTGCGTGGCCAGCGCGGCGAACGCGGCGTGTCCGCCGTCTACTTCGACGACGCGATGGTTCATTGCGGTGAGCATATCGGCGAGCGTTTCGCGCACGGCTGGATCATCATCGGCGACGAGTATGCAGAGCGATTCTGTCATCTCTCGCCGCCGCTTGCGTCTCTTCGGGGCTGTGGCGCAGGTGGCCGGAAGTTTGATGGTGAAGGTCGTGCCGCGTCCGACTTCCGATTCGACTTCGATCAGGCCGCGGTGGCGTTCGATAATCCCATAGCTGACGAAGAGACCCAATCCGGTCCCATGCACGCCTTTTGTTGTGTAGAAAGGTTCGAAGATCCTTTCGAGGGAGTCGGCAGGGATGCCGATCCCCTCATCGCTGAATTGCAGAACGATCTGATTGTCGCGCCGTTCGCCTGAGATGGCGAGACGTCCGCCGTTCGGCATCGCGTGGATCGCGTTGATGATCAGATTGACGAAGACTTCGCGGAGTTCGGAAGCGTTGCCGGCGACGAACAGATCGTTCGGCATCTGCATCTTCACATCGTAGTTCACGCCGCGCGCATGAGCCTCGTCTTCCCATTGTGTGCGCGTGATCTCGATGGCGTCGAGCACGAGCAGGGCGACGTCGAGCCGTTCAAATCTCTCGAGCGGAGATTGGCGAGCGAAGGTTTGAATGCGACGGGTGATGGCGGCGGCGTCCTCGGCGGCGGTTTGAATCACATCCAGGCTTTGAAGGAGCTTCGGGTCGTCTATATAGCGGCGCATCAGTTGAGTTCGTCCGAGGATCGCGGCCAGCGCATTATTGAAGTCATGCGCGACGCCGAAGGCGAGTTGGCCGAGCGCGCGAAGCTTTTCGGCCTGCGCCAGACGTTCGCGTTGTTGCTTCTGTTCGGTGATATCGTGAGCGAAACAGAGGATGCCGGTGATCTGCTCATCGACGCGCAGCGGGGTGCAGGTGACGAGCGCGCTGCGCACGCTGCCGTCGGCGGAGCAATAGCGCGCTTCATAGGACTGCGATTGACCATCGAGAGTCTTTTGGATGCAGCGCCGCACGAGCTCGCGATCATCCTCGTGGATGAAATCGCCGATATGGCGTCCGATCAATTCATCCCCCGTGCGCCCGATCAGTTCGAAGACGGCGCGATTGCCCCACTGCACGCGCCCTTCGGCATCGGTGGCATAGATCGCTTCGCGTGAGGTCTGCAGGACGCTGAGCAAAAGCGCCTGTTGCTGCCGCGCCGTCGCTTGCGCTTCGCGCAGTTCGGTCAGATCGCGTGCCGTGCAGATCACTCCGTTGACTTGCCCGTGCTCGTCGAGCAGAGGTTCGGCTATGACGAGGAGCGGGCGGACAGAGCTTTCTAGAATGTACTCTTGAACGATGCGACGCTTTTCATGGAAGGTTCGTTCGACGAGACAGGTCTGATCGGCGGAGCGCAGAACGTCGCAGCAGCGACGTCCGATCAGCAGGTGCGGCCATGAATCTTCCAGCGCCGCTCCGGCGCGGTTGACGCGCGCGAGCCTCTTCTGCGCGTCGAAGATGAAGATCCCATCGGACATCGCATCGAAAGTCACTTCCCATTCGCGTTTGGCATGGGCCACCATGCCGAACGTCTCCGCATGCGCGATCCCCGTCGAAAGTTGCGCGGTGACGGCTTCGATCAACGTCAGTTCGTCTTTGCTCCAACGCCGCGCGCGGTCGAGTTGATAGATTGACAGGATGCCGCGAAAGTTCTCTTGGATGATGAGCGGATAGAAGATCGCCGCGCGCGCGCCGCATTCCGTGAGGATCTGACATGCTTCATCGCGCTCGCCGTCCGTTCTCAGTTCATCGAAGATGAGCGGTTGAAGTTCAACTTTCAAGCGTCGCCGGATCGATTCCACGAGATGCCCCTCGCTTTCCGGTCGAGCGCTCGTCCCATCGGTCGCGTATGTGTATTCGTGGAGCAGCTTTTCGGAATTGGTTTCATACAAGCTCAAGTGCACGCGCGACACTCCGAGCGCACGCCCCAGCTCATGGGTCGCCGTGTGAAGTATCTCGGGAAGATCGAGCGACGCGCGAATCGTTTGGCCGAGGCGATTGATTAACGCTTCGCGCATGGAAGCGGCGTTGGCCTGCTGGTAGAGCTGAGCTTGGCGGATGGCTAAACCTGTCTGTTCGGCGACGGCGCAGGCGAGCGCGATATCCATCTCGCTCCAGCGGCGCACACATCTGACGGTCGAGATGGCGAAGGCGCCGTGCATGTCTTCGCCCACTTTGATCGCCGCGTAAAGCACCGAGCGGATCCCAGATTTGAGCAAGAAACGTTCGTAGATCGAGCTCAGTCGTGGATCGTTAGCGGCATCGTCGCTGGCGAGGAAGCCTGCGGCTTTGATCTGCCGGCGCAGTTCCTCGAGATCTTCTAGCTTGTATTCGCGTATCGGCGGGGCGACGCAATCCACGGAGTATTCGGCGACGGCGCGCACGATCCCGCTCTCCTCATCCGGGATGAAGAGCACACAGCGATCGGCTTCGAGGATCTGGCCCAGTTCCATGACCGCTGCGCGGAACACCTCTGCCGGATCGAGCGATTGGTGGACGGCGCGCGTAATGCGCCCGATGACGGCTTCGCGTTCGAGTTGGCGGGCTAGGTGTTTCTCGAGCAGCTTTCGCTCGGTGATGTCACGCGCGATGCCGCGTTTGCCGATCACCTCGCCGCGCGAATCGTGAATCGGCGTGGTGATCACTTCGAGATAGCGGATCGATTGATTGGCGTCTATGATGCGGTGAACCCCTCGCTCGGATCGTTCGCGTTGCTCAGCCTGAGGTGCCTCCTGCGGCGTGCCGAAGAGCCGCTCGGTCGGCGTCCCGATCAATTCCGCGGTCGAGCGTCCGAAAAGGAGCGTCCCCGCGCGATTGATGCTCGTCAACCGCCCATGACGGTCTTCTGTGAAGATGATGTCCGCCGCTTGTTCGACGAGATCACGGTAGTGGCGCTCGACGCGACTCCTTTCGACGAGGCGGGCCGTTTTGATCAGAAGCTCTTGAAGGCGAAATGGCATTTCGAGGAAATCATCGGCCCCGGCTTCGAGACCTTTGACTCCCGCTTCGCTCGCCGAGTGGCGCGCGCTGGCCAGAAGCACCGGGATGCTGCTCGTGTGCACATCCTCTTTGAGGCGACGACATAGTTCGATGCCATCCATGCCGGGCATGACCACATCGCTGATGACCAGGTCGGGATTGACCTCGCGCGCGCGCTGGAGCGCCTCTTCGCCGCTAATTGCTCCGATGGTGCGATAGCCTTCATTCTGTAACAGTACGGTCAGGACTTCCAGAGTCTCTGGCTCATCGTTGACGATGAGCACCGTGGCTCGACATGCTTGATCGTTCATAAACCCGTGGCTGTTCGATCTGCAGGTTAACTCGAAGCCGGTCTCGGTGAACGCTATCGCGTTCGCTTCATCGCAGGAGCTTCGCCCGATCGCGATCATGAACCGGGCGCGAGGGATTCGGCGCGCGATGAAGGAAGAGAAGAGCGGATCCGGATTTTACCCATAGCGATATTGACGCGATTTTAAAGAATCCTTTGAGACGTCGCCTCGGACGAGAGATGATCGACTTCGAGGAGAACTCCCGCTTTGCCGCGATCTGAAGCGAAAACGCCGCAAAGCGGGGGACAGTATAGCAAGTCGCGTGGCGGTTTGTCATCACCTTGATGGCGAAACTCGGATGCCTGATGATGCGCCTGAAGGTTCTGAGTCGAGGCTTTCAAATTCACGGTGTCGCGCCGTTCTTCTTGCTCTGCGGCGCGTCGCTTTTAGCGAAATACCCCTGTCGGTAGGAGAGTTGTAACTTCTGCTTGCGGAGTTCGGGATTGACGATTTCGATGCGCACGCGACGATAGGAGCCATCGCGCCGCTTGTTCGTTGGTGAATAGGCGACGAGATACTGCGAGCGCAGCTCCTCTTGGATCTGCGCGAAGGCGGCGTGCAACTCCCTCTCATCGTGCGGGAAGAAGGCGCGCCCGCCGGTGTTTTCAGCCAATTTCCGCAGCGCCTTCTCATCTATGCCGAAGTTGTAAAGGTCGCCGATGCCGATGACGTAGATCGAAGTCTCCGTTTTGATCGCTTGATCGATCGCTTGTTGGATCTTGTAGCGGCTGCTCGTATCCTGTCCATCGGAGAGGAGGATGATCGCGCGTCTGGTCCGATCGGATGTCTGCGCCAGAACCTCATCGCAGGTCACCCAGATCGCATCCCAGATGGCCGTCGTCCCTTCAGTCGTGTGACCGGAGATGGGCGGCGTCCCCGGCACGGTCATCCCTCCGCCGACGTAACCTGCGGGCACAGATAGACTGACGCGGTCGATGGCGCGTTGGATGCGTTCGACGTTGCTCGTCAATCCCTGCTCGAGCGTCGCATCGCCTGTGAACGAGATGACGGCGACTTCGTCCTTGTCGGGGCGCATGACCGAGCGGACGAAGGCTCGCGCCGCCATCTTCTCCACGGGCAGCGTCAATTCTTGCGAGAGGCTCGTATCGATCAAGATCGCGAGCGAGAGCGGGCGTTCGGTCTGCCGTTCAAAGGTGAAGATCTCCTGCGGGATGTCATCTTCGTAAACGCGAATGTCGTCGCGTTGCAAGGTGGTAACGAACCTGCGATTCTTATCGCGCACGCTGAAGAGCACGTTGGTCAGATCCGTTTCGATGCGCACGACCTCGTCTTCGCCGACCGGCTCGCCTTGTTGTGTTGGACGTTGAGGCGGATTTTGCTCTGGACCCGCGGGCTGTTGAGAGCGTCCCGCCTGTTCGGAAGACGTTTGAGCAGAAGGCGCTTCGACGCGGCGCGGGCGCGTCACGTGTGTCGGATCTTGCGCGGCGGATGCATCGAGCGCGAGAGAGAGGATGGCGAGCGCGATTAAAGCGATGGAGAGACGAGGGTTCTTGCGATCCATCCATAATTTCGGCGATCCACGCTCGACGTTCATCTTCTACCCTTTCATTGCGCGCTGGCGCTATCGGCAGTTGCTGTGTAGCCGCGCCGCGTGCGCACCTTCCACCCGTCGCGATTGTTCACGAGCTTCACCTCGATGCGGCGGAAGCTGCCATCGTAACGGTCGTTGCTCGGGCGATAGGTGATGATGTATTGCGAACGCAGCTCGTGCGCGATGCGCGAAAAGGATCGCTCCAAAGCCAGCATGTCGCCCGTAAAGAAGGCGCGCCCGCCGGTCTCTTCGCAGAGCCGTTCGAGATCGCGATCGCCTTTGTCGGCGACGGTCCCCGCTTCGACTCCGGGGACGACGCCGGAAAAGCCCGCTTTGGTGGAGATGGCGAAGACGAGCGTCTCGGTCCGCTGTGCGATGTCGATGGCGTCGCGCAACGTCGCGCGGCTGTAAGTATCATCGCCATCGGTGATGATGACGATCACGCGGCGGCCCGGCACGGAACGCATCTTCTCGTTGCAGAACTGCCACACGGCGTCATAAAGCGACGTTTGCGTCCCCGGCTTCTTGATGCTGCGGATGGCTTTGTCAACCAGATCGTAACGGTCGGTGAAATCTTGCAGAAGCCGCACCTCATCATCGAACGTCCCGAGGGCGACCTTATCGCGGCGGGGGCGTGCGATCGTGTAGATGAAGTTGAGCGCCGCCTCTTGTTCGAATTTCAGTTTGCCTGCCGTCGAAGCCGAAGTGTCCAAAAGCACGGCGATGTAGAGCGGAAGCGACTCGCTGCTCTCCGTGAAGCTTTCGATCTGCTGGGGCTGTTTGTCTTCGAGTACGAGGAAATCGCTCTGCTTTAAACCTGACACCGGTTGCCCTTTCTTATCGAGAACCGTCACGGGAAGCTGCACGCGGCGGATGAAGACGCGCTCGACGCCTTGCCTGTCTTGAGTTTGCGGGCCTTCGTCGGGCGGCGCGGCGGCTTTCGATTGTCTGTTCTGCTGCGCGGACACCGCTTGCGCCAATAGGACGAGTAGGGTTGCGGACAATCTGATCGCGCTCTTCATAGCTACTTCTTCGTTGGCGAAGCGACCTGAGAAGCGTTCGCAACTGTGATGCCTGCTGATTCGCGGCTGTTGCTCGTAAAGTATAGCAATGATCAAGCTCGGCTTGAAGTCAGCGCTCGAGTTTTCCGCAGGAGAGTGGCCGCTCGATCAAAGATGCGGAGTCGAGCGCGCGCTTCGATCGAACGGCCACGCTTCAAGCCTTTCAAGCTATCCCATTCGCGCTTGTTACTGATAATAGCGTCGCGATTTCATCCGCGAGCCTCTCTGTTATATGCTTTGGCCGATTCGTTCTTTGCATCTCTGCGAGATTCAGGGGGAAATCGAATGCGCTTGAGGATCCTTTCCGTCTTCGCTTGCATCCTTATGGTTGGACTGATCCACGGGCAAGATCGAAACAATGAAGCGACCAGAGCGCTCCATGCCCTTTTCGATGCCGAGTGGGATTATCAAATGGAGCAGGACCCGGTTCGCGCTTCGTTGCTCGGCGATCGACGTTGGAACGACCGTTGGCGGGATGTGAGCCTTGACGCGATCCGCAAACGGCATGAGCATTACAAGGAAGTGTTGGCGCGTTTGGCCCAAATAGATCGTCGCCAATTGTCGCCTCAAGATCAGCTCAATTACGACCTCTTCAAAAAGCAGTATGAGACAGAGGTCGAAGGCTTCAAATATCAGTGGTACTTGATCCCGCTCAATCAGCGCAACGGCATTCAGACGGCGGATGAACTCGCCGATTCGCTCCGTTTCGCCACCGTCAAGGATTACGAAGACTGGATCGCGCGTCTGCGCAGCTTCCCGCGCTACATGGATCAGACGATCGCGCTCATGCGCGAAGGCATACGCGCGCACATGCTGCTTCCTAAGATCATCATGCAGCGCGTTCCGGCGCAGATAGACAAGCAGATCGTCGCCGATCCGCAAGAGAGCCCATTCTACAAACCTTTCAAACGTTTCCCTGATTCGATCCCGCCAACCGAACGCGAGCGGCTCGCGCAAGCGGCGCGTCAAGCGATCGCCGAGAACATCATCCCTTCGTTCAAAAAGTTCAAAGAGTTCTTCGTCAGTGAATATTTGCCCGCGTCGCTCGATCAGGTCGGCATCTGGCAGCTTCCGAACGGCGAAGAGATGTACGCCTATTTCGCGCGTCGCTACACGACGACCAACCTGACGCCGCGCGAGATCCACGAACTCGGTCTCAACGAGGTTCGGCGCATTCGGGCCGAGATGCAACGGATCATCGATCAATTGGGCTTCAAAGGTTCGTTGCAAGATTTCTTCCAATTCCTGCGCACCGATCCGCGCTTCTACTACAAGACGCCGGAAGAGCTGTTAATGGCTTACCGCGCGACGGCCAAACGGATCGATCCCAATTTGGTGAAAGTCTTTCGCCGGTTGCCGCGCATGCCGTATGGCGTCGAACCCATCCCGGAGAAGATCGCGCCCGACACGACGACCGCTTATTATCAAGAGCCAGCGGCGGATGGCTCGCGCGCCGGGACATACTACGTCAACCTCTACAAGCCCGAGACGCGCCCCAAGTATGAGATGATGGCGCTCAGCCTGCACGAGGCCGTGCCCGGTCATCACTTGCAGATCGCGCTCGCGCAAGAATTGGGAGAAGTGCCGAAATTCCGGCGCTACGGCGGTTATACAGCCTTCATCGAAGGCTGGGGGCTGTATGCCGAATCGCTCGGCGACGACATGGGCCTTTACGACGATCCGTACTCGAAGTTCGGGCAATTGACCTACGAGATGTGGCGCGCCGTTCGCCTCGTCGTCGATACAGGGATGCACTACATGCACTGGACGCGCGAGCAGGCGATCAATTTCTTCAAGGAGAACGCTGCGAAGACGGAACTCGACATCACGAACGAGATCGATCGTTACATCGCGTGGCCCGGGCAAGCGCTCGCCTACAAGATCGGCGAACTCAAGATCAAGGAACTGCGCGCGCGCGCCAGCCGCGAACTCGGCCCTGATTTCGATATACGCGAATTTCATGACGTCGTGCTCGGCGCCGGAGCCGTGCCGCTCGACGTTCTAGAGCGCAACGTCAACGATTGGATCGCGCAGAAGAAAGGGCAAAAATGATGACCGGTCTTCATGAGCGCGATCGATCCGCCGTCGATGGGCCGCTTTCAGCTTGCCACGGTCATGATTCGCAAGCCGTCCGCTCATCTGGAGCGGCGGCTTGCACTTCATAATGACCATAGTGACGATGTCGAGCGAACTGTCAGTTGAACAAGAAAGTTTCGACTCGCCGCGCGGAGAGATGGCGTGGCTCGCCGATCTAGTCTACGTGAATGGGCGGTTCGAACGGAGCCTCGCGCTCGTTTGCGACCGGCGCGGGCGCGTTGTTCAACTGACTCGTTCTCTGCCGGATGGCGTTCACGTAGTGCGTTTGCGCGGGCGCGTGATCTTGCCGGGACTGGTCAATGCGCACTCGCACGCTTTTCATCGCGCGCTTCGTGCGAGAACGGAACGGCGCACCGCTGAGCGCGATTCCTTTTGGACGTGGCGCGAGATGATGTATGAGCTTGCGGCGCGGCTCGGACCGGAAGAACTGCGCGCGATCTCACGCATGGCCTTTTTGGAGATGGCGCTCGGCGGCGTCTCCACGGTCGGCGAATTCCACTACTTGCACCACGCGCCGGAAGGGACGCCTTATGACGAACCGGTGCTTTTAGCCAAGGTGGTCATCCGCGCCGCGCTCGACGTTGGATTGAGGGTCAGTTTGTTGCACGCGCTTTACATGCGCGCTGGCTTCGACCGCGCGCTCGACAAGCGGCAACGGCGCTTCGTTCACGAGGACGTTGAGACGTACTTCGAGGGAGTGAAGGCGCTCCGCCGCGAATTCCGCGACGAAGAGCGCGTGCGCGTCGGCGTTGCGCCGCACAGCGTGCGTGCCGTGCCGCGAGAGGCGTTGCGTGAAGTCGCCAAGTTCGCTGCGCATGAGCGTCTTCCGGTCCACATGCACGTCGCGGAGCAACCAGCCGAAATCGAAGCATGTCTGCAAGAGTACGGGCACACGCCCGTCCGGTTGCTCGCCGAAGAGGGGATGCTGAACGAACGCTTCACGGCGATCCATGCCATTCACATTGATGAAGACGAAGCTCGACTTCTCGGCGAAGCCAAGGCGCACGTTTGCGCGTGTCCGACGACGGAGAGGAATCTCGGCGATGGCATCGTCGCTGCCGATACGCTCTTGCGTCACGGCGCGAGGATCGCTCTTGGGACGGACAGCCACGCGCAGATCGATCTTTTCGAAGACGCGCGCGAGCTTGAGTTGAATCTGCGCCTCAAACGTTTAGGGCGCGCGTTGCTTGCCCCGGCCATGAAGGACGAGCGAAACTCAGCGATTGGTTCCGGCGGTGGGGACGAATCTGAAGGCGAGAGCCTTGCGACGCGATTGTTTGCAGCGGCGACGGAGAATGGGGCATCAAGCCTAGGATGTGAGGCGGGCCGACTCGCAGCCGGAGCGTGGGCCGATTTCTTTACGATGGACCTGAACGATCCGGCCATCGTCGGCGCGGACGATTCATCTCTCCTTGCGCATATCGTCTTCGCCGCCGGGCGCAGCGCCGTGCGTGATGTCGTCGTAGGCGGGAAGATGATCGTGCGCGACGGAAAGCACGAAGCGCAAGACGAGATCGCGGCGGAGTTCGCCGCACTGCAAAAGCGCCTCTGGTCATAACGCACGCTCCGCAAAAGGGCGGAAGTTTGAAGCGGTCCGCCGCATTTCAAAAACGTCTTTGACCGCGACGCCGAACCTTCGGATTTCATCGGATTGGTGTAAACTTATGGTCCGGTCGCGTAACCTTTGCGTCGTTTCGATCCGACGGTCGAGCGGGATTTCGCACCGAGGTTCTGCTTCATGAAGCTGCTATTTTTGCCGATGGCGATCTTCTTAATGGCCCTTCTTTACTCTTCGGTCGGGCATGGTGGAGCATCGGGCTATCTAGCCGCGATGGCCCTTTTCGGCGTTCCGCCAGAGATCATGCGCCCGAGCGCGCTCACGCTCAACCTGATCGTCTCGCTGATCGCCGCTCTGCAATTCTATCGCGAAGGCCACTTTTCGTGGCGCCTCTTCTCGATGTTCGCCGCGGCGTCCATTCCGGCAGCCTATCTCGGCGGGAGCATACACCTTCCGACGCGCGTTTATAAACCGCTCGTCGGGTGCGTGCTGCTCTTCGCTGCGTGGCGTTTGTGGACCAGCCTGCGCGGAGGGAGCGAAGAGGTGAAAGATCCGCCTCTTGCGCTCGCGCTTCTGCTCGGCGGATTGATCGGGTTGTTGTCAGGATTGACGGGCGTCGGCGGTGGCATCTTCCTTAGTCCGCTGTTGATATTGGCCGGGTGGGCGACGGCGCGACAGACCGCAGGCATTTCCGCTGCCTTCATCTTCGTCAATTCGGCAGCCGGGTTGATGGGCAATCCGGCGAGCCTGCGATTGCTTCCGAGTTCCTTCCCGTTCTGGGCCGCTGCTGCGCTCATCGGCGGACTGATCGGTTCAGAGTTGGGGCGACGTCGTTTGCCTCCGCGAACGCTCCGCCGCGTGCTAGCGCTCGTGCTGGTGGTCGCTGGATTGAAGATGATCTTCGGCTAGCTGTAATAGTGGCATCGGTCTTAACCGTTAGGCGCGCACATTCATCTAACTTTATACCGAACTGGAATTGAGCTGAAAATCTAGAAGTTTTCGCCTTGACCCTATGGCGAGAGCCTAACGTGTTGCCTAGGATTATCGAACTCGGCTAGGATTGGCGATATGTGAGTAAAAGCCGAATTGGAGGTGGAATAGCCGAGTTGTATGGGTAAATGGCCTTGGCTATTAGCTAGGCAAGGCGCGTCCGCTCTCCCGCTTTGTCTCGTAGTTAAGAGGGATCGAAGGGGCGCATCAGTTGGCGTTAAGGAAAGAAGCACCAGAGTCATTATTAGGCTGGTAGGGGGCGCGAAGTGTCCACGCATTTTTGAAATCCCCTTTCTGTGTTTGGGACCTTGCGCCGCCCTGCGCTAAGATGTGTGTCGCGTGCCTGCACCTTTGCGCAAGGGTGGCGCAGAGGTCATGGTTGATAAGCAAGCCTCGTCAGTGCACTGGCTGGTGTGCTGGCGAGGCTTTTCTTTGACCGCTGTCGCTCATCCATCTCGTCGCCCTTCGCCACAAGGCTGCCCTCCTGAGCGCTGAGCCGTTAGCAGTGGCAACGCGCACTAGCGACCACGCGGGCCAACTTCTCTCTGGATGAATCGTGAGCCAGCAATGGCTTACAGTGGCATTTCGGGCAGGTGGAGGCGAAGGCGGCGAGGTGAACATCTTAGACTTGCTCCTGGGTTGTTCGTCCCGCTTCCCGAACGCAAGTGAGAGAGCGTTCAGGGGCTATCGAGTTGCCGCTTCCGAGGGTGGTGGGGTGACCACGCGCCCAAGCTATCTGTACGATACGTCAGCGAGAGTCTGACGTTAAGGATCAACTCTGCACCTTGTACCAGCAGATCACATTGATCTGCGGCACGCCTTCTTGACAACGTGGACGCCAATGTAGCGTTTTTTTTTGCGGTGTCAAGGGGGATTTTTAAGACAGCGCGGCGGCACACACCTTGCTCGGTCGCTAGCGGGCCTGATTTTGCTCGAAAAGGCTTGGGGATGGCGGCATCGAGGTGCCAGAAGCGACCGCATGACTCCGAATGAGGGTGATCTAGATGTATGGTAAAGTGGTTGTCTCGGTCACAGTCGCGTCTTGAGCCGTCTGAGCGCGGTTGATCTAGATGTATGGCAAAGTGGTTATTTGGTCGAGTTGATCGAACGATTGATCGAAAGATTCAGTCGGGAGACCGTTGATCTGGATGCAGAGTGAAGTGGTTGTCAGTTTCGGCAATGCTTGACATCAACGCGCATTCGCGTTTGACCTAGCGCAGGGTGAAGTGGTTGTGCTCGAAAAGGGCAAACGGTTTCAATAGAGGAGCGAAACTCGCTCGCCGGTCGAAGACTAGTAAAACCTGCCCTACGCTCGAAAAGGGCAAACGGTTTCAATCGAGAGCGAGACGGCCATTTAGAGCGCGCGGGAGTCGCGGCGCGGATCGAGCCAAACGACTTCAAATAGATGGCAGGGCGGCCTTCAACCGCGCGCTTTCGAAGCGCCGACGAAAGTCCATGTCTAAAGGATCGAGGCGGAAGGATTCTTGCAGCGCATCCTTCCGCCTCCGGATTTCCCCATTGAACTTCTGAAATAGTTCAGGCGGCCTCTTTGCTGAAAGCCCAAGCTTTGGGCGTCGATTTTATCCCGCCGCTTGGCCAGCGAGCGTGCGCTTGCTCGCTTCGGACAGGATGGGCGCGTCTTCCATCAGCGCTTCGTCCACGAGTTTGCGTTGTTCGAGTTCGTGAATCGTGTACGAACCGGTCGCCGGACTGGCCGACGGTGCGCGTCCGACGTAGCGCAAGCGCGCGTCTTCGGGAAGCAGCGCTTCGATGCGCGGTTGGACGAAGGTCCAAGCGCCCATGTTCTTCGGCTCCTCTTGCACCCAGAGGAACTCGCGCGCTCGTTCGTAACGCGCGAGCGCCGCACGCAAAGCGCTTTCGGGGAAAGGATAGAGCTGCTCCAAACGCACGATGGCAATGCGCACGTCTTCCGAGCGCTTGCGCGCTTCGCTCAGATCGTAATAGACCTTGCCGCTACAGAAGATCACGCGATGCACGCGCGACGCATCCTTCACCTCCGGGTCATCGAGCACGGGTTGGAACCCGCCCGACGTCAACTGGTCCAGCGTCGAACTCGCTGCCGGCAAGCGGAGCAAACTCTTCGGCGTCATCACGACGAGCGGACGCGCCGCTTCTTGCTTCACTTGTCGGCGCAGAAGGTGAAAGTATTGCGCTGGAGTCGTCGGGTAGCAGACGGTCATGTTGTTTTCGGCGCACAGTTGCAGGAAGCGTTCGAGCCGTGCGCTCGAATGCTCCGGCCCCTGCCCTTCGTAGCCGTGCGGGAGCAGCAGAGTGAGGCGCGACGGCTGTTGCCATTTGTCTTGGCCTGAAGCGATGAACTGATCGATCATGATCTGCGCGCCGTTGGCGAAGTCGCCGAATTGCGCTTCCCACATCACGAGCGCATCGCGCGCGACCACCGAATAGCCGTACTCGAAGCCGAGCACGCCCTCTTCCGAAAGAGAACTATCGTAGACTTCGAAGCGCGCCGTCGGATTGACGGGCGAACGAAGCTCCGCAAGCGGCGACCACGCTTCGCCCGTTTGCGTGTCGTAGAGCACGGCGTGGCGCTGGCTGAAGGTGCCGCGCCCGGAATCCTGCCCGCTCAAGCGCACGCGCCGGCCTTCGATCACCAAAGAGCCGAAGGCGACCGCTTCGGCAAACGCCCAATCGATCGGCGCTTGCCCTTCGCTCATCTTGGCACGGCGCGTCAGTTGGCTGACCATCTTCGGGTTGACGTGGAAGCCTTCGGGTACAACGGCGATCTTGTGTCCGATCTCGCGCACCACTTCGACCGAGACGGGCGTTTCGATCACCGTTGAGCCGTCCTCTTCGGGCACGGGCGGCGGAAGCTCTTTCGGCGCCGGACGCAGCTTGACCTGCTCTTTGGCGCGCGCCCAGACCTCTTCGTAGCGGCGCACGCGCTCTTCGATGAGTTGTTGCAGTTCCTCTTCGGTGATGACGCCTTCGCGGATAAGCTGGCGCGCGTATTTGACGCGCACGCCTTCGTGCTCGCGCACGCGCGCGTACATGAGCGGTTGCGTGTAACTCGGCTCATCCGTTTCGTTGTGGCCCAGTCGGCGGAAACCGACCAGATCGATCACCACATCCTTGTGGAACTTCTGGCGAAAATCGAGCGCGATCTGAAGCACGCGATAGGCCGCTTCCGGATCGTCAGCGTTGACGTGAAAGATCGGAAGCTGCGTCATCTTCGCCACGTCGGTCGAATAGATGGTCGAACGTCCGGCTTCAGGCGAAGTGGTAAAGCCGATCTGATTGTTGATGATGATGTGGATCGTGCCGCCGGTGCGATACCCTTTGAGGTCGGCGAGGTTGAGCGTCTCCATGACGACGCCCTGCCCGGCGAAGGCCGCATCGCCGTGAAGCAGCACGGGCAAGTAGCGCGCCCAGGCTTCTTCCGGCGAGAGGCCCTGTTCGTCCTTGGCGATGTCCTGTTTGGCGCGAACCATGCCCTCGACCACCGGATCGACAGCTTCGAGATGGCTCGGGTTGGGCGAGACGGTCAAACGCACCTGTCGCCCGTCAGCCGTCTCGCGCACGCCGGTCGCGCCTTGGTGGTATTTGACGTCGCCCTCGTCAGCCGGGAAGTTCGGGTGGACCGATCCTTCGAAGGCGACGAAGATCCGTTCGCAGAAGCGTCCGATGACGTTGGCCAGCACGTTCAAACGCCCGCGATGGGCCATGCCGATGGTGATATCTTCGACGCCGCGCCGAGCCGCGCCTTCGATCAGCTGGTCCAAGAGCGGGATGATCGTCTCCGTCCCTTCGAGCGAGAAACGCTTCTGGCCCAGATACTTCGTGTGCAGGAAACGCTCGAACTGCTCGGCGGAGATGAGCTTCCAGAGGATCTGCTTCTTGACCTCGACGGGCACGGGTTCGGGCGGCGCTTCCAACCGCTCCTGCAACCAGCGCTTCTGTTCGAGGCTCTGGATGTGGCGATACTCGACGCCGATCGTGCCGCAGTAGGAGCGATGGAGCATGTCGAGGATCTGGCGCAAGGTCGCGCGCTCGACGCCGCCCAACCCCCCGGTGACAAACTCGCGATCCAGATCCCAGATCGTCAGCCCGTAAGTTTCAATGTCAAGCTCCGGATGATAGAGCACGGGCATCGCATGGAGCGGATCGAGATCGGCGATCAGGTGGCCGCGAATGCGATAGGCGTTGATCAACTCGCGCACGCGCACCTGTTTGACCATCTGCTCGCGCTGATGCTCGGCATCGAAGATCGGCGGCAGACGATCGACCGACCAGCGCATCGGTTTATAGGGGATGCCAAGATCCGCGAAGATCTCTTGATAGAAATCGTGCTCGCCGAGCAGCAGTTCGTGAATGCGAGCCAAGAACGCGCCCGATTCGGCCCCCTGAATGATGCGGTGGTCATATGTGCTCGTGATGTTGATGACCTTGCTGATCGCCAGTTGCGACAGCAGTTCAGGCGCCATCGCTTGATACTCAGCCGGGTACTCGATCGCGCCCGTGGCGATGATGACCGATTGACCGGCCATCAGGCGCGGCATGGATGCGACCGTGCCGATAGTGCCCGGATTGGTCAAGGAGACGGTGGTGCCTTGAAAATCGGCGACCTGGAGTTTCCCGTCGCGCGCGCGCCGGATGATGTCGTCGTAGGCGGCGAGAAACTCTGAAAAACGCATCGCGCCGACGTTCTTGATGTTCGGCACGACGAGCGAGCGCGTGCCGTCTTTGCGTTCGAGATCGACGGCGATGCCGAGATTGATCTCGCGCCGACGGATGCGCGAAGGAACGCCGTTGACCACGGCGTAAGCATCGTTCAGGCGTGGGAAGGCTTCGAGCGCACGCACGATGGCCCACGCGATCAAGTGCGTGTAAGAGGCCTTGCCGCGCCCTTTCTGTTGCAGGTGGCGATTGATGATGAGGCGATTCTCTTCAAGAACCTTGACGGGCACCTTCCGCTGCGAAGTGGCGGTCGGCACCGACAGGCTCGTCTCCATGTTCTCGACGATCTTCAGCGCCGGCCCGCGAATCGGCTCCGCTTCGCCTTCAGCGATCACGGCCGTCGCTGCAGAGGTGGCGACCGCTTTCGGTTTCGGCGGTTGTGTGGCGACCGCTTCGGGCAATTGTTCGCCGTTGATGCCGAGTTCGCTCAATAGCTCTGTGAAATAGGCGCGCCAAGATTCGTCCACCAGGCTCGGATCGCTCCGAAACCGATTGAAGAGCGTCTCGACATAGGTGGCGTTGGCGCCGAAATGTTCTGCGATATATTCTGATAGATCCACGTTTCGTCCGTTTGGGTTCATCTCGCCAGCGTCCTCGTGAACTTTCGCGGTAATGCGCATGTCAAAGGCCAACCGCTTAAACTAATAGAGTAGCACTAACCGATGCAGATTGCATCCGGAGAAGCGCATGGGGTGCGAGTGTGGCGATCTGGACGGGAAGGCGCGTTGTGGCTAACTCGCTCTATGCCACGCCGCCGTCATCGCCATCCGCTGTTGATCTGGACGGGAAGGCGCGCGGTCGCTAATATCTTAGGCGCGAAAATGCGGAGTGGAGGCCCAAAATGGGGAAGTGCAAGCGGCAGGATGTGCGGCCCGAACGGAGACGTTTTGCGAAATCCGTAGCGGCGGCGCTGATCTCAGCGCCGCTACTTACGACCCACCGCGGCGAGGCTCAGGCGAAACAGGCGGCCACAGCTCAGAGTGCGCCTTCAACTGCGGCCAAAGCCTCAGCTCTTGTCAAGGCCTATGCGGAAGTTGCGCGCGCGCGCTTCGGCCAGCAGTTGACTTCCGAGGAGATGGATCGGTTGAAGCGTGAACTCGATGGCTACGCGCGTTCGAGCGAACGACTGCGTGCATTCAAGCTGAAGAACAGCGACGAACCCGATTTCATCTTCCGCGCTTAAAAGGTTACGCGCTGTTGGCTTGATTAACGAGAAGTACTTGTTAGGGAGCGAGAGCGATGTCCGTGCAGATCGAGCGTCGTCATTTCACCGTCAGCGAATATCACCGTATGGCCGAGGCGGGCATTTTAACGGAAGACGATCGTGTGGAGTTGATCGACGGGGAGATCATCGAGATGGCACCAATCGGCGTGCGACATGCCGCGTGCGTTGACAAGCTGGCTGATTGGTTCCGGGAACGGCTGGGTCGCGCTGCGATCGTTCGAGTGCAAAACCCTATTCGATTAGACGAGTACTCAGAGCCGGAACCGGACATCGCGCTTCTTCGGCGGCGCGAAGATTTCTACTCGCAAAGCGCTCCGACGCCAAACGACGTCTTTCTGATCGTCGAAGTGAGCGATTCTTCCGCTGAATACGACCGGAAGGTCAAAGTTCCGCTCTATGCGCGAGCGCAGGTCACCGAAGTTTGGCTGGTCGATCTTGTCGAAGAGTCGGTCGAAGTCTACGCCCAGCCGTTTGGCGGAGGTTACTTAAAATTTGAAAATTTGAAACGGGGCGACACGCTCGCGCCGCAGGCTTTCCCCGATCTTCATCTCGAAGTCGCGGATATTTTCTGAGGCGCGGACGGACAATCGCAGGCCGTCGAGTGGAGCTTATGCTCGGAAGCGTTGTGTTATAGAATTTTGCGAAAGGATCTTCAAGGAGCGAGAGCGATGTCCGTGCAGATCGAGCGTCGTCATTTCACCGTCAGCGAATATCACCGTATGGCTACAGCGGGTATCTTTACAGAAGACGATCGTGTGGAGTTGATCGACGGGGAGATCATCGAGATGGCACCAATCGGTGTGCGGCATGCCGCGTGCGTCGCAAAGCTCGCTGAAGTGTTCAGCCGATATTTGCAGAGCGCGGCGATCATCTGGGTGCAGAATCCAGTTCGTTTGGATGAACGTTCGGAGCCGGAACCGGACATCGCGCTTCTTCGGCGGCGCGAAGATTTCTACTCGCAAAGCGCTCCGACGCCTGAAGATGTGTTGTTGATCGTTGAGGTCGGGGATTCGTCAGTCGAGTACGATCGAAAGCTGAAAGTCCCGCTCTATGCGCGTGCAGGCGTCGTCGAAGTCTGGTTGATCGATCTTACGGAGAGCCTAATCGAAGTTTATGCGCAACCGGTTAGTGGCGCATACCAAGTCTTCAAACGTCTGAAATATGGCGATGCGCTCGCGCCGCAGGCTTTCCCCGATCTTCATTTAGAAGTTGCCCAAATTTTGGTTTGACGAAAACCATGCTTCCCGACACGATTCCGTTCGCTCCCGTGCGCGAGTTGGCCGAACAGATACGCACGCGGCGGCTCTCGCCGGTCGAACTTGCGGAAATATATCTCGACCGTTTAGAGAGTATCGGACCGCGGCTTGGAGCCGTGGTCACGGTGATGCGCGAGGCGGCTCTTGAAGAGGCGCGCGAGCGAGAGCGCGAGTTGCGTCGTGGACGCTGGCGCGGGCCGCTGCACGGCATCCCATACGGCGCGAAGGATCTGCTTGCGACGCGCAACGCGCCGACGACGTGGGGCGCGGCGCCTTACAAAGATCAACGCTTCGACTACGATGCGACGGTCATTCGCCGCCTGCGCGAAGCGGGTGCCGTGCTCGTGGCGAAGCTGGCGATGATCGAGCTTGCGGGCGGCATGGGTTACAACGAAGCGAGCGCTTCCTTCACTGGTCCATGTCGCACGCCGTGGAACTTGAACTACTGGAGCGGCGGTTCGTCTTCCGGGCCGGGCGCCGCGGTCGCCGCTGGACTCGTCGCCTTCGCCATCGGTTCGGAGACTTCCGGTTCAATCATCACGCCGGCGGCTTTCTGTGGCGTTGCGGGTTTGCGCCCCACTTACGGTCTGGTTTCGCGGCATGGGGCGATGGCCCTTTCGTGGACGCTCGACAAGCTCGGCCCGATGTGCCGCACGGCGGACGATTGCGGTCTGGTGCTTGCGGCGATCGCTGGACCGGACCCGCTCGATCCGACGACGCGCGATGTGAAATTCTCCTATCCGTTCCGGCGCCGCGCGATGCCTTTGCGGCGTCTGCGCATCGCCGTGATGAAGGATTCATACGAGAAAGCGCAGCGCGAGGTGCGCGAAAATTTCCTGCGTGCGCTCGACGTTCTCCGCCGCTTCGCTGCTGTCGAGATGGATGTCGCGCTGCCGGACTTCCCATATGGCCCAGCGGTCGGAACGATCGTCGATGCCGAAGGCGCGAGCGCCTTTCGCGATCTGATCGAATCGGGGCGCGTGCGTGAACTAGCCTCGCCGCAAGGGCGCGTCGGCGGATACGCGGCTTCGCTCGTAACGGCGGTCGATTATCTTCACGCGATGCGCATGCGCGCGCCGATGCGTCGGGCGTGGGCCGCGATGTTCAAAAAGTACGACGTGCTCGTCGCGCCGTCGCGCTCGACCGTCGCCTACCCGCTCGATAAGCCTTTCAATCAAGCCTATCCGGGCATCGCGGCTTCGTCGCCGATCGGGGCGAGCAATTTGGTGGGCGTTCCGGCTATCTCCGTGCCGAATGGTTTCGGTCAGAGCGATCTTCCCACTGGCATACAGTTCATCGGCCCAGCGTTCAGCGAAAATCTCTTGATCGAAGTCGCCCATCGCTATCAGCAAATGACCGCTTGGCATGAGCGGCATCCGAAGTTGAGCTGAGCGCCTGAAAGCGATCACACCTGTCAACTGATTACGGCACCCAAGGGCTTCAGCGCGCTGGTCTCCCGCTGTAATTCAACGGGGCGACCTTTGTGGCATCGCCTTTGCCAAAGCTTGGCGATCGGGAGGTTGGCCGTATGCTGAGTCTGGTGCGATCGAGCTTGTGTCTCCTTGTCGCGACTTCGCTGCTCGCGCAAAGCGGCATCGCACAGGGCGCGGCCGATGCGAAGTTGGATGCTTGGATGACCGTTAAATCTCTGCGGGTTGGCGAGAGGTTGCTAGTGCGGTTGAAAACTAGCAAAAGCGTTGAAGGTCGGCTGCTGCAGATTACGGATGAGATGCTGCGCCTTTCGCGCAGGGAAGAGATCTTGGTGTTGAAGCGTGAGGAGGTGGCGAAGATTTATCTTCTGCCTGAGGATTCGAAAGAGGCGAAGACCTACGGTGCGATCGGCGGAGCCATCGGTGGGGCGGTTGGGCTGCTCAGTTTCATCGGGTTGGGCATAAGCGGAGGGCGCGGTGGCGGTGTCACGGGCAGCCTCTTATTACTAGGAGCGCCGGTCGTCGGCGGACTCATCGGGCGAAAGATCGGTGAGAGGAGATCGCGCAAGCTGATCTACGAAACGGCTTCGCAGGGCCAGCAGAGAGTTGGACCGTAGCATCAATCGCTAACCAATCAGCGATAGACGCTTTCCGTCGCAGGGCCAACAGAAAGTTGGCCCGTAGCCCAGCGTTACTCAGTCGGCGAATCGTCTCTAAACGCGGGGCTCTGGGCGAAAGCTCTATGCCGCTCGACCTATGATCGGAGGGCGACTTTCGATCGGACCGCCTCAGCGCGCGCCGTTTCGCTCAGAGATTCATTTCAAGCAGGCGCGGGAGGTCGAGGATGAGCGCAAGGGTGCCATCGGGAAGTTCGGTGGCGCCGCTGATGCCGCGCCAATGTGCGGCGTGGCGACCGAGGCCGCGGACTAGAACTTCGCTGTGCCCCTCCCAGCTATCGACGGCTACGGCGACGCGCAAGGTCTGCATCGGGCCGTTCGATTCGAACCGGTGGCCTTGGTGGATGCGCGAGATGATCACGGGGAGTCGTTCGTCGGCGCGCTTGCTCTTGTCGGGAGGTTGCGCGAGCAAGGTGCGCAGATGAAC
Organism: Pyrinomonas methylaliphatogenes; assembly: GCF_000820845.2. Taxonomy (GTDB): domain Bacteria; phylum Acidobacteriota; class Blastocatellia; order Pyrinomonadales; family Pyrinomonadaceae; genus Pyrinomonas; species Pyrinomonas methylaliphatogenes. Next base: position 155,597 of record NZ_CBXV010000006.1, on the reverse strand, counting down.
GAAGGGCAGAAGCGCGCCGCGCCAGCGGATGGTTTCTACTGTCCCGATCTTCTCGATCTCGGACTTTTTGATGAAGCCGGCTTCGATGATGTGATTGGCTGGAATGCAATATCGCTGGTCCAGCGAACGAACGATCAGCGAGGGCATGAGCGTGAGCGTCGTCGGCAGGACAAGCTCGAAGGTCGTCCCTCGACCGATATGGCTCGAAAGGCGCAGTTCTCCGCCCATCTGTTCCACGGTTCGTTCGACTACGTCAAGACCGACGCCGCGTCCCGATACTTCGGAGACGGTCGCCGCCGTCGAGAACCCGGGACGGAAGATCAGGCGCAAGATCTGTTGTTCGGTCAGCGGCGCATCTTCGGCGATGAGGCCGCGTTCAACGGCGACTCGGCGCACACGTTCGGGATCTATGCCTCGTCCATCATCGCTGATGCGGACCAGTATACGGCTGCCTTCGGAAACCGCTTCGATGCTGATCTTGCCGCGTTCGCTCTTGTTCGCCCGGCGACGCTCTTCGGGCGTTTCGATGCCGTGATCGACGGCGTTTCGAACTAGATGGAGAAGCGGATCGGATATTCTGTCGGCGAGCGATTTGTCTAACCGAACGTCGCCGCCGCCGATTTCGATCTCGATATCTTTATTGGCGGCGCGCGCCGTCGCGCGTGCTGCGCGCGCGGTCCGTTCCAGCGTTTGCGCGATTGGGATCATGCGCAGTTCCACTAGCCGCTCTTCGAGTTCGAGGAAACGGCGGTGGATGCGAGGCTGCAGCAGTTCGGCTTCGATCCGGGCGCCGGATAGGTTGAGGGCGCTTACCGTATCGGTGAAAAGCTCATGCAGAGCGAAGACTATCTCGTCAAGTTCATCGAGCGGAACGCGGACCATCGCGCTCGGTGAAACGATCTCGGCGGCGCCCCTTTCAGGCTTCGCCGCGGAATCTACGCTCTCGGTAACGGCTCGTTCCGACTCGGGCGCCTCTTTGGGCGGCGTGTGCAGCGAGAGTTCGTCGAGGTTGATGGCGAAAGAGGATCCGATCTGTTCGAGCGCGTCACGGCTGCGCTCGCTGGCGTAGAGGATCAGAAAGCGCACCTTATCCGTGGCGCTCGCTTCCGCGCTCGGGAGCGTTGAGATGACTTCGCCGCATTCGCTGAGCGCATCGCGCAACTGTCTGAACTTCTCATCGAAGCTCGCTAGTTCGAATTCGACATTGATCAGGTAAAAACGCGATCCTTCCTTTGCCGCTTCGCGTATGCGGTGGCGTTCATAGTCGGTCAACGTGCTGGCGATTTCGGAAGGGAGCGCGGCGAGGATTGCGTCGATGGTTGGGCGCGGCATCGTAAGACGGCGCAGGCTTTCGATCAGATCGCTTGCCGAAGGGACGGGCTCGCCGCGCGCGACTCGGGCGAGCGCGCCATCGAGCGCATGCGCCGCTTGTTCGAAGCAATCTAGGGCTGTCTCGTCGATCTCTATGCGACCCATGCGCGCAGCGTCGAGCAACGATTCGAATTCATGGGCGAGTTGCGATATCTCATTGAAGCCGAGGGCTGCGGATGACCCTTTCAGGGTGTGAGTGTGGCGGAAGATGCGCGCCAGAAGTTCGCGCCGTTCATGCCCCTCCGTTTGGGGATCGCGGAGCGCTCTTATGTCGTTGTAGAGGGCTTCGGTGAGCTCTTCAGCTTCGGCGAAGAAGATCTGTAGAAGTTCATCCATAGTCAAGCTTCAAAGCGTCGCGCGACATGGATCACTCGTCCCCTTCGGCTTCTTCGGCACGCGGCTGTTCTAGGTCGAGGTCGCGTTTGATGGCGTCGAGGATGCCGTTGATGAACTGCGTCGCTTCGAAGGTCGAAAATCGGCGCGCGATCTCCAACGCTTCGTTGATGACGACGGCGCGCGGCGTCGATTCGTAGAGGAACTCGTAGACTGACATGCGTAGGATGTTGCGATCGACCACCGCCATGCGCTCGATGCGCCAGTGTTCGGCGCGCCGCCTGATGCGCTCGTCGAGCTCCGGAAGATGCGCGAGCACTCCGGTTACGAGCCGGGTGGCGAACTGGCGCGCCTCTTCATCCAAGTCCGCATCTGCGAGCTCGGTCCAGTAGGTGCGTACCAACTCATCGGTACGCGCCTTCGAGATATCAGCCGCAAAGAGCATTTGCAAGGCGCATTCGCGCGCCTTACGCCTTAAACCCATAATTGACGTGACGAAGGGCGAGTCTCAACGCGAAACCCGCGTTTGCGGTGTTGCCGCACGAGATCAGCTTATCTGTCGATCTCATGATACAGATTGACGAGTTCGACTGCTGCCAGAGCTGCTTCAAACCCCTTATTCCCAGCCTTCAATCCGGCGCGATCCATCGCTTGCTCGACCGTTTCCGCGGTGACGATGCCGAAAGTGATGGGCACGCCGGTCTCCATCGCCGCTTGGGCGATCCCCGTCGCCGCACACGAGGCGACGTATTCGAAGTGCGGCGTCTCGCCGCGAATGATCACGCCTAAACAGATGACGGCATCGAAACGCCCCGCTGCGGCCAGCTTGCGTGCAAGCGGCGGGATCTCGAATGAGCCGGGAACGCGAAAATGCTCGATCGCGCTCTCATCTGCGCCTAAACGGATGAGCGCATCGAGCGCGCCTTCGACCAGCCGCATCGTCAAAGGTTCGTTCCAACGACTGGAGATGATGGCGAAGCGAAATCCAGCCGCGTTCAACTTCCCTTGATGAACGATCGGTTGCACTTCTTCTTTACGAACTTTTTCGAATCTAGCTCAAGCCTCTGGCAGTATAGGAGAAGCTTGCCTGAGTTACAAGTCGTTCGCCATTCGCTCCAAGCACAGCGAAGCGGTGTCGCTCGGGCCGGTTTGGAGAAGTAAGATCTCGCCCTGATCTCGATCGCTCTCGGCGTTCAGAGGCGGAGCAGATCCATCGGGACCGGATTCTTCGGATCTTTCGTGTAGTCGTAGAACCCGCGTCCGCTCTTGCGACCATGGAGGCCGGCTTTGACCATACGTTTGAGCAGCGGCGGCGGTGCGAAGCGCTTTTCGCGGAACTCGTTGAACATGATCTCTGCGATGTAGTAGGTCGTATCGAGTCCGACGAAATCGCACAGCGTGAGCGGCCCCATCGGATGGCCGCACCCTAACCTCATCGCCGTATCGATATCGACGATGCTGCCGACACCTTCTTCGAGCGCGCGGATGGCGTCGAGCAGATAAGGCACGAGCAAGCGGTTGACGATAAAACCCGTGCGATCGCTCGTGCGCACTGGGATCTTGCCGAGCCGTTCGGCGAAGCGGACCGCCTGTTCATAGACATCATCATCGGTGAGAATCGTGCGGACCACTTCGACGAGCTTCATGATCGGTACCGGATTGAAGAAGTGAAGCCCGATGAAGCGTCTCTGCCGTTCGGGCGAGGTCGCCGTCATCATCTCGGTGATCGAAAGCGACGAGGTGTTCGAGGCGAAGATCGTCTCCGGTTTACAGATCGAATCGAGATGCCTGAAGGTATCGCACTTGAGTTCGAGATTTTCGATGATGGCTTCGATCACGATGTCGCAATCTGATAGCTCTTCGAGCGAGGTCGTGCCGCGCAATCGCTTGCGAATCTCCTCGCGTTGCTCGGCGGTGAGCGTCCCTTTCTCGACGAATTTGGCGAGCGAGTTCTCGATCGCCGAGAACCCTTTAGCGAGCGGCTCTTCCGCCACCTCGCGCACCACCGTTTCGAACCCGGCTGTCGCGGCCACTTGCGCGATCCCTGACCCCATCAGCCCGCAACCTAGGACCCCGACTTTTTTGATCTCCATGCTCTTCCTCCTCGTTGAGATTTAGAGTTCGCCGCCTAATCCCTTCCCTCGTCGAGGATCAGGCCTGAGAGGCGAAGAGTTTGACGGCACCTTCGTGCGATTTCGGTTGAAGGCGGCTGAAAAAGCGCGCCTCGAAACTTGCGGAGAGCGTTAACTCCTCTCGCGCCCGTTCGGCGCTGGTTCGAGCGTGATGCCGTAGCGGTGTCCGTCAAGCTCGACCCAGAGTTTGAACCGTTCGCGCCAAGATTCGAAGGCCAGCAGAAGATTCTCGCGTTCCGTCCCCAGAGCCGGCGAGCGCGCTTGGTTTCGTGTGGCCTCGGCCAGCGCGCGCGCGCGCATCAGCAGCGCCTTGAGCTCATAACGCAGTTGATCGGCTTGGTCATCGAGGTAGGGCGCATAATCGAGCGCGCGTAGACCATCTTCGGCGGCTTGCGCGTCGCCTTTGGTGAAGGCGATGAGAAAGGCTTGTTCGCCTCGATTGATCGCTTCGACGTAGGCTTCGACGCCGCCCTTGCCCATCTTGATCTTGTTGACGGCGTTCTCGATGGTCGGAGGCGGCGCGCTGAAATGCGTCGCGATCATGTAAAAGCTCGAGACGACTAGCAGGAGCAGCGAGACCTGTAGCGCGCGCCAGAACAGAGCGAAATTGGCGCTCTCGCCGGGGCGTTTGTAATCGACGATGAGGGCGAGCGCGATTCCGCTTAAAAGTCCGCCGATATGTGCGCCGTTGTCGATGAAGCCGCGCCCGGCGTATCCGATGATGAGATTGACGATGATGATCGGCAGCATCCCCGTACCGAAAGCGCGTTTGAACCCTTCGGGAAGCTCGCGGCGATATTTGATGCCGAAAACGAAGAGGACGCCGATCAACCCGAACAGCGCGCCCGAGGCGCCGACCGATGGCGCATCCTGCGCGCGGAAGAGAAAGCTCGTCAATCGCCCTGTGGCCAGTTCGGGCCTCACCGTCAGATAGCTTGCCGCTACGCCGACGATCCCCGATACGATCCAGAAGACGACGAACTTCGCCGAACCGTAGAGCCGTTCGACATACGGGCCGAGAACCCATAGACCGTACATGTTGAAGAAAAGGTGAATCGGGCCGGCGTGCAAGAATATGGGCGTGACGAAACGCCACCACTCGCCGCGATCGATCAATGCGTTGAGCTTCGCCCCGTAGGCGACGAGCACGCTGTAATTCTCCGACCCGCCGGAAAGCGCCATCAGTACGGAAAAGAAGATGTTGACCGTCAGAAAGATGATCGTGAACGGGGCGGGACGCGAGAAGATCGCGTAGATGAAACGGCGCGTTTCCGATTCGCGCGCTGGCGCAAATCGAACGGGAGCGCCGCATTGCATGCAAAACATTTCGTCTGCGCCGACGAGCGCGCCACAGTGGCGGCAAACGCTCGGTCGCCCGACGTATGCCGTTCTGTCCACAGGTTCTTCCGCCAAGAGTCAACCTCGCTCGATTCAGCGTCGCTCGTTCACGATTCTAACACCGAAGGGGGCGAAGCGCGATCCGCATTCCATCGGTTGCGTGACCTAAGTGAATCGTTTGACCTGGGCGCTTTCTAAGGTCCATCGGCATCGATTTGGGCCTGGAGACGGACCTCGTGCGGGGCGCTTTCATCCGCGACCGATTCGAGCGGAATGTGCCATGCGAAAGATCTTACGCGACACAGTCCCGTGTTGTCTTCGCGGCAATAGTAGAGCGTCGCCTGCACATTGATCTCCGCTTCTCCGGATCGAAACGGGCGCAAAGGCACGCGCAGCGGGAGCGCGACTTCTTGGCCGCGCCAAATCAACTCCCTCGTCGCCGCGCCTAACTCCAGAATCCCATCCCCTTTTTCGATCTTCACGCTCGCGCGTTGGGGAGCGAATGGGTTCAGATGGTATCCGGAAGGCAACGCGATATCGAGCACCAAAACTGCCGTTTCGCCCTTTCGGACGCGCTTTCGCGGGAGCGTAACCGGAGCGACCGCCGGGACATATGCCGTAGATCGTTCCTCAGTAGGTCGTGGCGGGGCGAGCCCTTTGATCGGCAGCGTGCTCGTCTGCGCGCTGCGTAGATCGATGACGCGCACAGCATGGTTATTTGTATCAGCGACGTAGATCTTATCACTAGTGACGCTCAGCCCGCCCGGTTCATAGAAACTCGGGCGCCGACCATCATCATGGCCCGGTCTTCCCGTGCCGGCGAAAGTGGTCACGGTGCGGGTTAGCGGATCGAGCCGTCTGATCTTGTGGTTATAAGTATCAGCGATGTAGAGCGCGCCGTCGCGATAGGCGATGCCCAGAGGATGCTGAAAACGCGCCTCGTCTCCGCGCCCATCACGATCGCCGAAATCGAAAAGGTCGCCGCCAGCGAGCGTGCGCACTCGCCCATCTGTCGCGAGATCGATCGCGCGAATGATGTTCGATTCGCTATCGGCGACATAGAGCGTGCGCTCATCGGTCGCCAGGCCGGACGGTTGGGCGAAGGCTGCCTCTTCGCGCGTCCCATCGGCGCGCGCCTCTACGCCGGAGCCAGCAAAGACGCTTAGCTTGCCTCGGTCGAGGTCCAGTTGCCAGATCTGATGTGGTCCGGCCATGGCGATGTAGAGCTTGCGTCCGATTAGCTGCAGATCCCATGGCGAAGAGAGCGCCGTCGCCCGCGCGTCGCCTTCGCGGATCGAATAATCGGTCAGTTGCTCACCGGTCCCGGCAATGGTTTCGACTCGACGCGCCTTCAGATCGATGCGACGGATCGCGTGATTGCCCGTGTCGGCAACGTAGAGCATGTCGCCATCGAGCGCCATCCCTTGCGGAGTTTTAAACGTCGCGCGATCGGTTGGCCCATCAATCATCCCCGCCGCGCCCGTGCCGATGGTTTCGATGAGGGTGCCGTCAAAACGCGCGACGACGATGCGATGGTGGTTCGAATCGGCGATGAAGAGCCGCTGGCTTTTCTCATCCGCGAGGATCTTGCCGGGAAAGGCGAGCGGCGTATCGCCGACCTTAGCTCGCTCAAGAGCGAAGCTGAGCGGCTCTTCGTTCAGTTTGCCGCGCCGCCGAAATTCGGCGACCAGTTCGTCAATCGCGCGATCCAAAAGCTCGTAGTGGCCTTCGCCCGTGACGGTTCCGGCGATGTAACCTTCCGGATCGATCAAAACCAGCGTCGGCCATCCGCGCACCGCATAGCTTTGCCAGATAGCGAACGACGCATCGTTGACCACCGGATGTTCGATGCCATAGCGAAGGATGATGCGCCGGATGTTCTCCGTCTCGCGCTCGTTCTCGAATTTGGCGGAGTGAACCCCGATGACGACCAGTTGATTAGCGTATTTCTTCTCGAGCCGTTTGAGGTCGGGGATGATGTGGATGCAGTTGATGCAACCGTAGGTCCAAAAATCGAGCAGGACGACCTTGCCGCGCAACGCGGTCAGCGATAGCGGACGATCCGTGTTGAGCCACCCGCTGTTTGGCGCAAGCTCCGGCGCACGTACACGCGCTTGGGTTCGCATCGTTTGAGCCTTCGGTGAACATGCGAGGCCGCTCAAAATCAGCAGCAGGCCGAGGTTCAAGATCGCCAGCGAAGCGCGAACGAGTCGCCGCGGCGCCGTGCGATTGGGGACGGCGATCTGGAGCCCAACCATGGTCTCGCGCCCTCTAGCCTTCGCTCCGCTTTGATTCGGACAATAGCTGGTCCAAACGTTCGATGGCGCGGCGAAGATGTGGAATCGTGATCGAGCCGCCGACCACCAGAGCGACGTTGAAAGCGTCGAGGAATTCCGGGCGCGTCACCCCCAAACGGACGCACTGTTTCAGATGGTAAGTCACGCAGTCGTCACAACGCAGGACCAGAGAGGCGACAAGTCCCATCAACTCTTTGGTCCGGCTGTCGAGCGCGCCCGGCTCGTAGGCCTGCGTGTCGAGCGCGAAGAAGCGCTTGATCCCCAAATGGCCGCTGCCCAGCAGCCGTTCGTTCATCTCGGCGCGATAGCGGTCGAATTCATCCATCGAAATCCCCTCATCTTTGGGCGACACACATCTTCTCACCCGGATAGTTTAGCACGTCCGCGGGCGCGAAATCCCGTCAGCCGTGCGCGCTCATCTATTGACACTTGCCGGTCCGCATGTTAGAAGACATAGCGCGCGAGGCGCGATCCTTTCTCTTTAAGCTTTCTTCCGAACGGGTCCGTTCAGCTCGCCATGAGCGAAGATTTCGATGCGATCGCCATTCTGCCCCGGACGCTCGGTCTCCCCGGCGAGATTGAAGCCGCGAAACGGGAACTGTTGATCATGCGCGTCGGCGCGCGTCTGATCGGGATCTTCGCCGATGAAGCGTGGTACATCGTTCGGCATAAAAAACTGACGCCTTTGCCGCGGGCGCCGCGCGCGGTGTGTGGCGTGGTCGCCATTCGCGGCCAGATGTACACCGTCATCGCCTCGCACGAGCTTCTCGATCTTCAAGGGGAAAGCGATCGAAGAGGTTTTATCGTCGCTCTGCGCGGCGATGAACAGATAGCGCTCAGCGTCGATGCGGTCGAAGGCGTGATCGAAGTCCGCGAAAGTGAGTTACAGGTGCTGGCGACGAGCCCGAAATTGATGCGCGGAGCGGTCGAGTACGGCGATCAGTTGATTGCCATCCTCGATACATCGCGCATCTTCGAAGCGGCGATCGGATGATCTCTTTGAACGGCGGTCTCGGTCGAGCCTTCTGATCCGTGAAATCATCGAGGATCATCTTGGATCAAGGTTGTCGCGTCCACCGAACGAGTTCAGCGGTGGGGGATGCCGGCTCGTAGAAGATCCGCTCGACTTTCGATTATGCCCATCTTCCCCGAAACGCGGTCCGCGTTGGTGCTGCGAGAGAAGACCTTCCTGAGCCTTCGTAATCTGATCTACGAGGCGTCGGGCCTCTTCTTCGATCAGCTGAACCGACAGACCTTCGAACAACGCCTGCGCTTGCGCGTTGAGGCGCTGCGTTTCGACAGTTTCGAACGGTACTACCTTTACCTTCGCTATGCCGATCACGATGGCGAGGAGTTGCAACGCGCGATCGATGCGCTCGCCGTGCATGAAACATATTTCTTCCGCGAAAAGCGCGCGCTGCAGGCCTTCGGCCAAGAGATCCTTCCGCTGCTCGAACGGAGTAATTCGGATCTCCGCGCGCTCCGCATCTGGAGCGCCGGTTGCTCGACGGGCGAAGAGGCATATACGCTCGCCATGCTCGTGCTCGAGTCCGGCCTTTTTGTCGACTGGGATGTGAAGATCATCGGGAGCGACATCTCGCCGCGCGTGATCGCCAAAGCGACCCTCGGGCGTTATCCGCGAACGGCCTTCCGCGCGATGGAGCGCAGATTACGCGCCCGGTACTTCAAACGGCAAGCGGATGGTTCGTGGCAGGTGATCCCCGAATTGCGCCGGATGGTGACGTTCAATCGGGTCAATCTGATAGCCGAAGGATCGGACGAGAGCCTAGGCGACTTCGATGTCATCTTCTGTCGTAACGTGCTGATCTATTTCGATCAGCGCGCGCGCCAGCGCGCGATCTCGACGCTTCATCGCGCTTTGCGCGACGGCGGCTATCTCGTGCTCGGAGCCGCCGAGTCGCTGATGGCTTCGGATACGCCCTTCAAACTGGTCCGCTTGCAAAACGACTTCGTCTATCAAAAGTGAGCGGGCCGGGCAGTGGCTTCGCCCGTTTGCGATTTCGGGAGATGGCCCTCTACCGCGGATCGCTCTTGCGAGGCGCGAGAATGGCCAGTTGGCTCCTGAGGTCGTTTGCCGAGAGGGACGCGCCGCCTAACTCAGCTTCGCTTTGACTTCTTTCGATTGAAATCAACGACCCGCAAAACCCTCACGCGCCGCCTAACTCAGCTTCGCTTTGACGAGCTCGCTCACGGTGCGCCCATCGAAACTTCTGCCGGCCAAGCGCGCTTGAGCTGCCTTCATCACTTTGCCCATGTCGCGGATCGAAGTCGCGCCCGTTTCGGCGATGGCTTCAGCGACGGCCCGCTCGATCTCTTCTGGCGTAGCGGCTTGCGGCAGATAGGATTCGATGATTTCGATCTCGGCGCGTTCCTTGTCCGCCAGTTCCTGCCGCCCTCCGCGCTCGTATTGTTCGGCGGCCTCTTGCCGCTGTTTGATGAGCGACCGGAGCATCTTGATGATCTCATCATCGCTCAGTTCGCCGCCCTTCTCGATCTCCCGGTTGGTGAGGGCGGCCTTGACCATCCGAAGCGTCGAGGTCCGCAACGCATCTTGGCTTTTCATCGCGGCGGTCATGTCAGATAGAATGCGTCTCTTCAAACTCATCGACTCTCTCCCTCCTTTCGAAAAACTCGGCTTTGACGCGCGCTAGGTGCGCGCGCAAGAAACGCCCGGTGTGTGAACGATCGACGCGCGCCACCTCCTCCGGCGTGCCACAGGCGACGACATGACCGCCGGCCTCGCCGCCTTCCGGCCCGAGGTCGATGATGTAGTCGGCGGCCTTTATCACGTCAAGGTTATGTTCGATGACGATCAAAGAGCCTCCGGCTTCGATGAGCGAGCGGAAGGCGTGAAGCAGTTTGTTGATATCATCGAAGTGGAGTCCTGTGGTCGGTTCGTCGAAGATGTAGAGCGCGTGTGATCCGGTCTTCTTCGCCAGATGCGCCGCGAGTTTGACGCGCTGCGCTTCGCCGCCCGACAAGGTCGTTGCCGATTGGCCCAGTCGTAAGTAACCTAAACCGACTTCATCGAGCACGCGCAGGCGGCTCGTTATCTTCGGCACATCGCGGAAGAAGAGGAGCGCTTCGCGCACCGTCATGTTGAGCACTTCGTGAATGTTCTTGCCGCGATAGCGGATGTCGAGAATGTGTTGTTTGAAGCGCGTCCCCTTACACTCTTCGCAGACGAGTTCAACGTCGGCGAGGAATTGCATTTCGATCGTCACCGTACCGCTGCCCTCGCACACATCGCAGCGACCGCCCGGAACGTTGAAGGAGAAGTGGGCGGGATCGAGCCCCTGCGCGCGCGCTTCGCGCGTCGCCGCGAAGACCTCGCGGATCGCATCGTAGGCTTTGATGTAAGTGACCGGGTTGGAGCGCGGCGTGCGCCCGATGGGCGATTGGTCCACCATGACGACATCATCCAGATATTGACCGCCATCGAGACGGCGGAACGCGCCGACAGGTCCTTGCCATTCGCCGCGCTGCTTCTTCAATCCGGCATAGATGCAATCGTACACGAGCGTCGATTTGCCGGAGCCAGAGACGCCCGTCACACACACGAGCAGGTCGAGCGGGATATCGAGATCGATGTTCTTCAAGTTGTGCTCGCTCGCGCCGCGCAGTTGCAACTTGCGTTTGCCCGGCTTCTTCCGCTGTTTCGGCTCTTTGATCTCGAGGTCGCCGCGCAGATAACGGGCCGTCAGTGACGTCGGATGTCGCAGCAGCCCTTCGTAGTTCCCCTCGTAGACGATCTGCCCGCCGAGTTCTCCGGCGGCTGGACCGATGTCGAGGATGTGATCGGCGGCGCGGATCATCTCCGCATCGTGTTCGACGACGAGCACCGTGTTGCCCAGATCGCGCAAGTTCTGTAACAGACGGATGAGACGTTGGCTGTCGCGCGGGTGCAACCCGATCGAAGGTTCGTCGAGAACGTAAAGGGCGCCGACGAGCGATGAACCGAGGCTCGTCGCGAGCTGTATGCGTTGCGCTTCGCCGCCCGACAGGGTCGAAGCCAATCGGTCCAGCGTCAGATATTCCAGCCCGACGTCGATGAGGAACTGAAGGCGGCTTCTGATCTCGAGGAGCAAGCGTTCGGCGATCGCCGATTGTTCGGGCGTAAGTTGCAGCGAGTTGAAGAAGGCCGCCGCGTCCTTGATCGACAGCGCGCACACTTCGGGCAAGGTCTTGCCGCCGACGCGCACATCGCGCGCTTCCTGCCTGAGGCGCCCACCGCCGCAGTCGGGACAGACGGTGTAGCCTCGATATTTGGCCAGAAAGACGCGCACGTGAAGTTTATACTTCTTCGTTTCGAGCCAATCGAAGAAACCGCGCACGCCGCCCCATTCCCCTTTGCCTTCGATGATCGCGCGTTGCTGCGCGCGCGTCAGTTCGTTGAACGGCACGTTCATCGGGATCTTCTCCGCGCGGCAGAAGCGGCGCAGCTCATCTCTGGCCCAATCGAACTGCGGTTTGGTCCACGGTTCGATCGCCCCTTGCTCCAGCGTCAAGCTCGGATCGGGGATGACGAGATTGAGATCCAAGCCGATGATGTTGCCGAAGCCTTGGCAGGTCGGACAAGCGCCATACGGGTTGTTGAAGCTGAATAGGCGCGGCTCCGGTTGGGCGTAAACCGTGCCGTCGTATTTGCACTCGAACCGTTCGGAGAAGCGCAAGAAGCGTGGTTCTGGCTCGACCGTCTCGATGATGGCCGTCCCGTGTCCTTCGCGAAAGCATGTTTCGAGTGAATCGACGAGCCGCCCGCGCGCATCGGCCCGGGCGACCAGCCGATCGACGAGGACGTAAACGCCGTTGAAATCCGGGAGATTGTAATCTTCCGGCGTGCGCAGTTCGAACGTCTCTGCGCCGCGCCGGAAGCGCGTGAAACCGCGCTGCATCAAGCTCATCACGTGAGCTTTGACGGCATTAGCCGAAAGCGCCTCGTCGCGCGAGACCTTTTTGCGCGCGCGCGGTCTATTCGCCCCGTTCTCTTCCAAATAGAGGCCCGCGTCAGCCGGGAAGAGGACGTAAAAGCGCGTCCCTTCGGGAAGAGCGCTGAGCGTCTCAGCGGCGGCTGATTCGGGCGAGTCGCGATGGACCGCGCGCCCGCAGACGCGGCAGATGGTCGTGCCGACGCGCGCGAATAGAAGTCGCAGGTAATCGTAAATCTCGGTTTGCGTGCCGACGGTCGAGCGCGGATTGCGCGTCGAGTTCTTCTGGCGAATGGCGATGGCGGGCGGGATGCTCGAGATCTCATCGACCTCGGGTTTATCCATGCGTTCGAGGAATTGGCGCGCGTAGGCCGAAAGCGATTCGACATAGCGGCGTTGCCCTTCGGCATAGATCGTGTCGAAGGCGAGCGAAGATTTGCCCGAACCTGAAACTCCGGTGACGACCGTTAAACGTTCGATGGGGATGGAGAAGGTGATGTTCTTCAGGTTATTGACGCGCGCGCCGCGCACGATGATCGCATCTTGAGCCATTTCTTGCATCACCCAATGCTTCCCTTAGCTAAGCGGGGAAAAAAGAGATGATAGCGCAAAACGCCGCGGTCATGAAGCAAGCGAGAGGAAGCTTTTGCCTATGAAGGGAGATTCGCTATCAGCATGAAGGGAGGTCTTCCGCTTGGTTCTGCGATCGCCACACGCCTTTCTCGTCGCTTTTGAGAGCCCTTCTGCGGCTGTTCCCGGCGGGCTGCACATAAGCGATGGATCCGTAGTCATGTTGAAAAGTTGAGATTGGCGAGTCCAGCTGCCATCCGAGATTTCGGACGATATCCGAAATTTCGGATGGCAGCTTCCTTCATTTTGCGAGATGATGGGCCATTTGAGCGATTCTTTCAGCCCATAATCTATGGTACGCGACTTGCCGTGGCTCATCAGAGTTCGTCTTTAACTTAGACCTTGGAGGGAAGGTTAATGGTCAAGCGAGTCTCTGTTCTTCTGCTGGCGGCATTGCTTACCGCCGCTGACCTATGCGCAGACGAGCCGCGGCACGGTCACTGGGACTGTCAGTGACCCTAACGGCGCGGTGATCGCGGGCGCGACGGTAACGTTATTGAATACGCAAACGAATCAAACGCGCACCACCACGACGAACGAGGCGGGGCTTTACCGCTTCGATGCGGTCGATTTGGGAATTTACGATCTGAGCATCTCCGCCGATGGATTTAAGCCCGTAAGCATCCGGAGCATTCAGGTTCAAGCCAACCGCATTGCGACGTTCGATGTTCAGTTGGAGATCGGCACCACTTCGGTCGTCGTAGACGTGAATGCGAGCGCGACCGAGATATTGCAAAAGAGCGACGCTGTTCGTGGCGGCAACTTTACACCGCGGCAGGTGACGCAGTTGCCATCGAGCGGTCTAAATCCGTATGACTTTGCCCGTTTATTGCCTGGGGTTGTCACGGCGACTGGAGGAGCGTCGTTTGGCAACGCCTCGCAGTTTTCCGTCAACGGGCAGCGCCCGCGCGGCAACAACTATCTGATCGATGGGACGGAAAATAACGATATTTCGGTCACTGGACCGGCAACGCAGATCAACAACGATGATGCGATCGCTGAAGTTTCGGTTCAAACCGGATTGTTCAGCGCCGAGTTCGGGCGCGCTGGCGGCGGCATTTTCAATCTGATCACTAAATCGGGCACGAATGAGTTTCATGGCACCGCTCGCTGGCTCATCTCTTCGCAGGCTTTTAATGCGACGACCAATGGCCAGCGACTCGCTGGGTTGAGCAAGCCGCCGGTCTTCACCGAAAATATTTTCGGCGGGACCATTGGCGGTCCACTCCCTCTCCCGCATTTCGGCGAAGGTGGACCGGTAGTTATAAACGGGCGCGATCGAACCTTCTTCTTCTTTGGGATTCAGTGGGATCGCTATCGATCGACAGCCAATTTCGGCCCATTCCGCGTGCCGACGGAAGCGGGGGTGGCCAGATTGCGTCAACTCTTTCCGGCAGGCACGAACCCGCGAGTTGACCTCTATCTGAACGCGATCGGCGCGGCACGGGGCGTGACTACTTTGCGGAATATCGCGCTCGGGGTTGGACCCACAGGGACGGGAGCCGTGATCGATCGCGGCCAGATCGAAACCGGTTTGATCGGCATTTCTGCCGGGCAGAAGTCGAACGATCGACAGTACGTGATTCGCATCGATCACTCGATCAACGAGCGTCACAAGTTGGCCTTCCGTTACCTCGACGATGATTCGATCACGACGCCGAGCGCGATGAATTCGCCTTTCTTTACCACCGACTTCAACGGCATTTCGCGTAACTTCCTCGTCACCTACACATGGATCGTGAACCCGACCATTACCAACGAGTTGCGCGTCTCTCCGTATGGCAAGATAGATTTCGAGTTTCCGATCTCGCCGTCGGATCCGCCGCTCGCCTTCACCTTGCAACGGATTGCCATCAGCGAGGTCTCCGGGATTGGGATCAATACGAACATCCCGCAATTCCGTCGCGCGAATAATTACCTCGTGCAAGATACGATGACCAAAGTCTTCGGCGCCCATACCTTCCGGTTCGGCGTCGAACTGCTCTGGCAGCGCGCGCGACAGCGTCCACCGTTTAACGAACGCGGTTCATTCACCTTCAACCCCGGCGGTGGGTATACGGGATTGGCAAACTTCATCGATAACTTCAGCGGTTCGAGCGGCAACGCGAACATAAACTTCGGCACACCGTTCTACCGTCCAAATCTCTTCCGCCACAGCTATTTCTTCCAAGATACATGGAAAGCGACGCCGAATCTGACCTTGACGCTTGGGTTGCGTTACGAGAATTTCGGTCAACCGGCCAATAGCGCCTTCAAATATCCGGCCTTCGCTGGCTTCGATCCGGCGCGATTCCTCATCCCGAACAAAGTCGAAGTCGATAACAATAACTTCGGGCCGGTGGTCGGTTTCGCTTACTCTCCCGGGTTTGATTCGGGAATCCTCGGTCACCTTTTGCGGAAGGACCGTAGCGTCATTCGCGGTGGCTACCAAGTGAGCTACGACACCTTCTTCAACAACATGCTGTCGAATATCGCCGCCGACTCGCCGAACAACACATCAACGACCACCACCGCTCCCTCTTCGGGGCGCGGCTTGGCTAATTTCTATCCGGGCGCGCTACCAGCGACGCCGCGCACCCCGACGCCGCTCGATTCACAGACCTCGGTCTTCAATCCGAAGATCCGCAATCCTTACACGCAGCGTTGGTCGCTCGGGGTACAACGACAGTTGCCGTTGGATCTCGTGATGGATCTATCTTATGTCGGTTCGGCTGGAAGGAAGCTCTTCGTCACCGAAGATCTCAACCCCGTAGTCAATCCGGCGACTGGCGCGCGCCTTTACCCGAATCTTGGAATTCGCCGATATCGGTCGAGCGGAGCCAACTCCGATTACCACGCGATGCAGCTGCGCGTTGATCGGCGATTCGCGCGAGGTTTTCAAGTCAACGCTTCCTACACTTGGTCCAAGTTGATCGACCAGATCAGTGAAATCTTTGCGACGGGACAGACCAATTCAGCGTTGGCTTCTGTGCCGGCTTTTCAAGGGGGACTCAAACTGGACCGCGCTGTGTCGGATTATCATCGGGCGCACCGGTTGACGATCAGCTATATTTGGGAGATACCTGGTCCGACGCGGGGCTTCCTTGGCCAAGTTCTGGGCGGATGGCAGATCACCGGTATCACCGTCTTTCAATCTGGCGCACCATTTACGATCGTTAACGGGTTGGATCGGAATGGAGATGGTATAACGACTTCGGACCGGCCAGATGTCGGCAACCCGAACGCGCCACATAACACGCGCGCTCAAGTTGTGGCGACATCCGTATGCGCGACCGGGTTGCGCAATCCGGACACTGGACAGTGCGTTACGCGCAACGACGTATACGTGATTCAAGTTCCAGCCGGTTCCGGATTCCCCGGCGCAGCCACGCTTGGCCGGAACACCGAACGCTCGAAGCCGGTGGAGAATTTCGATATGAGCTTCTTCAAGATCTTCCGCTTACGCGAAAACATCAAGCTCGAATACCGGCTCGAAACATTTAACATCTTCAACCATCCGCAATTTACCGGCGTTCCATCGAACGACGTCACTTCGACGCAGGCAGGCAGTTTCCTAAACTACAATCTGATAGACGGCGGTGGAAGAACAATGCGGATGGGATTGAAGCTTATCTTCTAGCCGAGCGGTAGGCCGTCCGAGTAAACTCCGGCGATTCGAAGCGGAAAGGATTCGAATCCTTTCCGCTTCGCTCTCTTTGTAAAGCGATGTTGAGAGGGCAAGTCTGAGTGGGAACGAAGGCGCAGATGGAGAGCTGAACCGCATATCAGGGCTAAAGGCGGCGCGTGGTCATAATCTGAGGATCTACCCCTTTGAGTTTGAGGAGATCTGGCGATCATCACAGGCGTCCGTTTGGTCATGGCTATCTATCCTTCGCGGTTAGGTGAAGTTGGGTTATGCTTGGTTAAATGGTAACTCTCTCATCGAGTTAGGATGGTGGTTGGGGAGCCGTAGATCGGAAGTTCTAAATCGAGTTTCTAGAAGGAGAGCATGCGGATGGTGGCTAGCAAACCGTTTTTTATTGCGATCATCACCCTATTTTTCATAGGGGGGGCTCGGGCGCAAGGGACAAGTGCGACTGAGCCGCGCGACGAAAAGCTCTGGCAGCGCGCGTTGCGCCTTCATCGTTCGGCCATCGTCGTCGATGGGCACAATGACATTACGACGCCGATGGTCGATGAGGGCTATGATATCGGCCAACCCTCGAAGGGGAAATATCACACGGACCTTCAACGGATGAAGGAAGGCGGCATTACGGGGCAATTCTTCTCCATTTATGTGGATCGCCGGTTCGTCAAAGAGTGCGGATCGGCGCGGCGCGCGCTCGACATGATCGATATGGTCTATCGCGCCGTCGAACGCCACCCGGACGAGATGATGATCGCGACTTCGGCGGCGGACATTCGGCGGGCGAAGAAAGAGGGCAAGATCGCGGCGCTGATGGGCATCGAGGGCGGTCATGCGATCGAGAATTCGCTGATGGCGCTCAGAGATTTCTATCGCCTGGGCGTGCGCTATATGACTTTGACGCATAACAACACGAACGATTGGGCCGATTCGTGTTGCGACACGCCGCGCCACAACGGGCTTTCGGATTTCGGCAAGGAAGTGGTGCGCGAGATGAACCGGCTCGGAATGCTCGTCGATATCTCACACGTTTCCGATAAGACGATGAGCGACGTGCTCGACATCTCGCGTGCGCCTGTCATCGCATCGCACTCTTCGGCGCGCGCGCTCGCCAACCATCCGCGCAACATCCCCGACGACATCTTGCGCCGCATCGCTAAAAACGGCGGCGTCGTGATGGTCAACTTCTACCCGCTCTTCATCGATCAGAACGCGATCAACGCTTCCAGAGAACGGGAAGCTCGTCTCAAGCCGCAGCTCGAAGCGTTGCGCGAGAAGTACAAAGGCGATCCGAAACGGCTCGAGGAAGAGACCCGAAAACTCTACGCGGCGAATCCGTTGCCGCCCACCCCTCTTTCCGTGCTGATCGATCACATCGATCATATCGCCAAGGTAGCCGGAGTGGATCACGTCGGACTCGGTTCGGATTTCGATGGCGTGACGAGTCTACCGGTCGGCATGGAGGATGTCGCGCAACTCCCGAAGATCACATACGAACTGTTGCGGCGTGGGTACAGCGAGCAGGATATACGCAAGATCCTCGGCGGGAATTTGCTGCGCGTGATGGAAGAGGCCGAGCGCGTCGCGCGGCAGATGAGCCATTCGATCAGCGGCGAAGGGAGCGTGAAGCGACTGGAGAAGACGTCGGCCTCGAACGATTAGAGGGTTTTGAGCGCGCCGCTGCCATCCTGCACGTGTTACAATCTTACAATCGTTCAGCCGGATGCGGGTCGGAGTCTACATCCATATCCCGTTCTGCGTGGCGCGTTGCTCGTACTGCGATTTCGCGACGACGCGCTACCACCGCGAACTGGTCGAACGCTATGTCCGCGCCGTCGTTCGCGAGATCGAAAACTTCGCGGCGCAGGATGAAAGGCCGGAGTGCGATAGCATCTACTTGGGCGGCGGGACGCCGAGCACGCTCGCGCCCTCGCACGTGGCCCTTCTGCTTGAAGCCGTTCGGGCGCGCTTCCGCGTGTCGAACGAGGCAGAGGTGACGATGGAGGTTGATCCGGCGACGGCGGATCGGCCATCGCTCGATGAGTTCCGTCAGCTCGGCGTCAATCGCATAAGCGTCGGAGCGCAATCCTTCGACGATGAGGAGTTGCGCCGTTTGCGCCGCGCTCATACGGCGGCGGACACCGTTCGAACCGTCGCGCAGTTGCGGGCCGTCGGTTTCCGCAACCTCAACCTCGATCTGATCGCCGGATTGCCGCGCCAAACGCTCGCCGGTTGGCGGCGCAATCTGGAGCTTGCGCTCAGTCTTCGTCCGGAGCATATGTCGCTTTACCTGCTCGAGGTGCACCCGGGGACGCCGCTCGCTCGTGAAATCGAGCGTGGCATCTCTCCGCCGCCCGATGAGGATCTTGCGGCGCGAATGTATGAAGCGATGATCGAGCGGTTGGAGGAGGCCGGTTACGAACATTACGAGATCTCGAACTTCTGTCTGCCCGGGCGGGTTGCGCGTCACAACATGAAGTACTGGACCGGCGCGCCCGTCTACGGTTTCGGCTGCTCCGCTCATTCGTTCGATGGGAGGCGCAGGCGTTGGGCCAATGAACGTTCGACCGCGCGATACATCCGCTCGATCGAAGAGCGAGGGCGCGCGATCGTCGAGGAGGTCGAGTTGGATGATGATGCGGCGCGCGCCGAAGCGCTGTTCCTCGGTCTACGCCTGATGCGTGGGATCGATCTGCGAGCTTACGCCGCGCGGTTCGGTTATGATGTGCGGCGCGAGCGCGGAAACGAACTGGCGCGGCTGAACGAAGCCGGCTTGATCGAGATTCGAGGCGATCGGTTGCGCTTGACGAACAGGGGGGCGTTGTTGTCGAACGAGGTCTTCGTCGCGCTCATTTGAACGATAACGCGATAGATGGCTCGCGCCGACGATCATGAAAGAACACATCTTCGTCTACGGGACGCTGCGTCCGGAATGTGCGCCTGAAGAGGTGAAGGCCCTGATACGCGGTTTGAGCTTCGTGGGGCAAGCGCGCGTGCGTGGGAAGCTTTACGATCTCGGCCCGTATCCGGGCGCGGTCGCTTGTGATGACGAATCGGCGGAGATCAGGGGCGATCTTTTCGCTTTGCCCGCAGACAGGTTGCGCGCTTTGGACGAGTATGAAGGGTATGATCCGCGAGACGAACGTGGCAGTCTCTTTGTGCGACGGCGAACGATCGCCACGCTCGATGATGGGCAGCGGATCGAATGTTGGATCTACTTCTACAACGGACGAGTTGACGCCGCCCGTTTGATCCCGGGCGGCGATTACCTCGATTATTTGCGCGAGAAAGCGGGGCGGCGGTAGGTGCGCGCCCGAGCGCGTTCCGAAGGAAGAGGCGATGATTGATCTACGCAGCGACACGGTCACGCGACCGACACCGGCGATGCGGCGCGCGATGGCTGAAGCCGAGGTGGGCGATGACGTGTACGGGGAGGACCCGACCGTCAATCGCTTGCAGGAACGGGCGGCGGAGATTTTCGATAAGGAGGCCGCGCTTTTCGTGCCGACCGGTTCGATGGGAAATCAGATCGCCGTCAAGCTCCACACAAGCCCCGGTTCGGAAGTCATCATCGAAGAGCGCGGCCACATCTTCAATTTCGAGATGGCGGCGATGGCGGTCATCTCGGGCGCGCTCGCGCGCCCCGTCAGAAGTCGAGATGGGAGCGGTCATCTCACGTGGGATGAGATCGAAGCGGCGCTTCATGCGGGTGGGCCATATTACATCGCTCCGACGCGTTTGATTGCGCTCGAAAACACGCACAATCTGGCGGGCGGGACGGTGATGCCGCGCGCCCAGATGGAGGAGATCTGTCGTCGCGCACACGCGCTCGGTATCCCGGTTCATCTCGACGGGGCACGCATCTTCAATGCTGCGGTCGCGCTGGGCGAGACGGTAGCCGCGCTCGCTGGTCCAGCCGATTCGGTGATGTTCTGTTTGTCGAAGGGATTGGGGGCTCCCGTCGGTTCGATGCTGCTTGGTTCGAGGGAGTTCATCGAAGAGGCGCGACGATGGCGTAAACTTCTAGGCGGGGGGATGCGTCAAGCTGGCGTGCTCGCCGCCGCCGCGCTCGTCGCGCTGGAGGAGACGCCGCCGCGCCTGTTCGAAGACCATCTGAAAGCGCGCCGATTGGCCGAAGGGCTGGCGGAGTTGCCGGGCGTCTCCGTCGATTTGGAGCGCGTCGTGACGAACATCGTCATCTGCGACTTATCGGGTGCGAGAAAGGATGCCGCGACGGTTTGCGCGCGGCTGCGCGAACGCGGCGTCCTCGCCTCAAGCTTTGGCGATCGGATACGCTTCGTGACACACTATGACATCTCGCGCGAAGATATCGAAAAAGCGCTTCGGGCTTTTCGCGAAGCGCTCCATTGAGGTCGAACGATGCGTAGAAATCTCCCGATCATCGCGATCGATGGCCCTTCCGGGGCGGGCAAATCGACTTTAGGGCGCATGATCGCGCGCGCCCTCGGTCTCCTTTACATCGACACCGGAGCGATGTATCGCGCCATCGCCTTGGCCGTTTTGCGTTCGCGGGCGAAGTTTACGGACACTGCGGCTATCGCTGAGCTGGCCCGCCGCGCGCGCATCGAACTTTCCGGCGATCCGAGCAGTCTGCGCGTCATGCTCGACGGCGAAGATGTGTCGGATGAGATCCATTCCGAACAGGTGAGTCATGTGGCATCGTTGATCTCGGCGATCCCCGAAGTGCGGCGCGAGATGGTCAAGCAGCAGCGCGAATTGGGGGCGCGCGGCGGCGTCCTCGTTGGGCGCGACATCGGAACGGTCGTCTTCCCGGACGCCGATGTGAAGTTCTTCCTGACGGCGACCCCTGAGGAACGGGCGCAGCGACGCTATGAAGAGGACCGCGCGCGCGCACAGGATTTGACTTTTGATGATGTCCTGCGCGAGATCAACATCCGCGATGAGCGCGACTCGACGCGCGCCGACTCCCCGTTGCGCATCGCCGATGATGCCGTCGTCATCGATACCACGGAGCTGTCGATCGATGAGGTCTTCGAGCGCATGATGAAGGTGATCCGTGAGAAGCGGGCGGCGGGGGAGAGTCAATCGGCCCCATAAAATCACGTGAGCGTTTGAGAGTATGTTTACCGGGATCGTCGAAGAACTCGGTCGCGTGCGCGAGTTCACCCGATGCGGTGAGAACGGCCGCCTCGTCATCGAGGCGCGGACGGTGACCGAAGATCTGCGCGAAGGGGAATCGGTTTGCGTGAGCGGCGTCTGTTTGACGGCCTTCGACGTGCGAGCCGATTCCTTCGCCGCCGATTGTTCGCGCGAGACTTTGCAACGCACGACCTTAGGCGGATTGCGCCGCGGTTCGTTCGTCAATCTGGAGCGTGCGGTGACGCTTGCGACCAGGCTGGGCGGGCACCTCGTGCAGGGACATGTCGATGGTCGCGGGCGGTTGCTCCGAGTCGAAAGCCACGGCGAATCGTGGACCGTGCGCATCGGTTATCCGCCGGAACTGGGGCGGTATCTTGTCTTTAAAGGTTCAATTGCGGTCGAGGGGATCAGTTTGACGATCGCCGCATTGGCCGATGATCACTTCGAGGTCGCCGTCATCCCGAAGACGTGGGAGTTGACCAATTTGCGGCACCTACAGCCGGGCGATGAGGTGAACCTCGAGGTCGATATAATCGCCAAGTACGTCGAGCGGCTCCTGACGGTTGGCCGCGGAGAGCTTTCCCGTAACGCCTCGGGTTAAGTTAAGATCATCGCAGTGAAGTCTTCCTGTCGGATACCGGATGCGCTTATGCCTTTCGCTTCGATTGAAGATGCGGCGGCGGATTTACGCGAGGGCCGCATGATCATCATCGTCGATGACGAGAACCGCGAGAACGAAGGCGATCTCGCGTGCGCGGCGGAGAAGGTGACGCCGGAAATCGTCAATTTCATGGCGACGCACGCGCGCGGCCTCATTTGCCTCGCTCTTACGGAGGAGCGGTGTCGTGAGCTCAATCTGACGATGCAGACCGAGGACAACACCTCGAATTTCGGCACGGCTTTCACCGTGTCGATCGATGCGCGGCGAGGCGTGACGACCGGCATCTCGGCGGCGGATCGCGCGACGACGATCCTAACGGCGGTCGATCCGAAAACGAAGCCATCGGATCTGGCGCGCCCTGGACACGTCTTCCCGCTGCGCGCGCGGCGTGGCGGAGTGCTCGTCCGCCCAGGGCAAACGGAGGCGATCGTCGATCTGGCGCGCATCGCCGGTCTTTATCCGGCGGGCGTCATCTGTGAGATCATGAACCCGGATGGGACGATGGCGCGGCTGCCGCAGCTCGAAGAGTTTGCGCGACGACACGATTTGAAGATAGTCTCGGTCGCCGATCTGATCCGTTATCGTATGAGCAAGGAGGTGCTCGTGCGGCGCGTCGTCGAAACGGATCTGCCGACCGTGCATGGGACCTTCCGCGCCATCGCGTTTGAGAACGTCATCAACGGCGATGTGCACTTGGCGATGGTGATGGGCGACGTGCGGACGCCCGAACCCGTACTCGTGCGCGTCCATACGGAGAACGTCGCGGGCGACGTGTTCGGTTCGCTCTTGAACGACACGGGACGCCAATTGCAAGTGGCGTTAAGGAAGATCGCGGAAGCTGGGCGTGGCGTCGTGCTCTACTTGAAGCAGCGCGAGCACGGTCTCGATCTCATCCATCAATTGCGCACTTACGCCGTGATGCAGGAACGCGGCGTATCGTTCGAAGAGGCGAGCGCCGAGACCGGATACGGGTTGGATCGCAACTATGGCGTCGGCGCCCAGATACTGCATGAATTGGGATTACGGCGCATCCTACTGTTGACGAATCATCCGCCACAGCTTTCGGCCCTCGAAGGTTTTGAACTCGAGATAGTGGGCCATCTGCCGCTCGGCGCGGAAGAGGAG
The DNA here is from genome assembly GCF_000820845.2 of Pyrinomonas methylaliphatogenes. Lineage (GTDB taxonomy): Bacteria > Acidobacteriota > Blastocatellia > Pyrinomonadales > Pyrinomonadaceae > Pyrinomonas > Pyrinomonas methylaliphatogenes. The sequence goes on along the minus strand of NZ_CBXV010000006.1, from coordinate 132,015 downwards.
TTGGCGGCATCGCGCACCCCCGACGATTGAGCGTTCAGGCTCTCCCCCACCGCTAAGCATCCGAAACGGTTTCCGCCTTGCGCTTTGTGCGCGCGGACAGTAGTTTATCAAAGATCCTCGGATGGTGGATGGCTCTCTATGCCGACGGATGAGCATGACGGACAGCAAGAGGCGTTGAAGGCAGAACAGGATGGGCGCGCTCGGAAAACGCGCTGGCCTTTGATGACGCGCCGCCGCGCGTGGTGGACGTTCATCGTTCTGACATCTCTCGTCATGGCTGTCCTGCTTGCGGGCGTCATCTTCTATCGCAGCGGGCAGTTGGATGCGCTCATCGCCAGACAGATCATCAACACATTGAGCAATTACAACATTCGCGCGGAGATCGAGGGTTTCCATTTTCAGATCGGTCTGCGGACGGCGGAAATTCGCGGACTCGTCCTTTACAACGCCGCGACCGGTCAATTGATCGGGCGCGTCCGTCGCCTGATTGCGCGCGTGGCGATCAGGGATCTGTTTGCGCTCAAGCTCGAACGTAACATCGATCTCGAGTCGCTCGACGTCGAAGGGCTGGAGCTATGGGTGACGTTTGACGAACACGGTCGGTCGAATTTCGATGGATTGCGATTGCCGCCGCCGGAGCCGAACCGCCGCATCCTCTTCTCGTATTCGACGGCGCAGATCCGTTTGAAAGATTCGATCATTCATTACGATGACGCGCAACACAGCTTGGCGGGCGAAGCGCGCGACGTTAGACTGACGCTCGAGCCGGAGAATCCGCAGGTGCCGACCGTTGGTTGGGCCAATCGCTTCACGCTCGCTCTCTCTAATTCCAACTTCGCCTTCGACGATAGACGGATCGCCGATCTGAGCATCGCGGCACGCGGCCTGATCAACCAAACGAGCGCGCGCGTTGACGATCTGATCTTGCGTTCGCCCGTAATGGAGGCGCAGCTTACGGGCACGTTCGATGATTGGCGCCGCTTGCGCTACCGCTTCGAAGTCAATTCAAACGTTGATCTGACGCGCCTCTCCGAAGTCCTCGGCCCAGAGGTCGCCTTGCGCGGCGCCGGTACGTTTGCCGGGCATATCGAAGGCGAAGGATCGAGCTATCGTGTCGATGGACGGATCGTCGTCGATGGTGCTGCCATAGATGGCGTTCGTTTACAAGGGTTGAACGTGACGGCGCGGGCTTCCGGACAGAGGGCGAGCTATGAAGCTCAGGGGCGCGCCATTGCCGAGCTGCTCAACGTCGGAGCCATCCGCTTGAACATGGTCCAGCTTGCGGGTGGCGTAATGGGGACGGGGACCGATTTTCGCTGGCTCGGCGAATTGCGCGCTGCCGCCATGCGAAGCGGCAATCTTTCGCTCGCCGATCTGATCTTCAAGGACGTACGCGCTGAGCTTCGTGACCAAACGCTCAGCGCCTTTTCTTCGAACGGATCGGCTTCTTCCATGGCCATCTCTTCCGCCAAGATTCAAGGGGCGCGCGTTTCCGGTCTCCGATTGCGCGTCGAGCGCGGGCAAGCGAGCGCTTCGGTAAAGAACCTGGGCGCGAAGGCCGTCGTCGCGCCGAATCTTCGGGCCGAGGGCGTCGCGGTGAACGGCGTCTCTCTCAAGCAAGAAGGCGGAGCATCGCGCGTCACTGCGGAAAACTTGCGCCTCGATTCTTTAGCTGCGGCGGGAGCGCATACCGGAAGTTTGAACATCGCCGGAGTGCGACTGAGGATCATCGGCGGGCGAATCGAAGGCGCAACCGATGACATAAAAGTTGGCCCAGTCAGCTTGGATAACGGGCGAATCGAGGATGTCAAACTGGCGCGTCCGATCTTCGTTATTGATACGCGGGGGAATTATCGCGCGAGCGCCGATCTGAGCTTAGGCGGCGGTGTGCTTGGCGAGATGAGACTCGGTCGCGCTTCGAGTCGGGTCATCGCCTCTAACGGTCGGGTCCAGTTTCAAGATTTCGACGCGGAGTTATTCAATGGCCGTGCCAGCGGCGAGATGACCATCGGCACGACGCGCGGCGTCGCCTCGCGCGTGCAAGCTAAGTTCAACGATGTGGACATCGGCGGGCTTTTAGCTCTTCTCTCAGGGCGCGCCATGCCCGTCGCAAGCCAGGCGAGCGGGGAGGTCGATCTCACGTTTCCGGGCCTGGAGTTCGGCTCTGCCACAGGCACGCTGCGCGCGCAACTTGCGGCTGAGAGCGCTGAGGGGCGCACGCCGGTCGAAGGCGAACTCGCTTTGCGGGCTGAGCGCGGCCTTTTCGCGATCGAACGCGCCAAGTTGCAAGCGGGTGCGACCAGTTTGAGCGCTTCTGGAAATTTCGGCATCGAGCGCGAATCCGATCTGCGGCTTTCGATCGCTTCGACGGATGCTGGCGAATTCGAAAGACTGATTGCTGCGAGCGGTCTTGTGCCGCAGCTTGCGGATGGTTTGGCGAGCTATGGCATAGAATTGGCTGGCCGGTTCAACTTCGATGGTACGGTGCGCGGGGCGTTAACCGATCCGCTGATCGATGGGCGCGCGCGCCTTGATCCGCTCATCGTCAACGGGCGCGAGCTTGGAGCCTTGAGCGCGACGATCGAGCGCGATGCGGGCGAGTTGCGCCTGCTCGACGGAAGGTTGAGCGAGCCGGATGGGGGCGGCATCTCGTTCTCGCTCGTCGCGCCGCGTATGGGCGAAAACAACATACAGCTGCAGGCGACGCTGGACCGGGCCAATGCAGGCAACATCGCAGCCTTCATTCCGGGGGTAAGCGAGGCGCAACGTGCGGAGCTAGCTGCTTTAGGCGATGCTTCCGGACGCCTCACGCTCGATGGATTCCCCAATGCGATGCGCGGCGAAGCCGAACTTCATGTCGGGCCAGGGCGCGTCAAGGATGAGCCGCTACGCGAATTGACCGCGAAGTTGTCGTTTGATGTGAACGAGATCCGCCTCGCGCAACTCGAGGCGCAGTTCGAAGCGGGACGTTTGACCGCTGACGGAACCATCGCGCTCGGCGCGAACGCGCTGCAGGATGCCCGTTTCGATCTACGCGCGCGCGGCGAAGGCGTTCGGCTCGGTCTGCTTGAAGCGCTAGCGGGAACGGAGTGGCCCATTGAAGGCGTGATCGATTTCACCGCTTCCGCATCCGGAAAACTCTCCGATCCTCGGACATATCAACTCACGATCGATGGGCACGGGAAAGAGGTGACGCTCAATGGTCGCCCAGCGGGAGAGTTAACGCTTACCGGGCGCACCGCGGATGGGCAACTCACGCTGCAATTGACGACCGGACTCTTCGGCCAGCCGCATGTCCTTACGGCGCGCATCAACTTGGGCGAAGAGGAATTGCCGGCGGCGATCGAGACGACTTTGACCAACGCCGATCTGGGGCCGCTCTTTGCGGCGCTCTTTCCTTCTACGGGCGTGCGCGTCGCAGGGCGTGTGAGCGGGACGATCCGCGCGAGCGGGCCGCTTTACGGAGCCGAGGGGTTCAGCCTTCAAGCGTTGCGCGGCACGGCGGAGCTGTCGCAACTCGTCGTCATCATCGGCGATACGCAGATCGCCGCCACCGCCCCGCTCAGCGTGCAGTTCTCGCCGCAACAGGTGACGCTCAATGAGACGCGCTTTACTGGACCGGGCACGAACATCGTGATGGGCGGCACGCTCGCGCTCGGACCGCAAGGGAAGCAAGAGTTCACCGCTAACGGTGAATTGAATTTGCGTCTGTTCAACGGACTGTCGCCGAACATCTTCCTCGCCGGGCTTGCGCGCATCGGCTTGCGCGTCAACGGCACTTACACGGACCCGCGTTTGACGGGCACGGCGCAAGTAAGCGGCGCCTCGTTCTCGACGCTGCTCGCCAACGAGCGTTTGACCGTTTCGAGCATCAACGGCTCGATCCGTTTCACATCGAATCAGGCGCAGATCGAATCGCTCGTCGGGCGACTCGGGGGCGGGCGCGTTTCGGTCGCTGGCGGCGCCCTGCTCGATGTGCCGCCGCAGTTTCGCTTCACCGTTCGCGCCGACGATGTCACGGTGCCTTTCCCCGAAGGTTTCAGATCGACGGCTGACGGCGAATTGATCGTGCAGGGTTCGACTGAAGCGCAGATCATCTCTGGGACGATCAATTTGCGTCGCGCTGAATACCGTCGCGACATAGATCTTGCCGATCTGATTAACCGGCGACGAGAACCGAGCCTTACGGAAGGCGGCGGCATGTTCGGGACGGCGACGCAGCTCGATCTTCACATCGAAGGGCGCGATGCCCTCATCGTGCGCAACAACCTGGCCGATGCGGTCGGCTCGGTCGCTCTGCAGATTCGCGGCTCGCTTGAGGATCCGATTATTTCAGGGCGAATCACGGCGACGCGCGGGACGCTCAATTTCCGCAACGATCGATACGACATAGTGCGCGCCAATATAGATCTTCTGCCGCGCGTGAGCGATCCATTATTGAACATTCAAGCCGAGACCGAAATCCGCGGCTATCGCATCATCGTCAATCTGAACGGGCCGCTCTCTTCCGGGTTGCAGGCCAACGTTCGATCGGAGCCATCGTTGCCGCAAGCGGACGTCGTCTCGTTGATCACGACCGGCAACCTCGCTTCGGACGAGCGCACGCTTTCGACCCTCTCGCAGACCGGGCTGGGAACGGCGGCGAGCCTTTTGACCGATGCGCTCATCAATGTACGTGCGCAACGTGCGACCGATCGCCTCTTCGGCTTGAACCGTTTCGAGATCAACCCGCTGATCGCCGGGCGAAGCGGTTCTACTCCGACGGCTCGTTTGACCGTCGGTCGCCAAATCAATCGCAATCTGTCGGTGACATATTCGACCAATTTAACGGCGGAGCAGAATCAAGTGGTCATCGTCGAGTATCGCGTGTCGGATCGGTTGTCGTTCATCGCGCAGTACACGCAGGGGCCTGAGGCGAACATCGCTTCATCGCGCAATAACAACTTCAGCTTTGAAATAAGATTCCGGAAGAGGTTCTGAAGAGGGATGCGCATCGTCAGCGGAGCGAGACGCCATATGTGCGATGCGCTCGATCTCGGCACCACATTGATGTTTAGTGAAAAGTCAAGGTTGGGCAAGTTCTGTCTCGATATCCTCTGCCTGCTCGCATGTTTGACTCCGGCGCCTCTGTATGCGCAGGAGATCGGTCGTTACGAAGGGCGGACGATCTCCTCTGTGCAGGTCGGGCTCGAAGGCGCGCCGCCTAACGAGGCGGAGCAGAGCGAGTTGCGCGGCCTGATCGACATCGCGCCGGGCGCGGCCTATTCCGCCGTGCGCGTGCGCGACGCCTTGCAGGCGTTGTTCGATTCCGAGCGCGTCGCGAACGCGCGCGTCGAGGTGAGGGAAGAGCCTTCGGGGAAAGTCGCCTTGCGATTCGTCGTACGTCCTCAACCGCGCATCGGCGAAGTGCGCATTGAACTCGACGCGCCGCCTGGGACGGGGATCACGGAAGATGAGTTGCGCGCGCGCTTGAACATGCTCGAGCCGGAGACGCGCCTTTCGGAACAGACGTTGCGCGCCAACGCCGATTTGATTCAAGCCTATCTGCGCGACCGCGGATTTTTCAGGGCGAACGTCGAATACGTCCAACAGCTCGATCCGAGCGGTTTGCGGGCGACGGTGATCTTCCGTGTCGCGCCGGGCGAACAGGCGACGGTCGAGGCCTTCAACATCAGCATCGCTGGCTTCGATCGAGCGCGCTTAGAAAGCGGGCTCCAACTGCAACCCGGGGCACCGTTCACACGCCGAGATTTAGCCCGCGATCTCAATCGCATCCGTCAGACGATCATCTCCGCTGGCTTTCTCGCGCCGACTTTAGACGAGCCGCGCGTCGTGCTCGATTCGGCCAAGAATGCGGTCATCATCAGCTTGACGGGATCGGTCGGCCCGCGGGTCAATGTCGAGCTAGAAGGGTATCAGTTGAGCGAGCGAAAGAAGCGCGAATTGCTGCCCATCTTGCGCGAAGGGACCATCGAATATTCGGCCATCGAGGAAGGGAAGCGTCGTTTGGAAAATCGGCTTCAGGAAGAGGGCTACTTCTTCGCCGAAGTGACACCGCGTTGCACCGTTACGCCGCCGCTCGCCGGCCTTCCGAACGGCGAGGCTGAGACGTGTCAAAGCCTCGACCCGGGGGAGTTGAGCGGGCGCACCGTCGCCATCAAATATGAGATCGTGCCGGGGCGTCGTTTCCGGCTAAGCGAGATCCGGATCGAAGGGACGGATAAGTTGAAGATCGAGGATCTGCGCGATGAGTTGCGCTCACAAGAGGCGACCGTGCTCGGTATCATCCCTTTCCTCGGTTACGGGCGCGGTTATACGAGCCTCGACGATCTCGAGCAGGATCAGCGTCTGATCAGGGCGCGCCTGAATGATCTGGGATATCGGCAGGCGAACGTCGAAGTCAGGCAAGGCGTCTCGCTCGATGGCGAAAGTCTGATCATCACCTTCGTCGTCACCGAAGGCCCGCTGACGCGCGTCGCCGATATCGAGTTGCGCGGCAACAGGGTCTTCACCGCGGAGCGTTTGCTTCGTGAAATGAAGACGGTCGTCGGCGGGCCATATTCGCGCTTGCAAGCGCGCGCCGACGCCGATGCGTTGCGGGCTTTTTACGGACGCAACGGATACTTGGATGCGGATGTCCGGTTGGATGTCGTCGAACTGCCGCGCCTTCGCCAAGATGATGAGCAGGTGCGCTTGATCTACACCGTGACGGAGGGCGACAAGGTTTACACCGGGCGCATCTACATCAACGGCAACGTGCGAACGCGGCGCGAAGCGATCCTCGAGATCATCCCATTGCGCGAGGGAGTTGTGTTGCGCGCCGATGATCTGTCGGCGACGGAACGTGCGCTTTACGCGACGGATGCTTTCCGCCAAGTCATCGTGCGCACTAGACCCGCTGGGGAGAACGCCGCCGGATTCCGACAGCGCGATGTCATCATCGATCTCGAAGAACGTCAACCGCGCGTGCTCGACTATGGCTTCGGTTATTCGACCGACAACGGGCCGCTCGGCCTTCTCGAAATCCAACACAACAATCTCTTCGGACGCTTGCAACAAGGGGCATTGCGCGTGCGCGCCAGTCAACGCCGCCAGCTCTTGCGCTTGGAGTATTTCAACCCGAGATTCCAACGTTATGGGGGGCGTCTATTTGCGCCGCTGACGATCTCGGCGCAATATCAGCGCGACACGAGCGTGACGCGCTTCTTCCGTTCGACGATCGATCGCGGGAGTCTTGGCATCGTGCAGTGCCTCGATGATAAAGGGCAACCCGTTCTGTGTGAGAATCCGACCGAGCGCACGGGCGAACCGAGCATCAATCGCTTCAGCTTCAACATCGAAACGCGCCGCGACTTCGGCGGAATGCGCGCCGGAATACCCGAAGAGGTCGCACGGCAGAATACGCTCGTCTTGCGCTATAGCTATGAGGATGTGCGATTGTACAACATCGGCAGCCTGCTCATCGCCGACCTTTTGCGGCCCGACCGCGTCGTGCGCATCTCACGTTTGGCCTTCGACTTTGCACGCGATACGCGCAACAGCCGCGTGGATGCGACGAGCGGCGAATATCTGACGCTTAATTACTCGCTCGCGCTCGATAAGTTGGGCGGCAACATCTCGTTCAATCGTTTCGAATCGACCTATCGACGTTACCACAAAGTCGGGCGCGTCACGTTGGCGGGCGGATTCTCCTTCGGCGCGGCCAATCTCTTCAACTTGCGCGATCGTAATGGCGATGGCGTGATCGACGAGGCCGATCGAAGGCTGCCGATCAGCGAGCGTTTCTTCGCCGGAGGCGCGACGAGCTTGCGCGGCTTCGGTTTCGAAGAGGCCGGGCCTCGCCTCGTCGTCCCATCTTGCTACTTGCTCAGTCCGATCCCGACAAACTGCGGTCAGTTGCGCGATCGTAACGGCAACCCTGTGACCCTCAGCCCATTCACCGTACCGATCGGCGGCAACGCGCTCGCCATCGTCAATCTGGAGGCGCGCGTCCCCTTAACGCGCGACTTTCAGATCACGCCTTTTTATGACGGCGGCAACGTGTTTGCGCGCGCGCGCGACATCTTCGGCAGCGTGCCGGGACTGGATCGCAACGCGCAAGCCGATTGGACCCATACGTTGGGCATCGGCTTCGGCTTCAACACGCCGTTCGGTCCGCTAGGACTCGACTTCGGCTATTTGCTCAATCCGCCGAGTTTCAGCATCCCGCAGATCGGTGGACCGAACGCGAACATCCGCTTGCCGCACGCGCGCTTCCACATCCGTTTCGGAAGATCGTTCTGAGGTGGATCGCGAGTTCGAGGAGATGAACACCAAAATGGATGAACGTCCGCCAACGGCAGGCGGCCAAGACGCTGATGGGATGAACCTCTTTCGTTTGATGACGATTCAACGCAGTTGGCGAACTTCCCCTTCGCCGCGCGCGCGTTGGAGCCTGCGCGCGCTCGGCGTTCTGCTACTCTCTCTGCTCTGTCCCTTCTGGGCGCCGACGGGCGCGCAGACGCTCGTCGATCGGATGGTCGCTAGCATCAACGGGCGCGACCTCATCACCTATTCCGATCTCGTCTGGCAGCTCGCCCTGCAGCCTAACACGCCGATCGAAAAGCCCAGCATCGAAGACCTGCAGAGCGCATTGCGCCTCATCATCGATCAGCGTTTGATCGCGCAGGAAGCGGAGCAGTTGCCAGCGATCACGCCTACGGATGCGGAGATCGACGCCGCGCTCGCCGATCTGATCAAGCGTTTCCCATCAGAGGCCGATTTCCGTCAACGGCTCGAGAAGGTCGGCTTGACGTCCGAACGTCTGCGCCAAATCATGCGCCAGCGCGTGGAGATCGAAAAATACCTCGATTTCCGCTTCCGTTCGTTCACCATCGTCACGCCCGAAGAGGTGGCGAGCTACTATCGCGATGTTTACGCGCCGCGCTTCCGCCGCCTGCATCCCGGGTTAGTCGTCCCGACTTTGGACGAAGCGCGCGGTGAAATCGAGCGCGAATTGACCGAAGATAAGGTGGCCGCACAGATGAACGACTTTCTAGATCAAGCGCGGGCGCGTGCTGATATCATCATCTTGAGCCCGGAATTCGAACCGGTCGGCGGAAAGTAGATGGAGCTTCAACGAAGCCGCTTCTGACGAGCCGCCCTCGCTAATCCTTGCGCGATTGAGTTAAACTTTGTTTGGGAGCGGAGGACCGTTCGCCCCCTAGCCCTTCTCGAGAGGACGTTCAGTATGTGGCGAGGGTCGCAGAAGAGGTCGAGGCCGCGTGTCGGGGTGGCGCTTTCGGGGGGAGCGGCGCGTGGCATTGCGCACGTCGGCGTGTTGAAGGTGTTGGTGGAGAACAAGGTGCCGATCGACTGTCTTGCCGGGACATCAGCCGGAGCGATCGTCGCCGGGGCCTTCGCCGCCGGGATGTCGCTCGAAGAGCTCGAGGAGCTCGGACGCCGTTTGCGTTGGCGCGATATTGGGCGTGTAGCATTCTCGCGCCTTGGCATCCAATCGAACGAGAGATTGGAGCAGATGATCCGTGCGCGCTTTCCTGTGACGCGATTCGAGCGATTGCGTATCCCCTTCGCCGCCGTCGCTACCGATCTGCAGACGGGCGCCCCCGTCGTCATGCGGGACGAAGGCGATATGGCTTTCGCCATTCGTGCCAGTTGCGCGTTGCCGGGATGGTATGTGCCGGTCGTGGATGAGAAGGGGCGAAGGCTCGTCGATGGCGGGCTCGTCGCCAACGTGCCCGTGACGATCGTGCGCGAATTGGGCGCAGAGGTGGTGATCGCCGTCGATGTCAATGCCGATGGGGCGAAATTCCTGGGCGCACCGCAATCGGCCATCGGCGTGATCGTGCAGTCCATCTTCTGCGTTCAACGGATCGCCACCGCTCATCAGCTCGCGCAGGCCGATGTGGTCATCAAGCCGGCAGTCGGCCATATTCGTTGGGATGAGATGGGGCGCGCCGATGAGCTGATCCAAGCTGGAGAAGAGGCGGCTCGCGCGGCGCTCGATGAGATCAAGAGGATCGTCGAACCGGCTAAGTCGCACGGCAGCGCGAACGGTTGGTTGCGTTGGTTGCGCGCGCGCGCTGCCGCGGCGGTTGGCGGTTGAATCATCCCGTCTCACGCGCGCTCGGAGCTCAAATGTTAAGCACGAGACGAGCTAGATTGGAGGTTCTCAGTCTCACGCGCGCTCGGAGCTCAAATTCATTTGGATGAGAAGCGCCGCTATCGTCAACCGGAGTCTAACCGACATTTGCGCTGCGACTACGTTTGCGTGCATCAATGCGCATCGCACAGCCATCATCGTCAACCGGAGTCTAACCGACATTTGCGCTGCGACGGTCCTTGACGGGAGCCTCAGCCAAGATCCGGTCGAACTAGATCTTCTCCAGAACTACGATCGCAACAGCATGCTCGGCCGTATGGGAGAGGGAGAGGTGTGCGGCAGTGGCTCCAGAGGCTTCAAGCAGAGCGCGCGCATGGCCGTGAAAGAGCAGAAGCGGCTTGCCGGCTTCATCGCGCGTAACTTCGATATCGTGCCAGCTCAAAGATCCCACCCAACCGGTCCCCAGCGCTTTGAACGCGGCTTCCTTGGCCGCAAACCGTGCGGCATAATGTTGGGCGGAAGCCTTGCCGCGGCCATCGCAATAGGCGCGTTCCCGGTCGGTGAAGACGCGCGCGGCAAATCGCGGCGTGCGTTGCAAAGCGCGACGCACGCGCTCGACTTCGATAATGTCTATGCCTACGGAGACGATCACGGATGAAATCTTAAGCGCCGCCGGATTCCGGTGGCGCACGCAAGATGGCGTCACAATCCTATTTTGCGCGCCCATGGAGGACGCCGGATTCGCCAGCGCCTTCTCGACGCGGAGCGGCGGCGTCAGCCCGCTCCCACAGGCTGCGCTCAACCTCGCCGGTTTCAATGACGACGCGGCGGAGAACATTTTAGAGAATAGGCGCCGTTTCTTGCACGTCATCGGCGGGGAATGGACATTGGCCACGTGCTGGCAAGTGCACGGGATTGAAGTGCGCCGCGTAGACGATTCCCTCGAAGTCGCTAAGGAGAACCACCGCTGCGATGCGTTGATGACCGCCACGCCCGGGATCCTGCTCGGAGTCAAAACCGCTGATTGCGTGCCTGTTCTCCTCGCGGATGAGAGAGTAGGCGCCGTCGCCGCCGTACATGCAGGTTGGCGCGGCACCTTGAAGCGGATCGTCGCGCGCGCTTTCTGGAGTTTGCGCCAGACCTATGGGACGCGGGCGCAAGATCTGCGCGTGAGCATCGGCCCCGCTGCCCGCGCCTGCTGCTATGAAGTCGGCCCCGATGTTCTCGCCGCTTTTCGCCAAGAGTTCAGTGAAATCGAGCATTTATTGACTCCGACCCGTCCCGACTTCGCGCGCATAGATCTTCAACGCGCAAATGCTGAACAGTTGATGGCAGAGGGCGTCTTGCCCGAAAAGATACATATCGCTCCGCTGTGCACGATGTGCCGCACGGACCTGTTCTTCTCCTACCGCCGTGAAAAGGCGATCCATGGTCGCGTCGGAAGATCGATGGCGGTCATCGGACGCCGAAAAGACCGCTAAGATTGTCACTCGAGTTTAGCCAGGTGGATATGGATTTCGCTCCCTTCACCTTTGAGATCGTCCAAATTACTTGAACGGCGGAAAGTGACGGTACGCTAAACTGGGAAGCACTCGGCTATTGAGCTTCGCCGCTCAGCTACCTGAGGGGAGGTCAATAGTTGCGGCGGCTAACAGCACTCGGCCATCGAGCTTCGCCGCTCAGGTTGAAACTGCTTCCTTTCCCAGCGCTGGACAAAGAACCCGAAATGTGTTAGCTTTTTCACCCGAATCAAGCGGAATGGTTAGTTCCGCTTGATTTTTTTGTTACCGCTTTTTCAACGTCTCGTTCAAAAGCTGAGGTCTTTGGCCTCGACTGACCGTTCATCTCCTTGAGTCGAGGGGGCTCTGCTATGAGGGTCCGCGCGGCGTTGAAGGGCAAAAAACGAGTCGGATAGGAGACCCGATGATGAAAAACCCTTTGGTTGGTGGAATTCTCGTGAGCGCCTTATGTTTGGGGGTGCTTCTCAATAGACAATCATTGGCTGAATCCTACCAGACACAATCCACGGCGCAGCCGGATCAAGTTGGACTTCAGCCGCCGAGCGCCGTCCCGCCGTTAACTGGCCATTCCCTCTCGATTGACCGTTCGAAAGACAACCCCGTAAATCTCGAACAACTCGGTCAGCCTCCAGCCGTTGAAGAGCTGGCACATCACTTCATGGCGACAGCTTACAGTCTGCGTGGGCGCACGGCGAGCGGCAGACGTGCGGGTCATGGCGTGATTGCTGCGGATCATCGCGTATTGCCTTTGGGCACACGAGTGCGGCTCGAAGCTGGGCCGTACACTGGCGAATATGTCGTCGCTGATACGGGCAGCGCAGTTCGCGGGCGTGAGATTGACATTTGGGTGCCGAGCGAAAGCGAGGCTGTGCGATTCGGGCGGCGACGTGTGAAACTGATCGTGCTGCAACGCCCGGCGAAGAGGGCGCCGCGAGTGAAGATGAGCCGTTGAGCTGAAGCGAACGCTTTATCTTCAATGCGATGAAGAGCTTGCCTCATCTGGCGGGCTCTTTTCTTTGGCTGAAGGTGAAAAGCGGTCTCACCGCTGGACTAGGCCTGCGAACTCGCATTATTCTGCACAGTCCGTTTGATCCCGAACTGCCGAGAGAGGTTTTGCGCGAGGACGAGCGATGACTATCAAATCAGATCGTTGGATTCGCCGCATGGCTGAAGAGTATGGATTGATCACGCCTTTCGACCCGAAATTGCTGCGCGAAGTCGATGGGCGGCGCATCATCTCCTGCGGCGCATCGTCCTATGGGTATGACATGCGTTTAGCCGATGATGGCTTTCGCGTCTTTTCGCCTATCCATGGGCGCGAGATCGATCCCAAAAGATTCGACGAGGGATCTTTGATAGAGCCGCCAGTAAGGGAAGCCGAGGATGGATCGCGTTACTACCTGTTGCCGCCGCATTCCTACGGCTTGGGCGTTTCGGTTGAAACCTTTCGCCTGCCGCGTAATGTGACTGGCATATGCATGGGCAAAAGCACATACGCGCGCGCCGGATTGCTGGTCAACACCACTCCGCTTGAAGCCGGTTGGTGTGGGCGGCTGGTGATCGAATTGGCGAATTTAGCCGACTTGCCGTTGCGCGTGTACATAGGCGAGGGGATCGGGCAGGTTATCTTCTTCGAGTCAGATGAAGAGTGCGACGTCTCTTACGAAGATCGAGCCGGCAAGTATCAGAATCAGACCGGATTGACCTATTCGCGAGTTTGATGGAGGAGCGTTTCGCACAGCTCTTGGGTGGAGGATGATCCGGGATTTTCGCGACAAACGTCCGCAGATTCATCCGACGGCATACATCGCCGAAAACGCTTGCGTCATCGGCGATGTCGTGATCGGCGAGGAATCTTCCGTCTGGTTCGGAGCTATTGTGCGCGGCGATGTCAACTTCATACGGATCGGCGCGCGCGTCAACATCCAGGACGGAGCGATCGTGCATGTGACGCGGGAGAAGCATCCGACGATCATCGAGGATGAAGTGACGATCGGGCATCGGGCGACGATCCATGGTTGTCACATCGAGCGCGGGAGTTTGATCGGGATCGGGGCGATCGTGTTGGATGGAGCGAGGATCGGCGCGCGATCTCTAATCGCCGCGGGCGCGCTTGTAACGCCGGGGACGATCGTCCCTGCGGGCTCGCTCGTGATGGGCATGCCGGCGCGAGTGGCGCGCGCGTTGGACGACGAAGAGCTGGCGACTCTGGAAAGGTTTTGGCGAAATTACATTGATTACGCAAAGGCGTACAAAGGTGAGCGATCGTGACGCAGATCCGTGACCGGATCGCGTTGCCGATCGGTTGTGAACGAGGGGCGTTATGGCTAGTAGGACTCAACCAGCGCGCGGGATGCGCGACTTTCTGCCCGCCGATGTGCGGCGGCGCGAGTATGTCATTCGCGTCATTAAGGAGGTCTACGAAAGTTACGGGTTCGAACCGCTTGAAACTCCGGCGGTGGAGAATATCGAGACGTTGCTTGGGAAGTATGGCGAGGAGGGCAATCAGCTCATCTTCAAGATTTTAAAGCGCGGCGAGCATGAAAGGAGCGGTGAAGCCGATCTCGCCTTGAGATATGATCTAACGGTGCCGCTTGCGCGTGTCGTCGCCGAATACCAGAATCAATTGCCGCCATTCTTCAAGCGGTACCAGATTCAACCGGTGTGGCGCGCCGATCGTCCGGCGCGCGGGCGTTTCCGCGAATTCTACCAGTGCGACGTGGATGTGACCGGCAGCCGTTCGATGGCTGTTGAGGCTGAGTTGTGCGCTGCCGCGAGCGACGCGCTCGAACGGTTAGGGTTCAGTGACTTCCGCATTCGGTTGAATCATCGTCAGACCTTGACGGCCATTCTGGAGCGCGCCGGGATCTCTGTCGAACAGCACGAATCGGCGCTCGTCGCGCTCGATAAACTGGATAAAATAGGCGTCGAAGGGGTCGCGCGCGAACTCGCGGCGCGCGGGATCTCGGATGAAGCGGCGCATCGCCTGCTCGGATTCTTTGAAGAGATAAGCGGATTGAGAGGGGATGAACGGGCGAATCACGCGATCCTCGCCCGATTGAGCGAGTTCATCGGCGAACATGAGGGCGGGAAGCGCGGCGTCGCTGAGTTGCAACAGATCCTCTGTTATGCGGAAGCGAGCGGCGTCAGCTCGCGTCTCGAACTCGATCCCAATCTAGCGCGCGGCCTCTCCTATTACACGGGGGCGATCATGGAGATAAACGTGCCCGATCTGTCGGGCAGCTTAGGCGGCGGCGGGCGCTATGATAACCTGATCGGCATGTTCTTGGGGCGCGATGTGCCGGCGTGCGGTTTCTCTTTGGGGTTGGAGCGCATCATCGTCGTCATGAGCGAGCGGGGGATGTTCCCGCCGGAGTTGGATCGCGCGTCGGTCGATGCGTTGGTCACGATTTGGGATGAGGCGAGCGTCGCAGAAGCGCTCGCGTTGGCGCGCGCTTTGCGCCAGCGCGGTTTGCGCGTCGATCTCTATCCTGAAGCGCACAAGCTCGGCAAACAGTTCAAATATGCGGCGGCGCGCGGCATCCCATTCGTCGTCGTGTTGGGGCCGGATGAGAAGGAGCGCGGCGAGGTTTCGGTCAAGGATATGCGCACGGGCGAACAACGAGCTGTGCGCCGTGAGGCTCTCGCGGAAGCGATAAAAGAATCGCTCGTGACCTTTTGAGAGCGCGGTGAGATCTTTTCGAAAAGATCGAGGGGCGGTTGAATTAGGTTTTGAGCTTCGGGAATCTCCTCGAGAAGGTGAGGTGAAAGCGCGTTTTGGATCTTATGCTCGATAATCTAGGAGATTGGCGACGCACGCATTCTTGCGGAGAATTGCGTCTCGATCATGTCGGTCAAACTGTGACATTGATGGGATGGGCGGCGCGGCGGCGCGATTTCGGCCCACTCACCTTCATCGATCTGCGCGATCGCGATGGCGTAACGCAGGTCGTCTGCGATGCGGAAAGATCGCCGGAAGCGCACATGCGCGCTAAAGAGGTGCGCAGCGAATATGTCATCGCCGTGCGTGGTCCGGTCGTCGCCCGCGCCGCATCGCAGCGCAATCCGAAGATCGCGACCGGTGATGTCGAAGTCCATGCGCGTGAGATAAGGATTTTGAACGATGCGCGCACGCCACCATTTCAGATCGAACCTGCGCCGGGCGAGCCGTTGGCGGGTGAAGATTTACGCCTGCGCTATCGCTATCTCGATCTGCGCCGCCCGCAACTACAAGCTAACTTGCGGTTGCGCCATCGCGTGATCGCTGAAATCAGGCGTTACATGGATGAACAGGGGTTCACCGAGATAGAGACGCCGATCCTCATCAAATCTACTCCCGAAGGTGCGCGCGATTTCATCGTCCCTTCGCGCTTGCATCCCGGCAAGTTCTACGCTTTGCCGCAATCGCCGCAGCTTTTCAAGCAGCTTTGCATGATCGCTGGGCTCGACAGGTACTACCAGATCGCGCGCTGTTTCCGCGACGAAGATTTGCGCGCCGACCGGCAACCGGAATTCACACAGCTCGACATCGAGATGAGTTTCATCACGCCGGAAGAGATCTACAGTCTGATCGAAGGCTTGTTCCAGCGCATCTTTCGCCTGATCGATGTCGAGCTTCCCGTCCCGTTCCCGCGCTTCTCCTACGCTGAGGTGATGAGCCGTTTCGGGACGGATAAACCGGATCTTCGCTTCGGGATGGAGTTGTGCGATTTGCGAAGCGCCGTTGCCGGGACTAGCTTCGCTCCATTCGCTAGAACGCTCGAGGATGGAGGTGAGATAAAGGGGATCGTCGTCAAAGGTGGCGCTGGCTATTCGCGCAAGACGCTCGACGAATTACAAGAGTTCGCCAAGCGGTATGGCGCTTCAGCGCTGGCGTGGATCAAGCTCGGAGATGATCTCTCTTCGTCGCTCCTGAAGGCTTTGGGACAGGAGGCGGTGGTGCGAATCGCGGACTGCGCGCGCGCGGAAAGGGGCGATCTGGTCCTGCTCGTCGCGGGTAAAGCGAAGACGGTCGCAGCGAGTTTAGGCGCTTTGCGTAATGAGATCGCCCGTCGAGAGGGATTGATCGATGAGAGCAAATTCGCGCCGCTGTGGGTCATAGACTTCCCCATGTTCGAGTATAGCGAGGAGGATGGGCGATACTATGCGATGCATCACCCGTTCACCTCACCCGTGGACGAAGATCTTCCGCTTCTCGAACGCGCGGTCGAAGGCGGCGAGACTCACCTGTTGGGCCAGTTGCGCGCCAAAGCCTATGATCCGGTCATCAACGGGGTGGAATTGGCGAGCGGCTCGATCCGCATTCACCGGCGCGACGTGCAGCGCTTGATCTTTAAAGCGCTCGGATTGACCGAGGAAGAGGCGCGTCAGCGATTCGGCTTCTTCCTCGATGCCTTGGAGTATGGGACGCCGCCGCACGGTGGGATCGCGCCGGGCATCGATCGGTTGATGATGCTTCTGGTTGGAACGAACAATATCCGCGATGTGATCGCTTTCCCGAAGACGGCGGCGGCGGTCGATCTGATGATCGATGCGCCGAGCGAAGTCGATCCGCGATTGCTCGCAGAGTTGCACATAAAGGTCGAAAGGTGAGCGATGCGCCGAGAAAGCTCATCCTGCGTCGCGCGCATGTTGATGAGATCATCCGTCATGCGCGCCAAGAACGCCCCGCCGAGTGTTGCGGCCTGATCGGCGGTCATCATGAGATCGCTTCCAGCGTCTATCGATTGCGCAACGTCGCGCGGAATCCCCTCGTCGCATATGAAGCGGCGCCCGAAGATCTCTTCGCCGTGCAACGTCGGATGCGCGCTCGCGGAGAGGAACTCATCGGCATCTATCACTCGCATCCATGCGCATCTGATCCGATCCCATCGGAAACGGATATCAGATTGGCCTACTATCCCGCTGCTGTTTACCTGATCATCGGATTCGATGGCGAAGAGGGGATCGTGCGCGCTTTCCATCTGTTCGAGGCGGAGCATCGATGGGAAGAGGCGGTTTATGAGGTAGTCGAGTGAGGCGTGAACTTTTAGGGTTGGTTTTTCGTAAAAAGAATGTGACAATTCCGGCGATGGAAAAGAGAGGTCAGTACGACACCAATCCGCTCGATCCCGAATACGCGCGACAGACCGAAAGGGCTTGGGGGCGTTCGACGGAAGAAGAGTTGCCACACGCCCCTGTGGCGGAAGGGGCCGAAGCGCCAACGCGCCGTTACGTTGAGTTCCCCGGCGATCCACCACGTTATCAAGCCGCGCCTCCGCCTTTGGCGACAGCTCCGGTAAATGGCATCAATCTCTCTGCTTCGCGCACGCGCACGGTTGCCGGACTGGGGATCGCAGAAAACATCGCGGTGACGCTGCCATACATACCGTTCTTCATCGGCGCTGCATTGGCGGCCATAGAACTCTTCCTCACTCCGCGGAGCGAAACGCGCGTGCGCGCCAACGCGGCGCAGGCGCTCAGCCTCCATCTGGCGATTATGGGCGGCGGTCTGTTGTTCCGTTTCGCCCATCTTATGGCTGAGATCACGCTCGGCGGTCTGTCGAGCGCGCTGCTTAGCGCCGGTTGGGTTCTCTTCCAGATAGTCGCTTTCATCTTCCTCATCTCTTTGATGGTCAAAGCGTGGAACGGCAACGCGATCGATCTCGCGCCGCTCGCGCAGGTCTCGCGCCGCATCGAACGGGCCATTGAACCTCGCCGCCTATAATCGAATGGGGCTTTAAAACACAGCCGGGACGTGAGCATCGCTCCTTTGTTCTCATTTTGGCGGCGCTTGTCCTTCGAAATCCGTGATTAGTCCGGGGTGAGCATATCAGCGCCGTCTCCGTCTCCACAAGCTCGAACCGCGTGAGCATCGCTCCTTTGTTCTCGTTTTGGCTTGTGCATAATCCCTTACAACGTTGCAAGTTGGGAATCGCTCTGTTTCGCTCCAATCTTCCGTGACAAGACAACCGGCTTGCAGTAGGATTCATCTGTGAAATATGCTAACGCGGCACCGTGCGCGTCATCGGTGCGCGAAATCTAGCGCTCTCCCCCAAGCGCAAAGGTCGCTCTTAAACGTGGGGGAAGCTTCTTGAAGCGGCACGCCCCCAGAGAATAAGGGCGCGCCGCTTTTTCCGCATAAGGAGGGATGAGGTGAGAAGCAGAGATCGTTCAATTTCGCAATCCAGTTGGCGAGCGGCAAGATGCCATCGCGGGCGAGTGAGAAGCGGTGATCTTACAGTTTGGTTGGCGATTTGGCTGATCGTCGCAATGGCGGTGATGCCGCAACTTGCGCTCGCGCAAACGCGCATCAGCGCGCCGAAAAACAGTTACAGCCCGCGCGACGATGTGCGCCTTGGACAAGAGGCGGCGCGCGAGGTCGAACGTCAACTTCCGCTCCTCAATGATGAGGTTGTGCAGGATTATATCGAACGGGTCGGACAGCGATTGGTTGCGGCGATCCCGGCTCAATTCCAACATCCTGAATTCCATTACACGTTCAAGGTCGTCAACGTCCGCGACATCAACGCCTTCGCTTTGCCGGGAGGCCCGCTCTACGTCAATCGCGGGGTGATCGAGGTGGCGCACAATGAGGGCGAATTGGCGGGCGTGATGGCCCATGAGATTTCGCATATCGCGTTGCGGCATGGGACGGCGCAGGCGACCAAAGCGCAGAAGTTTCAGTTGCCCGCCATCGGCGGCGCGATCCTCGGCGCGATCATCGGCGGCGGACTGGGCCAGGTCATCGCTCAGGGGACGCAAACTGGCCTCGGCATCTATTTCCTCAAATACAGTCGCGAGTACGAGACGCAAGCTGACGTTCTGGGAGCGCAGATCATGGCGCGGGCTGGATACGATCCGCGCGATTTGGCGAACATGTTCCGCACGCTCGAGCGCGAAGGCGGGAGCGGTGGACCGGAATGGTTGAGCGATCACCCGAATCCGGGCAATCGTTACGAGAGGATCGAGCGCGAAGCGCAGATGTTGCGCGTTTCGAATCCGATCCGCGACACCGCCGAATTCGAACGCATCAAAGAGCGTTTGCGTTCAATGGGACGCGCGCCTTCGATGCAAGAGGTGCAGAGCGGCGGCAGGCGCTATCCGCAAGGCGGCGGTCCACGAGGGCGCGTCGAGATGCCTTCGCGCAGTTACCGTACTTATACCGGCAACCTGTTTCGGGTGAGCGTTCCGGATAATTGGCGCGAGTTGGCCGGCGGCAGCTCGACCATCTTCGCCCCCGATGGGGCTTACGGTGAGGTCCAGGGGCAGTTCGTCTTCACCCATGGCGTGCAGATCGGCATCGCGCGCGCGCAAGCCGCCGAGTTGCGTCGTGCGACCGATAATTTCATCAACACTCTGATTCAAGGCAATTCCTACTTGCGTCAGCAGGGCGGATACCAGCGCGCCTACCTGAGCGGACGCGAAGCGCTGCGTGCGCGATTGGCAGGCGAATCTTACATCACGGGAAGAACGGAGATCGTCGAGGTTTACACGACGTTGTTGCGCGGCGGTGATCTCTTCTACGTGATAACGGTGGCGCCGCAGAGCGATTACAGCGGTTTCCAAAGCGCCTTCAATACGGTGCTTCGTTCGATCCAGTTGAACGATTGAATGCGGCTGCGCATCTAGCCTTTCATCTCGTGAAGTTTATGAGGACGACGTCGCTCTTCTCCATGCCGCGCGAGCAGACCAAGCGTTCGCCATCGGGCGACCAGTCGAAATCGAAGATCAGGTTCGAAGTGAAATCGGTCAATCGTCTCGGTGGGCCACCGTCGAGCGGTTGGGCCCAGATGTTCGAAACGCCATCCTTCTCGTCTATGTAGCTGATAGACGTTCCGTCGGGCGACCAACGCGCGCGGAAGAAGAAACCGCCGAAGAAGCCGCGATGCGCGGCTGAGAGCGGGAGATCGAAGATCTTGATGGGCACCCCGCCTTCGATGGGGATGATAGCGATCCGCCACGGCGAATTGGGCTGGTCGTCTTGGTACCAGTACGCGATCCATCGCCCGTCGGGCGACACGGTGGGCCGGATGGACGAATGTTTGGTGAGCTGCTGCGCTTGACTGCCATCAGCGCGGGCTTTCCAAATGACATATTTGTTTGCCGCGATGCCGGCATAGATGAGCCAACTTCCGTCCGGCGAGAAGGTCGGGTTCGATTCGCCCTGCCCGTGAGTCAATTGCGCAACCTCTTCGCTTTCGAGGTCAAGCCGCCAGATGTGAGGCGCTCCCGCGCGGTCGGAGAGAAAGGCGACGTAGCGCCCGTCAGGCGAAACGGTCGGTTGCCAGTTGACGTACGCTCTTTGGGTCAAAGGATGTTGATCGCTCCCGTCGGCGTTGGTGATCCAGAGGTCATCGTCGCCGTTGGCGTTCGAAGTGTAGATGATGCGCCCGTCGCGCGTCCATGCGACCCCGTTGCCGCCATCGAAGACATCTGCTCTGAGGGTCAGCCGTTTAGCGTTGATCGCTCCTTCCGCCGGATTGATCACCCAGAGGCTTGATTGTTGTTCGAGGCGGACGGTGACGATCGCGTTCGCCTCAGCTGCGACGCTGACGCCGTTGTAGTTATCGAGATCGTTCGTGATGCGATAGGGTGAGCCTTCGATAGGCACGTACCACAGTTGATAGAAGAAACGCTTCTGCGGCGTGGCGACGGCTATCAACCCTTGCCCATCTGGGGCCCAAGCGATCTTCTCGACGCGGAACCAGCGATATGAAGTGATGTGTCGTTCGGTCCCATCGGCGGCGCTCACGCCGAAGATGGTCATCTCATTCTTCTTGATATCCATGATCCCGCAGGCGATGACCTTGCCGTCAGGAGACCAGGCGGGAGTGGCTGGTGAGAGCGTCTCGTTCGGCCCTTTGATTACGAGGATCTTCTCGTCCGAGCCATCCGTATTGGCTGTGATCAAAGCGTCTTTGTCGCCAGAGGGGAAGGTGCGCACGAAGGCCATTCGCCGCCCGTCAGGAGAGAAGGTGATGCGGCTCATCACGTTCTCCGTAAGCTTCTGCGGCGATCCGCCGAGCACCGGAATGCGGTAGAGCGGCGATGGGACGCTATGCGCCCCCTTGGTGAAATAGATCTGATCGCCCTCGGGCGAGAAGGCGAGATTCTGATAACTCTCGGCGGTCGAAGGTGCTATCTGCACGTCGCTTAGGGTCGGAATGTGCTTCAACCATAAGCTCTGCTGACCGCTCGCTTCGGTGACGTAGACGACGTATTTCCCGTCAGGCGAGATGGCGGCCTCGCGCACGTTGCCGAGCGCAGTAAGGCGTGTGATCTGCATCGTTTGGAAGGATGGGATGAGATCGCTTCGATCTTTGAAGGATCTCATCCATCCGACGATAAAAGCTACGATCAGAAGGCCGAGCGCTGTCACGAGCAGGATCGCTCGCTTCTTAACTTGGCCAGATAGCGTGGTTTGAGCTATGGCTCTATCTTGGCCGGAGTTCGTCGGATGATACGCGAGATTCGGCAGGGCCTCGGTCGTGTTCGCTCCGTTCGGTGCAGACTCGGGCTCGCCGGGTCCTTCGATGGGTTCATGATCGGAGACGGCGGGCGGGGAAGTCGGAGCAAGATGGACGGCGCTCTCTCCCGCGACTTGGACCGATCCCAGTTCGATAGTTCGAGTTTGATTGGCGCTTCCGGGATCTTCTAACGTGAGCTGCCTCACTTTCACGTCGGGGACGAAACGATATCCCCGTTTGGGGACGGTCTCGATGTATGGCGCGCCATCTTCCTCGCCGAGCGTCTTCCGCAAGACGGAGATGTTGAAAGTCAGATTTTGCTCTTCGACGAATGTCCCGGGCCAGACGCGCTCCATCAATTCGGCGCGCGAGACGACGTTGCCACTCCGTTCGATCAGCACAAGGAGCGTTTCCAGAGCTTTCGGAGCGAGTGGGACGATCTGCCCGCGACGTCGCAAAACACGCTCTGCGGTATCGAGCGAGTAGGGGCCGAATTCGTAAATCAACTTCGTACGCAAAGGTTTAACGCTCTAATCTTTTTCTAACGAGATTCTAATCCTTTTTTAAGGACTTCCCGCGCAGAAGAGATTATAAAAACCCGCGCAAAGGGAAAAGGGCGCGAAACGCTTCGGCAAGGTTCCGGGACCCCCACCGGGCCTTGCCGAAGCTGCATTTTAGCGCAAAGAAGCTGGGTCGGACAAAAACGAATTTGGCGATTAACGATGATGCCGATGGTCCGATGGTGCTGATGATGCTGGTCGGACAAAAACGAATTTGGCGATTAACCTCGCATAGCGGGTTCGAAAAGGGGTTAGTCTAGTAGGTCGAATGGATAAGTGGATAAGCCGCTCTAAAGATTCATAATCGCTCGGGATGCCGATCGTCCGCGCGAACAATTCGGTCGCCAGTCGTTTCCCCCGCTGCCTCGCAGAGTCGGGTGAGTATAGACTGTCTTCAGCGATTCACGAAGTGGAGTCTTGAGGGCTAATCAGCGTGGCTGTCAGGGCCGATCGCGATTCCTTACTGAAAATCCGCGAAGATGCGACGAGCCTCTTTGAAGAACATGGCGGCGCTCAGCGAACCACGCGGATGGGATTGGAGATGATCCAGGGCTTGGAGGCGATAAGCGGGAGTTGGTCGAGATAGACTTCCACGCGATAGACGCCCGGTTCGCTCGTCCGATGGGTCAAGCTTGTCGCGTTCTGCGCTTGCGCCACTTCTTCTCCGTCTTTGAGCAAACGGATGTGCGACGGGAGCGGCGTTCGAACCGTCAATTGCAAGTCTCCTGTTGCCGCTATCTGATCGCCCATGATCTTCGTCTCGCGCCCGTCGCTCGCCATGAAACGGAAACCGGTCGCATCGGAAAAGAGATCGAAAGCGATGAAGCTATGGCCGCGACTGAGCGCCGCTTGCAACGTTTCGGCGGTCAACGGCTCATCTGCCGCGAGCAGCACATGGTTGCGGACCAGGTGAAAGCTCGTCTCGTAAGGATCGAATCTCATGTCGAAGATGGGTTTGCCGGAGTCGTAGCGAAGCCCGAGGCCGATGTTTGCATGCGCGTCGTTGCCTGCGATGGCAAAGAGCCTTCGCCCTTTGAGCGCTTCATCCCAAATGCGCAGAGCGTCATCGGGCCTTTCGTAGAAACGCGCGAAGATCAGATCCGGATAGCTCCACCATGACCAGATGGCGTCGAGGATGAGCGGAAACGTTCGCGCGCGTCGCGCGTTAGTGTACAGATTGTAGACTTCTAAGCCATCGGGCCCCTCTTCCTTCCACGCTCCAGTTTCGCGCGGATAGGCGACCGCGGTCATTTGGCCCTTGCTTCGCGCTTCAGCGATGAGTCGCCGCGTCGGCAGGCGCGACGGGTCTTCAGCGGCGCTGCCCGGAAAGATGAGCAGACGGTCGCCATCCGCCGTCTCCACTTCGCTGCCGTTAACGAAAAGCA
Source organism: Pyrinomonas methylaliphatogenes (assembly GCF_000820845.2). Classification (GTDB taxonomy): domain Bacteria; phylum Acidobacteriota; class Blastocatellia; order Pyrinomonadales; family Pyrinomonadaceae; genus Pyrinomonas; species Pyrinomonas methylaliphatogenes. The sequence goes on along the minus strand of NZ_CBXV010000006.1, from coordinate 108,000 downwards.
CGCCTTCATGCACACCGCGGAGCGTCGCTTCGGCAGTTGCCACGTGCGATTCCGGATGTTCCGTCATGACGACGAAATCCAATTGATTGATTTGCGCAGCGCGGATGATCTCATCGAAGGTTCCCAAGCTGTGACCGCCGAGAAGGGAGTGAACGTGAATGACGCCTTTGACCTCTTTGAACCCGTCTTCAACGGGGGGCATCCTCTGCGCGGCGAGGGCGGCGATCCCTTGACGCAAGCGCAGTAGTTGGTGCCGCCGATAGATGAACGGGAGTTGAGAGACGATCGCGGCGGCAAGCAGCGCGAGCGCAGTTCGCTTAAGGAGCCGCATCGGTGATAGAGGTTAGCACGGGCAACTTCGAAATAGAACGGCGGATCGACGCGCGCGGGCGAAATTCTCGAAGCGTGTGGGGTCCGCTCTACGTATCGTCCCAAGGCGGTCGGTGGCGCGCGGAAAACGGGGGGCAGGCAAGAGCGCATCTTCGCTCGAAGGTCGCCGAGCGCGAGCCGGGCCATGCTGCTTTGACTCGTCAGCGCTGAGAGGATAAAGAGCGCAGCTTGCGTTTCGGCTTAAAACTATATCGAAGATCGGAAGCGCGCATGTGGGGCGGGAACTCTCTGTGCGTGCTCATCAGAAAGGCGCTGGAGCTTGGCAGAAGGGCGTTGCCGTGGGTTGCCAAAAGACGCACGAGGCGACCGAAGATGGACGCGCCGTAATAATAACCATCGCGCAAACTGACGAGCACGTCTGCCGCGTTGACGACGTGCGGCTCGAATATGGAGTTGTAAAGATTGGCGAGCGCGTCCGGGTAGATGTGCTCCGCCGTCCATTCGTACCATGCGTGGTCGTGCGCATAGCCGCTGGCATCGAACAGCCTCGCCGCACGCATCGTCTCGATCTTCGGAAGAAGGCGAAGCGGGTCGCCTTCCTGCGGTTCGTACTTGTAATGCGCTTCGGCGCCGATCAGGCGGCGATCTATTCGCGCGCGCCCTTCGACGCCGACGAGCATCAACGCCTCGCCATCGCGGTAGACGGAAAAATCCACGCCTTCGAGTTCGGCGAGATGCTGGGCCAGTTCCGCTTTGTCGTTTTCGGCTGAATAGAGCGCGACATAGCCGCACAGGCCGAAAGCCGGGATGGCGACTTGGCGCGCGCTCGCTCGCCCGAACTGTGACACCACCTGATAGCCGCGCTTTTCGAGATGCGTGCGAACGTTAGCGCGGCGATTCTCGACGAGGTTCATCCCATGATCCGAAAAGAGCAGTATCTCCGTCCGATCGCCTTCGCGATGACGGATCTTCTCAAGCATCCGGTCGAGTTCGCAAAGAGCTTCGAGCAGCGCTTCCGGACCGCAGATGTGGAGCATGCCATCGACGCCTTTGAGGAAAGCGAAGAAGTCTTCATCGCCGCTGGCCCGAGCGAACGCGGCGTAGAAACGCCGGAAGTCAGCGGCGACGACTTTGTGCGGCGCGACGTAAACGAGGAATTCGCAGGCGAGCGGTTCTTGATAATCGAGCAGATCCATATACGAAGAAGGGATCTTGTCCGGCGTGCGCCGTCCGAGGTATTTACGCACCCCGCCCATCAACGCGCCACGCTCGCGGTCGAAGTAGAGGCTTTCATAGCCGAGCGGCGCGCTTTCGTCGAACATGATCGAAAGCGCGATATTGGTCATCGTCGGAAAGGGGGAGAGGAGCCGCGTCGGTCGATTGAAGGACGAAAAGAGCCCTCGCGCCCGTGCCGCCTCGATGAGATCGAAGGGAACGCCATCGAGACAGACGAGAAGCTTACGGTCCGCCGTTTCATGCGCCGTCTCGATGGCGAGGGAGCGTTCGTCGGCTCTTCGCGCGATTTCGATCAGTGCTGCGCTTCCCCTCTTCATAGAGCCTTCCGCCGGTCGGCTGCTTTGAGCCTTCGCGCGCTGGGAGTCGAACATGACGTCCGAGACAGACTTCGGTTAATTCACCTATTCGCGAAAGGTTCGCGCAATCCCTTCTGGGCCAGTTCGTGCGCATCGTAGACGTTCGGGCGCGCAAGCACGGCGCGATATTGCGCGATGGCTTCGTCCCGCCGACCGATGAGATCGAACGCTTGCGCCGCGCGCAGTCGTGCCATGGTCGCCAGTCCCGGTTCGGCCTGCGGCGCGTTTGCCGCCGCCAAGAACTCTTGCGCCGCGCGCTCGGGTTGGCCGAGATACATGAGGGCCTCGCCGTAACGGAAGCGGACCAAGTCTTGCGCGCGCAAAGCGCGATCGCGACTCATCGCGTCGAAGATGGCGAACGCCTCGCGCATAAGCGCATCGGCTTGAGACGAGTCTCTCTGCCTCTGATCGACCGCTTCGAGCGCGAGCGCGTCGGCCAGTTCGAGCTTGAAAAGATAGTTTCGCGGATAACGAGCGGCGAGTTCGCGCGCCGTGCGCAGCGCATCGGAGTTCCGCCCTTCGCGCTTGTAGATGGCGATCAGAATCACTCGCGCATCGTCCTGCACCCAGCGCGCTTCGCGTGCGACGCGCTCGAGCGTCTCTATCCCGCGCCGTTTCGATCCGCGAAATCCGGCGAGGCTCGCCAAAAGCTTCACGGGCAAAGGCAGACTGCCGACGACGTAATCGTACAGCCCGATCGTCAGTTCGGCGTCACGATAGTTGGGATCGAGTTTGAGCACTTCGCGATGACGATCTACGGCGCTGTTGCCTTCGCGCAATGCGGCGATGAAACGCCGTTCGATCGTGCTGGCAAACGCGGCGCGCAAGGCCGAGGTCGCGCCGAGATAGTAAAGCGCTTCCACGTCTTGCGGGTTCTTCTTCAAGCGAGCGGTCGCCAGTTCTTTGGCTCTTTCGGTCAACCGCTTGAACTCTTCAGCAAGACGCGGGTCGGCGCGGTCCTCGGTCGGCGCGTAGAACGATTCGGAGTTGTAGAGCGAAGATTGAAGTCGCCTCTCCTCGTTCAGTTTCTGCAACCAGAGCGCGGCGGCGAGTTGATATGGTCCAGCCGGATGGTCCGGGAACAGGCGCACGATCTCGCGGAAACGCGCGCGCGCGCCCTCGTAATCCAAGTTGTAAAGGGCTTCCCGCCCCTCCGCGCGCAAGCGCTCGAACTGCTCGAGGTTTTGCGCCGCACAGTCGAACGCCGAGAGAGCACCGATGAGGCAGGCGATCAACGCCGCTGCGCGCCCGAGATTGCGCGTCTGCACGGATCGGTTCGGATGGCTTCGTTGCAGTCGAGCTTCATCCCATGCGGGATAAGCTCTCGTCGCGCTTCGCCCCATCTTCCATCTCCCCGTTGCCTTACTCTGTCGCTCTCAGTTGTCCGGTTTCAACGATCGGCTTCTATGCCTCTTCATCGCGCGAAGCATTCGAGATATTTGACGCCCGCGCCGGTGTTGAAAATGACGACGCGCTCATCTTTACTGATCACGCCACGGTCCAGCAGCTTGCGTAACGCGGGAAGGCAAGCGGCGCCTTCCGGAGCGGCGAAGATGCCTTCGGTTGCGCCGATCTCGCGTACGGCATCTGTCATCTCTTCGTCTGTGACGGCGATGGCTGTGCCACCTGATGAGCGCACGGCGCTGAGGATCAAAAAGTCGCCGATGGCGCGCGGTACGCGCAAACCCGAAGCGATGGTCGCGGCGTTCGGAAACTCTGCGGCGTGATCTTCACCCTGCTCGAAAGCGCGCACGATTGGGGCGCAACCTGCAGCCTGCACGACGATCATGCGCGGTCGTTTGCCGTCGATCAGTCCCATCGCCTCCATCTCATCGAACGCTTTCCACATGCCGATGAGCCCTGTGCCGCCGCCCGTTGGATAGATGATCGCATCTGGAAGTTGCCAATCGAACTGTTCGGCCAACTCGTAACCCATAGTCTTCTTGCCTTCGACGCGGTAAGGCTCTTTGAGCGTCGAAACCTCGAACCATCCCTCTTGCTCTTTGCGCCGCGCGATCTCCGCCGCGCAATCGGTGATCAACCCTTCGACGAGCGTCACGCGCGCGCCCATCTCAACGCACTCGATGACGTTGGCGCGCGGCGTATCCTGCGGCATGAAGATGAAGGCTTCGAATCCGGCGCGCGCCGCGTAAGCCGCAAGCGCGCCAGCTGCGTTGCCTGCTGAGGGAACGGCGAGCCGTTGCGCGCCTAGCTCCATCGCCATCGAGACCGCCGTCGACATGCCGCGCGCCTTGAAGCTTTGCGTCGGATTCAAGGACTCGTCTTTGATGTAGAGTTCGCCCATTCCGAGCTTCGCGCCCAACCTTCGCGCGTGGACGAGCGGCGTCCACCCTTCGCCGAGCGAGACGATGTTCTCGTCGCGTTCGACGGGCAGGACCTCGCGGTAACGCCACATGTCCGCTCGGCGCGTCCGCAGCGCTTCTGGCGTCATGGTCTGCGCCGCGCGCGCTAGATCATACTTGGCAAAGAGCGGTTTGCCGCAGCGAAGACAAAGATTGAGCAAGCGGCGTGCCTCATGATGCAGACCGCATGCCGTGCATTCGAGATGTGTAAGATGCATCGTATCACCTTCGATTGACGGCGATTTAGCAGCGCGGCGAACGAATCGGCTCTGAATTTCGTTCGCCCAACGCGCAGGAGATTATGCCACTTGGAGCGATTATCCTGCATCGCGCTCAGAAGGTGAAGTTTCGCTGAGGGCGAAATAGCGAGCCGCGCGTTCGATGTGGTAAATTTTCGATGATGCCCATACGATTGCTCGCCCTCGATCTCGATGGGACGCTTCTTGATTCGCGCGGAGAGATTTCCGCAAGAAACCGCCGGGCCATTGCCGAGGCCAGGCGGCGCGGCGTGAGGATTGCGCTCGTCACGGGACGCCGGTTCCGCGACGCGCGACCCATCGCGCTCGAACTCGATCTCGACGACGTTCCGGTGATCGCGCACAACGGCGCGCTCACCAAACACGCGCTCACGCTCGAGACGGTCGCGGTGCGGCCTCTGCCACGCGAAGCCGCTCATGCCGTCCTGCGTTTGGGGCGCGAGTGCGGCGCTCATGCCATGGTAAGCGATGACCCTCACGGCGCGGGCCTGCTTGTCCACGAGCGCGGCAGCGAGCGGAACGAGGAGTTGGCGAGATACATCGCTTGGTCGCGGCGCGTGGTCGGCACGGACGCCGACGTGCGTTGCGTTTCTTCGCTCATCGAATACCTGGACCACGACCCGGTCCACATCGCTTTCGCTGGAGGTTGCGCGACCATGGGCGATCTCGGCGCGCGGCTCGCGCGTGAGCTTAAAGGGCGCGTGCGCGTGGTGCGCACCTTCTATCCGAAGAAGGATTTCGCTCTCCTTGACATCATCAATCCGGAAGCTTCCAAAGGGGCGGGGCTCGCAGCCGTCGCCGCCGAATACGGGATCGCGCGCGAAGAGGTGATGGCTATAGGCGATAACTTCAACGATCTGGAGATGCTGCAATTTGCCGGAACGAGCGTCGTCATGGGCAACGCCGAACCGGAACTGCGCGGCGCGAGCCGCTTCCATCTGACGGCTTCAAACGATGAAGACGGCGTCGCGCTCGCCATCGAAAAGTTCATCTTGCGTGCTGAGTGATGGGAAGGTTCAGCTTTGAACTCTGTGAGGCGGTTAGAAAAGAGTCGCGGGCGCGCGTGCTGAGTGATAGGAAGGTTCGGCTTTGAACGCGATTCGTCGAGCCTATCTTTAGCAACGCCGAATCTCGTCTTGCGATCTATAGGCCGATCAGGGCCGATACCCACGCTTTCATCCGCATTGCGCCTTCTCAACGCCTGAAGGTTCGTATGGGACGTTCTCCATCGTCAGTTCGATCAATCGATCGACGACGGCGCGCAAGTCCCCGGTTTCGCGGTAAACCCTTAACTGCTCTTCGGCTGATGTGCCGCGCTCAAGTATGCGGTGGATGTGTTCGATCTCTCGGCGCGAGCCAAGCTCATCTACGACATCATCGACGAATTGCAGCAGCTCGCGGATCAGGTCGCGCACGGGCACCTCTTTCTGCTTGCCGAAGTCTATCAGTTTACCGTCGAGCCCGTAGCGCACGGCGCGCCACTTGTTCTCTTGGATGAGCATGCGGCGGTAGAGGCGAAAGCCTAGGTTTTGTTCGATCAATTTGTCGAGTTTGGCGACGATGGCCTGAAAGAGCGCGGCGATCGCGATCGTATCGTCAACGCGCGTCGGGATGTCGCATACGCGGAATTCCAAAGTCGGGAAGAATGGATGCGGACGGACATCCCACCAGATCTTCTTCCCATTGTCTATGCAGTTGGTTCGGATCAGGAGATCGACATAACGTTCGAAAGAGGCGTAAGAATCGAAATGGTCCGGGATGTCCGTGCGCGGGAACTTCTTGAAGATCTCCGAGCGATAGGACTTGAAGCCGGTGTTGATGCCGAGCCAGAAGGGCGACGAGGTCGAAAGCGCCAGAACGTGCGGCAGAAAGTAGCGCGCGGCGTTCATGATGTGGATGGCGCGCTCGCGATCTTCGACGCCGACATGAACGTGGAGTCCGAAGATGAGGAGCGAGCGCGCAATCACTTGGACCTCTTCGACGAGCAATTCGTAACGCTTGTCCTCGTAGATCTTCTGGTCCAGCCAGTGAGAGAAAGGGTGGGTCGAAGCGGCGACGATCGCCAGCCCTTGCTTGCGCGCCAAATGCGAGACGATCGATCGCAAACGGATGATTTCGGCGCGCGCCTCTTGAATGTTGCGGCAGACGCCGGTTCCGACCTCGACCGTCGATTGGATCATCTCGGGTTTGATCTGCTCGCCGAGCAGCATGCGCCCTTCGGCGAGGATTTCCGAGACGTGTGAGCGTAACTCTCGCGTCGCGGGATCGACGATCTGAAACTCCTCCTCGATGCCGAGCGTGTACTTGCCGAACATGGCTTCCCCGAAAGCAGTGGAGAGTCTACCAGAATCCAGCCGATCGCGATAGATAGATCGATTCGCTCGGCTTCATGGGCGATCGGTCTCCCTCGCGACGGCGCGTTCTATGATCTCGCGATCGCGCTCGGAAAGATCCTGAAACTTGACGCCGACGCCGCGCCCGGGATTGCTGTAAACGACTCGCCCTCGGACGACGATCTGCTCATCGCCGAGCGGGATGCGCAGCGTAAGCGAAGTCCCTTCAGGGATCAGAGCTTTCGTGTTCATATAGAGTCCGCCGGCGCTTATATCCTTCGTGCTGGCGATGCCGGTTCCTTCTTGCCCCTCGAAATAGAGGTCGATGATCAAACGTGCGCGCTCGTGTCGGCGACGTTCAGCGCGCGACGCTCGCGCCCTATTCTCTTGATCTCCCATCGGTCGTTTTCCCCCGTTCGGTTATCGAGCTTTTGGCCAGAAGGATCGCACTGGCACATCTCAACTCGCCCCGTCGCTGATGATGAAGGTTGGCACCATGCCGCCGCCTGAAGAGACGTTCGCCAGCTCCGTCGAAGAAAGGCGCGCGAAGGCCGATCCGACCTTGCCGTTGAAGAGGAGCGGGTCGAGATCGACTAATTGCTCGCTCATTTCGAAGCCATCATCGCGCAGCATGGGGAACTTCTCGCGCGAGGTCGAGACTCGCTCTTGAACCAGATAATCGCCGTCCTTCAACGCGAAATCTATCGCCGCGCGCCATTCCCCTTCGCTCGATCGCCATCCGACGAAGATGCCGCGTCCGCCGTAGTCGTCGTTCGGTTTGAGGACGAGATGTTCGCGCTCGCGTTCGATGAATCTCAGTAGTTCTATCTCTTCGCCATCACGCTTATCTTTCGCGTCACGCACGCGGCGCGTCCAAGGGACGTGGGCGCGTATCACCGCGCGCTCCGCATCGTCGAAGAGCCGTTCATAGCGTTCGTCGGTCAGCGTGGCGAAGAGCGCCTTCTTATGGATCAACTTCGAACGAAAGCTGTTCACCACGCAAACGGCGCGCGCGCGATAAGCATCGAGAAGCGCTGGGAAACGTTCGATGAACGGCAGATATTCATTGACGAGCAATCTTCTGTAAACGATGTCGATCTCGAAATCGCCGCTGCGTAGCTTGCCCTTAGAAAATTCCAGTTCGTCGGGCGAGCAGATGCACGTTGGATATCCTTCGCGTTCGAAGAATTCGCAAAATAGCTCGAACTCCTGTTGTGTTGGCAATCCCTTGAGATCGATGATGGCTATTTGCGGCGGGCGCGCGAACTGTCTGTGGCCGAGGAATTCCGCGTATGTGGCGAGCAAGGTGTCGAGCAAGAGGCGGCGCCCGTAAAGCGGTCGCGCATCGTATCGCTCTTTGAAGGCGCGCATGACGGGAAGGCGCGCGAAGACGTCAAAGGCCGCGTCGGCATAAGCTATCCCAGCAGGACTCTCGCCGTTCAGTTCGACGAAGCTGTAACTCCGCTCGGTCAGGAAGGAATCGAATCGGGCCGTCGGCGAAACCATGCTGTAACCGGGCTCGAGGCGAGCGAGTTCCCATTCATACGGCGTGAGCCCAAGCTCCTCGGCGGTGATGCGGTCTTCAAGCGCGAGGTCTTTGACCTTCTGGACGGTGGTCCAAAGCGTCTCGCAAACGCGCCTGACGTGCGCGTACTCCTCTTCGCTGAGGAAGTGCGGGCGCAAATAGGGCGATAGAAGGCGGCCTCCGAAGACCAATTTGGCGCGTTCGAGTTCTTCGGCCAACATCGCGCGCGATGCGGCGGCGAGGCCGTCATCTCCGAGTAGATCGTGATAATAGGCGATCGCTACCTTTGACATGGCGAGTCCGCTGTGAAGCCGAGTTCGATGCGTCGAGCATCGCGCAGGATGCCGAGAACGGTTTTCGAACCGGAGCGATGAGCGATGAAAGTGGACCAGTTTTGCGGCGTCAACCGAACCCCATCGATCGTTTCGATGATGTCTCCGGCGCGAAGACCCAAGCATTCGGCGCGACTCTTCGGGCGCACGCGCAGAACGAAGAGGCCAGCTCGTATCAATCCGAGTTGCGCCGCCGCTTGCGACGACAGGATGATGCCTTCGATGCCGGAATCGGTTGGCGGCTCGTTCGGCGCGCCCCCTTCTATCACTGGTTTGGCCTCTCGATCGGAGAGAGCTTTCAATGAGCGCGCCGATGCGCTCGCGCTGAGGCGTTCGATGGCTTGCTTGATCGTTTGCGCCGGTATGAGCGACGCCTCGCCAGCGCGCGCGCGCCCGACGATGCCGAGCCACGAGCCGTCCTGCGCGAGCGCGATCGCACCGGCGAAGGTGGGCGAAAGGCGCGCGGCTTGTATGAAGGCTTGCGTGATCTCACCCGAATCGGAGCGATTGATGGTTGCGATAGAGGCTTCGATCTCCTCTAGATGGAAACGCCGTCTGGGTGGAACGCCATCTTCCGCCAGTTTCGGCTTCAGCAGGCGAACCGTATAACCGGTTTGCCAATGAGGCGGCGAAGATGATCGAGCATCTGATTTGAGAGGGAGCGAAACGGTCGCTTCGCTTGCGCGGGAGTTAAAGAGCGGGGTTGAAGTCTTGAGAAGAGATAATCCGGTCAGCGAGTCGAAATTGACGAGCGATGCGTTGAATTGCGCCCCGTCGGGACGGATCACGATGAACTCCGAATCCGAACGATCTGGAAAAAGAAGGTTCGTCGTCTGCGGCAGCGGCAGAAACTCCGCTTCGACGTTCGGCAGACGCGCGACAACCGACGTGCCATCGGCGAGCGCGCGTCCGGCGACGACGTTCGAATGGACCTGTAACCGATCGGTTGCAAAGATGACTGGCGCTCGCTCTTCCCGCGCGAGCCACCACAAAAGGCGTAGGCCGCGCAGCCGATGGATTACCGTGAGCGCATCCGTTTCGTTCGCCCGTATCGCCTTGAAAGTTGAGGCCATGGGGGTTAGCGCGTGATCGGATGAGCTTGTCCGTTTGTCGCGCGCCCCGGGCGCCGTTTGAGCGCTCGATGGCGCGTTTGCCCCCAATGCTACGATGGCGAGTAGTAAACCTGTGATCTTGAGTCGACTTCGCATCGTCACCGCCTCACCTCGAAGTTTCATGAAGGCGCGCATCCGCTTTTTAGTGTTGGGGCGTGAGTGAAGTCGCCATTCGAGCGTTCGCGCTCACCGGTTGCGCCATCGCTTCTTCGCCGAAGGAGAGCGGCTTGATCACCACGGTTCTGACACCCCCCATTTCGTCGAAAAGGAGCGCTGAGTTGGCGGACGACTCAATGGGTGCGTCCGTCAAGATCAGCGACGAAGCTGGATACGCCGCGAAGTCGGTCGCCACCACTTTCGGTCGCGCGCGCCTTCGCCGTTGTTCGGGGCTTATCCGCGGCTGACGGCGCGCCTGAGCGATTTGATAGCCGCTCGACGTTGGCAGCGCCCCGATCTGCAGGGTTGCGACGGTCGCCCCGTCCTTTCGCGCCTGACTGTTCGTCTCCTTCTGACGTAACAGAGCGAGGCCGAGGGCGAGTGCGCAGATCGTAAACATGATGGTTGCCGCGCTGTGGATCGGCAAAAGCGTCCCGCTTGCGCTCGAGTCGCGAGCCAGACGCGCGCGCAATCTTTCGCCGAAGTCATCGGGAGCATAGATGGGGGGCAGTTCCTTGAGAAGGTCATACAGACGCCGCCGCTCGAGATAAAACGAATGGCAATCTGCGCAATCTTTCAGGTGGCGGCGCGTTTGCGCATCGAGCGATGGCGCCGGAATGGAGGCATCTATCTCGCGTTTTACCTTTCGGCAGCCGAGCATCTTCCGAAGTCGTCTTAATTTGTCCCTGACGAAACGCATGATCATGCTGACCGCTGTCGCTTATAGATAGTTGCGTAACTTTTCGCGCAGCAAAGCGCGAGCGCGACTGATACGCGACTTCACCGTCCCTTCGCTCAAGTGTAGAATCTGCGCGATCTCCTCGTAGTTCCGTTCTTCGATATCGCGCAAGATGAGCGGGACGCGGTATTTCTCCGGCAAGCTCGCGATGGCGCGCGCGATGGCGCGTTGCCTTTCGCTCGCGACGAGCTTCGCATCGGGCAGCGGGCGATCATCCGTCAAATCGAAATCCGCGCCATCTCCACTATCGCCATTGGGTTGAAAGAACGCGGTGAGCGATATGAAGCGCCGCCGTTTGCGTCGCCGCAATTCGCTGATCGCCAGATTAGTTGCGATGCGGTAGATGTAGGTTGAAAAAGCGAAATTCGTGTGATAGCGGGCCAGCGCGCCATAGACGCGCAAAAAAGTCTCTTGCGCTAGATCGACCGCTAGATCGTAGTCGTTCGTCAGCCGATAGATGTAGTTCGTGATCGGATGGCGGTAGCGCTGGACCAGTTCGGCGAACGCCGCTTCATCGCCCGCCCGCGAGGCCTCGAGCAGACGATGATCCGTCGTCGCATCGAACGCCTGCTTGAGGCCGAAGAGCAACTCTTCGATGGAAGAGAGCGCGCCCATATTTCTCTACCTGCGCGATTCCTGCAAGAAGACCGGTTGGCGTGCGCAGCGCCGGTGGCGAGCATTATACACCTTTCTGTCGGGACGCGCGCGAAAATCGTCGGGTGAAATTCGAACCGGCGATCTCAATCGGCGGTCATCTTTCGATCGCGATGCGGATGACGTGCGCCATCGGGATGCGCTCGACCCTGCCGCGAAGATCGACGATGACGATTTGCGTGGCGCTGATCGTTAACCGCCGGATCGCGCGCATCTCGCGTTCAATCCGCGATCCATCCTGCATCTCGAGCACCAATTTGCCGTCGGCGAGAGGCGCGGTGACTGGTGAGCGTCCGGGCGCGCGCCCTCCGCTTCGCGAAGGTCCCTTAGCGCCAGTGGCGTCGCTTAGAGCGATCACCTCATCGCGCCGCTTCTCCTCCTCTTTTGCGGGAGCGGCGGGCGCTTCCTTGTCCTCTTTTTTGGCGAGGGAAGTTTCAGATCGTTCGTCTTTGGCTTTGGGTGATTCCTGTTTCGAGGCTTGTTCGCTTTCGGCGATCTCGACGCGCTCATCTTCGATGCGCGCTCCGGTCGCCGTCCTCCGTTCCCCTTTCGCTGGCGGCGGCGTGGGAAGGAGGGGCGTCTCCGCGGCAACGGTTTGATCTGGAACGAAAGATCCGCCGAAGCGAATGCGATAAGTTCCTTCGGCATCGCCCTGTGCGCGCGCTTCGATACGTAGAATCAATCGCTCCGCTCTTCGCAGAAAGAAGGTCTTCGCGACTTTGAGCGGCTCGCCCGTAGCATACAGAGGTACCTTGACGAGTGGACGCCAATCAGCCGCCGTGAAGATATCGACATCCCCTTCAAGGCCGTTAGCTTCGACCTCGATCTCGATCTCGCCCGCTGATCCCGTCAGAGAGTAGAAATGGCGTGTCATTCTAGCATCTCCCGGATCGCGCGGTGCGATGCTGCCCGAGACTTCGTTCTCAGTGAGAGGCGTTGGAAATGCCGGATCGCTAGATTGAGCGAGTACAAACTGCCCCGATGCGCAGATGGTGAATAGCAAAAGATAGCGCCATGCGCAACGGACGCGGTTGAGACGAAGTAGGTCGCTGTACTGACAGCACATCGTCTTCTGCCCCGCTCGAGTTTAGCAGCAGAGGCGAGGACGGGCAATGTCCTCGATGTCTCAGAGAGGATGACTTCGAAGCACGTGGGGGCAAGCCGAGGGTTCGCGCCAGATCATTTACTGTCGTTTGTTGTCACTAGTATAATTCCGGGCAAATCGAATGCGACGGGAAGCTGGGAGGTGTGTCGTGAGGAACCGGGTCTCGTTCATACTCAGCTTTCTACTGACTCTTTATATGGCTGACGTTGCGATCTCTCATCAGGAGATGGGGAATTCGCGTTTGGGTTTACTGGGCGAGCTAGGCTATGTGGTTACTGGCATAGATTCAGCCGTCATTCAACCTGAGGTGAGGGTTGGTGACATCATCACGTTCACAAATGTGACTGGGCAGCTTACAAGCATAGAGGGTTTTCAGCAAGCCATCAGGAGCCTTAGTCCAGGCTCGGTGGTTCAAGCCAGCGTCTTGAGATTCAATGCGGCGACCGGAAAATTTGAAGAACATGTAGCTAACCTTAGCACGTTTCCCTATCCAACTTCCATTACGGGACTTTCAAAAACAACGGTGAAGGTTGAGCCCGTATCTTTTAGCCTGTCGGAGAAGGCGAAGCAGACAAAATGTGTACTCGGTCCATGTACTTGGTGTTGTGCTAGGTGTACTTCGAACTACGGCGGACAATGTACTAGATCTGAGTGCGAGACGGGCGTTATGAGCTGTTTCTTGCAGAACGGATGGTGTCGCGGCGTCTTTTGCGTTTAGGAGACGGAGGGGATCCTTCTTCTGTGGATAGGGGACGATAACATCGCCTTGCTTCCCCGAAGCTTTCGCGCGTTAGAAAACGTCAGGTAAATCGGGTGTGGAGAAGATTTGGTGCCGAAGGTGGGACTCGAACCCACACGAGTTGCCTCACACGCCCCTCAAACGTGCGCGTCTACCAATTCCGCCACTTCGGCACGCAGGAGAGCGAGATTGTCAAAGAGGGGTTACTTCTTTTCGGGCGTCGCCGTCGCATTCTTATTAGATGCGTCGTTCGCCCCTTGCGTCGCCGACGGTGACGCTTGCGGCGTTGCCGTTGGCGTAGCTTCGGGCGTCGCTTGCAGCACGGAACGAGTTTGCGTTACCGCTGGCAGCGACAGCATCAGCGCGATGAGCATGAAGGCGATCGCCGCGCCGATGGTGATTTTGGCCAGCAGCGTTTGCGTGCCGCGCGGACCGAACGCCGTGCTTGAGATCGTGCTTGTAAAGAGCGCGCCCGCATCCGCTTTGCCCGGCTGCAGCAGTACCGAGACGATGATAATGATGCACGCTAGAACGTATAAACCGTAGAGAAGATATTCTAACAAGGGCGCACCCTCACGATTCGGATCTTCGCTCAGCCGCGATCGTAATTAACGATCCGCGCGAAAGTTTCAGCCTCTAAGCTGGCCCCACCGACTAACGCGCCATCGATGTCCGGTTGAGCCATCAACCCGGCGATGTTGTCGGGTCGAACCGAACCGCCATAGAGTATACGCAAACGACGGCTCGCTTCTTCGTCGAACTTTTCGGCGAAGACGCGCCGGATGAAAGAATGCATCTGTTGCGCTTGCTCCGGCGTCGCGGTGCGACCCGTTCCGATCGCCCAAACGGGTTCGTAAGCGATTATGATATGTTCGAGATCCGAGGCTGTCAACTCGCGCAGTCCGCCTTCGATCTGCCCTCTCACGACCCGTTCGGCGATCCCGGCTTCGCGTTGGGCGAGCGTCTCGCCGATGCAGAGGATGGGGATGAGCCCAGCCGCGATCGCCGCGTGCATTTTGCGATTAATCATCGTGTCCGTCTCGGCATAATGTTGTCGCCTTTCCGAATGCCCGACGATGACGTAAGACGCGCCCGCATCGCGCAGCATGTCGGCGGCGACTTCGCCCGTGTGTGCGCCGTGTTTCTTCTCCGGGGCGCAATCTTGGCCGGCGATCTTAATGTTCGATCCTTCGAGACGATCGGCGACCGATTTGATGGCCGTAAAGACGGGGGCAATGATCACCTCGCAATGATTGGCGTTGGCGACTAGAGGCTTGAGCGCGAGGGCCGTGGCGACCGAGTCGGCGATGAACTTGTGCATCTTCCAATTGCCGGCGATGACGGGACGGCGCATACTCTGATCATCTCATAGGGTTTCACGGTTCAGCTTTGGCCGAACGGCTCTCCCGCTTCGGCCACCGTTATGGTTGAGGATGGAATCCTCGACGGATCGTGTGAGGCGGAGTCTCACTTGTCGCTCAGGGCTTCGACGCCGGGCAGTTTCTCTCCGGCTAGGAACTCGAGCGTAGCTCCTCCGCCCGTCGAAATATGCGTGATGCGGTCAGCGACGCCCGCTTGCGTGACGGCGGCGACCGAATCGCCACCGCCGACGACGACGATCGCTCCGCGGTCGGCAGCGTCGGCGACGGCGCGCGCGATGGCGATCGTCCCTTCGTCGAAGGGTTTCTCTTCGAACATGCCCATCGGACCGTTCCAAACGATCATCTTCGCCCCTTCGAGCGCGCGCGTGAAGATGGCGACCGTCTCCGGCCCGATATCCAGGCCGACAAGTCCGGCGGTCGTAAATTCGATCGGGATCGTCCGACGACTGTGGAGCGGATCGTAACGGTCAACGACTTGATGATCTGTCGGCAGCAGGAACTCGATCCCAGCCTCCTCGGCGCGTCGCTTGATCTCGCGCGCGACTTCAAGCTTGTCGTCCTCGACGAGCGATTTGCCGACAGTAAACCCCTCGGCTTTCAGAAAGGTGTAGGCCATCGCGCCGCCGATCAGCAATTTATCCACGCGCCGTTCGATCAAAGAGTTGATGACCTCGATCTTGTCGGAGACCTTGGCTCCGCCGAGGATCGCGACGAACGGGTGTTCCGGATTGTTGAGGACGCGACCCAGATATTCGAGTTCCTTCTCCATCAACAATCCAGCCGCCGCCTTCTCCACATGATGCGTGATCGCTTCGGTTGAGGCATGCGCGCGATGGGCCGAACCGAAAGCGTCGTTGACGTAAAGCTTATCGCATAGCTCGGCCAATTGTGCGGCGAAGCTATCATCGTTTTGCTCCTCCTCAGGATGGAAGCGCAGGTTCTCCAGCAATAGCGCTTCGCCATCTTTGAGGGCGGCGGATTTAGCGCGCGCCTCTTCGCCGATGCAATCATTCGCGAAGGCGATGGGTTTGCCCAGAAGTTGCGCTAACCGCTCGGCGACGGGACGCAAACTGTACTTCTCATTGCGTTGCCCCTTGGGCCGTCCCAAGTGTGAGGCCAAGACGAGGCGCGCGCCGCGTTCGATTGCATATTGGATCGTCGGAAGGGTCGCGCGGATGCGCGTATCGTCTTCAACTTGACCGTCTTTGAGCGGGACGTTGAAATCAACGCGGACGAAGATGCGTTTGCTTGCCAGATCGAGATCGCGTATTGAGAGCTTATTCATGGTCGAAATGCCATCAAACTTCAGGTTTCGGGCTGATCTACAGCCCCTTCCCTGCAATGTATTTCACCAGATCGCGCACGCGACACGAATATCCCCACTCGTTGTCGTACCACGAAAGGACTTTGACGAGATTCCCGTTGATGACTTTCGTGTATTCGGCATCGACAATAGAGGATCGTGAATCTTTGCGGAAGTCGACCGACACGAGCGGCTCTTCGCAAAAGCCGAGGATGCCGCGCAACTGTTCATTGGCCGCATCCTTGAGCGCGCGGTTGACCTCTTCGGTCGTCGTTTCGCGCTCGACCTCCATCACGACATCGACGAGCGAGACGTTCGGCGTCGGAACGCGGACAGCGATCCCGTCGAATTTGCCTTTGAGTTCCGGGATGACGAGCGCGACCGCCTTCGCCGCGCCGGTCGAGGTCGGGATCATCGAAAGCGCCGCGGCGCGCGCGCGCCGCAGATCCTTGTGCGGCAGATCGAGCAGTTGCTGATCGTTCGTGTATGAATGGATGGTGGTCATCTGCGCTGCGCGTATGCCAAACTTCTCGTGGATCACTTTGGCAACCGGAGCGAGGCAATTCGTCGTGCACGATGCGTTTGAAATGATATGGTGCTCTCTGGGATCATAGCGATCCTCATTGACCCCGATGACGATCGTGATGTCCTCATTCTTGGCCGGCGCCGTGATGATGACCTTTTTGACCGGTCCGCGCAGGTGTTTACGCGCGTCCTGTGCGTTGGTGAACCGGCCCGTCGATTCGATGACGATCTCCGCTCCGACCTCCTCCCAAGGGATCGCCGCCGGATCTTTCTCCGAGAAGACGCGGAATTCGTCATCGCCGACGCGAATGCTGTTTTCGGTATAAGTGACTTCCTCTTCGAGATTGCCGAGGACGGAATCGTACTTGAGCAGGTGGGCCAGTGTGCGCGTGTCGGTGAGATCGTTGACGGCGACGAAATCTATCTCGGCGTCGCCCAAAGAAGCGCGCAACACGTTGCGTCCGATACGCCCGAAACCATTAATGCCTACTTTAACTGCCATACTACCTCCTCACTCCGGAATCTTAACTAATCTCTAATCACCTCTCTAGTGAGCTTTGTTGTTGGTCACTACAGAAGGGGCAAGATAATTCGTGGCGGCGTTGACTGTCAAGTTCGGTATGCGCCCTGTTCAAACATGGCCAGATGATCTTTTATGACTTCTTTATCAACTCTCTGGGCGCGAGAAGACCAGCCGCCCGCCGATGTAGACTTCCTTCGCCAGCTCGATGCCGAAGAAATAGCCGAGTTCGCGATAATCTCCGCAGTCGTAGATGACGAAATCGGCATCTTTGCCCGCTTCGAGCGAGCCGACTCGTGCGCCGAGGCCGAGGCTATAGGCGGCGTTGATGGTCGTCGCCGTGATCGCTTCGGCCAGGGAGATCTTCATCTGAGTTGCGGCGAGGGAGATGACCATCGGAATGGATGGTGTAGGCGAGGTGCCGGGATTGAAGTCCGTCGCCAGCACGACGGCGAGCCCTTCTTCGATCATTCGCCGCGCCACCGGGTATTTCGCGCCCAGAACATAAGCGGAGGCGGGAAGCAGGACCGGTTGGACGTTCGCCGCGCGCAGCGCCTTGATCCCGCGATCGCCCGTGTATTCCAAATGATCCGCCGTCGCGGCGCCCAGTTCGGCGGCCAGTTGGGCCCCGCCGCCATCTGAGAACTGATCTGCGTGAAGGCGCAGCCCAAGGCCAAGCCTTTTCGCTGCGCTCAGAACGCGGCGCGATTCTTCTACCGAGAAAGCGCCTTCTTCGCAGAAGGCATCGCAGAACTGGGCCAGTCCGTCTTGCGCGATGCGCGGCAGCATCTCGTTGATGAGCAGATCGAGGTAGTCCGCACGCCGCGCGTCATATTCATCCGGCACCGTATGTGCGCCCAGAAAGGTTGGGATGAAACGCAGAGGAGTCGTCTCATTCAACCGTCGGATGACGCGCAAGATCTTCAGTTCATCTTCCGCGGTGAGGCCGTAACCGGATTTGACCTCGAGCGTCGTCGTCCCGTTGCGCAGAAACCATTCGCTCCTTCTACGTGCGAGCGCGAACAGCTCATCCTCGGTCGCTGCGCGCGTGCGACGGACGGTGGCGCGTATGCCGCCGCCGCGCGCGGCGATCTCATGGTAGGCTATGCCCGCAAGTCGTAGTTCAAACTCATCGGCGCGCGTGCCGGCGAATACGAGATGAGTGTGCGCGTCTATGAAGCCGGGGAGGACGACTCGCCCGCCGGCATCGACAAGCTGGGCCTCGGGCTCGATGTGAGGCTCCACCTCTTCGCGTTTCCCGACGCGCGCAATGCGCCCATCGCGTATGATCATCGCGCCATCTTCCACGATCGAAAGCGCGCGCATCTCTGGACCGACGCGCGGACGAGCCGGCCCAGCGAGCGTGACGAGTTGCGCGCAATTGGTGACGGCTAGCATCTCGGCTCTCAAGCGGCGCCGCTCTATATCCGGCAAACACATGCTACTTCATGTAGCGATCGAGGAAATCGGCGACCTTTGGATAGGCGAGCAAGCGATTGCTCAGCTTCGCGATGCCATGACCCTCGTCCTCGAAGAGCATGTATTCGACCGGGTGATTGCGCGCGCGCAACGCTTTGACGATCTGCTCGGCTTCTGTGTATGGGACGCGCGGATCATTCCTGCCATGGATGACCATCAGCGGAGCGCGTATGCGATCGACGCGGTTGATCGGCGAGATCGAGCGAAGGAAATCTAAATCTCGCTCTAAGGAGCCGTATTCGACTTCGCGCAATTTTCGCCGGTAGCCCGACGTGTTGCGCAAGAACGTCTCGAAGTTCGCGATCCCGACTATTTCGACCGCCGCCGCCCACAGATCAGGGTAGAGCGTAATCGCTGCGAGCGTCATGTAACCGCCGTAGCTGCCGCCCATCACGGCGATCCGTTTCGGATCGGCGCCGCCTTGTCTCTTCAGCCATTCGACGGCGTAGGCCAGATCCTTCACCGAATCTTCGCGGTTGCGCACATCGTCAAGATGCGTATAGCT
Source organism: Pyrinomonas methylaliphatogenes (assembly GCF_000820845.2). Classification (GTDB taxonomy): domain Bacteria; phylum Acidobacteriota; class Blastocatellia; order Pyrinomonadales; family Pyrinomonadaceae; genus Pyrinomonas; species Pyrinomonas methylaliphatogenes. Next base: position 89,049 of record NZ_CBXV010000006.1, on the reverse strand, counting down.
TTTGCCGTAACCGGTCGAGCCGCGAACGTTCGGCGCGAGGATCGCATATCCGCGCGCGAGGAAATACTGGTAGATGGCGTTGAAGGTCGGGCGTTCTTGTCCTTCTGGCCCACCGTGAACGCTGACGATCACCGGCAACTTCCCTTGCGCATTTTGCGGGCGATAGTACCAAGCCGGTATCTCGCGCCCATCGAACGTTTTGTAACGGATCAGCTCTGGCTCGACGAAAGATGATTGAGATAGTCCGGCGCGGGCGCTATGCGTCAATTGCGTCAGCTCGCGTGCTCGCAGATCGTAGAGCCAGATGTCCGGATTGAAACGCGCGCCATTGAAGACGAAGGCCAACTTGCTCCCATCTTTGGAGAATTCGAGCCCGCTGATGACGCCTCGCCCGGGGAGCTGTACGGGCGCGCCTTTGGGCCCCAAGCGCCCATCGTCCGTCACCTCGCGGATGTAAAGCTCACTGTAACCCTCGCGATTGAGCGTGTAGGCGAAGAGTCGCCCATCGTATGAGAGCGCCGTCGCGTCTACGTCCCATGGCGCATCGTCGAGCGTTTCGATCCGTCGGGAGCGGAGATCCATGCGCGCAAGTTGATACCACTCGCGCCCATCGTTATGAGCGAAGATGATCGCGCGTCCGTCGCGCGTGAAATGGACATCGCCAAATAGCGCCGGTCCGGTATGCGGAGTAAGGTGCGTTATCTGTTTGGTCGACAGATCGATCAGATAAAGATCGTTGTCCAAGCTCAGTTGCTCGTTGTTGCGCGAGACGATCAGATACCGCCCATCGAACGACCAGGCGACCGGAGAATTGGACCCGTCCTGCTGATAGACCAGCTCTTCGCGTCCCGAAGCCGTATCCATGACGTAAACGTCGAAGAAATTCGGATTGCGTTTGTTGGAAGCGTAGGCGATCCTTCGACCGTCGTGCGCCCATAGCCCGAAGTTGTGGCGGACTTTCGGTTCATCGGTGAGGGCGCGGATCGCCGTCCCGTCGGACGCGAGCCAGAAGAGTTGCGCGTTCTCGTCGCCGCCGTGGGATTTCCCAAAGATCAAGCCTGAACCGTTCGGCGACCACGCGACAAAATCCACGCGGTCTTGATAGAAGGTCCACTGATCGGGCCAACCGCCTTGCGCCGAGATGACCCATACCTGCGGCGTGCCCGTAATATTCGTCAAGAATGCGAGGCGCGTCCCGTCGGGCGAGAAGGTCGGTGAGTTTGCGCTCCTGATGTTCAGATATCGCTCGATCGAAGGACCTTCACCCGTGCTGAGGCTCACCACCTGTCGCGCTGGGGTCGATTGCAGGAAGAGCAAGAAACAGGCTGCGATAGCGAGCGATGATCTTCGCATGTTGGTTTCTCCTAGATACGAAATGAATGAGAAAGCTCTTGATTCAGACTGCGGAAGTATGATCGTACACGATACGCCATCCTTCGCGTAAGCGGCGGAAGATGAGCGTGAATCTTCCGTGCGGCGTATCGTGCGCCCTCTTCAATTCCCATCGGCCATGAACGAGCGTCGCATCGCCGCAGAGCGGCACGATCTCGAGTTCGGAGAAGGTGAGCTGACCCATCTTCTCGCGCGAATCGTAGACGCGCCGGTAACGCGCGAGCACGGTTTCCCACCCGCGCGCGAGTTGATCGCCGGTGACGAACGTCGTTGCCTCAGATTGCGCGTAGCCGCGCATGAAGCCCTCGATATCGCCGCGGTTCCAAGCGGCGACTTGTTCATCGAGTATGGCGCGAATAGCTGCGCGTGGCTCTTCGGCTCTCGATGAAGGAAGCGACGCGACGAAAGGCAGTAAGATGACGAAGAAGATCGGCTTCGTTAGGTGTCTCATCCTTTTCACCTTCGCATAATCCTTTTGCCGGACCGTTTCATCTCGCGTGGGCGAAGACCGTCTCGAGGGGCGCACGATCTTCGCTTATAGCCGCCCCGGACTCTCAGCGGGCCATCTCTTCGAGCCAGTCGCGCGCGTCGGCCCTCATCTCATCGGTGATCTCGTGGCTCGCATTGTACCCTCGCACCGTGACTTGTGGCGCGCGTTGTTTCAGTTTCGCTTCGTAATCGCGGACGCGCTCGGGCGGATAGAACTCGTCGCGCGTGCCGCAAAGATGAAGGATGGCCGTTTTCGAGTTCCGGTAGGATTCGTTCGTCTCCCAATCGCCCGGCAACCCTCCACAGATGCAGATGGCGCCGCGCGCCAGATCGGCGTGTTTGAAGATGAAGCGGTAGATCAACGCGACGGATTGGGAGAAGCCGAGCAAGAAGATCTTTCTTCCGTCCGCCAATCCATCGGTGACAGCGCGCTCGATCAGCGCAAAGAGCGCTTCGTGATGGAGCGCGATCGATTCTTCGGGACGGAAGTTGGTCAGCCATCCGAATCCGTATCGGAGCGGACCGCCGGGTTCGCGCGGTTCGCGTATGTGCTGATGCAAAGCCTGTAGCGCCGCGACGGCGAAGTCTGGGGGAGCGATTCGGCGCGCTTCGCGCATCATCTGTTGTTTGTTCCCGCCATAGCCGTGGAGCGCGACGAGCAAAGGGCGCGCCCGCTCTTCATCGCTTGGGATGAGGAGATCGTAGTAAAGCTTGGTTTCAACGCGCAAAGGTTGATCGACGAGCAGGCGACCATCCAGATGGTCAGGCTCTTCCGAAGGCGCGCGCGCGATCGTCGCTTCGAATTCGCCGATCGCGCGTTTGATCTCCTTCTCTTCGAAAGTCGGTTCGCGCTTCCGCTGGCTCATGGCTGGTCAATTAAGGTAACCGCCTACCTCTTCGTCTTCTTCCGCCGATTCCGTATCGATAGTTTCATCTTCCACTTGCCAGATGTCAAAAAGTTCGACCGGGACTTCGGTGACGAATCGCGATGGGCGTTGAAGCACGGTCTGCTGCGCGTAATCGGCGACAAGCGCCGGATAGGTGATGTAAAGCTGATCGCGCGCGCGGGTCAAAGCGACGTACCACAGGCGCCGTTCCTCCTCTTCGCCTTCCGCTTCGCGCAGCGCGCGTGGGCTAGGGAAGCGTCCGTCCGCCGCCCAGATGATGAAGACGACGCGCCACTCTAAGCCTTTCGCCTGATGGACGGAACTGAGCGATAGGAGTTCGTCTTCCGCGCCGCCCATCACCGTATCTTCACCGACGAGCGGTTTCGGCGCGTCGTAACGTTCGGTCGCTAAAAGCGCGAGCTCCGAAAGGAAGGATTCGGTCGAATCGTATCGCGCCGCGTATCGGGCCAGTTGGCGCAGATCTTCGAGGCGCGCTTCGGCGTTCTCGTAGGCGTGGGCGAGATGCGCTTCGTATCCGTGCGCGAGGATCAGTTCGATCTGGCGGGCCGGATCGCCTCGCATCTCTTCGCGCGCGAGCATGTCGAGAAGCGCGCGAAACTCCGCCCAGCCATCTCCGCGTCGCTGAACCAAGGCGTCGGCATCGCCGCGCCGCACCATCGTGAGCGGATCGGTCGAGATCGCTTCCCACACTCTGTTCGCCGTCGCGGGGCCGACTTGCGGGATCAAACGCAACGCCCGTTTCCAAGCCAGTTCATCGTGCGGATTGACGATGATGCGCAGATAGGCGAGCACATCTTTGATGTGGGCCTGTTCGAAGAAGCGCACGCCGCTGTAGACGCGATACGGGATGTTGCGCCGCGTCAACTCGAGTTGCAGTTCGAGCGAATGGTAGTGCGAGCGATAAAGGACGGCGATCTCTTCGAGCGGGACCCCTTCATCGCGCAGTTCGAGGATACGCGAAGCGACGAAAGCGGCTTGTTGATCGACGTCGCGGCACGGGACAAGTGCGGGACGCCAGCCTAAAGAGGCGCGCATCGCGCGCAGCGTTTTGGGAAATCCTTGGCGGTTGGCTGCGATCGAAGCGTTAGCCACGGCGAGGATCTCCGGCGTCGAGCGGTAGTTCGATTCCAGCCGAAAGATGCGCGCTTCCGGATAGCGCTGCGGAAATTCGTAGATATTGGTCCACTCAGCCCCGCGCCACGCGAAGATGCTTTGCGCATCGTCGCCGACGACCATCACGTTGCGATGCGCGCGCGCCAGCAGATCGACGATCTCCGCTTGCAGGCGGTTCGTATCTTGAAACTCGTCGACGAGGATATGTTCGAACTGTTCGGCATAGAGTTCGGCGACTTCCGCATGCTCTTCGAGCAAGCTCTTCCAATTGAGCAGAAGATCATCGTAATCCATCGCGTTGCGCGCGCGTTTGCGTTCTCGGTAAAGATCGGCGACGCGCGCGATCTCCGCGGCCAGCGGTTCAAATTGCGGATAGCGGCGCGCGAGGACTTCGCCGAGCGAGCGAGCGGTGTTGCTGGCGAAACTGAGGATATCTTGAACGACCTCCGGTTTGGGAAAACGGCGCGTGCGCGTCGCTCTCCCGACATCTTCGATACACGTCGCCAGAAGATCGCGCGCGTCTTCTGTGTCGAGGATCGTGTAGTTCGCTCCGTAGCCGAGGCAGAGGGCATGGCGACGCAATATCAAATTCCCTATGTGATGAAACGTCCCGCCCCATACGCGGCGCACGTCGCTCCCGGTAAGCTGCTCGACGCGCCGGAGCATTTCGCGTGCGGCGCGATTAGTGAAGGTCGCCAGCATGATGCGCGCGGGCGCAACGCCTTGTTCGATCAGGTAGGCGACGCGATAGGTGATCACGCGCGTTTTGCCTGAGCCTGCGCCTGCGATGACCAGCGCCGGTCCCGGCGGTGCGGTGACGACGGCGAACTGTTCGTCGTTCAACTCCTCGCGATAGCGAGCCAGTCGTTCCGGTAGATTGCTCGCCCTTTTGATGACGTACTTTCTCATCGCCGACATCGAGCTTATAGCACGAGATGCCGCACAAGGTGAACGCGCGACGATGAGGCGCCAGCCCGATCCCCCCCACGTTGCAATTCGGGGCGCTGAAAAGTTAGGATGGAAGAACGCTTCAAGCGTAAAGGCGATTTGCGAGAGGAGAAGCGATGATGAAGTTCCCCGGAGGAATGAACCTGCAGCAGATGTTGAAACAAGCGCAGGCGATGCAGGAGAAGCTACAGCAGGAGATGGAGGCTTTGCGGGTCGAAGCCTCGGTCGGCGGCGGGATGGTGAGCGTCGAAATGCGCGGGACGAAGGAGTTGACCGCGCTCAAGATCGATCCTGAGGCGATCAAGGATGGTGACGTCGAGATGCTCCAAGACATGGTCATCGCTGCGGTCAACGAAGCCGGGCGCAAGGTGGATGAGGCGATGCGGAGCAAGCTCGGCGGGATGTTGCCGCCGGGATTGGGAAACCTCTTCTGAGGCGGAGGCTCTGGAGCTTATCGCACAAACGTGGGTGAACGCGCGCTCTATGCTCGAATACGCCGAACCAGTTACAAAGTTGATCGACGAGTTCAAACGTCTGCCGGGTATCGGAAGCAAATCGGCACAGCGGCTCGCCTTTCACATCATGCGACTTCCGGAGGCAGATGTCGAGCGGCTGATCGACGCGCTGCAAGAGGTCAAGCGGAAGATCCGTCTATGCTCCGAGTGCAACAATTTGACCGATGTTGATCCGTGCCGTTTCTGCAGTTCGCCGACGCGCGATCGCTCGATCATTTGCGTCGTCGAAGAGCCATACAACCTCGTCGCCATCGAGAAGACGCGCAGCTATCGTGGCCTCTATCACGTTCTGCACGGGAGCTTGTCGCCCGTGCGCGGCATCGGGCCGGAGATGTTGCGGCTCGACAATCTCCTCGCGCGTTTGAAACCGGAGAACAATCAAGGGGTGAAGGTCAAAGAGGTGATCCTTGCGACCAACCCGACGACCGAGGGCGAAGCGACGGCCATCTACCTCAGCCATCTGCTCAAACCCTTGGGCGTGCGCACGACGCGCATCGCGATGGGAATGCCGGTCGGAAGCGATCTCGAATACGTCGATGAAGTGACGATGGATAAAGCGCTCGCCAATCGGCACGAGATCTAGGCCTCATCTCGCCGCGCCGTTTGGTGGCGTCCCCATCCATACCATCCGCGCTCACCGAACTCGAAGGCGGCGAAAGAGGGCAGCTCACGGCCTTTCACTCCGCAGCCCACACCTTCGGCTTAAAACCTGACGTGTTCGGCGGGGACGTCCTCCTTGCAGAGCGGACAGTCTTCCGGAGCGTACCATTTGGCGTCAAAATCGACGAGCGATTTGATCGGCACGCCATTCAATTTCGTCGGCGCGGAAGTGAAGCGCACGATCGCTCCGCATCCGATGATGGGAGCGCCGAGCTCTTTGACCAGTTCCGCCGTTTCGCGGATCGCCGTGCCCGTGCGGATGATGTCATCGACGATGATGCACGGGTTGACCTCGCCGCGATTGAGGAATTGGCGGAACATGCGTTTGCCTTGTTCGCGTTCGGCCCAGTAGATCTGCTCCGCCTCGAGCGCATCGCGCACGCCGAAGGCGACGGGGATGCCGCCCGGACCGGGAGAGATGATCGCCACGCGCGGCAGCGCGCTCGAAATCTCGTTCTCGAGTCTGAATTTGCGGCTCAGCGCGACGGCCAGCACGCGCGCCGTATCGTAGTAACGGAAGGCTAAAGGCATCTGGAAGTAGTGCGGTGTATGTTGGCCCGATGGATAGATGAAGTGGCCTTCGCGGAAGGCTCCAGTCTCTTTCAAGGTCTGCATCACTTCTTCGGATGATGGGATCAATTGGACCATAACGATCTCCCCCTAAAGGATTTTTTCGAACGAAAGCTTCAAGGCGAGATGCCGAGGCGATCGCCTTGCTGGCATCTATCGATCAGATTTTGTCGCGCCGCTCTCCGCTTTGCCAAGCGCCGAGAGCGCGTTCGATGATTCGCGCTTGAGCGGGCGCGAGCGTTTGTGGCAAATCCTTCGGATCGAACCAGGCGGCGCCGTTTATCTCCACGCTCTGCGGTTTGACCTCGCCGCACGCGCGACAACAGTAGATGATCTCAAGTTGACGTGCATGGGTGATCGTCCGCGCAAAAGCGAGCCTCAGATCGGTGATCTCTATCCCGACCTCTTCGCGCAATTCGCGCCGCAACGCCTCTTCCGGTTGCTCATTGTGGCGCAAAAAACCGCCGGGAATCCCCCATCCGCTGCCGCGCCGAAAGACGTGACGGAGCAGCAACACGCGACCCCGCTCGTCGAGCGCGACCGCGCCGGCGCTTATGGCGAAACGAGGTTGCGTCACCCGCACGCCCCAACGCATGAGGCGGCGCGGCATGTGGCGCCAGAGGAGATTAAGAAGCCTTCTCAACATCTCTCGACCACGCTTCAAAAGATGCTCGCCCAATACACCCCGATTCAGGCGGACCGAAGAAGCGGTTCGCCGATCTTCAGCCGCCAGCGCGTTCAAAGTCAACGCCCCTGCCTGATTCAGGCGGACCGAAGAAGCGGTTCGCCGATCTTCGCCAATCAAGCGTTTTGAGAAGATAGCTGTTGATCTTCGTACCAACAGCGCGTGCACCATAAATGGCGTGCGATGCGTTCCGCCAGCGCGTATGAGGCGGATAGCGGAAGGCGCCTCACGATTTCATGCTCCTCTTCTCTCAGTTCGTGCCACGCGCGAAGTCGCCCTCCGCAGCGCGGGCATCTCCGTCCATCAAGGAGATCGATCATGTCTTCCTCGGTCTGGAATGATACGTCAAAGCCGTAGCCTCTCAACTATGCAACCTCAGCACGAAACACTTCCTCGGTCTGGAATGATACGTCAAAGCCCCTTCGGTTCCGCGAGCAGGAGCGCCGATCTGGAACGGTCCGTCTCGGCGTCGAGTCGCTCGGGTTTGCCGATCTGCGCGCGATCGCGTTAATATCTTGCGCGTTCCAGCGCACTACGCGAAGCGGAATCACCTGTCGAATGAAGAGAGCCCGCATCTTGCCGATCCTTTTAGCTTTCGTGTGTGTCCTTTGGCCATCCGTCGTGCGATCGCAACGCGCGGATCCTCCTTTCGACTTTTACGCGCGCGGTCCATATCGCGAATCCATCCCGCGTCCGCGGCAGATTTTAGGATACGACGTCGGCGATTTTCACACCAACTACGCGATGATGGAGCGCGTCATCGGGGCGATCGCCGCCGCTGCGCCGGATCGCGTGCGCGTCCTCGACATCGGTCTGACGAACGAGCATCGGATGATGCATCTGGTCGTCATCAGCGCGCCGGAGAATATCGCGCAGCTCGAGCGGATCAAGGCCGATATCGCGCGATTGGCCGATCCGCGAAAGATCTCGCGCGAAGAGGCTGAACGGATCATCGCGACACGACCGGCCATCGTCTGGCTCGCTTACACGATCCACGGGAATGAATCGGCGTCGTTCGAAGCGATGATGCAAGTCGTCTATCAACTGGCGGCTTCGAACGAGCCGGCGACGCTTGATATCCTGCGCAATCTGGTGGTGCTCATCGTCACTGGCGAGAATCCCGATGGGCACGAGCGCTTCGTCACCTGGTATAACTCGGTGGCGATCGGAGACCCCGAGCCGACTGCCGCCGAGCATCGTGAACCTTGGTCCGTTTGGGGGCGCGTCAATCACTATCGCTTCGATCTGAACCGCGATAATTTGGCTTCGACGCAGATCGAAACGCGCCATCTGCAACGCGCCTACCTTGAGTGGAATCCGCAAGTCGTCGTCGATCATCACGGTCAACCTTCGCAATTCTTCTTCCCACCGGCGGCGTTGCCTATCAATCCGAATCTTCCGACGGAGCAGGTGGGCAAGTGGTTAACCATGTTTGGGCGCGCCAACGCCAGCGCCTTCGATGCGCAGCGGTGGGATTACTATGTGCGTGATGTGTTCGATCTCTTCTACCCCGGATATTGGGATTCGTGGCCCAGCCTGAACGGCGCGATCGGAATGACTTATGAGACCGACGGCGGCGGGTGGAAAGGGCTTCGCTGGAAACGCGACGACGAGACGATCGTGACCCTTCGCTCGGCGATCGCCAAACATTTCATCGCGTCGATGATGACGCTTGAGACGACGGCGCGCCATCGCGAAGCGCGATTGCGCGACTACTACGAATTTCGTCGTTCGGCGATCGAAGAAGGGAAGACTGGGCCGATGAGGCGATTCGTCATCCTTCCGGGGAACGATCCTGGGCGAGCGGCTGAGCTGGTCGATGTGTTGTTACGCGCTGGGATCGAAGTCGCGCGTGCGGATGAGCCATTCCGTGCGACACGCGCGCACGCTTACGCCGCCGATGGCGATGCGCCAATGACCAAACAATTCCCCGCCGGAGCGTACATAGTCGATCTCGCGCAACCGCAAAAACGGCTCGCCAAAGCCTTGCTCGAGCCGGAAACGCCGCTCGATCGCGCTTTCGTCGCCGAGCAACTGGCCCGCTTCCGCCGCAATGAACGGCGCGGGAAGAACGCGCCAAAAGAGGAGTACGGCTTTTATGACATCACGGCGTGGTCGTTGCCACTGGCTTTCGGCGTCGAGGCGTACTGGACCGAAGATGCCGCGCCCGTCGCTTCCACTCCGCTCGCTTTGCCACGTGGCGAAGAATCTTCGATCGCTCCGGCGGGCAGCGTGACCGGGCGTGCGTCGGTCGCCTATCTCATCCCCTATGAGAGCAACGGCGCGGCTTCGCTCATCGCGCGTTTGTTGCAGGAGGATTACAAACTCGCCGTCGCGACGCGAACGCTAAATGCCGGCGGACGCGATTGGCCGCGCGGCACCGTGGTCGTGCGCGTCAGCCGTAATCCCGATTCCATACACGAGCGCATCGCGCAGCTTGCGCGCGAAACGGGGGCGCAGGTTTATGCCGTCAACAGCGGATTTGCCGAAAACGGCGACACGGGCATCGGTTCGGAGACGGTGGTCTCGCTGAAGCGTCCTCGCATCGTCGTGATCGCTGATGAGCCGGTCAATCAAACGAGCTATGGCGCTTTGTGGTGGACTCTGGACCGGTATGGCGTCGAGTTCACGCCGATGACGATCGATGGATTAAAACGCGCGGAACTGGATCGTTACAACGTCATCATCCTGCCCGATGGTTCTCCCTCGCGGTATTTCGCGGCTTTCGGTCGGGATGGCGTCGAAATGTTGCGCGGTTGGGCGCAACGCGGCGGCACGCTCGTTTGCATCAAAGGGGCAGCCGTCTTCGCCGCGTTGAAGGATGTAAATTTGACTTCGTCGCGATTGGTGGGTAGCGAAGAGGAAGAACGCGAGGAGGAGGAAGAAGAGGCCGAGGAGAAACCGCAACCGACGCCGACTCCGGCGGAAGCGCCAAAGAAACCCGCCAAGACGCAGACCGCTTCGGCAGAACAAGGGCGCGCCGAGCAGACAGAGAAGATGGAGGGCGCGCCGCCGATCTTGCCGCCGATCGCCTCGCCTTCGGCAAAACCAGGGCGCGTGCCGGAAGCCGTCCCGGGCGCCATCATGCGCGCGACGATCGATCGGACGACGCCGCTCACTTACGGTTATGAGATGGACACGCTGCCCGTGCTGATCGAATCGGCATATTTCTTCCGCCCCTCGAAAGGGGGCGTAAACGCCGTCATCTTCAGCCCGGACGAGAAACAGCGTCTGCACGTCGCCGGATTCATCTGGCCCGATAACACGGAGAAGCTGTTGCGCGGCGCGGCCTATGTGATAGATGAACCGACCGGGCGAGGGCACGTCATCCTGTATGCTGAAGATCCTAACTTTCGCGGTTTTTGGCGCGCGACGACGCGCCTGTTCTTCAACTCGTTTCTCTTTCAAGCCGTTCTTTAGCGGCTTTCAGCCAGCGCGCGTGGCGGTGATATCGAACGAGAGCTTCAGTTCATCTTTGACGCGGATCGTGCCGAGACCGAGCGAGGGAGGGGTGATCTTGTAGTCGGATTGGCGTAAAGTGAACTCCCCACGCGCATGCAAAGTCTCGCCGTCAAACGAGGCGAGCGCGTTGATGACGAGCGGGCGCGTCACACCGTGCAAGGAGAGATCGCCCGCGATCCTTATGCGATACTGGCCATCGCCGACCTTTTGCGCTTGCACTTCGGTGCTGTGAAAGACGATCTCGGGATATTTTGAGGTCTCGAGCACTTCGGTGCGCATCGTCTGCTCGATCTGGCGCCGATCGCTTTCGCTCACCTTGTCGATGACTGTAAGCGAAGCCGCGCGCACAACGATGGTGAGCGACGCGCCGCGCAAACTCTCCGGATCGGCGATCTGCACGTCGCCTGAAAGATCGCGCGCGGCGATGGTGTGGTTGTGGCCGAAGGGAGAAAGGAGTCCGCCGACGAACGCGCGCACGATCAATTGACTTCGCCGTGCGTCTACGCGATAGTGAACCGCAGCTTCGCTCGGCAGCGGAGCGCGACGACTTGCGGGGCGAGAGGAGGCGGATATCTGAAGGATAAGAAGGGCGATGATTAGAAGATGGCATGTTTTCCGTGACATGGTGGCTCCTCTCGGCGGCTTCGCAGATTTCGATGCGCTCAAATCTCATCTCGATGTCTACCGAATCACGCCGCTAGATGTCTTCAGCGAAGGCGGGGAGATTCGAAAGGGGCGTTGAATGTTTCGCGTCGGGGCCAGTTTCAGCGGGCATCTGGAAACGAGGGCAGAACTGGCGCATGCGCGCGCCTTCTTCGATGAACCGCGCACGTTCATCGATCTGATGCCGAACGTTCAGGAGATCGTCGTCAACGCCGACGGCACGCGCCGTTGGCTGATCCAAGCCGAAGTGCCTTGGCTCGGGCGGATGAGCATGGGGTTTAAGGTGCGCCGAGTCGAGGACGAAGAATGTTTGATCGAATGGGTGCCCGTAATAGGCGAGCAACGCAATCTCCTGCGTTACGCGCTCGCTTTCGAAAGAAAGGGCGGGCGGACATCGGTGCGCATCGTTCAACAGATCGAGCTGCGACGCGCGCGCGCCTCCGAGTTGCACAGGTTGGCGGGGGTGCTCGGCGCTGACAGGATCAGCGCCGAGATGCAAAGTCGTTTGCGCGAAATCATGGGGACTTTCCTGCGGCGCGCGCGTGAAAGATTGGATCGGGCCGACGTTGCGCTTCATGGTCCATAAGTCACAACCGGTTTGACTCAGATGCCCGTCGTCATCTGCATGGCTCTAGCCGCGATCGCCCGCGCTTGGTTAAAATAGCGCGGGGATTTTCTTCCGAAGATCGTTGATAAGTGGAGCGGTTGATGGTGAGATGAGGGTTAGGATCTACACGACGCGCTGGTGCGGTGATTGTCACAACGCCAAGCGTTTTTTGAAGGAGCGAGGTATCGAATACGAAGAGATCGACATCGAAGAGAAAGAGAGCGCAGCCGAGTATGTGATGAAGATCAACGGCGGCAAACGGAAGGTGCCGACCTTTGAGATCGACGGGCGCGCGTTCGCTCTTTCGCCTTACGACGAACGGCGTTTGCGCGCGGAACTCGGATTGAATTCATGACGGCGGCGAGCGTCTCGAGCATGGCAAGACGGGATTTCGGGAGATTATGGGGGCGAGCGTGACGCGCAGAGTGGTACGTGCGGTGGGGTGGCGATTGGCCAAGCGTCTGATCAGGCCGATCCCGCTCGTCGGGACGGCGGTGGCGCTCGGATTGGCCGGTCACGAGATAAAGAAGAAAGGGTTGTTGCGCGGACTGGTCCATGTCGGATTGGACGCGACGCCGGTTGTCGGCACGATCAAAGGTGTGATCGAGATTTTCAGTGGCGATCTGATCCGTGACAAGGAGCATCGGTCGCGCGGGATGGGCGCGTCGGCGAGTTAACGGCGCGCGACGAGCAACAAGCGGCGCTTGGCGCGCGGCAACGGAACCGCTTCATGCTCTATGCCGAGCGCGCTGAGTCGCGCGCTAAGTTCCGGCCCACCGAAAAGCAGCAAGGTGCTGCCGGGCGGCGCCCAAGCGATAAGCTGCGGCAGCATCTCGCCGAAGCGTTCGAGCGCGCGGCAGGTTATGACATCGACTTCGGGCGTCGGCAGCGATTCGAAGCGTTCGGCGATGACTTCGGCTTTTTCGATCCTTGTGGCGCGCAAAGCCTCGCGCAGGAAGATCGCCTTCTTGCGCGAAGCTTCGATGAGCTTCGCGCTCAGATCGGAGCGCGCAATCAAGCACGGGATGATGGGAAGCCCGGCGCCAGATCCGACGTCGGCGACGCGCGCGCCTGCGGGAAGGTGCTCGCTGGCGAAGAGCGATTCGAGGACATGGCGTGTGGCAAATTCCGCTGGCGAGCATGGGCCGGTTAGATGAAGACGGGCGTTCCAAACGGTCAATAGCTGATGGTACTTGCGCAGCCTGGCTATCTGGTCCGGAGTCAAACGAACGTTGAAGTCCGCCGCCCCTTCGATGAGGGCGCGAGCGAACTCATCGGTCTCTGCGGTCATCTTCTCTTTCATCCGGCGATCGGTTAAAACTCTACCGCTTTTTAAGTCCGGTGGGAACTCTGCGCTGCTCGCTTCGGCAAACGCTAAGATTCGGATCGTAACGTTCGAAGCCGATGGTAAAGGATCGGTCAATTGAAAGGTTATGGATAGCGTTCGGAAAGCGTCGGTTGCGCTGATCGGGCTTGCGCTTCTCCTTTCGAGAGGCGGCGGGTGCGCCGTCCTCGGCGCGCAGAATGGAGCGCAGGTTGAGCCGCGTTCGCTCCCCGCGATACGCTCGCGGGCCGAATTCGATGCGCTGGCGCGCGTGTACACGGACGCGAACGTGCCGCTTCCACACGTCCTTTTCGTCATCGACCGACAAGACGGCGATCGCATCTACTACATCAACTCGAAACGCTACCGCTTCCATCGCGATTTCGTCAATGGCACCTATCTTTCGCTCGAACGCGGGCAGGAGTTCTTCGACAACAACTATTTGAAACCGAACCGGCGATTCATCCTCGGCACCATCGCCTATCAGGCGCCGGTCGGAAAGTGGACCTTTGAGTTTTGGGAAGGAGATCGGATCACGGCGGATCTGATCTCCTTGACGGCGGAGAAGCTTCGCCAAACCTTCTTCGCGCCCATCGCTTTCAAACCGAATTCGACCCATCAAGAGCGAGAAGCCGCGAGGGTTGGCGGATTGGAGATCGTCCTTCCGTCGGAGATCTTGCGCGAACAGGAGTACCAGCCGCTCAACGTCGCGCGCGGCATCGGACGCATACACATCATCAAGAGACTCGACGAGCACACGGATATTCACTTCAATGAGATCGTCGTGCTCGACGAAGTGCCGCTTCACCTTCCGCCCGTCGCTGGCATCATCACTTCACAACCTTCGACGCCGCTATCGCACATCAACCTGCTCGCTAAATCGTGGGGCGTGCCGAACGCTTACATCAAGAACGCGACCGAGGTTTTGAAAGAGTACGATGGCTGGTGGGTGACGTTTGAGACGAAGCCGGATTCGTATGCGATCAAGCGGGCCGATCTCAAACAGCTCGATGAGTATCAAAAAAGGCTGAAGGCGCGGCTCGACATCATGACGCCGCGTTATGATCTTTCAGTGCGGCGGTTGGCGAGCCTGAGCGAACAGCGGGCGCGCGACGTGGTCGCCTATGGCGCCAAATCGGCCAATCTCGGCGAAGTGATGCGCGCGCGATTGGCCGGCGTCATCGTGCCGCGTGGATTTACAATCCCGTTCTTCTACTACGACCAGTTCGTGCGCGAAAATGGCCTCGATGAGGCGATCTACGAGCTTTTGAACGATCAACGTTTCGTCCACGATCCGGCTTACAGGCGCGAGCAACTGGCGGCCTTGCGCGAGAAGTTCCAGCGCGGGCGCATGAACGATCGGCTGCGCGCGATGGTTCTGGCGCGCTTCCATCGCGAATTCCGGGGCCGAGGCGTCTTCGTTCGCAGTTCGACCAATTCGGAGGATCTGCCCAATTTCAACGGCGCGGGGCTCTACACCACCGTGCCGAACGTGCGCACGGATGGGCAATTGATCGAGGCGATCAAGACGGTCTGGGGATCGGTTTGGAACTTCGAAGCGTATGAAGCGCGCGAACGCGCCGGAATTGATCACACGAAGGTTTTCATGGCCGTCCTCATTCAAGAGGGGATCAACGCCGATAGCGCTGGCGTGATGATCACCACCGATCCGTTCAACGAAGAGAATCACGATGCCGTTTACATCAGCGCCAAACGCGGGCTCGGCATCAAGGTGGTCGAGGGGCAAAAGATCGCCGAACAGGTGATCTACCGTCCGGCGAGCGACACGGTGCAAGTGCTGACGCGCTCGGCGGAGGATAGCCTTTTGACTTTCGATGAGCGGGGTGGGGTCAAAGAGGTCCCCATCACAGGCGATCGCGCGGTCTTGACTGATGAGATGGCGCGGCGGCTGGCGCGCGTCGGCCTTGCGCTCAAAAAGGTCTTCGGCGGGCGCGATCAGGACGTTGAATGGGTCTATATGCGCGGACAGCTCTACATCGTGCAATCGCGCCCCTACATCGCTGGTCGCGGAGGTTCGTGATGGGAGATAAAAGCAGACGACAAGTTGCGGTGTTCTGCGCCATGCTGCTCGCTCTTTGCTCGTGTGCGAGCGAGCGGCAGCGTGCGGCGCAGGTCGTAAACGGCAACGCCGCGTTCGCGCAGAACGCGAATCAGAGGGGCGATGCGGCACAGTTCGATGCCGAGATCGAGAGGCTGGAGAAAGAGGCGACTATCAATCCCGGCGATGATGATATAAGATTAGCGCTTTCGCGCGCCTATCTGGCCCGCGCCAATGCGCGGCGCGAGGCTGGGCAGTTGCGCGAGGCGCTCAAAGACTACAGCACCGCTCTGCGTTATGACCCAGATAACGGAGACGCGCAGCGTGCGGTCGTTTCCGTCATGGACCAGTTGCAACAGGAGCGCGGCGCCGCGGCCCGCGAGGGCGATGTGCCGGAGCAACTGCCGATCACGCCGGATGTGATGGTCGGCGATGATAGCGCGACACCGAATCAAAAGGAGCACCGGAAAGAAAGGAGGTAAGCGGAACTGTCGCCGCGTTATCGCCTGCGGCGATGCTCATGGCGTGAGATGGAGATGTTGGTCATCCCGGCAATAGATCTGAAGGAGGGTCGCTGTGTGCGTTTGACGCAAGGGCGACGGTCGGATGTCAAAGTTTACGATGCCGATCCGGTCGACGTCGCAAAGAGTTTCGAGGATGCGGGCGCGCGCATGATCCACGTCGTCGATCTCGACGGCGCTTTCGAGGGGCCGAATTCGATCAATCGAAAGGTGGTGCGGCGCATCATTCGAGCGGTCGAAATACCGGTCCAGTTCGGCGGCGGGCTTCGTTCCGTACATGATGTGCAACAGATGATCGAATATGGCGCGGCGCAAGTCGTCATCGGCACGCTCGCGGCGGAATCTCCCGAAACGCTCGAACTGTTCGTGCAGCTTTTCGGCTTCCGCATCGCCGTCGGCATAGATGCACGCAACGGTCAGGTGGTCACGCACGGTTGGGAGAAGGAGGAGAAGATCTCTGCTATCGAACTTGCGCAGCGCGTCGCAGATGCGGGCGTCGATCGCATCGTCTACACGGACGTGACGCGGGATGGGACGCTGACAGGCGTCAACGTCGAACAGACTTGCGCCATCGCCCGCGAATCGGGTTTGAAAGTGACGGCTTCAGGCGGAGTCTCATCCCTCGATGACATCCGGCGATTAAAAGCTGCGCGCTCGTGTGGCATCGATAGCGTCATCGTCGGGAAGGCGCTTTACGAGGGGCGATTCACGCTGCAGGAGGCGTTACGTATTGCCTGAAGATGAGCTTTATGGTTAAAATTCATCGCATGAACGTCCTGACTTCACCTCTCTGTCGTCCCATTCCGGCGTGGCGTCCCGCCTTCGCCAGGCTAATCGACTAGACTTTTTGACGCGCAATCCGCGTAAAGGTTCAGCGGTCATCTTCCGCGAAGGCATGCGGTGGTAGAGGCCAGTAGTTTCGTCATATCTGATGAGCATGTACACGATTCAACCGGCATCTTTCGAAGAGTTCTTACAAGAAGCTGAGCGTGGAAACGTCGTGCCGGTCGTCCGCACCGTGCTCGCCGATCTGCAGACGCCGGTGAGCGCTTTCCTGCGCATCGCTGCTGACGCACGCCATGCTTTCCTGCTCGAATCGGTCGAAGGGGGCGAGCGCATCGCGCGCTATTCGTTTCTCGGCGCGCATCCCGAGATGATCGTGCGCGGGCGTGGGAACGCGACCATCATCGAGCGCGCCGAGGGGACGGAGAGGTTCGAGGGCGTGCGCGTCGTGGATTTCTTGCGCGACTACTTTCGCGCCAAAAGGCTCGCGCGAAGGAGCGGACTGGCACCGTTTGCGGGCGGAGCCGTTGGGTTTCTCGCCTATGATGCCGCGCGCTGGTTCGAACCCGTGCTCGATAGCGGTGAAGATCCAGAGACGGATGACGCCGCGCTGATGTTCTATCGCACGGTGCTCGCCTTCGACCGCGTGCGTCAGCAGATCGTCATCACAACGGTCGTCTTCACGGATGAAGCCGGAGGCGACCGTCGAAGGTTGCGCGAACTCTACGAGGAGGCGGTGGCGGAGACCGAGCGGATGGAGCGGAAGTTGGGCGAGAATCTGCCGCCAAAGTCGGCGCGGAAAGGGCCCGGGCGCGCTGCTGATCCGCTGCGATTACAATCGAACTGGACGCGCGAGGGTTTTCAGCAAGCGGTCCAGCGCGCCCGCGAGTACATCTACGCCGGAGATTGTTATCAGGTCGTCCTGTCGCAACGCTTCATGGTCGATGTCGTAGCTGACCCCGTCGAGATATATCGCGCCTTGCGCGTGCTCAATCCATCGCCTTACATGTTCTTCCTGCGCTTCGATCGCGAAGCGGTGGTCGGCGCGTCGCCCGAGATGCTCGTCCGCTGTCGCGGGCAGCGGCTCGATTACCGGCCCATCGCCGGCACGCGCAAGCGCGGCGCGACCGAAACGGAAGATTGGCTGCTCGGCGAAGAGATGCGCGCCGACGAAAAAGAGGTCGCCGAGCATATGATGCTCGTCGATCTCGGGCGCAACGATCTCGGGCGCGTCGCCGATTTCGGTTCGGTCGAGATAACCGATCTGATGACGATCGAAAAATACTCGCACGTACAACATCTGGTCACAGGGCTTCGCGCCCGTCTGCGCGATGATCTGGACCGGTTCGACGCGCTCGCCTCGTGCTTTCCGGCGGGGACCGTCACGGGCGCTCCCAAAGTGCGCGCCATGCAGATCATACGCGAGCTCGAACCCGATCGGCGCGGCATCTACGCGGGCACGGTCTTCTATGCCGACTATGCCGATAACCTCGATTCCTGCATCGCCATTCGCACGATGCATCTACGGGACGGGCGCGCCGAGGTGCAGGCCGGAGCCGGTATCGTCGCCGATTCCGTGCCCGAACGCGAGTACGAAGAGTCGGTCAACAAGGCGAGCGCGTTGCTGCGCGCCATCGAATGGGCTGAACAGGGATTGTAGAAGGTCCGGTGCGACCGAAAGCGCGAGAAACTGAGCGAGGAGTGACAGAAAGTTCGGTGAGGGCTGATGAGATTGGCGCACGCGCGAGTGTTTGATCGCATCCACGCTTGCATGCACGGAAAGTTCGATGAGGGCTGATGAGATTGGCGCACACGTCCCGATCGCTTTGCGCATCGCTGCTGCGATTGGCGGTCGCAACGGCGCTCGCCCTTTCGATGATGGCCTGCGTCGATCGGGCGCGATTTAAACCGAGTCCTGAAACGGCGCGGCGGGAACTGGCTTTGCGTGGTCTGGAGTTCAACGAACGTGAATTCATCCTGACGGTGCGCGATGGGAAACCGGGTTTGGTGAAGCTCTTTTTGATTGCGGGGATGGATCCGAACGCGCGCGATGAACGCGGCGAAGCGGCATTGTGCATTGCCGTCAGAGAGGGATCGGTCGAAGTCGCGCGCGCTCTCATCAAAGGCGGGAGCGACGTGAATGGGCCGAACTGCAAAGGCGTAACGCCGCTGATGCTCGCCGCGCGCGACGGCAAGCGTAAGATGGTCGAAGCGCTGCTCGATGGCGGAGCGGCTGTGAATGCGCATGCGCCGGTCAACGGGGCGACCGCCTTGATGTACGCTTCGTGGAGTGGCGATGATGAGTTGTTAAAGTTTCTGTTGGAACGGGGCGCGCAGGTCGATGCGCGCGATGGAGATGGGTTGACTGCGCTCCAATGGGCGGCCTCGCTCGGCAACGCGCGAGTGGTTGAGGCGCTTCTGGACGAAGGGGCGGATGTCAACGCGCAGAATGCAGTGAGAGGAACGGCGCTCATGATCGCCGCGGCGAAGGGGCATGCGCACGTTGTCGAACTTCTTCTGGAGCGCGGCGCGGATCCGCGTCTGCGCGATTGGCGTGGCAAAGACGCCATTTGGTGGGCCACTCAGGGCGGGCATGGAGAGATCGCGCGCGCGATCCGACGCGCGGCCAAGATGCGCGATTAGGGATCGTCCGTCGCGCGCGAGACGATCTTGACGAAGATGGGGGAGCGGTCATGCTTTTGGTGATCGATAATTACGACTCGTTCACTTACAACCTCGTGCAATATTTGGGCGAACTCGGCGCGCATCTTCATGTCAGGCGAAACGACGAAATCGCGCTCGATGAGATCGAGGAACTGGCGCCCGAACGGATCGTGATTTCGCCCGGACCGGGAACGCCCGATACGGCGGGCATCACGCTCGAGGTGATCCGTCGCTTCGGCGGGCGCGTTCCCATCTTGGGCGTCTGTTTGGGCCATCAAGCCATCGGGCAAGTCTTCGGCGGTCGCGTCGTGCGCGCGCCGGAACCGCTTCATGGCAAGACCTCCGAAATCTTTCACGATGGTCGGACGATCTTTCAAGATTTGCCTTATGGCTTTCAAGCCGGGCGATACCATTCTTTGATCGTCGAGCGCGAGACTCTGCCCGACTGTCTGGAGATTTCAGCGACGACGTCCGATGGCCTCATCATGGGATTGCGCCACCGCGAGATGAAGATCGAAGGCGTGCAGTTTCACCCTGAATCCGTCTTGACGACGGAAGGGAAAAGGCTGCTGGCGAATTTCTTGAAGCTTTGATGCTTGAGATCTGTGGTGTGTGGATGCTCGCATTCATTAGGAGTTTCTTGAAGCTTTGATGCTTGAGAGCGCTCGCGTTCGATCAAAGGTTGCGAGTGAAGATGCGGCAAATTCTCATCGTCGCTTGCGATATGCTCAGAGGCTACTGCATTCGCTTCACACGCGACGTGAAGACGCGGCCAGTTCTCATCGTCGCCTGCGATGCGAGTGGGGCGCGAAGGGAATAGCGCAGGGAAGAGAACGCCAGCGTCAAGATCGGTGAGGAGAGATGAGCGAAGAACGCAACGTTGGCCGTCCAGCGTGGTTGTTGCCGACGCCGCAAAGACGCGATGAGCCGCCGGCGACCGGAATCAAAGCGCTGCTCCTGCGTTTGATGCGCGGCGAGAGTTTGCAGCGGCAAGAGGCTTCCAGTCTTCTCGATGCGCTGCTCGCCGGAGATGCGACCGATGCGCAGATCGCGGCGGCGCTCGTCGCCTTGGCGGTCAAAGGCGAAACGGTCGAAGAGCTGGCCGGATTGGCCGAAGCGATGCGGGCGCGTGCTGTCAAGATACGGTCGCAGCATCGCGTCTTCATCGATACGGCGGGAACTGGATCGAGCTACGCCAAGACGTTCAACGTCTCGACGGCGGCGGCGTTCGTCATCGCCGGAGCCGGGTTGCCGGTCGCCAAGCACGGGAGCCGCGCGGCGACATCGCGCTCCGGCAGCGCCGACGTGCTCACGGCGCTCGGCGTGAACGTCTCCGTCGCGCCGGAGATCTCCGAACGGTGTTTGAACGAGATCGGCATCTGTTTCATGTTCGCGCCGCTTTACCATCGCGCGACGGCGCGCGTCGTCAGCGTGCGGCGCGAACTCGGCGTGCACACGACGTTCAATCTGCTCGGCCCATTGACCAATCCGGCAGGCGCGCCGCGCCAGATCATCGGCGTCTGGCATCCGGGGCTGGTCCAGTTGATCGCCCACACGCTGGCCCAGTTGGGAACGGAACGAGCCTGGGTCGTGCACGGGCGCGACGGCCTCGATGAAGTGACGCTCGCCGAAAGAACCGTGGTCGCGGAAGCGGAAGGCGGGCAAGTGAGATCTTTCGAGATCGCGCCGGAGGATTTCGGCCTTTCGCCGAGCGCGCTCGACCGTTTGCGCGGAGGTGACGCTGAGACGAACGCGCGCATCATCCGCGAAGTGCTCGAAGGGCGAAGACGCGATGCCGCACGCGCGCTCGTCATCGCCAATGCCGCCGCCGCGCTCTTTGTCGGCGGTCGCGCCGAAAACTTGCGCGAAGCCGCTCGCCTCGCCGAACAGAGCATAGATTCGGGCGCGGCACTTGAAAAGCTGACGTCGCTCGTCGCCGCGACGCAAAATGTGCCGGCGGCGTGAATGGCTTCCCGGGCGAGCTTGCGGGGCAGACCCGAAAGCCGGGGCGGGATCTTTCAGTAAGTTCGATAGCGTGGCGAGCCATACGCGCGAAGCCCTGAGAGGAAGGGGAGAACGGTGTCAGACGTATTGAGTCGAATACTCGAGACGAAGAGAAGAAAGGTCGAGCGCGCGCGTTCGACCATCTCCATCGAGATGATCGAGCGCGCCGCGCGAGATGAGAGGGGACGGCGAACGCCGCACAGCTTTCGCGCCGCATTGGCGCAAGAGGGAATAAACATCATCGCCGAGATAAAGCGCGCTTCGCCATCGAAAGGCACGATCAACGCCGACATAGATCCGGCGACGCTCGCGCGGCGATACGCCGCAGGTGGGGCGGCGGCAATCTCCGTTCTGACCGAAGAGGATCATTTTCGCGGTTCGCTCGATGATCTACGCGCCGTGCGTGCGGCGATTGACCTTCCAATCCTGCGCAAAGATTTCATCTTCGACGAGTTTCAGATCTATGAGGCGGCAGCAGCCGGGGCTGACGCCGTGCTTTTGATCGTCGCCGCGTTGGATGAGGCGACGCTCGCGCGCCTCCGTTCCGTCGCGGAGGGACTGGGGATGGACGCGCTGGTCGAGGTTCACACGGTGGAAGAGTTGAACCGGGCTCACGCCTGTGGGGCCAGCGTGATCGGCGTGAACAACCGCAACTTGCGCACGTTCGAGGTCTCGCTCCGTGCTTCTGAAGAGGTGGCCCAGCGCGCAAGGGATGGTGTTCTGCTCGTCAGCGAAAGCGGCCTGAGCGATGAGCGAGAGATCGAGAGTTTGACGCGGATGGGTTATCGCGCTTTTCTCATCGGCGAGGCGCTCATGCGCGCTCCCGATCCCGCCGATCTGTTGCGCAGGTTGCGTCGCGCGCAGAGGTGACGAAGAGCGCGCGTTCTTCGGCTGATGATCTTCGGATTTGAGGCGACGCGCGCATGCGCCGCCGCCACGCCCGCTTCGGCGGAGGATTCTGCCTGCTGCGAGGCGGCGTGAGCGGGAGAAATTAGCTCGTCTTTGGCCCCGCAGATCAAGATCTCGCGTCGCGTTCGTTCCGCTCGATATCTGCCACTTTGCGCAGGCGGCGAAGATGTCGCTCTTCGCCCGTGAAACGCGCGTGGACGAAAGCGCGGACGATCTCAAGGGCTAGTTCGGGGCCGACGACGCGCGCGCCGAGGCACAGGACGTTGCAATCATCGTGTTCGCGCGATTGGTGCGCTGAATAAGTGTCGCTGCAAAGAGCGGCGCGCACGCCGCGCAGCTTATTCGCCGCAACGCACGCGCCGACTCCGCTCCCGCAGACGAGTATGCCGATTTCAACTTGACCGTTGCGCACGGCTTCGCCGACCAAGCGCGCGTAGTCGGGATAGTCGTCCGGTTGCGAAGCATCGTGCGTGCCGAAATCCACGATGTCGTGCCCTTCGGCCCGAAGCGTTTCGATGATCCGCTCATTGAGCGGCACTCCGGCATGATCGGCGCCAACGGCGATCTTCATCTTTGCCCTCTTTCGAGCACGCGGCGGGCGCGCGCGACGACGTTTTCGACATTGAAGCCGAGTTCACGCAGCGCTACTTCGCCCGGAGCCGAGGCGCCGAAGCGGTCCAAACTTAGAACGTCTCCCGCCGGTCCGACGTAGCGATCCCATCCCAAACGCGCTCCCGCTTCGATCGCCAGACGGGCTGTGACCTGTGGCGGCAAGACTTCGTCGCGGTAAGTTTCGTCCTGATCCTCGAACAGCTCCCAACAGGGGAATGAGACGACGCGCGTCTTGATGCCATCCTTCTGCAAAGCCTCGCGCGCTTCAAGCGCAAGGTGCACTTCCGAGCCGGTCGCAATCAAGATGAGATCAGGCATGGACGTTTCTCCGCGCCCATCTTCCGCCTCGGCCAGAACATAAGCGCCGCGCCGCAATCCTTCCGCCGAGGCGTAGCGCTTGCGATCTATGACGGGCACCTTCTGGCGCGAAAGCGCCAGCGCCGTCGGCGCGTGACGGCGCAAGATGGCGACGCGCCACGCTTCGCGCACCTCGTGCGGATCAGCCGGGCGGATGACGTAAAGATGGGGAATAGCGCGCAATCCGGCGAGTTGCTCGACCGGTTGATGCGTCGGCCCGTCTTCACCTAAGCCGATCGAATCGTGCGTGAAGACGTAGATGACTTGAACCTCTGATAGGGCGGCGAGGCGGATCGAAGCTTTCATGTAGTCGGAGAAGACGAGAAACGTTCCGCCGAACGGGATCAGCCCGCCGTTCAGGCTGATGCCGGTTAGACAGGCGCCCATCGCGTGCTCGCGCACGCCGAAATGTATGTTGCGCCCGTCGTAAGATCCGGCTTGAAAATCATGGCTCGATTTGATCTCGGTGTTGTTCGAGCCGGTCAAGTCAGCCGATCCGCCGATGAGCATCGGAAGAGCTGGGGCGATCGCGTTGATCACTTCGCCTGAAGCCTGTCGCGTCGCCATCGGTTTAGCGTCCTCAAAGCTCGGCAGCGCCCGTTCCCACCCTTCTGGAAGCTCGCCGCTCATGAAGAGACGCCATTCGCGCGCAAGCTCCGGATGAGCGCGTTCGTAATCGCGGACGAGCGCATTCCACTCGGCTTCTAGTTGCGCGCCGCGTTCGACCGCCTTGCGAAAGTGGGCCAGCGCCTCTTCCGGCACGTAGAAGATCTTGTCTTCCGGCCAGCCGAGACGGCGTTTGGCTTCGCGCACGGCCTCTTCGCCCGGCGGATCGGAATGGGCTTTATGCGTCCCTTGCGTCGGAAGCCCGTAGCCGATGATCGTGTGAACGGAGATGAGCGACGGGCGATCGGTTACGGCTTGCGCTTCGCGTATGGCGCGTTCGATGGCGTCCAGATCGTTGCCGTCTTCCACCGTCAGCGTGTGCCAACCGTAGGCGTCAAACCGTCGGACGACGTCTTCAGTGAAAGCGAGATCGGTCGAACCGTCAATCGTCACGCGATTGTTGTCGTAAAGGTAGATGAGTTTGCCGAGTTTCAAATGTCCGGCCAGCGACGCGGCTTCCGACGCGACGCCTTCCATCAGGTCGCCGTCGGAGACGATGGCGTAGATGTAATGATCGAGCAACGGAAAATCTGGGCGATTGAACCGCGCGGCTAAGTGCGCTTGCCCGATGGCCATGCCGACGCCGTTGGCGAATCCTTGACCGAGCGGTCCGGTCGTGATCTCAACGCCGGGCGTCAAGACGTTTTCGGGGTGGCCCGGCGTCTTCGATCCCCATTGACGAAAGCGTTTGATCTCATCGAGCGAAAGATCGTAGCCGGTTAGATAAAGGAGCGCATAAAGAAGCATCGAGCCGTGCCCCGCCGAGAGCAAGAAACGGTCGCGATTGGCCCATTTCGGGTTACGCGGGTTATGGCGAAGAAAACGAGTCCACAGAACATAAGCCATCGGCGCAGCGCCCATCGGCAAGCCGGGATGACCGGACTTGGCCTGTTGGACGGCGTCGAGCGCCAGCGTGCGGATCGTGTTGATGCAGAGCTGATCGAGCGCGGTCTGCGTGCTAACAGCTTGTGTGCTCACTTCGAACTTTCTCCTGATAGATGAAGTCTCGCGTAAGATTTCAGTCGATAGATTCGAACAGTTTATCATCCTGCGAATTTTCTTCAATCCCCGAACGCTATCCGGAACGCCAGTATTCAGGGATCATCAGCTTCGAGGATCAGGCGGTAGAGGCGCTCGTGGCGCGCGCGCGCGGCGCGGTAACGCGATGCGCGTTCCGCCTCCGGTTCGAAACGTCGGACGATGGTGGGGCGCACGTCGCACAAGCGAAGCCGACCCATCGCTTCCAGCGCCAGCAACGCTGCGCCGCGGCTCGAAGCTTCGCGGACGCCGGAAAGTCCGACCGGCTGTTCGAGGATATCAGCGAGCATCTGCGTCCAGAAAACGGATCTTTGAAGCGCGCCGCCCGAAGCGATCCATTCTTCAATGGGCGCAACGGCGCGCAAAGCGTCGGCGATGGCGGCGAAGCGGTAACAGATGGCTTCCATCGCCGCGCGAGCGATCTCGATCGGGCGCGTGTGCAGCGATAAGCCTAAAATCGCGCCGCGCGCCTCATCGTGCCATCCGGTGCTCCTTTCACCGGACCAGAAGGGAAGCACCGTCAACCCGTGTCCGCCTGGCGCAAGACGCGCCAGCTCCGCGTCGAGCGTCGCCTCATCGAGCATCAACGAGCGGCACAGCCACTCTCGCAGGTTGCCGCCATCTGAGAGCGCGCCTCCGATGACGACGCGCCGTCTATCCACTCGGTATGACCACAAACTCGAAGGTAAATCTTCGGGCGGTTCGCCAGCGAAGATCACTCTCATCGCACCCGAGGTGCCGATCATGATGACGGCGCGCTCGCGCTCCAGGCTCCCTTCACCGACGTTGCTGACCGCGCCATCGGCGAAGGGAGCGAACCACCGCGCGCGGCGCAATTGCGGCCATCTTTTCGAGAATTCAGTTCGGAGGTTCGCGTTCAAATCTTGCGCATCGGCTAGATCGGGAAGTTGCTCTGGGCGCAAGCGCAGTTCGGCGAGCAACCGCTCCTCCCACGCGCATCCGCGCTGGTCGAAAAGACCGGTCCCGGAAGCCATCGAAACGCTCATCGCCGATCGGTCCAGCAGATGATCGGTGAAGAACTCGCTGAAAGAGACAAATCTGCCGACTTCGGCGAAGAGCGTTGGATGATGTTCGCGCAACCAAACGATTTTGGCGGGCCAGTAGCTAGCGTGAAAGCGGCAGCCGGTGCGACGGTGAAATTCGCTCTCATCCAATCTCGAACGTAGCGCGCGCGCAGCGTGCCTCGCTCGCGTATCCGCCCAACCGAAGATCGGCGTGAGCGGGCGGCCGTTGCGGTCGAGCGCGACGAGACTGTGCCAGAAACATGAGATCGCAACGGCTTCGATGGTCAAATCTTGCGGGGAGCGTGAGAGGGCTTCATCGATCACCGCGACGACGATCGCCAGTAGCTCTTCGGCATCGGCTTCCGATGAGCCATCGTCAGCGGTTCGAAAACTCCAAGCCCGCCTCGCTTGCGTGGCCACCACTTCGCGCCCGCGACCATCGAAGAGCGCGGCCCGCACGCTCGATGATCCGATGTCTATGGCGAGCAGGATGGGGCTCGTTGCCCGCGCCAGCGTCACCTCGCAAATCTCATTTTGCAGTTGAGCCATCGAGCCTGTGCGCCATCTTAAGTCATCTCTTTCGGATGAATAGGGTCCTTCATTCCGATCTCGGTCGCAAGCCGCCGTGTCGTAAATAATACTCGACGACGAAGAGGACATCGTCACTGAAATAGCGGTTGATCTGTCGCAACGCGCGCACGGCTTCGTGCCCGGCGATGCGCTTATCGGCGATGTAGTCGGCGATGAAACTGAAGACGCAATCGCGCAAGATCTCGAGCTCGAGCAGCAGTTCGTTCAGCGCATAACCTTCGACCGAGCGCATGAATCCGTGCTTGCTCGCCGCGCGCAACTTCTCGAAATCGAAGCCCTCATCTTGCGTCAATAGTTCGCATATCTCTTCGATCATCTCCGGGATGTTATCGATCAACTGCGAAAGGGTTAATCTCTCATCGGATTCGATCCGCTTGCTGTGTTTGACCCGCTGGACCCAAGAAAGCGTGATCGCATCGACGTTGCTGCGAAGCCCCTCGCACATGATCTTCAATGCCGATGATGCGCTCATACCTGCTCCTCAAGTTGCGTCGGGCGGAGAATGGCGGGGGAGATCCATCCTCTCTCTTCATTTCGATAGAGGATGGCGCATGTCGGGCGCGATCCTCGACGCGAAAGCCCTCGAAGTTAAAAAATGCGGGAGAGATTTACCATACAGGCGCTCATCGAGACAAGCCTTTAAGTCAATCGCGCATGAGATGATCATCCCCTCGCGAGGCGACGATCTCAATACGCGGTGGGCGTAACCGTGCGGTCAGGATCAACCCGACGACGTATAGCGCGAGCGCGAAAAAGGCGATGTAGCCGCTGCTTGCCGCAAAGCGATGGGCCATCCCCAGCGTTACGCCCTCGAAAAGGGCGCTCGCCAGCTTCCGGGGCCAACTCCCCTCGGGCGCGTAAAGGCTGGATACCAAGATGTGTTTGAAGATGAAGGCTGTCCCGAGGAGGACGCCGAGACTGCGCGTGAGCCTGCGCGCATCGAAAGGGGCAAAGAGGTCGTTCCAGAGCGTCCAGAGGAAGAAGAAAGAGAGCATCCAGTGGAGAAGTCCGCTCTCCGGCAGCGCGGCGTTGAGGGCTTGGGCTGAGGCGAAGAAGATCGCCAGCAACGTGAGCGCGTTCGAAAGGTTCGTGAGCGGAGAGAGGCGATAGGAAAACCACTGTTCGAGTTCGATCAACCGCCCGCGCGCGAAAAGCAGCAGAAGGAGCGAAGCGAGCAGCAACGTGATGAGCGGCGGCGGGAGGAAAAGAAGCTCGCCAGCTTGCGTGACGCGCACCCCACCGAGCAATGCGACCGTCAAAAAGATCGTCGGAAGCAGAAAGGCGCGCACCAATTCGGCGTTGCTCTCCGCCCGCTCCTCACTCGTCATCTTCCGATTCACCATCCGTCTCTTCGTCGAAAAGCGTTCGGGCGATGACGCGCGTGCCGCGAGCGAGCGGCAGGCAACTGAGGACCTGCACGCGCTCGATGCGCGTCCGCTCAACCGAAGCGTGCCAGATCTTCACCCAAAAGGTTCGCGTGCGCCCGTGCACGGCGAAAGTCGCGGCGTCGTTCATCACCGGAACCGGTTCGGCGATCGTTCCGGCGCGCAGCGTTTCGAACAGTTCGGGCAAAAACGGGCGCCACTGCTCGAACTGCATGACGATCGCCGCCGCATCGACTTCCGCCGGCGGAAGCTCAACCTCTCCGCTCGATTCTAGAAGCAGGCGCGCCTCGGTCCGCTGATCTTGCTTTTTGAAGATGGCCATCGCTCAGCACTTCAAGTTCAAACGCTTCTTCAGATGCTCGGTCAATTCCGCGACTTTGACGCGCACCTGTTGCCAAGTGTCGCGATCGCGCACGGTGACGGCTTCGTCTTCGAGCGATTGATGATCGACCGTGACACAATAAGGCGTCCCGATCTCATCCTGTCGCGCGTAGAGTTTGCCGATCCCCGCGGTGTCGTCATAGACGGTGCGCATCGCGGGTTGAAGCATCCGCTTGATCTCTTTGGCCATGCGCACGATCTCCGGCTTGTTCTTGGCAAGCGGCAGCACGGCCACTTTGATCGGCGCAAGTTCCGGATGAAGCCTGAGCACGATGCGCTTTTCGCCTCGCTCGCTCTCCTTCTCCGTGTAAGCGTCCATCAGGAAGGCGAGCACCGAACGGTTGACGCCTGCTGCCGGTTCGATCACGTAAGGATAGAATCGTTCGCGCGTCGCTTCATCGAAATAGGAGAGATCCTCGGTCGAGTCGGGATTGAGGCGCTTGCCTTCAGCGTCAACAGGCCCTTTCGAATGCGCGCGCAAATCGAAATCTGTCCGGTTGGCGATGCCCATCAGCTCATCCCATTGCTTCTCTTCCTGCTCGCGTTCGGGGAAGAAGCGGTATTGGATATCGACCGTGCGTTTCGAGTAGTGGGCCAGTTCTTCGGGCGGCTGCTCGTAAAGGCGCAGGTTCTTCGGATCGAGGCCAAGCCCGGTGTACCAGTTGAAGCATTGCTCGATCCAGTAATCGTGCCAACGCTCGTCTTCGCCCGGACGGACGAAGTATTCCATCTCCATCTGCTCGAACTCGCGCGTGCGGAAGATGAAGTTGCCCGGCGTCACCTCGTTGCGAAAAGATTTGCCGATCTGCGCGATGCCGAAGGGGAGTTTGCGCCGCGCCGTCCGTTGAACGTTGAGGAAGTTGACGAAGATCCCTTGCGCCGTTTCCGGGCGTAGATAGGCGAGCGCCGATGGATCATCTTCGGCAGCGACCGGACCAACCTGCGTGCGAAACATCAGATTGAAAGGGCGCGGCTCGGTCAAGTCGGTCGAACCGCAGTTCGGACACTTCACCGCGCCCGCGGCGATGGCTTGCTCAATCGGTAGCCCGGAATGGTTCTCGAGTTTATCGGCGCGCAAGCGGCTTTTGCAGGCGCGACAATCGACGAGCGGATCGCTGAAAGTGTCCTCGTGGCCGGAATATTTCCAGACCAAACGATTCATGATGATCGCCGTATCGATCCCTTCGATGTCGTCGCGCTCATAGACCATCCAGCGCCACCAAGCGCGCTTGACGTTGTTGCAGATCTCGACGCCAAGCGGTCCATAGTCCCATGAACTCGCCAATCCGCCGTAGATCTCAGCCGACGGGAAGACGAAGCCGCGACGTTTCGCCAGTTGAGCGATGGTTTCGATGTTCGGTGCCGGCACGTTGCCTCCTCTCCTTAAAGATAGCGGTCTCTCATCCTCAAGAGTCGAAAACCAAATTTGAGACGTTCCCCCCTCAAAAGTCAACCTTTTAGAATGACGGGGAAGAGCCGTCGCCGAAACTCTCGCCGGCCTTTCCGATTTGCGATTATGATGGCGTGAGTATCTTGCGTGACGCCCGGTCTCGCTCAACCGAAGAGCAGAGCGATCGTTTGCGTCCATCGCACAGGCGTCGTTTCGGATGCTGATGGGATTCGAAGGGGGAGAGTCGTAAGGAGCAGGGTCAGATCACTTGCCGCTTCCCGGCGTTTGAATGTTGACGTCAACCTTGGAAGGTACGCTACGTCCGCCGAGCAAACCGCTCTTGAAGACGACGAAGACGGCGAGCAGAAGGATCACGAGGATCGCGATGATCGCTACCGCTCCCACGCCGCCTGAACTTTCACCTTCGGCCATCTGAATCTCCCTCCTTAATCCGGATGTTCAAAAAAACTAGCCCTTGTTACTACATAAAGCATAGGGTGGTCAAGCGGGATGAATCAAAAGCGTTCGCTCTAGCCTCGATGTAATAGCCCTCTGTTCAATTGTCGGTTTGCCGAAACGGCGGCAAAAATCGATGCCAAACCGGCATCGCGCCGCACAGGCGTAGAGAGCGCCTTAGTTTTGCAAAGGAGCGTCTCAGCGGTTGGCCTGCAAAGGTTTGTCCGGGGTCGGCTGCGGCGGAGTCGCGCCCGTCGGGACGATCCACAGCTCGTACCCGTTGCGTTCGCGATAGCCCCCGTTCACCGTCACGATGCGATGCGCCTCGAGGCCGCGAACGCCGATCAGATAATTACGCGCGCGCGCCGCCAATCGATCAGCTTCGCCCGGGCGACTGGTCCGGCCGGCATAGACGATGATGAAACCGCGCGCTCCGGGAGCGTTCTGTAACTCGATGGCGAAATTGTCCAGACGCGCTTTGTCGTCGTCGTAAGAGATCGAAGGGAATTCGTCGAAACGTTGGGCCACGACCGACGGCGGAGTTTGCTTGAAGACCTTGGTCGCCACGCTCGCCTGTTGGCGACAACGCGGATCGCCTGATCCATCATCGACCATAAGCATGGCGATAACCCTCTGCTGGCCCAGTCCGGTCGAATCGACGGTGACGGTTGATGATCCCATCCCGCTGATGATGCGCGCCGAGGCCGGACTGATGGTCCAAGTGTAGTTCAAACTCTTGTCGCCCGCGTATGTGGTGTTGGCCGTGAAGGTGATCAGATCGCCATCGTTTACGATGTTCGGCGCCGAAACGCTCACCGCATAAGGGCATGGCGAACGCGGGATGCGGACGACGCGCGGATTGTAGTTGAGCTTGATGCATTGGCGCCGACCGGCGATCACATCGAATTCGCGCACCCAACGCACGCCGTTCGGAAATTGGATCTCAAGCTTGTGTTTGCCCGGAGGGAGATCGATATAACGCACGGCGCTCGTCGTCTCGCCGACTGGGCGATCGTCTACCAGAAGCGGATATCCACCGGGAGCGGTCGAAAGTTCGATGCGCCCGAAATCGAGCCGTCCGCTCTTCTTAACCTGCGCAATGCCAGTCGAGCAGAAGGCTGCGAACAGGGCGAGGACGAAGGCGAAAAACACCGACCTGTTACGCATCGTTCATTCCTCCCCTCGGATGTCTGAGCTCGCGCTTGAATTTGCGCCTCGCGCCGAGAAGCGAGAGCCCCGTGCCTAATAGCAGCAGAGAGAATGGTTCCGGAATGGGCGTCTGCGGCGTGGAAGTCGGCGTCGCCGTAGGCGTCGGATTAAGTTGGGGCGGGAAGCTGAGCGCATGATCGCTACCCCCGATGAACGCCAGCGGGATCGCCGCTAGCGCAAGAAAAGGCCACTTGGGGAAGCTGCCGCCACCGGGGACGGCGATCTCGCCGCAATCGCAGATCAATCCCGTCACATCGCCAAGTTCAATGGTCTCGACGTTCTGCGCCTGAACGTTCAGAACCGCTCTTGAACCGCTATCGTTTGGACCAGAAGAGGATTGGATAGTTTGATTCTGTTTTGAACCTTGTTGATCCGAATCCGACCGGTTCGTAGTCCGCAGATCTACACCGTCCTCCGAAGCGAAAACGACGGTCACGTCTCGGTACAGAATAGGAGCGGCTTGCGCAGGGGCAAGGAGAATGAGCAAGGCAAGCATAGGGCAAAGAGCTTTCACCGCGAGACCCTCCTTATTTCCGCAATCGCTTCGGATAAAAAACGGTTAAAAACTAGTTAGCAAAATTAAAATCATTTGCACGACGTAAAACTGATCGAAAGAGCTCCTTTTGCGACTCCCACAATCTTAACTCGATCGCGCCGCACTCCAAGTGATCTGGGAGCTTCCGGGACGGCCTATCTCAGCCCTAAGCCTCTCAAGATGCCTTCTGGTTAGCGCACTGAAGAGATGCTTTCTTCGGAGTGCCGCTCCTTTCTCCTCGCCTCTTGAAAGGGTCGCTCACCAGAGATAATCGTCATCGATCAGAACCAATCTCCTTCTCCGCTTTTCGGCTATGCATAACGTAGTAGATTGAGAATGGGCTCGAAATTCCAGAAGTTCAAAGTCACTCAGGGAGGGGATGGGTCGGGTGGTGACTTGCGGGGCTCTCTTGAGGGAGATGCTGTCACGGGGCGAGGTCCCCGGAGGGCTCAGCGAGAGATGTTTTAGGGGATCTGAATTAGCGCCGCATTGAATTGGCCCATCAAAAAAGGTTCGCCGATGAGCGAACCTCTTGACTACGATTGGACGGGAGAAGCTTCGGATTATTTGCTCTCGGTTGTCACATCGGCGGGCGCGCCTTGCCGACCGAGTGAAGCTTCGGATTATTTGAAGTTGCTTTTCCCTCCGGCTTCTGTGCGTTGCTTCTCTTCGCGCAGGACCGCTTTGCGCGAGAGTTTGATCTTATTCCCTTCTTTGGCGATGCATTTGACCATGATCTGCTGGCCTTCCTTCAGTTCGTCGCGCACGTTGCGGACGCGATGCGCGGCGATCTCCGAGATGTGGAGCAGGCCTTCGACGCCGGGAAAGATTTCGACGAACGCGCCGAAATCGGCGATGCGCGTCACCGTGCCGAGGTAGGTTTCGCCCACTTCGGCCTCCGCCGTCAGCCCGCGAATCCGTTCCACTGCCGCCTGTGCGGCGGCGCTGTTTGAGGTCGCAATCGAGACGGTGCCATCGTCTTCGATGTCGATCTTCGCGCCGGTCTCTTCGACGAGCGCGCGGATGATCTTGCCGCCCGGTCCGATCACATCGCGGATGCGTTCGGGATTGATCTTGATCTGGATGATCCGGGGCGCGTAGGGCGAGATGCCGGGGCGCGGTTCGGCGATCGTCTTCTCCATGATGGAGAGGATGTGGAGGCGTCCGCGTTTAGCCTGTTCGAGCGCTTCGGCCATGATCTGGGCGTTGACGCCGGAGATCTTGATGTCCATCTGGAGAGCGGTGATGCCGTCTTTCGTCCCGGCGACTTTGAAGTCCATATCGCCGTAATGGTCTTCGGCGCCCGCGATATCCGAGAGGATCGCGTATTTGTTCCCTTCCATGACGAGGCCCATCGCGATGCCGGCGACCGCCGTCTTTATCGGCACTCCGGCATCCATGAGCGAAAGGCTACCGCCGCAGACCGAAGCCATCGAACTCGAGCCGTTCGATTCGGTGATATCTGAGACGACGCGGATCGTGTAGGGGAAATCTGCCTCTTCTGGCAGCACGGCTTCGAGCGCGCGCCGGGCCAGCGCTCCATGCCCGATCTCGCGCCTGCCGGGGCTACCGAACCGACCGACTTCGCCGACCGCGTAGGGTGGGAAGTTGTAATTGAGCATGAAGCGGCGGCGCACTTCGCCAAGCTCTAGATCATCGAGGAATTGTTCGTCCTCTTTCGTCCCGAGCGTGGTGGTGACGATCGCTTGCGTTTCGCCGCGCGTAAACAGCGCGCTGCCGTGTACGCGCGGAAGCCAACCGACTTCACACGTGATCGGGCGAATTTCGGAGAAACGACGCCCGTCGGGACGGCGGCGGTGATTCAGGATGTCGTCGCGGAAGATCTTCTCTTTCAGATAATCGAAGACGCGCTTGGCCATTGCGCGCTGCTCGAGTTGATCTTCCGGGTAGGATTCGACGATCTCTTGTTTGAGCTGTTCGACGGCGGCATAGGAAGCGAGCTTACCTTGTTGCGAAGTATCGAGCGCTGCGCGCAGGCGTTCCGTGTACTCGCCTTCGATACGGCGCAGCATCTCTTCGTCGAGGACTTCGGGCTCGACGGGACGTTTCTCGATCTCCAGATATTTGTAGAGCTCCTTCTGCCAGCGACACAGGCGGTTGATCTCTTTGTGCGCGAGCATGAGGGCTTCGATCATGATCTCTTCGGAGACCTCTTTGGCGCTCGCTTCGACCATGACGATGGCCTCTTCCGTTCCGGCGACGACGAGGTTGAGCCGCGAATGGCGAAGCTCCTCATAGGTCGGGTTGATGATGTAGCGCCCTTCGACCAACCCGACGCGCACGCCCGCGATCGGGTTGTGAAAGGGGATGTCCGAAAAGTAGAGCGCGCATGAAGCCCCCGTGATCGAGATGACGTCCGGGTCGTTCTCCGGATCGGCGGAGATCACCGAAGCGGCGATCTGAGTCTCGTTCCGATAACCTTCGGCAAAGAGCGGACGGCACGGACGATCGATCAAACGCGAGGTCAGTATCTCTTTCTCTGTCGGACGCCCCTCACGCCGGAAGTAGTTCCCGGGGATGCGCCCGGCGGCGTAGTTATGTTCTCGGTACTCGACCGTGAGCGGGAAGAAATCTATCCCTTCGCGTGGTTGCCGAGCGCCCACGGCGGTGACGAGCACCATCGTGTCGCCATAGCGGATGATCACCGCGCCATCGGCCTGTTTGGCGACACGCCCTGTTTCGACGGTCAGATCGCGGTCACCAACGCGAATGGTTTCCTTTAAATACTTTTTAGTCGTCATAACCCATGTCTCCTTCAGAGAGGCTGTTCATGAGGGACGACCTCTCCGGATTAAGATGATTCATGAAGTGGCGAGCGTCGCACGGCGCAGAAGTTCACACGGGCGCGAGCTTGCAAGATCTCGACGGCGAAGGAGCGATTCGCCCGCCGTTTCAGCATAAAGTAAATTTGCGGCGAGAGCCTAAAATTCAAGCTCGCGCCGCCCCCTTCAGGCTCGCACACCACTGCGCTGCTGATCGCGCGCGACGAAAGGGCGCAAAGCTATCAGCAGGAGAAGGTGCTTCTCGCTTGTCCATCCGCTCCGCGCTCGCACCCGTACCTTTAGCGGCGCAGGCCGAGCCGATTGATGAGATCGTGGTAGCTTTCAATATCCGTGCGCCTGAGATATTCCAGCAGACTGCGACGCTGCGAGACCATTTTGAGCAAGCCGCGCCGCGAATGGTTATCCTTCTTGTGAGTTTTGAAATGTTCCGTCAAGTCGTTGATGCGCTGTGTCAGCAGCGCGATCTGTACTTGTGGCGAACCGGTGTCCTTTTCGTGCGTGCGAAACTCCTCGATGATCTTCTCTTTCACTTCCTTCGACAACGCCACTGCTCGAAATGGCCCTCCCAATCCGCAGTCGTCCTGACGCGCTTGCCAGGAAACCGCAAAGTTTTACTTACAAAGCAATTACAATTTAGCACGCGCTTTGCTGCGCTGTCCAGCAAGCTGCGGGACTCAACCTGATGAGCCGGAGAGCTTCGATGGCTTCTCGCACCGCTTAATCGAGCTCCGTTCCCAGAGCGCCGATTGTGGCTGTCAGGCGCGACTTCTGTTAGGATCTGTGGGAACGAAAGCGAGGCGAAGCGGAGCTATGAGCGGCAAGCGGATCATCATCGTCGGTGGCGGTTTCGGCGGTCTTTTTACGGCGCTCGGCCTAAGTGGCGTCGGCGAAGTGGTGCTCATCAGCCAAGAGGATCATTTTCTCTTTACGCCGCTCCTTTACGAGTATCTGAGCGGCGAGGTCGAAGCTTGGCATATCGCGCCGCGCTATCGCGAACTGCTCGATGAGGGCGTGCGCTTTATACAGGATACCGTAACGGAGATCGATCTTTCGGCTCGCGAGGTGGCGACCGCCCGGGGCAAACGACTCGCCTATGACTTCCTCGTTTTGGCCGTGGGCGGTGTGACGAACTACGCAGGCGTCGCAGGCGCTTCCGAATACGCTCTCCCCTTCAGAAAGATCGCGCATGCCGATAGGTTGCGTTGGCACATGATCGACGTGCTCGATCGGATCCCGCCCGATGCTGCGCCGCAGGATGCGCGTCGGACGGCGACATTCGTCGTCGTCGGCGCGGGTGCTAGCGGCGTCGAGCTTTCAACTAAGATGGCCGATCTGCTTCGCGATGCCTTTCAACGCCGCGGGTTGCCGGGCGAGCCGCGCGTCATCATCGTCGAAATGAGCGCGCAAGTGGTGCCGGGCATGGACGAAGAGATACGTCAGCACGTCGAAAACGCGCTGCGCTCTTCGCGCGTCGAGGTCCACACGCAGACGACGGTCAAACGCGTGATGCCACAAAGCATCGTCGTCGAACACGGCGGGCGACTGACTGAACTCGAAACCTCGGCCACCATCTGGACCGGCGGCGTGCGCGTCAATCCGTTGGTTGACACGCTCGAAGTCGAAAAGGATCGACACGGTTTGATCATCGTCGAACCGACGCTGCAGGTGCGGCGGCACGAGCGCGTTTTCGCCCTCGGCGACATCGCCCTCTGTACAACGCTCGATAGCCCGCGCCTTGCCGGCACGGCACAGCTCGCTTATCAACAGGCCGGGCTGGTGGCGAATAACATCCGCGCTTTGATCGAAGGGCGCTCGCTTGAAACGCGACAGTTCCACGAACTCGGCGAGGCCGTGAGTCTGGGCACGGAACGCGCTGCTGTGCTCGCGGGCGGCGTCGTTTTCGACGGCGCGCTCGGGCGTCAAGCGCGCTTTGCGCTGTACACTTCACGCCTCCCCACTTGGCAACATCGGCTGCGCGTCGGCGCTAGTTGGTTCTTCGAAGGGACCGCTCCGCGCCCGCTGAGTCTCGAGCGTTAATCAAGGTTAATCGGGATGTCTGCTAGCGCTAAGGATCGCTGTGGATTGCGTCTCGAGCGTTAATCAAGGTTAATCGAGCGGAATTAAGGGGGGAGCCTGAAGCGCTCTGGGTGGAAAAATTGTAGTCGCTCCGGTCCGATAGCGACCGCGCGGCCCTTGATTCGCTCGCCGCCAGCCGGAGCCGAGCGGCAATCAAACTCCCTTGAATTCAAGCTGTTAACCGCTGAACTCGATTTCCAGGCGCCCGTTCCGACCCGCCGAAAAATTTTCTGGAAGCCTGAGACCATTGTGTATTTACCTCTAGGTGAAAAAGCGGATCCTCGCCCGGAGGCTTTTAAAGGTGCGCTCTCGCCGCTTTGAATGAAGCTTAGCGGCTTTGCCTTCAGTATCGCTTCGTTTTGACT
This sequence comes from Pyrinomonas methylaliphatogenes, assembly GCF_000820845.2. Classification (GTDB taxonomy): domain Bacteria; phylum Acidobacteriota; class Blastocatellia; order Pyrinomonadales; family Pyrinomonadaceae; genus Pyrinomonas; species Pyrinomonas methylaliphatogenes. The sequence goes on along the minus strand of NZ_CBXV010000006.1, from coordinate 51,883 downwards.
TGTTGAAAACTTGAGCCGCGGGTTTTCCCTCAACAACCCTAAAGTCGAGGAGGATCAACATGGTTAGTTTACGTCGAATCTTCGTTTCAGCTCTTGCCCCGATGCTGTTGTTGTTAATCAACTCGAATGTCAAGGCCGATCCGGTCTATGGCACCCCAGTGCCAACAGCCAACTTCTCCGGCTCCCGCACGGAGAGCGCTGGAAATATCGTCACCGGGGGGAACTACAGCAGCGACAACAAGAACTTCACCATCACGTGGAACATCACCTTGAACTCCGGCGTGTACACTTACACGTACACTTTCACGGGATTCGGTTCCCCCGATCTCAGCCATTTCATCCTGGATCTGACGGATAATTGCGTTGACGGTGATAAGCAGACGAAGGATGCGAGATGTGTCTACAATGTCTCCGACGGTGTGGGAGACTTAGACTGGGGCACCTTCGGCCCAGGTCCGAGCAATCCCGGGTTCCCATCGGGTAGCTCCATTACTGGAGTCAAGTTCGATAATTTGGATGATGCCGGTAGCGGATTCTCTGTCACCTTCAATTCGCTCCGCGCCCCGATGTGGGGTGATTTCTACGTCAAAGGCGGTAGCAACTCCTTCGCTTATAACGCCGGTTTGAGCAATCACAGCTCAGATGATGTCAACAAATTCATCGCCGTCCCCGATTCGCGCACGGCCGTGCCTGAGCCTGCGACGCTTCTGCTGCTCGGTTCCGGATTAGCCGGGATCGGTGCCGGTTTGCGCCGTCGGCGTTGATAGGCTGGTCGGCGGTTGAAGCTCGGGCGCTCTATCAGGTCAATTTGACCGAATGAGGATCTTCTTTGCGATTTGGCGAAGGCGATCCTGAAAATTCAGGGCGATTGATAGTTTACCTTTAGTGAAGGGAACAAAAGGCGGTTCAGCGCGCAGCGGCAGGTGGCGGTGGCGTGAAGTTGATCGCCAGTGACTTTAAAACGGTCATGAGGTTATAATTCGGATGCCTTTGCGCGCTTCGTCGGCAAGGATTGCGCGGCGCTTCAAGATCCTGCCTAAAGGTAGGAGCGCCGCTTAACTTTCGCATGATAGGCGAGGGGCGATCTGCCGGGGGAGTCGCTTCCCCTTCAGTTTTGCTGCCGTCAAAGCCAGCATTCGAAAGGCGCATTCCTCCCGTTGAAAAATGCGGAGCCGTGGACCGATCACGGCTCCTTTTCTTCATGAGCTTCAGATCGAATCATCCGGGGTTTTCGAGCGTGGATCGAGTTCGAAGCGATCGCGATCGCGCCGCTCTATCTTGTCGAGCACGTCGAGCTCTTCGTTGTCCTCAAAGCTGAGGCCGACGGCGCGTCCGATCTCCTCGACGATGTCTTGATCTGGGGTCGGGTTATCGCCGCCGACGGTCTCTTCACCGGAACTGTTAACGCTCTCCCATTCGGCGTCGATGTCGCCCGCCGCATCTTCGGGCGAGGCTTCCGGGTGTTGGCGCAAACGTCTGGCCAGCAGTTCCGGGTCGCGTGGCGCGCGCGCGATCTCCTCTTCCATGAACTCCTCGATCTCCGGATCGGGGACGAAATCCGGATCATTGCTCAGATACTCGAAGTCTTCAGCTTTTTTTCGCGGCATGATCGGCGATCCCCCTTGCCTTACGGTTTCGTGGTGGCAGCAATATAACAGAAGTATTGGGTGGCGAACAATCGCGCGAACGGTTTTGCGCGCCGCAGTCAGCGGGAGCGGTTGCTTGACCTCTCGCCAGGCGGCTCTTAAACTGAAGGGGTGATCTTTCACGATCGTTCGTATCGATCGCGCGACTCTCTGGAATCAACTCCTTGAAAATTCGCAGGATCGCCATGACACATAACCTCTACAACTCTCTGCAGGAATTCGATCTCGGGCGTGGGCGGACGGGCCGCTTCTATTCGCTGCCGCAGCTCGAGCGCAAAGGGCTGGGCCAGATCTCGCGTTTGCCGATTTCGATTCGCATCGTACTCGAATCTGTGCTGCGCAATTATGATGGTCACAGGGTGCGCGAGGATGACGTGCGCAAGCTGGCCGGTTGGCAACCGAATGCTGAAAGGCAAGATGAGATCCCTTTCGTCGTGGCGCGCGTCCTATTGCAGGATTTCACGGGCGTCCCGTTGCTCGTCGATTTAGCGGCGATGCGTTCGGCGGTCGCGCGCATGGGGCGCGACCCGAAGATCATCGAACCGTTAGTGCCCGTCGATCTCGTCGTGGACCACTCGGTGCAGGTCGATTTCGCGCGCGTGCCCGATGCCTTGCGGCGCAACATGGAGATGGAGTTTCGCCGCAACCGCTCGCGCTATCAGTTTTTGAAATGGGGGCAGCAGGCCTTCAACGGTTTTCGCGTGATTCCGCCCGGCATCGGCATCTGCCATCAGGTCAACCTCGAATATTTGGCTAAAGGCGTGATCGAGCGCGACGGCGTCTACTTCCCCGACACGCTCGTCGGGACCGATTCGCACACGACGATGATCAACGGGCTCGGCGTCGTCGGTTGGGGCGTGGGCGGCATCGAAGCGGAAGCGGCGATGCTGGGCCAGCCCGTTTACTTCTTGACGCCAGATGTCGTCGGCGTTCACTTGACCGGCAAATTGCAAGCGGGCGTGACCGCGACTGATCTTGTCTTGCGTATCACTGAGATGCTCAGGCAAGCGAAAGTTGTCGGCAAGTTCGTCGAGTTCTTCGGCGAGGGGGCGGCGAGTCTCCACGTTCCCGATCGCGCGACGATCGCCAATATGGCGCCCGAATACGGAGCGACGATGGGCTTCTTCCCGGTCGACGAAAAATCTTGCGAGTATCTGTTGGCGACGGGAAGAAGCGAAGAACACGTCGAAGCGTTCCGCAACTACTTCAAAGCCCAAGGCATGTTCGGCATCCCGCGCGCGGGCGAGATCGATTACACGACCGTTCTCGAATTGGATCTAGCGACCGTCAGCCCGAGCGTCGCCGGTCCACGTCGGCCACAGGATAGGATCGAACTCGCGCAATTGAAGGATCGCTTCCTCGAACTGTTGCGCAAACCGATGACCGAGGGCGGCTACGGCAAGACGGAAACGGACGTGCGCGTGCCCGTCCATCAACCGACGCCCTTTGCCGAACAGGTGCCGCTTGCTGGCGGTGGAGAGCAGGGGCCTGAGACGATCCCTGTTGCCGTGCGCGATACGGTCAGCGTGAAGAACACGAACGTTTTGACCGAAGTCGAAATGATCAACAATCGCCCAACGCCGGATCGCATCGAAGAGCTTCCGCCGGGCGAGCTTCCGCTCGATGGATTCGATCTCGGTCACGGTGATGTGGTGATCGCGGCGATCACCTCCTGTACCAACACGTCAAATCCGAGCGTCATGCTCGCCGCCGGACTTTTGGCGAAGAAAGCGGTCGAACGCGGCCTGCGCGTGCCGCCATATGTCAAAACGAGCCTCGCCCCTGGATCGCGCGTCGTCACGGAATACTTGAAGAGATCTGGCCTGCAAGATTATCTGGACCGGTTGGGCTTCAATCTCGTCGGTTATGGATGTACGACCTGCATTGGCAACAGCGGGCCGCTCGACGCGCACATCGAAGAGGCGATCAACGCTCGCGATCTGGTTGTCGCAAGCGTGCTATCGGGCAACCGCAACTTCGAGGCGCGCGTTCATCAGAGCGTGCGAGCAAACTTCTTAGCGAGCCCGCCGCTCGTCGTCGCCTTCGCGCTCGCCGGAACGGTGCGCATCAATCTTGAGACCGATCCGATTGGTAAAGATCGCGAAGGGCGCAACGTCTACTTGCGTGATATTTGGCCTTCGCTCGATGAGGTCAACGAGATGATGCGTTTGGCGTTTGATCCCGACACCTATCGTCGGCTTTACAGCGACTTCGTCGAAGAGAATCCTTTGTGGAACGAAATTCCGACGAGCACGGGCGAGGTATACAACTGGGATCCACAATCGACCTACATCCAAGAGCCGCCCTACTTCGAAAGATTCAGCATGGAACCGGGGGCGTTGTCCGATATCAAAGGAGCGCGCCCCTTGGCGATCTTCGGCGATTCGGTGACGACCGATCACATTAGCCCAGCGGGGGCGATCAAACCAGCCTCGCCCGCGGGCGTCTACTTGCAGCTGTGTGGCGTCAAGCCAGAGGATTTCAACTCCTATGGCGCGCGGCGCGGCAATCATCAGGTCATGGTGCGCGGCACCTTCGCCAACGTGCGCATCAAAAACCTGATGGTGCCCGGCACGGAGGGCGGCGTTACGGTGCTCCAACCGGTCGGCGAGCGGATGAGCATCTATGATGCTGCCATGCACTACCAGGCGGCGGGCGTCCCGCTCGTCGTCATCGCCGGTCAGGAGTACGGCACGGGCAGCTCGCGCGATTGGGCGGCTAAGGGGACGCGCCTTCTGGGCGTGCGCGCCGTCATCGCGCAAAGCTTCGAGCGCATCCACCGCTCGAATCTCGTCGGCATGGGCGTGCTCCCCTGCCAGTTCAAGGAGGGGATGAGCGCGCAAACGCTTGGACTCAACGGCACAGAGGTCTTCGATATCATCGGCATCGAGGATGGCATCTCGCCGCGCGAAGAGGTGACGCTCGTCATCCATCGCGCCGATGGGCGGACCGAAAGCGTGCCGGTGATCCTGCGCATCGATACGCCGATTGAAGTCGAATACTACAGACACGGCGGGATCCTGCCATACGTTCTGCGTCAATTGCTGCGAAGCTGACCCGCAAAACGCAGGCTCAGGGGAGCAGCTTGTCTCTCCTGAGCCTCAAACTCGGAGCAGAAATTCGCCTCTTTCGACAGAAGGTTTAGGCGCGTCTGATCCTTCATCAGCGAGATAAAGATCCTTGTGGTTGTAAGGTCGCTTGCAAGGAACTACCGCCTCGCCGTGCGACAACAACGCCGGAATCGATAAAAATCCTTGTGGTTGCAAGGTCGTTTGCAAGGGCGTTCCGTTGAAGCTCGTCCAGTTAAAGCGGACTCGCATCACCACAGCGCGGGCGTCGAATTCGACGGCCCGCGCTCTTCTTTGGGAACGGAAGCGATCAACTCTTTCGCTTGTTCGGTCAACGCTTGCCAAACGACGCGCGCCGTCTCCCCTTTGAAACTGAGCACGGTGTATGAGTGACCGCCCGGACTCGCTCCAGCTAGTCTGATGGAAAGGTAGCTCTCTTTGTCGTCGTTGCGGAAGGAGGCATCGATCAGCCGTTCAGCGTTGAAGATGATATTCCCGATTTTGTAAAGCATCCCCGTCAGAATAGATCCCCCTCGCGCGAAATTGCGCTGAAAGCGTTGAACGGTTTGGCGTGAGATTCGTCATTCGGGCCGCCCGCGGGAGCTTAAGAGCCGCGCAATTATACTTTGAGGTTCTGCGCCCCTTTGGCCTGCACCTCGGCCAGCGCCCGCGCGAACTCTTTCGGATTCCGTTCCTTCTCCTCTCGGATCACTTTCACCATGAACTGGTGAACCAAACTAGATGCGGTTGCTCCACGAAGTCGAGCGGCGGCTTGGAACTCTTCTCTGACTTGCGGACTGACTCTGACGTTGAACCTAACGTTCTTCGTCATCACTTTGTGTGTACCAGATGATGACAAACAAATCAACACATCTTTGAAAGATGGTGTAGACGATGTACTCACAATTTTGCTGAACCTCGAATCGAGCGCTGATGATAAAGATTCGAGATGCTACACCATTTTGGTTCAATAACCGAACGCCGAATTGGTGGGGATTCGATGAGGTTCCCGATCGAAAGGATGCCGCGCTCCGATCGAGCCCTTGTGTGGGTATAAGCTGGGATCGTCGAGCTGACCGAGGGGCTCGCGAACCGATACGAAAAAGGAACGTCGCGTTCGAGCAGATCGTCGAGCTGACTGAGGGGACTTGCGAACGCCGTGCCTTCAGGCATCGGGATCGACTGATGAAATCGTCGAGCCGACCGAGCCTGAGTGAGAAGTCAAACGCTCATCGGGTTGCTCAGACGGCGTTCGTCGAACTGGATGCCGGTGTGCGTTTCGACAGCTGGCTTTTGCCTATTTGAGGCGAGCGGGGGCATCCGCTCTGCTAGAGGTGCTAGCGCGCATCGGTCGCATTCGTGTCCGACGGATTCATGCGACGCGGGCGGGTGCGAACCGCTCTTGTCGCGCCCTTGGATAGGCTTCGATCGAATGAGTCCACAGTCCTGCTCGCCATGTAAACTGCTTGCCGTGTAAGGCGAAGCGCACGCCCTGATTCAATGGCTTGCCGCTCCTGCATTTTGGTCTTATAATTTTCAGCTCTCCGACTTCGGATGTGCCTTCGTGTCGCTGAAGTGGCGATGAGATCCTCGGGCGCGGGTGAGGGAAGAGAATTCTGTCACTAAGGTTTAAACAGCGCGGCTCGCGTCTCTGGGGCGAAGGCGCGGCCAATCAGCGCCGAAAGCTCTTGTTTTGTGCCCTCGTAGCTCAATCGGTCAGAGCAGCGGACTCATAATCCGTTGGTTGTAGGTTCGAGTCCTACCGAGGGCACCAACCCTCCTTCCTCCCCTTATCAATGTAGCCCGTGGCGCTAAAACTCTTGCCCGTGTCGATGTCGTTGAAGAGAAAGAAGCTTATCAATGATTTGGCATATGGCGCGCCCCGCCCGTCGGAGTCGATAGTCGAGTCAACATTGAATGTGAGATGGCTTCTCATCTGTTTCCATCTCTCGCCTTTTGGGTTGAATGTGAGTGATAATCGCGTAAGCTCCAAGCGATCGACACCATCGAGGAGATAGAGAGAGCGGATGGTTCGCACGGGCGGACATAGGCGATTGATCGGTTCGTTCTTGTTGTTCGCGTTCGCATCTCTTTTGACACAATCCGCTTTGGCGCAGCGTCGGACTGCGAAACTGGTCGATTACGTTAATCCGTTCATCGGAACGGGCGGGCACGGTCACACTTATCCGGGCGCCGTTCTCCCTTTCGGGATGGTTCAGCTTTCGCCCGATACGCGCGTGACCGGTTGGGATAGCTGTTCGGGCTATCACTATTCGGACGACGTGATCTATGGTTTCAGTCACACGCATCTGAGCGGCACCGGAGTGCCTGACTACAACGACATACTGTTTGCGCCGACGGTTGGCGAAGCCTACCTTGAACCCAAGACCGGTGAGGATGCGATGCGCGGCTATGCTTCGCATTTCAGTCATCGCAACGAGGTCGCAAGGCCAGGCTATTATGCCGTGTTGCTCGATGATGAAAAGATCAAGGTCGAGCTCACGGCGACGATGCGCGTTGGGCTTCATCGTTACACTTTCCCGGACACGGATCGCGCGAACATCATCGTCGATCTACGTCATCGCGACAAAGTGCTCGATTCGATGCTGCGCGTTGTCGGCCCGGCGCGCATCGAGGGTTATCGTCGTTCGCAGTCTTGGGCGCGCGATCAAATCGTCTATTTCGTCGCGGAGTTTTCTAAGCCCTTCAAAGAATTTGGGATTGCGCTCGATGGGCGCATCCTCGCCGGGGCGCGTGAAGCGCGTGGCGCTGACGTTAGGGCCTTCTTTCGCTTTGACGCGCGGCATGATGAACCGATACTTGTGCGCGTTGCCATTTCAGCCGTAGATCTGGATGGCGCGCGCCGCAATCTCGCCGCGGAATTGAATCACTGGGATTTCGAGCGCGTCCGGCGCGATGCCGAGCGAGCGTGGGAGCGCGAATTGAGTCGGATCATCGTCCGCGGCGGAACGCGCGAGCAGTTGATCGATTTCTACACGGCGATGTATCACCTGATGCTCGCGCCTAACGTCTTCATGGATGTCGATGGGCGCTACCGTGGGCGCGATTTCAAGATCCACACGGCCCGCGACTACACCCACTACACGGTCTTCTCGTTGTGGGACACGTTCCGCGCCGCTCATCCGCTGTTTACGATCATCGATCAGAGGCGCACGCGCGATTTCATCCGCACTTTCCTCGCGCAATACGAGCAGGTTGGGCGTTTGCCCGTTTGGGAGCTTGCGGCCAATGAGACCGATACGATGATCGGCTATCACGCGGTATCCGTGATCGCCGATGCGGCGGTCAAAGGCATCGCCGGGTTCGATTGGGAAGAGGCCTTCGAAGCGATGAAGCAGAGCGCCGAGCGTGACGCGCGCGGATTAGCGGCTTACCGACAACGCGGTTATGTCGCGATCGAAGATGATCGCGAATCGGTTTCGAAGACGCTCGAATACGCTTACGATGATTGGTGCATTGCGCAAATGGCGCGCCTGCTCGGAAGAGACGACGACCATCGTCGTTATCTCGAACGCGCGCGGTACTACAGGAATCTATTTGACCGCGAAACCGGCTTCATGCGCCCGCGGAAGCGTGACGGAAGCTGGCTCACCCCTTTCGATCCGCGCGAAGTCTCCGCGCACTACACGGAAGCCAACGCTTGGCAATACACCTTCTTCGTCCCGCAAGACATCGGCGGTCTTATCGAGTTGATGGGTGGTCCGGAGAGATTCGAGCTAAAGCTCGATGAACTGTTTACAACAGAGAGCAAGTTGACCGGCAGGGAACTGCCTGACATTACAGGGCTCATCGGGCAGTATGCGCACGGCAACGAGCCGAGCCACCACATCGCCTATCTTTACGACTATGTCGGGCGACCGTGGAAGGCGCAGGCGCGCGTGCATCAGATCATGACGGAACTCTACAAACCGACGCCCGATGGTCTGAGCGGCAACGAAGATTGTGGGCAGATGTCTGCTTGGTATATCTTCAGCGCGGCTGGCTTTTATCCGGTTACGCCCGGCTCGAAAACCTATGCCATCGGTTCGCCGCTCTTCGAAGAGGTGACATTCAATCTCGAGAACGGGAGGCGTTTCACCATACGAGCGCGTAACGTCTCTGCCAGAAGGATCTACATCCGATCGGCGACGCTCAACGGGCGGCCCTATTCGCGCCCCTTCATCACGCATGATGATCTGATGCGCGGCGGAACGCTCGTTCTCACGATGAGCGATAGACCTTCACGATGGGGGACAAAGGAGGCGCCGTTTTCGAGGATCGAAAGGCCATAGAAGCGATCGAACGAGTTCATCGGACTGGACCAGTGAGAGGCGACTGTCAACCGGTTACGCTCGCGCGGCGGCTCGGATTGTTCGATGCCACCATGCTCGTCATGGGCGGCATCATCGGCTCGGGCATCTTCATGAACCCATCGGTCGTCGCGCGCGTCATCGAAGCGCCCGCGTTGATCATCGCCGCTTGGCTCGTCGGCGGATCGATCGCGCTCGCTGGCGCGTTCATCTACGCGGAGTTGGCGGCGCGTCGTCCCGATGTCGGCGGGCAATATGCCTACTTGCGCGAGGCTTTTCATCCGCTGGTCGCGTTCCTTTACGGGTGGACGCTCCTGCTCGTTACGCAATCGGGCGGCATGGCAGCAGTGGCGGCGACTTTCGCCCGTTATTTACGCGAGTTGTCGAACCTTTCGATTCCCGACTGGGCCATCGCGTCAGTGACGCTCATCGCTTTGACGGCGATCAATTGCCTCGGGGTGCGAGCCGGAAGCGCAACGCAAAGCATCCTCATGGTTTTGAAGGTCGCGGCTATCGCGGCGCTCGTCGGTTGCGGGTTGTTCGTTGCGTCCCCTTCGAAGGTAGGTATCATTGCGACGCTGGACCGCAAACCTTTCGCTCTCGTTACGGCATTCGGCGCGGCGCTCGTCCCCGTGCTCTTCGCCTACGGCGGTTGGCAGACGGCGAGTTTCGTCGCGGGCGAATTGCGCGAGCCGCGGCGCGATCTCCCACGAGGCCTGCTCATCGGAGTCGTCGGCGTGATCTTGCTCTATCTCGCAGTCAACTTCGTCTGCTTGCGCGCTCTCGGGGCGGATGGGTTGGCGAAAACGCAGACGCCCGCTTCCGAGGTGATGCGTGCGGCGCTTGGGCCGGCGGGCGCGCGTTTGATCGCCATCGGGATCGCCATCTCGACGCTCGGTTTCTTAAGTCAAGGCATGCTGACTGCGCCGCGCGTCTATTTTGCGATGGCTGAAGACGGTCTCTTCTTCCGTCGCGTCGGGCTGGTCCACCCGAAAACGCGCGTGCCCGTGACGGCGATCGTGCTGCAAGGCTTGTTGGCGACGGTGATCGTCATTTCGGGTCGTTATGAGCAGATTTTAAACTACGTGGTCCCGGTCGATTTCATCTGGTTCGGGTTGACGGCCGCTTCGCTCTTCATCTTCCGCCGCCGCGCGGGCGGGCAGCGCGTCGATTATTCCGTTCCTGGCCATCCGTTGACGACGCTCTTCTTCATCGGCGCAAGTTGCTACGTCGTCGCCAGCGCGATCTACAAGTATCCGCACAACAGCCTCATCGGATTCTTCATCTTGCTCGCGGGCGTTCCGATCTACTTCCTTTGGCAAAGGAGACCATCATGGATCAGCGCCGCGTGATGAATTCGGGTTACCTGATCTGGGCCAAAACTGAAACTCATGCTCGGTTCAATCTGGCGACGAGCGGTGTCGCCAATCTCTCTTTGCGCGAGCTTCCGATCGAGCTGGATGATCTGGAGATCAGCGGGCCGAGCTTCTATGGATACGAACCGCTCATTCGCCTGCTAGCGGCAAGATACGAGGTGGCGCCGGAGAACGTCATCACGGCGGCTGGCGCCTCTATGGCCAACCATCTGGCGATGGCCGTTTCGATAGAGCCCGGCGATGAGGTTTTGATCGAGCGTCCGACCTATGAACCACTGATCGCCACGGCGCTTTATTTAGGCGCTCGGGTAAAGCGTTTCGAACGGCGCGCGGAGAAGGGATTCGCCATTGAACCCGAAGAGATCGAACGTTCGATGAGCGCGCGAACGCGCCTCATCGTCATGACCAATCTTCACAATCCGACGAGCGCGCTGACAGATGTGCAAACGCTGAAGGAGATCGGTCGTCTCGCGCGTCGTGTCGGAGCCCGCGTGCTCATCGACGAGGTCTATCTTGAAACGGCGTTTGAAGACGCGCCCAAGCCGGCTTTCCATCTCGGGCCAGAATTCATCTCGACGAACAGTCTGACGAAGACTTACGGTTTAAGTGGATTGCGCTGCGGATGGGCGTTAGCCGATGCTGATCTGGTGCGGAAGATGTGGTTGTTGCATGATCTGTACGGCGTCATCATGGCCCATCCAGCGGAGCGCCTGAGCGTCGTCGCGTTGAAGAATATCGAAAGCATCAGCCGCCGAGCGAAAGATCTGCTCGCCAGAAACCGCGCCCTGCTTGAAAGCTTCTTCGATTCGAGAGGCGATCTCGAGCCTTTCAGAGTCCCTTATGGAACGACCATCTTTCCGCGTTTGAGGAGCGGGCGTGTCGATGATCTGTGTCGATTGTTGCGCGATAAATATGAGACCGCTGTCGTCCCGGGAGAGTTCTTCGGCGTGGAAGATCGTTTCCGCATCGGCATCGGGTGTGACACGCAGACGCTCGCCGCTGGACTGGAGCGTTTGGGGGCGGCGCTCGATGAGCTCGCGACGCGAAACTGATCGCACGAACGGCGATCGCGCGCCGAAGTGGTCAGCGTTCTTCTTTGAGCTTCATCAGTTCGCGCAGGCTGGTTTCGATCTTTCGCGCGTTCTGCGGCGTGATCCTGTCGATGAGTTCGAGTCCGCCCCCTTCGACGAATTTGGCCAGATCTTCGAGCGAGGCGATCTTGAATTTTCGATAGAGCGTCGCGGCCGTTTTGGGGCCGATGCCCTCTACGAGAAGGAGATCGAGCACCGAGGCCGGGGTCTCTTCAGTCAACTTCTCCCAAGTGGCGAAGGTCCCGCGCTCCAAAAGCTCCATGATCTTGGCGCTGATGGCACGCCCGACCTTGGGGAGTTGGCGCAATCCCTCTTCCCCTTTCTCGCGCGCGATCTCGGCGAGCGGCGTAGGCCAATGGCGTATCACCTCCGCGGCGTCCCTGTAGGCGCGGATGCGGAACGGATCATCGCCGCGGATCTCCATGAGCAGGGCGAGACGTGCAAGTCTTTCGGCGATCTCTTCATTGGTCATGGTCGTTTCGCGCTCCAGCTCATCGTTCTCGTGTCGGCTCGATGTCGTCCATCGCACGGGCCGGCCTGCGATCTTCACCCGTTTCCGCCCTTAAGCTGGTTCCAGATTGGCATACTTCTCGATCAGCTTCTTCTGCCCGTAGCCGGGAAAGTTGACGATGATTTTGGCCGAATCGCCCGTTCCCTCGCGCTTGATGACCAATCCGCGCCCGTACTTCGGATGGCGCACATGCGTGCCCGGCTTGAATTCGCCCGGCTGGGAAGCGACTGCTGCGGCGCGATCCGTCTGGTCCGTGCGGGCATTGCGGCGGCGAAAGAACTCGGCGATCGAATCCACGGAATCGTAAGTCTTACCTTGATAGCGGCGCGGCGCGTAACGATCTTCGAGGGCGATCGAGGCGCGTTTGAGGCTGAGCCATGAGCGACCGCGCGAGAGGTCTTCGATCAACTCGAGAGGCAGTTCGCTCAGGAATTGAGAAGGCTCGGCTGATAGCTCTTCGCCGTAGACACGCCGTTTCATCGCGTGTGTGAGATAGAGGATGCGTTGTGCGCGCGTGATGGCGACATAACACAATCGCCTCTCCTCTTCGAGTTCGGCGCGATCGGCTGCGGCGCGCGCATGCGGAAAGATCCCGTCTTCGAGTCCGACGATGAAGACGATGGGAAATTCCAACCCCTTCGCCGCGTGCATGGTCATGAGCGTGACGCGCGCGTCGTGCCGGTACTGATCGGCGTCGGAGATGAGCGCCGCCGCATCGAGGAACTCGCGCAATCCGCCACCCTCGCGCGCGTCGTATTCGACGGCGGCGTTGACCAGTTCCTGCAGGTTAGCTAGCCGCGCGTCCGCCTCTTCGGTACCCTCCGCCTTGAGCGCGAGCTCATAGCCCGTATCGATAATCGCCGCTTTGACGACCTCGGATGCGGGCGCGCGCTGGGCCAGCGTGACGAGCCGCGTGATAGTTTGCTGAAAACCTTTCAAGGCGGCGATGGCGCGCGCGCGCCCATCTCCCTGCTCCGTCATGATCGAGATCGCCTCCCAATATGAGCCGCCGCAGTCGCGCGCGCGCCGTTCGATCTCATCAACGGTTTGACGACCGATGCCGCGCGGCGGCGTATTGATGATCCGCTGCAGGGCGAGCGAGTCGTGTGGATTGAGGGCGAGCTTCAAATAGGCGATGATATCGCGCACCTCCGCGCGCTCGTAGAAGGAGAACCCGCCGACGATCTGATAAGGGATGCCCAGCCTTCTGAGGGCCTCTTCGAAAAGGCGCGATTGCGCGTTAGTGCGATAAAGCACCGCGATGCGCGCGCGCGGGTCGTTCACCAGATGCTCCTGAATCGTCGCCGCCACGAAGCGCGCTTCCATCTCCGCATCGGGCGCTTGATAGTAGCGGATCTTCTCGCCCGTCGGATTGGCGGTCCACAGCCGCTTCCCCTTTCGCTCCGTGTTATGGCTGACGACGTGGCTGGCCGCGTCGAGGATGTTCTGCGTCGAGCGGTAGTTCTGCTCGAGGCGAATGATGCGCGCATCCTTGTAGTGCTTCTCGAAGTTCAAGATGTTCGTGATATCCGCGCCCCGCCATTTGTAAATCGACTGGTCCTCATCGCCGACGACGCATAGGTTCTGCTGCTGTTCGGTAAGAAGTTGGACCAGCGCGAATTGAAGCGCATTGGTGTCCTGGTATTCATCGACGAGGATGTAGCGGAACTTGGCGTTGTAGTGTTGGCGGATATCAGCGCATCGGCGCAGGAGTTGGACCGTCTTGATCAGCAGATCATCGAAATCGAGCGCGTTGTTGGCGCGCAGCCGTTCGTCGTAGAGGCGGAAAACGCGCGCGATGGCGGCGCGCCGTTCGTCATTGTATTCGACGCGCGCGGCGAACATCTCGGCATCGAGCCCGCTGTTCTTGGCATGACTGATGGCCGATTGAATGGAACGCGCGCTCAGGCGCTGTTCATCATACCCGAGTTCCTTCAAACAGTTCTTCACCAGCCGGATGGAATCGTCCTGATCGTAGATCGTAAAATCCCGCGTATAGCCTTCGCCGAGCGCTTCGATGTCACGACGCAAGATGCGCACGCATAGACTGTGAAAAGTCGAAATGAGCGGCGCGCTCGCCAGCTTCGAGCCGCGCAGAAGGCTTTCGACGCGCTCGCGCATCTCTTCCGCCGCCTTGTTGGTGAAGGTGACGGCTAATATGTTCGCCGGCGGGATGCCGCGCTCGGCGATCAGATAGGCGATCCGATGCGCGATGACGCGCGTTTTGCCCGATCCGGCTCCGGCGAGGACGAGGACCGGGCCTTCCGTCGTCGTCACCGCTTCACGCTGTTGCTCGTTCAATGATGCGAGTAGGTCCATCGAATCAACCATCATCGTTCAATGGGAGATGATTGTAGAAGAATCGATCATTTGATCAATCTCTGGATCGCTTTGAACTGCTCGTGGCGCGAATCGCGCAGAAGCTCGAAAAGCATCATCTCAGTCGTCGACGGCATAGCGCCGTTCATCTGCATCTTCGCCACGGCAGCGTGTTTGTTGTGCGCCGCACGCGATGTTATGCAATCGGTCAGGATATGAACCTGATAGCCGCGCGCCAACAGATCGTGAACGGTTTGATTGATGCAGATGTGCGCCTCGATCCCGCAAACGACCACTTGGCGCGCGCCCGTCTCTTCCAGTCGAGCGCGAAAAAGGGGCGCGTCACAGGCGCTGAAACAGGTCTTCTCGATCGGCGCGAGATCGGGAAGCACGGCGCGAATCTCGTTCACCGTCCGTCCCAATCCCTGTGGATATTGTTCCGTAATGATGAGCGGTAGGCGCAAAAGATGCGCAGCGTGCGCGACGAGTGCGATGCGAGCGGCGGTCTCCGTAAAATCCGAGATCGCTTGGCGGAAAGCTTCCTGCATGTCGATGATGAGCAGCGCCGTTTGCTTCTGGTCGAGAAGCTTCTCGTGCCTCATATAGACCTCTTTTGAAGGGAGCTCGCCGAGTGAGGATAACACAGGCGGGGATCTTTGAGCGACGTCGGGCACCGCTTCGCTGGATTCAACTCGAAAGCACGATGGCGGGCACCAGCGCCCGCCATCGTGCGACCCCTTACCCTGGCTCGTTCGCAGTCGGATGACTGCCAAACCCGTTCATCTGATTAAAAGGTGAGTGTGCCATCCCGATCAGCCGACGCCCCTCGTTGCCTCGCCGGTCGAAGCGGCGGCTTTCTGAGCCTGAGGGCGAGCCTCAGGCTCAGCTTCAGCGCGCTTGCCGGTCTCCAGCCCGATCGCCTCCTTCAGTTTCGCCAGCAGGAGCGGCAGGACGACGGTTTGCGCCGTCGTCGAAAGCTGTTCGATGAGGCGATCGCCGATGTTCGATAGCTCCTCTTGCAAGCGCTCATAAGCGCGCGTTTGCTGAAAACGTTCGAAGAGGCCCGGACGAGCGGCGTGCATCTGCTCCGGCGCCGCTCGGTCGTAGTGCGAAGCGGTTGGATAGATGCCTTCCGTATCCCATCTTTCGCCTTCGCCCTTGAGCGTTCCAGCGATGCCGTAACCCAGAAGGAAACCAGCGCTGAAGGCTCCCGCTGTGAAGACGAGCGGATGGCGCCGGTATTGCTCTCGCCAATCGAGAGCCTCCTTCACCTGCTGGTATTGAGTGCTCACGGTATCCCTGATCTCCTCGACGGTTTGGGCGATCGATTCGCGCGCCTCCTCCATGCGCCGCTGTAGCTCCTCTTTGGTCGCTTCCTGCTCGGTCAACGATTGATCTCGTGCTTCAACCATCGCTTATCTTTCCTCAACTCTTCGAGGCTTCTATCGGGCATCAGTTCGCGCACCGCCAGACGACCTTTCATCATCAAAGAGAGCAACGCGCCAGCCAGACCGAAGAAGAGGCCGATGGCCAGAAAACCCAGTGCATAGTGGTTCGGCGGCGGCGCGCTCATAAAACCGGAGATGTAAAGAGCAGCCGCCACGCCAAGGAGCGCAAGGCCGATCAGCGCTAAGCTTGCCCCGAAGATGGTAAGGATGAGACCCCGAACGTAGTTCGTGATCTCCTCGCGCAGCTCTATACGGAGCAAGCTTATCTTCGTGTCCATCAATTTAAGCACGTCATCGCCCAAACGTCCAAACAGCGCCGGAAGACTCTCCAGCTCCGTCGGCGATTTGGTCGTCACGCTCCTTTCGGTTTCGGCCATCTCCCCCTCCTTTATCGTCGGCGGAACAGCAAACCGAGAAGAAAACCTGCCGCTGCCGAGATCAGAAGAGCTTGCCCGGGATTCTGTCGCGCGTAGGATTTCGCCTCGTCGGCGACTTCGCGTATATCCTTGCTTTGAAGATCCTTGATCTTGCTGCCGACGACCGCGGCCTTCTCGGAGACATAATCTTTGGCTTGCGTGGCCGCTGTCGCCACCTTTTGTCCGATCTGCTGCACCTGTTCGCGCGCTTGTCTCGCTAGGTCTTGCGCCTGCGGCTCCTCGCTGCCAGTTGACCCGTATTCGACGTTCGCTCGCATCTCTTCCATTTGCTCATCTCCTTACAAAGTTTTTCGGCGGTATTCCCGCCCTGCTAAAAGGCTATACGAAAACTCTTCCTTCGCGTTCCGATTCTTCGGGCAAATCTTATGCCAGTGTGGTTTCAGGCGAGGCCGCGCCTCTTCACCGCTGGGGCTTGTTGCGAAATTGTACGCTTGGGGGCATGATCGAGGATAGTAACGATACAGCGAGAAAGAGGCATTCGGGAGGGCAAACCGTCATGATCAGAAGCATCAACCCAGCGACCGGCGAAGTGATCGAAACGTTCGAGCCGCTCGCCGAGAACGAGATCGAGAGCCGATTAAACCTGGCGGCGGAAACTTTCATTGACTACCGTCGGACCAGTTTGGCTGAGCGCGCGATGAAGCTGTTGCGCGCGGCGGAGATCCTTGAAGCCGAACGCGAGCGTTTCGGGCGTTTGATGACTACGGAGATGGGGAAACTTTTCAAGGCGGCGGTCGAGGAGGCGCAAAAGTGCGCCTGGGCGTGCCGCTTCTACGCGGAGAACGGCGAGAGGTTCCTCGCCGATGAGGAGGTCAAGACCAACGCCACGCGCAGCTTTATCCGTTATCGACCGTTGGGACCGATCCTCGCCATCATGCCTTGGAACTTCCCGTTCTGGCAGGTCTTCCGTTTCGCCGCGCCCGCGCTCATGGCCGGAAACGTCGCGCTGCTCAAGCACGCCTCTTGTGTCCCGCAATGCGCGCTCGCCATCGAAGATCTTTTCCGTCGCGCTGGTTTTCCCGAAGGAGTCTTTCAAACATTGCTCATCGAATCGAGTCAGGTTGAGCGAGTTTTGCGCGACCGGCGCGTCGTGGCGGCGACTTTGACCGGAAGCGATGCGGCAGGGGCAAGCGTCGCTTCGATCGCGGGACGCGAGATCAAAAAGACGGTGCTCGAATTGGGCGGCAGCGATCCGTTCATCGTCATGCCGAGCGCCGATCTGGATGAGGCCGTAAGCGTCGCGGTGCGCGCCCGCACGATCAACAACGGACAATCATGCATCGCGGCGAAACGCTTCATCGTTCACGAGAGGATCTACGACGAGTTCGAGCGAAGATTCGTCGCGGCGATGGAGAGGCTGAAGGTTGGCGATCCGCTCGATCCGGCGACCGATGTGGGGCCGCTCGCGACGCGCGACCAGTTGGAGACTGTGGCGGCGCAGGTGGAAAGAGCGATCAGCGCCGGAGCGCGGCTTCTAACAGGCGGACATCGGCTCGCTGGACCGGGCTTCTTCTATGCGCCGACCGTCCTTGCGGATATTCCGGAAGATGCGCCCGCGCGTCGCGAAGAGGTCTTCGGTCCCGTCGCGATGCTCTTCCGCGCGCGCGACGCGGACGAGGCCATCCGCCTCGCCAACGAGACGGATTTCGGCTTAGGGAGCAGCGCGTGGACGCGCGACGAGCGCGAGCAAGAGAGATTCATCGAAGAGCTGGAGGCCGGTTTGGTCTTCATCAACGGGATGGTCGCGTCCGACCCGCGCCTGCCTTTCGGCGGCGTCAAACGCTCCGGTTACGGACGCGAGTTGGGCGCGTTCGGCATCCGCGAGTTCGTCAACATCAAGACGGTGTGGATCAGAACTGAGGCCGCCGAACTGACGCGGACAGAATAGGAGCGGCCGAGGAGCAGGCGCTTCGATCTGGCGCGAGTGGAGGGGCCGCTTGACAAAGCGCGGGCGGCATGGTAAGTAAGCACTTACTTTTTGAGGGCGCTCGGATGGATGGAACTTCGGAGGTGATCGCGGCGCACAAGACGGCGCGCATGTCGGGCGAAGAGCGGCGCGAACAGATCGTGCGCGTCGCCATGCGCCTTTTCGCCGAACGCGGGTTCCGCGGGAC
Organism: Pyrinomonas methylaliphatogenes; assembly: GCF_000820845.2. Classification (GTDB taxonomy): domain Bacteria; phylum Acidobacteriota; class Blastocatellia; order Pyrinomonadales; family Pyrinomonadaceae; genus Pyrinomonas; species Pyrinomonas methylaliphatogenes. The sequence continues at coordinate 33,563 of NZ_CBXV010000006.1, read as the reverse complement.
GACGACGCGCGAGATCGCGCACGCTGCCGGCGTGTCGGAGGCGATGATCTTCCGCCATTTCGCCACCAAGGAGGACCTCTATCGCGCGATACTCGATGCGAAGACTTGCGCTATCGAGATGTTCAACGCCTGCGCTGAGTTTAAACCGCTCCTTAAGGCGATGGAGCGCGGCGATGATCGCGCCTTCTTTGAGAATCTGGCGCGGCTGATCCTCGATCATCATAAGACCGATATGGAGTTCACGCGCCTGCTCTTCTATTCGGTCCTCGAAGGGCATCAGTTCCATCACATGTTCATCGAGCGTTACGTGCATAAAGTGAATGATCTTTTGATCGCGCACATCGCCGCGCGGCAGCGCGCCGGAACCATTAGAAAGATGGATCCGCGCATCATCACGCGCGCCTTCATTTGTATGGTCGTGCACCACTCTTTCACCAATAATCTTCTCGACAAAGAGCACACGTTACTCGATATCTCAAACGAAGAAGCGGCGCGCGCTTTCACCGAGATCTTGCTCTATGGGGTCAGCGCGAAGCGGCGCCGTGCGGCGCGAAGGCGCGGTGGGTCGAGAAAGAGGGGAACTTGAGCGATGCGCCGATCGTTTAAAGTCTTCTCGCGTGAGAACTGATGGACGATTCTGGCATTGTGGGAGAGTTATGACGCGGAAAAGATCTCTTGTGGCCGCGTATGCGCTGATCAGCATCGCGTTTGCGCTCGCCGCCAACGGATGTCGTGGGTCGCAGGCCGAATCGGAGAACAAGAACTCTTCGTCGGCACAGGCGACGCCGACTCCGATCGACGTGACGACGGCGGCGGCGATCGAGCGCGCCTTGCCGCGTTACATCGAAGCGACGGCGACGCTCGCCGCGGACGAGCAGACCGATGTCGCGCCGAACGTCGCTGGCCGGGTCGTCGCGGTTGCCGTCGATCTCGGCAGTTACGTGTCACGCGGCGCCGTTCTGGTGCGCTTGGACGATCAGGATGCGCGTTTGCGTTTAGAGCAAGCGGAAGCGCAATTGCAACAGGCGCGCGCTTCCGTGCGGCAGGCGGAAGAGCGCATCGGGCTTCGGCCCGGCCAGCAGTTTGATCCGGCGCGTGTGCCCGAAGTACAAGCGGCGCGCGCGGCGCTCGACCTTGCCGAAAAACAGTTGCGCCGTTATGAGCGACTGGTCGAATCGGGAGACGTCTCGCGCGCGGCATACGATCAGCAACGCGCGCAGCGCGATCAGTTGCGCGATCAGTATGAAGCGGCGCTCGCCCAAGCGCGCCAATCTTACGCTGCGGTTCAGACGGCGCGCGCCGCTGCCGAGGCTGCCGCCGCGCAGGTCGAGCAGGCGCGCAAAGCGATTCGCGATGCGGTCGTTTATGCGCCGATCAGTGGTTACGTCGCCGACCGGCCAGCGGATATCGGCGAATATGTCACGCCATCGTCGAAGATCGCGACCATCGTGCGGACCAATCCGATGCGCGTGCGCATCGAGATCCCCGAGCAATCGCTCGGCGCGGTGCGTACGGGGCAGAGCGTTTCGGTGAGCGTTTCGTCCTATCCTGGCAGAAATTTCAGCGGTCGCATCGTGCGCTTATCGCCTAATCTGAACGCCGCTTCCCGTACTTTGATCGTCGAGGCCGAGATCGAAAACAACGAGGGATTATTGAAACCGGGCCAGTTCGCGACGGTGCGCATCCTTTTGCCCGAATCCCAGCCGGCGGTGCTCATCCCGCAACGGGCCGTGCGAGCTGAGGCCGGGATCAACCGCGTCTTCGTCATCAAGAACGGCCACGCTGAAGAGCGCGTCGTGCAGTTGGGCCAGATCGATGGCGATCTCGTCGAGATCAAGAACGGCGTTGCGGCGGGGGAATTGGTTGCCACGAGCAATCTCGATAAATTGCGCGATGGGGTGCCGGTGCGGCAGTGAAACGGGTCCGGGGCGAAGGAGCGGCGATAGCAGGGCGAATCCGAGCGCTGTTTATCGGAACGCTCGGCACAATGATCCGAGAGATATTGCGATCGCTGAGGCTTTATGCAGAAACTAGCTGAGATTTGCGTTCGTCGTCCCGTCTTCGCGACGATGTTGATCTTGTCGCTGACGGTCGTCGGGATCTTTTCGTTCTTCTCTCTGGGCGTCGATCTTTTCCCGAAAGTTGACTTCCCGACGATCACCGTGACGGTCGTCAATCGCGGCGCTTCGCCCGAAGAGATCGAGACCGAGATCACCGACAAGATCGAAGAGGCGGTCAACACCATCAGCGGCATCGACGAGTTGCGGTCATCGTCGGTCGAAGGCGTCTCGCAGGTCTACATCACCTTCTTGTTGGAGAAGGATGCCGACGTTGCGGCGCAGGAGGTGCGCGACAAGGTAAATTTGGTCATTCCGGATCTGCCGGAGACGGCGGAGACGCCGGTCGTGCAGAAGCTCGACACAGACGCGACGCCCGTCTTGCGCATCGCCGTTTCGGCCCCGCGCTCTTTGCGCGAGGTGACGGAGATCGCCGACAAGCAGATCAAGAAACGGATCGAATCGGTCAGCGGCGTCGGTCAAGTGCAGATCGTTGGCGGCAGCAAGCGCCAGATTAATATCTGGGTCGATCCGGAGAAGATGCGCGCCTTCGGCGTGACTCCGACCGATGTCGCCAATGCCGTCAGATTGCAGAATCTGGAGCTTCCGGGCGGGCGGATCGATCAAGGGACGCGCGAGTTGGTCGTGCGCACCGTCGGGCGCGTTCCCAAGCCGGAAGATTTCAATAAGATCGCGATCGTCACGCGCGATTCCTATCCGGTCAAGTTGAGCGACATCGGCTACGCCGAAGATGGGACGGAAGAGCAGCGTTCGCTCGCGCTGCTCAATGGTGATCCTGCCGTCACGCTCGTCGTCTACAAGCAATCGGGCCAGAACACGGTCGCCGTCGCCGATGCCGTCAAAGAACGTTTGAACGAGATCGCTCCCACGCTTCCATCGGATGTGCGCACGGAGATCGTCGGCGATCAATCGGTCTTCATCAAGGCGGCGGTTGAGTCGATCGAAACGCACTTGATCGAAGGCGGCTTTTTTGCGGCGATCGTCGTCTTCCTGTTTTTGTGGAACATCCGTTCGACTTTGATCGCCGCGATCGCCATCCCGACCTCGATCATCGCGACCTTCGGCCTGATGGCGGCGATGGGCTACACGCTCAATCAGATCACGATGCTCGCTTTGACCTTGATGGTCGGCATCGTCATCGATGATGCGATCGTCGTTTTGGAGAACATCTATCGGTTCATCGAGGAGAAGGGGATGCCGCCGTTTCAAGCGGCGATCGAGGCGACGCGGGAGATCGGGTTGGCGGTGATGGCGACGACGCTCAGCTTGTTGGCGGTCTTCGTGCCCGTCGGATTCATGCGCGGCATCGTCGGACGCTTCATGTCGTCGTTCGGCTTTACCGCTTCATTCGCCATCGCCGTAAGCTTGCTCGTTTCGTTCACCTTGACGCCGATGCTGTGCGCGCGTTTCCTGCGCCGCGAGGAGGAAGGGGGAGAGACCGGAAGCGAAGAAGCGGAGGCGGAAGAGGAACGAGCGGAGTTGATCGAGACCTATTCGAACGGTCCGCTCCGAGAGGAAGCTGGGTTGCCGCAGGTGAAGACGTCGAAAGAATCGCGCGTCTTCAAAGCGATCGATCGCACCTATACGCGGATGCTCAAGCTGGCGCTGGCCCATCGGTGGGCGGTTGTCATCTTGAGCCTGCTGGTCATCCTCAGCATCGTCCCTCTCTTCATGTTCATCGGCAAAAACTTCCTGCCCGTCGATGATCAGTCCCAGTTCGAGATCACGTTGCGCGCGCCGGAGGGGACGACGCCGGCGGCGACGGCGGAGATCGCCGAGCGGATCGCGCGCGAAGTGCGCACCCTTCCGGGCGTCACCGACACGTTGACGACCGTCGGCGGCGGGCAGCAAGAGATCGCCAACAGCGCCTCGATCTACGTGAAGCTGAAGCCGATCGAGGAACGGGAGCTGTCGCAGATCCAGTTGATGGAGCGCGCGCGTGAGATGTTGAAGAAGTACCCGCCGGATCTGCGAACGAGCGTGCAGCAGGTCGCCGCCTTTTCGGGCGGCGGATTCCGCAACGCCGATATTCAGTACGTCATCAGCGGTCCGGATCTGGAGAAGTTGCGTCAATATTCGGAAACGATTTTGGCTAAGTTGAAGACGATCCCCGATGTCGTCGATGCCGATACAACCTTCAATGCCGGCAAACCCGAATTGCGTGTCGAGATAGATCGCGCCCGCGCGGCGGATTTAGGCGTGCGCGTCGGCGACATCGCGCAGGCTTTGAACACCTTGGTCGCCGGGCAAAAGGTCTCGACCTTCAACGAAGGCACGGACCAGTACGACATCGAGGTGAGGGCCATCGGTCAAGCGCGGACCACGCCCGAAGCTTTGCAGAAGATGATCGTCCCTTCGACCAAGCTCGGTTATGTGACGCTCGATCAGGTCGTGCGATTGAAAGAGAGCACCGGTCCATCTTCGATCGAGCGGTTGAATCGTCAGCGACAGGTGACGGTGACGGCCAACGTTCGGCCCGGCGGCTCGCAGGCCGCGGTGATCGATCAATTGAATCGCTACGTGCAACAGATGGGGCTCGAGCCGGGCTATACGACCGGATTGGCTGGGCGATCCAGAGAGTTGGGACGCGCCGGCTACTATTTCGCGCTCGCCTTCTTGCTTTCGTTCATCTTCATGTACATGGTCTTGGCCGCGCAGTTCGAGTCGTTCATCCATCCGGTGACGATCCTGCTGACGTTGCCGCTCGCCGTCCCGTTCGGCATCATCTCGCTCTTCATCACGGGGCAGACGGTTAACATCTTCTCGGGACTCGGACTGTTGCTGCTCTTCGGCGTCGTCAAGAAGAACGCGATCCTCCAGATCGATCACACGAACGGGCTGCGGGCGCAGGGCATGGACCGGTACGAAGCGATCATTCAAGCCAATCGCGATCGGTTGCGCCCCATCTTGATGACGACGATCTCGCTCGTCGCTGGCATGATCCCATTGACGATCTCAAGCGGACCGGGGGCGGGGACCAATCGTTCGATCGGCGTGCTTGTGGTCGGCGGTCAGAGCTTGTGTCTGCTGTTGACGTTGCTGGCCGTGCCGGTCTTCTACTCGCTCTTCGATGATCTCGGTCACAGTCGCGTCTTGAGCCGTCTGAGCGCGCGGTTCAGCGCGGCGCTCGGATGGGTACGACGGCGAGCGGCGACGACGGCGGGCATGTTCTTGGCGCTGATCGTCGCGTTGTGGCGAAGGTGATCATCGCCGGCAGCTTATTCGTCTAGCGTTCGCTTTGGGTGTGGCTATGCGTCTTCGAGCTTTCAGGTCTTCGCTGACGTTCTTCGTCGAGCTATCGCTGTTCTTCTCTTGCGTCTTCGCTCAACAACCGGGCGCGCCAGGAAGCGCTTCTTCGCCGCAGGCCGTGAATGCTGGCCCAGCGCCGTCGGCGAACACTCCACTGGGCCAGGCTGCGAACCCGCCCGTGCCATCGGCGAACGTTCCGGCGGCGCAGAGCGGATCGGCGTTATCCGGGATCTCGATTCAGCCGAGCGCTCAACCGGCAGCGACGTCTTCCGGCATCTCGCCGGAACAGACCGTTCAGACCGGTCCGGTTCAGGGCGCGCAATTCCCCGACGTGCGTCAGCCCGGACGCGAGAGCGCGCCGACTCCGGCGCCGGAGCAATTGCCTCAGGTCCCCTCGATCGCGCCCGATTATCGCGCGCCTAATCGTCCGTTGCCTGAATTCGGGCGCGTCGGCGTCGAATTGACCAATCAACGACCGCTCTCTCTACGGGATGCCATCGCGCTTGCGCTGGCGAACAACAAGGATATCGAGGTGGCGCGACAGAACGTGCGCCTTGCCGAATTCGATCTTCAGGCGGCGCGCGGCGCATATGATCCGCGGCTCAGTTCGAGTTCCTACTATGAGCGGGTTGAGACTCCAGTCGCCAGCTTTCTGAGCGGCGGCGCCAACGGTTCCGTGACGCAATCGGATCTTACCGGCACGTTCCGGTTCGAAGGTTTGTCGCCGAAATTCGGCGGCGGCTATCGCGTCGATCTGTCGAACATCAGATTGACGACCAACAACCAGTTCGTCGCGCTTAATCCGCAGTATCAAACGGCGCTCACCTTCAGTTACACGCAGCCGCTGTGGCGCGGTTTCGGTTTCGATCAGTATCGTCGGCAGATCGAGATCGCCAAGCGGAATCTGTCGCTATCGGATGCGCAGTTTCGCCAACGCGCCATCGAGACGATCACCGCCGTCCAACGGGCCTATTGGGATCTGGTCTTCGCGTTACGCAATCTGCAGATCCAACGCGATGCGGTGCGCGATGCGCGACAGCAGCTCGAACACAACAAGCGTTTGGTGGCCGAAGGGCTGTTGGCCCCGATCGATGTCGTCGCCGCGGAAGCGCAGCTTTCCGGGTTCGAGCAGAGCGTCTACACGGCGCTTGACGACGTCAATCGAGCGGAGAACGCGCTCAAACTTCTGATCGCGGAAGATCGCCTCTCGCCCATCTGGAACGTCGCGCTCATCCCGACCGATACGGTCGATCTCGAACCGCCGGCGATCGGTTTGGATGAAGCGATGCGCGTCGCGTTGGAGAGCAGGCCCGAGATAAAGCAAGCAGATATAGCGCGCGAGATCAACGAAGTGGACCAGCGATTCTATCGCGATCAGACGAAGCCGCAGGTCGATCTGGTCGCTAGCTACGGCGTCACCGGATTAGCCGGCACGCTCTCAGAGGGCGCCGCTTCCAATCCGTTTACGGCGACGACGGCGCAACTGCGCGATCGCGTCAATCTGCTCTCTCAGTTGAACGGCCTTCCGCCGCTGCCCGCGCCGCCGACGCAGACCTTTCCGGATCTGCTGCTCGGCGGTTACGGACAGGCGTTAACGAATCTTCTGGCGAATCGTTTCAACAATTTCCGCGTCGGCGTGCAGATCAGCCTTCCGCTGCGCAATCGCACGGCGGAAGCTCAACTCGGGCGCGCGCTCGTCGAGGGCGAGCGGTTGCGCACGCAGCGCGCACAGCTTGAAGAGACGATCGCCGTCGATGTGCGCAATGCGCTGCAAGCGATCCGCACGGCTGAATCGCGGCTCCGCGCGGCTGCCGCCGCTCGCGCCGCATCCGAACAGCAGTACGAGAGCGAACGGCGCAAATTCGAGGCGGGACAATCGACCTTCTTCTTCGTCCTCGAGCGACAGACGGCCCTGACGACGGCGCGTGGCAATGAGCTGCGCGCGCAGATCGAACTCAACAAAGCCATCGCTGATCTACAGCGCGCTATGGGCAGCGCGCTCGAAGCGAATCGCATTCGCATCAAAGAGACGAAGACCGGAGCCAGACTCTCGCTCGACGAAGAACAGGTGGCGACGGATCTGAGCGGGAAATGAGCGACCGCCTGCGAATGCGGCGCGGGCAGCCAGGAGCGGATCGTTAAGTTTGAATATTCGGCTTCGTAGAAGTTACAATCCGCGCGTGGGCGAGAAGATGTTGAAGTGGCCTTTCGCTTCGATCTTCCTGATGGCGGCAATCGGAGTTCATGCGCAGCAGCGCCCGCTCATCACGGAAGATGTCGATGTTATTCCGCCGGGTAGCGTGCGGATCCAAGCGGGCATCGATTTCATGCAGGATGCCCAATTCCCGCTCTCCGGGTTAAGCGGCGAGCTGACGCGCGTCGGAGTCATCGGCGTGCATGTCGGGTTGGCCCCCAACGTTGAATTTCAGGTCACCGGCGTCGCGCAGAATTTCCTGAGCATCAACTCTCAAGGGCGCTCGGCGATCCCGCTCAGTTTCCCGCCGGGGACGAGCTCGACGAACGATGTGGGTGACTTCACCTTATGGGCCAAGATCAAGTTGCGCAACGAAACGAGGCTCGGCCCGGCGCTCGGGTTCAGATTCGGCGTGCAGTTGCCCAATTCGAATCAAGGGCGCGGGATCGGGACCAACCAGACGAACGCTTTTGGGATGCTTCTTGTCGGTAAAAAGTTCGGGCGCGACGCGCGCTTGAACGCCTTCGGCAATATCGGCCTCGGGATCTTGAGCGCGCCATTGCAACCGTTTACGCAGAACGACATGCTGCTTTATGGTGTTGCTGGGATCTATCGTTTGACCGATCGCATCAACGTCGCGGGTGAGATCAACGGACGCGCCAACACGCGCCGTGGCGCTGCGCCTCTCGGCACGGAATCGCAAGGGGAAGCGCGGTTGGGCGTGCAGGTACGCGCTTCGGGCTTGCAGTTCGATTTCGCTGGGATCAAAGGGGTAGCGGGGACGAGCCCACGATCGGGATTTACTTTCGGCGTCACCTACGACACGCCCGCGATCTTCACGCCAGCACGATAGCTCATCCGGGGATCGCAATCTTCAAAACCGTCGTTGAGGGTCTTCTCGTGTCAAGCTCGATGGCGATGTTCGACTGGTTACGCGCGACAGCACGATGGCTTCAACAGTTCATCATCAGCGTGCCATTGCATATCGCCGGACCGGCGATGATCATCATTGGGGCGCTCGATTCCTCTTTGCTCTCGCTGCCCGAGATCAACGATTATCTGGTCGTGATGCGCTGTTACAGCGAACCGCGAGAGATCTTCTATTTCCCGCTCTTCGCGGCATTAGGCTCGGTCATCGGCTGCACGGTGCTCTACACGCTTTCAAGGCGTGGCGGGCAAGCGGTGTTAAGGGCGCGATTTCGCGCCGAGCACATCGAGCGCGTCGAACGCGCTTACGCGCGATTTGGACCCCTAGCGTTGGCGATCCCGGCGCTTCTGCCGCCGCCGATGCCGTTTAAGATCTTCGTCGCCACTGCCGGTGCGCTCGAATATCCGCGTTGGCGTTTCATGATGACGATCCTCATCGCGCGCGGCATCCGTTATTATGTCGAAGGGACGCTGGCGATCTTCTATGGCACGCGCGTCCTGCTCTTCATTCGGGATAATGGATTGATGATCGTCAGCGGCGTCGCTTCGGCTGGTTTCATCGCCTTGCTCGTTTACTGGTGGTATAAGAGACGGGCCGCGCGCGCGACAATTGGGGCGAACGCCGAAGACGCAAAGGCGGCGCGCGCGGCGGAGCCTTGAAGTCCATTTGACAGAATGAGAGAGTTCGCTCGAACGGAAAGCGAGGAGATCGAGCTTATGGAGAGGCTAGCGTTACGATGATCTTAGGTTGGGCCAACCGCTTCGCGCAAGTGGCGAGTTATCTGACGACCTTCGGTTTGTTCGGAGTCTTCCTCCTCGCGCTGCTCGACTCGGCGGCGATCCCTTTGCCCGGCGGTCCAGACGCGGCGTTGATCCTGCTGACGACGGCTTATCCGCGTTGGTTCTTGCTCTACGTTTTGGCGGCGACTTCGGGATCGGTCTTAGGTTGTCTCATCCTTCAGGCGATCTCGCGGCGCGCGGGCCGCCGCGCGCTCGAGCGGTTCTCCTCGGAGCGGAGAGAGCGGGTGCGCCAGTTGATCGATCGTTACGACGCGTTTTCGGTCTTCGTCGCTTCAATCCTGCCGCCGCCATTCCCTTTCAAACTGTTCATCATAACGGCTGGCGTCTTTCATCTCAACGCCTTCCGTTTGGCCGTGGCGATCGGTGTGGGGCGTGCGCTCCGCTATCTTCTCGAAGGGTATTTGGCGATCCATTATGGAGCGCGGGCGGGGGAATTGTTCGCGCGGTATTATCCAACGATCGGCATGGGGCTGGCTGGTCTGATCATCCTCCTGCTCATCTTTCGCCATCTCTTTTGGCGCGCCCGCCCGTCGCTAAGTTGAAAGGGCGATCGGGGGATTGAGCGCGGAGGCTCGGGCGCGTTCGAGCAGGCGAAGGAAGATTTGGGCCGTCGCATACGCATCGCTCGTCGCCCGGTGATGATTGGTGATGCTGATTTGAAAATGTTCCGCCAGCGAACGCAAACGGTAGCTAGGCAGTCCTGGGACCAGCCGCTTGGCGAGTTTGATCGTACACAGGCTCTCATTCGCCAGCCTGTATCCGGGAAAGAGCCGTTCGATCTCATGATTAAGGAAGCGCAGATCGAAAGCCGCGTTGTGGGCGACGAGGATTGACAAACCGGCGAACTCTAGCCAATCGTGAACGATCTCGGCGAAACGCGGCGCGCGCGCGACTAGCGCATCGGTTATTCCGGTGAGCGCGGCGATGAAGGGTGGGATGGGAGCCTCAGGGTTCACCAAGCGATGAAACTCATCGACGATATCGCCATCTTTGATGCGATAGGCGCCGATCTCCATGATGCGGCATGGCGGCGTGCGAGTCCCGGTCGTTTCGACATCGACGACGACGAACTCCGTCGCCTCGAGGATCGAATGCGTCGCGTTGTTTGCGATGATCTCTATCTCACCGTTCGCCGTCATTCGCACGCGCGGATCACCGTGCAGCAGATCGGCGATCAGCAGCGTCGCCGTGCGAGCGTCGAGGTGGCGTATCTGCAGGATTTGATCGGCGGCGATCGTTGCCGGGACGCGCCCTCCGAAGCGGTGCGCAAGCTCGACCATCTCCTGCGCGAGCTCGGAGGAGGGGATGAGATTGCGATAAGGTGGCATAGCGCGCGCATTGTAGCATAAGGGGGCGCGAAAAGTGATAGCGCTATCGAGTCGCTAGGCGCATCGACCACCTGCGCGATCGAAAGCGTGCATCAATGGAGTCGAAGGACCATCAGAGAACTTCTTCGGTGTGAGGTCGTATGTTGACAGCGGAAGAGATCCTGGACCTTTTTCGGCGGACGGGCGCTCTGCTCGAAGGCCATTTCCTTCTATCGAGCGGTTTGCATAGCACATGCTATCTGCAGTGTGCGCTCGTCCTTCAATATCCGCATGAAGCCGAGGCGCTCGGTCAAGCGCTGGCCGAGCGTTACGGTCGCGAGCGGATCGCCACCGTCGCCGCGCCAGCTCTCGGCGGCATCATCATCGGACATGAAGTGGCCCGCGCCCTCGGCGCGCGCTTCATTTGGACCGAACGGGAAAACGGGATGATGACTTTGCGGCGTGGATTTGCGGTGCAACCGGGTGAAAGGGTCCTCGTCGTTGAAGATGTCATGACGACGGGCGGATCGACGCGCGAGACGATGGATGTCTTGCGTCGAGCGGGAGCTGAAGTCGCCGCGGCAGCCGCGATCGTTGACCGTTCCGGAGGCGCGATTGATCTCGGAGTGCCGCATCAAGCTCTGCTCACGCTGAAGATCCCAACGTTCAGAGCGGACGAGTGTCCAGCTTGCTTACGCCAAGAGCCGCTCATCAAACCCGGAAGTCGAGCGGGTTTGCAAACTCGATGAGCGCTCGGTTCACGGAAACGGGTCGCCTGAAGAACGGATTCCGATCATGAGTTATCGCTTAGCGTTGCAGGTGGCCATTTGCACGCGTTGAAGTCTTCGCACTCGACATGAATTATCGCTTAACGCTGCAATACGACGGCACGGATTTCCACGGTTGGCAGATGCAAGAGGGGCGGCGAACGGTGCAGGGCGAGTTGACGCGCGTGCTCTCTTTGCTCGAAGGCGAGCCGGTCATCGTTCATGGCGCCGGGCGGACGGATGCTGGGGTCCATGCCGAGGCGCAAGTGGCCAGCTTCCGTCTGCGACGCCAGATCACGCCCGAGCGCTTGCGCGGCGCGCTCAACGGCAATCTGGATTGGGATGTGCGCGCGATCGAGGTGGAGGTCGCCCCCGAAGAGTTCCATGCGCGCTTCTCGGCGCGCAGCAAAACCTACGTCTATCGCATCTTCAACGCGCCTTTCATCTCGCCTTTCTGGAGACGTTACGCGCTCCACGAAGCGCGCCCGGTCGATCTTGAAAGGATGCGACAAGCGGCACGCTTCTTCCTCGGCACACATGACTGGACCGCTTTCTCCGCGGCGCAGACGGAGGCGCGCTCGCGGGTGCGCACCGTGACGGAGCTGGAGATCGAAGAGCGCTGGTCCATGCGCGGTCGCGGGCGTCTGATCGAGATCAAGATCACGGCGAATGGGTTCTTGCGTTACATGGTTCGTTCCATCGTCGGCACCTTGCTCGAGATCGGGCGCGGCGAGATGGAACTCGAAACCCCACGACGCGCTCTCCTCACCGGCAAACGCGAGTTGGTCGGGGCGACCGCTCCCGCCCACGGTTTGACGCTCGTGCATGTCGATTACGCGGAGACGATGGCGGGTTGGGCGAGCGCGGGCGCAGCGGCGGGCGATGACGACGATTGACCTTCGGTCGAGATCTTCCGCGGGAGTATGAGAAGCTTTACACAAGCGCCCATCGTCTTTCGGGTTGCGCTCGCGCTCCCGCGCCCATTAAGATGCAATCTTCGCCTGAAACGCATCTTTCATCCTTATCGGTTATCGATGTTGACCAATTTCACCAACGTCATCGAGCCCGGTTCACGCGATGAGGACCTGTTGCGTGCGATCGCGTGGGACAGGTTGCCGCGCCATATCGCCATCATCATGGATGGCAACGGGCGGTGGGCTGCGCGGCGCGGGCTGCCGCGTGTGGCGGGCCATCGCGCGGGCGTCGAGGCCGTGCGGGCGGCTGTCGATACGAGCGCGCGATTGGGGATCAAAGCGCTGACGCTCTACGCCTTTTCGACGGAGAATTGGAAGCGCCCGCGCGCTGAGATCGAAGCTTTGATGCGGATGTTGAAGCGCTATTTGCGCCTCGAACTGGACGAGATAGATCGACAGCACATACGCTTTCAAGCGATCGGGCGCATAGATGAACTCGAGCAGAGCGTCAGGCGCGAACTCGAACGGGCCATGAAGCGGACGGAAGGGAATGCGGGAATGGTCTTGAGCGTCGCGCTCAATTACGGCGGACGAGCCGAGATCACCGACGCCTGTCGCGCGGCGGTGCATCGCTTGCAGCTCGAAGGGCGCGCGCCCGACGAGATAACGGAAGCGGATATCGAACGCGAATTGTACACGCGCGGCTTGCCCGAACTCGATCTCCTGATTCGCACGAGCGGCGAGATGCGGATCTCAAACTTCTTGCTCTGGCAGGTGGCTTATAGCGAGATCTATGTGACGGAGACCTTATGGCCGGATTTCCGGCGCGTGCATCTGCTCGAGGCGATCCTCGACTATCAACGGCGCGATAGGCGTTTCGGCGGAGTAAAAGAGCAGCCTTGCGCCGAAAACGCTTACGCTGAAGCTGGCGTCAAGTCGTAGCTTCGGACTAGCGTGAAGCCGGATAAACGGGGCGTCCGGCGGCAGCGTCTCGGGTCAAGTCGCAGCTTCGGACAGCGTGAAGGGCCTCTTGCTCATCAGCTCTTTCATCACCCAATAGCCGGAACTTGATTCAGGGCGCTCGCCTGAGCTTTCATCTGACTGCAGCGGCGCCGCAGACCCCGCCCTTCAGGGCTGGGGAGGAGCGCCGCCTTCCCTCCTCTCGTGAAATGTGGTAGCAGTAGCATATGAGCATGCAGCGGACGATTCGGGTCGGGCTGAAACCGACCCCCGAGCAGGCGGACGCGCTCCGGGAAACCCTCCGCCAGCACACCGAATGCTTCAACGCCGTGTGCGCGTATGGTTGGCAGCACCAGGAGAGGAACGGCGTCCGGCTCCACCATGCCACCTATCGCGCCTTGCGCGAGCGATTCCCAGCGCTCCCGTCCCAGCTTGTGGTCGCCGCCAGGGAACGCGCCCGCGAGGCGCTGAGGAGTGCGTTTGGCCGCGCAAGGCGCGGCAAGAAGGCATCCCAGCCGAGAAGCCGTCTGTGCCCTATTCGGTACGACGCACGCACCTACGCGCTTCGCGCCGCCAAGGGCTATGTGAGCCTCGCGTCCGTGGCGGGGCGGCTCAAAGTGCCGTTCGCCCTCGATCCACACACCCAGGGCATTCTGGATCAGGCCGTCGGCTTCGACAGCGCCGACATGATCCATCGCAAAGGCCGGTTCTGGCTGCATATCGTCGTCACCATCTCCGACGTGGAGTTCCAGCCGTCTGGAGATGTCGTTGGGGTGGACATGGGCCTTTCGCGCCCTGCCGTCTGCTCCCACAATCGCTTCTTTGGGAAACGCCGCTGGAAGGAGATCGAGCGCCGGTACTTCCGGCTCCGTCGCAGTCTCCAGCGCAAAGGCACCCGCTCGGCCAAGCGGCACCTGCGCAAGCTGGCCGGGAAGGTCAACCGCTTCCGGCGCGATTGCGACCATGTGCTCAGTCGGCGTATCGTCGATTCCGTCCAGCCCGGCACCGTGATCGTCGTGGAGAACTTGGTGGACATCCGAAGCCGCACCAAACAGCGCGGCAGGGAATCGCGCCGTCGCCTGCACTCCTGGAGCTTCGCGCGACTCAGAAGCTTCCTGGCATACAAGGCAGCAGCTAAGGGGTGCAAGGTTGTGGGTGTCGATCCCCGTCACACGTCGCAGATGTGTTCCCGTTGCGGACATGTCCATCGTCGAAATCGACGCTCCCAATCACGGTTCCTATGCCGGGCTTGCGGGTTCGAGCTAAACGCCGATCTCAACGCTGCCCGCAATATAGCCCGGAAGTACCTTGCCAGCGGTGCTACATGTGCCGCTGGCGGGCCGTTGTCAACCGGCCTCGCGTGCCAGCCCGCGTAAGCGGGCTAGGCGCAAGCCCCTAGCTTTAGCTATTAGGGTAGTTGACAGGCGCGTTCTTTCATAAATTAGGTGGGCCAGGGGAGGCTCGATGTCGCAACGGATCGTTACGGCCGTCGTCCTTTTGCCGATCCTCGTCGCTTCGATTTGGATCGAAAGACTAGCCGCGATCTTCATCATCTTCGCCCTCGTCGCGATGTGCTTTGGGCTGTGGGAGTTCTGGCGGCTTGCGCGAAGATTCGATCCCGATCTGATCGTCGGCGGGCTCTTCGCCCTTCTCCTCTTCGCGATCTTTCTCATTGGTCGATTGGATCTATTGCCCGCCGCGATCTCCTCTTCGATCATCGCGGTCCTCATCGCGAGGCTGTTACGCGGGGCGCCTTTCGATAGCATGATCGCTTCGTCCGGGGCGACTCTACTTGGCCTCTTCTACGTCGTCGGTTTGGGCGGACATCTCGTCGCAGTGCGGATGGGATTCGAAGCCGCTTTAGCTGCCAAGCTGCTCTCCTTCTTTCTGCTCGTCATCATGGGATCGGATACTGCGGCCTACTACGTCGGGCGCGCTTGGGGGCGTCGCAAGCTCGCTCCGACGGTCAGCCCCGGGAAGAGTTGGGAGGGCGCTATTGGCGGGATGCTGGCCAGTCTGTGTGCCGCTGTAGTGGCCCACTACTGGTTCTTCGTGGAGCTGCCATTGCGCATGGCGCTTCCGCTCGCGGCGGCGATGAACGTTCTAGGCGTGCTAGGCGATTTGACCGAAAGCGCTTTAAAACGCGGAGCCGGCGCGAAGGATGCGGCCAATATCTTGCCTGGTCACGGCGGATTCCTCGATCGCTTAGATAGCCTGCTCTTCAACGCTCCGCTGATCTACTACTTCGGAAAACTATACTTCGCCTGAAGCGCGGCTTCTTCCCGGCTCGGAGCGAGAGGCGGGAAGCCTGTCACCAATTCGCCGCGACCGGTGGGCGCGCGGTCAAAGGATGCGCCAGCTCATAAGCGTGCGCCAATCTAAGGAGCGTGCTTTCGTCCCAGTGGCGACTGACGAGTTGCATGCCGATGGGAAGCCCGCTAGAAGATAGTCCGCAAGGGACGGAGATGCCGGGGATGCCGGCGAGATTGACGATACAGGTGTAAACGTCGCTGAGGTACATTTTGAGCGGATCGTCCGTCTTCTCGCCCAGCAAGAAGGCCGGGGTTGGAGACGTAGGCGTGATGATCGCATCGCAACGCGCGAAGGCGCGATGAAAATCTTCACGGATGAGCGTGCGCACTTGTTGGGCTTTGCGGTAATAGGCCTCATAGTAGCCTGAAGAGAGGACGAACGTGCCGAGCATGATGCGCCGTTTGACTTCCGCGCCGAACCCTTGATCGCGCGTGCGGCGGTACATCTCGATCAATTCATCGGCTTCTTCAGCGCGAAAGCCGTAACGGACTCCATCGTAACGCGCGAGATTGGACGACGCTTCCGCCGTCGCGATGATGTAGTAGCAGGCGATCGAATATTTCGCGTGCGGGAGTTCGACCTCAACGATCTCAGCGCCGAGATCGCGATAGGCTTCGATCGCCCCTTCGACGGCGCGACGCACTTCCGGGTCGAGACCTTCGCCGAACAGGGCGCGTGGCACGCCAAGGCGCACGCCCTTCGCATCGGGCACTAGTTGTGCGGCGTAATCCGGCACGGCGACATCTGCCGTCGTCGCATCATGTGGATCGCGCCCGGCGATGACGCTGAGGACTTTGGCGACATCGCGCGCGCGCAGACCGAAGATCCCGATCTGATCGAGCGAAGAGCCGAAGGCGACGAGCCCGTAGCGGGAGATGCGCCCGTAGGTCGGTTTGAGGCCGATGATCCCGCACAGGGCTGCCGGTTGGCGTACGGAACCACCCGTGTCCGAACCGAGCGCGATCGGCACGATGCGCGCCGCCACCGCCGCCGCTGATCCGCCCGACGATCCGCCCGGCACGCGCTCGATATCCCACGGGTTTCGCACTGGACCATAGGCCGAGTTCTCGTTCGATGACCCCATCGCGAACTCATCGCAATTGGTCTTGCCGATGATCACCGCTCCGGCGGCGCGCAGCCGTTCGATTGCGGTCGCATCGTAAGGCGGATGGTAATCGCCCAAGATGCGCGATCCACAGGAAGTCTGCAGACCGCGCACGCAGATGTTGTCTTTGATGGCGATGGGGATGCCGAAGAGCGGGCCGGTCGCAGGGAGTTTGCCGAGCGACTGGTCCAGTTCTGCGGCGCGCGCTTCGGCGCCGCGGCGGTCTATCGCGAGGAAGGCGTTGAGCGTTTCGTTAAGCTTTTCTGCCGCATCGAGCGCGCGCGCGACGATCTCACGCGCGCTGACTTCACGAGAGACGATCTTTTGCCGAAGTTCTTCGAGATCGCAATCCAAATAGCTCATCTTCGAATCCTAATGAGTGGCGATGGTTGATAGAGAATCGGTGAAGATCGAGTTCCGATCTTCCTGACTTTGGGGAGCGCTAGAGCACTTTGGGCACGCGGAAATAGCCCAGCGCCGGATCCGGCGCCTCTTCCAGCGCGACCTTCTGGCCGAGCGAAGGTCGAACCTCATCATCGCGCATCGTCGGCGTGCGCTCGCCTTCCGGCGTCAGCCCGCCGATAGCCGGCTCGACTTCGCTCGTATCGAGCTCGTTCAACTGTTCGACGTAGGCGATGATTGAAGCGATCTGCGGCGTAAGCGCGCGCCGCTCTTCTTCTGTGATCTCCAATCGCGCAAGCGTAGCCAGTTTCTCGATATCAGCTTCCGTGATCAACATGGCTCTTGATCCTCTGTGACGATCTATTCGTCAATCTTCTCCGACCGCTCAATGCGATCGAGGCAACTTCCGGCAGCGAGCAGGAAGCGGCGGCGTAGGGCCTCATCGCGAATCTTGCCGGCAGCGACGCGCAACCCTTCGGCGCGGCGGAGCGCCTGTTCTTCGTCAACGAAATAGCTGATCCGTTGCCGACGTGCGCGTTCCCGCTGGACCGTTTGAGGATCGACGCGGAACTCGATGTAGGTGACGATGGGTTGCCCGAGCAGCGAGTTGAGGCGAAAGATCAATTGCCCGCTGATCTTTTCGATCTGCCTTTGCCATGTGGCATCGGGCACGGCGACGATCAACGTGCGCCGATAGAGGCGGAAAGGGATGGCGTGATAACGTAACCCTTCTCCCGCGACGCGCCGCCAGGCGACGAACACCGCCGCTTCGGCCACTTCCTCGTTGTCGCCTGCTGCGCGAAGGAGCAACGGCAAGGCTCTGATCAATTCGTCCATCGGTTGACTGCCGCGCTGCCGATGATGATAAAACTTCGTCAGTTGCGAAGCGCTTAAGTGTAGCGGAAAAGATAAGAGGCCACAAGGACAGTTGACGATGAATGATGCGATCGGATTTTTCGAACCGCTCATCCTCGCTTCGGCCAGTCCGCGGCGGGCCGAGATATTGCGCGCCGTCGGCTGGCCCTTCGAAACTTGCGTCGCGGATGTCGATGAATCGGTGAAACGGGATGAGACGCCCGTGCAGTATGTCGAGCGCCTCGCGCGGGAGAAGGCGATGTTCGTCGCCGAAAGGCGCTTGTGCGGGCTTGTGCTCGGTGCCGATACGGTCGTCGTCGTCGAGGGCGAGATGCTGGGTAAACCGCGCGATGAAGAGGACGCACGCCGTATGCTCCGCAAGCTCAGCGGGCGATGGCACGATGTTTTGACTGGGATCGCGCTCGTGCGAGCTGAAAACAAAAGATCTCTCGTCGCGCATGAGCGAACGCGCGTCCTGTTTGCGGAGATGAGCGAAGAAGAGATCGCTTGGTATGTTGCGACTGGCGAGCCGATGGATAAAGCCGGAGCCTATGCCGTACAGGGCCGGGCAGCGCTTTTCATCTCGAAACTCGATGGCGATTATTGGAACGTCGTCGGGCTGCCGCTCCGGTCAGTCTACAGGTTGCTTCGCGAGGAGAGGATCTGAGCGCCCTCTTCAGTCGCCACGAAGCTCGAAATCTTTCTTGAAACACTCAACCGTCGGCTCGATCTGAGCGACCGCTTCAGTCGCCGCGAAGTCTTTCAAGTGCGAGGCGTAACGTCTCGATGGCGAGCGCGGCAGCATGCATCTTACGCGATGGGAGCCCGCCCAATTTGTCGAGCAAGTCTTGCCGCGTCAAACGCGCCGCATCTTGAACGCTCAACCCGGCGATCATCTCCGTGATGATCGATCCGCAGACGAGCGTCGGCGGGCATCCATAAGCGAGAAATCGAGCCTCTTCTATTCGCCCTTCGCACACGCGCAACGCAAGTCGCAATCGGTCGCCGCAGATCGGGTTCGATTCTTCGACGACCACGCTTGGATCGGCCAATTCGCCGGCATTGCGCGGATGAGTCAGATGATCTTTGAAGATCTCGGAATACATCTTCGCGATCGTTCGCGCCGGATCGAGCCAGCGCGATCTGTTTCGTCGAGTCAGTTCGATGGCGATCTTTCAGCGCGCTCGCCCAAGGCTCTATGATAGAGCGGAGAGATGCGGCGCAAACTCTCCACCGCTTGCGGCAGGACTTCGAGCACGTAATCGATATCCTCTTCGCTCGTATCTTTGCCGAGGCTGAAGCGCACGGCACCGCGCGCAAGCTCTTCGTCGCGACCGAGGGCGCGGATGACGGGCGAAGGTTCGAGCGTGCCTGATGAGCAGGCCGATCCGGTCGAGACGGCGATGCCTTGAAGATCGAGATTGATGAGCAACCCTTCGCCTTCGATGTACCGGAAAGAGATGTTGGACAGATGGGGCAAACGGCGCTCGCGATGGCCGTTGAAAACGACATCCGTGATGCGCTCGGCGACCCCTCTTTCGAACCGATCGCGCAGCGCGCGCATGCGTTCGATCCGCGCGTCGAGTTCCTGACGTGCGAGTTCCGCCGCTTTGCCGAAAGCGACGATGAGCGGCACCGCTTCAGTCCCAGCGCGGCGGTCGCGCTCTTGATGGCCGCCGAGCATCTGCGGCGCAAGTTGCACGCCGCGCCGCACGTAGAGTGCGCCGATGCCCTTAGGGGCGTAAAGTTTGTGCCCCGATAGCGAGAGCAGATCGCAGCCCAGTTCCGCGACGTTGATCGCCATGCGTCCGGCAGCCTGCACGGCGTCGGTGTGAAACCAGAGATGGCGGTGGCCGCGCTGGCGCTCTTCGCGCACGAGATGGGAGATCTCGGCGATGGGCTGAATCGTGCCGATCTCGTTGTTGGCGAGCATGATGGTGATGAGCACCGTGTCAGGACGGATGGCGGCGCGCACGTCTTCGACGCGCACGAGGCCATCTTCGCCGACGGGCAAGCGCGTCACCTCCCACCCGCGTTGCTCTAGCGCTTGGCAGACGCCGCGTACCGAAGGGTGTTCGATCGCCGAGGTGATGATGTGGCGTCCATACGGGGCAGCGCGCTCGGCGATGCCGCGAATGGCTAGGTTGTTCGCCTCCGTTCCGCTCGAAACGAAGATCAGCTCCTGAGGCTGCGCGCCGATCAACTCGGCCACCAACTGACGCGCGCGATCGACCGCCGCCCGCGCCTCTTGCCCGAACAGATGCACGCTCGACGGATTGCCGAACTTCTCGGTCAAATAGGGCAGCATCGCTTCAACGACGCGCGGGTCGATGGGCGTCGTCGCGCTGTGATCCAAATAGACTCGGCGTTTCATCGAAAAGCGACCTTGCCGGTTAGTTAGATGCGTCAGGAAGCGCCAAAAGATCCGCTCGGCAACAACTTCAGACGGTCTGTCGGCATCTGATTGGTCGAGTGGCTCGGTTTCGAGTCTAGCCAGATGATCGTCGAAGCGTCAAGCTGGACTGCGGGGCCGATTTTTATTGATGGTCGGCGCTTGCACAATGCGCGTTTATGGATTAGCGTAAAATCGCGTGAAGGCTCGCGCCGCCTCGTCAAGAGCGTTGGTTCGAATGAGCGAGAGGAGATGGACCGATGAAGCTGATGGAGAAAATGGCCGTTGGAGCGCTCATCTGGGCGTTGGTTTGGACTCCGGCGATCGCGGCGCAATCGACCGCGCCGCAGCAACGTGCGACGCTCGAACGCGGTTATCGAACGGGTTACTCAGATGGCTATCAGGCCGGACTGCGTGATCGAAACAGCGGCGCCCCGCGCGATTTCCGCGATGAAGAGGATTACCGGCGGGCCGATCGAGCCTACTCGCCGAACTACGGCTCGCTCGAGGATTACCGTGATGGCTATCGTCAAGGGTTCGAAGCCGGCTATGAAGCCGGCTATGACGGGCGCGACTTCGATTCGACGATCCCGGCCAATCTCGCGCGCCGCGATGCTGCATCGAACGCGACCGAAACCGCAACCGAAACGTCGCAAGAGGGACAAACGGCGAACATCCCTTCGAACGCGCCCTCGACGAACGTCTCTTCAACTGCGGCAAGCGGCGGGGCCATTTACATCCCATCGGGAACGACGATGGTTGCCGAGTTGCTGACCAATCTTTCGACCGACGCAAGTCAGCGTGGCGATCGCTTCCAAGCGCGTATCGTTGAGCCCGCCGAATACGCTGGAGCGATACTCGACGGGCGAGTCGAGCGCGTCAAAAGGGCCGGCAGAGTGCGTGGGACGGCTGAACTCGAGCTCGACTTCGAGCAGATACGTC
This sequence comes from Pyrinomonas methylaliphatogenes, assembly GCF_000820845.2. GTDB lineage: Bacteria > Acidobacteriota > Blastocatellia > Pyrinomonadales > Pyrinomonadaceae > Pyrinomonas > Pyrinomonas methylaliphatogenes. Next base: position 12,357 of record NZ_CBXV010000006.1, on the reverse strand, counting down.
TGCCCGATGGTCGGTGGGCGAACATCAAAGCGCAGTTGATCGAGGTCGTGCCCGAGGGCGTTTCAAACGCCGGCAGCGTCGATCCGGAAGGCGGCGTGAAGGGCAAAGATTCGACTAAGGATGACGCCGTGAAGGTCGGTGCCGGCGCCGGTCTCGGGGCGTTGATCGGGGCGATCGCTGGCGGCGGCAAGGGGGCGGCCATCGGCGCGGTGATCGGCGCGGCTGCCGGTGCAGGCGGGGCGATCGCTTCGCGCGGTGAGGATGTGCGCTTGACGCGCGGACAGAAGCTCCGCATCCGCACCAATACGGATACGCGCGTTCAGTGACGAGATCGCGCCACGCTGACGAGCTTCGATCGGCTTCGGATCGCTGGTCCGGAGAATGCCGAGAGATCTCTTCCGCGCGGCAGGGGGTGGGATGTTCATCACGCTAGCGACCGATTTCGGGACGAGCGATTACTTCGTCGGCGCGATGCGCGGGGTGATCCTCGCCAGGAACCCGCAGGCGCGCATCTTCGATATCACTCACGAGATCCCCGCTCATGACATACGCGCGGGGGCCTTCATCCTGCTTGCAGCTTATCGTGAGTATCCGGAGCGGACCGTCCATGTGGCCGTGGTCGATCCGGGCGTCGGTTCCGCGCGGCGGCCCATCTTGATCGTCACGCCGCGTTATTTCTTCATCGGGCCGGACAACGGCCTCTTCAGCTACGTTTGCGAGCGCGAAGGAGAGGTTCGCGCGTTCCATCTGACGAACGAACGCTTCTTCCGCCATCCGGTCAGCGCGACGTTTCACGGGCGCGATATCTTCGCACCTGTCGCCGCTTCTTTGACGCTCGGTGTCCCGCCCGAGGAGTTCGGTCCGCCGATCGATGATCTGGTCCAGTTGGAACCGTTGGCGCCGCAACGAGTGGGCGAGAATGAGATGCGTGCCAGAATAGTCCACATCGATCGTTTCGGCAATTGCATCACGAACCTGACGCGCGCTGATCTGACCGAAGAGATGATCGCGCGCGGCGCCCATCTTTTGGCGAACGGGCGAAAGATCAGCTCCTTTCGCCGCTTCTTCGACGAGGGGACAACCGATGAGCCGTTTGCCGTGTGGGGTAGCGCCGGTTTTCTGGAGATCGTCATCAAGCTCGATTCGGCGGCGCAAAAGCTCGGCCTCGTGCGTGGACAAGAGATCATCGTTCGCTTGGCCGGAGATTGATGCGCCTTGGGGCTCGTGAAAAAAGCCTTCGTTTGACACTATTTGCGCGGGAGTGCTATCTTCAGTTTTGTTAAATCATTGAACAAGGAAAGACAGCATGGATACGGCAAAAGATACTTCTGCGACTAGCAAGGGGGCTACTCCGGCTGGCCTAGAAGGCGTCGTCGCCGCTCAATCCTCCATCGGCGACATCGATGGCATCAAAGGCATACTCATCTACCAAGGCATAAACATACATGATCTGGCGCGCCACTCGACCTTCGAAGAGGTCGTTTTTCTTTTGTGGCATGGGCGTTTGCCGAAACGCGCCGAATTGGATGAGTTGAAGGAGGCGCTCGCCGCTGCGCAGCAGGTGCCCGAAGGCGTCATCGAGATGTTGCGGCGCATCCCGCGCGAAGCCGATCCGATGGATGTCTTGCGCACGGCGGTCTCATCGCTCTCTTTCTACGACGAGGATGCGCATCAAACTTCGCGCGAAGCGAGTTTGAGGATCGCCACCCGTTTGACGGCGCGACTTCCCGTCATCGTCGCCGCATTCGATCGCTTGCGCAACGGCAAAGAACCTGTTGCGCCGAAGCCCGAATTGAACATCGCCACCAACTTCCTCTACATGTTACGCGGCGAGATGCCGGGCGAGCGCGAAGCGCGCATCTTCGATGTCGCTCTGATCCTGCATGCCGACCATGAGCTGAACGCCTCGACCTTCACGGGGCGAGTCATCGCGGCGACTTTGGCCGATATGTACGCCGCCGTGACGGGTGCCATCGGCGCTCTGTCCGGACCGCTCCATGGCGGCGCCAATACGGCGGTGATGAAGATGCTGCTCGAGATCGGCAGCATCGAGAACGTCGAGCCGTACATCAAAAACGCCCTCGCGCAGAAGAAGAAGGTCATGGGCTTCGGCCATCGCGTCTATCGCACGGAGGATCCGCGCGCGACGTGGCTTCGGCAGTTCTCGCGCGAGATGGGCGAGGCGAAGGGCGATCTCCGCTGGTACGAAATGTCGCGCAAGATCGAAGAGGTGATGATGCGCGAAAAGGGGCTCTATCCGAACGTCGATTTCTATTCCGCCTCGACCTACTATATGATGGGCATCCCGCTCGATCTGTTCACGCCGATCTTCGCCATCAGTCGCATTTCAGGTTGGACCGGTCACATACTCGAACAGTACGCCAACAACCGCTTGATTCGCCCGCGCGCTGAGTATATCGGCCCGCGCGATGTGCCTTACGTGCCGATCGACGAACGATGAAGGCGGCCAATCGGTTTCTTCCCCGTTGGGAGGGAAGCGGGCCTTTGAGGTCCGCCTTTTAGCTTTTTAGCGAGCGGATACTTTCGAGCACGTTGCCGCCGGACCGCTCAGTTCCGGCTTTTAGCCCTTTTAGCGAGCGGAGATCTCACCCTGAGACCTCGTGAGCCTTGAGGGGCGAGCGAGGACGATCGTCGAGGCGATGAGCGCCAACGTGCAAGCGAAACCGCCTTCGATCCCATAAGCTCCGCCGGTTAGCCAGTCTGGGCCGACCTCTTGCGTGCGTAGGAGCGATGATTCGGTAAGGCGCGTGATCCCGCTTACGGGAAGGCCGAGCACGGCGCCTTGCGTCCAGTTCCACGCCCAGTGCGCTCCCAGAGGGAACCACAGATTCCGCGCGCGGAGGTAGGCGACCGATAACCAAACTCCGGCTAGAAACGTGTTGATGAGCGTGAAACCGGGTGCGGCATGAGGGTTCGCCAGATGGACCAGTGCGAAAGCGAGCGAGGAAGGGACGATGGCTATCCAGACGGGAAGGGAGCGCAGAAGCGTCTGCAGCGGGTAGCCGCGAAAGGTCGCTTCTTCGGCGGCGGCGGCGAGGATGAAAGTGACGAGGGTGAGAAGAAGCGTCCGCAAGACGTTCGCGCTCGATGATGAATGGTTGGCGGCGAAGCGCACGCTTCCAGCGAGCCAAGCGATGATCACCGCTAAGAAGAGCGAGGCAGCGCCTAGCGCCGAGCCGCGCAACAGATCTCGCCACCAACCCGGTCTCAAGTCCCATCCGAGCGCGCGAAAAGGCAGGTTCTCGAAGATGCGCCCGCAGAACCAACCGAGAAGCGTCGCTGACGTCAGCATGATGACGGATTGGACGATGAGTCCGACTGGACCGGCTAGGAGATGGTTCGTCGCCTCCGCTGAGCGCCCGGCGAGGAGAAAGGCGGCCAACCACGCCAAACTTCCCGACAAGGCGAGCGCGAAAAAGAAGGTTAGGGCGAAGAAGGCGAAGCGAAGGCCGCTCCTCAGTCGGCCATGCTCGTCGAAGAGGATTCGGTTCCCATTCATCTTCAAACTCACGGATCCGGTCGTTTGCCGCGCACATGCGCTTTGGCGCCCTGCCATGATAAACTGTGCCTTCGCAAAAAGGCATGGGGCGGGTCGAGTTGAGCGAGGAGAAGGAGCGGTCTTCACCGCACCGGCGGCGCAGCATCCTTTGGTTGCTCGGCAGCCTCGTCCTCATCTTGCTCTTCTTCCTCGTCGCGCAGCAGGCGCTCGGATTATGGGAGATCCTGACGCCTGACACGGCTTCGGAGACGCTCCTCCTTTATGCGCTTTCGACGCTCAATTTCATCGCCTTCATCATCTTCAGCTTCATCTTCGTTCGCAATCTGCTGAAACTGCGCCAAGAAAGGCGCGAACGGCAGCTCGGATCGAAGATCAAAACGCGACTGGTCGTTTACTTCATCGTCGTCAGCCTGTTGCCGATCACGGCGATGGCCGTCTTCTCTTACATCTTCCTCAATCGTTCGCTCGAAAAGTGGTTCAGCCGTTTGCCTGAAGATGTCGTCAACGAAGCGCGATTGGCTCAGCAAGGCGACGTGCAAGAAGACTCGGCCCACCTGCGTGAGGCGACCGCGCTCGCCGCGCTGGCTTTGGAGGGAGCAGAAGGGAGTAGCGAAGATTTGGCGCGGGTAGCTTCTTCAGGCGCGTTCGATGGACTGGCGATCGTCGCGGCTGATGGAAACTTGAGGGCGAAGCATCTCATTTCGCCCGACGTTAGGCTCGATGATGCTTTGGGACGAGCCGCCGCCGGTGAGGATCTGAGCGAAGAGTTCATCATGGCCAGCGCGCCTTTGGCTGACGGCGCGCGTTTGATCGCCATTCGCCGCAATCAGGGGGACGACCACCTGGCCCGCATCGTCGCTGGGGCTGAGACCTATGAGCGCCTGCGCGAAAGGCAACGGCGCGTCCGTCTTCTCGGCCTTTCGACGCTCGGTTTGCTGACGCTTCTGCTATTGTTCGCTTCGAGCTGGACGGCGCTCTATCTTTCGCGCGGCATCGCCACGCCTATCCGCGCTCTCGCTGAAGCGGCTAACGAAGTAGCACGCGGCAATCTGGCGCATCGTGTTACCGGAATCGCTGAAGATGAGCTCGCCCTTCTCGCCGAGTCGTTCAATCAGATGACCGCGCAGCTCGAGGAGAACAGGCGGCACCTAGAGGCGAACGCAGCCGAGTTGCGCGAGAAGAATTTGGCGCTCGAAGAACGGAGCAATTACATCGAGACGGTTCTAGAATCTCTTTCGACGGGCGTCATCTCGCTCGATGAGGATGATCGCGTGACGACGATCAACGCGGCGGCGCTCGCCATCCTGTTGCTCGGAAGAGGATCGGACGTCGTCGGGCGAAGGCTTTCGGAGATCGTCTGCGCTGAGGATCATGCGGCGCTGGCGCGCGTCATCCGGCGCGCGCGACGAAGCGGGCGCGCGACCGAACAGACGCAACTTATACGTTCCGCTTCAGGTGAGAGCGATCCCGTGCCCGTGGCTTTGACGGCGACGGCGCTGCGTCCGCGCTTGAACGAACGGCGCGGCGTGGTCGTCGTCATGGAGGATCTGTCGGATCTGCTCGAAGCGCAACGTGTGGCCGCGTGGAGCGAGGTCGCGCGACGCATGGCGCATGAGATCAAAAATCCGTTGACGCCGATCCAGCTCTCTGCGGAGCGCATCGCGCGCCATTTCCATCGCCTCGCGGATGGCGACGGGAGCGAGCGCGAGCGCATCGCGCGCATCGTCGAAGAGGGAACGACGACGATCGTGCGCGAAGTCGCCGGGCTCAAAGCGATGGTCGATGAGTTCGCGCGCTTCGCGCGTCTGCCGCGCGTGCGGCTTGAGACGCATGACCTGAATGAAGTGGTCCGGCGCGCCATCGCCCTTTACGAAGAGCGTTTGGGCGATGTGCGCTTAGACGTGCAGCTAGCTCCGCATCTGCCGGTCGCGTTGCTCGATGCGGAACAGATGAAGCGTGCGCTCGTCAATCTGATCGATAACGCGCTCGAAGCGCTCGCCGAAGTCGAGGGCGAACGGCGCATCACCGTTGCCACGGGTTATGACCCATCGCGAGCGTTACTGTTGCTTGAAGTCGTTGACACGGGACATGGGATCGCGCCGCGCGACTTCCCGCATATCTTTCAGCCATACTTCTCGACGCGCGGGCGCGGCACCGGTTTAGGTTTGGCGATCGTCCAACGCATCGTGATCGAGCATGGTGGGCGGATCCGCGCCGATGCGAACCGCCCGCGTGGCGCGCGCTTCATCATCGAGTTGCCTGTTACCGAAGAGCGCCAGACGCACGAAGCGCAACAGAGTTAGATCAGGAGTCCGGCGCGCCGGCAGTGAGAGATGCCGAACGTGGTGTTGATCGTCGATGATGAGCAGAGCATACGCGACGCGCTTCGCGCCGTCCTAGAGGACGAGGGATATGTGGCGGAGGCGGTCGCGAGCGGCGAAGAGTGTCTGAGAGCGATCGAGCAGCGCGCTTACGATTGCATCCTGCTCGACGTGTGGCTCCCCGGGATAGACGGTTTGGAGACGCTGCGCCGTTTGCGCGAAAGCGGCGTCGATGCGGCCATCGTCATGATCTCGGGGCACGGGACGATCGAGACCGCCGTGCGCGCGACCAAGCTCGGCGCTTTCGACTTCATCGAAAAACCGCTCTCGGTCGAAAAGACCGTGCTGACGGTGCGCAACGCGCTGCGGCAACTGGAACTCGAACGCATGAACGCGGCGTTCAAGGCGAAGTTGCGCAGCGAGTACGAACTCATCGGCGAATCGGTCGCCATGCGCGCCGTGCGACAGCAGATCGCGCTCGTCGCGCCGACTGACGGTCGCGTGCTTATTTACGGCGAATCGGGAACGGGCAAAGAGTTGGTCGCGCGCGCCATTCACGCCGCCTCGCGTCGCGCCGCGGCCCCTTTCGTCGAGCTTAACTGCGCAGCGATCCCCGATGAACTGATCGAATCGGAACTCTTCGGCCACATCAAGGGCGCCTTTACGGGCGCGACCGCGGCGAAGAAGGGGAAGTTCGAACTGGCCGATGGCGCAACGCTCTTTCTCGACGAGGTGGGCGATATGAGCGCGCGCGTGCAAGCCAAAGTCCTGCGCGTGCTCGAAGAGCAGAGGTTTGAACCCGTCGGCAGCACCTCGACCGTCAAAGTGGATGTGCGCATCATCGCCGCGACCAATAAACGGCTCGAGGCGGAGATCGAGCGCGGGACGTTTCGCGCCGATCTCTTCTACCGGCTGAACGTCATCCCATTCGAGATCCCGCCGCTGCGCGAACGATTGGAAGACGTGCCGCTTCTGGTCGAACATTTCAACCGCCGCTTCTCCGCCGCGTACGGCAAAGAGCCGAAAGAGTTCACCCCGGAAGCGATGGAGAGATTGCAGCAGCATTCGTGGCCCGGCAACGTGCGCGAACTCCGGAACACGGTCGAGCGCGTCGTCATCATGCACACGCCTGTCAGAGTGCGCGCCAAAGATCTGCCGCCGCTCGGCGGCGACGCCGCGCCCGTCACGCAGACCAAATTCCCCTCCTTCAAGGAAGCCAGCGAAGCCTATCAGCGCGAATACATCAAACGAAAGTTGGCCGAAGCCGAAGGCAACGTCTCACGCGCGGCGGAGTTGATGGGGATAGATCGCAGCCACCTCTACCGCCGCATGCGCGCGCTCGGCATCAACGTGCGCGAAGAGCGTTCGGGAACCTCCTCGTAACGCCTGCCGGACCGGCCCACAAGTCGCGGCGCGCGAATTGCCCCAAGATGCCTCGTCAGCACGTGCGCCATCGCGCCGCATCTGCTAGGATTCATGCGAGGCGTTTGCGCCCAGAAAAGATCGAGGGGAGTTATCTCAAAGCGAAGATGGATTACACGACGCGAGAGCTGCTCAAACGCTACGCGCGCATGGCTGTGGGCCAGCCATTTGCTCCGGTGTTGCTCAATATCCTGGTTACGTCCGTGTGCGATATGCGCTGCACGCATTGCTTCTTCACGGAAGAGCTGGACGATCGTCCGCGCAAGAAGCTGCAGATGAAGACGCACGAGATCCAACGGATCGCGGAGACGCTCGGCGGCAACCTCGGCGTGCTGATCATCGCTGGCGGCGAACCCTTCACGCGCAAGGATTTGCCGGAGATCGTGCGCGCCTTCTACGAAAACAACCGGCTCGAATCGGTCTATCTGATGAGCAACGGGCAGATCCAAAAGCGCATCCTGCCCGACGTGGCGCGCATCCTCGAAGAGTGCCCGAAGTTGAACGTCGCTGTCGCGCTCGGCATCGATGGGTTGAAAGAGGAGCACGAGAAGATCCGCCAGAAGCCCGGCTCGTGGGACATCGCCATCGACACGGCGCGTCAACTTCAAGCGATGAAGCGCCAGTACAACAATCGTCTCGACGTACAGACCTGTACGTGCGTCATGCGTTCGAATCAAGATCGCATCTTCGAGTGGTACGACTTTCTGAAGTACGAACTCAAACCCGACAAGGTGAACATCAACTACATCCGCCCGCCTTCAGCCGATCCGCGCGAGCTCGAATTCGATCACGCGATCTACGCGCGCCTTTCGAAGATGATCGATGAGGACTCGCGCCAAGCGGCGATCAAAAACAACTACACGGGCGAAGCCGGTTTCTTCAAAGCGGCGATCGACATCTACATGCACGGGCTGATCGCGAAGACGAAAGAGGAGAATCGCGCGCAGCTTCGTTGTTATGCGGGAACGGCGGGAGCGGTCATCTATGACGAAGGGACGGTCTCCTCATGCGAAAATCTCGCGCCCGTCGGAAATTTGCGCGATTACGATTGGAACTTCTGGCGATTGTGGAACTCGCCGGCGATGAAAGCGCGACGGCGCAAAGTGGCTGATGGCTGCTTCTGCACGCACGAGTCGAACTGTTACTATCCGTCGCTTCCATTCAACCCGAAGCACCTGATCCAGATCAAGCGGCTCGAGCGCGAGATGAAGCGGGCGCGCCGCGAGTACGAACGCGCCGAAGCGGAGGAGGGCGAAGGTGTGGCGGTCGAAATCTGAAGGGGCAACCTCTTTGCGAGATGAGCTTGATTGAAGAGACGCCGAGCTTGAATTCGAACGATGATCTGCAGTCGAGGATGAACGAAGAGAAGGCTCAGCTCAAACGGGGCGAGGCAAGACGGCCCCCGCTCGCACTGTATCGGCCCGGGACTCAGCGCCCTTTCGCGCCCAAGATCCTCATCATCTCCTCGGACACGGGCGGTGGGCACCGCTCGGCGGCGGCGGCCATCGTCGCCGGCGTGCAACGTTTCTTCCGCAGCGATTCCTACGCCGTGCGCGTCGTGCGCGCCATCGAAGAGGCTCACGCGCTGACGGCGCGGCTGGTCCGGTTCTACAACTGGATGTTGCGCCACAGGCAACACTGGATGAAATATCTTTATTGGGCCGTCAACCGGTTCCGGCCCGAAACGCGCGACTTCTTCTACCGGCGAACGGTCGGCTACGTGCGCGAGCTGTTCGAGCGTTGGTGCCCACACATCATCATCAGCGTTCATCCCTTAACGCAACACGGCATCGCGCGCGTTCTCAAAGAACTCGGTTTGGCCGATCGCATCCCGCTCGTCACGGTCGTCACGGACCCTTTCTATGGTTTCTGGCGCGGTTGGGCCTGCGATGATGTGCGCCTCTACTTGGTCGCCAGCGAAGAGGCGCGGCAACAGTTGATCGATTATGGCATCTCGCCGGAGCGTATAAAGGTCTGCGGCATGCCGGTCCATCCGAAATTCGAGTGGTCAGAGGCTGACGAGCGCGAGGCGCGCGAAGCCCGTCGCGCGCTCGGCCTTCATCCCGAAAAGTTCACCGTCTTCATCAACGCCGGTTGGATAGGCGGCGGCAACATCCCGAAGATCTTTCGCGAACTTGTGCGCGGCGACCTCGACGTTCAGGCGATCTTTCTCGCGGGAAGGAACGAGAAGCTTCGCCTGAAGGCCGAACGCCTCGCCCGCCGCGCGCGCTTTCCCGTCAAGGTCGTCGGCTACACGGAACAGATCGAACAACTCATGCGCGCTGCGAGCGTCATGATCTCGAAGCTGGGCGGATTGACGACCTTTGAGGCTTTGACCTGTCGCGTGCCGATCATCGCCGACGCGATCACGCCGCCCATGCCGCAAGAGGCCGGTGCCGCGCGCGAGCTCGCGCGGCGCGGCGCGGGCGTGCTGCTGACGCGCGCCTCTGATGTCATCCCCATCATCCGGCGCATGATGGAAGACGCGCGCTACTACGCTTCGATGCGCGCCGCCGCCGCTAGCCTCGTCATCCCGCACGCGACGCGGCGCATCGTCGAAGAGATCGCCGCGTTGCTGCCATCTACGCCAGAGTTGGATGCCGAAAGAGCTGGCTGACGGGCATCGCCGCCGCTCAATTCATCATCGCGCGAAGGGGGCGAAATCCATTCAACTCGGCTCATCTCTCGCTCGATCGAAACCTCGACTCGAAGCGAACGACGTTTGCAAGAATCGCGCCTTTGAGTTTATAAAAGTCTTCGTTCAGTACGCCCGCCTTGGTCGCGGGCTTTTTTGAGGAAGGGTCGAAGTTGAGTCTGCTTCTCGAAGGGAAACGCGCCTTCGTCACGGGCGGCACGCGCGGCATTGGCGCGGCGATATGCGAAGTCTTCGCCCGCGAAGGTGCCGACGTCGCGTTCAACTACCAGTCGCGCGATGACCTTGCCGAACAGGTGCTCGCCAAGATCAAAGCTCACGGGCGGCGCGGGCTAGCCTTCAAAGTCTCCGTCACCGATCGCGTCGGCATGAAGCGCGTCACGCGTGAACTCGTCGAAGCGTGGGGCGGCATAGACATCCTCGTCAATAACGCGGCCATCAATCGCGGCGACAATTTCGCGACCACTACCGACCGCGCGTGGGATGAGGTGATCAACACTAACGTCAATAGCCTCTTCGCCGTGACCAAGCCGATCTACAAACAGATGATCCGCCAACGGCGCGGCACCATCTTGAACATCACTTCGATTGCGGCCATCCGCGCGCTTCCGACCTCGGTCCATTATGCGACCTCGAAAGCGGCGATGATCGGTTTTACGAAATGCCTGTCGCGCGAAGCCGCCGCTTTCGGCATCACGGTCAACGCCATCGCCGCCGGGATCTTCGACACGGAACTGGCCCACACGTTGCCCGCGCGTCTGCTCGAGATGCATGACTTCTGGGTCTCGCGCGGACGGCTGGGCCGCCCGGAAGAACTCGCCGAATACGCCGCCTTCATGGTCAGCGACCGTAACTCTTTCATGAACGGCGAGATCGTCATCATCGATGGCGGGGCCGTCACCTGACGGCGGAATCGAAATTGAAGTTCATTGCTAAGTTGTTGGTAGTCAAATATTTACGTTGACACGCGGGATGGCCTTCGATATCATCCCATGTTGTCAGCAGTTCATTCTGGAGGATGTGAAGATGGCTAATACGAAATTGATCGAGGCGTTGAATCGGGCTTTGAGTTTGGAGCTTGCCGGTGTGATCCAATATCTGCAGCACAGCTTTCTCGTCACTGGACCAGAACGGGAGGTCTATCGCGAGTTCTTCCGCAAGCAATCGGAGGAGGCGCATGAGCACGCCACGACGCTCGGCGACAAGATCGTCTCATTGGGCGGCGTGCCGACCGTCGAGCCGGCGGTGATCAGGCAATCGACCGACTTGGCCGAGATGCTCAAGCAAGATCTCGAGCTAGAGCGTGAGGCGATGGCCGCATATGTCGCGGCTTGGGAGGCCTGTACGGATGCCGAGCGCGCCACGCAATTTCAGCTCGAAGAACGCATGGCCGAAGAGCAGATGCACATCGATGAACTCGAGAAATTGACCTCCGAACGGCAAGCTAAGGTCTCGAGCGAAAGGATCACGTTGCGACAAGTGAGCTAGCTTGGGGCGCGGATTCAAATCGAACGGCGCGCTCGATTGAGCGCGCCGTTCGAGATTTTGAAAAATTCCTCATCTGACTGCAGCGGCGCCGCAGACCCCGCCCTTCAGGGCTGGGGAGGAGCGCCGCCTTCCCTCCTCTCGTGAAATGTGGTAGCAGTAGCATATGAGCATGCAGCGGACGATTCGGGTCGGGCTGAAACCGACCCCCGAGCAGGCGGACGCGCTCCGGGAAACCCTCCGCCAGCACACCGAATGCTTCAACGCCGTGTGCGCGTATGGTTGGCAGCACCAGGAGAGGAACGGCGTCCGGCTCCACCATGCCACCTATCGCGCCTTGCGCGAGCGATTCCCAGCGCTCCCGTCCCAGCTTGTGGTCGCCGCCAGGGAACGCGCCCGCGAGGCGCTGAGGAGTGCGCTTGGCCGCGCAAGGCGAGGCAAGAAGGCGTCCCAGCCTAGAAGCCGTCTGTGCCCTATTCGGTACGACGCACGCACCTACACGCTTCGCGCCGCCAAGGGCGCGTGTGAGCCTCGCGTCCGTGGCGGGGCGGCTCAAAGTGCCGTTCGCCCTCGATCCACACACCCAGGGCATTCTGGATCAGGCCGTCGGCTTCGACAGCGCCGACATGATCCATCGCAAAGGCCGGTTCTGGCTGCATATCGTCGTCACCATCCCCGACGTGGAGTTCCAGCCGTCTGGAGATGTCGTTGGGGTGGACATGGGCCTTTCGCGCCCTGCCGTCTGCTCCCACAATCGCTTCTTTGGGAAACGCCGCTGGAAGGAGATCGAGCGCCGGTACTTCCGGCTCCGTCGCAGTCTCCAGCGCAAAGGCACCCGCTCGGCCAAGAGGCACCTGCGTAAGCTGGCCGGGAAGGTCAACCGCTTCCGGCGCGACTGCGACCACGTACTCAGTCGGCGTATCGTCGATTCCGTCCAGCCCGGCACCGTGATCGTC